>NZ_JBEXPD010000016.1:0-159564 GCF_040611875.1 Streptomyces sp. NPDC006516
TCCGTCGACGGCACGGTCTACCAGCGCAGGACACCCGCTGACCTCAACGGCAAAGCCTGGGTGTTCGACAAGCCGTTCTTCCTCATCCTCAACCTTGCCGTCGGCGGCTACTGGCCCGGTGACCCGGACGGCAGTACCAGCTTCCCCCAGCGACTCGTCGTGGACTACGTCCGCGTGACCACGGGAGACACCTCTTCGGGCGGTGGGCCCATCACCGGGCTCGCAGGCAAGTGCGTGGACGTCGCCGGCGGTGCGGCGGCGAACGGTACGGCGGTGCAGTTGTACGACTGCAACGGAACCGCGGCGCAGAAGTGGACCGTGGGCTCCGACGGCACCATCCGCGCGCTGGGCAAGTGCCTGGACGTGGCCTCGGGCGGTACGGCCGACGGGTCCCTGGTGCAGTTGTACGACTGCAACGGAACCGCGGCGCAGCAATGGGCGACGCCGGCCGCCAAGGACATCGTGAACCCGCAGGCGAACAAGTGCCTGGACGTGTCCGGTGGCAGCAGCGCCAACGGAGCCCGGCTGCAGATCTGGACCTGCACCGGTGCCGCCAACCAGAAATGGACCGTCACCAGGTGACGGCCCGTCAGTCTCCGTGGCCGGAGGAGACGGTGATCGCGACTCGCCGCACCGACTGATCCGGAGGGCGGATGACCGGCCCTTCTCGAGTACGAGGACTTCTCGCCGCCCGCGCGGGCGGCGAGAAGTCCTCGTACGGTGGCTCGGCTTGTCAGCCTCCGTCAGAGCGGGTAGCCGGCGGGCTCGCGGCGCAGAGTGATCCAGCGGGTCTCCGTGAAGGCCTCGATGTTCGCCTCCATACCGCCGTGGCGCGATCCGGTGCCCGACGCCCCGACCCCGCCGAACGGGGCATTCGCCTCGTCGTTCACCGTCTGGTCGTTGATGTGCACGATGCCGGTCGGGACGCGCCGGGCGAGTTCCAGCCCGGCGAGCCCGTCAGCCGTCACGATGCCGAGGGAGAGACCGTACCCGGTGTCCGCGGCAAGTGCCACGGCTTCCTCGTCGGTGGTGTACGGGACCACCGACACGACGGGGCCGAACACCTCCTCACGGAACACCAGGGCGTCCTTGGGCGGGGCGGCGACCACGGTCGGGCGGTAGAAGAGCTTGTCGTACGTGCCCCCGGCGGCGAGAGTGGCGCCCTGCTCCACCGCTTCCCGCACCCATGCGTGGATACGGTCGCGCTGGACCTCGTCGATCACGGGACCCATGTGCACCTGGCCGGTCGAGGGGTCTCCGACGACCATCGACTCCGCCTTGGCGGCGAGCTTGGCGACGTAGTCCTCGAAGAGCGACTCGTGCACGATGTGACGGCCGATCGACATGCAGATCTGGCCCTGGTTGAGGTAATTACCCCAGGTGGCGAGGTTGACGGCCTGGTCGACGTCGGCATCGTGGCGCACGATGAACGCCGAGTTGCCGCCCAGTTCGAGGTGCGCGCGCTTGAGGTGGCGCCCGGCCAGCTCTCCCACCGCGCGACCCGCCCGGGTGGAACCGGTGAACGCGACGACGCGGACCCTCGGGTCCTCCACGATCGCGGTGCCGACCTCCGCGCCGCCCGGCAGCAGCTGCAGCAGCCCCTTCGGCAGGCCCGCCTCCTCGAAGATCCGCACCATCGCGATCCCGCCCGTCACGACCGTGCGCGGGTCGGGCTTCAGCAGCACGGCGTTACCGAGCGCGAGAGCCGGGGCGACGGCGCGGATCCCGAGGATCAGCGGCACGTTGAAGGGAGAGATCACACCGACGACACCGGCGGGCACGCGCTGGGCGAAGGACAGGCGCGGCTCCTCGCTGGACAGCAGCTGCCCCAGTGGGTGCGACGGGAGAGCAGAAGCCTCGTAACACTCCGAAGCTGTCACATGAACGGCGAATCCGGCGAAGGCCGGTATGGAGCCCACCTCCCGCACATTCCAGCCGACGACCTCATCGGCGTGCCTTTCCCACAGTCGGCCCGCCCGGCGCAGCACGGCGGCACGCTGCGGATGAGGAAGAGCCGCCCATTCCCTCTGTGCGCGCTCGGCGCTCTCCGCGGCGCGGGCGACGTCCGACGCATCGGCGAGGCCGACGGTGGCCAGGACGTCTCCCGTGGCGGGTTCGACCGAATCAGCCGTCCCGCCCCCTCCCTCGACCCACTCGCCGTCGAGGTGAATCCGGCCGGCGCACAGCTTCAGGTCGATCAGCTGCTCGGTCGTCTCCAGTACTGAGGTCATCAGGGAATCCGTCTCTCTGTGGTCGCCGGTGATACGGCCCCCAGGCTTTCACGGCCTGAACTCAACTGCCGATGGCCGGATTGTGATTTCTCCGCCATCCATTTCCCGGAACTCCCGAGGCTCCAGCCCGCACCGCCCCTGGGACTGACCGGTCCCGCTGCGGCCGCCGGCCCGGCGCGCTACTCGGACAGCAACGGGACCCAGTGATCCACTACTCGGTCCAGGCGTAGCCGATGACTGACGATCCAGTCGTCCGGCGGGACGAGTGGAACCCGCACGGTGACCATGGACGAATCGTCTTCGACGATCACCTCCGGACACCCGCGCTCCCCGGTGAGCTGGATCGAGACGGTGGGCCCCCTGTCCCACTCCATCCAGGCGACGTCCTCGCCGGCGGTCAGTCTGTCGAGAGCCTCCGCCCAGGTCCTCAGCTTCGAGGCGGACCAGCGCGACGAAGGGGGCACACCGGCCGTCGCAGGAGTGGATCCGGCAGCAACACGCGCTTCGTGCCGAGCGGACAAAGGTGTTTCGGCCAGTCGCCGTTCCTGGCGGACCTTGGGGGGCGGGGTTCCGTCCATTACACCCGACGGTGAGGATCGTGCAGGTCTTCCGGTGTATGTGTGAGGGGCACAGAGGGAGGCGCCTACGGTCGTGCGCATGCCTGATTCTTCTGACTCAACGTCACCGGCCGTCCCCTCCCGCCGTGGGGTGCTGCGAGCGGCGGCCGTCGTCGGCGGAGCACTCGGTGTACCCGGCGGGGTGGCGGCGGCCGGCGGGCAGCCTTCCGCCGCGGCAACGCCCTCGATCGTCCCGTCTTCGCCTCCCCAACTGCCCGCCGACCTGGTGGCGTACCGCACCCCCTACATCAACTGGGCCGGCGAGATCACCCACACCGGACTGTGGGCCTGCGCTCCCCGCACCGGCCAGGACCTCGCCGATCTCGCGAACTGGGCGCACGCCAACGGCTGGCGGCTGCGCGCACGGGGCAAGGCGCACAACTGGTCGCCCCTCACCATCACCGGGCCGGAGGAATCGGACCGGCGCGTGCTGCTCATGGACACCACCGAGCACCTCACCCGGATGGAACTCGTGACGCCGCCGCCCGGCGCTCCCGGTGCCGTCCGGGCGCAGACCGGAGTGACCCTGGAGACGCTGACGGCCTTCCTCGCCGAACACGGCCTGGGCGTCACCAACACCCCGGCGCCGGGTGAGCTGACACTCGGCGGGACGCTCGCCATCGACGCCCACGGCACCAGCGTGCCCGCCGTGGGGGAGGACCCGCGTCCGGGGCACACCTACGGAACCCTGAGCAACCTCGTCCTCTCGCTCACCGCGGTCGTCTGGGACGCGGCCCGGTCCGCATACGTGGTGCGCACCTTCCACCGGGGCTCCGACAAGGAATGCGAGGCTCTGGCCACACACGTCGGCCGCGGTCTCGTCGTGGAGGCGGTGCTCCAGGCGGGTGAGGAGGTACCGCTCCGCTGCCGGAGCCGTGTCGACCTCACCAGCGACGAACTGTTCGCCGCTCCCGGCAGCGCCCTCGCCGCCCGGGGCAACACCTTCGCCGACTTCCTCGACAGCGCGGGGCGGGTGGAGGCGATCTGGTTCGCCTTCACGGACAAGCCATGGCTGAAGGTGTGGAGCCTCAGCCCGGAGCGTCCGGCGACCGCGAGGGCCGTGCACCACCCGTACAACTATCCGTTCAGCGACTCGCTGCCCACCCCCGTCGCCCGGCTGGCCGGACGCATCCTGGGGGAAGGGGCCTGGTACCTCGCCCCGGCCTTCGGCGCGGCCCAGTACACCGTGGCCGCCACGGGGCTGGCGGCGGCCTTCGCCACGGACCTCTGGGGAGCGGCGCACAACCTGCAGTTCTACCTCCGTCCCACGACCCTGAGGGAGACGGCCAACGGGTACGCGATCATCACCCGGCGGGCCGAGGTGCAGCGCGTCATCTCGAAGTTCGCGGCCTACTACAGCGAGCAGCTGAAGACCCGGGCCGCACGCGGGGAGTTCCCCGTCAACGGCCAGGTCGAGATCCGCGTGGGCGGGCTGGACCGGCCCGAGGAGTCCGCCGCCCCCGGAGCCCGGCCGCCGCTGCTCTCCGTCGTCCGGCCCCCCGCGGACCGGCCGGACTTCGACTGCGCGGTGTGGATCGACGTCCTCACCCAGCCGACGACCCCAGGAGCCCACGCGTTCTACCGGGACCTGGAGCGCTTCCTGCTCACCACCTTCGACGGCGACTACGCCCTCACCCGTGTCGAGTGGTCCAAGGGCTGGGCGTACACGGACGCGGAGGCGTGGGCGGACCCGGAGGTCATCGGAACGACGGTGCCCGCCTCGTACGGCCCCGGGCAGTGGGCGGAAGCCGTAGGAGTGCTCGACCGGCTGGATCCGCACGGCGTCTTCGGGAACGCCTTCACCGACCGGCTGATCCGGACGTGACAGGCCCAGGGTGACGGAGCCGGGCACCCCTCCTCAGACCTCGCGGTGGAGCAGGAACTCGAGCAGCCCCTCGATCTCGCACGCCGCACGTGGGGCGAGGGGCACACCACGCAGGCAGCCACGGGCGGCATCGAGGTGGCGGCGGGCTTCCTCCAGCGTCGCGGTACGCCCGCCGCACGCCTCGACGAGTGCCGTCGCGCGCTCCGCGCCGGCATCGTCGAGGGGCAGCGGCGCCTCCAGAAGGGAGGCGAGCTCCCTGGCCTGGCGGCCGTCCCCGGCCAGTGCGGCGAGGACGGGACAGGTCTTCTTCCGCTGCCGCAGATCGCTGTGCACCGGTTTTCCCGTCACTGCCGGGTCGCCCCAGATCCCGAGCAGGTCGTCGACGGCCTGGAAAGCCACCCCGAGGTGCCGCCCCGCCCGGTCCAGAGCGGATACGGTCCGCGGCGGTGCGCCGCCCAGGAGGCCGCCGAGCGCCGCGGCACACCCCAGCAGGGTGCCGGTCTTCAGTTCCGCCATCGCGCGGTACTCACCGGGCCGGACGGCGTCCGGCCCGGTCCAGGGACGGGCCGCGAAGAGCAGGTCCTCGGCCTGACCGCGTACGAGACCGGTCAGCGTTCCGGACAACCGGCCGACCGCCGCGGCGGCGTGCGGACCGGGCGTCTCGGCCAGGACCTGCACCGCCAGGGCGAGCAGCGCGTCGCCCGCGAGTACGGCGGGCCCCGTGCCGTACGCCTTCCACACGGTCTCGCGCTGCCGGCGCATCCCGTCACCGTCCATGATGTCGTCGTGCAGCAGCGAGAAGGTGTGGACGAGTTCGACGGCCACCGCACCGGCGAGTGCGCTCTCCCCGGGCGCTCCGGCCGCCTCGGCGGACAGGACGGCGAGGGCCTGGCGCACGCCTTTTCCCTCGACGGCTCCCCCGGTGGGGGCGCCGCCGACCTCGCACCAGCCGAGAGAGTACGCGGCCATCTCACCCGGCCACGCATGGAGCCGTTCCAGAGCGGCGGACAGGGAGGGGCGCACCAGATCACGGCAGCGGACGAGGGTGCGGGCAGCGGTGCCCGCGAGCTCCGGGCGGGCGGCGTGTGCGGGCCCGGCGGGCACGGTCGCGGAGGTGGTCATCGCGTCATCGCCTCCTCGGCCCGAGGGCTGCTCCCCGGCAGCGGGCCCACTCCCAGCTCCGCCGTGGCCCTGTCCACCATGTCCCGCGCGTGGCGCAGGCCGATCCGGTCCAGGGTCTCGCGGAGCCCGGCCAGGTCCACGACCGTCTCCGCGGGGTTGCGACCGAGCCGGGCCAGCGCCTTGGTGAGCCCCAGCCGGGAGAGCGCCGTCCCGCGTGGCTCGTTCATCTCCTCGAACTCCGCGAGCGCCAGCGCGTAGTCGTCACGGGCCTGCGCATACTGCCCGGCCCGGTAGCGCACGTTGCCCCGCATCTTGTGGTTGTAGGCCAGCGCGCTGGACAACTTCATCTCGCGGCACAGGGATTCGGCCTCGCCGAGCAGCGCGAGAGCGCGGTCCACGTCACCGTCGCGTACGGAGACCACGTCGGCGATGCCGCGCAGCGCCCAGGCCCGACCTCGCCGGTCGTCGGCCCGGCCCGCCGTCTCCGCCGCCTCCTCGAAGAGAGCCAGCGCCTTGTCGTACGAACCGGTGTTGCGGTGCATCTGCGCGATGCCCTCCAGCGCCCACACCGTGTGCCTGGCCTCCCCGCGCCGGCGGGCCTCGGCGAGCAACTGCTCGTGCAGTTCGCCGACGGCCTGGTAGTCGCCCTGGATGCGGCCGGTCTCCGCGAGACCGGCCAGTGAGTAACCGCGTACGACCACGTCGCCGCCCCGTTCGCCCAGTTCGGCCGCGAGCCGGAGAAGCCGGTAGGCCAGGGCCAGCGAACCGCGCTGGCGGGCGAGCGTGCCTCCGCTCCACAGAGCCCACGCCATCGCCCCCGTGTCCTGCGCCGAACGGGCCGCGCGGTAGCTCGCCTTCCACGCGGCATCGGCTTCCTCGATCCGGCCCAGTCGCCGGCAGGCCTCCGCGACCGCCAGCCCACAGCGGGCCATCTCCCCCTGCTGCCCGGCGCGTTCGGCCGCTCTCAGCTCCTCGACGCCCTTGGCCAGCACCTCGGTGAGAGAGGAATTGACCGACAGGGAGCCGAGGGCCCCCTGATACTCCGGAGCGAACGCCTTGTCCGTCGGCCGGTCCTGCTGAGTCACCCGTGCCACCCGCTCACTGTCTCGCCTGTCCTCGGCATCGCTGCCGTGCGGCGGTTGCCCCACCGTCTTGATCAGGACGTTAGGAGCGAGCGGGGGTGAGGCGAATCCCTCTCCGATCTCGTCGTGGGTCATACCTGAGGGCCACGGGGGAGCCCTGAGTAGTCATCGGGACGGACGGCGCCCGGCGGCCGGGCGGTCACATCGGCGTCGCCGGTGGGGGCCCCGTCGCCGTGTGCGCCCGCGTACAGCCCGCTTCGCGGACCCGCGTGGGGCCCGCCGGACGGGTCCTCCTTGCGAGGGAGGCGGCGGGGGAGCCGGGTCTGTTCAACCGTCCAGGTCGATGTCGCCGAGGTCCACGAAGTCGCAGTAGACCACCCGCTCCTGCGTCTCGGCCGAGCCGTCCGTGCTGATCGGCTCCGTCTCCTCGACCGTGAGCCGCAGGCCCCGTCCCCGGCCGCCCTCGTGGTCGCCTCGCCGGCCCCAGGGCCGCCCGCCGGTACCCCACCGCCGGTGGCGCCCGTGCCATCCGTGCCAGCGCTGCGGCAGAGCCACCTCGCCGGTGAACACCGCCCTGTCGGACGTCTCGGCGTCCACGGACACGAGCTCCACGGCACTGTCCTCGACCGTCACCCAGCCGAGGTCCTCGTCCTCGACGGCGGGGTGCCTGCGCTCCAGACGGGCCCTGACCCTGGGGGCCGGAGCACCTTGCGGTCGGTAGGACGGCCCGGTCAGCGTGATGCTCACGGGCGAGTCACCGCTGACGGTGAGTTCGCGGTCGGGCAGCGTCCGTACGAGATCGGAGAGCACCACACCGGAGATCTCCGCCCCCGCGATCGACGCGGGCTGGAGACGTACGAGGGACAGGCGCACGAAGGGGAAGTAGCTGTCCCCGGTGTCGAGGTCGAGGTCGCAGAACCACCGCTGGCGGGCCTTGTCGAACTGCGGGGCGAAGCCGAGCGCGGTGACCGTGGAGGCCCCGGCCACGGCGCCGGCCGTACCGCGCGAGGGGCGGCGGAGCGGGCCCACGCTCGCGACCTTGTTCGTGAACATCGCGGCCGTCGCGGGGCCCACGGAAGCCGACAGGTGGATCGGGTCCCGTCCGATCTGGGTGACGACCGGCTCCTCGTCGGGGGAGCCCGGGCCGGGTGCGTCGTCGATGAGGACGCCCAGGAGCTCTCCGTCGCCGGAGGAGAACCAGGGGCGGTCCAGGAAGACCCGGATGCCTCCGCCGCGCCGTTGTCGCACCACGGTGCCGGGAGGGCTGTCCGGCTCCTCGAAGGCCAAGGTGGGCATGCAGTACAGGACCCCGGGGGCTGCCGGAGGAGCGCTGCTCGGGACCGAGTGGGGCACTTCGCCCTCCGGCGGATCCTGTGCCGAAGGCTGCCCGGAGAAGTACTCGGCGAACCTGGTGGTGGCCACCGGCCGGTAGCTCACCTTTCGGTGCTTGGTGTCGCCGAACTCCTGCCGGCTGTAGGGCGGAGCCGCCGGAGGCTGGGCATTCTTCGCCAGCGTCTCGGCCAGCTCCGTACTGAACGTGAGTACCCCGTCGGTCAGCGTGCAGGAGGGAGGAACCCGGTATGGCACGCCTTGGGCGTCCTCGGCGTCGGCGAGGGAGAGCGGAAGGGAGAGAACGTGCGCGCTGCCCGGCCGCTCTGTCCTGCCCTCCGGTCCCTCGTCCGTGACATCGGTCCACTCGGCGAACACGTCGACGCGTTCGGTGCTCTCGGTGTGCACCGTGACGGCACCCAGCAGGTGCTCGGTCGTCGCCGACGGGGTGCGGACCGGTGCTGTGCCGAGCTGCAGCAGCGGATCCTGCAACGGGCGTGCCACCGCGTGGACGAGGGTGAACTCCTGCCCGGGGGTGAAGAGCCAGTGGCGGCTCTCGTGCGCCGATGTCATCAGCTCACCGACCTGGGCGTCGTCGGTCGCCGTCGACTCGCGGCACCAGTCGGCCAGGCCCAGCACGCTGTCCTCCACGGTGATCCGCGAGGAGACCCGGACGGTGTGGACGGCGGCCTTGGGCAGTTGAACGGTGAGGACACGCGCCTGCTCGTCGAACTGCGGCGGGCCGTCGCCCTCCGTGACGCGGATCCGGAAGGACGCCGGGCTGTGCCAGGCGGTGCCCTTCCACTCGACCGGGAAGGGCTGACCCGGTGGCAGCCCGGGGAGGCCGAAGAACACAGCACCCGTGGACAGCGGATCGGGGAGGTAGGGCATCGGCACCTGCTCGCCCGTGTGCAGGACGAGCGGCGGCGACTTCCCTCCGTCGGCGGCGTCGACCCCCTCCTGCACCTGCGCGCCTGGCAGCGTCGCATCGTCCAGAGATCCGCTCTCGTGCAGGGCGAGTTGATACACGGCGGTCCGCACGGCCGGGTCGGCCGAACCGATGGCGGTGTCCAGCATCCCGTGGCGTTCCACGCACTCCAGCGAGGCCTTCGGAGCCACGACATGGCGCTCGTCGTGTGGTGTGTACGGCGCGTGGGCGCCGCCGGTGACCGAAGGTGTCGCGTTGAAGGCGGCGGCGTACTGGTCGGTCGTCACTCCGCGGTCGCTGCGGACGACGAGCCGCTGGGTGCGGGCGCCGTCGACGAGCGGGAGACGTGGCACCAGCACAGGGGAAGGGACCGTCTCGAAGCGGCGGAACGGCTGCGGACCTTCGGCGGGGAGTGCCAGATCGGTCCTCCCGGGTTCCGCCTGCATCAGTGCGTCGGCCTGCGCGGGGGTGAGCCCGTTGCCCGCGAGGTCGACGGTGCGTACGCGGACCCGGTAGGACCGGCCGAACCGGAGTTTCGGCAGTGTCCCCGGACGCGCGACGGACGTGATCTCCAGCGGGATTCCGGGGGCGGCCGGGTTGCCGATGCGCTGGGGCTGGGTTGCTTCGTCCTCGGGGTCCGGGGCCCGTTCCGCTGCGCTCACCACCTTGCCCGGCCGGGGTGCGGCCAGGGACCAGCCGTCCCAGGTGATGATGTTGTCGTGCAGGTAGAGCCGCTGTGCGGTCTCCGGCCGGGTGGCCAGGCCGACCTGGAAGAACCCCTCGTCGGACGCGGCGAACAGCGGGGTCTGCGGCAGCCCTGGCGGGCAGTACGCCACGTCGCGCTGGTGCAGGGAGAACCACTGGGCGCGGCTCTCGTCCCAGACGTCCAGCCGGTGCCCGCGGACGAGGTCCTCGGCGAACAGCTTCACCTGGCCGGTGGCGTCGGCGTCCGCCACGAGCTCGTCGGCCTTCTGCTTCTGCTCGGCGGCAGCTTGGAAGTCCTCGGTGATATGAGCCATGCGGTCCTTGCGTGCCAGGGTGAGACCGCCTGTGCGTACGACCGGAAGGCCCACGGACTCCGCTTCGGTGGCGTCCAGTTGCAGAAGGGCGCCGTCGGCATCGGCCTGCTCGATCGAGAACTCCTCAGAGGGCAGCGGCACCAGGCCCTGGGCCGGGGGTGCCAGCGGGTCGGCCGGCTGCGCGTCACGGGCTCCGGCCACGAAGGCATGCTTCGCCCGGTCGAGGACGTAACTCGTGTGCGGGGTCACGTCGTGGCTGGGCGGCGGGTCCGGGGCGGGGCCACGCAGCAGCGGCTCCCAGGTGGGCTTGACGACGAGGAAGAGACCGCCCGCCGAGTCGGGGACACCGTCGGCGGGGAGAGCGAAGTCCAGGACCAGCCCCAGACGGCGCAACAGCGCCGGGTGGTCGCCGAGCGAACTGAGCATGGTGTGGAAGTCGGGCACAGGGGGTTCCAGCGGAGGATCGGTGTTCTCCATGGGGCGTGCGAGCGTGGGCTGGGCCGGGGACGGGTGGTGGAAGTCCTGCAGTCGCGTGAAGGTGTTCATGCCTTCGGCGGGCGACGGAGCCAGGCCCTGCATCCCGCCCTCCGCGCTCATCGTGTCCAGCTCACTCCGTCGCGGCGGACCGTCGGGGAAGCGGGTGGCGGCCATGGCGTAGATGTGCCGGGCGCTCGCCGTCATGGCTCGGGAGGGGCAGGTGGTGACCTCACGCTCCTGGTGCCGGTCGAACGTGAAGGAGTCCAGTACCGTCTCCGCGCGGAAGAGACGCTGCCACAGGACGGTGTCGGGAGGCGCGCCGGTCGGTTCGACCGGCCCGATCGGGAAGTCCTGCGGCTTTGTGACGCCGTCGGTGGTGGCGAATGCGAATGTCGCCGATGCGACTCGATCGGGCCACCGCAGGAAGTCGGGGAAGGGGCCGAGCGTGGCTCGGGTACCGGGCGCCTGCGCCTCGCCGGTTGACAGCTGCGGCGAGACGAAGACCGAGACGAGCAGTTTCGTCCCGTCGGCCGAGAAACCACCAGGAAGGACGGTCCAGTGGATCCGCTGTTCGAGGGCCATGGCTGGAGGTCTCCTTTGGGGCCGGGCCCGCTGCGGGGCGTGGGTCGAGGGCGGGCTCAGGCTGCATAGGCCAGGCAGTACGTGTCCCAGTCGTCCGGCTCCACGCACTGGGCGAAGGTGGGGTCACCCGGTGCGCCGGCGAAGCTGCGCTCCAGGGTGAGCGAGACGGTCTTGCTGAAGAAGGCGATCCGTACGCTGACGGAGAGGGTGCCTCTGCCGCGTATCACCGATTCGCCCCCGGACTTCTGGTAGCTGAGCTCCAGGTAGAACTCGACGGACACGCTGACGATGCCGAGCACCGACAGATAGCCGTTGCAGCGCAGATAGCCGCTCAGAGTGATGTCCTGGCCGCCCTGGGCGTTCTTCTCGAGCTTGAAGTAGACCCCGGCCATGATCGAGACACCGCCGCTGGCGACACCCAGATTCAGCGAGGCCGTCCCTCCGAACTCCAGTGCTCCTTCCACGAGCTCGATGCCCTGGGAGGAGACCTCCATGGCGAAGAATCCGCCACCGCCGAACAGGGAGACGCTGACGAGGAACGGGTCCTCCCGGCTGCAGATACCGAACCTGAAGCGGATGGGCGAGGCCTCGAAGGGGATCGCCAGCCCGGCGGTGAGGGACAGGTTCTGCAGACTGAACACACCGACGGCGATGCTGGGTATCGCCAGCGTGTAGCCGGCCCTGATCCCGGACGGGTCGATGTCGATGTACGCGCCCTTGCCGAAACCGTCGGCGGGCAGGAGGCTCCGCAGATTGTTGATGAACGACAGCGCACCCTCGAACACGAGCTCAAGGCCGGAAGCATCGATGTCGGGTTTGCCGCCGGGCGTGGAGGTGAAGGAGAGGCGGGCGATCCTCACCTCGGCCAGGCCCGCGAACCTCAGTTTGAGGTTGGTCAGTTCCCCGCTGACGCTGGACTTGTCCAGGCCGTCGGTGGACACGGTCGTACGGGAGTCCAGCACGAGCGAGGCGTCCTCGAGACCGACGATTCCGGAGCTCTTGATGGACGGCTTCCACACGTAGCGCAGCTCCTTGCCCGCCCCCTCGGCGAGCTCCGTGACGCGCAGGACGGGGACAGGCAGGAGGGTCCGGGGATCCCCGCTCCTGATGATCTCCTCGATCCTGTTGTCGGAGAGCTGCGCGAGATCGGTGACGGCCGACTGCGGGATCGTGCCCAGGATGTCCGACAGCTCGACGATGCCCAGGAGCTTCCCGATCTTGAATGCCTTCGTGACCTCGTCGACGGGGATGGGGACATCGGGGGCGGCCGTGACCTTCGAGAAGGTCTCGGCCAGCACCCCGGCACGGCCGGTGATCTCGGAGACCGCCGAGTTGGGACTGGCGAGCCCGCCGGCCTGCTCCGCCTTGAGCAGCAGTTGCACCGGCGTGTTCATGGTCAGGTAGGCGCCGGAGGGGTTGTCGGTGAACCCGCGCTCCAGATAGCCGGCGTTCATCCGCACCTGTACTCGGCCGCCGCCCGGCGCGAAGGCCTCGACCGCGGGTTCGCGGACCTCGGCTCCCGCCACGAACAGCACCGCGTCCAGCGGGTGATCGCCGCCTTGCGCTCTGGGCTGCACGTCGAAGCGCAGCGTGTTCACGGGGTGGCAGGTGCTGCCGGGCGAGCCCGGCAGGGGTTCCGTGATCGCCATCTCCTGTCCGTCCAGCTGGGCGATCGCACGCGTGTCACCCGGCCCGAACGCCGCCGGAGCGGGCGCGGCGTGCGGGAAGGAGGCCGCGATCGAACCGTTGGCTCCGCTTGCCGACGGGACGAGGAGGAGAGGCATGCGGAAGCTGACCTTCCGGCCTTCCTGGTCGGTGCCGGTGACGGGGAGCAGGTAATCGGACCCGGTGTCCTCGAGCACGGCGAAGAAGGGCCCGGTCGGCGGGCCGGCGTCCTTGAGCTTCGGGGTGACGCGCTCGTCGATGTGCAGCGAGGTCAGGGGCATCTCCCGCCCCTGGTGCGTGTAACCGGTGGTCGCCCCGTAGCTGATGTCCGGCTGCGGGAACTCCGCGTGCCGCTCCGAGTGAAGGCCGGCCACGATGGTGCCGTCCCCAGCGGCTGTGAAGACCCGTCGGGTTTCGATGATGAACAGGGCCTGGTGGCCGGTGTGGCAGAAATAGCGATCAGCCGTCCGGACGAACTGGTCCCTGCCGAGACCGGTGATGTGGTCGTACGAGGCCAGAGGGGCCGGCCGGCCGGCCTCGGCGAACTGGTTCAGCGCAGCTTTGTCGAGGGTCCAGCTGCCGTGCAGATGGGCGGAGGCGCCCAGTGACGTGAGTCTGAACTGCTCTGCGTGCAGCGGATCGCTGAGGATCTCGATGGGAAGCCCGTTCTTGTCGAACACCTCGTGCCTGCTGGTCTGGATGACGATGCCGTCGAGATGCTCCTGGAGCAGGGGCAGTCCGGGCGGCAGGACACCGGCTGTCGCCACGGCACGCAAGAGGGGCGGCTCGCCCGCTTCGGGGCCGAGCAGGCTCGTGTGCCAGAGCTCGGAGCGGCCGTCGGCGACGAACGGATCGGCCAGGTGCTCCCAGCGGGAGACGGCGTCGTCGTGGGTGAGCAGGAGCCGCAGGGGGAACTCGATCGTGGTCCTGTGGACACCGCCGTAGACGGCCGAGGTGCCGGGATCGGGCGCTCCGACGACCGGCACCGACTGGGGGACCAGCCGGGTCCAGTCGAGGAGTGAGGCGAGGGAGAGGCCGACACCGTCCATGTCGTCGGGCAGGGAGAAGGCCAGTGTGGACGGCCGCGCGGAGAAGGACGGAACACGTGAACTCGCGGTGGGCGGAAGGGGGAGAGCTGCTTCGGCGACGTGCTGAGGCGGCAGCGTCACCAGGATCTGGGCGGGGCCCGGAGCCTGACGCACGAGCCGGTCCCCGTCCTGACGGAGGTTCACCAGACCGATCTCCAGGACCAGCATGTCCTGCGGCCTGAGCACGCGGAAAGGACCTGTGACGGGTGTGCCGTCCCTTGGGGCGGGGCGGTTCGGGTCGCCGTCGTGCCCGGGGCCGTGCGGGCCTTCGCCGGGGCCGTGGGGGCCGTGGGGGCCGTGCGGGCCACCATCGTGCTCGGGCCCGTGAGGTCCGCGCCGGCCGTCTCCGCCACGGTCCCCGCCGTCGCCCCGCCGGAATCCGTCATCGTCGCCGCGGTGTCCGGGACGGCCGCCCTCCCCACCGCGATCTCCGCGGCCTTCACGCCCTCGGTCCCCGCGGCCCTCCCCGCCGCGGCCGAATCCTCTCCCGCCTCCGCCGCCGCGGGGGCCTTCACCGTGCCGTGTCAGCAGCACCTCCCTCCAGAACCGCAAAAGAAGGAGCTGGGTGCGGATGTGGAACATGACTGTCTCCTGGCACGGTAGGGACCGAAGAGCCGGCCGACGCACGGGGCGTGTCAGTCGAAGGGGACGGACTCGTGGGCCACGGCCCCGCTGCCGTCCGCGTTGCGCACGATGTGGCCGCCCTGGAAACGGTTGTTGCGCCGCTCCTGAGGGCCCATCTCGTCGGAGACCGGGTAGCGGAGGAAGCTGTTCTCCCAGCCCAGGTCCGCCCACGTCTGCCGGATCGGGCCGTGCACCTCGTGGGCGCCGGTCTGAGGGGTCCAGTAGATCGACCCGCCCTCGAAGTGGTTGAAACGGCCCACACCGTCAGGGCAGCCCGACTCGTCCGTGAGGGGGTAACCGAGGAAGTGGCTCGAGCCTCCGAGCCGCGCGTAGTGGAGACGGATGTCCCCGTGGATCTCGTGGGCGCCGGTCTGCGGCGACCAGTAGATCGACCCGTGCTCGTAGTCCCGTGATCGGCCGCGCCCGTCGGGATTCGCGCCCTCCGCGCTGCCGGCGCCGGTGTCGACCGGCTGACCGATCCACTGGATCTGCGCCCATTTGTCGTCGATGGCTGACATCGGACCTCCAGTACCGGGTCACGGCCGCGCCTTGCGCCGTGCTGCCTCCCGCCCGCCGTGGACGGGAAGCCGGATCAGGGGTGACCGGCGGGATGCCGGCGTACCTGGTGGAAAAACGGTTCCGTCGCGGTATCCCGCACCTCGCCCTCACCCCGCGTCGGGGGACGAACTGCTCCTGCTGGCCGGCCCACGTACGGAATCGAGCAGTGCCTGTCCCTGATGGTCGACGTACTTGGTGAACAACTGCTGCGAGTATCCGAAGACGATGGCCCAGGCGATGATCTGGGCGGTGGAATCGAGAGCGCTGAGGCCCGGTACGAATCCGCCGCGCATCAGCAACAGGCCGAGAACGGCTGTCAGGGCGCCCAGCGGCAGCTTCAGCAGGGCCAGGACCACGGGTACGTTGTAGGGCAGAGACGTGCCCCTGATGCGCCGCAGCGCCGCAGCCGACGCGACGGCGGCGGACAGGACGCCGATGATCTCGATGACGAGATAGTCCCCGGCCTGTGCGACCTGGGCGGTCATCTCGCTGGTGACGGGCGAGTCCGGCGGGAACGGGATGACGAATCGGCTGCGTGTCGGGCATACGACGTTGAAGCCGCCGTTGACCTCGGGTGTGAAGCAGAGCGGGACCAGCGCCTCCCAGATGACGGTGATCACGGCGACGGCCACCGCGGCGATCGTCAGGCCGATGGTGACCGTACCCACGATGCGTACGAAGCTCCGTACGCGCAGCCGCTCGTTCCACAGAAGCTTGCGGGCGAGGCTGACCGTCTCGGCCAGGAAGGCCCGTTCGCTGGGGCGGAGCTTTCGATCGGCGTTGTGCTGCATCCCGCGCGCGATGTCGATGACCCGTACCCGCCGTGGGTCGCCGGCCGCGAGGTGTTCCTCGACCAGGGCCACGATCTGCGGAAGCATGGCCTTGATGTCCTCGGCGGACGCCATCCAGACCATGAGGTTCAGCGCCGCGTCCATGTGTGCCTGCGCGACGCCCAGGTGAGCCGCGCGCCTCCTGCCGGGCTGCCTGACGAGCAGGGAGCGCTCGGCCTCCGCGAGCTCTCTGTGGGCGTTGGACGCGTAGTTCCGTACCACTCTGCGCCGGTCGGAATCGACGGACGCCCGGGTGCTCAGGGCGTCGATGATGGCTTCCAGCTCCGTGATCCGGGCCCTCAGCCCTTCCTTCTGCTCCCACGGGCCCATGTCGTCGCGCGGGGTGAGGAATTGCGTCCAGGTCGGTGGCTCCTCCCCTCCGGCGTAGGCGGCCGTCGGTACCGCCCCAGGGGGGGCCGGGTCCGGGGTGGTGTCGTCCTGGGCGGACGCCGGAGCACGGGCCGCTCGTCTCCTGGCCGCGCCGACGGTCCAGGTGGCCATGAGAACTCCTCCTCAGCGGTCTGCCGGTCGTCGCGGGCCCGTGGTCCGGAGCGGCGGTGCGGGGGTCACACCGTCACACCGTCCACCTGATGGCCGCCGGCGATGAGCAGGGCCGCCAGCGTCGCCAGCGACACATCGGTGCACTGTCCGGTCTGGGGCAGTCCGTGATCTGCCTGGAACGCGAGCACGGCGGCCTGGGTGTTCGGTCCGTCGATGCCGTCGACCACCCCGGGGGAGTAGCCGAGCAGTACCAGCCCCTGCTGGATGCCCCGCACGGTGCCGAGGTGTATGACCGCGGAGCCGCCTCCACCTCCACCGCCGCCGTCTCCGACGACCGGGGGCGAGCCGTCCTGGAGGAACTGGACGCTGGTGGCGGCGTCGGACGTGGCCGTATCCAGGAAGAAGTCGTACATGTTGTCCACGCCGCAGTAGCGGTCCTCCGGCGCGGGCGCGCCGCCGAGGATCTCGACGAGCGCCATGTGGAGATGGGATGTGGTGCCGGGGAACCGGAGTACGGAGCCGAGCTCGTCGCCACGGCCGACGGGTGAACCGACGCCGAGTCCGTCCGGCACGTCCTTCATGTGGGTGTAGAAACCGCCCATCATGTCGTTGGGCGCGCGCACGAAGACCTGGGCGCCATAGATCTTGGAAGTGTCCTCCGCCGGGACGTGCGGGTGGAAGACGGTGACGTGGCCGTCGAAGGCGGCTCGGACCATGGACCCCTCCTGCGCACCCAGGTCCATCCCGTATTCGATGTACCACTTCGCGGGCGGCGCGTGTGTTCCGATATGGGGACCGCCGAGTCCGGCTGTGAAGCCCGCGGAGACGGGGCTGGACACTTCGATGTCGAACGCTGCCATGACGTGCCTCCGAGCGCGCTTCTTCCATTTCGCGATGCGGTGGTTCCGTCCCCGGCCCGTTTCCTGTTCTCGCGGGACCGGGCCGACGCTTTTCAGCGTATGACGCCGAGGGTGCCGTCGCGACCGGATGGGAAAGAGCGCGCGGAAACCCGCCGCCAAGGAACTCCTGTCCGTGCTCGGCAGTCAATTGAAGCCCCGTTTCGGAGAAGTTGGAGATTCATCGATCGCCGGCGAGGAGAATTGTTGTCGGTTGTACAGCTCACGCGCGGAGTGAACGACCCCAGGGCGTAGGGTGCGTGGAATGCGGTCGACGGTTATGGTGGCCGGTCGCGGTGGGCAGGTTTATAGTCGGAATTGAACCGGCTTCGCCCGCGCAGCGCCTTGTAACTGCCTGCTTGAGCGGGGACGGTGGACTACATGAGGCAGCGTCAGGGAATTCGTCGTGACCCTCCCGGCGCTGTCACATCTCCCTCCTGGCCGGCCCGCCGTGACGGCGGCTGACATGCTCGGGAGCTGCATCGACGGGTCGGCACCCCTGCGGCTGTCAGGAGCCCATCATGGTCACCATGACCAAGATCGATCTGTCGGAAATCCGATTCGGAAAGACCAGCGAACAGGTCCGCACCGTCCAGCGTGCTCTGATCAAGCGGGGCTTCGACATCCCGGACGGTGCCACCGGTCACTTCGGCGAGCAGACCAAGAAGGCCTACCGCAAGTATCAGCTCAAGCAGGGACTCAAGGGCGACGACGCCGATGGTGTGCCCGGTTGCCGCTCGCTCACCGACCTCGGCAAGCAGGAGCACTTCCAGGTGGACTGCGGCAAAGCCGCGGCAAAGACTCAGGGGGCGTCCTCACACGGCGGGCGGGTGGCCACACCCGTGCCGGGGCACAAGGTTTCGTTCGAATTCTTCCGGCCGGGTCCGTACGCCTGGAAGCCCGACGGGATCGGCAGGCACACGGGGCAGGACTTCGCGGCTGCCGCCGGTTCACCGGTCGTGGCCGTGCGCAACGGAACCGTCGAGTGGTCGAACGGTGACGGCGGCGCGTACGGCCAGTGGATCGGTCTGCACGCGGACAACGGCCACGTGTACACCTACTGCCACCTCTCGGCACGGCAGGTGAAGCGAGGCCAGACGGTGAAGGCCGGACAGCGCATCGGCAAGGTCGGCAGCACCGGTAACTCCACGGGCCCGCACCTGCACTTCGAGATGTCCAAGGGCTCCCGGTGGGCCTACGGCCAGGTCGCGAAGCCCGGCTGGTGACGCCGGAAGGACGGACATGGGTCCTGAGCCGCCCCTCATGGGCTCCGAGCGACGCGCCGGCCCTGAACGTCCCCGCGTGCGGATCGGAGTCCTGGGCGGTTTCGGGCTGTGGGTGGGCGATGACCAGGTGACCGTACCCGTCGGGTCGGAGAAGGTGCTCGCGTTCGTCGCCCTGCGCTGCCGGGCCGCGGTGCCCAGGCCCCTCGTCGCCGGCACCCTGTGGCCCGAGGCTTCCGAGCGGTGCGCGCACGCCGATCTGCGCGCGGCACTGGCGCGCCTGAACCACAGGGGCCGGCAGGCGCTGGACGTCACCTCGGCCGAGGTGCGTCTCGCGACGGGAACCACCGTCGATCTGCATCACGTGCGCCGGACGGCGCAACGCCTCGTCGACCCCACCGCCGATCCCACCGGCGCGGACGGGGTTCCCGGCGCGCCGCTGGAGATCGTCCGCGTCCTCTCGGCCGAGCTGCTGCCCGGCTGGTACGAGGACTGGGCCCTGTCGGAGGCCGAGGAGTGGCGGCAGTTGCGCCTGCACGCCCTGGAGACGCTGGCAGGGCGGCTGCGTACGGCAGGGCGGCATGCCGAGGCCATCGCCGCCGCGCAGGCCGCGGTGCACGCCGAGCCCCTGCGCGAGAGCGGCCAGACCTGCCTGGTGCTGGCCCATCTGTCCGACGGGAACCTGTCCGAGGCCCTGAACGCGTTCACCCGCTACGCCCGCCGCCTGCGCGACGAGTTGGGTCTGGATCCGCCGCAACACCTGTACCGGCTGGTGTCGGGATGCGCCCGGCCCGCGAGGGCGGCCGTCGCGGCGGCCCCGGACGAGGGCTCGGCGTGAAGGAGCGGCGCGGGTCCGTCCCCCGGCAGCACCCAGGGAGCGCGTCACGCAGCCGTCACGCGGCGGTCACGCTCTCCGGTGAAGAGTGGCAGGGGCAGAGGCCGGCCTCGTACCCGGGGCGGGCCCGGTAATTCCCTAGGAGAGTCATGGCCACTCCACTCTCAGCCGACCGATTCCTCGCCGCGCTGCGCTCCGAAGGGCTCACCGTGGTCGAGCACCGGTCGTGGCGTACGCACAACCGTAACCACAAGGGCCCCTGGGGCCCCGTGCACGGCGTGATGATCCACCACACGGTGACCTCAGGCACGACCGGCAGTGTGGACCTGTGCTGCAAGGGCCACTCCGCTCTGCCCGGCCCCCTGTGCCACGGAGTCATCGCGAAGGACGGCACGGTCTTCCTGGTCGGCTACGGCCGCACCAACCATGCGGGCAAGGGCGACCAGGACGTCCTGCGCGCGGTGATCGCAGAGACCGCTCTGCCGCCGGACAGAACCGCGGACACGGACGGCAACGCCCGCTTCTACGGCTTCGAGTGCGTGAACCTGGGTGACGGGCAGGACCCGTGGCCGAAGGAGCAGGTGCAGGCCATCGAGAAGGTGGCCGCCGCCCTCTGCCGAGCGCACGGCTGGAGCGAGCGGAGCGTGATCGGCCACCGTGAATGGCAGCCCGGCAAGGTAGACCCCAGGGGTCTGGAGATGACGGACCTGCGACGGGGGACGCGCGGGCGCCTGGCCGGTGTCCCTGCGCACTCCTGACAGCTCCCGGCAGAGCCGGTTCGACCGGTTCCGGCACACGAGGTCCGGTGGCGCCACTGCCACCGGACCTCGTGTGCCGGAACCGGTCAGACACCCACCACAGTGAAACCCGCCTCCGCGAGCCGGGCGCCGAGAGTGCTCACAGTGGCCGGGTCGTTGAAGGCCCCGTTCTGTTCGAGTCCGTGGTCGGCCTGGAACTGACGGACGGCACCCTGGGTGCGGGGGCCGTCCCCGCCGTCCTGGCGGCCCGGGTCGTAGCCGAGGGCGAGCAGCGCACCCTGCACGCCGAACACGTCGGACAGGTCGAGGGCCAGACTCTCGGTGGGCAGCCCCTGGCTCTCCACGGTCTGGGCCAGGAGGAAGTGCGCCCGGTCGAGCTTGTTCCGGATCCTGATCGTTCCCTCGTCCGGAGTGAAGTGGCATTCGTCAGCCGCGCCGCTCCAACTGCGCACCGACACGTGCTGCTGGAGCTTGGGGAACTTGAACGCGGGTCCCAGCGCCCAGCACATGCTCAGAGTCGCCAGCTGTGCGTTGGCGGGCCATGTGCCGAAGTCGGTGAACTCGGGACGGGCGGTGAGGAAGGACTCCATCTGGTCCAGCTTGGCGAACACATGCCGGTCGATCTCCGCGTCGTCCACGTGCAGCGACGTGAAGGGGGGCCGGAACGCGTTGTGTCCCTGGGGGGCCAGATCGAGGCGTCCCTTGACGTTGTCCCACTCGGCGGCGACGAGGTCGGCCGACACCGGGTCACCGCCGGCGTCCAGCCACAGCAGTTCGCCGGCCAGGGCGAGCGAGGCGGCCCGCTCCGCAGCACTCGGGGCGGAGTTGGGCGCGGCCGTCTGGTCGATCTTGTTGCCGATCCCCGTGCTCACCCATCCCTTCTGGTCGAGGTACATGAAATCGACTCGGCCTTCGAGCGGGTCGTTGAACCTGATCCATTGGTCGCGTACGGACTGATGCATGATGTCGGCCTCTCTTCAACCGTCCGGCGGGGTGGTCCCGTCCGGTGGGCCGAGCCCGGCAGCCGCAGGGTGGGCGCGATCCGTTCCAGGGGGCGACGACCAGCCGTCCCTTCGCACCCTCCCAGCGGATCGCCGCAGAGGGCGGGGTCCCGGACGGCGCCCGGAACGGTGGAACTGCACGTCACCCGGATTCCGGGCCCGGGTTCTCTCCTGCCGACGCCCACGATCAGTGTGCCGCCGGAATCGGCGGCCTGTCCCAGGCGGACCTCGAACGGGAGGATTCCTCGTCGCTCCCGCAGCGCGGGAACGCGCGGATGCGGGGCGTGACGCAGGCCAGGGACGCCTTTTCCCACGGATCCACGGACGTGGACGAGCGGGAGTCCCATGCGTTCGGATGTGACATCCATGAACTGCTCCGCGGCGTCGGGCCGAGGGTCACCCCGCATGCGGCGTGCCGGGTGCGCCCGTTCGCGTCGTTCATCGGCTGCGGCGAGACCGCGAGGGCGCCGGAAGACACCTCAAGTGTATGTCCGGGGTGGGGTGCTGACCACTGCGCACGCGGCCTCGGCCCTCTGCGCGCGAAGGGCGCGAGGGCGCGGTGACGAGGCGTCACCGGCGGCGCGGGGACCTGACGGCGGAGGCCCGCGGCGCGGCTCGCCGCGCGGCGGGACAGCACGTGCGGCGGGTCGACGCGGGCCGGACGGGCGGGCCGTTGCGGGCCCGCCGTCCGAGGTGCGCGCGGCGACGACCGGGGGCCCGCTTCGTGGGCGGGTGGTCGCGGTTCCGGACCGCGGCCGGTGTGGTGCCGGTTCCGGGCCGCGACGAGTGCGGGGGCGCGGCCGGGCGGGCCGCGACGGCTGGGGCAGGTGTGGCCCCCGCAGGCCGGCCGGCCGCTCGGGATGCGCGGGAGCGTGCGGGAAGGCAGCGTGGGGGAGTGCCGCAGCTGCTCAGAGTCCAGTGGATCCCCGTAGGTCTCATCGTCATGGCCGTGGTGATCGACCTGGTCACGCCGCACGGCGTGACGTCGGCCCCGCTCCTCATGGCGGCGCCCGTCGCCGCGGCACCGCTCCACGGCGTCCGCGGGATCATCGGGGTGGGCCTCGCCTCGATGGTCGTACACGCGTTTCTCGCCTGGATCGACGGTACCTTCGGCTGGCACGCGGGAGCGGCCAACCAGCTCGCCCTCGCGGCCCTCACCGTGCTCGCCGTCCTGATCCACCGCACACTGCGCAGACAGGACGCCCGGACCCGGCGGGCCCAGCACGTCGCGGCTGTCGCCCAGCAGGCGGTACTGCCCGACCCGCCGTCGCGTCTGGGGGACCTGCGCATCGACGCGCGGTACGTGCCCGCGGAGAGCGAGGCCGCGATCGGCGGTGACCTGTACGTGGTGCAGAGCACGCCCTTCGGTATCCGCGTCATGGTCGGTGACGTGCGAGGGAAGGGGCTCGGGGCGGTCAGAGCCGTCAGCGTCGATCTGGGCGCCTTCCGCTATGCCGCGGACGAGGCCGAGGACCTCCCGCAGCTGGTCGACAGGCTGGAACGGGCCCTGATGCGGGAGGGCGGGCGGCGCGGCGGCCAGGAACAGGAGGAGGGGTTCACGACGGCGCTCATCGCGGAGCTCTCCGAAGACCTGGACGTCGTGCGCCTCGTCAACCGGGGGCATCCTCCGCCGGTGCTCCTCGACGCGAAGGGCCGCGCCACACTCCTGGAGCCCTCCGAGGAGGCGCCCCCCCTGGGAATGGGCGGACTGGGCACCTGGTCCGCGCCCGTCGACAGCTACCGCTTTCCGCCCGGCGCCACTCTGCTCTGTTACACGGACGGCGTCACTGAGTCCAGGGACCCGCACGGAGTGTTCTACGACCCCGTCGCCCGCCTGCCGATCGCGCTCGGCAGGACGGCGCGCTCCCGTGACCGCCTGGCGCCGGGGCAGATCCTGGACACCCTGATCGAGGACGTCCGGCGGCACAGCGGTGGCCGGCCGCAGGACGACCAGGCTGTGCTCGCGCTGCACCGGGTGCGCCCCGGAGCCTGACAGCTGCCACCGCGCTCCATCCGAGAGTGCAACGCCCGAAGTCCGCAATTCAGGGCATACATAGCGCGCGCGTCACATACACCGGCGATCGTTCGGTCGTCTCCCTGGCCTTCGACACGACCGAGGCACCCTTCGACGACATTCACGTCCGCCGCGCCTTCGCCCACGCGGCCGACCGCGCGGGCATGGTCAACGGCCTCCTGCATCTCGCAAGTGGGGTGCCGCTCCCGTACGCCGGCTGCCGTCCTGCCGCGCTCTCCGGCGGTGAACGCCGGCGGGTCGCGCCGGCCCGGGCCTGGCGGCCAGGCCCAGCCTGCTGATCTGCGACGAGGCGGTGGCGGCACTCGACGTCCCGGTCCGGGCCCAACCGCTGAACCTGCTCGACGCAGGACTCCCCGGCGGTGACACAGACCGTCGTGAGCCACCCGGGCGACTGACGAACCGTACGGCGCGGCCGACAGACTGTGCCGCGTGACTGACGGACCGTACGGCAGCCCGGCGAAAGGCCCGGCCGGGCGGTCCCGGCCGGGCGGTCCCGGCCGGGCGTCTCGCGTCAGGCGCTGCCGGTGGCGGCAGCAGCGGTGCTGTCCTGTGTCCGCCCCGCCGAGGGGGTCACGTCGTCGTCACGCCGCGAGCGATGGGCCATCCAGGCGGCCACCAGCGCGCCCGAGATGTTGTGCCACACGGAGAACACCGCGGCCGGCAGAGCGGCCAGCGGGCTGAAATGGGCGGTGGCGAGCGAGGCGGCGAGTCCGGAGTTCTGCATGCCGACCTCGAAAGCCATGGCGCGGCTGGCGGGCCGGCCGAGCCGGGCGGCCTTGCCCGCGGCGTAGCCGAGGGCTAGTCCCAGGCCGTTGTGCAGGACGACGGCGAGCAGGACGGTGAGAGCGGCCGACTTGATCATGCTCGCGCTGCCCGCCACGACGGCGCACACGATCGCGGCGACCGCCAGGGACGACAGCCACGGCATGACGCCCAGGACCCTGTCGACGAGTTTGCCGAAGACGAGCCGCACCACCAGGCCGCCGAGGACCGGGAGAAGCACGGTCTTGAGGATGTCCGTGATCATCGAACCGGCGTCCACGGGCAGGTACTCACCGGCCAGGAGCAGCGTCAGGGGAGGCGTCACCAGGGGAGCGACCAGAGTGGATACGGTCGCCACGGACACCGACAGCGCCACGTCGCCGCGGGCGAGGAAGGTCACCACGTTGGACGCCGTGCCGCTCGGCGCGCAGCCGACAAGGATCAGTCCTGCCGCGAGCTGCGGAGGCAGCCCCAGCAGATGAGCGATGATCCAGCCGAGGCCCGGCATGATCACATAGTGCGCGACCAGACCGATCGCCACGGCCCACGGCCGCCTCGCCACACCCTTGAAATCGAGCGGGGTCATCGTCAGCCCCATGCAGAACATGACGACGCCGAGCAGGTAGGGGACCGACTCCGTCCAGCCGGCGAACGTGCCGGGAGTGACGAGACCGGCTGCACCCGCCACGAGCACGAGTACGGGGAACACCGTGACGGCGCGCCTCGCTCCCTTGTCGTCGGAGGGGGTTTGATCAGGGGTTATCTGTTCGTTCTGCACAGGCGCGATGAGACGCCGTGTGCCCCGGGCTCCGCAAACGCGTCTCATCATACGGACAGAATGTCCAGGATGTGTCGGAGCGGAGCACCCCGGATCTCGGCATGCCTACTTCCCAGACCCGACCGGATCCACCGTGATCCGGTGTGCGGTGCCGGCGTCCACGGGGACGCCGACGGCGAGTGACATGCGGTGCGCGTGCGTCTCGTTCGGCGGGGTCACCAGTGCCGAGGTGAACGTGACCCCCGAGCCGTCGCCCGTGCCTGGCGGGAAGTGCAGGGAGAAGTTGGTCCCCTCCCCGGGGGCCAGGGTGACGGTCGGAGCGGACCGGTCGCTGCGCTCGGCGCTCACCGTGCCGTCCTTGCCCTCCAGGTCCAGCCCCGGGAATCCGCGCATGGAGCAGGCGGCGGATCCGGTGTTCTTCAGGTTGATCAGTACCTCACCCTCCGCCATACCCCCGGAACTGCTGAAGGAGAGGTCCGAGGTCCGGCAGGTGCCGTCCCCCACGCGCGGGGCGCCGGATGCGGAGGCCTGGGTGTCGCCTCCGCCCGTGGCTTCCGTACTCTCCGCGGCACTTGGGCTCTCGGTGCCGCCGTCGCGGGAAGCCCCCGTGTCAGGGATGGCCGACGCCGAGGCACCGGCGGGTGCGCTGTCGGCGGCGCCTTCACCGTCGCACGCGGTGAGGGAGAGGGCGGTCGCGGCGGCGACGGCGATGGCGGCGGATGTCCTGTGAAGACGCATGATTTCCCCTGGGGTGAGAGGCGTCGAGTGCTCCGCACGAACGCGTGCACAGGTGAGGCACGCGACAGTGGCGCGGAGGGCTGCGGGCCGGCCGAAAATCATCGTGCGTCGAAGGGCGCCGCCTCCAGGAAGCTCGTGCCCGCCCGGCGGCCCGCCATGCGTCCCGCCGGGTGCACCGGTGGCGCGCTTCAGGTACGGGACCGTTTTGCCGTGCCGTGGGCTGGACATCCTCCCGCTCATGACGCAGAGCCGTGACCCGCTGGAGTGGACGCTGAGCAGCGAGCGTCCCGGGCCGGCGGGCTACCTGGACGTGCGATGCCGCACCTACGTGCAGCCCGACGGAAGGGAGTCGGACTGGGACGTCCTCCACGGTCCCCGCACGGTCGCCCTCGTCGCCTTCACCCAGGACGGCCGGGGCGTTCTCGTACGTCAGTTCCGTCCCGGCCCCGGCAAGGTGCTGGCAGAGCTCCCCGGTGGCATGGTCGAGCCGGGCGAGGACGTACTGCGCGCGGCGGAACGGGAGCTCCTGGAGGAGACCGGACACCGGGCGGGGACCGTCGAGGTCTTCATGCGGACGTACCTCGCCTCCTTCGCGACGCACGTGCGGTACGGGGTGCTGGCGCGGGGCTGCCACAAGATCGCCGAACCCACCCCCGACGCGGAGGAGTTCCTGGAGCCGCTCCTGCTGGAGCGTGACGCCTACACGGCCCACCTTCTCGGCGGGGAGTACACGGACACGGACCTGGGCCTCGCCGGACTCGTCGCGGCCGGCCTCCTGCGCACGGGTGACTGAGGCACCGTCCCCCGACACCAGTCCGGCGCGAGTCCGGCGCACCGCGCCCCCGGCGCGCCCGAGCCGATCACTGTGGTGCAGGGTTGACGCCGGGTGCAGCCAAGGGCTGAGCCGGTCCGCCCCGCCCCTCGCATCGGAGAGTGCATCCGCATGAAGATCGTCGACGCCACGGTGGTCGTCACCAGCCCCGGCCGGAACTTCGTCACGCTCAAGCTGACGACCGACGAAGGGCTCACCGGACTGGGCGACGCCACGCTCAACGGCCGGGAGCTGGCCGTGGTCAGCTACCTCACCGACCACGTCGTCCCCCTGCTGATCGGTCTCGACCCGCACCGCATCGAGGACATGTGGCAATCCCTGTACCGAGGGGCCTACTGGCGGCGCGGACCGGTGACGATGGCCGCCATCGCCGCCGTCGACGTCGCGCTGTGGGACATAAAGGGCAAAGCCGCCGGACTCCCGCTGTACCAGCTCCTCGGAGGCGCCAGCAGGGACCGCGTCCGCACCTACGGCCACGCCAACGGCAAGGACATCCCGGAACTGCTCGACTCCGTGCGGGCCCGCCTCGCCGAGGGATACCAGGCGGTGCGCGTCCAGTCCGGGGTCCCCGGTCTCAAGGCCGTGTACGGGGTGCACACCACGCACGACGACGGGTCGCCCGTCCTCCATCAGCAGGCCAGGCCCCTGGTCGAGGACTGGGACACCGACGCCTACCTGCGCCACGCTCCCGCCGTCTTCGAGGCGGTCCGCGCGGAGTTCGGGGAGGAACTGCCCCTTCTCCACGACGCGCACCACCGCCTCACGCCCGCCCAGGCGGCCCGGCTCGGCAACGACCTGGAGCCGTACCGGCCGTTCTGGCTGGAGGACAGCACTCCCGCGGAGAACCAGGAGGCCTTCCGCCTGATACGCCGCCACACCACCACCCCGCTGGCCGTGGGCGAGGTCTTCAACACCGTCCACGACTACCAGACGCTCATCACGGAGCAGCTGATCGACTACGTCAGGTCCGCCGTCACGCACTTCGGTGGTGTCACTCCGCTCAGGAAGCTGGCCGACTTCGCCGCGCTCCACCAGATAAAGACCGCCGTGCACGGCCCGCAGGACATCTCGCCGGTCGGAATGGCGGCAGCGATCCACCTCGACCTCGCCGTGCACAACTTCGGGATCCAGGAGTACGCGGGCCACGAACCGCTCACGGACGAGGTCTTCCGGCACGCCTACACCTTCACCGACGGGCACCTGCACCCCGGCGAGGCCTCGGGCATCGGTGTGGAGCTCGACGAGAAGGCGGCGGCGGCCCACCCCTACGAAGCGGCGTACCTGCCCGTCAACCGCCTCCAGGACGGCACGGTCCACGACTGGTAACCCCGTCGTGGGCGCCCAGGCGGCGGCGGCCGGGTGAGGCGCGTCTCACCCGGCCGCCGCCCCTTGCTATGCAACGAGTTGCATAGAACGATCGGGGCATGGCGCTCGACCACGCGATCCTCGTCTCCCTGCTGGAACAGCCGGGCTCCGGCTACGAGCTGGCCCGGCGGTTCGAGCGGTCCATCGGATACTTCTGGACCGCCACGCACCAGCAGATCTATCGCGTACTGAAGCGCATGGAGGGCGACGGCCTGCTCGACGTCCGCGAGGTGCCGCAGGAGGGCAGGCCGGACAAGAAGGAGTACTCCGTGGCCGGCCCCGGGCGCGCCACGCTCTCCCGATGGCTGCACGAACCGATCGAACCCGAGAGCCTCCGCCACGATCTCGCTGTGAAGATCCGGGGAGCGGCGTTCGACGACCCGGCCGCACTGGTCCGCGAGGTCGTACGGCACCACCAGGTGCACAGCGAACGGCTCGCGCACTACCTCGCCGGAGAACTGCGTGACTTCACCGGACCCGACGCCCCCGCACCGCTCGACACCGGTCAGGAGCTGCAGCATGTCGTGCTGCGCGGCGGCATCGCGTACGAACGCATGACGGTGGCCTGGCTCGACGACGTACTCGCCACGCTCGACCGGCTCGGCCGCGCCCGCCCTCGCACCTGAACCACACAACCTCCCACCCGCACCTCTCCCTCCGGAAGGCACACAGCCATGGCCGACCCGCTGCTGTTCAACCCGCGCACCTACGACCCGGCGCACTTCGACCCCGAGACCCGCAGGCTGCTGCGGGCCACCGTCGACTGGTTCGAGGCGCGTGGCAAGCGCCGGCTCGTCGAGGACTACCGCTCCCGCGCCTGGCTCGGTGAGTTCCTCGACTTCGCGGCGAAGGAGAGCCTGTTCGCCACCTTCCTCACCCCCGCGTCCGCCACGGAGAGCGAGGACCGGCGCTGGGACACGGCCAGGATCGCCGCGCTCAACGAGATCCTCGGTTTCTACGGACTCGACTACTGGTACGCCTGGCAGGTGACGATCCTCGGGCTCGGCCCGGTGTGGCAGAGCGACAACGCCGCCGCCCGCAGCCGCGCGGCCCGGCTCCTCTCCGAGGGGGAGGTGTTCGCGTTCGGCCTGTCGGAGAAGGCGCACGGCGCCGACATCTACTCCACCGACATGCTTCTGGAACCGGACAGCGACGGCGGCTTCCGGGCCACCGGCTCGAAGTACTACATAGGCAACGGCAACGCCGCCGGTCTCGTCTCCGTCTTCGGCCGCCGCACCGACGTCGAGGGCCCCGACGGATACGTCTTCTTCGCGGCCGACAGCCGCCATCCCGCCTACCATCTGGTGCAGAACGTCGTCGACTCCTCCAAGTACGTCAGCGAGTTCCGCCTCGACGGCTACCCGGTGGGACCCGACGACGTCCTGCACACCGGACGCGCCGCCTTCGACGCCGCCCTCAACACCGTCAACGTGGGCAAGTTCAACCTCTGCACTGCCTCGATCGGCATCTGCGAGCACGCGATGTACGAGGCCGTCACCCACGCGCACAACCGCATCCTCTACGGCCGCCCCGTGACGGCTTTCCCGCACGTACGCCGTGAGCTCGCCGACGCGTACGTCCGGCTCGTCGGCATGAAGCTGTTCAGCGACCGCGCCGTCGACTACTTCCGCTCGGCCGGCCCGGACGACCGCCGCTACCTGCTGTTCAACCCGATGACGAAGATGAAGGTGACCACGGAGGGCGAGAAGGTCATCGACCTGATGTGGGACGTCATCGCGGCCAAGGGCTTCGAGAAGGACACCTACTTCGCCCAGGCCGCGGTGGAGATCCGGAGCCTGCCCAAGCTGGAGGGCACGGTCCACGTCAACCTCGCCCTCATCCTGAAGTTCATGCGCAACCACCTGCTGGAGCCCGCGGGGTACGAGCCCGTCGGGACCCGGCTCGAAGCGGCGGACGACGCGTTCCTCTTCCGGCAGGGACCGGCCAGGGGCCTGGGCTCCGTACGCTTCCACGACTGGCGCCCCGCCTACGACGCATACGCGGGTGTCCCCAACGTCGCCCGCTTCCGCGAGCAGGCCGACGCCCTGTGCGACTTCGTCGCCCACGCTGCCCCCGGTGAGGAGCAGTCCCGCGATCTCGACTTCCTGCTGTCCGTCGGCCAGCTGTTCGCGCTGGTGGTGCACGGCCAGCTGATCCTGGAACAGGCCAGGCTGACGGATCTGGACGAGGACGTGCTCGACGAGCTGTTCTCCGTGCTCGTCCGGGACTTCTCCGCGCACGCCGTCGAACTGCACGGCAAGGACTCCGCCACCGAGGAACAGCAGGCCTGGGCCATCGCCGCGGTACGGCGTCCCGTCGCCGACGGCGCCCGGGCGGCACGGATCTGGGAGCGCGTCGAGGCGCTCTCGGGGGCGTACGAGACGGCGCAGTAGGCCGACCGGGGCACGAGACAGGTTCCAGGCCGCATCGACCGCGCTTCCGGGGGCATATGGAAGTCCCGCGGCCGGATTCGGCCCCTGCCATGAGGAGATGACCATGGAAACGGTCTGGGCCTGTCCCGCACAGCTGAACCGCTCGCTGGACGACGACCTGATCGAATACGCGGTGGAGGCGGACGACGGAAACGTGGGAGTCGTCGTCAGGGTCTCCCAGGTCCCTGGCTTCGATCACCTGGTGGTCGACGCCGGGGTCTGGAAGTTCGGCAGAAGCGTCGTCGTGCCCGCGGGCACGGTGACCGCCGTCGACGATTCCGCACGCGTGGTCAGGGTCGGGTGCACCAGGGAGCAGATCAAGGAAGCCCCGCGCTTCGAGCGGGACCAGGACACGGGTGACCTCTTCTATCTGCGGAAGCTGGGCACGTACTACGAGTCCCTGCAGGCTGCCCCGCAATGAGGGCGCACACAGGCGCCGGGTGGGATCAGGTGCCGGCCCCCGTTCGGGGCCGGCGTCCTCGATCCCACCCGGCGCCGTGCTGCTTCCGGTGACCGCTCAGGCGGTCTGGAGCCTGTCGTCCTGCTGCGGGCCGGTGTGCAGCCGCCCGGCCGGTGCCTCAGCGGGGTCCACGCCGAGCATGGAGTCGGCGACACTCAGGGCCTGGGAGATCTCACGGGTGCCGGTCATCACACACAGCGTGTAGGTGGCGTCCTCCACGGCCTGGGCGGTGGCGCCGGTGGAGCGGCGGGCGTCCTCGATGCGGGCGTCGGCGTAGCGGGCCAGAGCGATTCGCAGGTCCTGCGGAACAGGGGTCAGCACAGCAGGTTCTCCTCGGAGTTCGATCCACGTCCGGTGCGGGCCACGCTTCCTCGCATGGCCTCACGCGTGTACCCGCCCACGAGCGGAGTACGCCTCCGCCTGCGTGTGCACCCTGCCTCGGCGGCCCCGGCGTTCTACCGTTCTCCGATGCGATCTGTCCCCTGGTGGGTCCTCATCTCCTCGATGTCCGCTCCGGTCCTCCTTGTCGGAGGCTGGACGGTCTCGGCCGAGCTGCAAGGGCCTGGCTACGACCCCGCGACCACCACGATCAGCATCCTCGCGGCAGATGGCGCTGCCGGATACTGGGTGATGACGTCAACCCTGATCGCCCTGGGCGTCTGCCACGTGGTCACCGCCTGCGGACTGCGCCCCGCCGCACCCTTCGGACGGCTGGCGCTGGCCGGTGGCGGACTGACGGCGATACTGCTGGCGCTGTTCCCGGCGCCGAGCAGTGGTGGCTCCTTCGCCCACGGCGTGGTCGTGACAACAGGTTTCTCGCTCCTCGCCCTGTGGCCGGTCCTCGCCGTGCCACGCGACGCCTTCGTACGGCGGAGCGCACCGGAAGGAGGGACCACGTCCTGGCCGCGCCCCGGACCGTCGGCCGGCCGAAGGCCGCCCTGGGGGCTGCGCCCCGTGCCGTCCGCCACGGCCGCCGCGCTGATGTGGCTGGGCGGCGGCTGGTTCCTGCTGGCCCTGTTCTACCTGGACACCGCCGGAGCGGCCGAGCGCGTCATCACCTTCCTCCAGTCGTTCTGGCCGCTCGCGGTGGTCGTCTCGTGCTTCCGGCACACCGACGGCGAAGGGCGGGAGGCATGACCCGGCCCCGCCGTTCCGCTGCGCGCGGGAATCGACGGGGCCGGGTCGTGCGGTGCCGCGCGGTGGACTACGCCTTGCGGCCCACCGCCACGTATCCCGCGCTCACCACGTCGTCCTGGCCCGGGACCGGGTCGCCGAGCTCGGGGTGCCACAACTCGGCCGCCACGATGCCCGGTTCGACGATGTCGAGCGGGGCGAAGAAGCGGGCGAACTGATCGCGGCTGCGGGGCGCGAGGGTGAGCGTGTTGGCCTTGTAGAGCTCGTCGACCTTGCGGGCCTCCGCCGGATGGAAGTCGGCGGTGAGGTGCGATATGACCACGTGGCTGCCCGGTGCCAGCACCTCGGTGAGCCGGTCCACCAGCTCGTAGGCACCGTCCTCGTCGCTCACGAAGTGCAGGAGCGAGATCAACGACAGTGCGACGGGCCGGCCGAAGTCCAGGGTCTTGCCCGCGCGTTCGAGGATGGAGTCCACATCACGCGCGTCCGCCTCCACGTAGTCGATGGCTCCCTCCGGCGTCCCCTTCAGCAGGGCTTCGGCGTGGGCGAGCACGATCGGGTCGTTGTCGCAGTAGACGACGCGCGTGGTGGGATCCTTCTGCTGGGCCACCTGGTGAAGGTTGGGCTCGGTCGGGATCCCCGTGCCGATGTCGAGGAACTGGCGGATCCCCTGGCTCGTCAGCCATCGGGTGGCGCGGTGCATGAAGGCCCGGTTCACCTTCGCCATGATCGGGACCCCGGGTTCGACGGCTAGCATCTGACGGCCCATCGCCTCGTCGACCGGGTAGTTGTCCTTGCCGCCGAGGAACCAGTCGTACATCCGCGCGGGATGAGGTCTGCTGGTGTCGATGCGCAGGGCGGGGGCATCGTTCTCCGGTCGGGACATGGCGGGCTCCAGGGTGTACGCGGCAGCGGATGATCAGCTTTCGAACAGAATAGGGAACACGAGGGCCGAAAAGGCCGGGGAGGGCCCAACTGGGGCGCCGGAGGTCCATAACGTTTCGGTCCGGCAGGCGGAGAGGGGCGGCGTGTGGGGCCGCCGCCCCGGTGCGGGTGGGCGTGTCAGCTCGCTGTGCAGGTGACGGTGGGCCAGGTCCAGTTTCCGTTGGCCTGGATGGTGGCTCCCCATGTGTTTCCACTGCCGTTGGGCTTGGCGGTGAGTACCTGGGAGCTGGGGTAGCTCGCGCTGATGTTCCAGGTGGAGAGGACCTTGGCGGGGGAGGGGAGGTTCATGGTGACCGTCCAGTTGCTGGAGCCGGTCACCGCGACGTCGAGGTTGTAACGGTCGCTCCACCTGCTGCCTGCGGACAACGTCGCGGTGCAGCTCCCCGTACCGCCACCACCCGTGCCGCCGCTGTCCGGAGCCACCGCTCGGCCGGTACGGGGGGAGATCATGCCGGAGCAGAGCCCTCGGCCGGCCAGACCCTGTGCGATACGCGGGATCGCGGCGAGTGTGTTGGCGGACCAGTCGTGCATGAGGATGACCTGCCCGTCGGTGAGGCGGGCAGCGGCCTGCACGATCGCGTCGGTGCTCGCGCCGTTCCAGTCCTGGGAGTCCACGTCCCAGATCACCTGCGTGAGACCGTACTTGGCGGCGACCGCCTGCACCGTGGAGTTGGTCTCGCCGTAGGGAGGGCGGAACAGCTTCGGCGTGCCGCCGCCCCCGGCTGCGACGGCCTGCTGGGTGCGGGAGATCTCGGAGTCGATCTGCGCCTGGCTCTGCTGGGTCAGATGCGGATGGGTGTAGCTGTGGTTACCGACCCACATGCCGGCGTCCACCTGCGCGCGCACCTGCGCCGGGTTGGAGGCCGCGTACTGGCCCTGGTTGAACATCGTGGCCCGCAGGCCGTTCTGCTTGAGGGCGTTGAGCAGTCCCGGCGTGCTGCTGGACGGCCCGTCGTCGAAGGTGAGCCCGACGTATCCGTTGCAGGCGGCGGCGGGAGCCGCGTTCGCGGGGGTGGTGACGGCGGCGACGGCGCTCGTCGCGGTCATCGCCGCGACGGCCAGCGCTGTGACCACGGAGCGTGCGGAGAGACGTGACGTGATCTGCATGGGGTGGATCCTCCTCGTCCTGGTGGGACACCGGCAGACCGCCCCGGCCCGGGGCGGCAGGTCGAAGGGACCGGAGGAGGCGGCGTGGGGCAGCCGCCCCCTCCGGGTCGGGTTCGGTGTGTGTCAGCTCGCTGTGCAGGTGACGGTGGGCCAGGTCCAGTTTCCGTTGGCCTGGATGGTGGCTCCCCAGTTGTTCCCGCTGCCGTTGGGTTTGGCGGTGAGTACCTGGGAGCTGGGATAGCTCGCGCTGATGTTCCAGGTGGAGAGGATCTTGGCGGGGGAGGGGACGTTCATGGTGACCGTCCAGTTGCTGGAGCCGGTCACCGCGACGTTGAGGTTGTAGCGGTCGCTCCACTTGTCGCCGGCGGACAGCGTCGCGGTGCAGCCGCTACCGCCGCCACCACCACCGTTGCCGCCGCCACCGCCCGATGAACTGTCGACGGCGATGTTGGAGTTACCGCTGCTCTGGTAGCCCTCCGTCGCCATGATCATGTAGTTCATGGTGCCCAGGTTCATCCCGTTGCGTGCCCACGCGTCGAAGTGGTTGCCGGTGGTGATGGTGCCGCCGGTCCGCTTCGACTGCCGGACGCTCCAGAACTGCTTGAAGGTCTTGTTGCCCTCGATGGAGGGGGCGTTGACCCGGGTCGTCTCGTAGATGTCGTAGGTGCCGCCGTCGCTGGTGACGGTTCCCTTGAACGTGCCCGTCGGCCGGTAGGTGCCCCAGTTGTCGACGATGTAGTACTCGACCAGCGGGTTCGTCGACCACCCGTAGAGGGTCAGATAGGCGTTGCCGGACGGGTTGAAGGTGCCCGAGTAGGTCACGCTCCTGCGGCCGCCGGTGCTCCAGCCCTTGCCGGCGACGAAGTTCCCGGTGTTGCTCCACGAGGTGCTGTAGCTGCCCCCGGAAGCGAGGTTCATCGAGACCGTGCCGGGGCTGTCGGTCCAGAACGAGTAGTAGTAGCCGTTGTTCGTGCCGGTCTGGTTCGAGTTCACGACCGTGTCGGCGTTGGCGGTGCCGGGCAGTGCCAGCACGGCCACCACGGCCGTCGCCATGGCGAAGGCGTTGCGGATGAACCGTCTGAAGCGGCTGCTCGTACGGCTCGTCGACTGTGCGGGTGCGTCGTTCATGTGCGTGCGTTCCTCCCTGTCCTCGTGAAGCCGGTGGGTTCCGGGCAGCGCGGGACACCCTCAGTGGGGCTGACGGTGAACATGCGATGACGGCGACCGCGCGCCGGTGGCGCGGAACCCGGCCGGAGTACCAGGTCCGAAGTGGGCCCGGATCGACAGTGGTTGAGGTCTGTCGACGGCGAACAGTGTTGATCCGGGCACAGGGGGTGTCAATAGTTTCGGCAGAGATTACGAAAGCGTCGCTGGATCGGATCTGGAGGGGGGAGCGCATTGCTGCTGGTCAGTGGCATGCGTGGTTGTGTGGTGAGGAGTTCAGGAGGGCGTCCCGAAGAGTGCTGTGAGAGTGCGTGGCGACAGCTTTCGAAAGTTTCGAAGCGACTTTCGGGTCGGGATGTGCTGTCGCACCGGGGTCGGTGACCGGCTCGTACGTCCGGCCGGTCGGAACATGGGCGAGGGACGGCGAAGGCCACCGCATGCCCGCACGCGGTGGCCTTCGAGGACGCGCGTGGTTCGTCTACCGGCTCGGCTCCTTGCCCAGATCCCGGAGTGCGGTGTTGAGTTCCAGGACGTTGACGCGGGGCTCACCCATGAAGCCCAGGACGCGGCCCTCGGTGTGCTCGGCCACGAGCCTGGAGACCTGGTCGACGTCGAGGCTGTTGCGCTCGGCGACCCGGTGGACCTGGAGCTTCGCGTACGCCGGGGAGATGTCCGGGTCGAGGCCCGAGCCGGAGGAGGTGACCGCGTCGGCGGGCACGTCCTCCGGCCGTACCGTCCAGGAGTCGGTGGAGTTGTCCGCCACGACGTCGGCCTTGGTGTCGGTCACCCATGCGACGAGCTCCTCGTTGTCCGCGGAGCGGTTGGTGGCGCCGGAGAGGATCAGGGAGTACCCGGTGTTGACGCTGTTGGTACCCAGGCCGTTGGAGGGCCGGGGCTGGAACCACTTCAGATCCGGCTCGGCAGCCTCGTCCGCGTCCTTCTTCGGCAGGTCGTAGCGCTGCCCGATCAGGGAGGAGCCGACCGTGCGGCCACTCGCGTCGCTGATCTCGGAACCGTTCGCCTCGTCGCCGAAGAATGCCTGGGCGACGCCGGTGACGGCGAGCGGGTAGAGGACTCCGCAGATGACGGTCAGGACGAGCAGGGCGCGCGTCCCGGCTCCGAGCAGCCGTGCGGTGTTCTTGAGGGAGGTGTTCATGATCGGTCAGCACGTTCCTGTTCAGGCGAGCCCGGGGATGAGGGAGAGGAGCAGATCAATGATCTTGATGCCGATGAACGGGGCGATCAGGCCGCCGAGTCCGTAGATCCCGAGATTGCGCCGGAGCATCGTGTCGGCGCCCATCGGGCGGTAGCGGACACCCCTGAGGGCGAGCGGCACGAGGGCGACGATGATCAGCGCGTTGAAGATGACCGCCGACAGGATCGCCGACTCGGGTGACGCGAGACCCATGAGGTTGAGCTTGTCCAGGCCCGGATACACCACCGCGAACATGGCCGGGATGATCGCGAAGTACTTGGCCACGTCGTTGGCGATGGAAAACGTGGTCAACGCGCCCCGTGTGATGAGGAGTTGGTTGCCGATCGCGACGATCTCGATGAGCTTGGTGGGGTCGGAGTCCAGGTCCACCATGTTCCCGGCCTCCTTGGCGGCCGAGGTGCCCGTGTTCATCGCCACGCCGACGTCCGCCTGGGCGAGTGCGGGGGCGTCGTTCGTGCCGTCGCCCGTCATCGCGACGAGCTTGCCCCCGGCCTGCTCGCGCTTGATCAGGGCCATCTTGTCCTCGGGAGTCGCCTCCGCGAGGAAGTCGTCGACCCCCGCCTCCTCGGCTATCGCCTTGGCGGTCAGCGGGTTGTCGCCGGTGATCATGACCGTCCGGATGCCCATCCGGCGCAGTTCGGCGAACCGTTCCCGCATGCCCTCCTTGATCACGTCCTTGAGATGGACGACACCCAGGATCCGGGCGCCCTCCGCGTCCTCGACCGCGACCAGCAGGGGCGTGCCTCCCGCCTCGGAGACCCGGGCGGCGAGTGCGGCGGCGTCATCCGCCACGGTACCTCCGCGCTCCTTGACCCAGGCCATGACCGAACCGGCCGCGCCCTTGCGGGCCTTGAGGCCGTCCACGTCCACCCCGGACATACGCGTACGGGCGGTGAAGGCGACCCACGCGGCACCGCTGAGCTCGTCCCGGTGCCGGGGGCGCAGGCCGTACTTCTCCTGCGCGAGCGCCACGATCGAGCGGCCCTCGGGGGTCTCGTCGGCGAGCGACGACAGCTGCGCGGCCCCGGCCAGCTCGGCCTCGCCGGCTACCCGGACCGGTATGAAGTCCGCCGCCTGCCGGTTTCCGAGCGTGATCGTGCCGATCTTGTCGAGCAGCAGCGTCGAGACGTCACCCGCCGCCTCCACCGCTCGCCCCGACATCGCCAGGACGTTGCGCTGGACGAGGCGGTCCATCCCGGCGATGCCGATCGCGGAGAGCAGCGCGCCGATGGTCGTGGGGATCAGGCAGACGAGCAGCGCCGTGAGCACGATCATGGACTGCCTGGCACCGGCATGGACCGCGAATGGCTGGAGCGTCACCACAGCGAGCAGGAAGACGATGGTCAGCGACGCCAGCAGGATGTTGAGCGCGATCTCGTTCGGGGTCTTCTGCCGCGCCGCGCCCTCGACCAGGGCGATCATCCGGTCGATGAAGGTCTCACCCGGCTTGGTGGTGATCCGGACGACGATCCGGTCGGAGAGCACCTTCGTGCCACCGGTGACCGCGCTGCGGTCGCCGCCCGACTCCCTGATCACGGGGGCGGACTCGCCCGTGATCGCGGACTCGTCGACGGACGCCACACCCTCCACCACGTCACCGTCGCCCGGGACGATGTCACCGGCCTCGCAGACGACGAGGTCGCCGACGCGCAGCCCCGTGCCGGGAACCTCCACCTCGTCGCCGCCGCTCAGGCGCCGGGCCACCGTGCCGGACTTGGCCTGGCGCAGGGTGTCCGCCTGCGCCTTGCCACGGCCCTCCGCGACCGCCTCGGCGAGGTTGGCGAAGATCGTCGTCAGCCACAGCCAGGCGGTGATGGCCCAGCCGAACCAGTCACCGGGATCCCTGAGTGCCAGCACGGTGGTGACCACCGAGCCGACGAGCACCACGAACATGACGGGCGACTTGACCATGACGCGCGGATCGAGCTTGCGCAGCGCGTCAGGGGACGACGCGAGCAGCTGTTTCGGATCGAAGAGGCCCCCGCCGACACGGCGCGGAGCGGCCGGAGCGTCGCCGGTCAGGCCCTCGCGCGGGGAACGGGTGGGGGTGACGGTGCTCATGAGGCGAGCCCTTCGGCGAGCGGACCCAGCGCCAGGGCCGGGAAGTAGGTCAGACCGGTGAGGATGAGGATGGTGCCGACGAGCAGGCCCGCGTACAGGGGCTTGTCGGTGCGCAAGGTGCCCGCTGTGGCCGGGACGGGCGGTTGTTCGGCCAGCGAGCCGGCCAGCGCCAGGACGAAGACGATCGGCAGGAACCGGCCGAGCAGCATCGCGATGCCGATGGTGCTGTTGAACCACTGGGTGTCGGCGTTCAGCCCGGCGAAGGCGGAACCGTTGTTGTTGGCCCCCGAGGTGTAGGCGTAGAGGATCTCGGAGAAGCCGTGGGCGCCGTTGTTGGTCATCGAGTCGCCGGGGGTGGGCAGTGCCAGCGCCAGCGCGGTGAAGCAGAGGACCAGTGCCGGGGTGATCAGGATGTAGCAGGCCGCGAGCTTGATCTGACGGGTGCCGATCTTCTTGCCGAGGTACTCGGGCGTACGGCCGACCATGAGACCCGCGACGAACACCGCGATGACCGCCATGATCAGCATGCCGTAGAGGCCGGATCCGACGCCGCCGGGTGCGATCTCGCCCAACTGCATGCCCAGCATGGTGATGCCGCCGCCGAGCCCGGTGTAGGAGGAGTGGAAGGAGTTGACCGCGCCGGTCGACGTGAGGGTCGTCGCCACGGCGAAGATGGAGGAGCCGGCGATGCCGAAGCGGTTCTCCTTGCCCTCCATCGATCCGCCCGCGAGCTCGGGGGCGGGGCCGTGGTGGGCGAACTCGGTCCACATCATCAGGGCCGTGAACGCGATCCAGATCGTGGCCATCGTGGCGAGGATCGCGTAGCCCTGCCGCAGGTTGCCGACCATACGGCCGAAGGTCCGGGTGAGCGCGAACGGGATCAGGAGGATCAGGAAGATCTCGAAGAGGTTGGAGAACGGGGTGGGGTTCTCGAAGGGGTGGGCGGAGTTGGCGTTGAAGTAGCCGCCCCCGTTCGTCCCCAGTTCCTTGATGACCTCCTGCGAGGCGACCGCGCCGCCGTTCCACTGCTGGACGCCGCCCGAGAACTGCCCGACCTCGTGGATGCCGGAGAAGTTCTGGATCACACCGCACGCCACCAGGACCACGGCGCCGACCACCGAGATCGGCAGCAGGATGCGCAGGGTGCCGCGCACCAGGTCCGTCCAGAAGTTGCCGAGTTCGCCGGTGCGGGAGTGCGCGAATCCGCGTACGAGAGCCACGGCGACGGCCATGCCGACGGCGGCCGAGACGAAGTTCTGCACCGCCAGGCCGCCCGTCTGCACGACGTGGCCCATGGCCTGCTCGCCGTAGTAGGACTGCCAGTTGGTGTTCGCCACGAAGGACGCCGCGGTGTTGAACGCCTGGTCCGGGTCGATCGACACGAAGCCGAGCGAGCCGGGCAGGTGCCCCTGGACGCGCTGCAGCGCGTAGAGGAAGAGGACGCCCACCGCGGAGAACGCGAGTACGCCGCGCAGGTAGGCGGGCCAGTGCATCGCGGCCGACGGGTTCGCGCCGATGGCACGATAGATCCACTTCTCCGGCCTGTGGTGCCTGCCGGAGGAGTACACCCGGGCCATGTGGTCGCCGAGCGGACGGTATGCCAGGGCCAGCGCGGAGATCAGCGCGAGCAGCTGGAGCACACCTGCGGATACGGGGCTCATGGCGGGCTTCAGAACCTCTCGGGGTACACGAGCGCGAGGACGAGGTACGTCAGCAGGGCGACGGCCACGATCAGTCCGGCGATGTTCTCGGCGGTCACAGCTTCGTCACCCCCCGTGCGATGAGTGCCACCAGTGCGAAGACCGCGATCGTGGTGGCGACGAAGGCCAGATCGGCCATCGTGAGCTCCTGTGTGAAGTGAAGGGAACCGAATCGGCCGGGGTGGCCGAACTAGAGCAAACCGCGAGGTCAGCCGCGCGTCGCACCCCATTGACGGGCTCCATACGGGCCGGGCGGACTTCTTGACGCGGTCCGTACGCACTGCTCCCGCGCTCCGTGAGCCGGCACACTTTCTAGTGCCCTTGGGTATTTGCCTAACCACCTTAGGTAAATGCATAATCGGATCGGCCGAGGCCGGACGGGCTCGGTGGAGGTGAGGAGCCGGGGTGGCAAGAGTGGGTCTGACAGCGGAACGCCTCACGAAGGCGGGCGCGGAGCTGGCCGACGAGGTCGGCTTCGACAAGGTGACCGTCGCGGCACTCGCCCGGCAGTTCGGTGTCAAGGACGCCAGCCTCTACTCGCACGTGAAGAGCTCCCAGGACCTCAAGACGAGGATCGCCCTGCTGGCTCTGGAGGAGCTGGCCGACCGTGTCGCGGCGGCGCTCGCGGGGCGCGCCGGCAAGGACGCCCTGGAGGCCTTCGCGCACGCCTACCGCGACTACGCCCGGGAGCATCCCGGTCGCTACGCCGCGGCGCAGCTCCGGCTCGGTCCGGACGAGGCGGCGGCCAGTGCGGGGGTCAGGCACGCGCAGATGACCCGGGCGATCCTGCGCGGATACGACCTCACGGAGCCGGACCAGACGCATGCGGTACGGCTCCTGGGCAGCGTCTTCCACGGTTACATCAGCCTGGAGAGCGGCGGCAGCTTCAGCCACAGCGCCCCCGGTACGGAGGAGACCTGGTCCAGGGTCCTGGACGCGCTCGACGCCCTGCTGCGGAACTGGCCCGCGCCCTGATCAGGGCGCGACCTCCCCCAGCAGGACGAACAGATCAGAGACGAAGGCAGCCGCAGATGAGCACCCACCCCGAGCTGATGACCACACCCCTCACCGAGAAGCTCCTGCGTGGGGCCCTCGATCTGGAGCGGACCGAACACGGTCTGCGGCCGCACCGGCTGCCCGCCCGCGTCCGCGCCCGGTACACCGACGGCCAACTGGCCATGGCCGAGGCCCAGCCCGCCGGCGTACGGCTCGCCCTGCGCACCCGGGCCACCGTCGTGGAGCTGGACACCCTGCCCACGAAGCGGGCGTACGCCGGCGCCCCGCCTCGTCCCGACGGGATCTACGACCTGCTGGTCGACGGCCGCCTCGCCGGCCAGGGCACGGTGGCCGGAGGTAACACCCTGGCCGTCGACATGGCCACCGGCTCGGCCGAACTCCTGCCGGGCCCGGTGGGCACCGTGCGCTTCAGCGGTCTGTCCGCCGACCCGAAGGACATCGAGATCTGGCTGCCGCACAACGAGGCCACCGAGCTGGTCGCCCTGCGCAGCGACGCCCCCGTCGAGCCGGCGCCCGACCGGGGCCGTCCCGTCTGGCTGCACCACGGCAGCTCCATAAGCCATGGCTCCGACGCCGCGAGCCCGACCACCACCTGGCCGGCGCTGGCCGCTGCCCTCGGCGGTGTGGAGCTGATCAACCTCGGCCTGGCCGGCAGCGCCCTGCTCGATCCGTTCACCGCCCGCACGATGCGTGACACCCCCGCCGACCTGATCAGCGTGAAGATCGGAATCAACCTGGTCAATACCGACCTGATGCGCCTGCGCGCCTTCACCCCGGCGGTCCACGGCTTCCTGGACACGATCCGTGAAGGCCACCCCACCACCCCGCTGCTGGTCGTCTCTCCCGTCCTGTGCCCCATCCACGAGGACACCCCGGGCCCCAGCACCCCGGACCTCGGCGCCATGAGCGAGGGGCGGCTGAGCTTCCGTGCCGCCGGTGACCCCGCCGAGCCCGCCGCCGGAAAGCTCACCCTGAGCGTCATCCGGGACGAGCTCGCCCGCATCGTCACGCAGCGGTCGGCGGAGGACCCGGACCTGCACCACCTCGACGGCCGTGAGCTCTACGGCGAGGCGGACTCCGCCGAATTTCCGCTCCCGGACGCACTCCATCCCGACGCCGCCACCCACCGCCTCATGGGCGAGCGCTTCGCCGAGCTGGCGTTCCGCACCGCGGGCCCTCTGGCCGTCGCGGGGGACTGAGCGAAGCCGCGCACGCCGTCGCGAGGGCTGAGCGCGCGGGCCGTCGCGGTGAACTGGCGGTGGAGGGGAGCGGACGTACTGCCGCGCGGCGCGGAGCGGGGGAACCGAGCGCGCGGACCTTCCCGAAACCACTTTCGCGGCCGGACCGCGGCGCGTACCCTCCGGTGCGGAGAGTGACCCCGAGGAGCTGAGGCATGCCCGGTAGTCCAGGCGCGCGCTGACGTCTCAGGCCGTCATCGGCCCGTCATCGCGTGCTGCCCCTGTCACGCGGCACAGCGATCCTTCCTGTCCCGGGCCCGCCGACGGCGTCTGCCGTCCGTCCGGGCAGCAGGCCTCGTGTTCCGGCGTACCCAGGGGCATCCATGCCGTCCTCCTCCGCTGTGTCCGATTCCGGACGCCCGGTTCCGCCGAGCCTGTGGCGGGACCGGGACTTCCGCCGGCTCTGGGTGGGCCAGACGGCCTCCCAGCTCGGCGAGCACACCAGCCTGATCGTCCTGCCGCTGTTCGCCGTGCTGACGCTCGACGCGGGCGCCGACCGGGTCGGCGCGCTTCGCGCGGCGGGCCAGGTGCCCGTCCTGCTGCTCTCGCTCGTCGCCGGCGTGTGGGTGGACCGATGGCGGACCCGCACCGTGATGGTGCTGACCGACATCGGCCGCACGGCGCTGCTGGCCTGCGCGGCGGCAGCCGGCTTCCTGGGCCTGCTCGGCCTCCCGGCTCTGTTCGCCACCGTCTTCCTGGCCGGGGCCCTGTCCGTCTTCTTCGACGTGGCCTACCAAGCCTCCCTCGTACGTCTGGTGGACCGCGAGTATCTGCTACAGGGCAACAGCGCACTCGAAGGCAGCCGGTCCGCGGCCCAGTTCGGCGGCCCCGCCCTGGGAGGCGCGCTGGTGTCGTTCCTGTCGGCAGCGGCCGGCGCGGCGGCGGGCGCGGCCTTCTTCGCCCTGTCCTTCCTGTCGATCAGGCGGATCCGCGGGGGCGAAACCGCACCCACGTCATCGGGACGCGTCCCGGTACGGCGAAGGATCCAGGAAGGTCTCGCCTTCGTGGCCGCGGATGTCTCGCTGCGGACCGTGGTGCTCGCCTCGGGCGCCTTCCAGTTCTTCCTCGCCGCGACCCTGACGGTCCAGCTCCTCTTCCTGCCGCGTGAACTGCACCTGTCCGGCGCCGCCATCGGCCTGGCGCTCGCCGCGACCGGGCCGGGCGGGCTGGTCGGCTCCCTGCTGGCCGCCCGGCTGCCGCGCCGCTTCGGCTACGGCCCCGTACTGGTGTACGCCGCCGCTATCGGCGACGCCGTGATGCTGTGCGTGCCCGCGCTGCACGGATCGCCCGCGGTGACGGTCCCCGTGCTGCTGGCCGTGAACGCCGTCTTCGGGGTGTTCGGTCAACTGGTGAACGTCACGGTCATGGCAGTGCGGCAGGCCGTCACCCCGGACGGGATGCAGGGCCGGGTGGCCGCGACGGTCAACTTCGCCGGACTGGGCCTCGCGCCCCTCGGTTCGCTGCTCGGCGGACAGCTCGCGCAGGAGTGGGGGCTGCGCGGCGGTCTCCTGGCGGTGACCGCCGGAATGCTGCTCTCCCCGGTGCTGTTCGCGCTCTCCCCGCTCGCCCGCATGGGGCGGTCCCTGCCGCAGGAGGGCGCTGCGTGAAGTCCTCGACGTGCAGTCCTCGCCACGACAGGCTCCGCCCGCAGGGGGCGGAATGGACGCGGCGCCGGCTGAGCCAAACGGCTGTGCGGGGGAGAGGGACGGTTGAGAGCCGGAACCGGCGAGGGCATTCTTGAACAAAGGTCGCAAAATATATGTTCGTGGGCGACCTGCCCAGGCAGGGAGGACGAGTGATGGGCCCATGAGCACGGATGAGGCGGGCGGTGCGGGGCCGGCCCCGGACGGCGATGAGCCGACCCCGGCGGATGCCGCCGGCCGGCGGCCCGCCCCCCTGCCCCCGGACGATGTCCGCTGCCGGATCCTGGAGCAGCTGCCGGTTCCGGTCGCCTATTTCGGCCGTGACCAGATGCTGGCCATGGCCAACGCGGCGGCGGCGGGCGCGGTCGGCAGGAGCGAGGCGTCGATGCTCGGGCTGCTGCCGGGGGAGGTCGAGCCCGGGCTGGTCCTGGAGGGCGGCGAAGGGCTCGCCGAAGCGGTCGCACGGGTGATGAACACAGGCGAGGGCGAGCCGTACGAGACGCACCTCGTCGTGCGGGACGCCGAGCACATCTGGCAGGCGGCCCTGTCGCCCGTACGCGACGCCGCCGGCGAGGTCCAGGGCGTGTCCGTCGTGACGCTCGACACGACCGAGCAGTTCTGGGCGCGTCGGCGCCTGGCCGTACTGACCAAGGCCAGCATGCAGCTCGGCAGCACCCTCGACGTGGGCCGCACCGCCGAGGAACTGGCCGAACTCGCCATCGAGGACTTCGCCGACTTCGTGACGGTCGACCTGCTCTCCGAGGTGCTCACCGGCGACGAGGCCCGCTCCGTGCTGCACAGGGAGAAAATCACCTTCCGCCGGGTGGCCCAGCGTTCCGTACTCGGAGACTCCCCCGAATCCGTGGTGCCGCTCGGAGAGCTGCACGCCTACGACCGGGAATCGGTCGTGGGCCGCGCCCTGACCCGCGGGGAACCATCCCGCTGCTCGGTCGACGAGGAGTCCCTCCTGCGGCAGTGGACGGAGGACCCCGCACGGGCGCGGAGCCTGCGCGACCACAAGGTCCATTCGGTGCTGGTGGTTCCGCTGCGGGCCCGAGGGGTCATCCTCGGCACAGCCCTGTTCTGCCGGCACAGGACACCCGGCGGATTCGTCACCGCCGACCTGCAACTCGCCGCGGAGCTCGGCTCACGGGCCGCCGTCTGCATCGACAACGCCCGGCGCTACACCCGCGAGCGCGCCACGGCGCTCGCTCTGCAGCGCAGTCTGCTGCCGCGCCGCGCCGCACGTCAGCAGGCCGTCGAGGCCACCGCACGCTATCTCCCGAACACCGACGGCGCGGGCATCGGCGGGGACTGGTTCGACATCATCCCGCTCTCCGGCGCCCGCGTCGCCCTGGTCGTCGGTGACGTCGTCGGCCACGGCCTCCACGCCTCGGCGACGATGGGCAGGCTCCGCACCGCCGTACGGACGCTCGCCGACGTCGATCTCGCCCCGGAGGAACTGCTCACCCAGCTCGACGACCTGGTGATGACACTCGACCGGGAGCAGCCCGCGGACAGCGCCGAAAGCGCGACGGTCGCCGGCGCGACCTGCCTCTACGCGGTGTACGACCCGGCGACCGGACGCTGCACGATGGCCAGGGCGGGGCACCCCGAGCCGATGCTGGCCAGGCCGGACGGCACTGTCGAGCAGCTGTCCCTTCCCGCCGGCCCACCGCTGGGAGTGGGGGGCCTGACCTTCGAGGCCGCCGACTTCGAACTGGCCGAGGGCAGCCGGCTGGCGCTCTACACGGACGGGCTGATCGAGACGGCGGGCGGGGACATCGATGCCGCACTCGCCGAGCTGCGGGGTCTGCTCGGGCATCCCGCGCAGACCTTGGAAGAGACCTGCGACACCGTCATGGACGCCATGGTCCCCGAGCAGCCGAACGACGACGTCGCCCTGCTGCTGGCCCGCACGCGTCGCCTGGACGCGGGACACTACGCCTCGTGGGACCTGGTCGCGGACCCGGCCGTCGTGTCCAACGCACGCAAACGCGCCTCCGCCCAACTGATGGCATGGGGCCTGGACGACGCAGTGTTCACGACGGAACTGGTCGTCAGCGAACTGGTCACCAACGCCATCCGCTACGGCGGCGAACCCATCCAGCTCCGGCTCATCAGGGGCACCGCCCTCATCTGTGAGGTCGTCGACGGCAGCAGTACCGCCCCGCACCTGCGCCGCGCCCGCATCTTCGACGAGGGGGGACGCGGCCTCCTGCTCGTCGCCAGCCTCACCGAGCGCTGGGGAACCCGCTACACGGCGACGGGAAAGACCATCTGGGCGGAGCAGCCGCTGCCCGGCGCCGAGGAGGCCGACCCCGTCTGAGGCCCGCCGCCCGTCAGCCCCGGCCGGGTGGGCATCCGTGCGGTGCGGGGCGGCGGGTCGCCCCGCCTCCGTGCCGAGAGGCCGGAGAGCAGGCCAGGCGGCTCCCTGTCCGAGGGAGCCGCCTGGCAGCAGATCAGGCCGCCGGTGCCGGGTAGGTCGGGTACTCCACTCCGGAGACGTGCTGGACGACCCGGATGACCTGCGAGGAGTAGCCGAACTCGTTGTCGTACCAGAGGTAGAGGATCGCGTTGTCGCCCTCCACCTTGGTGGCCCCGGCGTCGACGATCGACGCGTGGCGCGAGCCGATGAAGTCGCTCGACACCGCGTCCGGGGCGGTGATGAAGTCGATCTGGCGCCGGAGCGGAGAGGTCAGCGACACGTTACGGAGGTAGTCGAGGACCTCCTCGCGGCTGGTGCCCCGCGCGAGCTGAAGATTCAGGATCGCGATGGAGACGTCCGGCACCGGTACGCGGATCGAGCTGCCGGTGATCTTCGCCTGGAGGTCGGGCAGCGCCTTGGTGACGGCGGAGGCGGCACCCGTCTCGGTGATGACCATGTTGAGCGGCGCCGAACGGCCACGGCGGTCCGAGTTGTGGTAATTGTCCAGGAGGTTCTGGTCGTTGGTGAACGAGTGGACGGTCTCCACATGGCCGCGCAGCACACCGTACTCGTCCGCCATCGCCTTCAGCGGCGGGACGATCGCGTTGGTGGTGCAGGAGGCGCAGGAGATGATCTGCTCGTCCGGCTTGATCGCGTCGTGGTTGACGCCGTGCACGATGTTGGGGACGTCGCCCTTGCCGGGGGCGGTCAGGACGACCTTCGCGATGCCGGGCCGCAGGTGCTTGGAGAGGCCCTCGCGGTCGCGCCACCGGCCGGTGTTGTCGATGAGGATGGCGTCCTTGATGCCGTACGCGGTGTAGTCGACGGCCGTCGGGTCGTCCGAGTAGATGACCTGGATCTCGTTGCCGTTGGCGATGATCCTGCTGTTCGCCTCGTCGACGGTGATCGTGCCCTGGAACTGGCCGTGGATCGAGTCGCGGCGCAGCAGTGAGGCGCGCTTGACGATGTCCTGCCCGGCGCCTTGGCGTACGACGATGGCGCGCAGCCGCAGGCCGTTGCCCGAGCCGGTCTTCTCGATCAGGAGGCGGGCCAGGAGGCGGCCGATGCGGCCGAACCCGTAGAGGACCACATCGCGCGCCTCGCGGCGCTCCGTCTTGTTGTCGCCGGTGGCACCGGCGACGGCCTCCGCGGTGAAGTCCTCCACCGACAGGCCGCGGTCGTCGGTCCGGTACGTCGCGGCGAGCATGCCGAGGTCGATCTGCGACGGGCCGAGGTCGAGCGCGGTGAGTGCGTGCAGGAAGGGCAGCGTCTCGGTGACCGAGAGCTCCTCGCCGGCTATCTGCCGGGCGAAGCGGTGGGTCTTGAGGATGCTGACCACCGACTTGTTCACCAGGGAGCGGCTGTGGAGCAGGACCGTCACGTCCCGCTCCCGGTGCAGCTTTCCGATGATCGGGATCATCGACTCCGCGATCTCCTCGCGGGTCTTCCAATTGGTGAACGAGTCCTCGGTGGCAGTCACAAGTCCATCTTTCGAGCTAGGCGGTGCTCATATGTTAACCGCACCAGATTTTGATCATGCACTCGGTGCCGTCCGTCCGGACCCGTCGGGACGGAAGCGCTTCGGTCATGTGGCCTCGCGCCCACTCGAGAGGCCGGGGCGGTGGCCGGACCTCGCGCCCCTCCGGAATCCGGCCCCTGCCGCTGGCTGGTGCGCATCGGGAACGCCCGGGAGAGGCGCCGCCCTACGGCTGCGGTCGCGCGCAGGCCTGACCTGGCCGGGGCATCGCACAGGTGTCAGGCAACCGCGGAACCCCGCGGAACGTCATCGAGGCATGACGCCTTCGCCTTCGAACCCCGAACGACGGTATTCCTACGGCTGCGGCCGTCCCGACTGCTGTGGCACCCCCGTGACGGGTCACAGCGACTGCCTGGCACACCTGGAGTCCGCCGACCGTGCCGTCTATCTGGCATCGCTGCATCCCGGCGCCGACCTCGATCACCGCGGTACCACCCTCGGCCGAGCCCTGCTGGGCGAACTGCTCCTGGCCGTGCGCGATCCGGAGAGCCGCCACCCGATCCTGGGGCGCGCCCGGTTCGAGGAGGCGGTCTTTCCCGACGGGGCCTTCTTCCACGAAGCCGAATTCTCCTCGGAGGCTCACTTCCGTGCTGCGCGGTTCCTGCGCTTCGCGGGGTTCCGCAGGACTCGCTTCGCGGGACCGGCGGACTTCGCCGACGCCTGCTTCGAGGACGAGTCGAGCTTCGTGCAGGCGCGGTTCGAAGGCCAGGCGCTGTTCTACGGAGCGCGTTTCCACGGCGAGGCCGAGTTTCTCGGCGCCCGATTCCACGACGTGGCCTGGATGGGCGGCGCGAGGTTCGGCACGGTGCAGTTCGACGGCGCAGGCTTCGACGGCGACGCCGATTTCAACCAAGTGCGTTTCGACAGCGAAACGAGCTTCACCTCTGCCGAGTTCGGGGGGCGGGCGACCTTCTCAGGGGCCCGTTTCGAGTGCGGCGTGTCATTCGGCTGGGCTCACTTCGCCATGCCCCCGGTCCTGGGGCCGCTGGTGAGCCGGCAGACGCTTTCACTGCGGAACGCGGTGTTCGACGGTCCGGTCGTCATAGAAGCGGCGGCCTCCGGTCTGGACGGTGGACGGACCCGCTTCGCCTCGACGGCGACCCTGCGGCTGCGCCATGCCGATCTGGATCTGACCGACGCGGTGTGCGAGTACCCGGTGACGGTCGCGGCCCGGGCCACTCCGTTCGCCGTCGGCGGCTCGCACCCGCTGCCGGAGGACGGGCTCCCCGGCGACCCCGGCGTGCGGCTGGTTTCCGTGAACGGGGTGGACGCGGCGCACCTGATGCTGCACGACATCGACCTGAGCGCCTGCCGGTTCGCGGGCGCCGTCCATCTCGACCAGCTGCGGGTGGACGGCTGGTGCACCTTCGCCGTGCCCCCCACCGCTACGAGGCGGCCGTGGAGCCCTCGCAAAGTGCTGGCCGAGGAGCATCACTGGCGCGCTCGGGCCGGCCGGACGCCTGGACGAAGACGTGGCTGGACAGAGGCACCGGACGGTACCCCCGGCCTGCGGCCGGCCGCGATCGCCGCGCTGTACCGGCAACTGCGCAAGTCACTGGAGGACGGCAGGAACGAGCCCGACGCGGCGGACTTCTACTACGGTGAGATGGAGATGCGCCGCCACGACGCGAGCAGGACGATGCCGGAACGTGCCCTGCTGACCTCGTACTGGGCCCTGAGCGGCTACGGGTTGCGGGCCTCTCGTGCCCTGATCTGGCTGCTGACGGCCATGACCGGCACGCTGTTGGTGATGATGCTGTGGGGGCTGCCGGCCGATGATCCGAAGCCTCTGACCAAGGGCAGGCAGGTGGCGGTGGGGCAGGACATCGCCTTCGTCACCGAGACCCCGGACCCGGTCAACCCCGCCGGACCGGTGGCCGGTCGTCTCACCACCGAGCGCTTCGAGAAGGCCGTGCGGGTAGTGATCAACTCCGTGGTCTTCCGTTCGTCCGGCCAAGAGCTCACCACCGTCGGCACTTACAGCGAGATGGCCTCCCGCCTCACGGAACCCGTCCTGCTGGGTCTTGCCGTCCTGGCGGTCCGCAACCGCGTGAAACGCTGACGAGGCCTGCCCGGCCCCGCTGCGAGCCGCCGCGAGGCCGAGGGGCGGGCGCCGGGACCGTCGCCGGGCGCGCCGAGGAGTCCCACACCTGGAAGCCGGAGCCCGGCTACTGCGCCGCGCCGGCCCGCTCCTCGTCGGCGTCGAGGATCGAGATCTCCAGCTTGCGCAGGAGCCGCGCGAGTTGCCGGCGTTCGGAAGGGGAAAGCCCTGCGAGCATCCGGTTCTCGTTGTCCAGATGCTCGGCGAACGCCGTGTCCACCGTGGCGAGACCCTTCTCCGTCAGGCGGCAGTACACGACTCTGCGGTCCTGGGTGTCCCGTTCACGGACGATGAGGCCGTCCTTCTCCAGGCGGTCGATCCGGAGGGTCACCCCCGCCGAGGACACCAGGCCGGAGTCGGCGAGCTGCCCGGCCGTCAGCCGGTAGGGATCGCCGGATCTGCGCAGCGCGGTCAGGACGTCGAAGCCCGCCACGGACAGACCGTGCCGCTCGATGGACTCGGTGAGGCCGGTGCTGTAACGAAGGAAGGACCGATGGAGACGGGCCAGGACCTCGAGCGGGCTCGTGTCCAGCTCGGGCCTCTCCCGTGCCCAGTCTTCGATCACCTTCGCCACGGCGTCCTGGTCCCCAGACCTTGATACTGCCATCTCATCCCCTCGTACGGCGTGAGCCGGCGGTCCCCCCCGGCTTCTCACAGCACTGAGAATCTTACCGCTCAGGTGATGGAGGGCTCAGTCGCGGGACCGCCGCCGCACCGCGCTCAGGAGTTGAGCTCCTCCAGCGTCCTGCCCTTGGTCTCCACGGCGAACCATGCGATCACCGCTCCCACGGCCCCCATCACGGCGAGCTGCGCGAAGACCAGGGCCAGGCCGCCACCGGCCCCGATGATCGCGCCGACGGCCACTGGGCCGAGGATGACGCCGCACCGGTTCCACAGGCCTCCGAAGGCCGCGCCCGTGGCCCGGTTGGAGGTGGGGTACAGCTCGGGGGAGTACAGGTAGAGCCCCGCGTTGATCGCGTACAGGAAGAACGTCGTACAGGAGGCGAAGAGGGCGACCTGGCCGCCCGAGGTCGCACCGGCGAGCGCCAGTACGCCGAGTGAGAGCGTCGTCCCGACGAACGCGCCGATCAGGGCGGGCCTCCGGCCGGTGCGGTCGATCAGCATCGCCATGACGAAGGTGCCCAGCAGCCCCGTGACGTTGCTGAGCAGGGTGAAGACGAGGGCCGTGGTGAGATCCAGGCCGAACTCCTTCGTGTAGAGCGAGGGCAGCCAGGTGGAGATGCCGTGGTTCACGTAGTACGCCGCGAACCACAGGCCCGCGAGTACGGAGGTCCGGCGCAGGTAGCGCCCTCGGAACAGGTCCATGACGCTGCCCTTGGGCTCGTCCACCGGGTTCGCGGACGGGGCCGGGGCGGGAAGCTCCTCGGCGGTGGCGCGGGCCACCTCCGCCTCGATCCTGGCGATGGCCGCCTCCGCCTCCTCCGTGCGTCCACGGGAGAGCAGCCAACGCGGGGACTCCTCGACATGGCGGGGCAGCAGTGCGGCGATCAGGACGGGCAGGGCGCCGACGACGAACATCGCGCGCCAGCCGAAGGAGGGGACCACCCAGACGGCGAGCAGCGTGGCCGCCGCGAGCCCGGCCGGGAAGATCATCTCGTAGAGCAGGACGAAGCGGCCCCGCTTGTCGGAGCGGGCGATCTCGTTGATGTACGTCGCGGCGACCGGCACGACGCCACCGATGCCGAGACCCTGCGCGAACCGGAAGAGCGAGAACGTCTCGATGCTGCCCGAGAACGCGACGGCGAAGCTGGCCAGCCCCGTCACCGCGACGCCGAGGGCGACCGTGCGCACCCGGCCGATGTGGTCGCCCAGCCAGCCCGCGACAAGGGCGCCGAGCAGCATGCCCACCGAGGCGGCCGTGACGGCGAACGTCGCCTGCCCGGTGGTGAGATCCCATTCCTTCATCAGGACAGGCAGGGCGGAGGCGGCCAGAAGCTGGTCGAACGCCTCGAAGAAGGTGACGGCCCCGATGAGGAACCGGACCTTGATGTGCCAGCGCGAGTGCGGCAGTCGTTCAAGTCTTGCCGCAATGGAACCGAGTGCTGGCTTGCCGGCCACAGTCGTCATGGAGGGGATCCTTCCGCGGGCAGATGAGTTGCGGAGACAGTAGGGTCCAATACCTAAGCGGTCAATAGTTAAGAGCTTAGGGAGATGTGTCCCTGCGACTCGGCCACCATCATCGATGCCGCGGATGCGGTGCTCAAGAGCTTCCCGGCAACGATTTCACCTCGGGGTCTTGTGTCGAGAAAGTTAAGCGCTTAGATTTCTAGCACTTCGGCAGTCCGGTGGTTGTACGCAACGAGCCTGTCCGTCACCGGAGTCCACCCCTTTTCCGCCCCGTCCGGAGGTCCACCCGTGCAGTTCTCCACCGACATCCTGATCGCGGGCCAGTGGCGGCGCGGCGCGGGCGAGCCCGTCGACACGGTCGACCCGGCGACCGGCCGCGTACTCGCCACCGTCCACTCCGCCTCGGCCCGGGAGGTCGACGAAGCGGCCGAGGCCGCGGCGCAGGCCGTGGCGGACCCCGCCTGGCGCGATCTGCCCGCCCACGAGCGGGCTCGGGTGCTGCACCGCATCGGCGCACTCGTCGAGGAGGCGGCGGACGAGCTCGCGGCCGTGCAGACCGCCGACACCGGCAAGACGCTCACGGAGACCCGGGCCCTCGCGCTCAGCGCCGCCGGCACCTTCCGCTACATGGCGGCCGTGCTGGAGACCGCCGAGGAATCCGTCACGCCCTCCCGGGGCCCTTACGTCACCGTGAGCACGCACGAGCCCATCGGCGTCGTCGGCGCGATCAACCCCTGGAACTCCCCGGTCGCCAGCGACGCCCAGAAGATCGCCCCCGCCCTCGCGGCAGGGAACGCGGTCGTCCTCAAGCCCGCGGCCTGGACCCCCCTGGTCTCCCTGGCACTCGGCCGGCTGATCTCCCGGGCCTTCGAGGAGTTCCGGCTCCCGGCCGCCCTGCTCTCCGTGCTGCCCGGGAGCGGCCGGGTGGTCGGCGACGCCCTCGTACGCCACCCCCTGGTCGGCCGCATCGGTTTCACCGGAGGTACGGAGACCGGGCGGTCCATCGCCGAGATCGCCGCCCGGAAGCTGATCCCCGCCTCGCTGGAACTGGGCGGGAAGTCGCCGACGATCGTGCGCGCCGACGCCGACATCGAGCAGGCGCTGGCCGGTGTGCTGTTCGGGATCTTCTCGTCCAGCGGTCAGTCCTGCATCGCCGGATCCCGGCTCTTCGTGGCGCGCGAGATCTACGACTCCTTCGTCGGGGAGCTCGTCGAGCGCGTACGCAGACTGCGCGTCGGCCCCGGCACCGATCCGGCCACCCAGGTGGGCCCGCTGGTCCACCACCGCCACCGGGACTCCGTCGCCGCCTACGTCGACCTCGCCCGCTCCGAGGGTGCTCGTGTGCTGTGCGGCGGAGCGGTGCCCGAGGGCGAGCTCTACGAGGACGGGGCCTACTACCTGCCCACCGTGCTCGACGGTCTCGCGAACACCTCGCGCACCTGCCAGGAGGAGATCTTCGGCCCGGTCCTGGTCGCCCTGCCCTATGACGACGAGGACGATCTGGTCCGCCAGGCGAACGACTCCGTCTACGGCCTGGCCTGCGGCATCTGGACCCGCGACCTCCGGGCCGCCGGTGCCCTCGCCCGCAGGATCGAGGCCGGAACCGTCTGGATCAACACGTACAAGCAGTTCAGCGCCTCCACCCCCTTCAGCGGGTGGAAGGACAGCGGTCTCGGCACGGAGAAGGGCCGCGACGCGATCCGCGCCTACCAGCGTCAGAAGTCCCTGTACTGGGGCATCTCGGACCACCCGCTTCCCTGGGCCAACTGACCCGGCACCCTGCCCGTCCTGGAGGACTCATGCACCACCCACCGCCCGGTCCGATCGCCCGGCTCCGCTCGCTGCGCTACGTCGAGCTGCACACCCCGGCCTTCAGCGAGGCCGCCGACTTCTACGAGGACGTCTGGGGCCTGGAGACCGTCGAGTCCGACACCGGCGCACGCTGGCTGCGCGGTACGAGCGACGAGCACCACGTCCTGCACCTGACCCAGCGGGACCGGGTCGGCCTCGGCCGCATCGCCTTCGCCGTCGCCACCCCCGCCGAGGTCGACGAGGCCGCACGGCGCCTGGCGGCACGCGCCCTCGTGCCCGTCGCCGGCCCCGGCCCGCTGGAACAGGCCGGCGGCGGCTACGGGCTCAGGTTCACCGATCCCGAGGGACGCCTCATCGAGATCAGTGCCCAGGTCGAGGCCGTCGCCCCGCGCGGCCGGGACGGCGCCGTCCCCGTCGGGGTGACGCACGCCGTGCTCAACACCACCGACATCGACGCCGCCGTCGCCTTCTACTGCGACGTACTCGGCCTGCGCGTCTCCGACTGGTCCGAGCACCAGATGGCGTTCCTGCGCTGCAACAGCGACCACCACTGCATCGCCTTCAACCAGGCCGAGTGGACCTCGCTGAACCACGTGGCGTACGAGATGACCTCGGTCGACCACTTCATGCGGGGCCTCGGACGGCTGCGCCACCACGGCATCACCCCGCAGTGGGGACCCGGACGCCACGGCCCCGGCAACAACACCTTCTCGTACTTCACCGACCCCTCCGGGCTGGTCTGCGAATACACCTCCGAGGTCGCCCAGATCGTCGAGGACGCCTGGATCGCCCGCGTATGGCGCAGGGTCCCCGAACTGTCCGACCTGTGGGGGACGGCGGGCCCGCCGTCGAAGGAGATCCGCTGCAGCATGGCCGGCTCCCCGGACCCCGGCCCGCTCGCCCCCCTCGATGCCCAGGACCCCGGCCCGCTCACTCCCCTCGACGCCCAGGAGGCCACCGCATGAGCACCGTACGCAAGGTCGCCGTCGTCGGCTGGGGCGCCATCGGCCGGGTCGTCGGAACCGCGCTCGCCGAAGGCCGCGTGACCGGCGCCGAGCTGGTCTGCGTCGTGGACAACCGCCCGCTCGGCGAGGCCGCCCCCGTGCGCCAGGCCACCTTCGAGGAGGCACTGGAGCTCTGCGACCTGGTCGTCGAGGCCGCGGGGCAGGGCGTCGTACGCGAGTGGGGCGAGCGGGTCCTGGAATCCGGCACCGATCTGCTGGTCGCCTCCACCGGAGCGCTGACCGACGACGAGCTCGCCAAGCGGCTGCTGGCGGCCGGCCCCGGCCGGGTGTACTTCACCGGCGGCGCCGTCGGTGGCCTCGACCTGCTCCAGGCGGTGCGCACCCTGGGCCCGCTCGACGAGGTCCGGCTGACCACGACCAAGCTGCCCTCGACCCTCGAACAGCCCTGGATGGACCAGGAGTTGCTGAGCCGGATGCGCGAGGCGACCGGCCCCGTCGAGGTCATGTCCGGCACGGCCCGTGACGTGCCGGTCAAGTTCCCCAAGTCGACGAACGTGGCCGCCTCGGTCGCGCTGGCCGTCGGCGACCTGGACACTGTGCGGGTCCAGGTCGTCGCCGACCCGGCGGCCCATCACACCCGCCACGTGATCGAGGCGTCCGGAGCCCACGGCGCGTACCGCTTCGAGGTCGCGCACCTCCCTGACCCGGGCAACCCGGCCACCAGCCAGGTGGTGCCGTACGCCGTCCTGCGCAGCCTGGCCGCGCTCGCCGGCCGGACCGGGCAGATCCTGTGAGCGCCGTCGGCGTCCACGTCGAGGAGGCGGGTGACCACGGCCCTCTGCTGCTGTGCCTGCACGGCATCGGTTCCTCGTCGGCCGCCTTCGCCCCCCAGCTCGCCGAACTCTCCGCCTACGTACGGGTCGTGGCCTGGGACGCCCCCGGATACGGCCAGTCACCCGATCCGGAGTCCACGCTCACCCTCGACGACTACGCGGACACGGCTGCCGCCCTGATCCGCGAGCGTGCCGACTCCGCGCACGTCCTGGGCGTCTCCTGGGGCGGAGTCATCGCGCTGCGGCTCGCCGCCAGGCACCCGGAGCTCGTCGACTCGCTGATCATCGCCGACTCCAGCCCCGGATCCGGCACGGACGAGGCCAAGGCCGCAGGCATGCGGGCCAGGGCCGCCGACCTCGCCGAGCTCGGCCCCCGGGCCTTCGCCGAGGCCCGGGGACCGCGCCTGGTCTCGTCCGGAGCGCCGGACGAGCTCGTGCGCCGCGTCGTGGACACCATGGCCGCCTCGGTACGGCTGCCGGGCTACGCCCACGCCGCCGAGTCCATGGCCTCCGCCGACCTGCGCGCCGAGCTGCCCTCGATCGCCGCCCCCACCCTCGTCCTCTGCGGCGAACAGGACCGGGTCACCGGCATCGAGGCGAGCCAGGCCATCGCCGGGGCCATCCACAAGACCGCCTACGTGATCGTCAAGGACGCCGGTCACCTGGCCAACCAGGAGCAGCCGGGCCACTTCAACGCCTGGGTGCTCTCCCACCTCCGCATCACCGCATCCATCCTCGAACAGGAGCCCTCACCATGCCTCTGACCACCGACGCGTACGACAACGGCGACGACCTCTCCGCGTACACCGACTCCCTCATCGCCACCAAGGCCTCCCGGGTAGCCGACTTCGACACCCTCTCCTTCCAGGAGAAGGCCGGCCCGCAGTTCCGCCGCGGCCAGATCCGCTACGTCGGCTCGGGTGCCACCGGCAACCACGAGAGCGACAGCCGCATCCTCCCGTCCGGCGGGTTCACCTTCTCCAACATGCTGCTCCCGCCCGGCGCCGAGGGCCCGGCCCACACGCACCACGACGTCGAGGAAGCGTTCTTCGTCCTGGAGGGCGAGGTCAAGGTCGGCATCCACCGCGGAGCCGACGAGGCCGAGTACCGCACCCTCGGCTACCGCGACATGATCGTCGTCCCCGCCGGTGTGACCCGGTCCCTCAAGAACGAGGGCGACACCGACGCCCTGTTCTGCGTCGTCATCGGCACTCAGAAGCCGCAGGTGCCGACCTACCCCGAGTACTCGCCGATGCACGGCGTCACCCGTGGCTGACCAGCCCCCGGCAGGCCGGCGCACCGTCGTCGTCACCGGAGCGGGCCGTGGCCTGGGACTGGCCATGGCCCGCCGGGCGGGCACCGACGGCTTCCGGGTCGTCCTCGCCGAACTGGAGCGTGAGCGCGGCGAGCACGCCGCGGCGGAGCTGCGCCGGGAGGGCATCGACGCCCACTTCGTACGCTGCGACGTCGCGGACCCCGCGTCGGTGGAGGCGCTCGCCGCCTCCGTGCGAGAACTCGGCCCGCTGTACGGCCTGGTCAACAACGCGGCGCTGGCGAACGGCGTGGGCGGAAGCGAGTTCCAGGACATCGACGTCGAGGTGTGGGACCGGCTGATGACGGTCAACGCCCGCAGTCCCTGGCTGGTGTCGAAGGTGCTGTACCCGCTCTTCGCCGGGCCCGGGCGCATCGTCAACCTCGCCTCGGACGCCGCCCTGTACGGCTCCCCACGCCTCGCCCACTACATCGCCTCCAAGGGCGCCGTCATCGCGCTGACCCGCGCCATGGCACGCGAACTCGGCGAGAAGGGGATCACCGTCAACGCGGTGGCCCCCGGCCTCACCGAATGCGAGGCGACCGAGACCGTGCCCGCCGAGCGGCACGACCTCTACCGCATGAACCGGGCCATCTCCCGGCCGCAGCAGCCGGACGACCTCACCGGGATCGTCTCCTTCCTGCTCGGCGAGGAGTCCCGCTATCTGACCGGACAGGTGATCGCCGTCAACGGCGGATTCACCATGAACTGAAGCGCAGGAGACAAGAGTTATGGATCTGGGCCTCGCCGACCGCACCATCGTGGTCACCGGCGGCAGCTCGGGCGTCGGCCTGGCCACGGTCCGCGCCCTGCTCGACGAAGGCGCCCGCGTGGCCACCTGCGGCCGTGACGCGGACCGGCTCGCCGGCGCGGTGGCCGGCCTCGGCGCCGACCGCGACCGCCTGCTGACCGGCGTGTGCGACGTACGGGACGCCGACGCGGTCGGCGCCTTCGTCGGGCGCACCGCCGAGGAGTTCGGCGGCATCGACGGACTCGTGAACAACGCCGGGCAGTCCCGCATGAAGGGCCTCGACGACTCCACCGCCGAGGACTGGCGCGACGAGCTCGAGCTGAAGTTCGCCGGAGTCCTCCATCCCCTCCAGGCGGCGCGCCCCCACCTCGCCGCGTCCGGTGCGGCGAGCGTGGTCAACATCAACGCCGTCCTCGCCAAGCAGCCCGAGACCCGGCTGATCACGACGAGCGCCGCCCGCGCGGGCATCCTCAACCTCTCCAAGTCCCTGTCCGTGGAGCTCGCCGGTGACGGCATCCGGGTCAACTCGGTGTGCCTCGGCCTGGTGGACACCGGGCAGTGGACCCGCCGCCACGCGGCGGCGGACTCCGGCCTGACGTACGAGGAATGGCAGGCCGGACTGGCCGAGGACCGCGGCATCGCGCTGGGCCGCCTGGGCAGGGCCGAAGAGGTCGCCTACGCGGTCGTCGCCCTGCTCTCGCCCCGCGCCTCCTACATCACCGGCACCAGCATCGACGTCTGCGGCGGCGTCGGCCGCTCCATCCTCTGAGGAGACACCACCATGCGTCACGACAACGGAGGCGATCTCCTCGTCACCGTCCTGCGCGAACTCGGCATCGACACCGTCTTCGGCATCGTCAGCGTCCACAACCTGCCGCTCGTCGAAGCCGTCGACCGTGAGCTGCGGTTCGTCCCCGTGCGCCACGAGGCGTCCGCGGTGAACGCCGCCGACGCCTACGGGCGGGCCCGGGGCACCCTCGGATGCGCCCTGACCTCCACCGGCACCGGCGCCGGCAACGCCGCCGGATCGCTGATCGAGGCGCTCAGCGCCGGGAGCTCCGTGCTGCACGTCACCGGCCAGGTGGAGAGCGAGTTCCTCGGCAGCGGAAGGGGGTTCATCCACGAGACCAAGGACCAGCTCGGCATGCTCACGGCCGTCTCCGCATACGCGCGGACCGTGCCGGACACCGAACAGGCCGGAAGCATCCTGCGCGAGGCGGCCCGTGCGGCGCTCGCCGCCCCCGGCGGCCCGGCCAGCGTGGAATGGCCGATCGACCTCCAGTACGCGGCCCAGACGGACGAATCCGCCGAGCCCGCGACGCCCGCCCCCCTGACCCCCGCCGAGGCCGAACTCGCCGCAGCGGGCGAACTCCTGGCGGTCGCCCGCCGCCCGCTCGTGTGGGCGGGAGGCGGTGCGAACACCGCACGCGGCGAGCTGGCCGCCCTGCTGGAAGCGACCGGCGCCGGGCTGATCACCTCGAACTCCGGGCGCGGCAGCGTGCCCGAGGACCACGAGCAGGTCATCGGCAACTTCGCCACCACGCCCGCCGTACGCGCTCTCCTCGCCGACGCCGACCTCCTGCTCACGATCGGCACGCACTTCCGGTCGAACGAGACCGCCGACTACACGCTCGGGCTCCCCGAGGCGCACATCCAGATCGACGTCGACGCCGCGGCGCTCGGCCGTGTCCACCCCGCCACGCACGCACTGCACGGCGACGCGGCAGCCACCCTGGCCGGCCTGCTGGGACACGCACGGCCCGCCGAACCCGGCTGGACCGACCGCGTCGGCGCCGTACGCACCGAGGTGCGCGCGGTCCTGCACGATTCCATCGGGCCCCAGGCCGCGATCTGCGACGCCATCCGCGCCGCACTGCCCCGCGAGGCCGTCGTCGCACGCGACGTCACCATCCCCTCCAGCAGCTGGGGCAACCGCCTCCTGGAGATGTACGACCCCAAGGACAACGTCTTCCCGCGCGGCGGCGGCATCGGACAGGGGCTCGGCATGGGCATCGGCGCGGCGCTCGCGCGGCCCGACGCGCCCACCGTCGTGATCGCGGGAGACGGGGGACTCGCCGTCCACCTCGGAGAGCTCCTCACCCTCGCCCAGGAGCGGCCCCGCCTGACCCTGATCGTCTTCAACGACGGCGGCTACGGGGTCCTGCGCAACATGCAGGACCATCACGGCGGCCGGCGCTCGGGCGTCGACCTGACGACCCCCGACTTCGCCCTGCTCGCCCAGGCCTGCGGCCTGCCCTACGCACGCATCGGCGCCGCGCAGGACGCGGACGCGGTGATCGGCGCAGCGGTCGCCTCGGACGGCCCCACGCTCGTGGAGGTCGACCTGGCCGCGCTGGGCCCGATGAAGAACCCGTTCACCCCGCCCGTGCGGATCCCGGGCCAGTAACCCGGCCGCCTTGAACTGCCGGTAAGGAGGCAACAGACCATGAGCGAGGATTCGCTGCGGCTGACCGTCCGTCGTATGACCTGGGAGGCCGAAGGCGTCCTGTCCGTCGAACTCACCCACCCCGACGGCAAACCGCTGCCCGCATGGACCCCCGGCGCCCACGTCGACGTCCACGCCGGCGGGCAGGTCCGCCAGTACAGCCTGTGCGGGGATCCCCTCGCCGCCGACGTGTACCGCATCGGCGTGCTCAACGAACCCGCCTCGCGCGGCGGTTCACGCTTCGTGCACACCCAGCTGCGGCCCGGCCAGCAGATCATCGTCTCCGAGCCGCGCAACCACTTCGCGCTGGAGGACGCCGAGAGTTACGTGTTCGTCGCCGGGGGCATCGGGATCACCCCGCTGCTGGCGATGGCCCGGGAAGCGGCGCGCCGGGGCGCAGGGTGGCGGATGGTCTACGGCGGCAGGAACCGGTCGTCCATGGCCTTCACCGCCGAACTCGAGGCACTGGGCGGTGACCTCACGCTCGTTCCCCAGGACGAACACGGCCACATCGACCTGGACTCCGTGCTCGCCGGCCTTCCCGCGAACACCCTCGTCTACTCCTGCGGCCCCGAGCCGCTGCTCGCCGCTGTCGAAGAGCGCTGCCCCGTGGACCGGCTGCGCCTGGAGCGTTTCGCGGCGCCCACGGTGGAACACACCGGCGACGACGAGGCCTTCGAGGTCGAGTGCCGCACCTCCGGGGTGACGCTCACCGTCGGCGCGGGGACCTCGGTGCTGGAGGCCGCGGAGGGCGCGGGGATCACCGTGAACAACTCGTGCCGCGACGGGATCTGCGGCTCCTGCGAGACCCGGGTGCTCGAAGGCACGCCCGATCACCGCGACTTCCTGCTGAGCGAGGCCGAACGGGCCGCGGGCGCCTCGATGATGATCTGTGTCTCGCGGTGCGCATCCGGCCGGCTCGTCCTCGACCTGTGACCCCTTCCCCCGCACTTTCAGGAGACACCGTGAACGACACCTGGCCGTACCTGGACATCCACCAGTCCCGCACGCACGAGCCGACGCCGTACGAGTACAAGCTCGCGGCGACCCTCGAAGAGGTCTTCACCCGCGAGGGCCACGAGCTGACCGACGTGGTGCGCGGGCTCAACGCCCGCCAGGTCCACGCCGCCGACGGCACGCCCTGGACCGAGGAGTCCTTCCGCGCCGAGATGAACCGACTGGGAGCCTGACCATGACGCTGTCGTCCTCCGCCTCCGCGGAACACATCTACGCGACCGGCCTGCGCAACCAGTGGCACCCTGTCGTCCCCTCCCACTTCGTCGCGCCGGGCGCGATGCGCAAGGTGACCGCGCTCGGCGAGCAGTGGCTGCTGTTCCGGCGCTCCGACGGTGTCCTGTCCATGCTCGCCGACCGCTGCCCCCACCGCGGCGCCCCGCTGTCGCTCGGCAAGCACCTCGGCGACCGGGTGGCGTGCTGGTACCACGGCGTCGAGGTCGAGTCCGACGGCACGGTCTCCTCGGTGCCCGGCCTGCCCGGCTGCAGCCTGGAGGGCAAGCGGCTGGTCACCTCGCTGCCCGTACGCGAGGTCGGGGGCGCGATCCTCGCCTACTTCGGGGACGAGGAGCACCCTGAGCCCGCCGAACTGACGCTTCCGGAGCCGCTGACCGACCCCGAGGTGGAGGCGTTCCTCTGCTACGCGGAGTGGAACACGCCCTGGCGCTACGCCGTGGAGAACCTGCTCGACCCGATGCACGGCGCGTTCCTGCACCACGACTCCCACACGATGTTCGACGGCGACACGACCGCCAAGTTCCGCATCCGGGAGACCGCCCGGGGCTACTTCTTCGAGAAGACCGACCAGCGGGGCGTCAACTTCGACTGGGTGGAACTCTGCCGCACCGGGGTGGACTGGGTCGACCTCTCCATCCCCTACCCCCCGTCGGCCGGTCCCGGCGGTGCGTTCGGCATCGTCGGCATGGTCTGCCCGGTCGACGAACAGCGCAGCGGGGTCTTCTTCTGGCGTTACCGCCGGGTCGCGGACTGGCAGCGCGCGTCCTGGCGCTTCCTCTACCGGACGTTGATCGAGCAGCGCCACTGGGACGTCCTGGAACAGGACCGCGTCATGCTGGAGGCCATGCCCGTCGACGCCGACCAGCAGGAGAACCTGTACCAGCACGACCTCGGCGTGGTCCGGTTGCGCCGCCTTTACCGCGCCGAGGCCGAGGCCCAGTCCAAGGCGAGGGCCTGAGCGGGGCTCCGCCGCACGCCGGGCCACAGAAGAGGGAGCCCGCGACGCCGGCACGGCTCCGGCCGGGTCCTCACGACCCGCCGGAGCCGTCCGTACGACGATCACGGCCCCTTCCCGGGCAGCCCCGGGTCAGCCCGGGACGCGACGGCTCCTCCGGGCAGCCCCCGGTCAGCCCGGGACGCGACGGCTCTTCGCCGCCGCCACCAGCTCGGGGACCGTGGCCAGCTTGATCCGGGGCCGGCCCGCGCGCTGCCCCAGGGCCAGTTCGGCCCGCTCGATCCGCTCCAGGCCCCGCGCGTCCACGACCCGCCGGTTACGGCGCCGCACCAGCCGCTGGAACGCCTTCGCCCCCTGTCCGGGGGAGGGCAGCGCACCGGCCACGGCATCCTCCAGGAGCGCGGTGACGGTCTCGGCGGCACAGGTCCGGTTGGCGCCGATGCCCCCGGAGGGCCCGCGCTTGATCCAGCCCACGACGTACGTACCGGGACGGTCCGCCACGCGTCCGTTCTCGTGCGGAACCGTGCCCGTCACCTCGTCGAACGGCAGTCCGGTGACCGGCACACCGCGCTGGCCGACGGCGCGCAGCAGCAGCCCCGCCGGTATCTCCAGACGCTCGGCGCCGTCGGGCCCGCCGGTCACCCGGACCGCTCGCACACCACCGTCACCGAGCGCCTCCACCGGCGCGGAGTGGAAGCGGAACACGATGCGACGCCCGGCAGAGGGCGGCCCCGGCCAGTCCACCTTCGCGCGGGCGACGTCCTGGAGCAGAGCCGCCCGCTCACCCGGCGCCGCGGCGTCGATCGCCGCGCCGGTCCGGGGGTCGTGGTCGTCGACGACGAGCTCCACGCCGGGCAGATGCTTCAGCGCGAGCAGCTCGGACCGGGTGTACGCCGCGTCGGCGGGGCCCCGGCGCCCCAGCAGCACCACCTCGCGCACCGCGCTCGCGCGCAGGGCCTCCAGCGCGTGGCCCGCGATGTCACCCGCCGCCAGCGTCGCGGGGTCCGAGACCAGGATGCGGGCCACGTCGAGTGCAACGTTTCCGTTGCCGACCACGACGACGCGCTCCGCCGACAGGTCCACCGCCTCCGGGGCGACGTCGGGATGGGCGTTGTACCAGGAGACGAACGTCGTCGCGCAGATGCTGCCGGCCAGGTCCTCGCCCGGGATGCCGAGACTGCGGCCGGCCGGCGCGCCGACCGCGTAGATCACCGCGTCGTGGTGGTCGGCGAGCTCCTGCGGGGTGAGGTCGCGGCCCACCTCCAGGCCCAGGTGCATGCGCACGCGCGGATGCGTGTGGAACCTCGCGAAGGTGTCACCGGCCTTCTTGGTCGAGAGGTGGTCGGGCGCCACACCGTAGCGGATGAGCCCGCCGGCGACGGGCAGCCGGTCGATCAGCGTCACCTCGGCGCCGGTGTGCAGCAGCAGGTCCTCGGCGGCGTACATTCCCGCCGGGCCGGTGCCCACCACCGCGACGCGCAGGGGAGCGAAGTCCGCCGGCAGGTTCCGGTCGAAGACCGGCTCGCCCCACACGTGGAAGTTCGGCCCCTCGGACGCCGGAACGGCCTCCCTGCCCGCGAAGTACGCGGCGTTCAGCGGGCCGTACTCCCGCTGCGCGGCCGGCAGCGCGTCCACCGGGAAGACCGCGTCCACCGGGCACGCGTCGGCGCAGGCCCCGCAGTCGATGCAGGAGGCCGGGTCGATGTACAGCATCTCCGTCCGGCCGAAATCCGGCTCGTCCGGCGTCGGATGGATGCAGTTGACGGGGCACACCGTGACGCACGTGGCGTCGCTGCAGCACGTCTGGGTGATGGCGTAGGTCATGTCGTCCGCTCAGATCAGATGGGCGCGCTTGTAGAACATCAGGGCGGGCTTGGTCAGCAGCCGGGCGGAGGCCAGGAACTCCATGAGGCCGGAGCAGCTGGACCGCATCATCGCCTTGTGGTGCTCGTTGGCCTTCGCCTCGCCGATCGCGCGTTCCGCGTCGAGCCCGGCGTTCGCGTAGACGCCCTTGTTCACCATGCTCGTGACGATCACGTACGACGCGATCGCGATGACGAGCGCGTTGATCCTGCGCCGGACCGGGCCCGCGCCGCTGAGGTGCTTGCGTGTCTCCGCACGGGCGAACTTCATGTGCCGGGATTCCTCGACCACATGGATGTTGTTGATGGTGCGGACGAAGGGCACGACGCGCTCGTCGCGCATCCAGTCGCGCTGCATGACGTCCAGGACCTCCTCCGCGACGAGGATCGCCGCGTACGCCGCCTCGCCGAACGCGAGCGTCTTGAAGGCCCGTCCCAGCTCGACGGCGACCCGGTGCGGCCGGTAGGGAGGGGCGCCCAGCTTCTGCGCGCCTCGGGCGAACATGATCGAGTGCCGGCACTCCTCGGCGATCTCGGTGAGCGCCCACTGGACGTCCGCGCTCGTCGGGTCCTTCGCGTACACGTCGCGCAGCACCATCTGCTGCAGGATCATCTCGAACCAGATGCCGGTGCTGGCCACCGAAGCGGCTTCCTGGCGGGTGAGTTCCTTGCGCTGTTCCTCGGTGAGCTCCGCCCAGTAGGCGGTGCCGTACAGAGTGCTCCACTCCGGGCTCGCGCCGTGGAAGTCCTTGTCCAGCGGGGTCTCCCAGTCGACCTCGGTGGCGGGGTCGTAGGCGAGCGTGGCGGCCGATTCGAGGAGGCGACGGGTGAGGTCGTCCTCGGGCGGCCGGTCCTGGGCATCCGGTCGAACGGTGCTGCTTGCCATGGTGCGGCTCCTCGGTTCGTCAGCGATGTTCCTTGGTGCGTTCACATTGCGTGGCTGCGGTGACGGAGCGGCAAAGACGGTGTCGGGCAGCTCTGTTGTGCGGGCAGCATGCGTGGAGGGCCGGTGTCCGCCCGGCCGTTCCGCCTTCTCGCCCCTCTTGTTAGACGGAAGGTATAGCAAGGATGCCCGGCGGGCCTACCCCCCAGTAAGAAATGTGCGCGCATCCTCGCGACATCTCCTCGCCGCGCCCCGGCGAGGGTGCTTCCGGTGGCCGTTTCCGCGCGCGTGGAGCAGCGTGGCGTTCGCGGTTTCGAACATTGTTCGCAATTTCAGCGCGAGTCATTGACGCCGGGTTTTCCCCGGCCTACGGTCCCGTCCGAAGTAGCGGTCGGGAGCCGAAATATCGAACACCCCGCCCTCCTTCGCCGCGTCCCCGCACCTCAGAGACGAGTCGAGACGAGCCGCCATGCATGCACCCCTCCTCAGCCGGCGCCGAGCCCTCGCGGGCGGTGCCGGCGCCCTGGCCGCCGCCGGAGCCCTCGGTTCCCTGTCCGGTTGTGCCGCCCCCGCCACCGCAGCAGGTCCGGGACAGACGCTGCTGCGGTTCTGGCACCTCTTCGGAGGTGGTGACGGGGTGAACATGCAGGGCATGCTGGACGATTTCCGCGGAGAGCACCCCGGCATCGCCCTGGAGGCCTCGACCCTGCAATGGGGCGCCCCGTACTACACCAAGCTCGGCATGGCGGGTGCCGGGGGCCGGGCACCCGAACTCGCCGCACTGCACCTCGCCCGGCTCACGGGCTTCGCCCCCGGCAGGCTCCTCGACCCGTTCGACCTCGACCTGCTGGCCGAACACGGGGTGCGCGAGGCGGACTTCCCGCCGGACATCTGGCGCCGGGGCCAGGTGGCCGGCAAGCAGTACGCCGTACCCCTCGACACCCACCCCTTCGTCCTCTACTACCAGACCGAGGTCTGCGAGAAGGCCGGACTCCTGTCGGGCGGCCGGCTCAAGCCGATCAGCGGCGCCGAGGAGTTCGCCGAGGCCCTGCGCGCCGCGAAGAAGGCGACCGGGCAGCCGGGGCTCGTGACCGAGACGCTCGGCCCCGACTGCATCACCCCGTGGCGTCTGTTCTCCAGCTTCTACGCCCAGACCGGCGGCAAGGTGCTCTCCCCGGACGGGAAGCGCCTCGCGCTCGACGACGCCAAGGCCCTCGGGGTCCTGGAGTACCTGGCCCGGCTCATCGAGGAGGGGCTGATGGTGCGCCGCGTCGACTACGCCGGATCCGTCGGCGTCTTCAACGGCGGCAAGACCGCCTTCCACCTCAACGGCGAATGGGAGATCAGCACCTTCAAGGCCACCGGGCTCCCGTTCTCCATGGCCCGTATCCCCGCGCTGTTCGGCACAGCGGCCACCCAGGCCGACTGCCACGCCTTCGTCCTGCCGCACCAGGCGGACCGGGGCGGTGCGGGCAACGAGGCGGCGCACACCCTCGTCGCCTGGATGCTGCGCAACTCGGTGGCCTGGGCCGAGGGCGGCCATGTGCCCGCCTACCTCCCGGTGCTCGACGACCCGGCCTACCTCGCGCTCAAGCCGCAGTCCGAATACCGCACCGTGATCGACGACGTGGCACTCGACGAGCCCGCGTGGTTCGCCGGCTCGGCCTCCAGGCTGTGGATCGAGCTCGGCGCAGTGTTCTCCGGGGTCCTCACCGGCTCCAGGAGCCCGCGCAACGCCCTGACCGAGGCGAAGGCCCGGCTGCGGACCCTCCTCGACACCCGCAACCCCCTCCCGGGAGACGCGTCATGACCACGACCACCGCCGCGGCGACGGAGCCCGCGTCGAAGCCCGCAGGGAGCGCGGCCGGACGCCCGGCCCGCTCCGTGCGCAGGAAGTGGACCGAACACGGCCTGGTGTTCATCGCGCCCTTCCTCCTCGTGTACGCCATGTTCCTCATCTGGCCGCTGATATCCGGCCTGGGCATGAGCCTGACGAGCGAGAACATCACCGGCAGCGGAGGGGAGTTCGTCGGCCTCGACAACTACGCCGAGGCGGTCCGCGACCCCGAGGTGTGGTCCTCGCTGTGGAACACCGTCTGGTTCACGGTCCTGTCCACCGTCCCCCTCGTCGTCGTCGGCCTGGTCCTCGCACTGCTCGCCCATCAGCTGCGGGTCGTGCAGTGGCTGTGGCGGCTCAGCTGGTTCGCCCCGTTCCTGCTGCCCTCCGGCGTCGTCTGCCTGCTGTTCGTCAACATGATCCTGCCGTCCGACTTCGGTCTCGCCGACCAACTGCTGGCCTCCGTCGGCCTGACCCCGGAGATCGGCTGGCTGACCGACGAGCGTTACGCCATGCTCAGCATCGTGGCCACCACCGTCTGGTGGACCGTCGGCTTCAACTTCCTGCTGTACCTCGCCGCCCTCCAGGCCATTCCGGCGCACCTGTACGAGGCCGCGGAACTCGACGGGGCGGGCGCGTGGAAGCGGCTGCTCCACATCACCCTGCCGATGCTGCGCCGGACCACAGGACTGGTCGTCGTCCTCCAGGTGCTCGCCTCGCTGAAGATCTTCGACCAGGTCTACATCATGACCGGCGGCGGCCCCGACGAGTCCACCCGGCCGATCCTCCAGTACGTCTACCAGCAGGGCTTCACGGGCTACCGCATCGGTTACGCCTCGGCCGTCTCCTACATCTTCTTCGCCCTGATCCTGACCGTCTCCCTGGTGCAGCCGCTGCTGTCCCGGCGCCGAGCTGAGGAGGCCGCGAAGTGAGCGGTTCCATCACCGTCGTACCGTCCCGCACCCCCCGGCCCGAGAGGCCCGGGCGGCCCGCCGACGCGGGGGGCCGCCGCCCGCGGTGGACCCCCGGCAGGATCGTCCTGCTCGCCATCGCCCTGCTGCTCACCGCGGCCTGGCTCCTGCCCCTCGCCTGGGCCGTCGCCACCTCCCTCAAACCTGAGGGGGACACCGCGAAGACCCCGCTCTCCTGGATCGGTTCGCGCGTCACCTTCGAGGCGTACAGCAAGGTCTGGGAGTCGGGCGACCTCATGGTCTGGCTCATGAACTCGGCGTACATCTCCGTCATGACGACGCTGCTGACCGTCGTGACCTGCGCCATGGCCGCCTACGGCTTCACCCGCACCGACTTCCGGGGCCGTCGGCTCATCTACGGTCTGGTGCTCGCCGGCATCATGGTGCCGCCGCAGGTCCTCATCGCGCCCCTGTTCCGCGAGATGGTCCAGCTCGGCCTCGTCGACACCTACTGGGGCGTGATCCTGCCCCAGGTCGCCGTACCCGCCATGGTGTTCATCCTGGTCAAGTTCTTCGAGGGCGTGCCACGGGAGCTGGAGGAGGCGGCCTTCGTCGACGGCGCCGGCCGCTGGCGGGTCTTCTGGACGATCGTCATCCCGCTGTCCCGGCCGGTGCTCGCCGCCGTGGCGATCTTCACCTTCATCTCCACCTGGAACAATTTCCTCTGGCCGTTCCTCGTGACCACCGACCCGGGCGGCATGACCCTGCCCGTGGGCCTCGTCAACGTCCAGTCGACCTTCGGTGTGCGCTACGCGCAGATCATGGCCTCGCTCGTGATCGCGGGGATGCCGCTCCTGGTCGTCTTCGCGTTCTTCCAGCGGCAGATCGTGCGGGGCATCGCGCACACCGGTCTCGCCGGGCAGTAGCGGTACGAGGCCGGCGGCCCGTACGGACGGCTCCCCCCGTCCGCGCGGGCCGTCACGCGATCGACGTACCCTGCGCCAGCAGCAGCGCCACGTCCGCGGCGGCCACCGCGACCGTCCCCGCGAGCGCTGCCTTGCGCCACGTCCTGACCGGCCGGGGAGCGGCGCACGCCGTCGCCAGCACCACGGCACAGAGGGCAACCGCGACCAGGAGGGCGGGCGGGCCGGGCTCGCCGCTCGCGCGGGGGCCCAGGAGCAGGACCGCGGTGGCCGCCAGCAGGGGGAGCGGCAGCAGGCGCCGGGCGCGGGCCTCGCCCCACCGCTGCGGCAGGCCGCGGATCCCCGCCCGCAGATCCGCCTCGATGTCGGGCAGTACGTCGCCCAGATGTGCCGCGACACCGAGCAGGGCGCCCGCGGCCACCGCCCACCAGGCGGGCCAGGGGTGGCCGGGCAGGCTCAGGGCGACCAGACAGGGCAGGCTGCCGAAGCCGACCGCATACGGCAGCCAGGACAGCACCGTCTCCTTGAGCTTCAGGTTGTACGCCCAGGCCGCCAGGACTCCCGCCAGATGCGCGGAACCCGCGGCGGCCCCGCACGCGAAGGACAGCAGCGCGCACAGGGCCAGACCGGTGAACGCGGCACCCCACACGGTGCCCGCTCCGACCGCGCCCAGGGCCACCGGCTTGCCGGGCCGGGCCGCGTCGGCGTCGCGGCGGGCGTCGAAGGCGTCGTTGCACCAGCCCACCGAGAGCTGGCCGGCCAGCACGGCCGACGCGACCAGCGCACAACGGCCGCCCCCGAGGCCCGCACCGGCGCCCAGCGCCGCGACCAGCGCGGTCACCGCCGCGACCGGACCCGGGTGGCAGGAGCGGAGCAGGCCGGTCAGCGGGCGCGGCAGCCGTACGGCCGTTGTCCGGGATGCGAGCCGGTCCGTGGTGTCCACGGGCCGATCGTAGGTACTCCTGAGCACACGAACACGACAGCCGCGCGCCGCACCTGCGGCGATTTGCCCCGTTCTGCGGGCAGGATGTGGGTCATGACCTCTCCGAAGCGGTGGCCAGGATGACCCGGATCGCGGCCGTCCACGGGGTGCTGCCACCGCACCGTCACGGCCAGCGGGAGATCACCGACATGGTGGCGCGCACCTGCCTGCCGGACGGGGCGGACCGTCGTGTGCTCGACCGGATCCACGGCAACGCCGGAGTGCGCAGCCGGAACACGGTGCTGCCCCTGGGGGACTACGCCGAACTGGACGACTTCGGCGCGGCCAACGACGTCTTCATCGACGCGGCCGTCGACCTCGGAGCTGAAGCGGTACGCGGCGCCCTGCGCAAGGCCGGACTGCTGCCCGCCGACGTGGACCTGCTGATGTTCACCTCCGTCACCGGGATCGCGGCGCCCTCGGTGGACGCGCGGCTCGTCGGCCGCCTGGGTCTGCGCCCCGACGTCAAACGGCTCCCCGTCTTCGGACTGGGCTGCGTCGCCGGCGCCGCCGGGACGGCGCGGCTGCACGACTACCTGCTCGGGCGCCCAGGACAGGTCGCCGTCCTGCTCTCCGTCGAGCTCTGCTCCCTGACCTTCCAGCGCGAGGACGCCACCCCCGCCAACCTGGTCGCCACCGCACTGTTCGGTGACGGCGCCGCGGCGGCGGTCCTCGTCGGCGGCGCACACCCCTCGGCCACGGGCGGTCCCGAGGTACTGGACACCCGCAGCCGTCTGTATCCGGACACCGGGCACATCATGGGCTGGGACATCCGGGGCTCCGGGTTCACCGTGGTGCTCGACCCGGCCGTCCCCGACGTCGTGCGCCGGTATCTCGCCGAGGACGTCACCGGCTTCCTGGAACCGCACGGGCTCAAGCCGAAGGACATCGCCCGCTGGGTGTGCCACCCCGGAGGCCCCAAGGTCCTGGAGGCTGTCACGGACGCCCTGGACCTGCCCGATGACGCCCTCGACGTCACCCGGAGATCGCTGGCCGAGACCGGCAACCTGTCGTCGTCCTCGGTGCTGCACGTCCTGCGGGACACGATGGACCGGCGAAGGCCCGAACCCGGCAGCCCCGGCCTCCTGATGGCCATGGGCCCCGGGTTCTGCTGCGAACTGGTGCTGCTGCGCTGGTAGTCCGGAGGAACACATGATCTGGTACACCGCCCTGGTGCTGGCGGTCGCCGCCGAACGCCTCGCCGAGCTCGCGGTGGCGCTGCGCAACGCGCGCTGGAGTCTGGCCCGGGGCGGCACCGAAGCCGGACGCGGCCACTACCCGGCGATGGTGACCCTGCACACCGCCCTGCTCGGCGCCTGCCTCGCCGAGACATGGCTGGCGGACCGGCCCTTCCTGCCCTGGCTCGGCTGGAGCATGGTCGCTGTGGTGGCCGCCGCACAAGGGCTGCGCTGGTGGTGCGTCCGTACGCTGGGGCGCCGCTGGAACACCCGGGTCATCGTCGTCCCGGGCCTGCCCCTGGTGACCGGCGGCCCCTACCGCTTCCTCCGCCACCCCAACTACGTGGCCGTCGCCGCCGAGGGAGCCGCCCTGCCGCTGGTGCACGGCGCCTGGGTCACCGCCGTCCTGTTCACCGTGCTCAACGCGGCACTCATGGCCGTACGCGTCCGGTGCGAGGACAGCGCGCTGGCCCGTTTCGCCGGGGCGGACGCGCGCGCGTGATCGACATCCTGGTGGCGGGCGGCGGACCGGCCGGGCTCGCGGCGGCCATCCGGGCCGCCGCGGCGGGTCTGGAGGCCGTCGTGGTCGAACCCCGCCCGGCCCCGGTGGACAAGGCCTGCGGCGAGGGCATCATGCCCAGCGGCGTGGCGGCCCTGCGCGCACTGGGCGTCACCCCGGCCGGCAGCGCACTGCGCGGAATCCGCTACGTCGAGGGCGCCCGGCGGGCCGAGGCGGCCTTCAGCGGCGGCCCCGGACTCGGCGTGCGCCGGACCGAACTGCACGCGGCCCTGCACCGGCGGGCCAGGGAGCTCGGCGTACGTGTCGTCACGGGCCGGGTTGAGGAGGTGCGCCAGCGGCACGACAGCGTCACGGCGGCGGGCATGACGGCACGCTGGCTGATCGCGGCGGACGGCCTGCACTCGCCCTCGCGCCGCGCACTGGGCCTGGAGCGGGCCGGCACCGCGCCCCGCAGATACGGGCTGCGCCGCCATTATGGTGTCGCCCCCTGGACGGACTTCGTCGAGGTGCACTGGTCACGCCACGGCGAGGCGTATGTGACCCCGGTGGGGGAGGGGCTGATCGGCGTGGCCGTGCTCAGCCGTCACCGGTGCTCCCACGAGCAGCACCTCGCCGCGTTCCCCGCCCTGGCCCGAGCGCTCCGGGGTCTCGACGCCGGCCCCGTGCGGGGCGCGGGCCCCCTGCGCCGGACCGCCGCCGCGCCGAGAGCCGGCCGCGTGCTGCTGGTCGGGGACGCGGCGGGTTACGTGGACGCGCTCACCGGCGAGGGCATCGCCCTGGCGACGGCGACCGCCTCGGCCGCGGTCGACTGCCTCGCGGCGGGTCGTCCCGAGCTCTACCCCGCACGGTGGACACGCCTGACGCGCCGCCATCGGCTGCTCACCCAGGCGCTGCTGGCGACGGCCGGACACCCGCTCTCCGCCGGCCTGATCGTCCCGGCCGCCCAGCGCCTGCCCCTGGTGTTCAAGGCCGCCGTACGCGCCCTGCAGTAGCCGCGCCGGCTGTTGGACACCCCGCCGTACGCGTCCGGCGGCAGCCCGCCGGAAGGCGCTGAACAGGCCCGGCGGCGGTGCGGGAGGGTGCGGCCTGCATCCCAGGGAATCCCCGGGACCGGTTGCCCGCGGCATCGGACCCGAGGCGATCCACGCGCGGATCCACGGACACCCCCGTCGTGCGGTCCGTGCTGGTCGCCTCCCTCATCCCGGGCGTCTGACCGCCTGACCACCGGGCGTACCCGCCCGCCCACGGGGGCGGCGGGGCGGCGAGGAAGCGGGAAGCCGTGTAGAAAGGGGGGCATGGCCGGACGCTACGGCCGCCCGCGTTCGTTTCTCGGGATGAGAAGCCTCGCTGGTCAGGTCTTTCTCCTGCAGGTGGCGATCGTGGTGTTGCTCGTCGCTGCCTCCGTGACTGCGCTCGTGCTGCAGTCGCGGGCCGGCAGTGAGCGTGAAGCCCGCAATCGCTCGGTCGCCGTGGCCGAGACCTTCGCGAACGCCCCCGGAATGGAAGCGGCCCTGCGGAGCCCCGATCCCACCGCGGTGCTCCAGCCGAAGGCCGAGGCGGCACGGAAGGGATCCGGCGTCGACTTCATCGTGGTCATGGATCTGGACGCCGTCCGCTACACGCATCCGCTGCCCGACCGCATCGGCAAGAAGTTCGTCGGTGAGGTCGGCCCCGCTCTCGACGGGCGGGTCGTCACCGAGAAGGTCGACGGGACCATCGGCCCGCTGGTCCAGGCCGTGGTGCCCGTCTTCGGTGCGGACGGCGAAGTGGTGGGCCTGGTGTCCGCCGGGATCACGATCAAGACCGTCAGCGGGGTCACCGAGAGCCAGTTCCCCCTGCTGTTCGGCACCGCCGGAGGGATCCTGCTGCTCACCATGGGCGGCACCGCGCTCGTCACCCGCCGGCTCAAACGCCAGACGCACGGTCTCGGCCCGACCGAGATGACCCGCATGTACGAGCATCACGACGCCGTTCTGCACGCCGTACGGGAAGGCGTGGTCATCGTCAGCGGTGACGGGCGCCTCCTGCTGGCCAATGACGAGGCGCGAAGGCTCCTCGGTCTTCCCGCGGAGGTCGAGGGGGTGCCCGTCGCCGAACTCGGACTCGACCCCGTCATCACGACGCTGCTGACCTCGGGACGCAGCGCGACGGACGAGGTGCACTCCGTGGGCGACCGGCTCCTCGCGGTCAGCCAGCGGTCCACGGACCGGAACGGCGGACCGCCCGGCAGCGTGACGACCTTGCGCGACACCACCGAGCTCCAGGCGCTCTCGGGCCGGGCCGCCATGGCGCGCGGGAGGCTGAAACTGCTCTACGACGCGGGCACCGAGATCGGCACCACCCTGGACGTCATGCGCACCTGCGAGGAACTCTCCGACTTCGCCACCGCCAGGTTCGCCGACTACTCCACTGTCGACGTGGCCGAGGAGGTGCTGCGCGGCGAGGAGCCCACGGCAGCCGGAGCCGCCATCCACGGCCTGCGCCGCACCGCCTTCAGCGGCTCCCGGGACGACACAGGCCTGTCCCCCCTGGGGGCGGTCATCCGTTTCCTGCCGGGCACGGACATCGGCGCCGCGCTCCTCAGAGGGGAAGCCGTACTCGACCCCGACCTGACGACGAGGTCGGGATGGCAGGAGCCCGACCCGGCGAACGCCGACCACATCGTGGAATGCGGGTTCCATTCGCTGATAGCCGTCCCGATGCGGGCCAGGGGTGTGGTCCTCGGCGTGGCCATGTTCTGGCGGGCCCGGATGCCCGACCCGTTCGAGGACGAGGACCTCTCCGTGGCCGAGGAGCTCGTCGCCCGCGCCGCGGTGAGCATCGACAACGCCCGGCGCTACTCGCGCGAGCACAACGTGGCCGTCACCCTGCAGCGCAGCCTGCTCCCGCGCGGCCTCCCCGACCAGACCGCCATCGACGCCGCCTACCGCTACCTCCCCGCACAGGCGGGGCTCGGTGGCCTCGGCGGTGTCGGCGGTGACTGGTTCGACATCATCCCGCTGCCCGGCGCCAGGGTGGCACTCGTGGTCGGTGACGTGGTCGGCCACGGACTCCACGCGGCCGCCACCATGGGGCGCCTGCGCACGGCCGTACACAACTTCTCCACCCTGGACCTGCCCCCCGACGAACTGCTGTGGCATCTGGACGAGCTGGTCGCCCGCATCGACCAGGACGAGGCCGCCGACGGCTCCGAGGGCGGCGGTGTCACCGGCGCGACCTGCCTCTACGCCATCTACGACCCGGCCACCGGACGCTGCGCGATGGCCCGGGCGGGCCACCTCCAGCCGGTCGTCGTCAGCCCCGACGGGGAAGCGGTCTTCGCCGACGTGCCCGGTGGCCCGCCCCTCGGGCTCGGCGGCCTGCCCTTCGAGACGTACGACGTGGAGCTTCCCCCGGACAGCCGGCTGGTGCTCTACACGGACGGGCTGGTGGAGGAGCGGCACCGTGACATCGACGAAGGGCTGGAACTGCTGCGCGAGACCCTGGCCGGCCACCCCGACCGGACCCCCGAGGAGACCTGTGAGGCCGTCCTGCGCGCCCTGGTGCCCGGCAGGGCACGGGACGACGTGGCCCTGCTCGTCGGCCGCACCCTCCGGCTGGCCCCCGAGAACGTGGCCGACTGGGACGTGCCGTCCGACCCCTCGGCGGTCGCCAGGGTCCGGTCCGACGTGTCCCGCAAGCTGGCCGAGTGGGAGCTGGTCGAGGAAGCCTTCACGACCGAGCTGATCCTCAGCGAACTGGTCACCAACTCCATCCGCTACGCCACCGGCCCCATCGGCGTGCGGCTGATCCGTGACAGGACGCTGATCTGCGAGGTGTCCGACCGCAGCAGCACCTCACCCCACCTGCGCCAGGCAGCCAGCATGGACGAGGGCGGCCGGGGGCTCTTCCTCGTCGCCCAGCTGGCCGAACGCTGGGGTACCCGCTACACCGACGACGGCGGCAAGGTCATCTGGACGGAACAGCCGCTGCCGACGGACACCGACGGCCCGGTGTGACGCTGCCGCCGGATCACTTGCGGCAGTGCAGGAAGAGATGGGGTTCGGGGCCCGCCGCCGGATGGGACGGTGTGAACACCGTGTCGTCCTCGTGCTCGACGGTGAGCCCCGCGCCGGTCGCGAGCGCCCTGAACGACTCGGGGCCGAAGCTGGTCACCCGTACCTCCTGGCCCATGAACACGGCGCTCACATCCTCCACGTCCAGCGGTACCGTCGCCAGGACCATACGGCCCCCCGGCCTGAGCGCCCTCGTCAGCCGCCCCACGAGGGTGCGCTGCTCCTCGCGCGGCATCTGCAGGAGCGAGAAGTAGACGCAGACCGCGTCGAAGCTCTCCTCCTCCAGGGCGGCCTCACGGATGTCGGCGCAGCGGAAGGACGCCCCGGGCACGCGGCGGGAGGCCAGCTCCACCATGACGGGCGAGACGTCGACCCCCAGCACCTCGTGCCCCGCGTCCGCCAGCGTCCCGGCGGTCGGCCGGCCCGTGCCGCTGCCGACGTCCAGGACCCGGCTCCGCGGGGCCAGGGCGCCCAGCAGCCGGTCCAGCGAGGCGAGGTGCGCCGCCGAGCCGGCGAAGGCCCGCTCGTAGTCGGCGCCGATGGCGTCGAACGCCCGGGCTGCCGGGTGCTGGTGCGCCTCGGTCATGGAACGGTCCCTTCCGGAGCGGTACGGCGCGACACGGCTCGCTCGCTTCCGGCGGGCCGTCCGAGCGCAGGGAGGCGGAGAGTTGGAACCCCGGACGAGGCGAAGCGCTCCGCCCGCGCAGTCTTTCACAGCAACGCCACGGCGAGGGGCGGTCGTTGTCATCGCGATCCAGCCGAAGGCCCATGGCATCCGGCTGCGCGGCCGAAATCCGCGGGGCCGCGTGCGGGTGTGACCGGGAACGGGCGTGAAACGGGTGCCCGCATCGGTCGATCGGGCGCAGCCGGGCCCGCCCGCCGCCCGCTTCACGCGGGTGACCAGCGCGAAGACCTGAGATGAAACGGGCGCGAACGGGCGTAGCGCGTCGGGCGAAGGAGCTGGTCGAACAACCGTTTCTGCTTGTACAAACAGTGCGTGGGCCCGAACGGACGCAGGGCCTCCACCGGATTCGTACGAGAGCAGGGATGGTTCCGTGGGCACCGAGGAACGCCGACGAGGGATTCTGGAAGCCGCCCGGCAGGACGGTTCCGTCGACGTGAACCGGCTGGCCGAGCGGTTCCAGGTGGCCAAGGAGACCATCCGGCGCGATCTGCACATCCTGGAGGAGCACGGCCTCGTACGGCGTACCCACGGTGGTGCGTACCCGGTCGAGAGCGCGGGGTTCGAGACCACGCTCGCGATGCGCACCACGCACCACGTACCCCAGAAGTCACGGATCGCCAGGGCCGCCGCCGACCTGCTCGGTGACGCCGAGACGGTGTTCGTCGACGAGGGCTTCACCCCCCAGCTCATCGCCGAAGCCCTGCCCCGTGACCGGCCCCTGACGGTGGTCACCGCCTCCCTCGCGGTCGCGACCGTCCTCGCGGACGTGGAGAAGACGTCGGTCCTCGTGCTCGGCGGGCGTCTGCGAGGCAGCACCATGGCCACGGTCGACCACTGGGCCACCCGCATGCTCGCCGACTTCGTCATCGACCTGGCGTACGTCGGCGCGAACGGAATCTCCCGGCAGTACGGGCTGACCACCCCGGACCCGACGGTGTGCGAGGTCAAGGCGCAGGCCATGCGCAGCGCCCGCCGCAGGGTCTTCACCGGAGTCCACACGAAGTTCGGAGCGGTGAGCTTCTGCCGGTTCGCGGGCGTCGGCGACTTCGAGACGATCGTCACCGACACCGGCCTGCCCTCGGCCGAGGCCCAGCGTTACTCACTCCTCGGCCCGAACGTCATCCGCGTCTGACCCCGCAGGCGGCGGTGCCCGGGCCCGCCGTCCCACCGATGCCCGTCCCCTCCGGCTCCTCGCCCCGGTGAGGAGCCGGAGGGCGGACCAGCCATGCCCCGGAACGGCAGGAGCACCGACGGCACGGGGCGCCGACACACGAGCCGCTACGACCGATACAGGAGATCTACTTATGCCCCACCAGCAACGACGCCGTGGGATCCGCGTGCGTGCGGTCGCGGGCACGGCAGCGATGGTCCTTCTCACCGCCGGGTGCGCGGGAGCGGGCGGCACCGCCTTCGGAGGGGGTGACGCGCTCAACGTCCTGATGGTGAACAACCCGCAGATGCTCGCACTGCAGAAGCTCACCGCCGAGCACTTCACCGAGGAGACCGGCATCAAGGTCCACTTCACGGTGCTCCCGGAGAACGACGTACGCGACAAGATCAGCCAGGACTTCTCCAACCAGGCCGGCCAGTACGACATCGGCACCATCAGCAACTTCGAGGTGCCCTTCTTCGCCGAGAACGACTGGCTGCACCCCCTCGACACGTACGCCGAACAGGACCCCGCGTTCGATCAGGACGACATCCTCGAACCCCTGCGGAAATCGCTCACCGCCGAGGGCAGGCTCTACGCCGAACCCTTCTACGGCGAGTCGTCCTTCCTCATGTACCGCAAGGACGTCTTCGAGGCGAAGGGGCTGACGATGCCCCCGCACCCCACCTGGCAACAGGTGGCGGGACTCGCGGCGGAGGCCGACGGGGCCGAGCCCGGCATGAAGGGCATCTGCCTGCGCGGGCTGCCCGGCTGGGGGGAGCTCATGGCTCCGCTCACCACCGTCGTCAACACCATGGGCGGCACCTGGTTCACCGAGGACTGGAAACCGCAGCTCACCTCGCCCGAGTTCAAGAAGGCCACCAAGTTCTACGTCGACCTCGTGCGCGAGCACGGCGAGCGCGGGGCCTCCCAGTCCGGATACGCCGAGTGCCTCAACAACATGACCCAGGGCAAGACCGCCATGTGGTACGACGCGACAGCGGGCGCGGGCTCACTGGAGGCGGCCGGCTCCCCGGTCAAGGGGAAGATCGGCTACGTACCGGCCCCGGTCGAGGAGACGAAGAGCTCTGGATGGCTCTACACCTGGGCCTGGGGCATCCAGAAGGCGTCCAAGAAGGCCGACGACGCCTGGAAATTCGTCTCCTGGGCCTCCGGGAAGGAGTACGAATCGCTCGTCGGTGAGACCAGCGGCTGGGCCGACGCGCCGGCCGGCAAACGGGCCTCCACCTACGACAACCCCGAGTACCGCAAGGCGGCAGGCGCGTTCGCGGACGTCACCGAGCAGGCCATCTCCGCGGCGGACCCCGAGAATCCCGGCACGCAGCCGCGCCCCGTGCCCGGGATCCAGTTCGTCGGCATCCCCGAGTTCACCGATCTCGGCACCCGGGTCGCGCAGGAGATCAGCGCGGCCATCGCCGGCCGCCAGTCCGTCGACAAGGCGCTGGCCACCTCCCAGAAGCTGGCCGAAGAGGTCGCCAAGGAGTACCGATGACCACAGCTGTCAGCACCACCCCGCAGTCACCACCCGGCCAGGCCGCCGCCCCGGCCCGCAGGAGGCCCGGCCCCCGGGCCTGGGCCACCAGGGCGCCGCTCCTGCCCGCGCTCGTGTTCCTGATCGCCGTCACCCAGCTGCCGTTCGTGGCGACCCTGGTGATCTCCCTCTTCGACTGGAACTCCCTCAGGCCCGACAAGCGCGCCTTCAACGGACTGGACAACTACGTCTCCGTGTTCACCGACGCGGCACTCCGCGACTCGGTGCTCACCACGATCCTGCTGACCGTGGGCGTGGTCGTCGCCACCGTGGTGCTCGGCCTGGCCCTCGCACTCCTCCTCGACCGTACGTTCTTCGGCCGGGGCATGGTCCGCACCCTGCTCATCACCCCGTTCCTGATCGTGCCCGTCTCCGCCGCCCTGCTGTGGAAGCACGCGCTGTACAACCCCGAGTACGGCCTCCTCAACGGCGCCCTGAGCTGGGTCGGTGAGCTCTTCGGCGACACGAGCCCGAGCCAGCCGGACTGGATCGCCGAGATGCCGCTGCTCGCCGTGATCGCCGCACTGGTCTGGCAATGGACGCCGTTCATGATGCTGATCCTGCTCGCGGGGCTCCAGAGCCGGCCGGCCGAGGTGGTCGAGGCGGCACGGCTCGACGGGGCGAGCGCCTGGCAGACCTTCCGCTACCTGACCCTGCCTCACCTGCGCAGATACCTCGAACTCGGGGTTCTGCTCGGTGCTGTCTACATCGTGCAGAACTTCGACGCGGTGTTCACGATCACCGCCGGTGGGCTCGGCACCGCCAACCTTCCGTACACCATCTACCAGACCTTCTACCAGGCCCACGAATACGGACTGGCGTCCGCCGCGGGAGTCGTCGTGGTGATCGGCACGATCATCATCGCCACCTTCGCGCTCCGGACCGTCTCGTCCCTCTTCAGTGAGGAGGCGAACCGCGCATGACCACTGCCACCGTCCCCGCGCCGGCCCCGTCCGCGCGACGGGCCCTGCGCAGAGCCAAACGGCGCAACACGGCGCTCGGCCTGCTGGCCTGGGCGGCAGGACTCGCCTTCTGCCTGCCCGCGCTGTGGATGCTGCTGACCTCGCTGCACGCGGAGCCGGACGCCGCCACCAACCCGCCCTCCCTCTTCGCGCCGCTCACCCTCGACGGTTACCGGGCCTTCTTCGGAGCCGACACCGGAGTGACGCCGTGGCCACCGCTGCTCAACTCCCTGGGCGCCTCCTTCTTCTCCACGGTTCTGGTGCTCCTGCTGGCGCTCCCGGCGGCGTACGCCCTGTCCATCCGCCGCGTCCGCAAGTGGACGGACGTGATGTTCTTCTTCCTCTCCACGAAGATGCTGCCCGTCGTCGCCGGGCTCCTGCCCGTCTACCTGTTCGCCAAGAACGCCGGGCTGCTGGACAACATCTGGCTCCTCGTCCTGCTCTACACCTCGATGAACCTGCCGATCGCCGTCTGGATGATGCAGTCGTTCCTCGCCGACGTACCGGTCTCCGTCATCGAGGCCGCCCAGGTCGACGGCGCGAGGCTGCCGACCGTCCTGGGCAGGGTCGTCGCGCCGATGGCAGCGCCGGGCATCGCCGCCACCGCCCTCATCTGCTTCATCTTCAGCTGGAACGAGCTGCTCTTCGCACGGGTGCTCACCGGCGTCGTCGCCCAGACGGCGCCCGTCTTCCTCACCGGATTCGTCACCAGCCAGGGCCTCTTCCTGGCCCAGCTGTGCGCCGCGTCCGTCGTCGTGTCCCTGCCGGTGCTCGCCGCCGGCTACGCCGCCCAGGACAAACTCGTCCAGGGCCTGTCTCTTGGAGCAGTGAAATAATGCGGGCAGCGATCGTCGAAGCCCCCGGCAAGGTCTCCGTCACCACCGTCCCCGACCCCGACCCCGGCCCGCGCGACGTCGTCGTCTCGGTCGCCTCGTGCGGACTGTGCGGCACCGACCTGCACATCCTCCAGGGCGAGTTCGCACCGTCCCTGCCCCTCGTCCCCGGCCACGAGTTCGCCGGGGAGGTCGTGGGTGTCGGCCAGGAGGTCACGGAGCTGGCCGTGGGCGACCTGGTGGCCGTCGACCCCTCCCTGCACTGTCACGAGTGCCGCTACTGCCGCATCGGGCGCGGCAACCTCTGCGAGCGCTGGGCCGCCATCGGCGTCACCGTGGCCGGCGGCGCGGCCGAGTACGCCGTCGCACCCGTGGCCAACTGCGTGAAGCTGCCCGAGCACATCGACGTCAAGGACGCGGCCCTGATCGAGCCCTTGTCCTGCGCGGTCCGGGGGTACGACGTCCTCAGCAGCACGCTCGGCGCCGAAGTGCTCATCTACGGCTCGGGGACCATGGGCCTGATGATGCTGGAGCTCGCCAAGCGCACCGGGGCCGCGGGCGTCGACGTCCTCGACGTCAACCCCGACCGCCTCGCCACGGCCGCCCTCCTCGGCTGTTCCCGCTCGGCGGCCGGGGCCGACGAACTGGACCGGCCCGGCGGCTGGGACGTCGTCATCGACGCGACCGGTAACGCTGCGGCCATCCAGGACGGCCTCGGCCGGGTGGCCAAGGGAGGGACGTTCCTCCAGTTCGGGGTGGCCGACTACGCCACGACGGCGGTGATCGAGCCGTACCGCATCTACAACCAGGAGATCACCATCACCGGATCGATGGCGGTCCTGCACAGCTACGAACGCGCCGCCGCGCTCTTCGCCACCGGCGTCCTCGACCCGGCCGTCTTCATCAGCGACCGGCTGCCGCTCGACCAGTACCCGCAGGCCATCGACCGCTTCAAGGCGGGCATCGGCCGCAAGATCGTGGTCGAACCGTGAGGGGCGGACGGCCCGCCTCCGTCCTCGTGCTCGGTGAGGCCCTCATCGATCTCGTACCCGTGGCCGGGGAGGGGGACCTGCGGGCCGCGCAGTTCGGCGGGGCGGCGGCCAACGTCGCCGTCGGGCTCGCGAGGCTCGGGACCACGACCGTGTTCGCCGGGGGTCTGGGCGGCGACGGCTTCGCCCGCACCATCGAGGCGCGGCTGGCGGCGGCCGGGGTCGACCTCACGCCGTGCACACGCTCCGGTCTGCCCACGGCGCTCGCCGTCGCCGATCCCGGCACGGAGGGCACCGGCTACCACTTCCACCTCCAGGACACGGCGACCTTCCGGCTGCCCGACCTCTCCGCGCAGACCTCCCGCTTCGGCGCCGTCTACGTGGGCGGGCTCGCGGCCGTCGTGGAGCCGGCGGCCACCGCCGTACGGGCCACCGCGCACGCGGCCGCCTCCGGCTCCCTCCTGGTGGTCGACCCCAACGTCCGCCGGGACCGCACCCTTGGCCCCGGCAACGGCTCGGCGGCCCTGCGCGCACTGTGCGGCCTCGCACACGTCGTCAAGGCCAGCGACGAGGACCTGGAACACCTGTGGCCCGGCGCCGGCCCCGAGGAGACCTGCCGGAGGCTGGCCGCCGGAGGGCGGCTGGTCGTCCTGACCCGGGGCGCCCGGGGCAGCACGGCGTACACCGCCACCGCCCCGCCCGTGTCCGTCCCGGCGGTTCCCGTCGAGGTCGTCAACACCATCGGGGCCGGCGACGCGTTCGCCGCGGGCCTGCTCAGCCGCATGGGAGACCTCGGCTCCTTCACGGCGAGCCCGGACCCTGAGACGGTGCGGGACATGCTGTCCTTCGCCGCCGAGGCCGCCGCATCGGTGTGCGGGCGGGCCGGTACGGAGCCCTCGGTACCCGCGGGCACCTGAGGGAAGCACGGCCGTGGACATGCGCACCCGGGAACGGGTGCGCATCCTGGCTGTGTGACCTGGAGCCCCGATGGCAGCCGAACGCCCGGCGGGCTGCCGGCGGTGCTCGCCCAGGCCGTGGTGAGCGCCGTCGACGCCGGCGGAGGGTACGCCGGCGGCGTCTACCTGCGCTCCCGCACGCCGGACCTCCTGATGCTGGCGGTGCTCGCGGGGCTGCCCGGTTCGCTGATGCGGCCGTGGTGGCGCATGCACGTGAACCGGCCCTTCCCCGTGGCCGAGGCGTACCGCTCCGGCGCCCCCGTGTACCTGGGCGACGCGGAGGACAGCATGCGGCGGTTCCCGCAGCTCATGGCGGGGCTGCCCTTCCCCTTCGGATGCCTGTGCGTACCCGTGCTGTGCGGAACCGCACCCGCCGGCGTGCTCGTCGTGCTGCGCTACGCCACCCGTGGTGTCCCCGTCAGCGGAGCCGACCGGCACGCGATGGAGGCCGTCGCGCGGCGGCTCGGCGAGGATCTCACCGCCCTGGAACAGGAGGGTGCGGCGGTCGAGTGGGACGGCGAGCCCGCCTTGCTGCGGCTGCCCTCGGAGTCCGGCCGGCCGCTGCGGATCGGGCGCTTCGAGTGGGACGTGGACAGCGGGGCCCTCACGGCGGACGGCGAAGCCCACGCGCTGCTCGGTCTCGGGTCCACGACGCCGCCCGCGCGCACCATGGAAGCACTGACGGCAAAGCTGCGGCCGGAGGACGTGCACGGCCTGCTCGTCCTCGGGAGGCAGACCGCGCGGTCGGCAGAGCCCCCCGTGCGCCGGATGCGCCTGTGGGGGGCCGACGCCCGCCCCCTCGTGGCCGAACTCACCCGCGTCCCCCAGGAGGGCACCGGGGAACCGGAGGGGCGGCTGGCGGGCGTCCTGCTCGACCCGGGATCGGGACCCGTCGTCCCGGAGACCGCCGGCCGGGTCCCACGCGGCATCCTCTCCTTCGACCGCACCGGCCGGATCACCTACGCCAACCGCAGGGCCGAGGAGATCGTGGGCCGCACCCGGGAGGAGCTGACCGGCCGGATCCTGTGGGATGCCCTGCCCTTCTTCGCGAACCCGGCGTACGAGGACCACCACCGAGCCGCCCTGTTCTCCGACGACCCGGTCCACTTCCTCGCCCGGCACACTCCGACGCAGTGGCTGTCGGTGGCGATGTTCCCCGGCCGCGACGGGGTCACGGTCACCCTCAGCCCCTCCGGCCGGCCCGGTCACGCGCCCGAGCCCACCGCCGCTGCCGGAGGAGGGTTCGGCGCGTCGGACGAGCGCACCGCCGTCCTGTACCGCCCGGTGGCCCTGGCCATCGCGCTGACGGAGGCCGTCACGGCGCGTCAGGTGTCCGCCGTGGTGACCGAGGAACTCCTTCCCGCGTTCGGCGGCAGGCAGCTGGCCATCTACCTCCAGCACGAGCGGCGCCTCTGCATGGCGTGGGAGACGGGCTTTCCCATGGGCTTCCTGGACCGCTTCGACGGGGTCGGCCTCGACGCCCACATCCCCGGCGTGGAGACACTCACGACCGGGCGGCCGCTCTTCTTCGAGTCCATGGAGCAACTGGCCGACGCCTACCCCGGCATCCCGATGGACACCGACGTCGGAGCCCGTGCCTTCCTGCCCCTCATCGCCTCGGGCCGCCCGGTCGGCTCGTGCATCCTCGGCTTCGACCAGCCGCGCGGCTTCAGCCCCGAGGAGCGCACCGCCCTCACCGCGCTCGCCGGTCTCATCGCCCAGGCCCTCCAGCGCGCGCAGCGGTACGACACCGAGTCCGCTCTGGCGCGTGGGCTCCAGGACGCGCTGTTGCCGCACCGGCTGCCCCACGTGGAACAGGTCGCCACGGTCGGGCGCTACCTCTCCGGCACCCAGGACATCGAGGTCGGCGGCGACTGGTACGACGTCATCGAGACCGGCAGCGGCCTCGCCCTGGTCATCGGGGACGTGCAGGGACACGGTGTCGCGGCAGCCGCCACCATGGGCCAGTTGCGCAGCGCCGTACGTGCCTTCGCGCTCATCGGGCACGGGCCGCAGGAGATCATGAGCGCCACGAACCGGCTGCTCATCGGCCTCGACCCCGGTCAGTTCGCGAGTTGCTGCTACGTGCTGCTCGACCCCCTCACGGGCGACGCCACGGCCGTGCGCGCCGGGCACCCCCAGCCGGTACTGCGGCACCCCGACGGCGGCACCGAGGTGCTGGACCTCGCCGGGGGAGTGGTACTCGGCGTGGCCCCCGAGGCGTCGTATCCCGTCACCGCGCTGCGGCTGGAGACCGGCGCGGTCCTGGCACTGTTCACGGACGGACTGGTGGAGAAGGCGGGCGCGGACATCGACGAGGGCATCGAGCGGCTGCGCAGCACTTTGGCCGACGTCGGCCACCTGCCGCTGGCCGAGGCGGCCGACGGGGTGATCGCACGGGCGGGGCTGGACGACGACCGCCCCGACGACATCGCGCTCCTGCTGGCCGCCCGCCGGGACACAGCCCGCTGAACCTCGCCCCGGGCTGCGGGCCGGACGCCCGGGTGAGGCATCCTCTGCTGGTCGGGCAGAACGGGTCCGCGGCGGTGAACGAGGATCGGCCGCGGTTACCAAGAAGGATGCGGAACCAGATGGCAGACAATTCGGACCTCTTGGCCTTCGTGCGGGCGCGCCTCGCGGACGAGGAGCTCATCGCGCGGGAAGCCGGCGGTGACGGCTGGCGCACCCCGGCCGAGGCGCCCGGCGAGGTGCACGACCGGACGAGCGGCATCGCGTTCGTCGTGCGGTCGCGTGGCTACGACCGGCACATCGCCTTCCAGGACCCCGCCCGGACCCTGCGCCGCATCGAGACCACTCGGGTACTGCTGGACGAGTACGAGGAGATCGCGGCCCTGGACACCGACCGGCCGGCCCAGGACTTCGCCTCGGGCCGCGCCGTCGGGCTCGGGTTCGTCGTCCGTCAGATGGCCGCCGAACACGCGGGGCACCCCGACTACCGGGTGAAGTGGCTGCCGCGCTTCTCCCACTGGGGCCCGCCGTCCGAGGCCGGGTGAAGGCCGGGGCCGGAATGAGTAGGGCGGCGCCACGCGTCTGAGTACCCGGACCGATACCGGCGCGGCCCGGTGCCGGTGGAATGGGGACCATGCTCCCCGACGCGCCGACGCGCCCTCGCATCCAGACCCTGACCACGGCCGGAACGGCGCTGGCCGTGACCCTGCTGCCGCTGGCCGTCGGAGTCCTGCTGGCCAGGGCGTCGGCGATGGATCCGATGACGTCGGTCAACGCCCTGGTCACCAGCGGCGGGCAGCGGCCCAAAATCGCCCCCTCGCGCTGGGTCCTGAGGGCTCGAACGCGTGAGCTCCTGTCCAGGCGGTAATGGAATGCCTGTCCAGGCAAGCGCTCTCGCTCCTGTTACACGGATCCGCCTGTTCCGGTCATGGGCGCCCGGGGTGGTGGAGCGGGGGTGAACGGGGCGCCTCGACCTGCGGAACGGGGCCCTGAAAGGGTCGGTGCAATGATCAACGGTTGACAGGTCTACGACCGCCGGAATTCATGCCGAATGCAGTTGTGTGTGACAGAAATGTCCGTACTTCGTCACACGAAGCGGGACACCTTCCAGCCACCTCGAAAGCGGGACAAAGTTTGCGTTCCCGGCACTACGCCGGGATCGGAGAAAACGCCTGGAGTCCCATTCCGGGCCCGCATGATGAGGGGTTTCCATGTCCCGTTCCGCACGACGGATCACCGCCACCCTGCTCGCCTCGGGCGCACTGCTCGGAGCAGCGGCTCTGCCCGCCACGGCCGATGGATGGGACCACGGTCACAGCCGGCCCGCCCACCGCTCGGCGGTCGTCCTGGGCGAGATCCAGTACGAGAGCCCCGGTCGTGACAACGGCTCCAACCGCAGCCTGAACGCGGAGTGGGTCACCGTCACCAACACCAGCCGCCACACCGTCAACCTCCGTGGCTGGACGCTCACCGACGAGAGCCGTCGCTCGTACACCTTCGACCTGCGGCTCGCAGGCCGTTCCTCGGTCCGCGTCCACACCGGTGTGGGCCGCGACACCCGGCACGACGTCTACCAGGACCGTCGCAACTACGTGTGGGACAGCAGGGACACCGCCACCCTCCGCGACAACCGCGGGCGCAAGATCGACTCCGAGTCCTGGGGCCGGCACCGTGACGGCGGCCACCGCGATGGCGGGCACCGTGACGGCGGGCATCGTGACGGCGGGCACCGCGGCAACCGCTGAACGAGGTGACTAGGGGGAAGCGGCGTTCTCCCTGAGTGACGGGCGTACCACGGCTCACCCCCGTGGTACGCCTTTCTCGTGACCGTCCGCACACGGGTCCGCGGCCGCGTCGGGCGGGGGCTGTGCAACGTGAGGCTGCCGGTGATGTCAGGATGGCCTCATGACCATCAAGGCGTATTTCGACATCAGCATCGACGACCAGCCCGCTGGGCGGATCGTGTTCAACCTTTTCGACGACGTGGCCCCCAAGACGGCGGAGAACTTCCGCGCGCTGGCCACCGGTGAGCACGGCTTCGGTTACGCGGGCTCGCCCTTCCACCGCGTCATCCCGGACTTCATGCTCCAGGGCGGCGACTTCACCAACGGCAACGGCACCGGCGGCAAGAGCATCTACGGCGAGAAGTTCGCCGACGAGAACTTCACCCTCAAGCACAACAAGCCGGGTCTGCTCTCGATGGCCAACGCCGGCCCGAACAGCAACGGTTCGCAGTTCTTCATCACCACCGTCGTCACCCCGTGGCTGGACGGCAAGCACGTGGTGTTCGGCGAGGTCGCCGACGAGTCCAGCATGGAGCTCGTCCGCAAGATCGAGTCGTACGGTTCGCAGTCCGGCAAGACCAAGGCGCGGATCGCGGTCTCCGCCTCCGGCGTTCTCTGACGCACCTGACGGGGCTCCCGGCCGGATGTTCCCGGCCGGGGCCCCGCACGCGGTACATCCGGCCCCGGATCTTCGGGCTGGCATGATCAGGGGCATGAACGAGCGCATCATCGCCGCGTGTGACGGGGCATCGAAGGGCAATCCGGGGCCTGCGGCCTGGGCGTGGGTCGTGGCAGACGGCCAGGGCAGCCCCCAGCGGTGGGAGGCGGGCCCGCTGGGCACGGCCACGAACAACGTCGCCGAGCTCACCGCCCTGCTGGAGCTGCTGAGGTCCACCGATCCCACCGTGCCCGTCGAGGTGCGCATGGACTCGCAGTACGCGATGAACGCGGTCACGAAGTGGCTGCCGGGCTGGAAACGCAACGGCTGGAAGACGTCGGGGGGCAAGCCGGTCGCCAACCGTGAACTGGTCGTCGGGATCGACGAACTGCTGTCCGGGCGCAGCGTGGAGTTCCGCTACGTGCCGGCCCATCAGGTGGACGGCGATCCGCTCAACGCGCTGGCCGACCAGGCCGCGAGCGAGGTGGCCGTCTCGCAGCAGGCGGCGGGGACCGCCCACGGCACGGCTGACCTGCCGGTACCGGCCCCTGCCCGCTCCACGAAGAGCCGGTCGGGCGGTACGCGGTCCACGGGCGCGGCAGGAGGCGGAGCGGGGAGCGGATCCGCGCGCTCCGGTGCGCCGGCCCGGTCCGGTACGACGATCAAGGCGAGATTCGCCGGCCGGTGCCAGTGCGGGAAGCCGTATGCCGCCAAGGACATGATCGCGAAGAATCCGAACGGCTGGGGCCACCCGGAGTGCCGGGCGCTCGTCTGAGGCGAGCCGTCCAGGTGCTCAGATGTCGGCCCAGACCAGCCGGCCGGAGACGCTGGTGCGGGTGCCCCACCGTGCCGCCAGCGTGTCCACCAGCATCAGGCCACGTCCGCCTTCGGCTATCGAGGCGAGACTGAATCCGTCCGGCTCGTCCGTCCCCTCACGTCCCGTGAGGGGCGCCGGACCGGGGCCCTCCATGCCGTCGGGCATGCGGGGAGCGTGAAGTCGCTCCCCGGCGGTGCCGTGCGGGCCGGTGAGCCGCCCGTCGCGGTGTGTGTGGGGCCTCGCGGCCGGGACTCTCGGGCCGGGCAGTGGTGGCCCGTGCCGCAGGCGACGGTTCCACACGCAGATGCGGACCCGGCCGGAGGTGCGCAGCAGGCGGCACCGGATCCGGCGGCCCGCCGTGTGCTCCACGGCGTTCGTGACCAGCTCGGTCACCACCAGGGCGGCGGTCTCCACGCGTTCGTCGGGCTCTCCCCAGCTCCGCATGGCTTCCTGCACGCGGTGCCTTGCTTCGGGGACGCCATGGGGGAGGCGGGGGATCCACCAGCTCTGTGCGCTACGCCCGCCCGAGCTCTCCGAGGCGAGGCGCACGCACGCGACTATTTCCGACATGTTCGTACTCTCCGTGCAAAGGGCATACTTTGCAAGGGACAGAATGAACGAATAATTCCGCTTATGTTCATCGGTGCTACGTCCAGGCGGCACCCACTCCGCGCCGGGAACCCGCTCCGCGCCGGGCCCACCCCGTGCGGGAGCCCGCGAGGAAGGTGCGTCGATGAGGCCCCGATCCGGCCCCACGGTCGAGCACCGCGTCCTGGCCGCGCGCCTGCGGATCCTGCGGGAGCGCGCGGGCGTCAGTCTCCAGGCCGCCGCCGTGGCACTGGGTGCACACCCCGCCACCGTACGGCGCATCGAGCGTGCGGAGACCGGGCTGGACGCCCATCAGGTCCGTGTCCTCCTGGAGCGCTACGGGGTGCCCGCCGCCCAGGCCGAGCCGATCATGACGGGACTTGCCGCGGCGAACCTGCCCGGCTGGTGGCATCGCTGGCGGGACACGATGGAGCCGTGGCAGCAGGAGGTCATCGGCATCGAGTCCTCCGCCCGGCTCGTGCGGACCTGGCATCCCGCACTGGTTCCCGAGCTCCTGCGCACTCCCGACTACGAGGCGGCGCTGTGCCGCGCCCTGCACCCCGACGAGACCCCCGCACGGCGGGAGAGGCGTGTCGAGCTGCTCGGGGAGCGACAGCGGCGCCTCCAGGAGAGCGGAGCGGTGCTGTGGGCCCTCTGTCCCGCCGCGGCCCTGCACACCCGGGTCGGGGGCCCGCAGGTGATGCGGGGGCAGCGGGCGCTGCTCGAGGAGGCCGGACACCGGCAGCACCTCACGGTCCAGGTCGTGCCCCTCGGCTTTCCGCCGCACCCCATGACCGGCGTCCCGGCCCTGCACCTGCTCCGGGTGGCGGCCCCGGAGATCGGTGACCGCGCGGTCCTGGAGATTCCCGGAAGCAAGGTGGACATCATCGACGAACCCGGCGTCGTCATGGACTACCGCATCCGTCTCGACGGCGCCTGCGCCAGTGCTCCGCACCCGGGCACACCCCTGCCGATCGACGGCGGAAGTGCCGGAAACCTCTGAAGAACGGGCCTGTTGGGGTTTCGAACGGCCGGGGACGGTCACGCGACACAGTGCGGAACCCGTAGCAACCAAGCGCGAACCACGCGATCGGCGGGACCGTCCCGCTCGACAGGGAGTGAGAAAGATGGACAACTGGCGCACACTCGCGGCGTGCCGCGAAGAGGACCCCGACCTGTTCTTCCCCATCGGCAGCAGTGGCCCGGCGCTCGTACAGGCCGAGGAGGCCAAGGCGGTCTGCAGGACCTGCCCGGTCCAGGAACGGTGCCTGGACTGGGCCCTGGAGAACGGCCAGGACGCGGGCGTGTGGGGAGGCATGGACGAGAACGAACGGCGTGCCCTGAAGCGCCGCCGGTCGCGGCGCCAGGCCAGGAGCCACGGATGACGCCCGTCGGCCCCGGCCGCCGCGCCGGGAGAAGATGAGCCATGGACACCTGGGTATGGCTCGGCATCGGCGCGCTCGTCCTCCTGCTCGTGGCGGGCTTCGCCGCCGTCCTCCTGGTGCGCGTGATCCGGGCGAGGAAGCTGCTGGTCGACGCGGGAGTCCCCTTCCGCGGCAAGGCCCTCGTCTGGGCGGCCGTGATCTACACGGTCTCGCCGGTCGACCTTCTGCCGGACCCCGTCTACCTGGACGACATCGGCTTCCTGCTGCTGGCCCTGCGCTCGCTGCACGCAGCGGCGCACGCGGCCGGCGCGGGGCGGGGACGGGGGAGCGCCACGCCGAAGGAAGCCGGCGGCAACCTTTCGGTGTCGGGCAGCAACTGAGGGGGCGTAAGCCATCCCCTGCCAGAAGGTGCCTCCCGTGGAGCCTCCCCTTCCCCGCCCCGACTCCCCTCCCCACCGCAGACACCGCATCACCCGTACGCGTGCGCTCGTCGGCGCACTGACGGCCGGGCTGCTCGCCGCAGGCGGGCTCGTCGCCCTCAGCCCCACCTCGCAGGCCGCCACCGCCCGGCAGGCGGAGGCGCTCGACCGCGGTGTCGTGAGCGTCCACACGGACAGCGGCAACCTCGTCAGCTGGCGCTGGCTCGGTACCGACCCCGACAACGTCTCCTTCAACGTCTACCGGGCCGGCACCAAGGTCAACGCCTCGCCGGTCACCGCGTCGACCAACTACTTCCACTCCGGCGCGCCCGCCACCGCCGACTACACGGTGCGGGCGGTCGTCAACGGGGTGGAGCAGGCCGACTCGGTGCACGCGATCCAGTTCCGCGCCGGGTACAAGGACGTTCCCATCAGCCCGCCCTCCGGAGGCACCACACCCGACGGGGTCGCCTACACCTACGAGGCCAACGACGCCTCCGTGGGTGACCTGGACGGCGACGGCGCCCTCGACTTCGTACTGAAGTGGCAGCCCACCAACGCCAAGGACAACTCCCAGTCCGGCTACACGGGCAACACGATCATCGACGGGGTCCGGCTGGACGGCACCAGGCTCTGGCGCATCGACTTGGGGCGCAACATCCGCTCCGGCGCGCACTACACGCAGTTCCAGGTGTACGACTACGACGGTGACGGCCAGGCCGAGGTGGCGATGAAGACCGCCGACGGCAGCGTCGACGGAGCAGGCAAGGTCATCGGGAGCTCTTCCGCCGACTACCGCAACTCCTCCGGCTACATCCTGTCCGGCCCCGAGTTCCTGACGATGTTCAACGGGAAGACGGGTGCCGCGATGGGCACTGTCGACTACGTCCCCGCGCGCGGCACGGTGTCCTCCTGGGGCGACTCGTACGGCAACCGGGTCGACCGCTTCCTCGCGGGCACGGCCTATCTGGACGGCGCGAGGCCCTCCCTGATCATGGCGCGCGGTTACTACACGCGCAGCGTCATCGCGGCCTGGGACTGGCGGGGCGGCGCCTTCACGCGGCGCTGGACCTTCGACACGAACAGCTCGACCAACACCGGCAAGGGCTACGACGGCCAGGGCAACCACCAGTTGTCCGTCGCCGACGCCGACGGTGACGGCAAGGACGAGATCATCTACGGCGCCATGGCCGTGGACGACAACGGCAGCGGGCTGTGGACGACGAAGAACGGCCACGGCGACGCCATGCACGTGGGGGACCTCGACCCGTCCAGGGCGGGTCTCGAGGAGTTCAAGGTCGACGAGGACAGCTCGAAGCCGTCCTCGTGGATGGCGGACGTCAAGACCGGTCAGATCCTCTGGTCCACCCCGGCGAGCGGCGACAACGGGCGCGGCGTGTCCGCCGACATCTGGTCCGGCAGCGCGGGCGCCGAGTCCTGGTCGTCCGTCGTCTCCGGGGTGCGCGGCCCGAAGGGCGACGTCGTCAGCAGCCGTAAGCCGTCCAGTTCGAACTTCCTGTCCTGGTGGGACGGCGACACCACCCGTGAGCTCCTCGACGGCACCCACATCGACAAGTACGGCACCTCGTCCGACACCCGGCTGCTGACCGGAGCCTCGGTCCACTCCAGCAACGGGACGAAGGCCACGCCCGCCCTCTCCGGCGACATCTTCGGCGACTGGCGCGAGGAGGTCGTCTGGCCGACCACCGACAACACGGCCCTGCGGATCTACTCGACGCCGCACGAGACCGGTACGAAAATCACGACACTGCTGCACGACACCATGTACCGCACGGGGCTCGCGTGGCAGAACACCGCCTACAACCAGCCGCCGCACCCCAGCTTCGCCATCGGGAGCGGCATGGCGACCGCGCCCCGGCCGGACATCACCACGCCGTAGCGCGACCGAGCGGGCCGTGGCCCCTCCCGAGGGGGCCACAGCCCGTTCGCGTGCGGTTCAAAAACTGGCCGTCAGCTGGGGCGGCTCGCCCCAGGGGCGCGACAGGATGTCGCGCAGCCGGCCGGCCTGGTCCCCGATGCGCTCGGCCAGGATGGCCTCTATCTCGGCGAGCATGATCTGCGCCCGCTCGTGGGCGCGGGCTCCGTCGGGGGTGAAGCGCACGATCCGGGACCGGGCGGAGTCCGGATCCGCCGTCTGGTCCAGCATTCCCATGCCGATCAGGCTGTGCACCGCCTGGTGCGTGGTCTGACGGGTGACTCCCATCCGGCGGGCCAGCTCGGAGATCGAGGTGCCTTCCGGATCGAGGGACGCGAAGACCGCCGCCTGCGCCGCGGTCACGGGCTGCTCACCCGCGGCCCGCATCCCGGCCAGCAGTGCGTCGTCGAACCAGCGCTTGGCTTCGCTGAGCAGCTGGGGCATGTTCCGTGCGGCGTCGGTCATCGTTCCTCGTGGGGCAGGGGGAGACCCGAGCATATCGACCGCTCGCCCCCGCGCGGCCCCCCGCCTGCCGCCCCGTCAGCGGGTGCGCCCGAGGGCGAACTCCACGGACGTCCCGAAGCACTCCGCGAGCCGCTCGTCGGAGATCCCGGTCCACAGATGCTGTGCGCCCTCGACCAGGCGCAGGTCGACGGACACCCCCGCCTCGCGCAGGGCCTCGGCGAGCCGGACGCTCTGGCGGGCGGGAACCACGGTGTCGGCCGTGCCGTGCAGGAGGAGGAAGGGCGGGGCCTGCGCGGTGACGTGCGCCACGGGACTCGCCGCCCTCGCCCGCCCCGCGTCGGTGCCGGGCGCCGTGCCGAGGAGGAGCGCCTCGAAGGTGCCCGGGTCGTCGGGGTCGAAGGCACCCCCGTGGTCCTCGGCGAGAGCGCCGAGGTCGCTGGGCCCGTACCAGCACACGCACCCGCGCACCGGCGCGATGCCCATCGCCCGTGTGGTGAGCGCGGTGTGGGCGGCCAGGTGCGCGCCCGCGGACTCGCCCCACAGGACGGTCCGGGAGGCGTCGATGCCGAGTTCGCCCGCCCGGCCGTGCAGCAGGCGCAGCGCGGCGGCCAGGTCGTCCCGCTGCGCGGGGAAGTGCGCTTCGCCGCTGAGGCGGTAGTCCGGGCAGGCGACCGCGAAGCCGGCCTCGACGAGCCGGGCGAAGGGTCCGGGCCGCCACGACCGGAAACGGGGCCCCATGTCGTCCCGGAGCCCCGTGCGCCAGCCGCCGCCGTGCACGAAGACGACTACCGGGGCGGGCGCGTCACCTCCCGCCGGCAGCCACAGGTCCAGCTCCAGGGGCCGGCTGCCCCTGTGCATCTCGTACACCACGCCCCGCAGCAGCTTCACCCCGGGCGCGGGATGCGCCGCCGGCGGCAGCGGCAGTGCGGCGGGATCGGGCGGGGCCGGGAACTCGAAGGGTACGGGCGGGACATCGGGTGGCGTCATGGCCGGCCTTTCGTGAGGTGCGGGCGGGACAGCCTGTCAGCGGGACAGGCGGGGGAGCAGCCCTCGGGCGTTACGTGTCGTCAGCGCCGGCCAGGACGTGCCTTCCACCGGGTCCGGAGCGCCGGTGAACGCGGCAGCGTGGGCGACGGCGGCCTGCGCCGGGGTCCAGCAGTAGTCGCTGCCGTACAGCAGCCGTTCGGGCCTGGCGAGGTTGAGCAGAGCCGGCACCTGCCGGGGGAACGCCGGGCCGGCCACGTCGTAGTACAGCTCCCGCAACTGGGCCACCGCGTCCGGGGCACCGTCCTGGGACGGCATGAACAACCGCATGAAGCCGTTGATCCTGTCGGCCAGCACGGGCAGCGCGCCGCCGCAGTGCGGGACCACGACCTTGAGCCCGGGATGACGCAGCAGCGTACCGGCGAACAGCAGGTCGGTGACCGTCCGCGCGGTGTCGAAGACGAATTCCACCATCGGGCGCGGCCGGCCCAGTGCCGACTGCTCCCAGCACACCGGTGACGTGGGGTGCACGAACACCACGGCCTCACGGCGTCCGAGTTCGGCGAAGAGCGGTTCGAGGCGCTGGTCGCCCAGATAGACGCCGTGGGTGTTGGTCTCCAGGACGACGCCGTCCGCCCCCAGCACGTCCAGGGCGTAGGCGGCCTCCGCCAGCGAACCCTCTATGTCGGGCAGCGGCAGGGACGCGAAGAGCCCGAAGCGCCCGGGATGGTCGCGGACCGTCTGCGCGCCGTCCTCGTTGACCTCACGGGCGAGGGCACGCGCCGCCGCGTCGTCCCCGAAGTGGACCCCGGGGGAGGACACCGACAGCACGGCGGTGCTGATTCCGCCGCGGTCCATCAGCTCCAAATGCTCGGTGGCCGACCAGCTGGGCCATGCGGGGACGCCGTCGGGGAGTTCGTGGCCCGCGGCCCGTGCGCGGCGCACGTAGGAGTCGGTCACGAAGTGTGCGTGGACGTCGACGAGTCCGGGGTTCTCACTGCCTGCCATCGTGACTCTCCTGTGGGTGTTCACCCGGGCGCGGTGGGCGCCGGGTGCTGTTCGGGGCGGCGGGGGTGACCGGGTGGCCGGAGTCCCGCCGGGCGGACCTCTCCCGGCAGGCCGCGACACCGCGTTCGCCCAGGACGATGCCGAGGAGCCCGGTGAGGCCGATCAGCGGCGGCGCGGGGGAGGTGACGCCCATGAGCTGGTAGACGGCCCCCATCAGCAGACCGGCGGCGAGCGAGACGGCCGCCCCGCGCCACGCGGGCCCCGCGTCGCGCGCGCTCACAGGACGGCCGCCAGCAGTGCCTGACCCAGCAGCATGCCGAGCAGCCCGAACAGGGCCGTCGGCGGCGGCGCCGGGGACTTCACCCGGAGCACCGCGTACAGCACGCCTGTGAACAGGCCCGCGCCCAGCGCGCCGACGTAGGACATGGCCGTCACCCCTGGGTGCGCCACTGCTGCTCGGGCATGAAGCGCACATCGAACCGCTGCGGCACCGTGCCGAACTTGTGCGGCTCGGGCACGAAGGGCTCGCGCGGCAGGGTCAGCTCATCGGTCGGCGTACCGAGGTTCTCGAAGAAGCGCTCGAAGGTCCCGCCCGGTCCCGCGGCCACACCGATGATCTGGCTGTTGTGGCGCTCGATCCGGTAGGCGTGCGGGCAGTTCTTCGGTACGAAACCGAAGTCGCCGGTGGTCAGCAGCTTCTCGTACTGCTCGCCCTCCTGGTCCTCGACGAAGAGCCGCGCGGCGCCGCTGCCGATGTAGAAGACCTCGTAGGTGTCCGCGTGCAGGTGGGCGGGGATGATGTCGCCCTTCGCGCCTTCGACGGTGAAGAAGTTGAAGGCGTTCTCGGTCTGCTCCCCGCCGGCGTAGACGGTGACGAGGTCACCGAAGAGGTGGGCGCGGTCACCCATGCCCTTCTCGATGAAATACGGCTTGCCCGGCTCCGGGGGGATGTGGGAACGGGTGCGGTACGAGGTGGCGTACTCCATGGTCACGGCGGACCTCCGGGATCGGCTCCGATGGAATCGTCAGGCTACCTGACGTTTTTGTGGGCGTGAAGGGGTGGGGAACGGAGTCGCGGGGTGGCTCGGCCTGGGGTGAGGCCGGGCGCGACGGCCCGGGCGGTCTATTCCCCCGTGGCGGGATCGCGTCCGGTGAGGCAGTAGACGCCGCCAGCCGGGTCCCGCATCACCGTCCATCCGTCACCGTCGCCGACGAACTGCGCGCCGTGCCGCTCGTGCAGGATCCGTCCGGCTACGAGGTCCGAGCAGGCGAGGTCCGGATGGGCCGAAGCGGCGCGGGGCTCGTCCAGGCGCTGGACGAGCAGGCGCACCGGTACGCCTGCCGGCGGGCGCAGCACGTGGAACTCCCGGTGGTCGCCGGGGCGCGAGTCCCAGCCGGTCAGCTCCGCCCAGAACGCCACCTCGGCGTCGAACGCGGCGGGTGCCACGTCCAGGCAGAGCTGGTCCAGCCGGCTCGTCATGCCCTCCGGCTGCGTGACGACGGGCGGGCGGGTCCGCTGTCCGCGCCACGGGACGACGCAGAACGCCTGGCCGCCGGGAGAGCGCATCACGGCCAGCTCCGGGCTCGTCGACACGGACACTGCGCCCAACTGCCGCGCCCGGGCACCGAACGCGGTCATGTCCTCCACGGCGAAATCAGGATGGGCGCCGCCCGGCCCGCCCACGGCCTGTGTCACCAGGCAGGCGTCCGCCCCGTCCGGGGACAGTGTGGTGAACTCGCCCCGCTCGCCCCAGGGTGCGGAAGGAAGGGTCCCGGTGACCGCGCCCCAGAACGCGGTGGCGCGTCCGGCGGTCGGGGCGGGGCGGTCGACGAAGGCGTACGTCCAGAGGATCACGATGCTCCTTCAGGGGTGGCTCGGCCTGTCCGGCAGGTCACATCGTGTCAGGGGCGTCCCTCCCGGCCCCGTTCACCACTCGTTCACCGCTCGGCACCGTCGAGGGCGTTCCCTGGAACGTCAGGGGCATCTACGCTCGGCCGTAATCGATCAATGCTGTCCCGCGCCGCGCACCGAGCGGTACTGACAACGTTGTCCCCGCTACCGGAGGTATCCCGAGAACATGCCCTCCAGACCGTCCCCGGCCCGGCGGTTCACCGCACGGACCGCCGCTCTCGTCCTGACCGGGGCCCTGGCCGGGGCCGTCCTGCCCCCGGCCGCGCAGGCTGCCCCGCTCGTCGCGCACCCCACGGCCTACGTCGACCCGATGATCGGCACGGCCAACGGCGGCAACACCTATCCCGGCGCGGTCCGCCCCTACGGGATGATCGCCTGGTCGCCCACCAGCACCACCGGCGACCAGACGAGCACCGGGGCGGCCAACGGTTACGAGTACGGCGTGACCCGGATGCGCGGACTCAGCCTCACCCACGTCAACGGTGCCGGGTGCAACCCAGGCGCCGCGGGTGACGTGCCCATCATGCCGTTCGTCGGCGACGTCACCTCCTCGCCGTCGGCCGACTCCAAGGACGCCGTCTACGCCTCCGGCTTCTCGCACGACAACGAACGTGCCGTGCCCGGCCGTTACACCGTGGGGCTGGACTCGGGCGCCACCGCAGACCTGGCCGTGAGCGAGCGTGCCGGCGTGGCCGACTTCAGCTTCCCGGCCGACAAGCCCGCCAACCTGCTCTTCAGGGTGTCCAACTCCCTCAACGGCAGCGAGGACGCCGAGATCGAGATCGACACCGCCCACCGCAAGGTGACCGGCTCGGTCCTCACCGGAGCGTTCTGCGGCCGGCGTGCCAACGGCGGCACCAACAACCGCAAGAGCTACTACCGTCTCTACTTCAGCGCGTCCTTCGACCGCGACTTCGCCTCCACGGGTACCTGGCGCGACAACACCCTCGCACCGGGTGCGACCAGCGGCCGCGGCGGCGAGGGCTACGCCACGGGCGCCGACCGCGCCGGACGGGGCTCCGGAGGATGGGTCGGGTTCGACACCTCGGCCGACGACGACGTCCGCATGCGCATCGGCATCTCCTACGTCAGTCAGGCCGGGGCCGAAGCCAACCTCCGCAAGGAGATCGCGCCCAGGCGGAGCGTCGACGACGTGGCCCGGGCGGGAGCCGCCGCCTGGGACCGCGAGCTCGCCTCCGTACGGATCGGAGGCGGCAGCGACGCACAGCGCACCTCGTTCTACACCGCGCTGTACCACTCGCTGATGCAGCCGAACCTGATCAGCGACACCGACGGCCGCTACCCCGGGATGGACGGGAAGCCGCACCGTGTGACGCGCGGCCAGAAGGCGCAGTACAGCAACTTCTCCGGCTGGGACCAGTACCGCGCCCAGATCCAGCTGCTCGCGCTCCTCAAGCCCAGGATCGCGGGGGACTTCGCCCAGTCCCTGTACAACTTCGCACGGCAGAACGGCGGGGTCTGGGACCGCTGGGTGCACGTCAACGGCGCCACACACGTCATGACCGGTGACCCCACGGCCGCCACCCTCGCCACGTTCTACGCCATGGGTGTACGCAACTTCGACTACGAGGGAGCCTTCGAGTCGCTGGCCCGCCAGGCCACGGTGCCGCACCCCGACGGCCTCTCCGACGCGGGCTGCCCCGGCCAGTGCACCGGGCAGCGCCCCAACCTCGCCCAGTACCTGGAGTCCCACTACGCGGCCCAGGACGTCTGCCACTGCTGGGGCGGCGCGGCGGAGACACTGGAGGACGCGGTCGCCGACGCGGCGCTCGGCCGGTGGGCCCGGCTCCTGGGGCGTGACGAGGAGGCCGCCGCCTTCGAGGAGCGCGGCACCTGGTGGCGCAACGTCTTCAACCCCGAGGCCGGCGACGGCTCCGGGACCACCGGCTACATCCAGGCGCGCAACCTCGACGGTTCCTGGGTGACCCCGTTCAGCCCGGGCAGTGACCGGGGGTTCGCGCAGGGGACCAGCGCCACCTACACCTGGATGGTCCCGCAGGACGTGCAGGGCCTGGCCGAGGCCATGGGCGGCCGGGACATCGCGGCGAAGCGACTGGACGCGTTCTTCCACAAGGCGGACGGCTCCTGGTCGGTCAAGGGCGGTGACGCGCTGCGCTACGACCCGACCAACGAGCCGGGCATCCACGCCCCGTGGCTCTACAACGCGCTCGGGCAGCCGTGGAAGACGCAGGAGACCGTACGCGAGATCGTCGGCACGGTGTACGGCACCGGCCCGCGCGGTCTGCCCGGCAACGACGACCTCGGCACGATGTCGGCCTGGTACGTCTTCTCTGCCCTGGGCATCTATCCGCAGACGCCGGGCAGCGCCACCATGCTGCTCGGGGCGCCGCTCTTCCCGTCGGCCGTGCTCGACCGGTCGCAGGGCGGGGACATCACCATCAGCGCCCCGCAGGCCGATGCGACACATCCGTACATCGACGCGGTGGCGGTCGACGGACGGGCGAGCGACAGGTCGTGGACGGACGCCCGGCTGGTCACCAGGGGAGGTGCGCTGACCTACCGGCTCGCGGACCGGCCGAACACGTCCTGGGCCACCGGACCTGCGGGTCTCCCGCGGTAACACCCCGACAGAGCCTGGACCGGGACCCGGTGGGCGGCGAGGCGCCGGCCACCGGGTCCGGCATGCCCGGCGCCGGGCAGGAGCGAGGTCTCGATTTTCTATCGTTGAAAATTCTGCGTGCACGACCGTTGTCAGGTGTTTGAGGCTGTGGCTCAATGTTCGACTATGTGCAGTGCTTCGCGGTTCGGAGCACTCCGGCTTCTTCGACGAGGACGACGCCTTGATACGACAACTAGCCCGCCCACGCACGTTTTTGAGAACGCTCGCCTGTACGGCGGCGCTGCTGCTTCCCGTCGGGGCCGCCCTGGTCCCGACCGCCGCCTCCGCCGCTCCCGCCGCCGCTCCCGCCGAAGGGGCCGCCTCGGCATCGGCGTTCGTGAAGGACGACCCGTCCACCGAGCCGCACGGACTCAAGGGCGAATACTTCGCCATGTCCGCGCCGGGCGTCCGTGACTTCGCCGAGCTCGGCGCCACCGCGCTCGACCCGGAGATCAACTTCCCGGGTCTGACCGGGGCGTTCGAGTCGGCCACCGGCCGGACCGAGCACACCACCGCCCGCTGGACGGGGCAGATCTCGGCGCCGAAGGACGGCGACTACACCTTCTCCGCGATCGGTGACAACGGCTTCCGGCTCTTCATCGACGACAAGCCGGTCATCGACCACTGGGTGCCCGACTGGGACAAGGAGCAGACGAGCGCGCCCGTCGCCCTGAAGGCCGGTGAGCAGCACACCTTCCGGCTGGAGATGTTCCAGGACGTCGGCGGGGCGAACATGTTCCTGCGCTGGTCGAGTGCCGATCTCGCCAAGCAGATCGTGCCCGAGTCCGCCTTCACCCCGCCCGCCGACTTCGAGGTCTACCCGGTCGCGCTGAGCGTCGCCGAGAACGGTCTGAAGCTGCAGGCGACGTTCGACCACGACCTCAGCGGCGTCGAGGACCTGAAGGACCACCTCGAGGTCGAAGCGGACACGACGCCGATGCCCGTCAAGTCCGCAGTCAGGGCGTCCGGCAACCGCAAGGCGCTCGTCGTCACGCTGGACGCGGCCGTCCAGAAGGGCCAGCAGGTCCGGTTCGCGTACGACGGTCAGGGCGGCCTGAAGAACGGTGACGAGACCGTCCCGGAGATCAGCCGCAGGGCGAAGAACCTCTCCACGCACCGGCTGACCACGCCGTGGGGCGACAAGGTCGACCGCAACAACCCGCTGCCCGAGTACCCCAGGCCGCAGCAGGTCCGCGACGACTGGAAGAACCTCAACGGCCAGTGGGAGTTCGCGGGAGCCGCTGCCGGTGAGCAGCCCGTCTTCGGCAAGAAGCTCGACGAGCGCATCACCGTGCCCTACCCCGTCGAGTCCCAGCTCTCCGGGCTGGAGCGCCACGAAGACCACATGTTCTACCGCAAGCTCGTCACGGTGCCCAAGAGCTGGTCCGTCGGCAAGCGGGGCAGTGACGACCGTCTGAAGCTCAACTTCGGCGCCGTCGACCACCACGCGCGGGTCTGGGTCAACGGCGAGCAGGTCGCCGAGCACACGGGCGGCTACACAGCCTTCAGCGCCGACATCACCGACGCACTCAAGGGCAGCGGCCCTCAGGAGATCGTCGTCGCGGTCACCGACACCACCGGGGCCGACCAGCCGACGGGCAAGCAGTCCGCGAACCCCAGCGGCATCTTCTACACCGCGTCCTCCGGCATCTGGCAGACCGTCTGGATGGAGCCCGTCGCTCCGGCCGCGGTCGACTCGCTGAAGACGACTCCTGACATCGGCAAGGGCCGTCTCTCGGTAACGGTCAACTCCGAGAACGCGTCCGACTCCGCCAGGGTCACGGCCGTCGCCCGTGACAGGAAGGGCAAGGTCGTAGGGACGGTCACCGGTCCGGCCAACGGTGAGCTGAGCCTCCCGGTCGCCAGGCAGCACCTGTGGACGCCGGACGACCCGTACCTGTACGACCTGGAGGTGACCCTCAAGGACGGCCGTTCCAAGGACACCGTCGACAGCTACTTCGGTATGCGTTCGTTCGGCGTCGCCGAGGTCGGCGGCTACCAGAAGCTCGTGCTCAACGGCAAGCCGTTCTTCTCGCTCGCCCAGCTCGACCAGGGCTTCTACCCCGACGGCCTGAACACGGCGCCCAGCGACAAGGCCCTGGTCTTCGATCTGAAGGCGCAGAAGGACCTCGGCTTCAACTCCGTCCGCAAGCACATCAAGGTGGAGCCGGCCCGCTGGTACTACCACGCGGACCAGCTGGGGCTGCTGGTGTGGCAGGACTTCGTCTCCGGCAACATCACTGGTGAGAAGGGCCAGAAGGCCTTCCTCGACCAGGGCGCCGAGATGATGGAGCAGCTGCACAACTACCCGTCGATCGGTGCCTGGATCGTCTTCAACGAGGGCTGGGGCGAGTGGGACCGCACCGAGACCGGCAAGATCACCGAGAAGGTCCAGGCCGCCGACCCGTCGCGTGTCGTGAGTGCCCACAGCGGTGTCAACTGCTGCAACTCGAAGGGTGACTCCGGCAAGGGCGACATCATCGACCACCACGACTACAACAACACCGACCCGGCCTTCCCGGACGAGACGCGTGCCGCGATCGACGGTGAGCACGGCGGCTTCACCCTGCGCATCCCCGGCCGCATGTGGCCCGGTGCCCCCACCGCGATCTACAGCGGTGTCGCCGACAAGGACGCCCTGACCGCCAAGTACGTCGACAACACCCGCACGTACTACCTGGAGGCGGCCGGCGCCGAGCTGTCCGGCTCCATCTACACCCAGGTGACCGACCTGGAGAACGAGCTCAACGGCCTCTGGACGTACGACCGACGGGAGATCAAGGTCGACGCCGCCAAGGTGCGGAAGATCAACGAGGAGGTCATCGCGGCCGGAGCCGCCGCGGGCGAGCGCGACGAGGTCAAGGGCGGCGGCGCCTGGTCCCTGGACGAGAACAGGGGCACCACGGCGGCCGACAGCGGCCCCAACCACAAGGACCTCACCCTCTCCGAGGGCACGTCCTGGGCGCCGGGCGTCCGGGGTTCGGCGCTGAAGTTCGACGGCGAGGGCCAGTACGCCCAGACCGAAGGACCGGTCGTCGACACCACCGGTGACTACACCGTCTCGGCCTGGGCGTCGCTGGACGCGCTGCCGGGCAACTACGCCACCGTCGTCAGCCAGGACGGCCGACGCCAGGAGAACCCGTTCTACCTCCAGTACGGGCAGGGCGGGTTCGCCTTCTCCACTCCGGGCGCCCACCGCGCCCGGCTGGAGATCAAGCCCGAGCTCGGCCAGTGGTACCACCTCGTCGGCGTGCGCAGCGGTGACGAGATCAAGCTGTACGTCGACGGCGAACTCGCCGCCACCGCGGCGGCCGGTACCGCCGACGTGAGCACCGGCGCGCTGTCCGTCGGCCGTGCCAAGTGGGGCGGTGCGAACACCGACTTCTGGAACGGCTCCGTGGACCAGGTGAAGGTGTACGACAAGGCGCTCACCGACCAGGAGGTGACCGCGCTGCACGACGGCGAACAGCCGTAGGGCCCCGGCCCGGACGACCGCTCCCGGCGGTGCGAGCGACAGCGCCGCACCGCCGGGAGCGCGGGCACATCCGCATCCGGGTCACACGGGGGAGACAGCGGCTCCGGTGCTCTCCCTGACCAGCAACCGGTGCGGGACGACGACCCGGCGCGCCGGCAGGGCGTCGAGCCGGCCGAGTACGCGTTCGGCGAGGCATTGCACCGCGCGCTCGGCGATCTGCTCCCGGTCCGGGGCGATCGTGGAGAGCGACGGGGTGGAGAACCGGCCGTCCTCGATGTCGTCGAACCCCATCACCGCCAGGTCCTCCGGCACCCGCACGCCCTGTTCGGCCGCCACACGCAGGGCCCCCAGGGCCAGTTCGTCGCTGAAACAGAAGACGGCGTCCGGGCACTCGGGCAGGAGCAGCAGTTCACGCAGGGCTCGCGCGCCCTCCGCACGGTGCAGATCTGCCACCTCGATCTCGGCCACCGGGCTCAGCCCGGCATCCTCCAGCCCCAGCCGGAAGCCCTCGGCACGCAGTTCGGCCGTGCCGTGCCCGAGTGCGGACTGCAGCCCGATCGCGGCGACGCGCCGGCGGCCCAGCGAGACCAGGTGCCGGGCGGCGGCTCGCGCCGCCGCCACGTTGTCCAGGGCGACATGGTCGATCGACCCGAGCGGGTCCAGTTCACCGAGGACGACCAGGGGCAGGCTGCCCGCGAGTGAGGCGAGTTCGGCCGGAGGCGTTGACCAAGGGCTGACGATCATCCCGTCCACCTGCTGGCCCTTCGAGCCGTCGAGAAGCCGTCTCTCCAGATCCGCCCGCCCGCCGGTCCGCTCCAGGAGCACCGTCCAGCCGCGCGCCTGGGCCGCGTCGATGAGAAGACCCGTCAGCGCCCCGAAGTAGGGGGAGTGGATCTCGGGAACGACCAGTCCGATGAGCCCGGTGCGCCCCTGCCTCAGATTGCGGGCGGCGAGATTGGGGCGGTACCCCAGTTCCTCCACCGCGGCCATGACCCGCGCACGCGTGTCCGGGGCGACGGCGGCCGTGTTGCTCACGACGTTGGAGACGGTCCGCACGGACACGCCCGCGAGCTCGGCGACGTCCTTGAGTCTCGCGGCCACGGTGCTCCTGTCCCTTTGTGCGCGGGGCGGCGGACCGCGCCCTCTGCGCAGTGACCGTAACAGGTGGTGCCCCACTTCGTGCGCCACCACTCTTGCCACGTTGGTTGCAACGTTGCAACATGGGTGGCGGCGCACGTCGCTTCCTGTGGTGGACACACCACTGAGGCACGGCTGTCGCGCTCCGGCTCCTCGATGAAAGGACACTCCCATGCATGAGGCCGTCACCTCCGCCGCTGTGGTCCCGCACCCGGACGCGGCTGTTCGGGACCTGTACACGGCTGGGATCACCGCGCACCGGGGCGCCTTCGCCCCGGAGTGGGCCGACCGGATGCGGGAGGACATCGACATCGCCTTCGCCGAGGCCCGCGGCCGGGAGGGCGGAGCCGTCGGCAGGGGCCCCCACCGCTACTACGTCGAGATCCACCCCGAGCAGTTGCGCGGCTTCGTGGAGCTCGTCGACCACCCGTGGGTCCGGAGCGTGTGTGAGGCCGTCCTCGGCGCCGACTACCGGATCGTCGAGCTGGGCTTCGACGTGCCACTGGCAGGGGCCGTGAACCAGCCCTGGCACCGGGACTTCCCCATGCCGGACGCCACCCGCCACCACCGCAGGCTGACCTCGCTCGCCTTCAACCTCACCGCCGTCGACACGCGCGAGGACATGGGTCCCTTCGAGATCGCGCCGGGTACCCAGTGGGACGACGACGCGCGCTTCGGGCACGCCATGTTCCCGCCCCGCGAGGACTACCCCCGCTACACCGCGCTCGCCGAGCGCAAGTACCCGCAGCGGGGCGACATCTCCGCCCGCTCCGCCCTGACGATCCACCGAGGCACGGCGAACCACTCGCCCGACCCCCGGCCCGTGCTGGTGCTGGGCGTGGACGCCCCGGGCGCGGGCAACGACGCCCAGCACGACATGGCGGTCACACGGGAGTACTGGGCATCGCTGCCCGGCCGGGTCCGGGCCCATCTGCACTGCCCGGTGGTGGAGGAGCTGACGCCCATCGTCCAGAAGCACACCATCGAGGGCCTCGTCATGGGGGACGCCTGACGGGAAGGGGCCCGGCGGCCTGGTCAGGGGCGACGCCCGGTGGGAAGGGGTCCGGCGGCACGGAGGCAACCGGACCCCGGTACTCACCTCACGGTGCCCAGGGCGCCTCCACCGCCCACGTGGTGTCCTCGGTGAAGGTGGCCGCGTTGTCCCAGGCATGACCGCCGCCGGGCGTGGCCAGCCACACCTCGGAGCCGATGTGGCGCAGATAGCTGCCGGGCAGATTGACGCTCGTCAGCCGTACTCCGCCCGAACCCGCGACCGTGCACCAGGTGGCGTCGGCCTTGAAGAGCGCCGAGCCGTCGCTCGCGTCGCGGCGGACCCGGAAGTCCCGGTGGCGAAGGTACTCGCCAGGGTAGTTGCGGGACTCGAACGAATAGCAGTTGCTGTTCGCCAGGCCCGTGACGACCTTCCAGGTGGCGTCGTTCTTCAGCAGCGCGCCGCTGCCGCTGTCGACGACCGCGGTGTAGGCGAGTGCCTCGGAATGGCGCAGGTACTTGGTGGTGTGCCCCGGCGTAGTGACCCGGAGGGACCTGTACTGGCCGGTGGGCAGGGTGACCGGCGGCGCCGGCGTCCTCGACGCCTGGATGAGGGCCTGGTTGGCGGCCTTCACCCGGGCGGTGTCCACCTTGACCACCTGCCGGTCATAGGTGAGCAGCCCGTTCGCCTCGTTCTCGACGTCGGTGATCTCCGTGTAGACCGAGGCGGAGAGCCCCGCCGGCAGCTGGCCGATCCGGATGGCGTCGAGCAGTCCCACGAAGCGGTTGTTCAGCGCGGCGATGCTCGCCTGGTCCTCGTAGCTGAAGCCGCCGCCCGGGTACCACTCGTGGCCGGAGACCTTGTAGCCCAGGCCGCCGAACTCGCCGAGTACCGCGGCACGCGTCGCCGTGGGCGCGGTGTTGCCCGGGCCGACGTAGATGTGGTTGTCGACGACGTCGCCGTTGCCGCCGTCCACGGAACCGCAGCAGTTCACCCCGCTCATGTTGTTCACCAGCCGGGACGGGTCGTAGGCCTTCACCTCGTCGGCGATCCTGGCCTGGTCGTACTGCCCCCAGCCCTCGTTCTGGTTGACCCACATGACCACCGAGGGCGAACTGCGGTGCTGGTCGATGATCGCGTGGTACTCGGCCTCCCACTGGGCCCGTGCCGCACTGTCGGGCGTCTTGCCGGTGTCCATCGCCGGCATGTCCTGCCAGACGAGGAGGCCCAGCTTGTCCGCCCAGTAGAACCAGCGCTGCGGCTCCACCTTGATGTGCTTGCGGACCATGTTGAACCCGAGGTCCTTGTGCGCCTGGAGATCGGACTTCAGCGCGGCGTCGGTGGGAGCCGTGTAGATGCCGTCCGGCCAGTAGCCCTGGTCGAGCGTGCCGGTCTGGAAGACGAACTTCCCGTTGAGGACCGGGCGCAGGATGTTGTCGACCTTCGCCACCGCGATGGACCGCATGCCCGCGTAGCTGCCCACCGAGTCCACGACGGCCGTCCCGTCCAGGAGTTCGGCGCGCACGTCGTACAGGAACGGGTCCTCCGGACTCCACAGCCGCGGACTCGGGACGGGCACCGAGATCTCGCTGCCGGGGGTCCCGGTCGCCGTGCCCACGACGGTGCCGCCGCCGGACACGGTGACCCGTGCGGTCCGGCCGGCCCCGGAGGCCGCCTGCACCTTCACGCGCAGGGTGCTGTTGCCGAGGTTCGGTGTCATGTCCAGACGTGTGACGTGCGACGCCGCGACGGGCTCCAGCCAGACCGTCTGCCAGATGCCCGAGGCGGCGGTGTAGAAGATCCCGCCGCCCGCGTGCGGGTTCACGTCGTTGATGCGCTGCTTGCCGACGGCCTGGCCGCCGGTCTGCGTCGGGTCGTAGACGGAGACGACGAGGGTGTTCGTACCGCCGTTCAGCTGAGGTGTGATGTCGTACGAGAAGGAGTCGAAGCCGCCCTTGTGGGCGCCGACCTGGGTGCCGTTGACCCAGACCGTGCTCTGCCAGTCGGACGCGCCGAAGTTGAGCACGACGCGGCGGCCGTTCCAGTTCGACGGCACGGCGAAGGTGCGTTTGTACCAGAGCTTGTCGTTCTCGGTGATCTTCCGCTTGATGCCGGAGAGCGAGGACTCCGCGACGAACGGGACCCTGATCTGTTCGGTGAAGGCCGCGGGCTGGCCCGCGTCACGGCCGGTCACCGCGAAGTCCCAGATGCCGTTGAGATTCGCCCAGTCGGGGCGGGTGAGCTGCGGGCGCGGGTATTCCGGAAGAGGGTTGTCGACGGGCACCTGGTTGGTCCAGGGCGTCGACATGGGTGCCGGCTTCGGTGTCCAGGCGGCGGGTGCGGCAGAGGCCGGGGAGGTGCCGGCTCCCACCAGTGCGGTGGCGAGCAGCGCCAGCAGGCCGGTGCCGGCGGCTAACCGTCTCCACCAGGTGCGAGGGCGCGGTGCGGATGCGGATGTCATTGCGGGATCTCCTCGACGGAGGGAAGGACTTCCCGCTCCGGAGCGGCGCGGGAAGTGTCCATGGGGGTCGCGGACCGGCTCTCAGATCAGCTGCCAGAGATGGTCCGCCGTGCCGTTGTCGTCGTACTGGACGACGTGGGCGCTGTCGGCTGTGGACATGAGGTCCACGCCGAGCAGCTTGCCGGAGTGCCGGTTGCGGATGCGGTACCAACCGTCGCCGTCGGGCACGAGCTGCCAGAGGTGGTCCGCGGTGTCGTTGTCGTCGTACTGGACGACGTGGGCGCTGTCGGCTGTGGACATGAGGTCCACGCCGAGCACCTTGCCGGAGTGCCGGTTGCGGATGCGGTACCAACCGTCGCCGTTCGGCACCAGCCGCCACAGATGGTCGGCCGTTCCCGTGTCCCCGAACTGGACGACGTGGGCGCTGTTCGCGGTCGACATGAGATCCACCCCCAGCACCTTGCCGGAGTGCCGGTTGCCGATGCGGTACCACCGGTCCGCGAGCCAGGCGGCCGCATCCGGGTTCGCTGTCGGGAACGACGTGATCCGCAGCCGGGCGGCTCCCATCGGGACGAGCGTGACCTCCTCCACCGGCTCGGCGCTGCGCGCGGGGCTCTGCTGGAGTGGCGCCACCACGTGCTCGTCGTCGGCGCTCCACTCCGGGATGCGGCGGGCGCGTGCCGTCATGACGAGCGGGGTGTTCTCGAGTGTGAAGGGGTTGTCGCCGGGGGTGAGGCGGGTGGAACGGCGGCGCGAGGAGAGGGCCGGGCGGGCCCCGTCCAGGACGAGGCCGTAGTTCCACGGAGTCGTCGCGTGGACGGCGTACTCCGGGAACTGCTCGGTCCCGCCGATGCGCTCGTACGACTCCCCTATGCGCAGGGAGTACGTGAGCGGCCCGTGGTCCACGCTGACCGAGCCCTTGTTGTCCGTCCAGGTGCGCACAACGGTCCGCTGCGGGAAGCGCAGTGTGACCTTGTCGCCGTGGGCCCAGGTCCGCTCGATGCGGGTGAAGGCGGGGCCGGCCGGGGCGGTGACCCGCTGACCGTTGACCCTGATGTCCGGCTCGGCGCACCAGGCGGGAACGCGCAGCGCCAGGGGGAAGCGCAGGGGGCGCGGGGCCGTGAGGGAGAGCGTGACCGTGTCCGTGAAGGGGTAGTCCGTCTCCTCGGTGAAGGTGACCTCCGTGCCGTCGGCGACCTTCGCCGTGACCTCGCAGGCGGCGTACATCGCCGCGGCGAGACCACCGTCCGGCGTCGCGAGCCAGAGCTCCTCGACGAAGCAGGGCCAGCCCATCCCGTAGTTGTGCGGGCAGCAGCGGTACTGGTCGACGCCGGGCAGGAAAGCCTGCATGGCGAATCCGTTCTGGAACTGCCGGTCACGCTTGGGCACGTTGTCCAGGTCGACGCTGTTCGCGCTGGTGACGTAGTGGATCGCCTTTCCCGACGGGTCCAGCGAGGCGGGCAGCGAGTTGAAGGCGAGCTCCTCGCAGCGGTCCGCCCACAGCGGGTCGCCGGTGATCCGGGTGAGCAACTGGTGACTCGCCATGAACTCCACGATCCCGCAGGTCTCGAAGCCCTGCCGGGGGTCGCCGTGTCCCGGCCGGGCCTTCTCGTCCCCGGCGAAGCCGCCACCGGGGAACTGCCCGTACAGGGCCATGGCCTTGGCGTAGGTCCCGTACGTGTCCCGGGTGTCCTGCGGCGAGCCGCTGCGCAGGGCGTACTGGGCGGGCTCGCGGAAGCCCTGCGCGATGTTGACGTTGTGCGGGTCGACCAGGTTGTCGCCCCAGTCGGCGCCGTACCGGTGGATCTTGTCGGCGAGATCGAGCAGGAAGGTGTCGCCGGTGCGGTTGAACAGCCAGTACACGCTGTCGAGGCCGTCGCCCCAGCGCAGCGCGATCCAGCTGGTGTCGAACGCCCCGGGGCCCTGCGCGTTCATGTAGCGGAAGAACCTGCTGAGGAACGGGATGATCCGGGTGTCGCCGTCGTACTCCTGCCAGGAGCGCAGTGCCTGGATCAGGGGCAGGAAGGGCCAGAAGTCCGGGCCGCCGTTCAGCGAGGTACGCAGGGACTTCGGGCCGAAGAAACCGTCGGACTGCTGTGTGGTCAGGATCGCGTCGATCCATCTGCGCGTGGCGGCCAACGCCGTCGCGTCCCCGGTGACGATCGCGAGGTCGGCGTATCCCCTGAGCCAGTAGGGGACCTCCTCCCAGCCTGCCCGGTCGGGGCGGACCCATCCGGAGGCCTGGAAGTCGAGGAAGTGCGAGAACTCCTCGTAGCGGCCGCAGAGTCCGTCCAGCTGGAGCCTGAGCTGGCCGGCGAGCCAGCCCCGGGGTGTGACCCGCCCCGGCGGCAGCCTGAGGAACGCCGTCGGGTGCAGCGGGGCGGCGCTGGGGGAGTAGTGGCCTCCGCGCGACGGTGCCGCCACGCCGTCGGCGGCGGTCGCCGTGGTGGCCCAGCGGCCTGCCGCGGTGGTCGCGGCGGCGGTGACCAGAGCGCCGGTCACGAGTTGTCTGCGGTCCAGGGGCATCGTGGGGACTCCGCTTCTGCTCTGCAGGACAGGGAGAGGCGACCGACCCGGACCGGGCCGGCGCATGACGAAGGTGGCTGCCGCGTCCGGCCTGATGACGCGGCACCGTTCTTCCAACGTTGCAAAATTGATGTCGGCGGTATGACAGCACGCGGTCAAGTCAGTGTCCAGGGGTGGCGCAGCACCTGTTGCCTTGCGGGGTCCCGCCGTGCGCGCCGAAGACCCCGGTCGCCGGGTGACACAGTTTGGAAACGCAGCGGCAACTCTCTTGCCGCTTCCGCCGCCTTGCTTATATAACGTTGTAAACCGAGCCGCCGAGAGGCCGCCCAAGGCCCTCATGACCGAAGTTTCCGCAGCTGGAAGCGGGTCGTGAGGGAGTCAGCGTCATCCGCCGCCGAGCGGCTGACGTGCCGTCCCGCCATGCCTGACCACACGCCGAACGGTGTGCCGTCACCTCGCCAAGGAGCGTCCCGCGCATGATGACCCAGCGTCGATCCCGTACCCTCGCCGCGGCCTGCCTGCTTGCCGCCACCGCCACGCTGGCCGTTTCCGGCTGCTCCAAGTCGGAGACCACGAACAGCGCGGGCGGTGACAGCAGCCAGGGCGCACAGGCGGCCAAGTCCCCCGAGGCCGCCTCCGGCCCCGGCTGCTCGCTGCAGAGCTACGGCGCGCCCAAGATCGACCTCAAGGACGCGGTGGTCGGCTTCTCCCAGTCGGAGAAGGAGGCCAACCCGTTCCGCATCGCCGAGACCCAGTCCATCAAGGACGAGGCCGCCAGGATCGGCGTCAAGAAGCTGCTCACCACCAACGCGCAGTCCCAGCTGTCCAAGCAGATCAGCGACATCCAGGACATGCTCTCCCAGGGCGCGCAGTTCCTCATCATCGCCCCGCTGAACTCCGACGGCCTGGAGCCCGCGCTCAAGGCCGCCGCGGCGAAGAAGGTCCCCGTCCTCACCATCGACCGCAAGGTCAACTCCAAGGCCTGCGAGGACTACGTGGCCTTCCTCGGCTCCGACTTCGTCGAGCAGGGCAAGCGGGCGGCCGACGCGATGATCAAGGCGACCGGCGGCAAGGGCAAGGTGGCGATCCTCCTCGGTGCCTCCGGCAACAACGTGACCACCGACCGGACCAAGGGCTTCGTCGACCAGATCGCGGCCGAGGCCCCCGGCATCGAGATCGTCGCCCAGCAGACCGGCGAGTTCGCCCGCGACAAGGGCCAGCAGGTCATGGAACAGCTCATCCAGTCCAAGCCGGAGATCACCGCCGTCTACGCGGAGAACGACGAGATGGGCCTCGGTGCCGTCACCGCCCTGAAGGCCGCCGGCAAGAAGCCCGGCAAGGACGTCAAGATCGTCTCGGTCGACGGCACCCGCAACGCCGTCCAGGCCTTGGTCAACGGCGAGTACAACGCCGTCATCGAGTCCAACCCGCGCTTCGGGCCGCTGGCCTTCGCCACGGCCCAGAAGTTCTACGGCGGCGAGGAGATCCCCGAGAACGTCATCATCTCCGACCGTGCCTACGACGAGACCAACGCCAAGGAATCGCTCGGCGGGGCGTACTGATCCGCGCCTGAACCCACCGGCCCCCGCCGCCGTGGCCGCCCGCACCGGGCCACGGCGGCCTTGGGCCCTCCCCCCTTGGACAGCGGAAGGCCAAGAAGACCCATGGCACCACCCGAAGCAACACCTCACGCACCCGCGGAGGCCGCCGCCACGGCCTCCGGCGTGCTCGAAGCCCGCTCGGTGAGCAAACGGTTCCCCGGCGTCGTCGCCCTCGACGACGTCTCCTTCTCCCTGCGCGCGGGGGAGACCCACGCACTGGTCGGGGAGAACGGCGCGGGCAAGTCCACCCTCATCAAGGTGCTGACCGGTGTGTACCGGCCGGACGGTGGCGAACTGCGGATGGCCGGCGAACCGGTCAGGTTCGCCCGCCCGTTCGAGGCGCAGCAGGCCGGGATCTCCACGATCTACCAGGAAGTCAACCTCGTCCCGCTCATGAGCGTGGCGCGCAACATCTTCCTCGGCCGCGAACCCAGGAACCGCGTCGGCCTCATCGACTTCACCCGCATGCACAGGGAGACGAGCGAGCTGCTCGACGGTTTCGGCGTACGCGTCGATCCGCGCCGCCCCCTGCACACCCTCGGCATCGGCACGCAGCAGATGGTCGCCCTCGCCCGGGCCGTGTCCGTCAACGCCCAGGTCGTCATCATGGACGAACCCACCTCCTCGCTCGAACCGCGCGAGGTGGAGACCCTTTTCCGGGTCATCGGCAACCTGCGTGACCAGGGCATCGCCGTCCTCTACGTCAGCCACCGCATGGACGAGCTCTACCGGATCTGCGACCGGGTCACCGTCCTCCGCGACGGCCGCCACATCCACACCGGCGACCTGGCGGACCTCGACCGGATGCAGCTCGTGTCGATGATGCTCGGCCGCGACCTCTCCGAGGTGCGCCGTTCGGGCGTCACCAGCTTCGCCGCCGAGGGCCACGAAGCGGCCCGCACGCCCGTCCTCACCGCGACCGGGCTCACCAGCCGCCTCCAGCTCCACGACATATCCGTGTCGCTGTACGCGGGTGAGGTGCTCGGCCTCGGCGGGCTGCTGGGCTCCGGCCGCAGCGAGACGGCGAAGGCGCTGTCCGGCGCGCTGCCTCTGGACGGGGGCGAAATCGCGGTGGACGGGGTCCCGTTGAAGCGCCTCACCCCGGCCGCCGCCATACGGGCAGGCATCAGCCTGCTGCCCGAGGACCGCAAGGCCGAGGGGATCGTCCCGGGTCTCTCCGTGCGCGAGAACATCGTGCTGGCCGCCATGCCCCGTCTCTCCCGGGCCGGTGTCGTCTCGCGCGCGAAGCAGGACCGGATCGTCGACATCTTCATGAAGCGCCTGCGGATCAAGGCGTCGAGCCCCGAACAGAAGGTGGGCGAGCTCTCCGGAGGCAACCAGCAGAAGGTCCTGCTGGCTCGCTGGCTGTGTCTGGAACCCAAGGTCCTGCTGCTCGACGAACCCACCCGGGGCATCGACGTCGGAGCCAAGGCCGAGGTCCAGAGCCTCATCGACGACCTCGCGCGCGAAGGCCTCGCCGTCCTGCTCATCTCCTCGGACATCGAGGAACTCATCGAGGGCGCCGACCGGATCGTCGTCCTGCGCGGCGGAGCCGTCGCCGGCGAGCTGTCCGGCGACGACGTGGCCGAGGACCGGCTGCTCGAAGTGCTCGCCGACCACGCACCGCAGCCGGCGGACAGGGCCCCGGCCGCCCAGGAGGACCTCCGATGACCCAGACCGCCGTCGCCCCGCCCACGAAGGGCGACACCCCGCACAAGCCCGCGAACCCCCTGGCCAGGCTGCGTGATCCCGCCTGGTACCAGAGGTACGGCGTCTATGTGGCCGTGGCCGTGGTGCTGCTCTTCAACGCGCTGTTCACCGACCACTTCATGACCACCGACAACTTCCGCACCCAGCTCGTCCAGGTGGCGCCGATCGTCATCGTCGCCCTCGGCATGGCCCTGGTCATCGGCACCGAGGGCGTCGACCTGTCCGTCGGCTCGACCATGGCGCTCGCCGCCGCGTTCCTCCCTCTCTACCTCGGATACGGGCTCGTGCCCGCGCTCGTCGTCGCGCTGCTGGCAGGCGCGGTCGTCGGAGCGGTCAACGGCGCTCTGGTCTCCCTCGTCGGACTCCAGCCCATCGTCGCCACACTCGCCCTGTTCGTCGGGGGCCGGGGACTGGCCCTGGTCATGGCCGACGGCCAGCTCAAGCAGATCGTCAACCCCGACCTGCTGTCGCTGGGCACCGGTTCCTTCCTCGGCATACCGCTGGTCGTCCTGATCGCCGGCGTACTGGCCGTCGCCGTCGCCTTCCTGGTGCAGCGCACCACGTTCGGCCGGCAGATCGTCGCAGTCGGAGGCAACCGCTCGGCCGCCGCGCTCGCGGGGCTGCCCGTCAAGCGGGTCCTCATCGGCGTCTACGTGCTCTGCGGAGTGCTCGCCGCGCTGGCCGGAATCCTGGCCACGGCCAGGCTGACAGCGAGCGACCCCTCCTCGCTCGGCACCCTCATGGAACTCTCCGCCATCACGGCGGTCGTGGTCGGCGGCACGCCCCTCAACGGGGGATCCGTCCGGGTTCTCGGCACCGTGGCGGGCGCCCTGCTGATGCAGCTGCTGCGCGCCACCCTCGTCAAGCACGACCTGCCCGACTCCACCGCACAGATCGCCCAGGCGGCCATCATCATCGCCGCCGTCTACGTCGCCCGGGAGCGTCGGTCCCGATGAACGAAACCAAGCCCGTCACCGTCGCCCCGGCCCCGGCCGCGGCACCACGGAAATCGACCGCGCCCCGCCCCTCGGACGGACCCGAGCAGAGCGGCCGGCAGCGCGTCACCGAACTCCTGCAACGCCAGGGCGTCCTCGCCGTCCTGCTGACCGTGGTGATCGCCGCCTCGTTCATCTACCCGAGCTTCGCCACCCTGGACAACGCGCGCGGTGTCACCATCCAGGCGTCCTTCCTCGCCGTGGTCGCGCTAGGCATGACGATGGTCATCATCACCGGCGGCATCGACCTGTCCGTCGGATCGGTCTTCGCCCTCGGCGGGGTCCTCGCGGCCTGGGCCTCCCAATGGGGCATCCTCGCCGCCCTGCTGCTGCCACTCCTCGTCTGCGGCGCGATCGGCCTGCTCAACGGGCTGCTGATCGCCCGGGGCAACATGGCGCCGTTCATCGTCACCCTGGCCACCCTGCTGGGTGCGCGCGGCCTGCTCCTGGCCCTCACCGACGAGGGCGCCACCACCTACCTGGTGCCCAAGGGCTCAGCCTTCGGCGAGCTCGGCCAGGGCAGCGTCTGGGGGTTCGGCTACCCGATCCTGATCGCGCTGGTGCTCTTCGGAGCAGGCGGGATCGTCCTCCAGCGCACCTCGTTCGGGCAGACGCTCTTCGCCGTCGGCGGCAGCAGCGACGCGGCCACCCTGATGGGCCTGCCGGTCGCACGCACGAAGATCCTCGTCTACACACTCAGCGGCCTGCTCGCCGGACTCGCCGGCGCCCTCAACGCGGCCAGGCTCTCCTCCGGCGTCACCATCGTCGGTGTGGGCATGGAACTCGACGCGATCTCCGCCGTCGTCATCGGCGGCACCCTGCTCATCGGCGGGGCCGGGTCGATCAGCGGCACGCTCTGGGGTGTCCTGCTGCTGGCCGTCATCCAGAACCTGATCAACCAGATCGGCTCGCTCAACTCCTCCTACCAGTCGGTGGTCAGCGGAGGTTTCCTTATCGTTGTGGTGGTGGCCCAGCGCTATCTGGCGCGCAGTCGCAGAAGCACCTGACGACGAGCCGCCCGCCGAGGGCCGGACCACAGACCAAGCCGAGCCGAGCCGAACCAAGGAGTGCCGTGGGCGTCAGCCTCAAGGACGTTGCACAACGGGCGGGCGTGTCCATCAAGACCGTGTCGAACGTGGTGAACAACTATCAGCACGTCACACCAGCCATGCGCGCCAAGGTGCAACAGGCGATCGACGAACTCGGCTACCGGCCGAACCTCACCGCCCGTCACCTGCGCAAGGGCCGCACCGGCATCATCGCCCTCGCCGTCCCCGAATTCGGCAACCCGTACTTCGCCGAACTCGCCGGAGCCGTCATCGACGCCGCGGCCCGACACGACTACACCGTCCTGGTCGACCACACCGCCGGCCTCCGGGAGAAGGAGCTCCTGGTCAGCCAGGGATTCCGCTCGCACGTGATCGACGGCCTCATCCTCAGCCCCATCCATCTGGAGACCGAGGACCTCATGGCGCGCACCGAGACGGCGCCCCTGGTCCTGCTGGGCGAGCGGGAGTACGAGGCGCCGTACGACCACATCGCCATCGACAACGTGGCGGCGGCCCGGGCGGCGGTGCGTCACCTCGTCGGACAGGGCAACCGCCGTATCGCCTTCCTCGGTTCACGCACCGGCCGCGAACGCCAGCCCGCGCACCTGCGGCTGCGCGGCTGGCGCGAGGAACTCACCGCCGCCGGCATCGAACCGGACGAATCCCTCGTCGTCGTCACCGACGGCTACGGCCGGGAGGACGGCGCCACCGCGATGGCCGAACTCCTGGACCGGGGAGAGCGCCCCGACGCCGTCTTCGCCTACAACGACCTCATCGCGATCGGCGCGATGCGGACCATCGGCGAACGCGGACTGCGCATCCCCGAGGACATCGCCGTGGTCGGCTTCGACGACATCGAGGAGTGCCGCTACACCTCCACCACACTCACCACCATCGCCCCGGACAAGGAGGCCATCGCCCGCCTCGCCGTCGACAGCCTCGTCGCACGGCTCTCGGGCGAAGCCGTGAAGGAACCCCGCAGGCCACGCCCGGGCTACCGCCTCGTCGTCCGCGAATCCACCACGCCCGGGCCCCACTCCGGCCCCACAGAGGATCTCTGATGCCGCGCCCCACCGTGCACAGCACCCCCTTCGGCTCCGTGCAGGGGTCACCGACCCACCTGTGGACCCTCGACAGCGGTACGGGAGTCCAGGCCGACGTACTCACCTACGGGGCCTCCCTGCACCGCCTCGACGTCCCCGACACCACGGGCACCACCGCCTCCGTCGTCCGTTCGCTCGCGACCCTCGACGACTACACGGCCAAGCACCCGTACTTCGGCGCGATCGTGGGCCGCTACGCCAACCGCATCGCGCACGGCCGCTTCACCCTCGACGGGACCGAGCACCACATCCCCGCCAACGACCGCGGCCACGCCCTGCACGGCGGCCCCGAGGGTTTCCACACCAAGATCTGGGACGCCACCCCGGAACACGCCGACGACAGCGTCTCCGTCCGGCTCACCCTGCACAGCCCCGACGGTGACATGGGCTTCCCCGGGGCGCTGGACAGCACCGTCACCTACACTCTCGACACCGCCGGCACCCTGGCCATCGACTACACCTGCCTCACCGACCGGCCCACGGTCGTCAACCTCACCAACCACGCCTACTTCGACCTGGCCGGCCACGGCGACGTCCTCGGGCACAGCCTGGAGGTCGACGCCGAGACCTATCTGCCGGTCGACGGGGAGGGCATACCCCTGGGGCCCCAGGACGAGGTCCGGGGCACCCCCTTCGATCTCACGACCCCCCGCGTCCTGGGCGAACGCCTCGGCCACGACGACGGACAGCTGCGTGACGCGGGCGGCTTCGACCACTGCTGGGTCCTGCGGGACTCCGGCGGCGGTCTCCGCCGCGCCGCACGGCTCACCGCTCCGGACTCCGCCCGGGTCATGGAGGTGTGGACGACGGAGCCCGGCATCCAGGTCTACACCGCCAACCAGCTCGACGGCTCCTTCACCGACGCCACCGGCCGCCGTCACCAACGGCACGGCTCGGTCTGCCTGGAGACCCAGCGCCTGCCCGACTCGCCCAACCGGCCCGAACTGCCCAGCGCCGTGCTGCGCCCCGGCGAAAGCGCCCACAGCCGCACCGAACTGCGCTTCCCGCACCTGAAGAACTAATCGATTGCCGCCCCTCACGGCCGGCCGCTGTAATTCCTCGACCCGCTGACCACCAGGGAGATGTCCATGCGCCGAGCTTCTGAGTCCACCCGGACAGGAATTCACACCTATCTCGAGGACCTGAAGCGGGGGACAGGGCCTCGCGCACGGATCGGGCAGGGCCTGATCCGGGCGCGAGACCCTCGGTGTGACGGACCCGCGCGCGGCGCGTCCGTCACACCCCTGGCTCACTTCAGATACGGACCTGCCGTCCCGATCTTCCCCGGGGCCGCGTTCCTGCCGCCGAGGTCGAGGACGTAGACCCGCAGATTGCCCTTGCCCGGGGCCGGGACGGCGAGGGTGCCGCCCGTCACCACCCGGGGGTCCCCGGTGACGGCGTCCTTGTAGGTGCCGTTGGGGATACCCGTGTACGTGGCGCTGCCCGTGACCGTCACCAGCGCGAAGCTGTCGGTGCCGCTCGCCGCATCGGTGTAGCGGCGTTTGTACGCCATCGAGCCGGAGATGCCCTCGGTGGAGTACTGCCCCATCTGGAGGGCCGGGACAGCACGTCGGATCTGGTTGAGCCGCTGCACGTGCTTGACCAGCGGCTTCGCCAGGGTGTCGGCCACCGCGCCGGTCGCGGACTCGACCGTGCCGAAGCCGGACGCCTTGACGTCACCGGTGAGATGGGCCCCGTAGTACGCCCGTCCTGTCGTTGCCAGCGGACAGCTGGGCCCGCAGTCGATCTTCTTCCCGGCCTGGAACTCGATCTCGGAGCCGTAGTAGAGCGTGGGGATGCCCCGGAAGGTCCACATCAGCGACATGTTCTCGGCCCAGGCATCGGTCCCGCCCGCGTAACGCTCGCTGCTCTTGTTGGGGCCGTAGTCGTGACTGTCGACGTACACCACGTTGTACGTGGCGTCGTTGTAACTGTCGTCGGAGTCCTTGCCGTTGCTGTACGCGTTGCCGGCGTCACCGAAGTTCATGTGCATGCGCATGTCGATGACGTTCATTCCGGAGAACCTGCTGTGGTCCGGGGTGTGGTAGGCGTTCCCGTTCAGGAAGGCGTTGGTGGACGTCGGCTGGGAGCCGGTGCCCTGCTGCTGCTCGTAGTCGTACATCTCCAGCGCGGCCTTCTCGTCGTCCGCGCTGTACTCCTTTCGCTCCTTCCAGGTGTAGAACTGCGCCGAGTGGTTCACCGAGCCACGGTTCCACTTGTCGTTGACGAAGGCCGCCACCTCGCCGAACACGAAGAAGTTCTTCGCGGCCTCGGCTCCGAACTGCTGGGTGACCCGTTCCTGGATGGCCGGCAGGAAACGGCGGTTCCAGGTGGTTCGGGGGATGTGCACGGCGGTGTCGACCCGGAAGCCGTCGACGCCCATGTCGATGTACTTGTCGTAGGCGCCGATCAGGTAGTTCTGCACGGGCGTGCTCTCGGTGTTGAAATCGGCGAGGTCCTCGTGCAGCCAGCAGCTGCGCGAATCCTCGCCCTCCCAGTTGCCGATCCAGCACTTGTGGTAGTACGCCTTCGGGAACATGCCCGAAGTGGGGTTCGGCCACTGGCAGTTGTAGATGCGGTAGCCCTCCGGGGAGGTGGCCCCGGTGGGAGTCCCCCAGTTGACGCAGGTGTTGCCCGACGGCTCAGCCGTGGACCAGAGGTCGCCGTTGTAGTACGACTTCCCGGACTTGGTCTCGACGGTCAGGCCGTCGTACTCGAAGCCCTCGTTCTTCTCGTCGTAGTACCAGCTCCACTGCGCGTCGCGGACCCCGTAGACCTTGGGCGTGAACAGGCCCTTGGCGCCCCAGCGCGAGGAGTGGTTGTAGACGACGTCCTGGTAGATCTTCATGCCCTTGGCGTGGGCCGCGTCGATGAGGTCCTGGTAGGAGGCACCGGCGGACTCCAGCCGGGAGTCGACCTCGTAGAAGTCGTAGCCGTGGTAGCCGTGGTAGTCGTAGTCCGACCGGTTGAGCACGACCGGCGTGATCCAGATCGCCGACATCCCGAGGCCCTTGATGTAGTCGAGTTTGCCGACCAGGCCCTTGAAGTCGCCCCGGAACATGGGGTCGTCGTTGGCCGCGTTGCCTGACTTCGTGTGCTGGCTGCCGCCCCGGTTGTTCGTGGTGTCACCGTCGTTGAAGCGGGCGGTGAGCACGAAGTAGATCGGGTCCTTGCGGGGGTCGGTGCCCAGCGGCTTGCCGGAGGCGGGGGCGGTGGGCTTCTCTCCGGTGGTCGCGGTAGCGGCGGCCGAGGCGGCCGACACGTTCCCGGCGGCGTCCACGGCCTTGACGGTGTAGCTGTACGCCGTCTTCGCCTCCAGGCCGGTGTCAGAGAAGACGGTGGAGCCGATGTCGGTCACCACCGTGCCCTTGGTGCCGCCCGTACGCGTGACCTGGTACTTCGTCACGCCACGGTCATCGGTGGAGGGCTCCCAGGTCAGGACGACGGAGACGCCGTCGGCACCCGCGGCGACCTTCGTGGGAGCGCTGGGCGCCTGGGTGTCCGGCGCGGCGGCCTCGCACGGATCCTCGGCGCGAGTGGTGACCTTCCCGCCCTTCACCGTGGACAGCCCGTCAGGGACCGTGTAGTTGCTGCCGCCGTTGTTGTCCCAGACGCCGTTGCCGTTGTTGAAGGTAGCCAGCATGGAGGCGGCGGTCCCCAGGTCCACGGACTTCTTCACCCAGCCGGTGCAGGCGGGCTCCATGCCCACGCCGGGCACGGTGGTCCAGGCCCCGCCGGCCGGCTGGTAGTGCAGGTTGGTGGTCGTCCAGCCGACGGTCGCGGTCGAGTAGTAGACCGACGCGGTGTGCGCCTCGCCGGGCTCCGTGCCCGAGTCCGCGCAGGGGTCGCTGTGGGCCACCACCCCGTCCTTGACGGTGATGGTGCCGGTGCCCAGGCCGTAGTTGTTGCCGGCGTTGTTGTCCCAGACGCCTGAGCCGTTGTTGAAGGTCGCGGCCAGGCCGGAGGCACTGCCCAGGCTGACGGTCCGCTTCACCCAGTCCGTACAGGCGGCCTCCATGGCCACGCCGGGCACGGCTGTCCATGAGCCGCCGTCCGGAGCGTAGTGCAGCCGGTACGCGGACCAGTTCTTGGTCTTCGTGTAGTAGAAGATCGTGGCGGTGGACTCCGAGGCGGCGGCGGGGACTGCGGACCCCGTGCCTGGGGGGTCGGCCGCCGGAGTCAGGAGTCCCGTCAGGACCAGGGCTGCCACAGCCGCCGCTGTCAGGCGTCCGAGCAGCCGGAAAGGCATGCGTCTCATGGGTGTGTCTCCAGGGGAGGGCCGCGGGCGGGGGGCCGCGGCTGCCGACAGCGCAGCCGTTCCGGGAGCGGCTGCGAGGATCCCGCCGGGGAACCCGGACGCGCCTCAGGGTTCGGGCGAGCAGTGCGCCCTGACAGAAAATCCTGTCAGAACCTTGCTGCAATCTCTTGCAGATCGGAAGTTACCTGGGCATGACAGCTCCGTAAAGAGCCTGCGCACACTGTCGTCGGTGAGGAATGCGGTACGGCGCCGGAACGTTCGGACGTTCATGACCTTTTCCGTCGATGTCACCGTCCGGGGCTACGAGCTCGACACCCAGGGCCATCTCAACCAGGCCGTCTACCTCCAGTACGCGGAGCACGCCCGGTGGGAGCTGCTGCGCGAGGCGGGGCTGCCGCAGGAGACGCTGCTGGTCCATGGAATCGGCCCCGTACAGCTGGAGGTGACGGTCACCTACCTGCGTGAGCTGCGCGGCGGAGACAGGGTGCGCGTCAGCTGCGAACTCCTGCACGGTTCAGGGAAGACCTTCGAGGTGCGGCAGCAGATCGTCAAGGAGGACGGCACCGTGGCCGCGAAGATCCAGGGCGTGGGCGGCATCCTCGACCTGACGGCCCGCCGGCTGATCGCCGACCCTGCCGGGCGGTTCGCCTCGCTGGCGGACAAGCCGGAGCTGCTGGGCGTCGGGGCCGGCTGACGGAACGCCTCCGTTCGCCCGCATCGTCGACCGGCGTGGAAGAAGTACACGAGGCGAGCCGTCCACACGTCAGCCGGTGGCGGGCCTGCGTCTGGTGCGAGCGGCGAGCGCCGCATCAGTCGGCGTTCGCCGTGTCGGCCACCTCCCGTAGGCCGGCGTCGGCTGTGACCAGTTGGTTCGTGATCTCCTCGGCGGTCTGGACGAGCGCGAAGCCCTTGCGCAGGACGGCGAGTTCTGGTTCCTGCCGGGTTTCGTCGTCGGTGGCCGTGACGTCTGCCCCGAACACGACCTTGTAGCCGCGCTCGTATGCCTGCCGGGCTGTGGTGCCGCAGCAGTAGTTGGTGAGCGTCCCCGTGACGACGACCGTGTCGCGGCCGAGGTTGCGGAGCACCGTGTCGAGCGGGGTGTCGTAGAACGCGCCGTAGGACGGTTTCCGGATCAGGACCTCGTCGGGGCGCCGGCCCATCCGGTCCCACACCTCCGCTGGGCCCGGCCGACGCCAGTCGGTGTCGGTGTGCGGAAGGTGACGCAGGGCCTTGGGGCGGTCCAGTCCGAGATGCGTGTCGTCGAAGATGGTCCAGATCACCGGGACAGACGCGGCCCGGCACGCCGTGACCAGCCGGCGCAGTCTTGGCGCCATCCGGGTCGCCGCCGGCACCCAGTAGGGGCTCCAGCCGGGCCGGACGAATTCATCCTGCATGTCGATGACCAGTAACGCCGTCCGCTCCGGGTGTACATCGAAGGATGCCCGGCCGTGCTCGTAGGCGTCGCGCGCCCGCGCGGTCACCCATTCCTCGGTGTACGTCATCCCCAACTCCTTACATCGATTCGAGGTACCTCGTTTCGATGTGCGAGAGTAGCAGCATGCTGGAACTTGCGATCCTGGGATTCCTGGCCGAGGGGCCGCTGCACGGCTACCAACTGCGCCGCCGGACAGCCCACTTGTCCGGCCACGCCCGACCGGTGAGCGACGGCAGCCTCTACCCGGCGATCAACCGGCTGGTCGCCTCCGGGCTACTGGATCGCAGAGCCGAGCCGGGTGCCTCGGCGGCGCAGCGGCACACGCTGAGCCTGACCGCCGCCGGCCGCGCCGAACTCCTGCGGCGGCTGCGGGATGCCGACGGCCTCGACATCAGCGACAGCACCCGGTATTTCACCGTCCTGGCCTTCCTCTCCCAACTCCCCGACACCGCGGATCAGCACGCGGTACTGCGCCGCCGCCTCGAATTCCTGCAACAGCCCGCAAGCTTCTTCCACGACGGCGAGGGCCCTCTGCGTGCCGAGGACACCGACGACCCCTACCGTCGCGGCATGCTCACCATCGCCCGCGCCACCAGCAGCGCGGAACGGGCCTGGCTACGGGAGGTCCTGGGCTGACGGCACCGACGAGCCCTGTCGGTCTGCGTCCTGGACCGGCCGCTCGGGTCCGCCAGGCCCGGACCGTGCCGACGGGGCCGCGCGCCCGGTCAGCGCACCGGCTCTCCCGCTGCCAGCCTCGCCGTCACCCGCGCGAGGCGGGTGGCTCTCACCTCCGGGGTGCGCGCCGTCAGCAGCTGGAGGAGCACGAGGTACCGGTCCGACCTGCTGAGCTGTCCGAAGTGTTCGGCGGCTCCAGGATCGGCGGCCAGGGCTGCCGCCAGGTCGTCGGGCACGGTGGCCTGGCTCTGCGAGGGGTACGCCGCCGCCCAGCGGCCGTCCTCCTGCGCCGCCCGCACCTCGGCGAGACCGGACTCCCGCATCCTGCCGTCCGCCGTCAGCGCCTCGACCTTGCCCACGTTGACGAGGGACCAGTTGCTGCCGCGGCGGCGCGGCGAGATCCTCTGCAGGTAGTACGTCTCGTCCAGCGATCTGCGCTGACCGTCGATCCACCCGTGGCAGAGCGCCACGTCGATGACCTCGGACGCGGTGACGGACGAGATGCCCGACCCCTTCTTCGCGATCTTCAGCCAGAGTTCGGTGCGCTCCGCGTGATGTCTCTCCAGCCAGGCATCCAGCAGGGCTGCCCGCTCGAAGAGCCGCGCCTGCGGCCCCGCGCCGCCGTCGTCCGCCTCCCGGATGCGTGCCATCGCGGTGCCCGTCCTTGTCGCCGTTGAGGTCATGCCTCCACGCTAGGAGGTCAAGAGGACAGTTTCCGTCCTGTATCGCCGCTGACCCGCCGACCACGGACCGCTGACTGCTGACCGCTGACTGCTGACCGCTGACTGCTGACCGGTGGCCCGGCCGCACGGCGGCCCCGCCTCACCCCGCAGGCGCACGGCACCCGCCGGGCGCGCCCGAATCCCGGACGCGCTCACCCGTGGGTGTACGTCACGCCGGGGGCGGTGGGGCCGTGCTGGACCGGACGATCAGCCGCGTGGGGACCAGGGTGGTGCCCCGTTCCGTCGTCTCGTTGCGGATCTGCCGCAGGACGCCGTCCACGCACAGCCGGCCGATCTCGGCGAAGTCCTGGTGGACCGTCGTCAGGGGCGGGAGGAACGAGGCGGAGTCGGCGATGTCGTCGAAACCGACGACACTGACGTCCTCGGGTACGCGCCTGCCCTGCTCCTGCAGCGCCCGCAGGACGCCCAGCGCCATCTGGTCGTTGGCCGCGAAGACCGCCGTGCAGGAGGGATCGGCCGCCAGGGCGAGCCCCGCGCGGTATCCAGAAGCCGCCGACCAGTCGCCCCCCACCGGCGGCGGGACCGGACACCCCGCCTCCTCGAGGGTCTGCCGCCAGGCATGTGCGCGGCGCTGGGCGGCGAACGATTCCGCCGGGCCGGCGACATGCACCACGGTGCGGTGACCGAGGTCGAGCAGATGCCGCACCGCCGCCCGGGCGCCGCCCGACTGGTCGGTGTCCACGACGCTGTAGCGGTCGCCCGCGTCGGAGTCGGCCACCACCACGTGTGTGTGGGGCGGCAGGGAGATCGCGGCGTCGAGCAGGCGGACTTCCATGATCACGATGATGCCGTCCACGACCTGCTCGCCGAGCACGGTCACGGCCCCCCTGACCCCCGTGCTGGTGGGCGTCGCCACGGGCAGCAGGGTGATGGCGTAACCCTCGTCCGCCGCGGAGGCGGAAATGGCCTCCAGGGTGCGGACGTTGCCCGTCGTCGCCAGGGTGAACAGGATGACGCCCAGGGTGCGGAACTTCCCGCTCTTGAGAGCGCGGGCGGCGCTGTTGGGCCGGTAGTTCAGCTCCTTCATGGCGGTCAGGACGCGTTCTCGGGTCTCCTCGGAGACCACCGAGTGACCGTTGGAGACACGGGAGACCGTCTGCGAGGAGACGCCGGCCAGGCGTGCGACATCGGCCATCGATGCCTCCTTGCGAGGAGGGCGCTCCATGGCCTGTTCCTGTCCGTGCACTTCCTCAGCCTCCGTCGTGGTCGCGTGAGCCTTTCGCCGTATGGGGGCGCTGTTCCGGCCGCGCCGGGCCGTGTTCCACCCGCGAGCGTCCTTCGGTGGATTCCCTGTCGGTACCCACGCTGTCCCCACCGCGCGTGTGGCTCGTGTCGCGTGCGGACCGTGGGCTCGGGTCACGGGCATTTCTACCACCCCGGAGAGGTGCCGCCGACACATGGTCGGCCGCGCGTCGCGGTCGCCGCGGGCTCGGCGGGGGAGCGGGGTCCAACTCGTCGCAGTGACAGGGGATCCGAGCCTTGACCGGGGAGGAGGAGGCGTGTAGACATCACCTCACCGATAAATGTTTACGTAAACATCAGCACGTTCACGTGGGCATCGGCACCCTCCAGCACAGCGCCTCCACGATGTCCGGTGTCTCCATCCGGCCGGGGCCATGCTCACCGCCGGACCAACAGGAGTACCCATGACGGCCGTTACGCCGCTCACGACCGGACGCCGCCCACCAGCCGGAAGATCACGCTCCGGGCGAGGGCGGGTCGGGTGGCTCTTCGTGGGACCCTTCATGGCGGTCTTCGCCCTGGTTTTCCTCGCCCCGATCGCCTACTCGCTGTATCTGAGCTTCTTCCGGGACCAGTTGATCGGCGGCACGTCCTTCGTCGGCCTGGACAACTTCCAGCGGGCCTTCCAGGACGACCAGTTCTGGGACGCCGTAGGCCGTGTGGCCCTCTTCCTCGTGGTGCAGGTGCCCGTCATGCTCGGCCTGGCGCTGCTCATAGCCCTGGCGCTCGACAGTGGCAGGCTGTACGGCAAGAGCTTCTTCCGCATATCGATCTTCCTGCCCTACGCCGTACCCGCCGTCGTCGCCACGCTGATGTGGGGCTTCATCTACGGCACGCGGTTCGGGCTGGTCGCGAACATCAACGACGCCCTCGGCGTGACGCTGCCCGACCCGCTCTCGCCCTCCCTGGTGCTGGCCAGCATCGGCAACATCGTCACCTGGGAGTTCATCGGCTACAACATGCTGATCTTCTACTCGGCCCTGCGCGTCATCCCCAAGTCCCTCTACGAGGCGGCCGAGATCGACGGAGCCGGCCAGTGGCGGATCGTCACCGCGGTCAAGATCCCCGCCATCAGGGGGGCGCTGGTGATCGCGACGATCTTCTCGGTGATCGGCAGCTTCCAGCTCTTCAACGAGCCGAGCATCCTGCAGAACCTGGCTCCCAACGCCATCACGACGTACTTCACGCCGAACCTCTACACCTTCTCGCTGTCCTTCTCCGGCCGGCAGCAGAACTACGCGGCCACGGTCTCCCTCGTCATGGGTGTGGTCACGATGATCATCGCGTACGCGGTCCAGCTGCGCGGCATGCGAAAGGAGGCGTGAGCGATGACCGCCCCTTCCTTCACCGCCGATCAGACGTCCCGGCGATCCACGCACCGTGCCCCGGCGCCCCTGCGCGCCACGCGCAGGCGCCACTCGCCCGACCGCCCGCGCCGCAGCGTGCTGCTCACGGCGCTGATGGGTCTCACCACCGTCTACGCGCTGCTGCCCCTCGCCTGGCTCCTCATCAACGCGACCAAGACCCAGAAGAGCCTGCTGGACTCCTTCGGGCTCTGGTTCAGCGGGGACTTCGCGCTCTGGGACAACATCACGCAGACACTCACCTACGACGACGGCATCTTCGTCCGGTGGCTCCTCAACACCCTGCTCTACGTGGTCGTCGGCGCCGGCGGCGCCACCTTCCTCGCCGTGCTCGGCGGATACGGACTGGCCAAGTTCGACTTCACCGGCAAGCGCGCCGTCTTCGCCACCGTCATCGGCGCGGTGGCCGTGCCCGCGACCGCGCTGGCCGTTCCCACCTTCCTCATGTTCAGCAAGATGGGTCTCACCGACACCCCGTGGGCCGTGATCATCCCGTCCCTGATCTCCCCGTTCGGGCTCTATCTCATGTGGGTGTTCGCCGCGGAGGCGGTACCCACCGAACTCCTGGAAGCGGCGCGGGTGGACGGCTCCGGGGAACTGCGGACATTCTTCAAGGTCGCACTGCCGCTGCTGACGCCGGGCATCGTCACGGTGCTGCTCTTCACCATGGTGCAGACCTGGAACAACTACTTCCTGCCTCTGATCATGATCAAGAATCCCGACTGGTACCCCCTGACGCTCGGCCTGGACGCCTGGAACGAGCAGGCCTCCACCGCGGGCGGCCAGCCGGTATTCAACCTGGTCATCACCGGCTCCCTGCTGACCATCGTGCCGCTGATCATCGCCTTCCTGCTGCTCCAGCGCTACTGGCAGTCCGGCCTGGCGGCGGGCAGCGTCAAGGGGTGACACACACGCACCCCCCGGCCCTCCGGCCCCCGTGCCCTCCGACCGGATCCCCCCGGCCACCGGTGCGCACGGTGTTCCACCCCTCATTACCCCCGCACCACGCGGTGCGGACGCTCGACGGTTCGTGAACCACCCTCACCACAACGGAGTGAAGCGATATGAGAACCATGACCAGACGCGCGATGCGCGGCGTGGGCCTGCTGTGCGCGGCTGCGCTGAGCCTGACCGCGTGCGGGTCCTCCGACGAGCCCGCCTCGGACAAGGCGGTGACGGGCGGTGAACTCCGTGCGGCCCTCAAGAAGGGCGGATCGATCACGGTGTGGGCGTGGGAGCCGACCCTGAAGCAGGTCGTCAGCGACTTCGAGAAGGAGTACCCGAAGGTCAAGGTCAAGCTGGTCAACGCCGGTACCGGCAACGACCAGTACACCGCCCTGCAGAACGCCGTGCAGGCCGGGTCCGGTGTACCCGACGTCGCACAGATCGAGTACTACGCCCTCGGGCAGTTCGCCCTCGGCAAGTCCCTGGAGGACCTCGGCCGCTACGGCGCGAAGGACTTCAAGAACGACTACTCCCCGGGACCGTGGAACTCGGTCGCCCTGGACGACGGCGTGTACGCCCTGCCCATGGACTCGGGCCCGATGGCGCTCTTCTACAACAAGAAGGTCCTGGACAAGCACCAGATCGCCACGCCCACCACGTGGGACGAATACCTCGAGGCGGCGCGCGCCCTGCACGCCGCGGACCCGAAGGCGTACATAGCCAACGACACGGGTGACGCCGGCTTCACGACCAGCATGATCTGGCAGGCCGGCGGGACCCCGTTCAAGTCCCGCGACACCGACGTGACCGTCGACCTCACTTCTGACAAGGGTGTCGTCGCCTTCACCGAGGTCTGGCAGAAGCTCCTCGACGAGAAGCTCCTCGCTCCCATCACCAACTGGAGCGACGAGTGGTACAAGGGCCTCGCGGACGGCACCATCGCGACCCTCGCCACCGGCGCGTGGATGCCCGCCAACTTCGTCACGGGTGTGGAGTCGGCCGCCGGTGACTGGCGCGCGGCGCCCCTCCCGCAGTGGGAGAAGGGCGGCGAGGTCAGCTCCGAGAACGGCGGCAGCTCCCTCGCCGTGATGAAGGACGGCAAGAACAAGGACCTCGCCTACGCGTTCAACGAGTACGCCAACCACTCGGACGGCGTCCAGGCGCGCATCAAGGGCGGCGCCTTCCCCGCCACCACCGCGGACCTGTCCTCCCCGACGTTCCTCGACACCAGCTTCCCGTACTTCGGCGGGCAGAAGGCCAACGAGATCTTCGCCCGCTCGGCGAGCCAGGTGCCGGACACCTGGTCCTACCTGCCGTACCAGGTGTACGCGAACTCCGTCTTCAACGACTCCGTGGGCAAGGCGTACGTCTCCTCCACCACCTTGGCCGACGGCCTGAAGCAGTGGCAGAAGGCAGCCGTCACCTACGGCACGGACCAGGGCTTCAACGTCAACAAGTGACGCTCCGCCGCTGACCCGGCACAGGGGCGGTCGCCCGTCCGTCCGACGGGTGACCGCCCCTGTGTGTACACGCACCTCCGCATCCAAAGGATCACCATGACCTCCTCCTCCGACTCCTCCGAGCGCCCATGGCTGCGCCCGCTCTCCGGTGACAGCCCGGCGCACATCGCCTACGGCGCCGACTACAACCCGGAGCAGTGGCCGCGCGAGGTCTGGAAGGAGGACGTCCGGCTGATGCGCGAGGCCGGAGTCACCGTCGTCTCCGTCGCGATCTTCTCCTGGGCCCGTCTGCAGCCGGCCGAGGACCGCTGGGACTTCGACTGGCTGGACGAGGTGCTCGACCTGCTCCACGACAACGGCATCGCGGTGGACCTCGCCACCGCCACGGCCTCACCGCCTCCCTGGCTCACCACCCTGCACCCGGAGATCCTGCCGGTCACCCGCACCGGTGAGACCCTCTCCCAGGGCGCGCGGCAGCACTGGCGGCCCACCTCACCCGTCTTCCGCCGGCACGCCCTGCGGCTGGTGGAAGCCATGGCGACCCGGTACGCGGACCATCCCGCCCTGGTTGCCTGGCACATCTCCAACGAGCTCGGCTGCCACAACATCTACGACTACTCCGACGACGCAGCCCGGGCCTTCCGCGACTGGCTGCGCGCCCGGTACGGCACCCTCGACGAGCTCAACCGGGCCTGGGCGACCTCCTTCTGGTCGCAGTACTACGGGGACTGGGAGCAGATCCAGCCGCCGAGACTCGCCGCGAGCCACGTCAACCCGACCCAGCAGCTCGACTTCAAACGGTTCTCGTCCGACGCGCTGAAGGACTACCTGCGGGCGGAGCGCGAGATCCTGCGCCGCGTCACCCCCGAGATCCCCGCCACCACCAACTTCATGGTGATGAGCGGGACCAAGGGCATGAACTACCCCGGCTGGGCGGGGGAGATCGACTTCGTCTCCAACGACCACTACACCCGGCCGGGCCCGCAGCGGCTGGACGAACTCTCCTTCTCCGCCGGCCTCACGCACTCCATCGCCCATGGCAGGCCCTGGTTCCTCATGGAGCACTCGACCAGTGCCGTCAACTGGCAGACGGTCAACGTCGCCAAGGGCGAGGGCGAGCTCGCCCGGGACTCCCTGCTCCACGTCGCCCACGGAGCCGACGCGGTCTGCTTCTTCCAGTGGCGCCAGTCCGCCGCCGGTGCCGAGAAGTACCACTCCGCGATGGTGCCCCACGCGGGAGCGGACAGCGCGGTGTTCCGCGCGGTGACCGCACTCGGCAGGACCCTGGAGGCACTCGCCCCGGTCGCCGGCTCCGTACGCGAGCCGGCGCGTGCGGCGCTCGTGTTCGACTGGGAGTCCTGGTGGGCGGTGGAACGCGACTCGCAGCCGTCATCCCTGCTGGACTACCGGCAGGAGGCGCTGGACTGGTACTCCGCCTTCCTGACGCTGGGAGTCAGGGTGGACGTCGTCACGACCACGACCGACCTGGGCGGCTACGACTTCGTGGCGGCTCCCCTGCTGCACGTCGTCCCGCAGACACTCGCCGACCGGCTGGGGGCGTACGTGCGCGGCGGAGGCCATCTCGCCACCACCTACTACTCGGGCATCGTCGACGAGAACGACCACGTCCACCTCGGCGGATACCCGGGAGCGCTGCGCAGTCTGCTGGGCATCCGCATCGAGGAGTTCGGCCCGCTGTGCGAGGGCGACGACGTGCGACTCGACAACGGTCTGACCGGCACCCGGTGGACCGACCGGATCGACCTGACCGACCCCGCGACCGAGGTGCTGGCCCGGTATGCGACGGGGGACCAGGCAGGGCGCCCCGCGCTGACCCGTCGTGCGCTGCCCGAGGGCGGCTCCGCGGCGTACGTCTCCACCCGGCTGGACGGCCCCGGACTCACCGATGTGCTGCGGTCCCTGCTGTCCGCAGCGGGTGTGACCGGGGAACTGCCCGCCGAGGCGCGGGGCCGGGTGGAGGCGACCGTACGGACCGACGGCTCCCACGCGTACTGGTTCCTCGTCAACCGCACGGACGAGGACGTCGCGTGCGGGGCGGTGGACGCGGAGGTGCTGACGGGGCCCTCGCCGTCCGCCGGCGACGGTCTGGTCCTGCCGCCACGAGGCGTCGCGGTGCTCGGCGTGGCAGCCGGGAGGACCCCCTTCGCCGAAACGGTCCATGTGGCCTGACCGGCCCGCGTGATCCGAGAGGCCCGGGCGGTGTGAGGCCTGAGCCGCCTCGGCGGCCCGGTATGCCCAGGCGTGCCGGGCCAGGCCTTGGCGTACCGGGGCGGGGCGGGGCATGCCGAGCCGGGCCGAATGGGCGTGGCCGTGTACCGATCGTTGCGCTGTCCGGCTGACGCTGCTCAAGGCCCGCCCCGGATGTGGACGAAGGGTCAGGTGTTCGCACGTCGTGGGCCTGACGCGGTCCGTGACCCGCTCCTCCGTCTCAAGGGAGAACGCATGCGCCTGCGCGCCCGCTGGGCACCAGCCGCTCTACTGCTGATCGCCCCCCTGATCGGCACCACCCCGGCCACGGCCGACACCGGCGAGACTCTCGTGCCGGTCCAGAAGTCGGCCCGGGCCGTGCCCGGGCAGTACATCGTCACCCTCTCGCCCGATCAGACGCCGTCGGCGGCGGCCGAGCAGCTCGGGGTCAAGACCCTCTTCACCTACAGCAAGGTCCTGCACGGCTTCGCGGCCTCCCTCACGTCCGCCCAGCTCGAGAAGGTGCGCGGCGCGGCGGGTGTCCAGACGGTCGAGGAGAACAGCGAGGCCTCCGTGTCGCCGCCCGCGGCGGCGGCCGGGAAGGGTGCGAGCAACCGCGCCGTCGCGGGGAGCTGGGGGCAGGACCGTATCGACCAGCGCGCTCTGCCGCTGGACAGCGCGTACGACGTGACGGGCACCGGCCAGGGCGTGACCGCGTACATCCTCGACACCGGAATCGAGTCCGCGCACGCCGAGTTCGGGGGCCGGGTGGGCGCGGGTTACGACGCGGTCGGCGACGGCCGCGACGGCGAGGACTGCAACGGCCACGGCACGCACGTGGCCGGGACCGTGGCCGGTGAGACGTACGGCGTCGCCCGGGAGGCCTCCCTGGTGCCGGTACGGGTCCTCAACTGCGAGGGCTCGGGCACCTGGGCGGGCATCATCGCCGGCCTCGACTGGATCGCGCAGAACGCCCAGCAGCCCGCCGTCGTCAACGCCTCCCTCGGTGGGCCGGCGTCCTCGGCGGTGGACGACGCCTTCGACGCCCTGGCGGCCGACGGCACCCTGCCCGTCGTGGCGGCGGGCAACGAAGACCAGGACGCCTGTGACGTCTCCCCGGCACGCGCGGAGGGCGTGATCGCCATCGGCGCCAGCGACGACCAGGACCGGCAGGCGACGTTCAGCAACTGGGGCACGTGCGTGTGGCAGTACGCCCCGGGCGTGGACATCGTGAGCGCGAATCTCGGCGGCGGTTCCACGACGCTGAGCGGTACCTCCATGGCCAGTCCGCACGTCGCCGGCGCCGCGGCCCTCTACAAGGAGCAGAACCCGTCCGCCTCCCCGCAGGAGGTCGCCGACTGGCTCGCCGCAGAGGCCACCCCTGACGTCCTGACGGGTCTGGGTGCCGGGTCGCCCGACCTTCTGCTGTACACCGGCGGCATCTGACTCCTTGTACGAGCCGTACGGAAGCGGGGCCCGCACCATGCGGGCCCCGCTTCTCCATGTCATGGAGCAGGCACTTTCCGGAACCTTGCAAGTCTACGCAAAAGGCTTGCGTACCCTTCCGGACCCTTCGTCGCGACGAGCCCTCGTACAGAACAGGCCACGTCGACGCACTTGATGAGTCTCCGACGTCGCCACCCGGCGTTCCGGTTTCTGTCCCAACGGTGGACGCTCTCGGCCTTCTCTGCAACTCTCTGACAGCTAAGCGCAAAACACCGCTCAGTAAGTGCAGAAAAGCCTGCCTTGAGGCGGGACAACATAGAGCCGCGCCCTCGGCGCGCCCCGCGCCGAGGCCGAAGATCGGGGACGTATGAGAGCCCAACGCTGGAGATGGCGGGTCCTTTCCGCCATGGTCACGACCAGTCTTCTGATGATCGGATGGCCGTCGCTCACCGCTACGGCGGCCGCAGGCCCCAACATCGCCGCAGGCCGAGCCGCCGCGGCGAGCAGCGCGGGCGAGTACGTGGCCCGCAACGTGACGGACGGCAACCAGGCGACGTACTGGGAGGGGACGGGCGGCACACTGCCGCAGTGGGTACAGACCGACCTCGGCACCGCCGCCAGGGTCGACGAGGTCACCCTGAAGCTTCCCGCGGGCTGGGAGAGCAGACAGCAGACCCTCTCGCTCCAGGGCAGCGCGGACGGCACGAGCTTCTCGACACTCAAGACCTCCGCGGCGTACACCTTCAGCCCCGGCTCCTCGAACGAGGTGCGCATCTCGTTCCCGGCCACGCAGACCCGCTTCATGCGGGTGAACATCACGGCCAACACGGGCTGGCGGAACGCCCAGCTCTCCGAGCTGGAGGTCCGTGCGGCCGGGGAGTCGTCGGCGAACCTCGCTGCCGGCAGGACGCTCACCGCGAGCAGCCACACCGAGACGTACGTCGCCGGCAACGGCAACGACGGCAACAGCGCGAGCTACTGGGAGAGCAGGAACAACGCCCTTCCCCAGTGGATCCAGGCGGACCTGGGCGCCTCGGTCCGGGTCGACCGCGTGGTGCTGAGGCTGCCCGGCGGTTGGGAGCAGCGAACCCAGACGCTGAAGATCCAGGGCAGCACCAACGGCTCGGACTTCACCGACCTCACCGCGTCCAAGGCGTACACCTTCGACGCCGCGGGGGGTCAGTCGGCGACGATCTCCCTCGACGCGACCACCACCCGCTACGTGCGGGTGCTGGTCACCGCCAACTCCGTCCAGCCCGCGGCCCAGCTCTCCGAGCTGGAGGTCTACGGTCCGGCGACCGGTGACACGCAGGCGCCCACCGCCCCCTCGGGCCTGGCCTTCACCGAGCCGTCGACCGGGCAGATCAAGCTGACCTGGAAGGCGTCGTCGGACGACACAGGCGTCACCGGCTACGACATCTACGCCGACAACACGCTGCTGACCGCCGTGGCGGGTGACGTCACCACGTTCACGGACACCCGTCCGGCGAGCGAGACCGTGACCTACCACGTCCGGGCCCGGGACGCGGCGGGCAACCAGTCGGGCAACAGCAACACCGTGACCCGCACCGGCGACTCCGGCGACACGCAGGCGCCCACCGCGCCGTCCGGCCTGGCCTTCACCGAGCCCTCGACCGGGCAGATCAGGCTGACCTGGACGGCCTCGTCCGACAACAAGGGCGTCACCGGCTACGACGTCTACGCCGACAACGTGCTCCGCAAGAGCGTGGCCGGCGACGCCACCACCTGGACCGACACCCAGTCCGCGGCCACCACCGTCAGCTATGTTGTGCGGGCCAAGGACGCGGCGGGCAACATATCCGGCGCGAGCAACACCGTGACGCGCAACGGATCCACGAGCGGCGCCTCCAACCTCGCGGTCTCCAAGCCGATCACCGCCTCCTCGGTGGTCCACACCTTCGTCGCGGCCAACGCCAACGACAACTCCCTCACCACCTACTGGGAAGGGGCCGGTGGCAGCTACCCCAACACCCTGACCGTCAAGCTGGGTGCCAACGCCGACACCGAGCGTGTCGTCGTCAAGCTCAACCCCGACAGCAGCTGGGGTGCGCGCACCCAGAACATCCAGGTGCTCGGACGTGAGCAGGACGCCACCTCGTTCACGAGCCTGGCCGCCGCCAAGGACTACGCGTTCAGCCCCGCGAGCGGCAACACGGTGACGATCCCGGTCACCGCGCGGGTGGCCGACGTCCAGCTGAAGTTCGCGTCCAACACCGGATCCGGCGCCGGCCAGGTCGCCGAGTTCCAGGTACTGGGGTCCCCGGCCCCGAACCCCGACCTCCAGGTCACGGCGGTCGCCGCCTCACCCGCGGCCCCCGTGGAGTCGGACGCCATCACCCTGTCGGCCACCGTCCGCAACTCCGGCGCCGTCGCCTCTCCCGCCGGCAAGCTCGACTTCGAGCTCGGTGGCTCCAAGGTGGCCACCGCCTCGGTGGGCGCTCTCGCCGCGGGCGCTGCCGCCCAGGTCACCGCCTCCATAGGGGCGCGGGACGCGGGCAGTTACACGCTCGGGGCGGCCGTCGACCCGGCGGGTGAGATCATCGAGCAGAATGAGACGAACAACCGCTTCACCGCCGCCTCCCCGCTCGTGGTGAAGCCGGTCTCCAGCTCGGACCTCGTGGCGGGCGCGGTCTCGACCTCGCCGTCGGCACCGTCGAACGGTGACACCGTCACCTTCTCGGTCGCGATCAGGAACCAGGGCTCCGTGGCCTCGGCGAGCGGCGGCCACGGCATCACCCTGAGCCTGCTCGACTCCAAGGGCGCCACGGTGAAGACCCTCACCGGGGCGCACAACGGCACCATCGCCGCGGGTTCCACGACCGCACCGGTCTCCCTGGGCACCTGGACGGCCGCCAACGGCTCGTACACCGTGAAGGTGGTCCTCGCCGACGACGCCAACGAACTGCCGGTGAAGCGCACGAACAACACCAGCACCGAATCCCTCTTCGTCGGGCGCGGCGCCAACATGCCGTACGACATGTACGAGGCCGAGGACGGCGTCACAGGTGGTGGCGCGAAGGTCGTCGGCCCCAACAGGACCGTCGGCGACACAGCGGGCGAGGCTTCCGGCCGCAAGGCCGTCACGCTGGACGGTACCGGCAACTACGTGGAGTTCACGACCAGGGCGACCACCAACACCCTGGTCACCCGGTTCTCCATCCCGGACTCCGCGGGTGGCGGCGGCATCGAGTCGAAGCTGAACATCTATGTCGACGGCACCTTCCTCAAGGCCGTCGACCTGACCTCGAAGTACGCCTGGCTGTACGGGAACGAGACCGGGCCCGGCAACGACCCCGGTTCCGGAGCGCCCCGGCACATCTACGACGAGGCGAACGTCATGCTGGGCAGAACCGTCCCGGCGGGCAGCAGGATCCGCCTGCAGAAGGACGCGGCCAACACCAGCACCTACGCGATCGACTTCGTCAGTCTGGAGCAGGTCTCCCCGGTCGCGAACCCGGACCCGGCCACCTACACCGTGCCTGCCGGCTTCACCCACCAGGACGTCCAGAACGCCCTGGACAAGGTCCGGATGGACACCACTGGCGCTCTCAAGGGCGTCTATCTGCCCGCCGGTGACTACTCCACGGCCGGCAAGTTCCAGGTCTACGGCAAGGCCGTGCAGGTAGTCGGCGCCGGGCCCTGGTTCACCCGGTTCCGCGCCCCGTCCACGCAGGACAACACCGACATCGGGTTCCGTGCGGAGGCCAGTGCGAAGGGTTCGTCGTTCTCGAACTTCGCGTACTTCGGCAACTACTCGTCCCGTATCGACGGACCGGGCAAGGTGTTCGACTTCTCGAACGTCTCGGACATCGTGATCGACAACATCTGGAACGAGCACATGGTGTGCCTCTACTGGGGCGCCAACACCGACAACGTCACGATCAAGAACTCCCGGATCCGCAACATGTTCGCCGACGGCATCAACATGACCAACGGGTCCACGGACAACCACGTCACCAACAACGAGGCCCGGGCGACGGGCGACGACAGTTTCGCGTTGTTCTCGGCGATCGACGCCGGTGGCGCCGACATGAAGAACAACGTCTACGAGAACCTCACGTCCATCCTCACCTGGCGGGCCGCGGGTGTGGCCGTCTACGGCGGCTACGACAACACCTTCCGCAACATCCTCATCGCCGACACCCTGGTGTACTCCGGGATCACGGTCAGCTCGCTGGACTTCGGCTATCCGATGAACGGCTTCGGTACCGGACCCACAGCGATCGAGAACGTCTCGGTCGTGCGGGCGGGAGGGCACTTCTGGGGGACACAGACCTTCCCCGGGATCTGGCTGTTCTCGGCCTCCAAGGTCTTCCAGGGCATCCGGATCTCGCACGTCGACATCGTCGACCCGACGTACAGCGGGATCATGTTCCAGACCAACTACGTGGGAGGACAACCGCAGTTCCCGATCAAGGACACGGTGCTCACCGACATCTCGGTGTCCGGGGCGCGCAAGAGCGGTGACGCCTTCGACGCCAAGTCCGGTTTCGGGCTGTGGGCCAACGAGATGCCGGAGGCGGGGCAGGGTCCTGCCGTCGGAGAGGTCACGTTCAACGGGCTGAAGCTCAGCGGCAACGCCCAGGACGTCCGGAACACCACCTCCACGTTCAAGATCAACATCAACCCGTAGGGCATCGCCCCGCACCCGTACGAGCCGTGGCCCCGCACCCGGAACGACCGGAGCGGGGCCACGGTGCGCCCCGCGGAGACCGTCCGTCGACGCGTGCAGGGTTCGCGTGCCCTTTGCGGGCGGAAGTCCGTCTCTTGCGGTCGCCGCTGCCTGGCGGGTGCTCCCAGGCGCCTCGTCGGCGGCCGGTACCGGGCGTCGGGTCGCGTCCTGCGTGCACGTCGGACCCGCATCGGGAGTGCCCCAAGGGCGTGTTGCCGAGGTGCGGTGATGCTCCTGGCCGGCGCTTCCGCTCATGCGGAGCGCTGTCAAACATTTACGAAAACTGCGCGAGATATTGCGTTCAGATGTTGGCGATGGTTGAGTGTGCCGCGCCCCGGCAGAGAGTCGGCCGAGGTCTTCCGTGCTCATGCCCGAAGGGGATCACCGATGAGAAGTGCTGGGTTCCGTCGTACCCGCCGTGCCTCCGCCGCCGCTGTCGTCACCGCGCTCGCCCTGACCGCCCTCGCCTCCTGCGGCACGAGCAGCAGCGGCGGAGGGGAGGACAACTCCGGTGGAGGCTCGTCCGATCCGTCGGCGCCGCTCGACCCGAAGACCAAGGTGACGCTGACGATCGACTGCATGCCGCCGGCCGCGAAGGCCGCGGAACTGCGCGAGTGGAACGAGGACGTCAAGACGTTCAACAAGAAGTACCCGAACGTCAAGATCGACGGGAAGTCGACGCCGGGCCAGTGTCTCGAGCCTCCGCGCTTCACGGCGATGCTCAAGGGCAAGTCGCAGCCGGACGTGTTCTACGCGTACTTCACCGACCTCCAGCAGGTGCTGGACAACGACGGCGCCGAGGACATCTCCGCCTACGTCGACGAGACGTCCGTGCCCGCGCTGAAGGACATCCAGCCCCAGGTCCTCGACGTCGCCCGCAAGGACGGCAAGCTCTACGCGCTGCCGACCAGCAACTACACCATGGGCCTCATGATCAACCGGAAGCTGTTCACCCAGGCCGGTCTGGACCCCGACACCCCGCCGGCGACCTGGGAGGAGGTCCGCGCGGCGAGCAAGAAGATCGCGGCACTCGGCAAGGGCATCGCGGGCTTCGGTGAGTACAGCGCGGGCAACAACGGCGGCTGGCACTTCACCGCCACGCAGTACGGTCTGGGCGGCGACGTCGTCGACGCGAGCGGCAAGAAGGCCGCCTTCGACGACGAGAAGGGCAAGCAGGTCCTCCAGCAGCTGCACGACATGCGCTGGGAGGACGACAGCATGGGGAAGACCCAGCTGCTGAAGTGGGGCGACCTCCAGAAGCAGATCGCCACCGACAAGCTCGGCATGTTCCTCGCCGCGCCCGACGACATCACCTACATGGTGCAGCAGCTCGGCGCGAAGTACGAGAACTTCGGGATGGGGCCGATCCCCGGAGGCGAGGCCACCCTGTTCGGTGGCAACAACTACATGATCAAGAAGGGCAGTTCGCCCGACAAGATCAAGGCGGCCGTCGCCTGGCTGAACTTCCAGAACCTCACCCCGAAGAAGGGCCAGTTCGACTGGGGCCGCCGGAAGGCCGACAACCTCCCCGTCGGGCTGCCGCAGCCCAACTTCTTCCTCGGCGCGAGCAAGGCGGTGGACGACGCCGAGCGGGTCGCCAACGCCACGATGCCCGTCGAGAACTTCAAGGCGTTCATGGACAACCCCGTGCAGGGCAAGGCCGAGCCGCCGAAGGCCCAGGAGATCTACAAGATCCTCGACAACGCGATGTCCGCCGTCCTGACCAACAAGGACGCCGACATCGACAAGCTGCTCGAGACCGCCGCACAGCAGGTCGACCAGGTACTGGCCAACCAGTGACAGGCGCGGGGGCCGGGGCGCGCGGCCCGGCCCCCGCGTCCGGACCGTCCGCACGCGAGCGACCGCACCGGCACCGAGGAGAGACCATGTCGGCCCCCACCCTGTCCACCGGAAAGGCGGGCGCAGCGCCGCCCGGCGGCCCCCGGCCCGCACCCGGACCGGACTCCGCCCGTGAGGAGTTCACGCGCGCCGTACGCCGCAACATCTCGGCACACGGCTTCCTGATCGGAGCGGTGCTCTGCTTCTCGTTCTTCTCCTGGTATCCGATGGTCCGCGAGTTCCTCCTGGCGTTCCAGAAGACCGAGGACGGCAGGACGACGTGGGCCGGCTGGTCCAACCTGAGCTACGTCCTCAACGATCCGGCGTTCGGGCAGGCCTGGCGCAACACCCTGCTCTTCACCGTCCTGGCCCTCCTGCTGGGCTTCGCGGTCCCCTTCGTCGTCGCCGTCGTACTCAACGAGTTCCGGCACGCGCAGGGATATCTGCGGCTGCTGGTCTACCTGCCGGTCATGCTGCCGCCCGTCGCCTCCGTGCTGCTGTTCAAGTACTTCTACGACCCCGGCTACGGCCTCTTCAACCGCATCCTGGAATTCCTCCATCTGCCCGCCCAGCAGTGGCTCCAGGACCCCGGCACGTCCATGCTCTCCGTGGTCATCGCCTCCACCTGGATGAACATGGGCGGCGCCACACTGATCTACCTCGCCGCACTCCAGGGCATCCCGGGCGAGCTGTACGAGGCGGCCGAACTCGACGGCGCGGGGCTCCTGCGCAAGATCTGGCACGTGACCGTCCCCCAGACCCGGCTCATCCTGTCGCTGCTGCTGCTCATGCAGATCATCGCGACGATGCAGGTCTTCACCGAGCCGTTCCTGCTCACCAACGGCGCCGGCCCCGAGGGCTCCACCACGACCGTCGTCTACCTCATCTACCAGTACGCCTTCAACTTCAACAACTACGGCGGAGCGGCGGCCCTCGGTCTCCTCCTGCTGGTCGTCCTCGCGGGCTTCTCCGCGGTGTACGTACGTCTCAGCCGCAGCAGCGAAGACTAGGACGGGAGCACAACGATGGCATCGAGCACCCTTGTCTCCCGCCGGGGGACCGGCAGCGGACGCGGGACCCGCCGCCGGGAGGAGCAACAGGGCCGCCAGCGGACCCTGATCTCACCGGCCCAGCTCGGCAGACCCCGGGGGAAGGCGGTCTACTGGATCGTCTTCGCCCTGGTGACGGCCGCCTTCACCCTGGTCTTCCTCGGCCCCCTGTACTGGATGGTCACCGGCGGCCTCAAGACCACCCAGGAAGTCGTCCAGAGCCCGCCCACCGCCTTCCCGTCCTCCGTCCACACGGAGAACTACTCCCAGGCGTGGAACGTGATGGATCTGGCGCGGCTCCTGTTCAACACCCTCTACTACGCGCTGGGGGCACTCGTCTTCCAGCTCGTCCTCGACGTGGCCGCCGCCTACTCGCTCTCCAAGCTGCGGCCGGTCCTCGGCAAGGCCATCCTCGGCATGATGCTCGCCACGCTCATGATCCCGGCGACCGTGCTCGTCGTACCGCAGTACCTCACCGTGCTCGACGTGCCGATCTTCGAGCGCAACCTGCTCAACTCGCCCTGGGCGATCTGGCTGCCCTCGGTCACCAACGCCTTCAACATCTTCCTGCTGAAGCGCTTCTTCGACTCCATCCCGGGCGAGCTGCTCGACGCGGCGGCCATCGACGGAGCCTCGCCCCTGCGCACCCTGCGCTCCGTCGTCCTGCCGATCTCCCGCCCGATCCTCGGAGTGGTCTCCATCTTCGCGGTCGTCGGGGTCTGGAAGGACTTCCTCTGGCCCATGCTGACCCTGCCGGACCCGGCGAAGCAGACCCTCAACGTCGGCATCTACTCGCTGTCCAACGGGGTACCGCAGAACGTCCTCATCGCCGCGCTCACCATCGCGTCCGTCCCGACGCTGCTGATCTTCCTGCTCTTCCAGCGCAACATCATGAGCGGTCTCACCGCGGGCGGCCTGAAGGGCTGACCTCTCCCCGACCACCGCCTCCCCACCAGCACTCCGCCGCCGGCCCACCCATCGAACGCCCCGCGTCAGGGCCGGGGGCGGAGTACCTCCTGCCCGAAAGGAACGCCACGTGGCAGCCATCCGTCCGACCGAGGCCACCGCAACCTGGTGGCGCGACGCCGCCATCTACCAGATCTACGTACGCAGCTTCGCCGACGGCGACGGAGACGGCACCGGCGACCTCGCGGGAGTGCGGGCCAAGCTGCCCTACCTGGTCGAACTGGGCGTCGATGCCCTGTGGTTCACCCCCTGGTACCTCTCCCCGCTGGCCGACGGCGGCTACGACGTCGCCGACTACCGGGTCATCGACCCCGCCTTCGGCCACCTCGCCGAGGCCGAGAAGCTCATCGCGGAAGCCGGGCAGCTGGGCATCCGCACCATCGTCGACATCGTCCCCAACCACGTCTCCGACCGGCACAGCTGGTTCCGGGCGGCCCTGGCCGCCGCACCGGGCAGCCCCGAGCGCGAACTCTTCCACTTCCGGGACGGGCGCGGCGCGAGCGGCGAGATCCCGCCCAACGACTGGGTCTCCGAATTCGGTGGCACCCCGTGGACGAGACTGCCCGACGGCCAGTGGTACCTCCACCTGTTCGCCCCGGGCCAGCCCGACCTGAACTGGGCGCACCCGGCGGTCCGCCAGGAACACGAGGACGTCCTGCGGTTCTGGTTCGAACGCGGAGTGGCGGGCGTACGGATCGACTCGGCGGCCCTGCTCGCCAAGGACCCGGCCCTCCCCGACTTCACCGAGGGCACGGACCCCCATCCCTACGTCGACCGCGACGAACTCCACGACATCTACCGCTCCTGGCGGGCCATCGCCGATCAGTACGACGGGATCTTCGTCGGTGAGGTGTGGCTCCCCGACTCCGAACGCTTCGCCCGCTACCTGCGCCCCGACGAACTGCACACCGCCTTCAACTTCACCTTCCTCGCCTGTCCCTGGGACGCCGGACTCCTGCGCTCGGCGATCGACAGCACGCTCGCCGAGCACGCGCCCGTCGGGGCCCCCGCCACCTGGGTGCTGTGCAACCACGACGTGACGCGCACGGTCACCCGCTACGGGCGTGAGGACACCGGCTTCGACTTCGCGGCCAAGGTCTTCGGCACCCCCACCGACCTGGAGCTGGGCACCCGCAGGGCCCGCGCGGCGGCGCTGCTCTCGCTGGCCCTGCCGGGCGCCGTCTACCTCTACCAGGGCGAGGAGCTGGGCCTGCCCGAGGCCGACATCCCGCTCGACCGGATCCAGGACCCCATGCACCAGCGCTCCGGTGGCATCGACCCCGGGCGCGACGGCTGCCGGGTGCCGCTGCCGTGGTCCGCCGACCTGCCGCACGCGGGTTTCGGCTCCGAGGCCGAACCCTGGCTCCCGCAGCCGGCCTCCTGGCCCTCGTACGCCGCGGACGCGCAGGCCGCCGATCCCGGCTCCATGCTCAGCCTGTACCGCACGGCGCTGCGGCTGCGCCGTGAGGAGCCGGGCTTCGCCGAGCCCGCCGGCGGGACGGGCGGCGGGCGGCTGCACTGGCTGCCGTCGCCGCCGGGCGTCCTCACCTTCACGCGGTCCCACGGCCTGATCTGCGTCGTCAACCTCTCGGGAGGCCCGGTAGCGCTTCCGGACCACGTCGGCATGCTGCTGACCAGCGGCCCGCTGGACGCATCCGGTCTGCTGCCCGACGACACAGCGGCCTGGCTCCGCGGCACGCGATAGCGGGGGAGGGGAGGCTGCGGCAGAGTGGTCGTATGGATGATCTCAACGCCCTCGCCGACGAGCACCTGGCCGCGGCCCGCGCCCACGAGCACGGGCGCAGCGCCCATCTCCTGCTGCGCCAGGAGCCACTGCGGCAGACGGTGATCGCGCTCACCGCGGGATCCGCCCTCGACGAGCACAACGCCCCGCCCGCCGCCTCGCTCCAGGTGCTGCGCGGTGCGGTCCGGCTCACCGCGGAGTCCGGGGACGTGGACCTGACGGCGGGCGTGCTCCACCCCATCCCCCAGGAGCGGCACGGGCTGCTCGCCCTCGAGGACGCGGTGGTGCTGCTCACCGCCGTGAACGACTGAGCCCACCTGGAGTACAGCCGCGGGTTCGAGGCATGAGAGAAAGGGAGGCGACCGGGACGCCGTGTCCTCACCGACGGCGTCCCGCCTCCCCGCCCGTCCTTCGTCCCCCGGAGATCCCGCGTGCCCAGCAGTACCGACACCCCCGCCGCGGAACGAACTCCGCCCAGTGACGGGCCGAGCAGCGCGAAGGGGCGCTGGCGCGCCGCACTGCGCCGTACACCCGTCTCCCTGTGGAACGACGACCTCTCCGACTGGGCGGCCGCACTCACCTACTACGCCATCCTGGCGCTGCTCCCGGCACTCCTGGTCACCGTCTCGGTCATCGGCCTGGCCAACCCCGACGCGACCGGTGCCCTGATCGCCGACATCACCGCCTTCGCGCCGGCCGAGTCCGGGGCCGCGCTGCGCCGGCCCCTGGAGGCGGCCACCCAGGAGCGCACCGCTGTCTGGCTGCTCGTCGGCACCGGGAGCGTGAGCGCCGTGTGGTCGGCCTCCAGCTACCTCGCCGTCTTCCGCCGGGCGATGCACGCCATGCACCAGGTCAAGGACACCCGGCCCCCGCTGCGCCAGGCGCACATCATCGTGGCCTCGGCCGTGGGCCTGCTCGTCCTGCTGATGGCCAGCGCGTTCGCCCTCGTGCTCACGGGGCCCCTCGCGCGCTGGCTGGGCCGCAGGGTGGGCCTGGCGCAGGCCGGGGAGACGTTGTGGGAGGCGCTCAAATGGCCCGTGATGCTCTGCCTGGTGGCCTGCCTGATCATGGTCCTCTTCAGCACGGGTCCGCGCTCCGCGCGGAGCGTGCGGCGGGCGCTCCCGGGAGGGGTGCTCGCCGCGTTCCTGTGGCTGATCGCCTCGGCCGGATTCGCGCTGTACGCCACCCACGTCGCGAGCTACAGCCGGCTCTACGGTTCGCTGGCGGGGCTGGTGGTGTTCCTGATCTGGATCTGGTTCACCAACCTGGCACTGCTCACCGGTGCCCAGTTCAACGTCGAACTCGCGCGCACCCCGGACCGGTCCGGCCAGGAGGTGATCTGAGGGGCCCTCAGGCCTTGTGGGAGCGCTCCCAAATGGCAAGGATGAGGCCATGGCAGACACCGCGCACGTGCGTCCCTACCGGCCCGGCGACCACGAGGCGCTCGCGGACATCTGTGTCCGCACGGCCGACAACGGCGGTGACTCCCGGCACCTGTACCCGGACCCGGGGCTGATGCCGGCGTTGTTCGCCGAGCCCTATGCCCACCTCGAACCCGAACTGACCTTCGTCCTGGACGACGGCTCGGGGCGCGCGGTGGGCTACGTCCTGGGAACCGCGGACACGCCGAGGTTCGTGGACGCCTTCCGGGAGATCTGGATCCCCCGGATCGCCGGCCGCTTCCCCGAGCCCGCGGGGGAGCCCGAGACGCTCTCCGAGGCGATGGCCGCCCTCATCTACCGCCCCGAGCGCATGATCCTGCCCGAGCTGGCCGCGTACCCGGCGCACCTGCACATCGATCTGCTGCCGCCGTGGCAGCACAAGGGGTACGGCAGGGAGCTGATGGGTGCGTTCCTGGGTGCGCTGCACACCAGGGGCGTCCCGGCCGTCCACCTCTCCATGCTCACCGCCAACACCCCGGCCAGGGCTTTCTACGACCGGCTCGGCTTCAAGGTGATCGACGTACCCGACCCCGGCCCGCTCACGTATCTCGGGCGCTCCACCGGGGGTGTGGAGCCGACGGGGTGGGCAGGTAGTGAGGGGCGAGCCCGGGCGAGGGCCGGGGCCGCCGGTTCGGAGGGGTGAGTGGAATGACCGACCAGAGCGCGTGGAGTTTCGCGGACGACCGGGGGCAGCTGGCGGCAGCGGACAGCCGCCCGTCCCGGGTGCTCGCGTACATCCAGGCGGGAGCGACACTGTGGGACCACGGGATATGCCCGGAGGGCATCTTCGGTTCCGGACACGACGGGGCTGAGCCGGACCGGGCGAAGACCGGCACGCTCCCGCTGGACGTCGTGGACTACCGGGGGGCCGGTGGTGACCTGGACGTGGAGACGCTGCTGCGCGGCGGACCGGACCTCGTCGTCGCCGTCAGCTACGGCCACGGCCAGATCTACGGGCTGGACCCGGACACGGCGAAGCATCTGGAGGAGCGTGTCCCGGTCGTCGTGATCGACGTGGGCCAGGCACGCACCCTGGACCAGGTGTCCGGGCGCTTCGCCGAGCTCGCGCGCTCGCTCGGCGGCGTACGGGAGCCGGACGCGGCGAGTGACCTGGACGCCGCTCGCGCGCGTCTCCGCGCGGTCGCCGGTGCCGTGCCCGAGGGGCTCAGGGTGGTGGCCCTCTCGCCCGCGGACCAGGAGCAGGCCCATGTCGCCCGTCCTCAGATGTGGCCGGAGCTGCGGGTGCTGGCCGAGCTGGGAGTTCGCCTGGTCTCCCCGCCCGACGGGGCCGGGGTCAACTGGGCCACCGTCGGGTGGGCGGACGCGGCGGCTCTGGAGCCGGACATCGTCCTGACGGACATCCGGTCCAACGCGGTGCCGTTCGGGGAGATCGCCGCCCCCGCCTGGCGGGAGAGGGGGCGCCGGGTGCGTACCGTGCCCTGGAATCCGGAACCGGTGTGCAGTCCGCAGGCCCACGCGCGCTTCCTCGCCCTCGTGGCGGGCGCCGTCGAGGGGGCGGCAGGCGACTGAGCAGGCTCCCCGCGAGCACGTTTCCCAAAGAAATTCTGCAAAAACTATTTGGCAAAGTGCTGTCGCGCTCTAGGCTGCCGCCATGGACAGCGACCCGACACACCGCGTGCTCGACCCCGGCCGCGACACGGCGGCACTGAAGGCGCTCACGCACCCCCTGCGTCTGAAGCTGCTCGGCCTGCTGCGGCTGCACGGTCCCGCCACCGCGAGCGAGCTGGCCGTCAGCACGGGGGAGTCGTCCGCCTCGACCAGCTACCACCTGCGGGTGCTCGCCAAATACGCTTTCGTCGCCGAGGCGGAGCACCGCGACGGCCGCGAGCGGCGCTGGAAGTCCGTGCACTCCGTCACCTCGGCGAGCAACGCCGCCATGCTGGCCACACCGGCGGGCCGGGCCATGCTGGTGCTGGGCAGGCGCCGTCAGGTCGAACACCTGCAGCAGACGATGGAACAGCACGAGGCGGACATCGACGCGGGCCGGCTCGGCGAGGAGTGGCACGACCCCTCGGGGATCGACGACCTGATGCCGCGGCTCACCCCGGAGTCCCTCCGGGAGCTCCGCGACACCATCGCGGCCAAGCTCGCCGAGCTGACCGCGCGTGACGAGCAGAACCCCCGGGCCCGGCAGGTCGTGCTGCTCACCGCGGGACTCCCACTGGCCACGGGTCTCCCCGTCACCCCCGCCGACGACGCGGCCCCCGGCGCCGGGGACGGCGCGTGACCCCGGCGCCCGGGGACGGCAGAGACCCGGCCGCCGATCCGCAGCAGGGCGGGGACGTGCGGACCGCCGGCCTGGACGAACGAACCGCACGCCGCAGGTTCGTCACGGTGTCCTTCCTCTTCTGGCTGCCCGCGGGCCTCACCCTGGCCCCCATGGTGCTGCTCCTCACCGAACGCGGCCTGGCCCTCGCGGCCGTCGCCGCGGCCTTCGCCGCCCACTCCCTGACCGCGGCCGCCCTTGAACTGCCCACCGGCGGCCTGTCCGACGCCATCGGCCGCCGCGCCGTCCTGGCCTGGGCCGGTGTACTCAACGCCTGCGCCCTCCTGCTCGTAGGCCTCGGCTCGGCCTTCTGGGTGCTCGCCCTGGGGACGGCCCTCATGGGAGCCGGCCGCGCCCTGTCCAGCGGGCCTGCCGAAGCCTGGTACGTCGACACCGTGCGCGCCCGCTCGGGACCCGAAGCCGACCTCCGCACGGGACTGGCACGCGGCAGCGCCGCGTCCTCCGGTGCGATCGCGCTCGGCACGCTCCTGGGCGGCGGGCTTCCCTGGCTGCTCGGCCTCGGCCCGGACCCGGGGGACTGGCTGCGAAGGGCCACTTCCGGCCTCGTCGTGCCGCTCTCCGTACCCGCGCTCCTGGGCGCCGCCGTCCAGATCGTCTTCGTCCTCCACGTCCTGCGCGCCCTGACCGAGCCGCCCCGGCCCGCAGCCACCCCGCGCGGAGTGCTGCGAAGCGTCCCCGGCACCGTCGTCGCGGGTCTGCGGCTGGGTGCGGGAGACGCGTTGATCCGCCGCGTACTGATGACGACCGGCGCCGTGGGAACGGCCCTCGCGGCCCTCGAACTGCTCACTCCCGGACGAGCCGCTGCACTGACGGGGACGGCGGAGTCCGGCGCCGTGCTCTTCGCCGGTCTCGCCGCCGCCGGGTTCGCCTGTTCGGCGCTCGGCAGCCATCTGGCACCCCTCGTCGCCCGGCTGGCGGGAGGCGGCGAGCGCGCCGTCCTGTGGAGCCTCGGCGTGAGCGCCGCCGGTCTGCTGATACTCGGTGCCACCGTGTCCTCCACCGGTGCGCCGGCGACGGCCGCGGCAGCCGCCGGATACGGGCTGGTCCACCTGGGTCTCGGATCCGCCGGCCCGAGTGAGAACGACCTGCTGCACCGCCGGGTCGACGACTCGGGCCGGGCCACCGCCCTGTCCGTGCAGTCGCTGGCCCAGCAACTGGCGGGCGCGCTGGCCGGCCTGGTCGTCGGCCTGCTGCCCGCCGGTCCGCTTCCGTGGCTGCTCGGCGCCCTCGCGCTGCTGACCGGAGCGCTGCTCTGGATCAGGCGCACGGCCGCCGTACCCGTACCCGGGACTGCCGGGGCCTGATCCGCTGCTCCGTACGGACGCCCCCGATCGCGCCCGCCCCCGCCCTTCGGGAGGCTGGGGCGGAGCAGCGGGACGCGAGTTCCCCGTACCCACAGGAGCAGGCATGCAGCAGGACAAGCATCCGTCGTACCGCCCGGTGGTCTTCCGCGACCGTTCCGCCGGGTACGCCTTTCTGACCCGGTCCACCGCGTCGAGCGAGCAGACCATCGAGTGGGACGACGGCAACAGCTACCCGGTCATCGATGTGGAGATCTCGGCCGAGAGCCACCCGTTCTTCACCGGCAAGGCCCGTGTGGTCGACACCGAGGGCCAGGTCGCCAAGTTCGAACGGCGGTACGGGGACGAGGGGCGTGAGGGCGCCTCCTGAACCCCGGGTCGCCGTGGCCGTCGGGCAGCGGCTGAGCCGGACCCCGGGTCGCCGTGGCCGTCGGGTGCCGGGCAGAATCGGCGGCCGTGTGCCCCGCCCCGGGCGGTGCTCCCACCGGTCCCTCCCGCCCGCGCTTCCCAGGAGACCCGCCCCCGTGCCCGACAGCCCCGCCCTCCTGGTCATCGGTGAATGCGTCGCCGACATCGTCCGCCTGCCCGGTGAGCCGGACCGGACCCATCCCGGCGGCAGCCCCGCGAACGTCGCCTACGGGCTGGCCAGGCTCGGCCGGGACACCACCCTGATCACCCAGCTCGGCCCGGACGCGAACGGCCGGCTGATCGCGGACCATCTGGCCTCCACCGGGGTGCGGGTGGTGACGGACGGCAGCGCTGCGCCCACCCCCGCTGCCACCGTCGACCTGGACGCCGAGGGCCGGGCCACCTACGGTTTCGAGATCACCTGGACGCTCGGCCCGGTGGAACCGCCGGGCGGGCCGCCCCTGCACGTCCACACCGGCTCCCTCGCCACCGGACTGGAACCGGGGGCCCGCACGGTCCTCGACCTGGTCGAGGCACTCCGGGCCACGACGACCGTGAGCTACGACCCCAATGTGCGGCCCGGACTGATGGGGGACCACACCGCAGCCGTGCGTCGCGCCGAGCGCTGCGTCGCGCTGAGCGACATCGTCAAGGCGAGCGACGAGGACCTGCGGCGGCTCTACCCGCAGGACACCCCGGAGCGGGCGGCCGAGGGGTGGCTGCGCTCCGGGCCGGCCCTCGTCCTGGTCACCAGGGGAGCCGAGGGAGTCACGGCGTTCCTGCCCGGGGCGGTCGTGAACCTCGGCGCGCCGTCGGTCCGGGTCGCCGACACCGTGGGCGCGGGCGACGCCTTCATGTCGGGCGCGCTGCACGCCCTGGCGGCGCACCGGCTGCTCGGCGAGCGCGGCCGCGCGCGGCTGCGCTCCATGGACGCGGCCACCCTGACAGACGTACTGCGCCACGGAGTCGCCTCCGCCGCCGTGACCGTCCGGCGAGCAGGTGCCCTGCCCCCGGACGAGGAGGAGCTGGCAGATGCCCTGACCAGCGCGCCCTTCCCCGAACCATCGGGGTGACAGGGTGTCCTCGCCCCCGCCCCCGTCGTTCAGTCCGTATGACCGTGACCCTCACCGACACCGCCCCACCGTCCACCACCGAACTGCTGACCGGCGTCCTCCTCGGTCCGGAACACCGTCGCGAGCACGGCTTCTGGCAGCGGCTGATCAGCACAGAACCGTTCCGCCGCCGCCCCGGTGGAACGCCCGAAGAGCGACTGGAACTCGCCTACGACCGGTTGCGGGTCCTCAACCTCTCCCTCGACAGCGGTGCACGCCTCGCCGCCGACCCGCGCGCCCTGGCCGCGCTGCACGCCTGGCTCGGCCCGGTCGACCCGGCGCTGACCACCGTGGCCGGCATCCACTACAACCTCTTCCTCGGCAGCCTCCTCGACCACGACGGCGCCGGCCGTCGTGACCTGTCGGACTATCTGTCCATGCGGCGCATCGGCACCTTCCTCTGCACGGAAGTGGCGCACGGCAACAACGCCGCCGCCATGGAGACCACCGCGACGTACGACCGCGAGCGGGACGGCTTCGTCCTGCACACCCCGAACGCCGGCGCGCAGAAGTTCATGCCCAACACCAGCCCGGCGGGCGGAGCCAAGTCCGGCCTGGTCGCCGCGCGCCTGGTGGCCGACGGCTCGGACCACGGGGTGCGCCTCTTCCTCGTACACCTCACCGACGCGGAGCGCGCGCTGCCCGGCGTCCGGGTGCGGCGGCTGCCGGCCCGGATGGGCAGCCCTGTGGACCACTGCCTGACCTCCTTCGACGAGTTGTTCGTGGAGCGGGACGCGCTGCTGGAACCCGACGAGCCCGACGGGCCCCCGGGCGAGTTCCGGACCGGCCCCGGGGACAGGCGGCGGCGCTTCCTGACCTCGATCGGACGGGTCACCCACGGCCGGGTCTCGATGAGTGCCTGCGCGGCGGGCTCGGCCCGCGCGACGCTGGCGGTCGCCGTGCGGTACGGCGGCCACCGGATGATCTCCGGCTCCCGGCGTACGCCGCCGGTACCGGTCAACGCCCACCGGACCCACCACGGACCGCTCGCCTCCGCCATGGCCACGGTCTTCGCCATGAGCCTGCTGCACCGCAGGGCCCAGGAGCGATGGGAGAGCTGTACGGAAGGGGAAGGCCGCACCGAGGCGGGGAGGCTCGTCGACGTCGCCAAGGCCTGGATCACCTGGCGGGCCCGCGAGGTCATCGTCGAGAGCCGCGAACGCTGCGGAGCGCAGGCCCTGCTGGAGAACAACGGCATGACCGAACTCGTCACGGGCGTGGAGGGCGCCATCACGGCGGAGGGGGACAACATCGCCCTCTACGCCAAGGCCGCGGCCGACCTGCTCCTCGCGGACCGGCCCGCCCGCGTGGACGCCGCCCCCGCAGCGGAGCCGGGCGACCTCTCCGACCCGCGCTTCCTGGTCCGGCTCCTCGCCGCGATCGAGGACATCTGGTTCACCCGCGCCAGGGCACGCGCGCTGAGGGTGCCCGGCGCCGAGGCCCTCGCGCAGTGGAACGCGGCTTCCGGGCCGGCCCTGCGCGGCGTGGAGGCCTATGCGTACCGCCATGCCGCTCAGGCATACGCCGAGGCTCGCGCCGCCCTGCCCGAAGGTGCGGCCAAGGAGCGGCTCGGGGAGCTGGAGCGGCTGTTCGCCACCCAGTGGGTGGCGCGCAACAGCGGCGACCTGCTGGCCGCGGGCCTGCTGAGGGGCGATCAGGCCGAGGCCCTGGCCGAGATCACCGAGGAACTGATCACCGCCGTCGCGGAGCACGCCCCCCAACTGGCCGACTCCTTCGCCCTGCCCGCCGAACTGCTGGCCGACTGGCCGATCGCCGGACCCGGCTACGCCGACGCCTACGACGACCCCAGCGGACCGTGGAACACCGCCCGGACGGACGCCCCATGAGCGCCTCGCACCCGGCCGGTGGTGGGTGGTCCGCAGGGGTCCGGGTGATGGAGGGTCTGGAGATCCTGGGGCTGCGCATCGTCCTGCTCGCGTACTGGGGCACGGTGTCCGCACTCTCCGTCCTCACCCAGGGGAACGCGCCTTCGCCGGACAGAGGCGAATCGGTTCGCCCCAAGGGCTGACCGCCTCGCGACCTGCCCGGGCTGAGAGCCCCTACAAGGCCCAGCACCGTGGGCCCGGCCGGGGAACTGCCGACGCGAAGGGGACGTCGGTACGACAGGCATGTCGGCACGAAAGGCATGTCGGCACGGAAGGCTGCCGGGACGGGGGGACCCGCCGGTAGAGAGGCCGCCGGTACGGAGGCCGCCGGTACGGAGGGGCGGAGGGCGACGGCCGCTCCGCCGTACCGGCCAAGGCCCCGCCGGTGGCCGCCGCGCCGCGTGATAGCTTGCAGACGCCAGTCACACTCCACGTGGAGTCAGGGAATCCGGTGCGAATCCGGAGCTGACGCGCAGCGGTGAGGGGGACGGGCGGGGCCACGGCCACTGGGACACCCTCGGGTGCCCTGGGAAGGCGCCCCGTCCGGACGAACCCGAGTCCGAAGACCTGCTGGCACGCCGCTTCCGTACCGGGAGCGGAACTCCGTACGGGCTCCGCGCATGAGCCCAGAGACGCCGAGGGACTCCGTGCCGCCCATAGCCAGCACCGTACGCCGAACAGCCGTGCTCCTGACGGGACTCGTCCTGCTGACCGCCTGCGGCGGCGGCAGCGGCCCCACCGAAGCCGCGTCGGACGGGAGCGGCGCCGGCTATCCGGTGACGCTGAAGAACTGCGGACGTACCGTCACCGTCGAGGCCGCTCCGCGCCACGCGGTCTCCCTCGACCAGGGATCGACCGAGATCCTGCTCTCCCTCGGGCTCGCCGACCGGATCGCCGGCACCTCGACCTGGACCGACCCCGTGATGAAGGGGCTCGAGAAGGCCGAGGCGAAGATCCCCCGCATCGCGGAGAACCGCCCCTCGTCGGAGAAGGTCCTCGCCCAGGAGCCCGACTTCGTGAGCGCCTCGTTCGAATCGACCCTGGGCAAGGGAGGCGTGGCACCTCGCGAGCAGTTCGAGGACCTCGGAGTACCGACCTACGTCTCGCCCGCCGACTGCGCGGCCAAGGACAACAGCGGCAGCGGCGACGGCTCCCGTACGAAGCCCCTCACCATGGACAGCGTCTACACCGAAGTGCGAGAACTGGCACGGGTGTTCGGTGTACCGGAGCGAGGTGACGCCCTCGTCGCCGGCCTCGAGGCCCGGATCACCGAGGCGACGGACGGCATCGACGCCTCCGGCACCTCGCTCCTCTACTGGTTCGCCAACTCCGAGGCCCCCTACCTGGCGGGCTGCTGCGGTGCGCCAGGCATCATCACGCGCGAGCTGGGCGCGGAGAACGCCTTCGACGACACCCACGAGGAGTGGCCCCAGATCAACTGGGAGACCGTCGCCGACCGCAATCCCGACGTCCTGGTCATCGGTGACCTGACCCGGAAGTCGCAGACGGCGGAGAGCGCCGCCAAGAAGATCGCCTTCCTGGAGTCCAACCCCGCGACGAGGAACATGGACGCCGTCCGGAAGAAGCGGTACGTCCTGCTCAGCGGGCAGGCCATGAATCCCGCCATCCGGACCGTGGAGGGCGTGGAGCGTGTCGCGGCCGGGCTGCGCTCCTTCGGGCTCGCGGGGTGACCGGCACCGCACAGGCCCCGGAGGTACGCGTCGGTCAGGCGCCCTTGGCGGGCAGGGCGGCCGGTGCCCGCGCCCTGCGGCAGGGCTTCGTGTGGGCCGCGGGCGTGGCCCTCCTGCTCCTCTCCGTGGCGGTCGCCGTGACGATCGGCCCCGCCCGCATCTCCGTCCCCGACGTCTGGTCGGCGGTCGGCTCGCACCTCGGTCTCACCGACGCGCGGCTGACGCCGATCCGCGACGGCATCATCTGGAATCTGCGTATGCCCCGCACGCTGCTCGCCGCGGTGTGCGGGGCCGGGCTCGCGGTCTGCGGCACGGTCATGCAGTCGCTGCTGCGCAACCCGCTCGCCGATCCGTTCGTCCTCGGTGTCTCCTCCGGGGCGTCCACCGGCGCGGTCGTGGTCGTCGTGCTCGGCATCGGTGGGGGAGCGGTGTCGATCTCGGCGGGGGCCTTCGCCGGGGCGCTGTGCTCCTTCGCCCTCGTCCTGCTGCTCAGTCACACCCTCGGCGGTTCCACCGACCGCGTCGTCCTCTCCGGAGTCGCGGCCATGCAGCTCTTCTCCGCACTCACCTCCTTCGTCGTGATGACCGCGGCCGACGCCGAGCAGACCCGGGGCGTGCTGTTCTGGCTGCTCGGCTCCCTGAGCGGGGTGGGCTGGGGGGACGTGTGGATGTGCTCGGCCGTCCTGGCCGTGACGCTGTCGATCTGCCTGGGCCACGCCCGAACCCTCGACGCCTTCGCCTTCGGTCAGGAAGCGGCGGCGGCCCTCGGGGTGCACGTGGCCCGCACCCGGATCGTGCTGCTCTGCACGACCGCGCTGCTGACGGCCGCCCTGGTCAGCTCGGCCGGCGCCATCGGGTTCGTCGGTCTCGTCCTGCCGCACGCCGCCCGGGCACTGGCCGGTTCGGGGCACCGGCGGCTGCTGCCCCTGACCGCCCTTGCCGGAGCCGTGTTCCTGGTCTGGGTCGACACCCTGGCCAGGACCGTCCTCGACCCGCAGGAGGTGCCGGTCGGTGTGGTCACCTCGCTCATCGGGGTGCCCGCCTTCGTGCTGGTCCTCCACCGTACCCGGAGGAGCGCATGAACCGGTGGGAGCGCAAGGGAGCGACGGGGCGCCTGGCCCGGCATGAGCGCCCGAGGGGGCAGGAAGACGTGAACCGGCGGGAGCACCCGGCCCCGCAGCCACCCGTCACGGCCGTATCCGACGAGGGCCTGCGGGCGTCCCGGGTCGGGAGGCAAACCGGCGGACGGATCGTCCTGGACGGGGTGAGCCTCGCCCCGCCGCCCGGGTCCACGGTCGGGCTCCTCGGCCCGAACGGATCCGGCAAGACCACGCTGCTCAGGGTGATGGCGGGCGTCCTCGCCCCCGGCCACGGCGTCGTCACCCTCGACGGCCGCACACTCGCGGAGACCGGCCGCAGGGATGTCGCCCGCCGGGTGGCGGTCGTCGACCAGCACGCCGTGACCCAGGTCGAGTTGAACGTGGCGGACGTCGTACGTCTCGGCCGCGTCCCGCACCGCCGCGCCTGGGCCGCTGCGGGCCCCGAGGACGAGGACGCCGTACGCGAGGCGCTGGAGCGGACCGGCCTCGCCGACCGGGCCGGGCAGTCCTGGCACACCCTGTCCGGCGGCGAGCGGCAGCGCGTGCAGATCGCCCGGGCCCTGGCCCAGCAGCCGCGTGAACTCCTGCTGGACGAGCCGACGAACCACCTGGACATCCAGCACCAGCTGGAGCTGCTCTCCCTGGTGGCCGCCCTGCCCGTCACCGCGGTGATCGCGTTGCACGACCTCAACCTGGCCGCGATGTTCTGCGACCGGGTCACGGTGATGAAGGACGGCCGTGTGGTGGCCGGCGGGACGCCCTCGGAAGTGATCACCGAGGAACTCATCGCCGATGTCTACCGGGTACGCGCGGTGGTGACACCGGAGGGACCGGAGGGCAGGCCCTCGGTACGGTTCCTCCCGGGGGAGGCCGGCCCCGGCCGGTTCTGAGCCGGCACTCGGGAGGAACCGTACCGAGGGCCGGCACACCCGGGAGGGCCGCAGAGGAGGGGGGAACGCCCAGGAAAACGCCCAGGAAGGGCGCACGAGAGGGCGGGCCCGTGACCCACCGGGACCGCCCCTCGCTGCTGTCGCGCGGCCTGTCGCCGCTGGGTGAGGGGTCAGCGGCGGCGTCCCTGGCCGAACTCGCCGCCCATGTCCTTGCCGCTGCCCATGTCCTTGCCGTCCGCGTAGTCGATCTTCTCCTTGCGGATCTCGGCGGAGACTTCCTTCTGCTCGGTGACCTTGCTGGTTTCGAGACGGACCCGCTCCACCGGGACCGCCTCCTTGCGGACGGTGGCTCGTTCGGCGTGCAGGGTGACCTCGACGTCCTGTTCGCCGAGTTCGCTCGTGCCCTTCACACCCGTGGCCCGTTCGCCCGGCTGCAGAGGTTCGCGCACCACGCGTACCTCCTCGTGGGACACGGGCACCGTCCGCGTGACGTTCTCGGTCACGACGTACTTGTGCAGGCGCGCGCGTCCGCTCTCGTACTCCTCCGTACCGACCTGGAGCTGCTCCTCGGACCGGATCATCTCCTCGCGGCCTCCGGCTCCCGCGGCGGACCGCTCGGCTCCGGCCCCGGCGAGCGGGCGGGACGTGGCAGAGGTGTCCATGTCGCGGTGTTTGCCCATGCCGGCGGTCGTGCCCGAGCCCTTCGCCTGGCCCGGCGAGGTGGTGCGAGCCTTACCCGCGGCGCCGGCAGCGCCGGCGGCCCCGGCTGCTCCCATGGCTCCGGTTCCGGTCCCGGACGTCGTGCGCGCGTCGCCGCCCGCTCCGGCGCGACCGGTGGTCTTCCTGGTCATCCCGTAGTGCCGGTAGAGCTCCTCCTCCTCGGACACGGAGAGATGTGCGTCGGCGTCCACCCGAGGGGCTTCCTTGACGCGGTCCTTCGGATGCGACACGTGCAGGTCGGAGCCCACGCGGCGGGCTCCGGCAAGCGGTACGAAGCTCTCCTTCATGCCGAACATGCCGGTCTTGACCGTGATCCAGTCGGGCTTGCCGGTGTCGTCGTCGACGTACACCCGGCCCACCGTGCCGACCTTCTCGCCGTCACTGTCGTAGACGGTCAGACCGTCGAGTTCTCCGGAATCCGTGAAACCGTCAGCGGCTCCCATGGCCGATTCCTCCTCGCCCGGGCGCGTCCTGTGGTTGGATCCACCTGGGGTGGCGCGTCCGGATTCCATCGCGCCTCACCCGGATGGTCGGTGCAACTTCCCGGCCGGGGCGGCGAGCGCCCCAGGGGACCGGGGAAGGGCGGTGGCCCCGCTCCACGCGGCTGTCGGCCCTCCGTGCGCGTTACGCCATTCGGGTGAGCGCGCTGCCGGGTGGGCCGGAGGCGCGGCTTCGGGCCGCCCGTATGATCGACGCGCCCTTGCCGACCGTCGGCAGGCTCGTCACCCGGGAGTACGCCATCGCATCCCCAGGCATCCGCCTGCCCGCGCAGCGCGGCGAACTTCTGGCCCGGCAGGAGGACGGTCTCGGGCTGCACCACCTGGTCTGGCGGCTGGGGCCGGGCTGGCGGGTGTGCAGCAGCGCCGTCCTTGGCGGTGGGATCGGCCCGCGCGCCTGGATCCTCAACGCCCAGGTACCGGGCGGATACCCCCGGCTCGACCCGGAGCGCCACCTCGCGGAGATCGCTGCGGCACAGGCGCTCGAAGGTCCGGGAGCCGGTTTGATGACGGCCGCCGACGTCACCGCGTACACCGTCGCGGACGACGGTGGTGCGACCGCGACCGTCACGAGCGGCCTCGGGGTACGGGGCTGGGCCGCCGTTCCCGCCGAAGGTACCGAAGGCCCTCTGCCGCCCGGCACCGTCAACATCGTGGTGGTCCTCCCGGTGGCCCTCTCCGACGCCGCGCTGGTCAACGCGGTGGCGACAGCGACCGAGGCCAAGGTGCAGGCCCTGGTGGAGGCCGGACTGGACTGCTCGGGGACCCCGACGGACGCGGTGTGCGTCGCCGCGCCCGACCCGGGGGACGGGCCCGGTGAACCGTTCGCGGGCCCGCGCTCGCGATGGGGCGCGCGACTCGCCAGAGCCGTGCACGCCGCCGTCCTGGAGGGTGCGCTGCGGCAGTCTTGAGACCCACCGGTCCTGAGACCGCCCCGCATCGACGAAGGGAACCTCCCATGACCACCGCATCCTCCGCGGACTCCGCGCCCGGCACGCCGACCGTCGCGGTCCTCGGCACCGGGATCATGGGATCCGGCATGGCCCGCAGCCTGCTCAGGGCGCAGCTCCCGGTCCGCGTCTGGAACCGTACGCGGGCCAAGGCAGAGCCTCTGGCGGCCCACGGTGCCACCGTGACGGACACGGCCGAGGAAGCGGTGCGGGGAGCCGACGTGGTCCTCACCGCGCTGAACGACGGCCGCTCCGTGGCCGAGACGCTCACCGCCGCGACCCCTGGTCTGCGCCCGGGGCAGATCTGGCTGCAGAGCAGCACCGTAGGACTGGACGCCACGACCGACCTGGTCCACCGGGCCGCGGGGATGGGGCTGGTCTACCTCGACGCCCCGGTCTCCGGCACGAAGCAGCCGGCGGAGCAGGGGACGCTCACCGTGTTCGTCTCCGGCCCGTCGAGCGGACGCCCCGCGGCGCTCCCCGTCCTCGACGCGATCGGCCGGCGCACCGTGTGGGTGGGGGAGGACCCCGGAGCCGCCACCAGGCTCAAGCTCGTCGCCAACACGTGGGTGATCAACATGGTCAACGGTGTGGCCGAGTGTCTCAATCTCGCCGAAGGGCTCGGGCTCGACCCGCAGTTGTTCCTGGACTCGATGAAGGGCGGGCCGCTGGACACGCCGTATCTCCACGGCAAGTCCGCGGCCGTGCTCTCGGGTGACCTGAGCCCCAGTTTCGCGCTCTCCACCGCCCTCAAGGACGCGAGGCTCATCCTCGACGCCGCCGAGTCGGCCGGTGTGCGGCTCGACCTGGTCGCCGCTTCCGCCGAGCGGTTCGCCCGGGCGGAGGCGGCCGGCCACGGAGACCAGGACATGATCGCCACGTACTACGCCGGCCGCCCCGAGTAGCCGCTCAGACCACGGTCACCGGGTGCCGCACCACCGCGTCGAAGAGATAGCCCTGGGTGTTGTGGGCGGTCGTCGTCGGCTGCGTGCGGCCCGACCGGTCCGTCGCCCGTGCGAGCAGCACGGCAGGACCCGTCTCCGCCGGGACCCAGTCCGCCGTCCAGCGGACCCAGCTCCCGGCCCTGGGCTCGTCCCGCAGCCGGGCGGTGCGCCAGGTGCTGCCGCCGTCGGTGCTGATCTCGACCTGGCGGACCGGCGCGCCACCCGACCAGGACCGGCCGGTGAGCAGATGCCTGCGGTGGGCGGCGAAGGCGGCACCCGGGGTCAGCTCGAACGCGCTCTTGAGCGTCTGACGGCTGAGCGGCTCACTGCCCTCTGGTGGGTAGCCGGGGCCGAACAGCCGGTACAGGCCGGTGTTCCACGGGCTCAGCAGAGGCTCCGCGCTCACCTCGATGTCACCCACCCACTTGATGTTGGCGATGCCCACCCAGGACGGCACGATCAGCCGGACCGGAGCGCCGTGGTCGGGAGGCAGGGGCTCGCCGTTCATCTCGTAGGCGAGGAGCACGTCGTCGAGCGCCTTCGCCACCGGAAGAGGCCTGCGGACCCGGCCCAGATTCGTGCCGTCGCTGATCACCTCGGCGTCCAGGCCGCGCGGCAGCACGTCGACCGCGTGCTTGCCGATGCCCGCCCGGCGCAGCACATCGGCCAGCCGGACCCCACGCCAGCGTGCGGTCCCGATCGCACCGAGGGTCCACGCCGTTCCGCTGACCGTCTGGTTCTGCTGCGTGCTGAAGAAGCTCCGGCCGTTGCCCGCGCACTCGACGAAGGCCGTACGGGTGACGGACGGCAGGGCGCGGAGCGTCTCGTAGGTGAAGTCGACCGGGGCGCCCGTCAGTCCGCTGCCCCAGACGGTCAGCTTCCAGGCGGCCGGATCGATGACCGGGGTCGAGGTGTGGTTGCGGACGAAGAAGCGGTCGGCCGGAGTGAGCAGCCCGGTGTCCCGCAGGGCCGCGAAGTTCGTCTCCGCGTTGGTGCCGCGGATGGTGAACAGCTCAGGGGGCAACGGTTTCACCACCCCCGCCAGGGACTGTGCCGCATGCGCGGGGGAGGCGGTGGCAGGGATCAGCGGGGCGGAGACCGAGGCCGCAGCGACGAGCTTCAGCAGGTCACGCCGGTCGATCCCGGCGGATCTCGCCCGGCCGCGGGACCATTGCCCCAGCCGCATCCGGTCGTACGCGGCTTCGGACGGCGGTACGGACGTCATGAGCGCTCCAGGGGAGGGGGCCGGGGGAAGCGCCCCGCGACCGGGGCGGCCGTTGTCCGCCCCGCGCGGGCCCGCGACGGCGGCCGGGCGGATTCCCCTGACGCGGGCCCCCGGCGGTCGGCGGCCGCTGGTCAGTGACCGTAGAGGGCGTCCGCGCCCGTACGGAAGCGGCGGACGCACGTGGCCACGAAGCTGCAACGCCGCCGCAACACTGGGCGTGGCACCGGCCCCGCTGTCCCGCACCAAGACCGGTCCCGCCGTGTACCTGCTGCTCAGCACCCTCAAGGCGGGCAACACGGTGGACATCACCCGTGAGGACGGCGTCGTCGCCACG
>NZ_JBEXPD010000017.1:0-139488 GCF_040611875.1 Streptomyces sp. NPDC006516
CCGCCCCCCTGCATCCCGTCGCCCGCCAGGCCCTGCTTGCCTCACTGGACGAGGGCTGGGCCGATCCCGCCCGGCTCTACCGCGAGGGGCGGCTGTCCACCGGACCCCTTCGCCATGTGGCTATGGGCCGTACGCCTTGAAGGCGATCACGTGCGCGTGCCGCGCCCCGTGCGTCGCGTCGACCACGAGCCGTAGCGCGTCGGTGCGTACGGGGCCGCCGTCCGGAGTCTTCAACGCGTGTACGCGGTGGCGGCGCCGGTTGTCCGTCACCGTGAGGAGTGTGTGCCAGGTACCGGAGGCGTCGCAGCTCTGGACGCGGTAGTCGCGTACGAGTTCCGGCATGACCTCGTACGGGGTGCGGTGGCGGTGCAGGTTGTTGAGGTACTCGTCGACGTCGTCGTCGAACACCAGGCGGATCTGGGTGAGTTCCTGGTCGGCAGTCCAGTCGAGACGGAGCCACCGGGCGTCGTCCTCCGGCGCGGAGGACCACATGTGCGGGCCGCCGTAGGGACGCTGGTATCCGCCCACGGCCCGTTCTGGGTGGAACGCCCTGGTGCCGGGGGCCGCCCGGAAGGCGAAGGTCTGCCGGCGCAGGCCGCGGGCCTGCCATTCCAGGACCGGCTGGCCGTCCTCCTCCGGGATGTCGTGGTCGACGCCCGCGTCCCCCTCGGCCTTCCGGCGCAGGGCGAGGACACCGTCGGTGCGTTCGGGGAGGAGGACCAGGGCCGCGCCGGGGCAGGCCCGGACGATGAGGATCGCGTTCCGGGGTGTGTCGGGGTGGTGGTCGAGGCGGGCCGTGACCCAGTGGGGGCCGCCGGGCGGGACGGTGACGGTGGTCGTGAGGAGGTGGTCGGCGGGGACCGCGTTCTCGGGCCGGCCCGTGCTCCACAGCTCCACGGTGAGTTCGCGGGACCGGCCGTTCGGATCGCCGTGGACCAGCAGGTCGACCGCGTCGAGTGCGGGGTCGACCGGCAGCAGGAGGGCCAGGTCGCGGGTGAGGGGGTACGGGGTGCCGGCTGCGTCCTGCGTGGGCTCGGCGGCCAGACGGGTCAGGCAGGACGAGGCGGTGACGCGGGCCGTCCGCGCCAGGTTGCCGGGGTCATCGTCGGCGAGGCCGATCACCGAGGCGTCCTGGCGCAGCAGCGTGCGGCGCACCAGGTCCGCCCGCTCGGTGGCGAGTTCCCGCGGCGTGAGGTTCTCGGCGACGCACAGGGCCGCGGCGGTACCCGCTGCCTCGCCGAGTGTCGCGCAGGTGGCCATGACGCGGGTGGCCCCGAAAGCGATATGGGTGGCGGAGATGTTGCGCCCGGCGAAGTGCAGGTTCCTGACGTTCGCCGAGTAGAGGGAGCGCAGGGGGATGTGGAAGATGCCGTCCGCGTACCGCTGCCGCGCGCCGGGTTCCTCGGCGTACATGCCCTGTACGGGGTGGAGGTCGACGGACCAGCCGCCGAAGGCGATCCGGTCCTCGAACTGGCGCTGCTCCAGGATGTCCTGCTGGGTGAGGACGTGATCGCCGAGGAAGCGGCGGTACTCGCGCTTGCCGGGGAGGCTGCCGACCCATTCCAGGGTGAGGTTCGCCGCGTCCGGGAACTGGCCGGAGTTCTTGATGTGGTCCCAGACACCCATGATCACGGCCTGGAGCTCGTCGCGGATGCGCTCGTTGTCGTGGACGGTGTCGAGTTCGCCGCCCCACTCGATCCACCAGTAGTCGCAGCCGTTGTCGCCGGTGCGCAGGATGCGGTTGCGCAGGATGGGGGTTGTCGACAGGTCCTTGGCGTAGGCGGGCGGTACGAACTTCACCGGCCGGCCCGTGTCCCTGGTGTGGAAGAGGGTCGTCGAGCCGAGCAGCGCCTGGTCGGCCTCGGACGGTGCCCAGGGCTCGTCGAACTCGGTCCGCGCCTCACGGCCGATGCGGTAGCGGGCGCCGGCGAGGTGGCCGAGAAGGCCGTCTCCGGTGCAGTCGAGGAACTGGCGCGCGTGGAAGGTGATGCGGCGCTCCGAGCCCATCATCCAGCCGGTGCAGGAGTGCACCTCACGGCTGTCCTCGGGGCCGCTCGCGTCGACCTCGCGTACGTCGGTGTTGAGGTACAGATCGATGTTCGGTTCGGCGAGGACGGCGTCGAGGACGACCTGGTCCCAGTAGTAGGGGTTGCCCTCGGGGTTGCGGTACTGGTTCTCGGTGTACAACTCGCCCATGATCCCGGTCTCGCGGGCCCAGCGGTGCACGCCGTGTGCGGTGGCGCCGCAGACCCAGACACGGATCTCGCTGCTGGCGTTGCCACCCAGGACGGGCCGGTTGTTGACCAGGGCGACGCGCCGGCCGAGCCGAGCCGCGGCGATGGCCGCGCAGGTCCCCGCCAATCCGCCGCCGATCACGGCGATGTCGTAATGGACCTCTTCTTCCCGCACGGTGCGGCCTCCTCGGTGTGAAGCTCGGATACTCCCCGCCACAGCGGGCGGCCTTGAACGTACATCACATCCATATTGTGCAACCACTGTTCAACCCTTGGGATCCGCTGTAAGTTCCGGTTGCGGCCACCGACCCGGCTGTCGTGAGCCGAAGTGCAAGTTCGGGGCAGGTGGGGCGTGTTCGCCGGTCCGGCACAGAATCGGCGATTCACCGACGAAAAGGGTTGACGCCGTCGCACGATATGGAGAACGATCCCGCATGCTGCAACTTGTATTCATCGCAGTGGCGGCACACACGCAGGGCTCCGGCGCTCCCGCCACCACTTGAGAGGACAGACCCATGAGTACGGCCGCACCTCCCCAGAAGGCGCCCCCGCCGCGCGAGCAGGCCGGGGGGCGGCTCTCCAACGGTGCGTTCGCCCTGCTGCTGACCGCGCCGGGACTCGCCCTGTTCGCGGCGATCATCTTCTACCCGCTGCTGTCGGCGCTGTTCACCGGCTTCTTCAGGCAGGATCTGCGGCTCGCGGGCCGGGAGTTCGTCGGCCTGGACAACTTCGCCTACTGGCTGGACGGCGACTTCCTCACCATCCTCGAGCAGACGCTGGTCTTCACCGTCGGCGCGACGCTCGTCCCCTTCGTGATCGGCTTCGCACTCGCGCTCGCGCTGAACACGGGACTCAAGGGCAGCGGCTTCCTGCGCGGGCTGTTCCTGTTCCCCTGGGTGATTCCGGGCGTGGTGGTCTCCTTCCTCTGGATGTGGATCTTCAACGCGAACTACGGGGTGCTCAACGGCGTCCTCATGGAAGCCGGATTCATCGACGAGTCCGTGGCCTGGCTCGGCCGGCCCGGCACCGCGATGCTCGCCGTCATCGTCACGAAGACCTGGGCCAGCTTCCCCTGGATGATGGTGATGCTCCTCGCCGGTCTGCAGACCGTGCCCAAGGAACTGCACGAGGCGGCCTCGATGGACGGGGCGGGATCGATCCGGCGCTTCTTCGCAGTCACCTGGCCGCAGGTCCGCGGTGTCGCCTCGATCGTGCTGCTGCTGGAGTTCATCTGGAACTTCCAGCACTTCGACACCATCTACGTCCTCACCGGCGGCGGGCCCGCCGGTACCACCGAGACGTTCGCGACCGCCGTGTACCAGACCGCGTTCAAGGGCTTCGACATCGGCCGGGCCACCGCACTGGGCGGACTGTGGATGCTGCTCCTGCTCCTGCTCGTCGCCGTCTACCTCAGGATCACCGAGCGGAAGGGCGACGCCTGATGACCTCCACCACCTCCACCCCTGCGCCCGCCGTCGGCCGGCCGCAGCCGTCCGCCACGCGGGCCGGGCGCAGCACCCGGCGCCGTGTGCGCAAGGACCTGCTGCGCTCGCGGATCGCCGCCTGGAGCGCGGTCGTCGTCATCGGTGCCTTCGGCCTGCTGCCGGTCTACTGGCTGCTCGCCACCGCGCTGAGCACCCCCGAGTCGACCTTCCAGTTCCCGCCGAAACTGATACCCACCGATCTCACCCTCAGCAACTTCACGGCCCTGGCCAAGAACGACCAGCTGATCGATTACATGATCAACTCGCTCGTCGTGGCCTCGATCACCGCCGTGCTGAGCGTGGTCGTCGCCACGTACATGGGCTACTCGTTCTCCAAGTTCCGCTATCGCGGGCGGCGGTCGCTGATGCACCTGGTGCTGGCCTCCCAGATGTTCCCCCAGGCGCTTCTGCTCGTGACGCTGTACACCGTCTTCTCCAGCTTCGGCATGCTCAACACGTACACCGCCCTGGTGCTCTCCTTCACCACGTTCACCATGCCGCTGTGCGTCTGGATGCTGAAGGGCATCTTCGACACCATCCCGGACGCCCTGCTGGAAGCGGCGTCCATCGACGGCGCGTCCCGGTGGCGGACGCTGCACTCCATCGTGGCGCCGCTGGCCGCGCCGGGGATGATCGCCGCCGGGCTCTTCGCCTTCGTACGCGGCTGGAACGACTTCATCTTCGCGCTGACCCTGGCCGACAAGGAGAAGCAGACCCTGCCCCCCGGACTCGTCTCCACCTACATCGGCGAGTTCCAGACTGCCTGGCCCCAGCTGATGGCGGCCTCGCTCGTGGTGTCCGTCCCGGTGATCGTCGCCTTCATGTTCCTGCAGCGCTACCTCGTCGGCGGCATGACCGCCGGCTCGGTCAAGAGCTGAACCCGCAAGGTCAGCCCGGCTTCCCTCCACTTGCCCTCCCGCTCACTCCCATGGAGAGATCATGACCACCTCTGGCATCAGCCGGCGCGGCGCGCTGCGCATGTTCGGCATCGGCGCGCTCGGTGTAGCGGGCGCCGGTGTGCTCGGCGCCTGTGCGCCGTCCGGCGCCGGCTCCGCGTCGAACGGCGGAGACCCGAAGTCCAAGGACTTCGACTTCACCTCCTGGTCGCTCAACGAGGAGGCTGCCAAGCCCTCGATCGAGAAGATCATCGCGGCGTGGGAGAAGGCCGAGAAGTCGACGATCCGTGCGGTGTCGTACCCGTACAACGAGTACCTGAGCCAGCTCACCCTCAAGCTGGGCGGCGGGGAGACGACGGGAGCGGTGCACCTCGACATAGCCTGGCTCGCCGCGATGGCGCAGATGGGCAAGCTGGCAGACCTCGGATCGGTGGCCGGGCAGGCCGGTTACACGGACGTGGCGCTCAAGAGCGGCGTCTGCGACGGCAAGCAGTACGGGCTGCCGTGGAACACCGGATCGATCGGTGTGATCGCCAACTCGCAGCTCCTGGAGAAGGCGGGGATCAAGAAGCACCCCACCACCGTCGAGGAGTTCGAGGCCGCGCTGCGGGAGCTGAAGGGGCTCGGGGGAGGTGTCGTGCCGTATGCCGCCGCCACCAAGGTCGCGCAGCTCAAGGACATCTTCCCGTGGATGCAGACCTTCGGCTGCACGATGCTCGACGGCGGGAAGGTCACGATAGGCGACGACGCCTCGGTCGACGCGGTCACCTGGTACAAGAAGCTGCACGACGAAAAGCTGATCGCCGCCGACGTGGACCGCTTCGACGCGCGCGCCCTGTTCGGGCAGGGCAAGGCGGCCTTCTACGACGACGCGATCATCGGCAAGGGCGTGACCTCCGCCCAGTCCAAGGACAAGACGCTGGCCGACGCCATGCAACCGATGGAGCGCCCGGTGCTCAAGGCCGGGGACACGCCGCAGGCGCTGCTGTGGGGTGGCGTGATCGCGATCGTGAAGGGCAAGGGACAGGACGCGGCGACCGAGTTCGCGCTGCACACCACCACCGACCGTGCCACCACCTCCGAGTACTTCGCCGCACGCGCACTGCCGCCGTCCACCACTGCGGGCCTGGCCGCTCCTGAGGTCGCCAAGGACACCTTCACCACGGAGTGGACCCAGAAGATCACCAGGACGGCGACCGGCAGTCCTTTCTGGCAGTTCGCGCAGAACGCCCAGATCGAGGAGGCCGTCGCCAAGCAGGTACAGGCGGTCCTCGTCGGCACGTCGAAGCCGAAGGACGCGATGAGGCAGGCCGGCGAGGAGGCCGCCGCACTCATCAAGCGCTGAGGCCGAGCACCGTGGTCCGGGCCCGGCGAGCGCCGCACGCGACGCCGGGCCCCGCTTCGTACCCCACCCCGCACGACGACCGCGCCGGCCGGCTCCCGGGCCTGCCGTGCGCGTCATCTCCCGCGCCACGCGCCCGCACCCGTGAAGGAGCTCATCTTGCGACGTCCCACGGTACGCACGTACACCGCATCGGCCGCGGCCCTGGCCGCTCTCCTCCTGCCGGCCCCGGCAGCCGGGGCGGGCACCGCGCAGACCACTGCAGCCGAGGCGACCGTGATCGAGAAGGTCCCGTACACGATGGACGCGTCGAACCAGGCTGCCTGGTGGACGCCGGTCGCCACGTACAAGGGCCGGGGGCAGTACACGTACTTCGCCTTCAACGAGCCGGGTTCGACGGCGGCGACGCACCGGCCCGCCATCGCACGGCGCGACCCGGACGGGCTCTGGAGCCGGCTCCCGCTGCTGAACAGCGACGGGCAGCAGGCCGAGTTCCCCGACGACAACGGCCACAACCAGCCGTCGATCGCCCGCGACGGCAACGGCCGCCTGCACGTCTTCACCTCCATGCACGCCAACTCGTGGCGCTACTTCCGCACCGATGCCCCCGGCGGCGACGTCACCGACCACGCATCCGAACTGCCCGATCAGGGTGTGGGCGTCACCTACCCGGTCGTCACCACCGCGCCCAACGGCGACCTGTACCTGGCCGCCCGCGTCGGCACCGGCTCCGACCAGCGCCCCGGCAAGCTGTACCGCTGGGACAACGCCAACTCCCGCTGGAGCGTCGCCGCGACCTTCGCGAGTGCGCTGTACCGCTCCGTGTACCCCGACGACATCACGGTGGACGCCTCCGGCCGCGTGCACCTGCTCTACGAGTGGGCGAAGGCGCCGGCGACCGCGTTCCGCCACCAGCTCTCGTACCTGTCCTACGACCCGTCGACCGGCGCCTTCGCGGACAGTACGAACACGACCGTCACCACCCCGGTCACGCCCGCCACCTCCGACGTCGTCCAGGACCTCACCGCGGGCGAGGAGTGGAGTGCCGACAACGCCTACACGGGCCCGGCCGTGCAGAGCGCCAAGCTCACCCTCGACGGCTCCACCCCGAAGATCGCCTACCGCTACCGCTCGGCGGACAGCGGTGGTCACTTCCGCGTGTACTACGCCTATCCGAGCGGTGGCGGCTGGGTCGGCAAGACCGTGTACGCGGGCGGACAGACCGCGGCGGCCCTCGGTATCACCTGGGACGAGACGGACACCAAGCGGATCTACTACGTGACCACCTCCGGCACCGACCGGGTCTTCTCCGCGACGCAGTCGGCATCCGGGGCCTGGACCGCGCAGTCCGCCACGCCGGGCGTGACCGCGGACCGGCTCGCGGTGCGCCGGGACCCGGACGGGCGCGATGTGCTTTACGTTCCGGACACGGCACACAACACCCTCTACTACGCGACCCGTTGACACGTCCTGTTGCTCGTCGCTGTCCGTACGAGGGGAGGTCACGGCCGTACGGACAGCCCAGGCGGGCCGGGCACGACGCGGATATGCGTCCGCTCGACGATCGAACCGTCCGTGACGCCGCCGCCGGCGACCTCAGGGCCGTAGCGGCGGCACCCACCTGGAGCTCTCGGAGCCGCCCCGACCCCCGACCGGGGGCACGGCGGGGTCGCGCCCCGGCATGCGACGGCGTTGTTCCGCTCGCGAATTCTCCGGTAAGGGGGCGAACGCCCAACCCCCGCACCTGCTGACATCCGTGGCCGGCGAGCCCCCTCAACCTCGGATGCAAAGAAGTGTCGTGCCCCTGTTCTCTCAGGGGCACGACAACACACCGGTCAGATGTCACAGAAGAGACCAGTCAACTCGGTGACCTGCAACGATCAGAGGGATTCGGCCGCTGAACTGCGCGACTTCCCTTTCGGTCGGCCGGACGGCGCCTCGGGGGCGCCGCCCGGGACCGGTGCCATGTGTGGTGCTCCTGAGCTCAGCTGAAGTTCACGTCGCTGCACCACATGTAGGCCTGGTCGAGATGTGAGGCCTGCCAGATCACGAACACGATGTGGTGTCCGGTGTAGCCGGAGGTCTGGACGGGGAACGTGATGTCGTTCGCCGGCGCGTAGCGACCGGTCTGCGTGATGAAGTCGAGGTTGCCCCAGCCCAGGGTCTGGGTCTTGGGGTCGAAGCCCTGCTTGCTCACGTAGACCTTGAAGTAGTCGGCACCGTGGGACGCCTGGTCGTACAGGTGCACCGAGAAGTTGTTGCCGACCGTGGTGGTCTTCCACGCCCCGGGCTTGTTCAGGCTGGCGTTCCGGGACAGGTTGTTGCTGCAGAGCGTCCCGTCGGGGGTCTTCGCCTGGAACTGGCCGCCGAGGCCGTCGCGCAGAGCGCTCATCCAGTTCCACATGGTGTCGGAATTGCTCTGCCAGGCCTGCCAGCACATGGGGTCCTGCGTTTGCATGGCCGGGTCCATGTGGTTGCTGCCCCACGTCTTCCAGCACTGGTAGGCGCGGGTGGCGGGGCCGACGATCGTGCCGTGGGCCTGGGCGGGGGTCGACCAGGCCAGCGCGCCGGCGAGAACGGCGAACAGCATGACGAACGCCTGGAGGGGCCGGCGGAGGTACGACCTCGAACGCCTGGTCAACGGAATCTTGTTGTGCATGTGGGGGGAACTCCTTCCAGTGGCAAGGCTGTGATGGGAGCGCTCCCAACGGTACGACGTTCGCGTGAAGTGTCAATAAAACCAACCAAGTTGATCACAAATCGGGTGGGCAGGGGATGTGCCGTGAGCGGGATGGCCGTCCTCGCCGTCATGTCGGGAGGGAGACCGGCTCGCCGTGGCGCCGCGTCGGTTTGCGCTCTTGCGGATCCGGACCAACCGAGGAGACTGCCTTCATTCCCCGGTCCCCTCCGTACCCGGCAGCACCACGCCGGACAGGTCCGAGCGGCGCCGGGGAGATCGGTCCACCGTCACCCCCCCCCGGGATGAGGTCCCATGAACCGGAACCGAGCCGTCGTCAGCGCCGTCACCGTGACCCTGTTATCAGCCGGCCTCGCCGTCGGCCCTGCAGTCGCCTCCGCCTCCGCCTCCGAAGTGAAGGCGCGCGTCGGGGGTGACTGGGAGACCCGGACGATCGTCTTCACCGCCGCTGCGGGCCAGGCCAACGACCTCAGCATCTACCCGATGTACACCAGCGACGGGATCCGCCGGATCGGCTTCAGAGACGTTGTCCCGCTGGAACCCGGCGAGCACTGCGCGTACGCCGGCGCCGAGGACACCACCGCCGTCGTCTGCGAACTGCCCGCCGACAGCGCACGGCCCGACAGGATCGACGTCTTCCTCGGCGACGGCGACGACACGATCGCCGCCTTCACGCCCGGCATGAACAGGGTCAGCGGCGGCGCCGGCGACGACGAACTGCACGCCCACACCGCCCGCACGGTGCTGGGCGACGCGGGGAACGACATGGTCATGGGGCCCGCGGCCCTGCACGGCGGGGACGGCATGGATCACCTGATGGGCGACAGCGAGAACCAGCGGATGTGGGGCGGCCGAGGCGACGACATGATCGAGGGCTACGGCGGTGACGACACCGTGTACGCCGGCTCCGGCGACGACCACGTCATGGGTGGGGACGGCCGGGACATCCTGCTCGGCGGCTCGGGCGACGACATGGTGCACGGGGAAGGCGGCGACGACCTCGTCTGTGGTGGCACCGGGAAGGACGCCCTCGACGGCGGGGACGGCCGCGACATCGTCCTGCCGTAACCGCCGCTCTCTGCCCGAAGACCCCGAGGCACCGAAGTTCCCGAAGGCTCCGGCCTGCGGCGCGAACAGCGAGGCGGGCGCTGAATCACCGCCTGGCGACCCCGACTGCGACAGGCGGCAGACGGAAGGCGACAGCATCACGCGACGGGCGTCAGGGCCGATTTCCTGAGCAGCTTCCTGGCAAGCACCCACCCGCCTCCTCTCGACGCGTGCTCATGCGCATGAGGCTCGCAGTGGTGGATCCGGCCGGGTACGCGGCCGACGGCCGACGCCGGGCGGACCTCCACCGCGCCGCGGTTGACGCCCGCCACCGGGACCACCCCCGCACCGGGCCTCGGCGCGGGCCTCGGCGCGGGGTGGCCCGTCCGCGATGCGCGTTCTGCTGATCCGCCTGTGTGGTCAAGCCCCCGTGCGGCCAACCATGTGCGGCCAGGCCGGCCAGGCCCCTGTGCGGTCAAGCCCCGAGTGGGCTTGGCCGCACTGTGTTGTGCCGACCCAGGTGGTGCCGCCGACGTGGCGAAATCATGACCCTTGGGTGAATCGGCTGTGACGGAGTCGTGATTGTTACCGATGAGTTGATGTCGGACATGTGTTCTTGTGCATTCCCTGTGACGCGTGGCAGAGTCCCGTCAGCCTTCGTCGATCATGTGAATCGCCGCATCCACCCTAGGGACTTCGTGGTGTGCGGGACCTTGGCGCGGCGTGCAGCGCAGCAGGCCAGGCGGGGGTATCAGTCGGGGAGGCCGCGGACGTTCGATGAGCGTCGTGCGCAGGGGGCGGGGGGCTTGATGATGGTTCGCGCGGGCAGACGGGGCGGCCGCGTCGTGGCCGGTATGACACTGGTGGCAGCCTTCACGCTGCTCGGTCCAGGAGCGCTGCCGGTTCCGCAGGCGGTCGCCGCCGCGGGCTGCGCCGGGGCGCAGCACGACTTCAACGGGGACGGGATCCGCGACACCGTCGTCGCCGACCCCGAGGCCACGGTCTCGGGCAAGGAACGTGCAGGGCAGATCCACATCGTCTACGGGGGAGGCAAGGGAACGTTCCTGCTGTCGCAGGACTCCCCGAACGTCTCGGACGGCGCCGAGACCGACGACCGCTTCGGCTTCTCCTACGTCGTGTACGACGCCAATCTCGACGGCTGCAGCGACATCGCGGTGGGCATCCCGTTCGAGGACATAAACGTGGCGGAAGGCCCGGTCAAGGACGCGGGGCTCGTCCACCTCATCTACGGCTCGCCCACCGGCATCGCATCCGGAGGACTCGGCACCATCGGTTTCCGGCAGGGAGCCGACGGCAAACTGGGTGGCGGCTACGAGGCGGAGGACTGGGTCGGATACGCCGTCGCCGCGGGCACATCGGCCAGCGGCATCCCCTTCCTCGTCATCGGAGCGCCCGGCGAGGACGGTGCCGAAGGCAAGGACATGGGGATGTTCCACCATGTCTACGGCACCGGGTACAACGTGGCCCACGTCGCGCAGGACTCGGCGGGCGTCTGGGAGGATCCCGAGCCCAACGACCGCTTCGGCGCGTCGATCGCGGCGACGGACCGCCACTTCGTCGTCGGCGCGCCCGGCGAATCCATCGCCACCACGTCCCAGAACGTCGAGTTCGCCGGGGCTGTCATCGCATTCCGGCCCTCGATCAACACGGACGGCATCCCGGCCCCGCTCTTCGGCATGGGGCAGGGCCGCAGCGGCAGCGGTGACACCACCGCGCAGACCGGCGACCAGTACGGCCTTTCCCTGGCGATGGCTCCCTACCGTCCCGCCGGAGCGACCGCGAACAACGACTCGCTTCTCGCGGTCGGCGTTCCCGGTGAGGATCTGGCCGCCACGGTCGACGCCGGAGCCGTCCACACGTACCACATCAAGGCGGACGGAACCCTCCAGCACCTCAAGTGGATCGACCAGAACCAGCCCGACGTCGAAGGCTCGGCCGAGGCGGGCGACTTCTTCGGACAGCGCCTCACCGCGGCCAATACCGCCCCGACCGCCACGGGCACCGCGGCGACGATGCGACTCGCCGTGGCGGCGCCCGGCGAGGAGCTGACCGAGGAGTACCCGGAGGAGGGCGGCGTCCACATCTTCCCGCTGCTCGGTGAGCCCGGCGCCGGTGACAGCTGGATCTCACCCGGCGACGGCGTTCCCGCCGTCCGCGCGCCCCGCATGCTCACCGGCATGGGCCTCGGTTCCAGCCCGACATCGCTGTACGTCGGCGTCCCCTACGGTCCCGCAGGGAACAGAGCCGTCCACGCGTTTCCCTGGAACACCCCGAACGGCGGCGCGCCCACGCAGACCTGGCGCCCCGGTGAAGGCGGTATCCCGGCCGACGCCGTTGCCTTCGGTGTCCAACTGAGCTGATACGGGGCGCCGGTGGGTGCACGGCACATGCCGTCGTGCACCCCGCGCGACAGTGCCCCTCGGAATCGGTGCGGCGGTGAATGCCGTACGGCCTCGTGCCGCCCGCCCGGCCTTCTGCCGGCGCGTGTGTTCTCGCGCCGTTCGTACCCGCCACGCCTGCCACACCCATGAGCGCCGTCCGACGCCGTCGCGAGACGACTGTCACCACCATGCCCGATGCCGTTTCGGGAACCTCCGGCCGACGGCGAGCCGGAACGATCAGGGGAGGAACCATTTCTGTGACCAGTCCGATGCGCCCACCGAGGCGTACGGCCAGAGGAAGAACAGCGCTCGCCGCAAGTGCCGTGTTGCTGACCGCATTTGCCCTGGGCTTCGGCCCGGGAGCGCCCTTCACGGCACCCGCCACCGCCCTGGCCGCCGGATGCTCGGGCGTGGACTCCGACTTCAACGGGGACGGCGTCAGGGACACCGTGATCGCCGACCCGGAGGGGACCGTCAACAACGTCCGGGGCGCCGGTCTGATCCACATCGTCTACGGCGGCGACAAGGGCAGCATGCAACTGTCCCAGGAGACTCCGAACGTTCCGGGGGGCGCCGAGCCCGACGACAGGTTCGGCTTCTCCTTCGCCGTCTACGACGCGGACGCCGACGGGTGCAGTGACATCGCCGTCGGCCTCCCGTACGAGGACCTCGCCGTGGGCGACGTCACCGTCCGCGACGCGGGCCTGGTCCAGATCGTCTACGGTTCGGCGGCCGGGCCCGCCGGCGGGAAAGCCGTCAAGGAGCACTCCCAGGGCGCGACCGCGTCGCTCGGCGGGGGCAGGGAGACGGGGGACTGGGTCGGCTACGCCCTGGCCGGAGGAAAGACCGCGGCGGGCACGTCGTACCTGCTGATCGGCGCCCCCGGTGAAGCGCTGGGGACGGTCGAGGACGCCGGTGCCTTCTTCTACGTCTCCGCCGACGCGGCCACCGTCGTCGGAGTCAACCAGGACACGACCACCGCCGGGCCGGTGCCGGGGGAGATGGAGGTGGACGACCGTTTCGGCTCGTCGTTCGCGGCCACCCCGACTCACTTCGCCGTGGGAGCGCCCGGGGAGGCGATAGGCACCGTGCCGTTCGCCGGAGGCGTCGCGGTCTTCAGTCACACGCTCGTCTCCGGCCTTCCCAAGCCGCTGGTCGGCCTGGCTCAGGACCAGGACGTCATCCAGGGCGCCGAGGAGCCGGGCGACGGTTTCGGTACCGCGCTCGCCATGGCCCCGTACCGGCCCTCGGGCGCCACCTCGACGACCGAGTCCCTGCTCGCCGTCGGCGTCCCCGGCGAGGACCTGGCCACGACCGTCGACGCGGGAGCCGTCCAGGTCTTCCGCATCACGGCCACCGGGACCTTCACGCAGGTCTACTGGCTCGACCAGAACACCGCCGACGCCGAGGACCAGACCGAGGCCGCGGACTTCTTCGGACAGCGCCTCGCCGCGGTCAACACCGCACCCAACAGCACCGCTTCGGCCACCACCGTCCGCCTCGCGGTCGGCGTGCCGGGCGAGGAGGCCTCCGAGGAACACATGGACAAGGGCGGAGTGCAGATCTTCCCGCTCGTCGGCGCGGCCGGCGCCTCCGACGCCTGGATCGACCCGGGCTGGGGTATCCCCGGAGAACCCGCACCCCGCCAGCTCGCCGGAATGAGCCTGGGCGCCACCCCGTCAGCCCTGTACGTGGGCATGCCCTACGGGCCCGCCGCGGAACACGCCGTCCACTCCTTCAGCTGGAACGTGGCCTCAGGCGGCGCGCCCACCCGCACCTTCAAGCCCGGCTGGGACGGCGTCCCCACGGGCGATGTCGCGTTCGGAGCCGTGACCCGTTGACGAACGACCTGGAGAACAGACGCATGTCCAGACGCATACGACGCGGCCCGGTGCTGCGTGGCGCGCTCGCCGCAGTGGTGGCGGGCGCGGTGATGACCGGGATCCTCAGCGCCCAGTCGGAAGGCCCCGCTCCCGACGAGGCCCCCGAGCCGTCGATCGCCGCAGCGGGCAAGCCGGTGCAGAGCGAGGCCGAGGCACTGACCGTCGCCAGGAAGAGCGGCCAGAAGGTCGAGATCCTCGGCATGCGCACCTCGCGCCGGGAGATCTACGCCGAGCCGAACGGCACGTTCACGGCCCGCGAATACACCGACCCCGTCCGTACCTTCCAGGAAGGTACGTGGGTCGACATCGACCGGACCCTCGTACGGCACGCCGACGGCTCGGTCTCGCCGAAGGCCGCGGCGGTCGCGCTGTCCTTCTCGGACGGCACCGCCGGCGAGCCGTTCGTCACGATGAACCAGGCGGGCCGCGAGCTGGCCCTCACCTGGCCGTACGGGAAGCTGCCCGCCCCCTCGCTCGACGGCGACACGGCCACGTACAAGGACGCACTGCCCGGCGTCGACCTCACCGTGCGCGCCGAGGCGGACGGCTTCGGCCACCTCCTGGTCGTGAAGACCCCCGAGGCCGCGGCCGATCCGCGGCTGGCCCGGCTCGACCTGGGTCTGAAGACCGACGGACTCAAGGTCGCGGAGGACGCCTCCGGCGCCATCAAGGCCGAGGACGCCGCCGTCGGCGGAACCGTCTTCGAGGCCGGCAAGCCCGTGATGTGGGACTCGGCAGCGGTCAAGGAAGCCGCGGCCAAGGCCCAGGGCCCCAAGGCCGTGTCGAAGGCGCTCGCCGCCGCGACCGCCGACGCCGCACCCGCCCCGGCCGTCGCACCGAAGGCCGCCCTGGCAGGCCCCGGCGGCGGTGGCCGGACCTCACCGCTGGGCATCGAGGTGGGCAAGGGCAAGCTGTCTCTCGTCCCCGACCAGAAGCTGCTCCGGGGCGACGACACCGTCTTCCCCGTCGTCATCGACCCGATCCAGCGCACCACCTCGCGCACCGCGTGGACCGGCGTGATGTCCGGCATGCCGGGCGAGCAGGACTGGAAGTACTCCGGCAGCGCCGGTGTGGGCAAGTGCCCCACCGACTACAGCCCGGTCTCCTGCAACGGCGTGGGAGTGCGCCGGACGCTGTTCACGATGCCCATGTCGTTCTACAAGGGCAAGCAGATCCTCGGCGCGACGTTCTCCGCACGCGTCGAGCACATCTACAGCGCCTCGCCGACCGCCGAACCGATCCGGCTCTACCGCATCGGCGGCAAGAACTACAGCATCACCTCCTCGTCCAGCTGGTCCAACACCTCGGACGACTGGACGGACCACATCGGCACCGTCGACAAGGCCATCTCGCCGACGAGCTGTTCCAGCCAGGCCAACCTGCACTTCGAGGCGGGCGCGACCGGTGAGCTGACCACCGAGGTCAAGACGGCGGCGGCCGAGGGCTGGTCCTCCATGACGCTGGGCCTGCGGGCCGCCGACGAGTCCCGGCTGCCCGAATGGAAGCGGGTCTGCGGCAACGCCTACCTGTCGATCAGTTACAACAACCTGCCGCGGAAGATCACGACGCTCTCGCAGAACCCGGGCGGCATGTGCACCAGCGGTGCCGGCCGTCCGTACTCCGAGGTGCCGCCGCAGCTGCAGGCCGTGGCGAGCGACCCCGACCACGGAAACGGCCTCACCGACAAGGTCAAGGTCGAGTTCAAGGTGGACTGGACGGACCCGGTCACCAAGGAGGCCAAGACCTACTCCTACCTCACGCCGTCCTGGCTGGCGCCCACGTCCGGCACCAAGTTCACCCACACGGTGAAGTCGTCCATCCCGCAGAACACCGTCATCTACTGGAGCGCGCGCGCCTACGACGGTGACGGATACGGCCCCTGGAGCTACGACGGGGACACCGTGCGCTGCGAGTTCATGTACGACAAGACGCTGCCGGGCAAGCCGAACGTGCTGTCCAAGCAGTACCCCTCCGACACCGTGTACCACGACGGCGTCGGCACCTACGGCTCCTTCACCTTCGCCCCGAACCCGAACGACTCGGTGCCCGACACCGATGTCGTGAAGTACCGGTACGCGTTCGACGGCACCGCCACCCCGGCCACCACGGTCAACGCCGCCACCCCCGGCGGACCCGCCACCGTGAGCTGGATGCCCACCCGCTCCGGACGCCACTGGGTCGACGTCATCGCCGTCGACAAGGCCGAGAACCCGAGCACCAAGGCGCACTACGAGTTCCTCGTGACCGAGGGCACCCCGGTCGCCGGCCAGTGGAACCTCGCCGACGAACCGTCGAGCACCGAGGCCCACGACGAGACAGGCGCGTTCTCCGCGAACACCGGCACCGGTGTCACCTTCGGTGTGGAAGGCCCGGGCGGCAAGGCCGACTCGGCCGCCCGCTTCGACGGCACCGGCGACGCGTACGCGGACGTCAACGAAACGGTGCTGGACTCCTCGAAGAGCTTCAGCGTCAGCGCCTGGGTCCGCCCGAACGGCACCCCCACGCGTGACATGGCCGTCATCAGCCAGGACGGCACGGGCGAGCCCGGATTCACCCTCGGCTACGACCAGGTGGCGGGCACCTGGGCGTTCTCCGTCCCGGTGACCGACGTCGACACACTCGGCGAGTGGAAGGCCGTGGCCACCGGCGTCAGCGTGGTCCCCGACCAGTGGGTGCTGCTGACCGGCGTCTACGACGCGGCCAAGTCCGAACTGCGCCTCTACATCAACAAGGACTCCAAGGGCACCGCATCCCGCCGTTCGGTGTGGAAGTCGTACGGACCGTTGCAGATCGGCCGGACCACGGCCAAGAGCGGCTACCGGGACAACTTCTCCGGTGACCTCGCAGAGGTACGCGTCTTCGACCGCGTCCTGCCCGCCGCCCAGGTGGCGGAGATGATGACGGTCAAGCCGACCCGTATGAACTACTGGCAGCTCGACTCGGCCGCAGCGGGAGCCTCCGCGGACACGGGCACGGGTCAGAAGCTGACCCTCGCGGGCAACGCCTCCATCTACAACGCGCCCACGGACGACCCGTACTTCGAGGGCCCGTTCCCGATGGTCGGCGCGGGACACCTGGTCCTCGACGGTGACGGGGACTACGCGTCCACGGCCACCGCGCCCGTCACCGGCGCAAGCAGCTTCACGGCGACGGCCCGCGTACAGCTCACCTCCCTGGACGCGACCGAGCCGCAGACCGTGCTGTCGCTGCCGGGCCAGGCCGCCAACCGGCTCGCGGTCCGCTACCGGCCCGCCGCCGACGCGGAATCGTCCTCGACGTGGGAGCTGGCTGTCGCCGAGTCCGACTCGGCGACAGCACCGGTGAAGACCTTCACCGACGACCAGACGCTCCCGGACGTCGACATGGCCGGGCAGCACCTCGCCGTGGTGTACGACGCGTTCGCCAACGAGATCCGGCTGTACGTGGCCGGACAGCTCGCCGACATCGCGCACGGCACCGACGACACCCTCTGGGGCGCCACCGGCGCCCTGCAAGTGGGCCGTTCGGCCCTCGGCGGCGGCAGCGAGTACTTCGCGGGCGCCATCGACGAGGTGCGTGTCTACACCGGGGCAGCGGACATGACAGCGATCCGGCAGATGGCCAACGGGACACCGCTCCCGAACATGTGATCCAGGCGGGCGGGTGTGCCGGTTCCGAACAGAACCGGCACACCCGCCCGTTTCAGCCCCATCCCTCACTACGTGCGGAGACACGTGATGGCATTCAGAGGCCGGTTGTTGAACCGGCGCCTGCCCGGGCGGTTGCTTACGGCGACCGCCCTGGGTATCACCCTCGCCCTGACCGGCAGCGCAGTCCAGGCTGCGCCGTCGGCACCGGGGGAGGGGCGAGGCAGACCCGGTGTCCAGGACTTCGGCGACCCCGCGGAGGGCAAGAACGCACAGGCGAAGAAGCGGCCGGCGGACGAGGCGCAGAAGGCCGCCGTCAAGCGATTGGACAAGGCTGTCTGGCCTGCGGGCGGCAGCGCGAAGGTCGCCGTGGCCACCGCGTCTCCCATGGAGGAGAACGTCGGCGGGCTGCCCGTCGCCGTCGCCGCGATCACGTCCAAGACGTCCAAGACGTCCAAGACGTCCAAGACGTCCAAGAAGGCCGCGCAGCCGACCGGTCCGGCAGAGGTCGAGGTCGACGTACTGCCCGCAAAGCGGGCCAAAGCTCTCGGCGCCGGCGCGCTGATGCGCGTCGAGCGCACGGACGCGGCGGCGAAGGGCGCGAAGGTCCGTCTTTCAGTGGACTACTCGAAGTTCGCCGACGCGTACGGCGGCGACTACGGGGCCCGTCTGCAGCTCTTCCAGCTCCCCGCCTGTGCGGCCGTGGCGACCCCCGGCAGCGAGGCCTGCCCGGAGCAGGCCAAGCCCCTCGCCACCGTGAACGACGCCGAGGACCGCACCGTCTCGGCCGACGTCCAGGCCGCCGCGGCACCCGCCGCCATGACGGCGAAGGCCGCTCCGAGCGCGGCACCGCTCGTCGCCCTCGCCGCGGGCCCGTCCTCCGCCCAGGGCAGCTACAAGGCGACCGCGCTCGCCCCGTCCGCGACCTGGAGCGTCGCCAACTCGTCCGGTGGCTTCAGCTGGAGCTATCCGCTGCGTACGGTCCCCACGCCGGGCGGGCAGACGCCCAGCATCGGTCTCGGCTACTCCTCGCAGTCCGCCGACGGCCGCACCTCGGTGACCAACAACCAGGGCTCCTGGGTCGGTGAGGGCTTCTCTTACGACCCCGGGTACATCGAGCGCCGCTACAAGCCGTGCTCCGACGACGGGCACTCCACGTCGGCCGAGCAGTGCTGGGCCTTCGACAACGCCACGATCATGCTCAACGGCAGTGCCTCCGAGCTCATCAAGGACGACGAGACCGGCGAGTGGAAGTTCTCGTCCGACGACGGCACCAAGGTCGAGAAGCTGACCGGGGCGACGAACGGCGACAACGACGGCGAGCACTGGAAGGTCACCACCGCCGACGGCACGGAGTACTGGTTCGGACTGAACCGCCTCCCGGGCTGGACCGACGGCAAGGAGACCACGGACTCCACCTGGACCGTGCCCGTCTTCGGCGACGACTCCGGTGAGCCCTGCTACAACGCCACGTTCACCAGCGCCCACTGCAAGCAGGCCTGGCGCTGGAGCCTCGACCACGTCAAGGACACCCACGGCAACGTGATGTCCTACTTCTACGCTCCCGAGACGAACTACTACGCCCTCAACGGCAAGACGGACGTCAACGGCACCGCCTACCACCGCGGCGGCTATCTGAAGAGGGTCGACTACGGCCAGCGCGACGGCCAGGTCTACGCGGCCAAGGCGCCCGCCCGCGTCGTGTTCGACGTGGCTGAACGCTGCCTGCCCACCGCAGACTTCGACTGCGCGGAATCCAAGCGGACCAAGGCGAACGCCGCTCACTGGCCGGACACCCCGGTGGACCAGGAGTGCAAGGCGGCCACGAAGTGCACCGTGGGCCAGACGTTCTGGACCACGAAGCGCCTGACCGGCATCACGACCCAGATGCGCAAGAGCGCCACCGAGTACCAGGACGTGGACGCGTGGACCTTCACCCACCTGTTCACCGACAACGGTGACGACTCCAAGACCCTCTGGCTGTCGAAGATCGACCACGAGGGCCGTGTCGGCACGGCGGTGAAGTTGCCGACGCTCGAACTCTACGGCGAGCAGCTCGTCAACCGCGTCGACGCCGTCGGTGACAACATCGCCCCGTTCCACCGCTTCCGCCTCGCCGCAGTCCTGAGCGAGACGGGCGCCCAGCTGGACGTCAACTACGCGGCGACCGAGTGCACCAAGGCCGCCCTGCCCAAGCCGGGCGAGTCGACCAAGCGCTGCTACCCGGTGAAGTGGGCCCCGCCCGGCACAATCGAACCGATCACGGACTGGTTCCACAAGTACGTGGTCGCCGAAATAGTCGAGACCGACCGCACGGGCGGCGGCGACAGCCTCGTCACCCGTTACGACTACCAGGGCGACGCGGCCTGGCGCAGGGCGAAGCCGGACGGCATCACGGAGGACAAGTACCTCACGTGGGGCGGCTGGCAGGGCTACAGCAAGGTCAAGGTGACCAGCGGAAGCGCCGACAAGCAGACCTCGCGGATCGACTACACGTATCTGCAGGGCATGGACGGTGACAAGGACCCGAACGGCGGAACCCGTTCGGTGAAGGTCAAGGACTCGACGGGTGTCGAGTACACCTCCTCCGAGGAGTTCACCGGCCACCAGCTGGAGGCGCACACCTACGACGGCACGAAGCTCGTCTCCAAGGTGATCAGCGAGCCGTGGAAGCACTACACGGCGACGCAGACCCGCGACTGGGGAACCTCGCACTCGGTGCTCGTCCGGTCCGACACGGAACGCGGCTACAGCCTGCTGTCCGACGGAACCTGGCGCGCGACGAAGAGCACCACCACGTTCGACACGGGCAACGGCACCGGCCGTGTCCTGGAGGTCGACGACCAGGGCGACGTCTCCACCGCGGCCGACGACACCTGCACCCGCACCTGGTACGCCGACAACACGGCGGCCAACCTCCTCACCCTGCCTTCGCGCAGCGAGGCTGTGGGCGTGAAGTGCTCCGCCACCCCCGACCGCAAGACGCAGGTGCACGCCGACGAGCGCACCAGCTACGACGGCAAGGCGTTCGGCGCGGCACCGACCAAGGGTGACGCGACGAAGACCGAGCGTCTGACCTCGCACGACGGCACCACCGGTACGTACCAGGTCACCGGCACGACGACCTACGACGCCTTCGGCCGCCCGCTGTCGCAGAAGGACGCGAGCCTGGCTGAGACGAAGACCGCGTACACGGACGTCAACGGCCTCATCTCGCAGACCAAGAGCACCAACGCGCTGAACCACGTCACGACCACCGACTACGCCCCGGCCTGGGGAATGTCGGCCGGCCAGACCGACCCGAACGGCAAACGCACCGACCTGGCCTATGACGGCCTGGGCCGCCTGACCTCGGTCTGGCTTCCGGACCGGGTCAAGACCCAGACCCCGAGCATCAAGTACTCGTACAACGTGCGCCGCGACAAGGCCGTCGCGATCAAGACGGAGAACATCGAGAACGACGGCTCGTACGGCGCCGAGTACCAGCTCTACGACGGCCTGCTGCGACCACGGCAGTTGCAGACGGAGGGCCCCGGCGGCACGCGCATGGTCGCCGACTCGTTCTACGACGGCACCGGCAAGATCAAGAAGACCAACGCCACGTACAACGCTGCGGGGGCCGCATCGGACGAACTGCTGATCGTCCACAACGGCGAGGTCGGCCAGCAGAGTCTGCTGGAGTACGACGGACTCGGCCGTGCGACGGCGCAGATCATGGCAGTTTCCGGCGTCGAGCAGTGGCGCACCACTACGGTGTACGACGGCGAGCGCACGACGGTCGACCCGCCCAAGGGCGGCGTACCCACGACGACAGTCACGGACTTCGCGGGCAACACCAAGGAGATCTGGCACTACCGGGGCGACTCCCCGAACCCGCTGTCCGGCTACGACGTCACCAAGTACACCTACACCCCGAAGAACGAGCTCGAGACGGTCACGGACGCCAAGGGCAACGTGTGGCGCTACGAGTACGACCCGCTCGGGCGCAAGACGAAGAGCGTGGACCCGGACACGGGATCGTCGACGACGGCGTACGACACGCTCGACCGTCCGGTCCAGTCCACGGACAGCCGGGGCAAGAAGGTTTCGTCGGTCTACGACAAGCTGGGCCGCATCCTGTCGACGTGGCAGGGTGAGCCGAGTACGGGGACCAGGCTCACGGAGACCCGCTACGACAAGGCAGGTCTGCTGGGCCAGGCCTGGGCCAACATCAGCTACATCTCCCCGACCGAGTCCTTCGGGACCGTCGTCCAGACGATGGACGACTTCTACCGACCGCTCACCACCAACTACGTCGTGCCGGCTTCGCAGGGGTCTCTCGCCGGCACATACACTTTCACCTCGGCCTACAACCGGGACGGCACCCTGCAGTCCACAGGTGTGCCCGCCGTGGGCGACCTGCCGGCCGAGGTTCTGGTCAGCGGCTACGACGACCTCCAGCGTCCGACGACGCTGACGGGATCCACGCCGTACGTGACCAAGACCGTCTACTCCCCCCTCAGCCATGTCCAGCAGTTGGAACTCTCCACAGGCGCGGGCAAGAAGGTGTGGGAGACCTTCGACTACGAGACCGGTACGGACCGGCTGACCCGCTCGGTGGTCGATGTCTACGGGGCGTCAGCCCCCGTGAAGGAGTCCAACTACTCCTACGACCAGGCAGGCAACGTCCTGTCCATCTCGGACACGGCGAACTCCGCTTCGCCCGACGTCCAGTGCTTCGCCTACGACAGTCGGCAGCGGCTGTCGGAGGCGTGGACCGCCGCGTCGAGCGTGGCAGACGCGGCTGGAAACGGCACCCTGAGTTCCTCTGCACCGCTGGAGGGCTCCGGCCCCAAGGCGTGTCAGGCCGCGCCGGGCGCGGCGCCGCTGGGTGGCCCGGCGGCGTACTGGAAGTCGTACGTCACGGACGCCATCGGCAACCGCACGTCCGAGACGGTGCATGACACGGGCCTCAACGCGGCCCTGAACACCACCCGCACGTACACCTACGGGGGCGCGGGTGCGCTCGGCGACGGTCCGCACCAGGTCACCAAGGTCGTGGAGAACACCCCGACGGGTGACAAGCAGTCGTCGTACGAGTACGACGACGCGGGCAACACCACGAAGCGCACCATCGGTGGTGATGCCCAGAATCTGTCCTGGAGCGACGCGGGCAAGCTTGCCTCGTCGAAGGAGGCGAGTGGCGACGAGACCACGTACCTCTACGACAGCGCCGGCAGCCGGGTCCAGCGCAAGGACCCGACGGGAACGACGGTGTATCTGCCCGGCACGGAGTTGAAACTCTCGGCCGACGGCACCAAGAAGGAAGCGACCCGCTACTACACGCACGCCGGACAGACGGTCGCGGTGCGTACGAACGACAACAAGGTGTCGTTCCTCGCCTCCGACCACCACGGCACGGGCGAACTGGCCATCGACTCCGCAACAGGTGCGGTCTCGCAGCGCCGCTTCGATCCCTTCGGTGCCGAACGGGGTGAATCGTCCGGCACCTGGCCCGGAGAGAAGGGATTCGTCGGTGGCACGATCGACGAATCGACCGGTCTGACGCACCTTGGGGCCCGCGAGTACGACGCCGACATCGGCAAGTTCGTCTCTGCCGACCCGATCATCGATCACACCCAACCCCAGCAGATCAACGGCTATGCGTACGCCAACAACACGCCCGTAACGCTCGCCGACCCGAGTGGCATGGCGATTCCGGAGTGCCTGCAAGGGCTGATCGAATGCCGGGGCGGACTCCCTGTCAGCAAGTCCGGCCCCACGGCCGACGAAGAGCAGGACGTCGACGATGCCACCAGCGCGCTCTCCAGTGCCCAGGGGCAGCAGTCGGTCGCCACACAGCGCATCAAGTCCTCGGCCAAGGCCCTGGTCAAGATCGCGCGGGACATCCTCGGTGTGGACGCCGCGCTCGACTGCGTATCCAGCGGCGACATGGGTGCCTGCGGCGAGACCCTGCTGAACATCGCGGGCAGCTTCGCCGGAGGCCTCGCGGGCAAGATCCTGGCCAAGTACGGGGCACCGTGGAACTGGGCCAAGGGTGCCAAGCTTGCCAAGCGTGTCGTCGGTCTGGTCGGCGATCTCGTCGGCGGAGTCAAGGACCTGTGGAATGCCAGCAAGGCCGTCAACAAGGCAACCGAGGGTCTGGCCAAGGCGAAGTCTGCACTAGCGGCAGCGCAGAAGAAGGCAGCGGCGGCACTGAAGAAGAAGGAACCGGAGTGCCACAGCTTCCTTCCCGGCACCGAGGTCCTTCTACCTGACGGCACGTCGAAGCCGATCGAAGAAGTCCAGCTCGGCGACAAGGTCACCGTCACCGACCCGGAAACCGGTGAGACGACGGTTCGGGAAGTCGCCGGCACCATCGTCACCGAGGACGACAAGCAGTTCGTCGACCTCACGATCACCGACGACTCCGGCACGCCGGAGGCCCTGATCGCCACCACGACGCACCCGTTCTGGGTCGTGTCCGAGAGTGCGTGGATCAAGGCAGGAGACCTTCGCGCGGGGATGACGCTGCGCACCCCTGCGGGTGACACGGTCGAGGTTTCGGCCGCGCGCCACTTCGAGAAGCGCCAGCGGACGCACGACCTGACGGTGACGGGCATCCATGCGTATTACGTACTGGCTGACTCGACGCCTCTGCTGGTACACAACTGTGATCTGGGCAAGTACGCCGATTCTCTGCAGCCCAAGGCAGGGAAGAAGTCCGTCCAGTACGCATCCGAGTACACCGATTCCAACGGCAAGAAGTTCTACGGGCACAACGAGGCCCGCAACGTCGAAGATCTTCCGTCGCAGTTCGTGGACGCGCTGGGCGAGCGCAGCCACTACGGATGCGCGGAAGTGGGCTGCCTGCTCAATGCCTACCAGAGCGCAGTCAAGGGGGGAGCGACTCCTGAGCAAGCCACATCCGCGATCCGAGGGGGTTCCATCAGGACTGTGTTCGTCTTCAATGCGTTCTCCAAGGATGCAGCGAAACATGGGACCAAGGCGGATCCGTGTTTCAGTAAGTGCGACGGGATGCTGAAGGGGTTGGGGATAGACTTCTAATAGCTGCCCGGTGCGAAGGCCTCCTGCATCGCAGGAGGCCTTCGTGGTCTCCGGGCTCTTCGTAGGTGTCAGTGATCGACATGGTGGTAATTGATGGATACGCCGGAATTTGATTGGTCGGCCCCCGGGATTGCTCCGGCTGTTGGCTCGGAGGTTCGGAGGGTTCTGGACCAGCTCAGGCTCGCGACGTCGGAGGACGACGCGATCGATGCCACTCACGCCCTGCATGAACTCATCTGCTACGCGGCTGTGACGGTGGAAGAAGTGACCGTCCCGGCTGTGGCGGCGCTTTATGAAATGCTCGCACTCGAGAACTTTGCGTGGAAGAATTTCGTCCTGCAGATTCTTGACACGGTCGTCTCGGTCGATGGGGTGCTGGGAGGTTCCACACCGCTCAAGAGCCGGGTGCTTCAATCGGTTCTCGCCGGTACGTCGCTCGTCCAAGGGCTGGAGAATAGTTCATCGAGGGATGTGCGGGGGGCCGCCATTCTGCTACTCGCGAATCTCTCCCGTCGGCCGGCAGAGGATTTCAATCGGTTTTCCCAAGCGTGTGCGAGTGATCAGGATCCCGTGGTCCAGGCCGACCTCGCCCTCGCGGCGACCCTCTGCATCTGGCGGGCGGACGGGGCGATCGGTGAATCGGTGGCCGCGCGGTGGTCGGAGTACGCCCTGACGCACACCAATCCGGCCGTGCGCTTCAGGGTCGGACAGGAACTGGTCGACCATGGATTCCCGACGGGTGGGATCGACGCAGGGGCCGTCGTGGACGAGGCCCGGCCGCTGGTCCTGTCCCGTCGCCTGTTCCGTATGGAGTACATCTAGCGGTTCATGGTCGCGGGGGTCCGCCGAGCCCGTTGACAGCATTGACAACAGGCGGGAGGGGCTGTTCCGTCGTCGGCCACGGAACGGCCCCTCCATGTTGCGGTGAAGGGGTGCGCACTGTTCGGGGCTGCGGCCGTCATCGACGACGGGGCGCGGCGGCCGGGGCACCGCGACGGGGCCGGTCTCAGAGCTCGCCTGGCCAGTCCGTGTCCTCGCGCACCAGGGCGCGGGCCAGCGACCGGTAGAAGAGCACCACCCCGGGTTCCTTGGGCGAGAGGTGCCCCCGCTCGGCGAAACGTGACCCGGCGCCCCGCTGGACCTCCTCAAGACCGCGCCGGTCCTCGCCGTTGATCACGGCGGCGTAGGCCTCGGCCTCCTTCCGTACGGCCTCCCGGTCCTGCCCCTCGATCATGGCCGCGGGCATCAGGACCCCGCCCCTGACCGTGGTGCGGTCGAGGGCCGAGGGGATGAGGCTGAGCCAGATCACCATGTCGCCGGAGGCGGCGAGGCTGCCCGACGGGAAGACGAAGAAGCCGTACAGATGGGCCCGTTCCTCCTCGGTGAGGTCCAGGACGACGGGCTCCAGCGGGGCCGAGTACCGCACCCGCATGCTGTCGGCCCACGGCGAGTCGGCCCGGACCCGGGTCTCCGCGCCCCCCGGCGTGGTGGGCTGGAGGGTCTCCGGATGGAAGCCCATCACGTGGTAGTTCTCGTGGGCGTTCTCGACGGCGACCTTCCAGTTGCAGCGCCACTCCTCCGTCCAACCCGCCACCTGGGTCAGCTCCGGCAGGCGGTAGTTGGCCAGGTCATCGCCGATCCGCCGCAGATGCGGGCCCAGCGGCTCGGCCGAGACGTCGAGGTTGACGAAGACGAAGCCGTGCCACTCCTCGACCGCGAACCGCGGCAACCGGCACGCGGCGGGATCGAACGCCGGATTCCGCTTCATGTGGGTGGCGCCGACGAGCCGCCCGTCGAGTCCGTACCGCCACAAGTGGTACGGACACGTGAAGACGTCCGTACGGCCCGACCCCTCTTCCACCACCGGCATCAGCCGGTGGCGGCACACCGGTGACATCCCGCGCAACTCCCCGTCCTCACCCCGGACCACCACCACCGGCTCGCCTGCGACCGACAGGGAGACGTACGCACCGGTCTCAGCCAGCTCGTCGACGTGCGCCACGAGGATCCAGGACCGTCCGAAGACCTGTTCCCGTTCCAGCTCCCACAGGCCGGGCGAGGTGAACGCCGCCGGAGGCAGGCTCAACTCCTCCGCGTCCGGCCCCAGATAGCGCTCCAGCTCCGCCACGATCTCCCCGACGTCCACGTCGGCCCTCCGCTCGTTCCGGCTCTCGTCCCGTGTCTCGTTCCGGTCCGGCCGAGGGTGACCACGCGCCCTGGTGAAACGGTCGCCCCCCGATCGACGCGCCCCGGCCGCCCCCTCCACCCGTCCTGGGCGATTTCTCCAGTCCTTCTTCCGACGATCCGACCATGTACGGCGCTGACCTCACCGAGATCCACGACCTGATCCACGAGAGCCGCGGCAAGGACTACGGGACCGAGGCGCGCGAGCTGACCCGGCACGTGCGCCGGCTGCGGCCCGACGCTCGCTCCCTCCTCGACGTGGCCTGCGGCACCGGAGCCCATCTGCGCCACTTCGCCGGGCTCTTCGGGACCGTCGCGGGCCTCGAACTGTCCGAGCCCATGGTCCGTACCGCACGCCGCGCGCTGCCGGACGTCCCCGTGCACACCGGCGACATGCGGACCTTCGACCTCGACGACCGGTTCGACGTGGTCACCTGCATGTTCGGCTCTCTCGGTTACGCGACCACCGAGGCCGAACTCCACTCAGCCCTGGCCGCGTTCGCCCGGCACCTCAACCCCGGGGGTGTGGTGGCCGTGGACCCCTGGTGGTTCCCCGAGAGCTACCTGGACGGGCACGTCTCGGCGGATGTCACCACCGTGGCGGGGCGGACGGTCGCCCGGGTGTCGCACTCCGCGCGGGAGGGGGAGGCGTGCCGGATGGACGTGCACTACGTGGTGGCCGATGCGCAGGGGGGCGCCCGGCACTTCACCGAGACCCACCGCATCTCGCTCTTCCCCCGGACGGTCTACGAGAAGGCCTTCCGGGCCGCCGGGCTCACCGTCGAGTACGTCCCCGGCCTGCACTGCGGCCGGGGCCTGTTCCTCGGGGCCGCCCCATGAGCCGGGGCCACCCCGTGGCCTCCGGCCCCGCGGTGCAGCCCGGCCCCGTCACACCCGGGTCCACGCGGCCCGTCATCACCCGTCCGCCCACCCTCGCCTGGGGGCAAGCATGCGCGTCCTGTTCGTGACCTCGCCTGGCCTCGGCCACCTCTTCCCGACCGTCCCCCTCGCTCAGGCCTTCCGCGCGGCGGGCCACCGGGTCCGGTACGCCACCGGTGGACTCAGTCTGGCCGCCGCCGAAGCCGGCTTCGATGTCGTGGACGTCACCCCCGGCCTGGACTACCTGCCCGTCTACATGCCCCAGGAGCCCGGGACCGACAGCCCGGCCGACCACCCCATGTTCGCCGAGGACCCGGAGGACGCGGAACTCGCCACCCTCTTCGCCCGGGTCTCCGGGGTCATGGTGGACGGCGCCCTGAAGGCCGCCCGGCACTGGAAGCCCGACCTCGTGGTCGCTCCTCCCCTTCAGGGCGCGGGCCGACTCGTCGCCGCCGCGCTCGGGGTGCCCCTGGTCGAACCCCGACTCGGCTCGTACGACAGCGGAGCCCGGCTCCGTACCCTGCTCCACGCCGGCATGGCGCCCCACCGGACCCGGCACGGCGTCACCGGCGATCCCTCCAGGACGATCCCCCTCACCACGCTCCCGCCGAGCCTCACCGCCCTCCTCCCCGAGGACCGCAGGACTCCCGAGGCCCGGCCGGTGCGCCCGTTGCCCTTCAACGGAGGGGCGATCCTGCCCGGCTGGCTCGCCGAGCCGCCCCGGCTGCCGCGCATCGCCGTCACCCTCGGCACCATCGAGGCCCAGTGGGGCGGGCTCGCGATCCTGGGCCCGCTCATGGAGGCGGCTCGAGGCGTGGACGCAGAGTTCGTCGTCACCCTGGGCGGCGGCGACCCCGCCCTCCTGGCTGACGCGCCGCCGAACGTCCGGCTGGTCGACTGGGCACCACTCGACCTGCTGCTCGACACCTGTGCCGCGATCATCCACCACGGCGGCAGCGGGACCATGCTGACGGCCGCCGCCGCCGGGCTCCCGCAGTGCGTCATTCCACGCGGCTCCTACCAGCAGACGGGCGCCGACCTGCTGCCCGCCCGGGGCATCGGGATCGTGGCGGAGCCCGGGACGCTCGGTGCCGCCGAGTGCCGGACGCTCCTCAAGGACGAACGGCTCCGTGACACCGCCCACCGGGTCAGGGACGAAGTGTTCGCCATGGCCACCCCGGCCGAGACCGTCGAGTGGCTCGCGGGCTCCCTCGGCTGACCAGCCGTTACTCCCGCACGGCTTCCACCTGACCAGGAAAGACGACCAGAGGAAGGACGACCCCATGCTGACACCCTCCGGACTCACGGAGAGCGGCCTGCCGACCCAGGAGTCCGTCCGCCGCTTCCACGACCAGGGCTACGTCCACCTCCGGGCTGTGCTGTCCGCCGGGGAGGTCGCGGGCTTCCGGGCCGCCGCCGAGGAACTCCTCGCCAAGGAGGGCCCGGAGATCTGGGGTGCCTCCGAGGACGAGACCCAGGTCCACTACGTCGAGGCCGCCTGGCGCAAGCACCCCGACCTGCGCGCCCTGGCCCTCCACCCGGTGATCACCCGGTCCGCCGAGCACCTCGCGGGCGGGCCGCTGCGGCTCTACGGCACCGACGTGCTCAAAAAGGACCCTGACGTCCACCTCCCCACCGTCGTCCATGACGACGAGCCCGGCCTGCCGCTCGCCGGACTGACCCGGACGCTGACGGCCTGGGTCCCGCTGGTCGACGTGCCCGTCGACCGGGGCTGCCTCATCTACGTGCCGGGCTCCCACCGTCGCCCCCCGGAACACCGCCAGATCCACCTGGCCGGGTTCCAGGACTACCGGCCGATGGAGGAGGTCTGGCCCGACTTTCCCTTCAGCCCCCAGGTGTCCGTCCCGATGCGCGCCGGTGACGTGGTCTTCCACGACTTCCGCACCGTGCACCTGGCCGCGGTCAACACCGGCGCCGAACGTCGGCTCGCATTCGCCTCCGTCTACATGGACTCCGACGCCACCTACCGGCCGGGCGTCCAGGACCACCCGGTGGCACACCTGAAGCCCGGCGCGCCCGTCGACGGAGAGCTGTTCCCGCTCATCGCCGACGGTCCCGGTGCCACCCGGTGACCGAGGAGCGGGAGGAGCTCGCCGCGCTCGGTGAGCGGCTCCAGCGCGAGCACGGCACGCTCTGGTTGCACCGGCTCAAGGGCGACCCGTACGCCGCGCTGCTCTGTGACGTCGACGACGACCCGGCCCCGCTGCGCGAACGGGTCCGGGCCGCCGGCCCGCTGTCGCGCTCCCGAACGGGGGTCTGGGTCACCGCCGACCCGCGTACGGCCGCCACGCTGTTCGCCCACCCGGGCATCGGACACCTGACGGTCCCGCCGGAGGAGCTGCTGGGGCCGGGGGAGGAGACCGTGACGCCCGTACGGGTCCAGAAGGGCCTCGGACCCCTCTGCGCCCGGCTGCTGGACGCCGCGGGCCCCGAGTTCGACCTGGTGACCGAGGTGGCCGAGCCGCTCGCGGCGGCGGCCCTCGCCGAGGCCTGCGCGATCCCCGAGCGGGAGCGCGGCCGGTTCGCCGAGGCCCTCGCCGCTTGCGAGGTCCTCCAGGACGCCACGGTGGCCCCGCAGCGGCTCGCAGCCACTCGGCGACTGCGGACCGGCCTCGACGCCCTGCGGTCCCTCCTCGACGGCGCTCCTCCCGGGGCGCCCGGCCCCCTGGCGCTCGCCGTCGCCGCCCGGACCGGCGCCGATCTCGTCGCCCGCGCCGTCCTGAGGGCACGGTTCCCCCTCTCCGCCCGTGAGGCCGGACGGGCAGCCGAGGAGGTGCTCCGCGCGGAGCCTCCCGGCCGGATCGCGCCCTTGGTGGCCCGTACCGAGACGGAGGTGGCTGGAGCACGGATCGCCGGCGGCGACCGGCTCGCGGTCCTCCTCGGCGGCGGCGCCGCCGAGGCGACCGCTCCCGCCCACCGCACGCTGGCGCCGTTCCACCGATTCCTCGCCGAGACCGTCCTCACCGCACTCGCGGACCGCCGGGTCAGGGTCCGCCCCACCGCCCCCGTGGTGCGCCGCGCCCGCGCCCCGCTGACCCGGGGGCCCGCGCGGGCCCCGGTCGTCGTCACCCCTGTCACGGCCGCCGGCTCCGGGGGGAGCGGCACGACCACCGCGACGACGGCCGACCGCCGGATGGACGCGACCACCACCCCGACGGTGCCACCGGAGGCGACCCCGTCCCCGAGAGCGGCTGCCGCCGCCCTCGGGGCGAGAAGAGGAGAAGCGCGATGAAGGTTCTGTTCACCTCGCTGGAGGGCAGCCACTTCCAGCTGCTCGCCCCGCTGGCATGGGCACTGCGCACCGCCGGCCATGAGGTGCGCGCCGCCTGTGTCCCCGACGTGGTCGAGACCGTCACCCGGACCGGGATAACCGCCGTGCCCATCGACAGCCCTCCGTGGTACGAGGCACTGGGCGCCTTCCACCAAGAGGGCATCGCCTACTTCGGTACCGCCGACCAGGACCGTGCCCCGCACCGGGAGGACACCTGGGAGGAACAGCTCGGCTACGAGAGCGTCATCGTTCCCGCCCTCAACTCCCGGCTCAACTCCGACACGATGATCGATGAGCTGGTGGCCCTCGCCAGGCACTGGCGGCCCGACCTCGTCATCTGGGAGACGCTCTGCCTGGCGGGCCCCGTCGCGGCCCTGACCGTGGGCGCGGCCCACGCCCGGCTGGTCTCCGGGCCCGAGCTGGCCATGCAGCTGGGCACCCGGCGCACCTTCCTGCGGCTCGCCGCGGAGCAGGAGCCCGAGCACCGTGAGGACCCCACTGCGGAGTGGCTGAACTGGACCCTGGAACGCCACGGCGCCGGGGCCCGGTTCGACGAGTCCGTGCTCACCGGCCAGTGGACCGTCGACACCCGGCCCGCGAGCCTCCGGGAGGACCTGGGCGTGCCCACCGTCCCGGCCCGCTACATCCCGTACAACGGACAGGCCGTCGTGCCCCGCTGGCTCCGCGAACAGCCGCTGCGTACCCGGGTCTGCCTCACCCTCGGGGTGAGCATCGACAGCGGCTACGGCCTCTGGGACCTCGACACGGTCCTCATCGGCATGCTGGGCGCGCTCGGCGAACTGGACATCGAGGTCGTCGCCGCCCTCTCCGACCGGCAGCGCGCGCATCTGCCGCCGCTCCCCGACACCGTACGGGTGGTGGACCGCGTTCCCATGCACGACCTGCTGCCGACCTGCGCGGTGGTGGTGCACCACGGTGGCTACCAGACCAAGGCGACCGCTGAGTTCCACGGCGTCCCGCAGGTCCTGCTCACCGGCTGGGAGTGGGTGAGCGAGTCCATGGGCGCCGACTACGAGAAGCAGGGCAACCTCCTCTCCCTCCCGCTGCGGGAGTTCACCGCCGACCGCTTCCGCGAGAAGGTCGCACGGGTCCTGTCGGAACCGTCGTTCGCGGCGCACGCCCGGCGGCTGCGGCGGGAGATCGAGGAGATGCCGACACCCAACGAGGCCGTCGCCGCGATCGAGCGGCTCACGGCCCGGCACCGGAAGGAACACAGAGCATGACGCCCACGGACCTGGTGACGGAACTGGCGGCGTACCTGGAACCCGACGCACCCGAACTGAGCCTGTCCCCGGCGGCCTTCACGTCCCCTGAGCTGTGGCGGTGGGAACAGGAACGGGTCTTCGCCCGCTCCTGGCTCCTCGTGGCCCACTCCGGTGCACTCGCCGCGCCCGGGTCGTCGGTGACCCTCGCGCCCGCCGGCCGGCCGTTCACGGTGTCCCGCGCCGACGACGGGACACTGCGCGCCCGGTCGGCCCTCGGCCCGCACCGGCCGGACCCGGCGGTCGAGGAGTGGCGGGGGTTCGTCTTCGTCAACCCCGATCCGGACGCCGAGCCGCTCGCCCCGCACCTGAGGCGGACCGGCGAGGAACTCGACGCCTACCGGCTGTCCGAGATGGTCCCGGTCGCGAGCTGGACCGAGGAATGGCTGTGCAACTGGAAGATCGCCGTGCAGAACGCCCACGAGAACTACCACGCCATGGGGCTCCACCCCACCACCGTCGCGCTCATCACTCCGCCCGGCGGGGCGATGGAGGTGCGCACCGAGTCCCGCTGGGTGACCCGGCTCCTCAGCCCTTTCCGTGAACCGCTCCCGGCCACCGCGCTGCCTCTCTCCGCCGAACAGCGCGCCACCATGTACAACTGCGCCGTCTTCCCGTGCGGCAGCCTCGCCGCCTTCGGGGACTCCGTCATCTGGATCACGATGATTCCGCTGGCCATCGACCGCATCGAGGTCCGCGGCGGGGTGCTCATGCATCCGGCCGCCATGGCGGGCCAGGACCGCGACGCGCTCCGCGAGCAGAACGAGGAGAGCGCCGCCGTGGTCAACCGGGAGGACCGGCTGGGCATGGAGGCCGTGCAGCGGGTCGTGGGCTCCCGGTTCGCCGGGCGCGGCCATCTCTCCCCGAAGGAACCCGGCGTCACGGCCTTCTACCGGAGCCTCGCCCGCGCGCTCGTCACCCGCTGACGTCCCCCGCCGCGGCTGCCGAGTCCTCGAAGGCCCTCGGGTCGAAGCCGCCCACCCCCGCCAGCGGGATCACCTCGAACCGGAGGTGCGGGCTCAGAGGGTTGCCGTACAGCAGGGAGTTGAGCTCCTCGTGCGACTCCACCTCGTAGATCAGAAGGCCGCCCGAGGCGCCGACACGGATCCAGTTGTGCACGATGACCCCCTTGTCGACCAGGCTCCTGACGTACGCGAACCCCTCCGGCAGTCGGCGGCGGAACGCGTCGGCTGTGATTCCGGTGGGCGACTGGGTGGCGAGGACAGCGAACAGCGCCATGGTTCCTCCGGCGTCTCGGGATCTCGACGCCCGAGTCTCGGCCGCCCCGGTCACCGACGGGTCGACTCCCGGTGGAGCCGACGGCGGAGCGCGACCAGGGAGCGTCGTCGAAACCTCCACCCGCACCGGACAGGCTCCCACCCGTGAATCTCCTGGTCACCGGAGCGGCCGGCTTCATCGGCTCGGCCTACGTCCGCACCCTGCTGTCCGAGGATCCGGCCGTCCACGTCACCGTGCTGGACCGCCTGACCTACGCGAGCAACCTCGACAACCTCGACACCCGCCACCCCCGGCTGCGGTTCGTCCACGGTGACATCTGCGACTCCGACCTCGTCGACCGGTTGACGGCCCGGGCCGACCAGGTCGTGCACTTCGCCGCAGAATCACACGTGGACCGCTCCATCGCCGGAGCGGAACCCTTCGTCCGCACCAACGTCCTCGGCACCCAGACGCTTCTCGACGCGGCCGTCCGCCACGGCGTCGGCCCCTTCGTGCACGTCTCCACGGACGAGGTCTACGGCTCCATCCCCGAGGGATCCTGGACCGAGGACTCCCCGCTCAGCCCCAACTCCCCCTACGCGGCCTCCAAGGCCGCCTCCGACGTCCTCGCCCTCGCCCAGCACCGCACGCACGGGCTCGACGTTCGGATCACTCGCTGCTCCAACAACTACGGTCCGCGCCAGTTCCCCGAGAAGCTGATCCCGCTCTTCGTCACCCGCCTCCTGGACGGAGAGCAGGTCCCGCTCTACGGCGAGGGCACCCACGTCCGTGAGTGGGTGCACGTCGAGGATCACTGCGCCGGGGTCGACCTGGTCCGTACCCGGGGCCGGGCCGGGGAGGTCTACCACCTGGGCGGCGGAACCGAGCTCACCAACCGGGAGCTGACCGGACTGCTCCTCGACGCCTGCGGCGCCGGTCCGGACCGCATCCGGCGGGTGCCGGACCGCAAGGGACACGACCTGCGCTACTCCCTCGACGACACCAAGGCCCGCGCCGAACTCGGCTACCGGCCCCGGCATGCCTTCGCCGACGGCCTCGCGGCCACCGTCGCCTGGTACCGGGACCACCGCGGCTGGTGGGAAGCACTCGCCCACCGGCTGCGCGGCCCGCTGGACGGTGCGGCCCGGGCCCGCGGATGAGATGGCTGGTCACCGGCGCGACCGGGCTCCTCGGCCACGAGGTGACGGCGGCCCTCGCGGCCCGGGGAGCGGACGCTGTCGGCCTTTGCCGACGCGACCTCGATGTCACCGACCCCGCCGCACTCGCCACCGCCTTCACCCGGTACCGCCCCGGACTCGTCGTCAACTGCGCCGCCTACACCGCCGTGGAGGCGGCCGAGACAGCAGCGGACCTCGCCTACCGCGTCAACGCCGACGCCCCCCGGCACCTGGCCGGCCTCTGCGCCCGCCACGGTGCCCGGCTCCTGCACGTCTCCACCGACTACGTCTTCCCCGGCGACACCGACACCCCGTACCCCGAGGACCACCCCACCGCCCCCCGCAACGTCTACGGACGCAGCAAACGCGCGGGCGAGCGAGCCGTCCTCGACCTGCTGCCGCGGCACGGAGTCGTAGTCCGCACCGCCTGGCTCCACGGAGAGCACGGACCCAGCTTCGTCCGCGCCATGACCGGACGGGCACGCGGCCGGGGGCCCGTGGACGTGGTGGCCGACCTGGTGGGCCAGCCGACCTGGGCGGCCGACGTCGCCCAGGCCCTGATCACCCTCGGGGAAGCTCCGGGGACGGGCGGCGTCTTCCACGCCACCAACGCGGGCCGCGCCACCTGGTACGAGCTGGCCCGCGAGGTGTTCCGGCTGACCGGCGCCGATCCCGACCGGGTACGGCCGGTCTCCGCCGAGGCCTTCGGTGGGCGTGCGCCCCGGCCCCGGTGCACCGTCCTCGGCCACGACCGATGGCACGAGGCGGGCATCCCGGCGCCCCGGCCGTGGCGCGAGGCACTGGCCGAGGCGCTGGGACGGACCGGCTGACCCCAGGGCCCGGGGCACCCCTGCCGGGCCGCGCCGGGACCCCGGACGCGGCCCGGCCGCGGTTCAGCCCCGCGCGCGGTGCAGTGCCGTCAGCCTCTCCAGCTCCGGCACCAGTTGGGCGGGCGTGGGCGCGGCCCGCATCTCGTCCCTGAGCCGGGCCGCGTTCCTCGCGTACGAGGGATCGTCCAGCACCCGGACCACCAGCTCGCGCAGCTCCGCCGGGCGCAGCGGCCCCGTCCCGGCCGGCCGCACCCCGGCACCGGAGTGCTCGATCAGCTCCGCACGCGGGTGGATGTCCCACAGGTCGTTGGGGACGACGACCTGGGGCACCCCGTGCGCCAGCGCGTTCTGCGCGGTGCCGAAGCCCCCCTGGTGCACGATCGCCGAGCAGGACGGGAGCAGCGCGTCCAGCGGGACGAAGTCCACCGTCCGCACGTTCCCGGGGAGCCGCCCGACCTCGGCCAGCTGTCCGGCGTCGAGGGTCGCCACCACGTCCGCGTCCAGCTCGCCGAGGGCCGCGAGCAGATCCGGCACGGAGGCCTGGTCGCCGCCCATCACCTCGCGGAAGGACAGCCCGAGGGTGAGGCAGACCCGGCGGCGGGACGGGGGTTGGCGCAGCCACTCCGGCACCGTGGACCGTCCGTTGTAGGAGACGTGACGGACGGGGAGCCACGGCAGGGCGGTGGGGGAGCGGAGAGAGGCGGGGGCCGGGTCGACGGTCCACTGGCCGGTGACCAGGTCCTCCGTGAACCCGCCGCCGTACCGCGCAGCCGTCCACCCCAGCCACTCGGCGAGCGGATCCTCCCGCAGTTCCGGGGACCGCCGGGAGAGCGAGGCGAGGTGCCGCCCGCGCATCGTGCCCACCAGGTCGAGCCCGTACAGCAGCCGGGCGTGGGCCGCCCCGGAGGCGCGGGCAGCGATCGCCCCGCCCATCATCAGGCTGTCCCAGACCACCAGGTCGGGGCGCCACCGCCGGGCCAGCCCCACCAGGTCGTCGACGGTCTCCTCGGCCGAGAAGTTCTGGAAGATGGCCGAGGTCATCACGGTGAACAGACCGTCGAGGAAGTCCGGTGTCAACAGCTCGGGCCTGTTCTCGGCCATCCGCATCAGTTCCTGGGCGTCCGGCGGCTCCGCGAGGCGCTCGGCGGCCTTCTCCTGGCGCCGCCGCAGCTCCTCCACGGACTCGTCCTGGGCCAGCCGCGGCCCCACGGGAGTCGCGGGCAGCCCGGCGGCGGTGATCGTGTCCATGAGGTCGGGCTGGCTGGCGACGCGCACCTCGTGTCCGGCGGCGCGCAGCGCCCAGGCCAGTGGAACCTGGACGAAGAAGTGGGGTGAGGCGGCCAGGGTTACGAACAGCACACGCATGGCGGCGACGCTACGAGCCGGGCCTCGACAGGGCCTCGACTCCCGCTGGTACGCGGCCGGGCGGCGGTCAGCGGGCCGGCAGCCACGCCTCGTCGTCCGTGGCGTGTGCCAGGACCCGCTGGAGGAGACCGCGCAGGGCCTCCGCCTCCTCAGGGGTGAGGTCGCCGAGGAGTTCCGCCTCGACCCGCTCCAGGGGGCCGTCGATCCGGGTCAGCAGATACTGCGCGGTGTCGGTGATCTCCAGTCGGCGCGAGCGGTCGTCGGCGCCCGGACGGCGCCGCACGTGCCCCGCTTCCACGAGGTCGTCGACCACTTTGTGCACCGACTGCCGGGCTATGCCCAACTGCCTTGCGAGCTCCGCCATCGTCAGCTCGGGTTCCAGCGAGAGCAGCGTCAGCAGTCCGTACTGGCGCACCGTCAGGTCGTAGGGGGCCAGCCGCTCGTCCACCCTGCGGGTCGCGACGGTGCTTGCCACAGCCAGGAGATAGGGGATGTGTGCCCTCAAGGAGGTGTCACCTCGGCCGACGGAGAACGGATCCTGTCGGTCCGACGGTATGTCATACACCGCGGCGAGGGCGGGTCCGACGTTCGCCGGCCAGCCGTTCCAGCACGGGGACGACCTCCGCGGGAGACGGCGTCCGCTGCATCTCGCCGCGGACCCGGCCCGCTGCCCTGGCGAACGACGGGTCGTCCAGCACCCGGCGCACCATCGCCCGCAGCCCCGAGGGCGTCAGCTGCTCGGGCGGGCACGTCAGGGCCACCCCCGCCGACCGGGCCCGCTCCGCGCGCGGGGTGTTGCACCACATCCGGGAGGGGACGACCACCTGCGGCACGCCGTGGGCGAGGGCGGTCAGGAAGGTGCCCGCCCCGCCGTGGTGGATGATCGCCGCACAGCTCGGCAGCAGTTCGTCCAACGGGACGAAGTCCACCACCCGGACGTTCGGCGGGAGCGGTCCCACGGCGGCCAGCTGCTCGGCGTTGAGCGTGGCCACCACCTCGACGTCGAGATCGGCCACGGCCTCCAGCAGCCCGCCGACCGAGGCCTGGTCCTCGCCCACGACCTCCCGGAAGGAGACGCCGAGGGTCAGGCAGATCCGTCGCCGCCCGGCGGGCTCGTCCAGCCGCCAGGGCACATGCGTCGTGCCGTTGTACGGCACGTACCGGACCGGGACGCGGGGGAGCGGTACGGGCAGGGCGAGGGAGGAGGGCACCGGGTCGATCGTCCACTGGCCCACCACCATCTCCTCGTCGAACCCTCGGCCCGGACCCTCCAGGCCGTGCCGTTCGAGGACGTGCCCCAGCCACTCCTCCAGCGGGTCGTCCCGCAGCTCCGGCGGCAGCCGGTCGAGCACGGCCCGGTACCGTTCGCGCAGCAGCCCGACCAGGTCGAGCCCGAACATCAGCCGGGCGTGCGCGGCGCCGACGGCCCGGGCGGCGACCGGGCCCGCGTAGGTCATGGTGTCCCAGACCACCAGGTCCGGTCCCCAGTCCCGGGCGAGGGCCACCAGGTCGTCGATCATCCGGTCCGGCACCGTGTTCCGGTGGACCAGCGGCGTCCAGGCGGCGAAGACCCCGTGCAGGTGATCGGGGGTCAGCCGCTCGGGCCGCACGTCGCCCGGATCGAGGACCCGCAGCCAGGCGCCGTCGCGCAGCTCCTCGGCCAGGCCCGTGTCGTCCGGGTTCATCCTGGCCGCCACGTGGAGTGGTTCTCCGACCGGTACCGCCGTCAGACCGGCCCCGGTGATGTCATCGGTCACGTCCGGCTGGGTCGCGACCCGCACCTCGTGGCCGGCCGCGCGCAGGGCCCAGGCGAGCGGGACCTGGGCGGCCACATGGGTGGCGGCGGCGAAGGGCTGGAACAGGACGCGCATCGGCGCTCCCCTCTCGGATCTGGCGGACGGCCGGACGGCCGGGCGGGCGTGGGGACGGGGCGGGCGGGACCGGGCGCCGTCACTCGACCGGGCCGGGACCGGAGCCGTCACGTCAGCGAAAGGCCCCCGTCCACCGGCACCACCGTGCCGTTGGCGAAGGCGGCCTCCGGCCGGGTGAGCTGCACGATCCACCAGGCCATCTCCTCGGGGCGGCCGACCCGCCCGCCAGGTGTCCGCGCGGCGATCCCCTTCAGGAAGTCCGCGTACGCCGGGTCGGTCCCGTCCGGACCCTGGCCGCCGCCGCTGACATCCGTCACCCCAGGGGCGAGCCCGACGACCCGGACGCCCCGCGGGGCCAGTTCGACGGCCCATGTGCGGGTGAGGAAGTCGAGCCCGGCCTTGGCGGCCCCGTACAGGCCGTTGTCGGGCCAGGAGCGCAGACCCAGGGCGCCGGACGAGCCGATGTTCACCACCGTCCCGGATCGATCCGCCAAGGGCTCGAGGGCGGCCCGGGTGAGCAGGACCGGGGCCAGCAGGTTGGTGTGGAGCTGCCGTTCGGCCTCGGCCCGGTCCAGCGCGGACAGCGGGCGGTACCCCATCGCCGCCGCGTTGTTCACCAGGACGTCGACCCCGCCGAGGAGGTCCACGGCCGTCTCGACGATTCGCTCGGGGGCGCCGGGCTCGGTGACATCGGCGACCAGGCCCAGGAGCCCCGGATGGCCCTCGGCGGTCGCGTCGAGGGTCTCCCGGGTGCGTCCGACGACGAGCACCCGGTCCCCGCGCGCGGCGAACGCGCGGGCCGTGGCCCGGCCGATGCCGGTGCCGCCGCCGGTGATGACGATTCCGCGTGCGGCGCCGGCGGCGGGCCGGTCCTCGCGGTCGGTTCCTTCGGTTCGCGTGGTCATGCCCTGCAGAATCGGAGGCGGACCTCGCAGGCGCCTCGACCCTCGCGCACCGGGATCCGACGGTGGCCACCCCGCTGGTGACCGGCCCTCAGCCGCCTGCGGCCAGCTCCTCCAGCCGGCTGGCGAGTTCGGCGGGCGGCGGGGTCTGCGCGACCTCCTCGCGGAGTCGTCCCGCCGCGGCCCGGAAGGAACCGTCCGTGACGAGGCGTTCCACGGCGCCCCGGATCGCGGCCTCGTCCGCGAGGTGGCCCGGGACGTGGAGCGCGGTCCCGGTGGCGGCCACCCGCTCCCCGGTCACCTGCTGCTCCGACGCGAAGGTCGCGATGAACTGCGGCACCCCCGCCCACAGGGCCGTCAGTGTGCTGCCGCTGCCCCCGTGGTGCACGACGGCGGCGGAGCCCGGCAGCAGCGCGGCCAGCGGCACGTTCTCCACCACGCGCACGGAGGACGGCACCGGGCCGAGCGCGGCCACGTCCCGCGCGGTCGCGGTGAGGACGACCTCGCAGTCGAGCCCGTCCAGGGCGGTGACGATCCGCGGCAGCAGATAGGAGTCGGGCCCTGAGACGGTGGACAGTGCCGTGGACCAGGTGACGCAGACCCGAGGCGCGGCCGGCGGCAGGGCAGTCCACCCGGGGGCGGGCCCGGCCCCGTTGTAGGGGACGTACCGTACGGGCAGCCGCTCGGCGGCGACCGGCACCTTCAGGGACGGCGGGTTGGGGTCGACGACCCGCTCGATCATGTCCAGGCCGAACGGCCCCAGGCCGTAGCGGTCGAACGAGCCGCTGTGGTCGGTGGGGACGATCCGCATGTGCTCGGGGTCGTGCGGGCTCGCCGGGCCCCAGAGACAGAGCGCTGAGGGGACGCCCACCACCCCGGCCGCCAGCAGCCCCTCCAGGCTCCCCGGGTCGTGCAGGACCAGATCGGGCCGCCACCCCCTCGCGTACGACACCGCCGCGTCGAAACTCCGGGCCGCCGACGCGTCGAGCTCCGGCGCGATCTCCCGCTCGAAGTGGCCGACGTCGAACGCGTCGAGCCGGTCGAGCCGCTCGCCGGTCAGCGGGTGCGGCGGGAGCCACGGGTACGGCCAGATGCCGTCCGTGGCCTCCGCGTGGTACTGCAGCCGCAGCCGCAGCACCTCCTCCATCCCCCCGAGGACCGGTACGGGCACGAGCCCGGCCCGGCCCACCGCGGCGGCCTGCGAGGGGGCGCACAGCACCCGGACCTCGTGTCCGGCCGCCTGGAGCGCCCAGCCCAGCGGCACCATCGCCGCGTACTGCGTGGGCCAGGTGGACACGGTGAACAGCACACGCATGCGCGATCCCCTTCCGTTCGCCCGGAGGCCGGCGTCACGGCCGGCGTCACGGTTCACGCGGCGGCTTCCCTGACGGCTCTCGTGGCGGTTCACTTGGCGCCGAGGGCGGTCCACACGTCCGCGTCCATCCATGAGGGGAGGGTGTCCTCCCCGTTCGTCCCCTTCTCCACGAAGACGATGTTGTGGTAGGCGTGCACCCCTGTGACGGTGCTCTGCGTCGGCGTGGGCCGGGTGACGGAGGGCTCGCGGTGCTCACGGTGGTGCAGGTCGTCGATCAGCTCCTTGACGAGCCCGAGCGAGGTGTCGGGACCCGCCACCCCGCCCGTACTGCCGCCGAAGTCCGTGAAGTAAGCGGTCTGGAGGTCCTCGATCACGTAGAGCCCGCCGGGACGCACGTACGGGAAGAGGGTCCGGAACGAGGTGCGCACGTGCTCGTTCACATGACTGCCGTCGTCGATGACGATGTCGAACGGGCCGTGCTCCCGGGCCAGTCCGGTCAGGTACTCGGGATCGTTCTGGTCCCCGACCAGTGCCGTGAGCCGGGGCTCGGTCAGCGCCGTCTTGTCATAGAGGTCCAGGCCCAGGACGGTGCCCCGGGGGAAGTAGCGCTTCCACATCTTCAGTGAGCCACCGCCGAGGTCGTCGTCGAAACCGCCGATGCCGATCTCCAGGATCCGCACCGCCCGGTCCCGGTACGGGGCGAAGTGGCGCTCGTAGTGGGCCGTGTACCAGTGGAAACTGGCCCACTTGTCGGAGCCGTAGCGGATCGACAGCTCACCGAGGTCCGGGCAGCGCCCGGTGCAGCCCGCCATCAGGGTGGCGGTGGCCTGGGCCGCCGCGCGTAGCACCGTGTTCATCTCGGCGAGCAGCTCCCGCACCCGCTCGGGGTCCTCGGGCGTCGGCACGAAGGAGTTGTGGAAGTCCCCGGTGCGCTGCGAGTCCGCCGGCCCGAAGAGCCGGCGGACCAGTCCCGCCGCCGTGAAGGTCACCCGCGAGCGCACCCGGGCGGAGTCGTCGCCGATCACGCGGATCGCCTCGTCGCGCACCATACGCAGGGCGACGGAGTACCGCTCCCCGCCGTGGGTGACGTCCAGGGCCACGTCGACGGGGGCGGTGTTGACCGGCTCCGGGGAGCGGAACAGCACCTCCGCGACGAGGACGCGTGCCACGTCGGTCAGACCGGCGTCCTTCAGCACGGCGTCGATCTCGTCGTCGGAGCCTGCTCCGGCCCGGACCAGTCGTCGGATCAGGGCGTTCTGTGCGACATCCACCATGAGGGCGTTTCCCATCGGTCCGCGAAGAGGGTCGCGACCACGGTCGGCGGACCGCCTGGAAACCCGCTCAACCGCCGCTGAACACCGGCCGGGCGCGGCCCGTCAGAAGTCCGCCCGGTGGTCGGCCACCCACTGGGCGAAGGTGCGGGCCGGCCGTCCCGTGACGTGCTCGGCGGTCGGGCCGACCGGGACGTCCACCGGGTCCTGGAGCAGCCAGTCGACCGCCTCAGGGGGCATGCCCTGCCGCAGCCACAGGGCGCGGGCCCCGTCCACCGTCAACTGCTCGAAGCGGATCTCACGCCCGAGGACCTCGCCGAGGACGCGGACCTGCTCGGTCTTGGCCAGGGACTCGGGGCCGGAGAAGCAGTACGCCTTCCCCGCGTGCCCGTCCTCGAGGAGCGCCGCCACCGCCACGTCGGCGATGTCCGCCTCGTGCACGGGGGTGCTGCGGGTCGAACCGAAGGGAGCGCGTACCACGCCCTCGGCCCGGATCGAAGGCGCCCACCAGTCCAGCAGGTTGGCCATGAACTCACCGGGCCGCACATGGGTCCACTCGAGGCCGGAGGCCTCCACCGCGCGTTCCACCGCGGTGTGGTGGTCGCCGCTGTAGTCGCCGTCGGCGTACTCGGCAGCCACGGAGGAGAGCACCACGATCCGCCGCACCCCCGCCTTCGCCGCCCGCGCGGTGAACTCCTCGGCCGTCCCGGGCAGCGGGAAGAGGTAGGCCCGGTCGACCCCGGCGAGGGCCGCGTCGAGGCTCCCCGGACCGGCGAGGTCGCCGCGGACCACCTCCACGCCGTCCGGCAGGGCTGCCCGCTCGGGCGCGCGGGTCATCGCGCGCACCGGCACTCCCTTCTCCAGCAGTCCCGCCACCACGTGTCGGCCCACGTTCCCCGTGGCACCCGTAACCAGTACGGTCATCGTCTTCTCTCCTTCTTCCAGAGTGTCGTGTTCGGTCGGCATGTGCGGCGGGACGGTCCCGGACCTGCCGACGTTTCCGGTGGGTTCTCTCGAACCGCTCGAACCGCGGTGAACGCGGTCGTTCCACCGCCTGTCGAGCGCCTGTTGCCACCCTCGGGCCGGGCAGGCACATCCGATGTCACGATCCGGGAGGGACCATGACCGGCACCGCAGGACGGACCGCAGTCATCACGGGAGCGACCAGCGGGATCGGCCTCGCCGTGGCCCGAGCGCTCGGCCGGGACGGGCTGCGGATCTTCCTCTGCGCCCGGGACGCCGACGCGGTGGCCGCGACCGTCAAACTCCTCCGCGAGGAGGGTGTGGACGCCGACGGGCAGAGCTGCGACGTGCGCTCCACCGAGCAGGTGGACGCCTTCGTACGCGCCGCCGTCGACCGGTACGGCCCGGTCGACGTCCTCGTCAACAACGCCGGACGCAACGGCGGTGGCCCCACCGCGGAGCTGACGGACGAGTTGTGGCTCGATGTCGTCGACACCAATCTGCACAGCGTGTTCCGGGTGACCCGGGCCGCGCTGACCGCCGGAGGCATGCTGGAGCGCGGCCGGGGCCGGATCGTCAACATCGCTTCCACGGGCGGGAAGCAGGGCGTGGTGCTCGGCGCCCCCTACTCGGCGTCCAAGCACGGCGTCGTCGGCCTCACCAAGGCCATGGGCCTGGAACTGGCCAAGACCGGCATCACGGTCAACGCGGTCTGCCCCGGGTACGTGGAGACCCCGATGGCGGAGCGGGTCCGCGCCGGGTACGCGGCGGCGTGGGACACCACGACCGACGCGGTGCTCGAACGGTTCCAGGCGAAGATCCCCCTCGGCCGGTACACCACCCCCGAGGAGGTGGCGGGCCTCGTCGGCTACCTGATCACCGAGACCGCGGCGCCGATCACCGCCCAGGCGCTCAACGTCTGCGGCGGCCTCGGCAACTACTGACCTCGGGAGGCCGGAGACCTCCGCGCGCCCCGCCCGAAGGCCCGCCCGTGCGGGCCCGGTCACGCCGGATCGACGTCCGATCCGGTCACGTCCGGGTCCGGGTCGGCGGGCCGTCCCTTGAGCGCGTGGAACCCAGGGGTCCCGGCCACGAGGAGCGTCCCGTCCCACAACCGCCCGGCGTCCTCGCCCTTCGGTACGCGGGAGATGACGGGCCCGTGGAAGGCCAGCGGCGGACGGGAGGGCTCCGAGGGCTCCCCGACGGCCACCACCGGTGTCCCGGGCCGGGGGCCGAGCAGTTCCAGGGCCTCCTCGTGCGAGGCCCGCAGCTCCTCGTCGTAGACGGTCGATCCGCCGGCCGCCGCCAGCTCCGGCGGCAGACCCGCGTGGGCCAGGGCGAGGGCCGGGTCGTTGATCCACTTCCTGGCGGTACTGCCGTGCTCCCCGGGGGGACCGAGGTGGGACCAGAGGGAGGCGTGGAAGCGGCCCAGGGCCTCCTGCCCGTGGTGGCGACGGACGGCGGTGCCGATCCGCACCGGGATCCTCAGGTACCCGCCGGGGTCGCCCTCGGGATCGTCCTCCCGGCCCTCGTTGAGGAGGGTGAGGCTCATCAGGTGCCAGCGCAGTTCCAGCGGCCGGACCCGGGAGACCTGCCGCAGCCATTGGGCGGTCAGCCAGGTGTACGGGCAGGCGGGGTCGAACCAGACGTTCACGGTGCGGAGCCGGGGGCGGGGGCCGCCCGGCAGGGCTTCTGCTGGCACGGGGTGGTGCTCCTTCGTGTACGGACCGGAGGGCGGTGAGCGGCGGGGGCGTCGGACGGCGTGTCACACCGAGGCGTTGCGCATGCCGCGAATGCCCGCGACGACCCCGAGCACCGCGACGGCGGACGCTGCGAGGAGCCCGTACAGCACGTTCGTCTCGGCGAACCGGCCGTCGAACAGTGCGCGTTCGGCCTCGACGACGTACGTGGCCGGGTTGATCCGGCTCAGTACGTAGAGCCAGGTGGGCGCCGAGGCCTGGGTGATCGGCAGCAGGACGCCGGAGAGCAGCAGCAGGGGGAAGAAGATCATCTGCTGCACGCCGTAGAACAGGGTCTGCTGCTTGCGGGAGTGGAGCGCCAGGGTGAAGGAGAGGGCGCCGATCCCCACCCCGAAGACGGTGAGCAGGGCCAGGCCCGCGAGCGCGCCGAGCGGGTGGAGCCGGAAGTCGGTCGGCAGCAGCAGGACCAGGATCAGCAGGGCCTGCGCCAGCAGGATCACGACCTCTTTCAGTGCCCGCCCGACGAGCATCGCCGCCCGGTTGAGCGGGGTCACGAGCATGCGCTCGAACGCCCCCGAGGACATCTCGTTGAGCAGCGAGGCCCCGGCCCCGGCGGTGGCGGAGAGGGCCAGCAGGACGAGCATGCCCGGCACGAACCACTGCCAGGGGGAGCCCGTCCCCGTGCCCCCGCCCGCCGGTCCCGTGCCGGAGAGCAGCGGGGCGAAGAGGGCGAGGAAGAGGAAGGGGAGGAGCATCGTGAAGAGGAGCCCGGCCGGCTGGCGCAGCTCGGGCCCCAGCTCGCGGGCGAACGCGGTGCGGGTGTCGTTGAGCACCTTCATGGTCAGGCTCCGTCCTGCGAGGTGGTCGGGGCGGTGGCATCGGCGCTCTCCCGTAGGGTGCGCCCGGTGAGGCTGAGGAAGACGTCGTCGAGGGTGGGGCGGACGAGCCGGGCGGTCAGCGCCCGCACCCCGGCCACCTCCAGGTTCCGCAGCAGCACGGGGAGTTGTGTGTCTCCGTGGGGGGTCCGGATCCGCACCTCCGTGCCGTCGGCGGTGACCTCGTGGACGGTGGGCAGGGCGCGGGCCAGCCCGACGGCCCGTTCGGCGTCGGCGCGGTCGGCGGTCCCCAGGGTGATGCGGTCGCCCGCCAGGTCGGCCTTGAGCTTCTCCGGGGAGTCGTCGGCGATCACCCGGCCGTGGTCGACCACCATCACCCGGCGGGCCCACAGGTCGGCCTCCTCCAGGTAGTGGGTGGTGAAGACGATCGTGGTGCCGAGTTCCTTGTGCAGCCGCAGCACGTGGTCCCAGATGTTGGCGCGGCTGTGCGGGTCGAGTCCGGTCGTCGGCTCGTCGAGGAAGAGCAGGGCCGGCTCGTGGACCAGGGCCATCGCGATGTCCAGGCGGCGGCGCTGGCCCCCCGAGAGGGTGCCGACCGTCCGCTTGGTCAAGCCGTCCAGTTCGAGCGCGGTGAGCAGACGGTCGGCCCGGGAGCGGGACTCCGCGCGGCTCAGGCCGTATGCGCGGCCCTGGGTGATCAGCTCGTCGCTGACCCGGAAGTTGCTGCCGGCGCTGTTGCCCTGGCCGAGGTAGCCGATGCGGTGGCGGACGCCGGACGGGTCGGTCCTCACGTCGTGGCCCGCGACGACGGCGGTGCCGGAGGTCGGCGGCAGCAGGGTGGTCAGCATGCGCAGGCTGGTGGTCTTCCCGGCGCCGTTCGGGCCGAGGAAGGCGACGACGGAACCGGCTTCGATGTCGAGGTCCAGGCCGCGCACGGCCTCGACGGTCTCTCCTTTGGCGCGGAAGCTGCGGGTGAGCCCGCGTGTGTGGATCATGGGTTCTCCCGTACGGAGTTCGGTGGGCGGACCAGGGGAGGGCGCGGCCCGTGCCCGGTCCGGCCGGCTCGGCACCGGGGCAGGCTGAGGGAAAGCCAGATGCCCTGGGCTCTTGACTTCTTCGAGCTTAGAAGCGTTAATGACGTCTTTGTCAGCCTGGTTGACGGTCTCGATCTGGTCTTCGAACCACCACCCGGACAGCCGTCCGTGCGGCCCGCGCGCACGGCGTTCACGCGGCCCCGAGCGCCGCCTCCTCGACGAAGGACATGGAGACACCCCCGGCGAGCTCCTGGCCCCGCCGAACCGTCTCTTCCGGGGAGCCCGTGGACGCCCGTACCAGCGTGACTCCACCGTCCCGCCAGCGAGCGCACCCAGGCTGGGCGCCGACAAGGCGATCGGCCACGGACCGGACGTGAAGGTGGCGCGAGGAGCCCCGGCCCCCCGGACCTGTTTCGGCGTGCCCCTCGGTCCGCTGACCGGCAGCTGACCGGCGGCTCCCCGTTCGTGCCCCCGAGGCCCTCGCCCACCGCCCCCCGAGCCGTCGTCGAGCCGCTGACCAGAGTGCGCACGGAAGCTGGCCGCGCTCAGGACCAACCGACCCACAGCCGCGTTGGACGGAGAACCATGCCAGACCCCCGAACCACCCACCACACCGAGCACACGGTCACGGTGGCCGCACCCGCCAGCCGTGTCTACGACCTGATCGTCGATGTCGGCCGCTGGCCGGAGACCTTCCCGCCCACGGTGCACGTCGAGTACGCCGAACGCGGCGCGACGGAGGAGGTGATCCGGATCTGGGCCACAGCCAACGGTGAGGTCAAGAGCTGGACCTCGCGCCGCCGACTGGACCAGGACCGCCTGCGCGTCACCTTCCGCCAGGAGGTCTCCCAGCCCCCCGTGGCAGCCATGGGCGGGGAGTGGATCGTCGAGGCGCTCGACGACACCCGGACCCGGGTCCGTCTGCTCCACGACTTCCGGGCCGTCGGCGACGACCCCGCCCACGTCGAATGGATCGGGCGGGCGATCGACCGCAACAGCGGAGCCGAACTCGACGCGCTGCGCGCCGCGGTCGAACGGGCCGAGGACTCCGGAGGGCTGACCCTGACCTTCGAGGACACCGTCGAGGTCCCCGGCGGCCTCGAGGAGGTCTACGCCTTCGTCGACGAGGCGGACCGCTGGCCCGAACGGCTGCCGCACGTGGCCGGAACCGTACTGGAGGAGAACGTCCCCGGGGTGCAGACCCTGGAGATGGAGACCCTGGCGCCGGACGGCTCGACACACACCACCCGTTCCGTCCGGATCTGCTTCCCCGACGATCGGATCGTCTACAAGCAACTGCGCACCCCCGCGCTGATGACCGCGCACACCGGACGCTGGCTCTTCGAGGAGGACGCTGACGGGGCCAGGGTCACCTCCGTCCACACCGTCGTCCTCAACGAGGAGGCCGTGCCGGCCGTCCTCGGCCCGGACGCCACGGTGGCCGATGCCCGCGCCTTCGTACGGAACGCCCTCAGCCGCAACAGCACCACCACCATGGAACACGCGGTCGCCCACGCCCGGAAGGCCCGTTCCCACTGAGGCCCGCGCTTTCAGGGTCACGCGAGAGCGAACGGGAGGGCCGGGGACTCCCCGCCCTCCCGTTCGGCCTGCCCCGCGCCGCCCCGCCCCGGTGGCCCGGAACCCGGCCGGCCCCTCGTCGGTGTCAGTCCTTCGGGCCGCCCAGGGCCGCTTCGGACAGCCAATCCACCGCGTCGGGATAGGTGAACGGGTGCATGAACGCACCCGCCCTGACGTCCCGTGAGAGCCGCGCCAGCGGGTGCGACCCGGAGTAGGAGGCGCCGCCGATCACCGTCACGCAGTCCGCGACGATCTCCGGCGCCAGCCGGTTGACCATCAGTTTGGCCCGCTGGAAGTCGAACATCATCCGCCGTCCGCGCTCCAGCGGATCACCGTCGAACCCGTACGCCAGGTGGTCGGCCACCACCAGGGTGCCCGCCACCGTGGTCCGCAGCGCGTGCAGCCGGGCCTCGATCTCGGCGAGCAGCGTGCGGACGCCCGCCCCCGGCGCACCGCTCCGGCGGGTCAGCTCCGCCACCACGTGGTCCCGGGCGGCCTGGGCCACGCCCACGTAGATCCCCAGCATGGTGATCGAACTGACGGTCTGCCCGGCCAGGGCCGTGTCGTCGCGCTCTCCGACCGGACCGCGAAGGAACACGTCCTCCTGCCGGACCGGGCAGTCCTCCAGGAGGACGTCCACACTGCCGGAGGCCCGCATGCCGAGCCCGTCCCAGTTGTCCAGGACGCTGAGCCCCGGCGTCCCCCGGGACAGGACGGCGGCGGCCGAGCAGGTCACGCCTGCCACCTCCACCTGTGCCGTCACCACGAAGTCAGTGGCGATCGGCGCCATGCTGGCCAGTGTCTTGCGGCCCGACAGAAGCCAGCCGCCGTCCTGCGCCGGGTGCAGCCGGGTGACCACCCGCCCGCCGCCCGCGTCCTTCACCGTCGTGCACACCACCGCCTCGCCCGAGCCCATGCCACGCAGGAGCCGTCCGGCCAGGGCCCGTGCCCGCGCGTCCCCGTGCCGCCACTCGTGGGTGAGCGTCAGGCCCCGGCTGAGCTGCATGTGCAGGGCGAGCGCGGTCGACGCGTCCGCCTCGGCCACGGTCCTCAGGGCGAGACAGACGTCGTGCAGCGAGGAGACGCCGAGCCCTCCCAGCTCCTGCGGCACGGTGGCCCCGAGCACGCCGCTACTCCTGAGCCCCTCGAACACCTCGGCCGGAAAGGCGCCCTCCCGGTCAGCCCGCCGGGCGCCCTCCCGCATCTGTGGAAGGTACTCGTTCAGCAAAGCGAGCAGCTCCCGGCCCGAGGCGGTCCCCGGGTCGCGCAGATCCGTCGTGGTTGCCCGGTCCCTGTCGTACGCCGCCATCGCGTTCCCCGCTTCCTTCAGTCGACTCCCGTCGCCCGGTGCGGCCGGGAGGACCCGATGATGTCCGCGGCGGTTCGACGACCGTTGGAAGGCCGCTGCCTCCCCGGGTCCACCGCCGGTCATGCGCCCGTCTCGCGGAGGTAGCGGTCGAGGGCGAGCCGGTGGTAGCCCGGCCCGAACACCGAACCGGCCGGCTCCGGTACCAGGGCGCGCAGCCTGGCCACCGAAGGACAGTGCGAGAACGCACTCTCGCCCCCGCCCATCACCTCCTCCTCGGCATCGAGCCCCAGTCGCTGCTTGATGTGCGCGACGAGAGCCAGGACGTCCACGCAGTCGCCGGAGGCCACGTTCACCGTCTCGTCGCGCACCCCCGAGGCCAGCAGACGGTCGACCAGCCCCACGAAGTCAGCGACGTGCAGCAGATCGCGCCGCGCCCCCGGATGAACCCGGACCCGCCCCGCCCGCACCTGCGACACCAGGGCGGGCACCAGCCGGAAGTCCGGTCCGTGCGGCCCCAGTACGTAGGAGAGGCGCAGTACGAGATGGGCCACGCCGGACTCCCGGACGGTCGACTCCAGGGTGAACTTGTGGCGGCCGTAGCGGGTCGTCGGGACGATCCGGTCGTCCTCGCGTCCCCGGCAGCCGGGGCCGCCGTACATGCTGGCCGTGGAGAAGAAGACCAGCAGTTCGCCCCGGCTCCGGCAGCGCGCGATCGTCTCCCGTACGAGCTCGGCCTCCCGCTCGTGCTCGGAATCCGGCAGGTGCTGGCGCGGAACACCTGCCGCCAGCACCGTCACCCCGGGGTGCGCCTCTCGCAGCGGCCACAGGTGCCGGGCGATGAATCCCTTGCCGATGATGTCCATGACCGCGTCACCCTAGGGGGCCGCTGCCACGCTCTCCTCGTGCCCGGCTCGACGCCGTCTCCGGCCGGTGACAGGGGAATTCGAGAGGGGGTCGAGGAGGCCTGCCTAGCGTTCCGGCCCATGGTGGCGAGCATGACCGACAGCACGCTGGGACGCGTCCTGCTGACCTTGCGCGGCGTCCAGTGGATCCTGGGCACGAAGGGAGACCCATACGCACTGCTGCTGCGCGCGGCCGGGGAGGACCGGGCCGAGCTCGGCCGGCGCGTCCGAGAGCGGGGACCTCTGTACTGGAGCAGCGCCGAGGCCTGGGTGACGGCCGACCACACCGTGGTCGCGGAGGCGCTGACCGACGTACGCCTCACTCCACGGCCACCCGGCACCGGTTCCCCGCCCGGGGGCCCGGACGGGGAACCGGCTCCGTGGGACGTACCGGCCCTGCGGGAGGCGCTTCCGCTGACCGGACTCCCGGTGGCGCTCGCCCGGGAGGAGTACGAACGGCTCCGGGTGGTGGCGGCCCCTGTGCTCGGCGGGCCCGCGCTGCGCCGCCGGCTCGGCCCGGCCGTCCGGGCGTACCGGCACCGGGCGTCGGCGGTGGGGGAGCGTTTCGACCTGATGGACGACGTGGTGCGGCCCGCTACGGTGGACGCCTCACGCGTCCTCCTCGGCCTGCCGGAGCACCGGGCCGAGCGCTTCGCGGAACTCTGCGGGGACCTCAGCGGCGTACTCGACGCCACGCTCTGCCCCCCGCGCCTCGACACGGCCCGCCGGTACCGCGCCGCCCTCCCGGAACTCCTGTCCCTCCTGGCCGAGTCCGCGGGAGCGAAGGAACCGGGGCAGACGCGAGGGACGGAGGCCACGCAGGGAACGCGGGAGACACGCGAGAAGCCTGGGACACCGGGAGCACCGGGCCCTCTGGGGCCCCTGGGCGCTCCCGAGGACGTCCTGATCCTGTCCGCCCTGCTGGCCCTCGTCGGTGCCGACGTCGCCGCCACGCTCACCGGTAACGCCGTCGCCCTCCTCCTGGACCACCCCGATCAGTGGCGGGCCCTGTGTGAGGACCCAGGCCTCGCCCCCGCAGCCGTCGCCGAGACCCTGCGCCATTCGCCCCCCGTCCGCCTGCACCGGCTGTACGCGCGCCAGGACCTGGACCTCGCGGGTACCAGGGTGCCGCGGGGCGAGGAGGTCGTCCTGCTGACCGAGGCGGCCGGGCACGATCCGCGCCGCCACAAGGACCCGGACCGGTTCGACGTCCACCGGCCCGCCCACGACCGGCACGCCCTCCCCGAGGACGGCCACGCCGGCGCCATCGTCGGCCCCGCCGCGCGCTTGGCGGCCGAGGCCGCGCTGCGTGCGCTCGCCGCCGAGATGCCCGGCCTGGTCAGGAACGGCGAGGTGCTGCGCCGCCTCCGCTCCCCGCTCACCGGTGGCTTGTTCCGTTTCCCCGCCGCTCGCCAAGGAAACGTCCGGCGGTAGTTCCCGCCCCGGACCTTATGAACCCGAGGAAGGCCCCATGTGCCGTGTCTGCAAAGGACCCGTCCGTCCGTTCTTCGACTTCGGGCGCCAGCCGCTCTCCGACGCGTTCCTCGACCCCGACCGCGTCGACGACGAGTACTTCTACCGCCTCGCCGTGGGCAGTTGCGAGTCCTGCGGCATGACCCAGCTCCTGGACGAGGTCGCCCGGGACCGGATGTTCCACGAGGCCTACCCGTACCACTCGTCGGGCTCGGTCCACATGCGACGCCACTTCGAGCAGACCGCGGCCCGGATCTCCCGTGAGCACCTGCGCGGCCCCGACCCGTTCGTGGTGGAGATCGGCTGCAACGACGGCGTGATGCTGCGGGCCCTGGCCAAGGAGGGCGTCCGGCACCTGGGCGTCGAGCCCTCCGGCGGCGTCGCCGAACTCGCCCGCCTGCAGGGGGTGCGGGTCCTCACCGAGTTCTTCGAGGAGGAGACCGCGGCCCGGATCGTGGCCGGGAACGGCCCGGCCGACCTGGTCTATTCGGCCAACACCATCTGCCACATCCCCTACCTGGACTCCGTCTTCCGGGGGCTCGACACCCTGCTCGCCCCGGACGGCGCCTTCGTCTTCGAGGATCCCTACCTGGGCGACATCCTGGAGCAGACGTCCTTCGACCAGATCTACGACGAGCACTTCTACTTCTTCACCGTTCGCTCCGTCAGCGCCGCCGCCGCCCGCTTCGGCTTCGAGGTCGTCGACGTCGAACGGCTGCCGGTGCACGGTGGGGAACTCCGCTACACCCTCAAGCGGACGGGCCGGGCAGTGCCGAGCCCGGCCGTGGCCGCGCTGCTCGCCGAAGAGGACCGCAAGGGGGTCGGCACTCCCGAGTCCTTCGCGGCGTTCGCCGCCGGGATCGAACGGGTTCGGACGGAACTGACCACTCTTCTGCGGGAGTTGCGAGCAGAAGGTAAGCGGATCGTCGGCTACGGCGCCACGGCGAAGAGCGCCACCGTGACGAACTTCTGCGGGATCGGCCCCGAGTCGATCGACTGGGTGTGCGACGTGACCCCGGCCAAGCACGGGAAGCTCATGCCCGGCTCCCACATCCCGGTCCGCCCCACCGAGGCGCTCACCCACCCCTACCCCGACTACGCGGTGCTGTTCGCCTGGAACCACGCCGAGGAGATCATGGCGAAGGAGCGGCTGTTCCGGGAGTCCGGGGGGCGCTGGATCGTGTACGTGCCCGAGGTCCGCGTCCTCTGACCGCCGCCGGCCCAGGCCGGCCCCACCACAAGCAACCGAGGACGGTGTCATGCAGTCGCGACAGCTCGCCGTGGACGGCGCGTTCGAGTTCCGGCCCCAGGTCTTCACCGACGAACGGGGGCTCTTCGTCTCCCCGTTCCAGGAGACGGCCGCCCGACAGGCCTTGGGACATCCGCTGTTCCCCGTGGCCCAGACCAACCACAGTCTCTCCCGCCGCGGCACGATCCGCGGCGCCCACTACACCCTCACACCGCCCGGCATCGCCAAGTACGTCTACTGCGCGCGCGGCAGGGCCCTGGACATCGTCATCGACGTCCGGCTCGGCTCGCCCACCTACGGCCGCTCCGAGACCGTCCTGCTCGACCAGGAGGACTTCCGCGCCGTCTACTTCCCGGTCGGCGTGGCGCACGCCTTCGTCGCCTTGGAGGACCGGACGGTCATGTCGTACATGCTCTCCGGGGAGTACGTCCCCGAGAACGAGCTGGCCCTCTCGGTCTTCGACCCGGTCCTCGACCTGTCGCTGCCGTCGGACTTCGAACCGGTCATGTCGGAACGGGACCTGGCCGCGCCGACCCTGGAGACAGCGGAGAAGTCCGGCACCCTGCCGGAGTACCGGCGTTGTCTGGAGCTCGAACGGGCGCTGTGCGGCGGCCCGGCCCGGTGACCGCCGGCCGGGAACCCGCCGTCGCCGTGTTCGGCGCGACGGGCTGCGTGGGCCGCGCGGTCACGGCCGCGTTCGTCCGGGCTCGCCGGCCGGTCCTCGGAGTGGGCCGCCATGGGCCTTCGCACCCGGGCGGCGATCGTTTCCTCGCCCTCGACGCGGCGGCCGTCGACCCCGGTGAACTCGCCGGTCTGCTCACGGCGGCCGGGGTGGACACCGTGGTCAACGCGACCGGCGGCTGGGTCACCGGCGAGGCCGAGAACGAGCGCGTCCACCTGCACCTGGTGGAGAACCTGCTCGCCGCACTCGCCCGGACGCCCGGCAGGACCAGGCTGGTGCAGATCGGGTCCGTCCACGAGTACGGCCCGCTTCCCGCGGGCACGGCCGTGTCGGAGACCTACGGGCCCCGGCCCGAGACGGCCTACGCGCGCAGCAAACTCGCCGGGGCCGAGGCCGTGCTCCGCGCCACCCGCGAGGGGCTCGTGGACGGGGTGGTGCTGCGGGTCGTCAATCTCTGCGGCCCGGAAGCGGCGGATGTCGGCTTCCTCGGCGCCGTCGTGCGTCAGCTCCGGGACGCCACCCCGGAGCGGCCGGCCGAACTGACCGTCGCCGGGGCCCACCGGGACTACCTGGACGTACGGGACCTGGCCGAGGCCGTCCTCGCCGCCACCACCGCTCCGGTGACCGGGCAGGTGATCAATGTGGGCCGGGGCGAGGCAGTACCGGTGGCGCACCTGGTGGACCTGCTCGTCGCCGCGGCCGGGCGGCCGCCGGGCGCCGTCCGGCTCAGGGCCGCGTCCGTCGACTCGCGGGGCGGCGACTGGACCCGGGTCGACGTCGGCCGGGCGATCCGGTCGCTGGGCTGGCGGCCGACGGTCGAACTGCCCGAATCGATCAAGGACATGTGGGACGCGTCCCGCGAGGACCACCCGGTGGAGCAATCATGACCGAATTCCTCACGCGCGCGGCGCCCACCCCGTTGCGGGTCGCCGCGTCGGCGTACGCACGCGACGGCGGGCACACCCCGCACAGCGCGTTCCGCGACTGGTACGCGGGGGCCGCCGCCCGCACCTTCACCCAGGTGGAACGCGTCCCGCTCGACGCCCTCGCCGGCTGGGAGACCGACCCCGAGACCGGCAATCTGCGCCACCACACCGGCGGGTTCTTCACGGTGGAGGGTCTGGAGGTCCGGATGCCGGCCGGGCCCGTCCCGGCCTGGAGCCAGCCCATCATCAACCAGCCCGAGGTGGGCGTCCTCGGCATCCTGGTCAAGGAGTTCGACGGGATCCTGCACTGTCTGATGCAGTCCAAGGTCGAGCCCGGCAACGTCGGCGGCGTCCAGATCTCACCGACCGTCCAGGCGACCCGCAGCAACTACACCGGCATCCACGGCGGCCGTCCCGTCCCGTACCTGGACCGGTTCCGCGATCCCGGCTCCCGGGGCACCCTCGTCGACGTACGGCAGTCGGAACAGGGCTCCGCGTTCCACCACAAACGGAACCGGAACATGGTCGTCGAGGCCGAAGGCGAGGTGGAGGTGTACGAGGACTTCCACTGGCTGACCCTGGGTCAGCTCCACCGGCTCCTCGCCGAGGACGACGTCCTCAACATGGACGCCCGTACCGTCCTGTCCTGCCTGCCCTTCGCCCATGCGGACCTCGCCCGCGAACTAGGCCCGCCCGCCGACCCGTTCCAGGCGGCCCTCATCCGCTCCTGCGACCCGTCCGCCGGGGCCCGGCACCCGCTGGGCGCCGTCCTCAGCTGGATCACCGAGGCCCGCACCCGCACCGAGGTCCAGGCCCGGCGCGTCCCGCTCGCGGGGCTGCCCGGCTGGCACCGCACCCCGGAGCGGATCTCCCACGAGTCCGGGGCCTTCTTCGACGTGATCGGCGTCCGTGTGGAGGCGGGCGGCAGGGAGGTCGCCCGGTGGGCGCAGCCCATGATCGAACCGCACGGCACCGGCGTCGTCGCCTTCCTGACCCGGTCCATCGACGGAGTGCTGCACGTCCTCATGAACGCCCGCGTCGAGGCGGGCTACATGGATGTGGTGGAACTGGCCCCCACGGTCCAGTGCACCCCCGCCTCCTACGCGCACCTGCCGAGGAGCGCTCGGCCGCGCTACCTGGACGCTGTGGAGGAAGCGGACCCCGCGAGGGTCCGCTTCCGGTCCCTGCTCTCCGAGGAGGGCGGGCGCTTCCACCACGCGCGCAACCGCTATCTGATCGTCGACACCGACCTCGACGTCCCCGCCGACGATCCCGACTACCGGTGGATGACCGTCCACCAGCTCGTCGAGCTGCTGCGGCACAGCCACTACCTCAACATCCAGGCACGCAGCCTGGTGGCCTGCTTGCAGAGCCTGTTGACGCCGGGCGGACCGGCACCGACCACGGAGAGGAAGGCCCGGGTATGAACGCGGAGAACGTACGGCCCGTCACCAGCTGCCGGGTGTGCGGCGCGGCGGACTGGCAGGACGTGGTCTCCTTCGGCGAGGTGGCGCTGGCCAACGCCTTCCTGCCACCCGCCGACTCCTACGAGGACGAGGCCGCCTACCCGCTGGGGGTGATCTCCTGCCGCTCCTGCCGGCTGATGAGCGTCACCCACGTCGTCGACCCCGAGGTGATGTACCGGACGTACAGCTACGTCACCTCCGACTCGGAGACCATCACCCGCCACATGGAGTTCGTCGCGCGCACCTGCCGGGAACGGGCCGCGCTCGGCGCCGGGGACCTGGTGGTGGAACTGGGCAGCAACACCGGCCAGCAGCTCGCCGCTTTCGCCCGCGACGGCGCCCGGGTGCTCGGCGTGGACCCCGCCCGCAACCTGGCTGCCGTCGCCAGCGAGAACGGCGTCCATACCCTGCCGGAATTCTTCACCGAGACCACCGCCGGGCAGGTCCACCGCTCCCACGGGCCCGCGCGGCTCATCCTCGGCCGCCACGTGTTCGCCCACATCGACGACCTCGCCGGGGTGCTCGCCGGAGTGCGCGCGCTGCTCGCCCCTGACGGTGTCTTCGCCATCGAGGTCCCCTATGCGGTGGACCTGCTGGAGAAGTACGCCTTCGACACCATCTACCACGAGCACCTCTCGTACTTCCTGCTCAGCACCCTCGACACCCTCTTCACCCGGCACGGACTGAGTCTTTTCGACGTGGAGCGGCTCCCGGTGCACGGCGGCTCCCTCCTGGTGCTCGCCGGCCGTCCCGAGGCCCGGCGGCCTGTCACCGGCGCCGTCGGCGAACTGATCGCGGCGGAGGACCGGGCCGGACTCCACGGCGACTCCGCCTACCGGGAGTTCGCCCGCGGGGTCCGGGCCGTCCGCGAGGAACTGCCCGTCCTCGTCCGCTCCCTGCTCGCAGAGGGCAAGCGGGTCGCGGGCTACGGGGCATCCGCCAAGGGCACCACGATCCTCAACATCTGCGGCCTCGGCGCCGACGAGGTGGCCTACTGCACCGACACCACCACGCTCAAACAGGACAAGGTGCTGCCCGGCACTCACATCCCGGTCCGCAGCCCCGGCCACGCCAGGAACGACCCGCCCGACGTCTACCTCATGCTGGCCTGGAACTACGCCGACGAGATCCTGCGCAAGGAGGCGGAGTTCCTGCGGGCCGGAGGCCGGTTCATCCTGCCCTTCCCCGAACCCGCCGTCGTGTCGGCCGACACCGTCCGCTGAGCCGTACCCCCTCCGAGGCACGCGAGAGGCCCGGGGGGACGTCGCCCGACGTCCCCCCGGGCCTCTCGCCGTCCGCCTCAGGGCCGGTCGTCGCGGGTCACGTACCGCTCCCGCACGCGCCACCGGCCGTCCTCGACGGTCAGGACGTCGTCGCACACGCACATCAGGAGCAGCCGCGGCGCCTCGTCCCGCCGGGTCGCCACCACCTGCACGTACGAGCGCACCCGCACCGAACCGTCCGGCTCCGGATTCTCCATCGCGGCCGTGGTCAGCAGATGCCTGCGCACCTCGCCGTCGGCGGCGAGCGCCGCGTGCGCCGACCGGACCCCCGCCGCCAGGGCGGCGCGCCCCCGGACGGGTTCGGGCACCGACGGCGGCGCGAAGAGGCCGTCCTCGGTGAAGGTGGCGGCCCATGCCTCGGCGTCGCCCGAGTCCAGCAGGTGCATCTGCCGGGCGTAGAACCACTGGATGTCGGCGCACAGCGACGCGTACGCCGGGCTGATGGTCTCGCTCACGGATCTCCCTCCTTGCCCGCCGGGTCGCGGGCCGCTTGCCGCCGATGCTCGCGTGGCCCCATGGAACCGGACTCGTACGCGAGCGGGCCCGGGACTCCAGCCCGCCTCCACCGCGCCTCCGGTCCCGGCCGGAAGCATGCCGACCTCGAACCCGGCCCCGACCCATGGAGGTGCGCCGTGAGGCTCATCGACCTGTCCTCGGCGGTGGACGCGGCGCTCTGGGAACCCGACCCCGTGGAGCACCACGTCCTCACGCCCCGCGAGGGCGCCCTGCACATGAGCGAGGAGATGCGCACCCACTTCGGCATCTCCTTCGCTCCCGAGGAGCTTCCCGACGGCGAGTTCCTCTCCCTGGACCGCGTCACCCTCACCACCCACACCGGCACCCATGTGGACGCGCCCTCCCACTACGGCTCGCGCGCGGGCTACGGCGACGGCGTACCCCGGCACATCGACCGGATGCCGCTGGACTGGTTCCTGCGCCCCGGCATGGTGCTGGACCTCACGGACGCGCCCACCGGCGTCATCGGCGCGGAGCGGCTGGAGAAGGAGTTCGCCCGTGCCGGGCACACCCCGGAACCGATGGACATCGTCCTGCTGCACACCGGGGCACAGCGCCACCGGGGGACCGAGCGGTACTTCACCGAGTTCGCCGGCCTCGACGGACCCGCCGTCCATCTGCTCCTCGACCTCGGCGTCCGGGTCATCGGCACCGACGCGTTCAGCCTCGACGCCCCGTTCGGCGACATCATCGCCCGCTACCGGGCCACCGGCGACCGTGACGTGCTGTGGCCCGCGCACATGATCGGCAGGGACCGCGAGTACTGCCAGATCGAACGCCTCGCCAACCTGGAGGCGCTGCCGCCGTACGGCTTCCAGGTGTCCTGCTTCCCCGTCAAGATCACCGGCGCGGGCGCGGGCTGGACCCGCGCGGTCGCCCTCGTCCAGGACTGAACCGGACGGCCTTCCGGCCCACCTGTGCCCGGCCCCGGGCCCCTACCCGAAGGAGGCCGATGTTCGGCCACGATCTGGCGGACGTCTACGAGTTGGTCTATCGCGCGCGGGGCAAGGACTGGGCGGCCGAGGCCGCCGAGACCACCCGCCTGATCAGGAACCAGCTGCCCGCCGCGGAGTCCCTGCTCGACGTGGCGTGCGGCACCGGCGCCCATCTGGAGGCTTTCGACGGCCTCTTCACCCACACCGAGGGCCTGGAACTGTCCCAGGCCATGCTGGAACGCGCCGCAGAGCGGCTGCCCGGAGTGCCGCTGCACCAGGGCGACATGCGCGCCTTCGACCTGGAACGCACCTTCGACGCGGTGGTCTGCCTGTTCACCGCCATCGGCTATCTGCGGAGCGTCCCCGATCTGAGGTCTGCCGTCGCCGCCATGGCCCGCCATCTGAGGCCCGGTGGGGTGATGGTCGTCGAACCCTGGTGGTTCCCCGAGCGGTTCCTCGACGGTTACGTGGCCGGGGACCTGGCGAGCGACGAGCACCGGACCGTCGCCCGGATCTCGCACTCCACCCGGGAGGGCCGGACCACCCGGATGGAGGTCCGGTTCGTCATCGGCGAGGCCGGCGGAATCAGGGAGTTCACCGAGGTCGACCTCCTCACCCTGTTCACCCTGGACGAGTACCTGGCCGCCTTCGCCGACGCCGGATGTCCCGCCGAGTACATCCGGCCCGACTGGACGGCACGGGGGCTCTTCGTCGCGCGCCGCCCCTGAGACGGCCGGTGAGCACCCCGCACGAAGGCATCAGCCGGCGAGCGGGTGCTCGCCGGCTATGGCCATGACGTACCGGCCGTAGTCCGAGTTCCCGAGCCGCGCGCCGAGCCGGTGGCACTCCTCGGGGCCGATGAACCCCCGCCGGAGCGCCACCTCCTCGACGCAGGCGATCCGCACCCCCTGCCGCTCCTCCAGCGTCCGCACGTACTGGGACGCCTGGAGGAGCGACTCGGGCGTCCCGGTGTCGAGCCAGGCGAAGCCCCGGCCCAGCTCCCGCAGCCGGGCCCGCCCGTGCTCCATGTACATCCGGTTGAGATCGGTGATCTCCAGCTCGCCGCGCGCCGACGGGCGCAGAGCGGCGGCCCGTGCGACCACGTCGTTGTCATAGAAGTAGAGACCGGTGATCGCCCGGTTCGAGCGGGGCTTCTCCGGTTTCTCCTCGATCGACACGAGTATTCCGTTCCCGTCGGTCTCGCCGACCCCGTAACGCTCCGGATCGTGTACCTCGTAGCCGAAAAGCAGGCATCCTTCAAAATTCTCCCGCTCCTGTCTGAGTACCTCGGAGAAGGAATGCCCATGGAAAATGTTGTCGCCGAGCACCAGGGCCACAGAATCGTCCCCTATGTGCTCCGCGCCGATGATGAAGGCCTCCGCTATCCCGTTCGGATCCTGCTGCTCCGCGTACGCGACACGGAGCCCCAGATGGCTTCCGTCACCGAGTAGACGCCGGAAAAGTGGCAGGTCATGAGGGGTGGAGATGATGAGGATGTCCCGGATGTCCGCAAGCATCAGCACCGAGAGCGGATAGTAGATCATCGGTTTGTCGCCGACCGGCAGAAGTTGTTTCGAAACGGCCAGTGTAATCGGATACAAACGGCTTCCCGTGCCTCCGGCCAGAATGATTCCTTTCATGGAGGCGATGCTATCCGCGGTTTATCGGGGGCCACAAGGACAAGGACCCGGGATCGAGGTGCAATCGAGCCGTACGCGAGTCGGCTCCGCTGAGATCGGGGCTCATCCGAGCGGAAATGGAGAATGCCTGTGACCATTCGTGTATGGGGATATCTGGACGAGTACGCGGCAGAGCGCGAGGAGATTCTTGACGCGGTGGACACCGTCTTCGGCTCCGGTCGGCTGGTCCTCGCCGACAGCGTCCGGTCGTTCGAGGAGGAGTTCGCCGCCTGGCACGGGGCCAGTCACTGCGCCGGCGTCGACAACGGCACCAACGCGGTCAAGCTCGGCCTGGAGGCCCTCGGTGTGGGCCCCGGGGACGAGGTGATCACCGTCTCGAACACCGCTGCTCCCACCGCCGTCGCCATCGTCGGCGCAGGCGCGACCCCGGTCTTCGTCGACGTGCGCGAGGATTACCTCATGGACGTCTCCCAGGTCGAGGCGGCCCTCACCCCGCGCACCCGCTGCCTGCTCCCGGTCCACCTCTACGGACAGAGCGTCGACATGGCCCCCCTGGAGGAACTGGCCGCGCGCCACGGGCTGTCCGTCCTGGAGGACTGCGCCCAGGCCCACGGCGCCCGCCACCACGGCCGCCCCGCCGGGACCATGGGCACGGCCGCCGCCTTCTCCTTCTACCCGACGAAGGTCCTCGGCGCGTACGGCGACGGTGGCGCGGTCCTCACCTCCGACGAGGAGATCGACCGCAGGCTCCGCCGGCTGCGCTACTACGGCATGGAGGAGCGGTACTACGTCACCGGCCTGCCCGCCCACAACAGCCGCCTCGACGAGGTGCAGGCCGAGATCCTGCGCCGCAAACTCCGGAGGCTCGACCACTACGTGGCGGCCCGTCAGGAGATCGCCCGGAGGTACGCCGACGGTCTCGGTGACACCGGACTCGTCCTCCCCGAGACCGTCCCGGGCAACGAGCACGTGTACTACGTGTACGTGGTGCGGCACCCTCGCCGGGACGAGATCATCGCTGCGCTCAAGGCACGGGACATCGAGCTGAACATCAGCTACCCCTGGCCGATCCACACCATGACCGGCTTCGCGCACCTCGGCCACCGGCAAGGCTCGCTGCCCGTCACCGAACGCCTGGCCCGTGAGATCTTCTCGCTCCCGATGTACCCCTCGCTGACCCCGGACACGCAGGACAGGGTCGTCGAAGCCCTCCGGGAGGTCCTCAAGACCCTGTCCTGAACGGGACCGCCTCGCGGGCGACCCCTCACCACGCGGGACGGCGGCTCAGGCCTCGCGCGCCTCGGCCGCCGTCACCGAGAGGCGGGCGGTGAACAGGCCGTTCTCGCTCCGGCTCAGCGCCCGCAGCGCGGCGGCGTGGGGACCGAAGCCCGGCTGCCGCACCGCCCGCCGGAACGAGGCCTGGTCAGTCCACACCGCAAGGTTCACGTAGCCGGCCGGATCGTTCACCTCCCGCAGCAGGCTGTGCCGGACGAACCCCGGCTGCCGGGCCATGAACGCCGAGGTCCGGGCGAATGCCTCCTCGAACTCCTCGGGAAGCCCGTGCACGGTGAACCGGTTGACGAAGGTCACCTCGGGCTCCGGCCCGGCGTGCCCGTCCCCGGTGACCACGTCGGGCTCCCGCTGCTCGCCGCTCCGCATGGACAAGGCCACCCCTCCGCTCGTCGTCTCCGTCCGCCACCTGCGGACGCGTGCACGGGAGCCTGGCAGCGACCCGTGGAGAACGTCTCGACTCCGGCTGACCGCCCGCACGTGAACCTGTTACCGGGCGCCCGCGTCCTCGGCAACCGCAGGTACCGCCAGCGTGTCCTCCAGGCGCTCCTTGGCGTACGCCCGCGTCAGCCGGTCGAAGACGTAGCGGCCGATGCCATCCGCGCGACGATCCGTGGCCAGCAGGTGGTTGTCGACCAGGACCTCCAGGACGGACTCCAGGTCCCGGACCGGACGACTGAGCAGCTCCGCCGCCTGCGCGGCGGTGAAAGGCGTCTCGCCCAGCATGCTGAGCAGCCGGAACGTCCCCTGCTCCTGGGGGCCGAGGCCCTCGTAGCTCGCTGCGAACCGAGAGCGTACTTCCAGCTCGCCGAGCCTGGCCACGTCGAGGATCCGGGGGGTGGCCTCCAGCCGGTCGGCGAGCGCCGCCAGCGAGAGCCCCGGCCCGGCCGCGAGCCGGCCGCCCACACAGCGCAGGGCGAGCGGGTGACGGCCCAGCAGTTCCACGATCCGGTGTGCCGCCTCCGGCTCCCGGTCCACCCGCTGCCTGCCTGCGAGGACCGCGAGGATCTCCAGGGCCTCCTCGGGGGACGGCGCGCTCAGCTCCACCCGCTCGGCCTCCACCAGGGCGGTCATCCGCCTGCGCCCTGTGACGAGCAGCGCGCAGCGCGGGTCCGCAGGCAGCAGGTGGCGGATCTGGGCCGAGGACGCCACGTCGTCGAGGAGCACCAGCACCCGGCGCCCGGCCGTACGGGACCGGAACAGCGCACCGCACTCCTCCAGGCCCTCCGGGATGCGTGAGGGCGGGACCTCCAGGGCCCGCAGGAAGCCCAGGAGCACCTCGGCGGGGTCACGCGGCTCGGCGGAGGAGCCACGCAGGTCGGCGTAGAGCTGCCCGTCGGGAAAGTACGGGCGCAGGGTGTGCGCCAGATGGACCGCCACCGCGCTCTTGCCGACGCCCGGCGGGCCGGTGACGACCCCGATGTGGGCCGCCGTACCGTCGCCGAGAGGCCGGCCGGGCTCGCGCAGCGCCGCCTCCAGCTCCTTGAGGGCGTCCTCCCGGCCGACGAACCCCGCCAGCCCCGCCGGGAGTTGGGCCGGTATACCGACGGACTCACGGGCGGCGAGCGGTGAGGGGAGCTGGGCGGGGACCTGGGGCGCGATGCCACCGCCACCCGAGGGGAGGAGGGCGGTCGGAGCGGGGGCGGCCGGGAGCAGCGAGCCTGGCGCGGGGGCCGCCGGGCCAGGGTGCTCCGGCGGGGGAGCGAGGTGCGCGGCGGCTCCCCCGGCCGGGGGAGCCGTGTGCGTGAGGCCGGGAGCTGCCGGAACGGGATCACGGGCGGGGGAGGGCGCGAGGGCGGGAGCGGGCGGGGCGACGGGTGCCGACGCGGGCGCGGGTCTCGGCCGCCGCGGTGGCTCCTGAGGTTCCCGGGGTGAGTCGGACAGCAAGGTGTGCTGGAGGCCGGCGAGTTCCTTGCCGGGTTCCATACCCAGTTCGTCGATCATCTTCTGCCGCAGGCTCTGGTAGACCTCCAGCGCCTCGTGCCGTCGGCCCGACCGGTGGAGGGCGACCATGAGCAGGCCGTGGAGGTGCTCGTGCAAGGGATGCGTGAGTACCAGCGCCTTGAGTTCGCTGATCAGTTCGCGGTGCCGGCCGTTCTCCAGGTCGGACTCGATCCGCAGTTCGAGGATGCGGAAGCGAAGTTCCTCCAGCCGGGTCACGTACGAGAAGAGCCGCCCCCCGGTCTCGACGTCGGCGAGTGCGGGCCCGCGCCACAGGGCCAGGGCCCGCTCGAAACATGCCAGAGCCGCTGCGGAATCGCCCCGCTGGAAATGCTCCTGCCCTTCCTCCGCCAGTCGCTCGAACAGGCTTACGTCCAGACTCGACGACGGAATGGCAAGGCTGTACCCGCCCGGCTGAGTCTGAAGCAGGTTCCCGAGTCCCTGCTTGAGAAGGAGCTTGCGGAACTTGTAGATGTAGGTCTGCAGAGTGGTCACCGCGCTCGGGGGTGGCAGCTCGGGCCATAACTCGTCGATGAATTCGGACGCCTGCACCACGGTGTTGTGCCGCAGCATCAGCAGGGAGATGACCTGACGCGGCTTGGGTGCGGTCGGCATGATGTTCCGGCCTCCCCAGCGGATTTCGACGGGACCCAAAAGTCGGAACTCCAAGATGTCTCCTCCCGTTTCCGCCGGGTCGCGCTGTCTGGTTCGTCCCCGCACCCTGCGCGCGCCTCGCCGTCGGCCGATCACCTCGACTTCACGTTAGATCCTTGAAATCGACTGGTCAATGTCCGGCCGACGGCCTCCGAGCCGGCCGTAGAATCCTCGAGGGCCGAAAGAATGTCCACTTTGCCGTACCTTGACTCGTGGTCCAGGGAAAGTTCCCGTAAAGCTGACCCCGTCGAGAACTGGCGGAGATTCGATCCCGGCCGCACTGGCCGCCTGGCTCTTATTCGGCGGGTTCAACTGGTGGGTTGCTGCCTCCGGCATAGGCCGCGCGCGGATGCGTGAGGGCATCCCTTTTCGCCACGGATGGCGTTTGCGTCGCGTGTGGTCGCTGTCTCCCGGCGCCACCCGCGGCCCCCGGAGGTGCCGGTGATCATGGCGGATCGGCCGGTCCGCGCCCCGCCCGTCCACCCGGCTCCAGCATTCCTCGAGCGTGAGTCGAGCGCCGGAGCGCCGTCACGGCGGCGTCCTCGTCCCATCCGTCCGACACGCTCCCGGCGCCCCTGTCAAGCCTCTCCGCGCCCCTCCAATCGCCATTGAGTTGAATGCGAGTTATTCGGCGCACTATCGCTCCGTGGACAGTTCTGATGTGGGCGACACAGTTCCCTGCTGTGCAATGGGCAGGAAAAAGGGAACCGCTGGAGAGGGGCACGGATGAATACAGCGACGAATCGCCGTGTGGTTATCACGGGAATCGGAATCGTGGCTCCCGGTGCCATCGGCGTGAAGCCGTTCTGGGACCTCCTGACGGCGGGCAGGACCGCCACCCGCGCCATCACCACTTTCGATGCTGCCCCCTTTCGTTCCCGTATCGCAGCGGAATGTGATTTCGACGCCGCGGCGGAAGGGCTCACCCCTCGGCAGATACGCCGGATGGACCGGGCCGCGCAATTCGCGGTCGTCGCCGCACGGGAGGGGATCGAGGACAGCGGAATCGACCGTGAGGTCCTCGACGGAGCCCGGATCGGCGTGGTGATCGGTAGTGCCGTCGGCTGCACCACGAGCCTGGAGAACGAGTACGCCGTCGTCAGCGACAGCGGCAGCCGCTGGCTCGTCGACCACACCTACGCCGTGCCCCACCTCTTCGACTACTTCGTGCCCAGTTCCATCGCCGCCGAGGTGGCCCACGACCGCATCGCGGCGGAGGGGCCCGTCTCCCTGGTGTCCACCGGCTGCACCTCCGGCCTCGACGCGGTGGGCCGGGCCGCCGACCTGATCGCCGAGGGCGCCGCCGACGTCATGGTCGGGGGCGCCACCGAAGCGCCCATCTCCCCGATCACCGTGGCCTGCTTCGACGCGATCAAGGCCACAAGTCCCGACAACGACCGGCCGTCCGAGGCCTCCCGGCCCTTCGACCGCACCCGCCGGGGCTTCGTCCTCGGCGAGGGCGCCGCCGTCTTCGTCCTGGAGGAGCGGGAGCACGCCCGCCGCAGGGGCGCCGAGGTGTACGCCGAGATCACCGGCTTCGCCTCCCGCAGCAACGCCTTCCACATGACCGGGCTGCGTCCGGACGGCAAGGAGATGGCGGAGGCGATCCGGGTCGCGCTCGCCGCCGCCCGTATCGGCCCGTCCGCGATCGACTATGTCAACGCCCACGGCTCGGGAACCCGGCAGAACGACCGTCACGAGACCGCGGCCTTCAAGACGAGCCTGGGGGAGCACGCCTACCAGACCCCCGTCAGCAGCATCAAGTCGATGATCGGCCACTCGCTCGGCGCCATCGGCTCCCTGGAGATCGCCGCCTGCGCCCTCGCCATTCGTCACGGCACGGTCCCGCCCACCGCCAATCTGCACGAGCCCGACCCCGACTGCGACCTGGACTACGTCCCCCTGGAGGCACGTTCTCTGCCGGTCGAGAACGTCCTCACGGTCGGCAGCGGATTCGGCGGCTTCCAGAGCGCCATGGTGCTGGCGGGACCCGACGCAGCGGGCCGGGCGGCGGCATGAGCACGGGCACGGACACGGTCGTCACCGGGATGGGGGTGCTCGCCCCCACCGGCCTCGGCCACGACGCCCACTGGGAGAACACCCTGCGCGGCGCCTCGGCCATCGGCCCCGTCACCCGCTTCGACGCCGGTCCCTACCCCAGCCGCCTCGCGGGCGAGATCGCGGACTTCGTCGCCGAGGAGCACCTGCCCAGCCGGCTCCTGCCCCAGACCGACCACATGACGCGGATGGCCCTCGTCGCCTCCGACTGGGCGCTCGCCGACGCAGGGGTCGAACCCGGACAGATGCCGGAGTACGGGGTGGGTGTCGTCACCGCGGCGTCCGCGGGCGGCTTCGAGTTCGGCCACCGGGAGCTGCAGAACCTGTGGGACCGGGGGCCCGAGTACGTCAGCGCCTACCAGTCCTTCGCCTGGTTCTACGCCGTCAACACCGGCCAGATCTCCATCCGGCACGGGCTGCGCGGCCCCGCCGGAGCGATGGTCACCGAACAGGCCGGCGGACTCGACGCCCTCGGACAGGCTCGCCGTCAACTGCGCGGCGGACAGCCGATGGTGCTCGCCGGAGCTGTCGACGGCTCCCCCTGCCCCTGGGGCTGGGTCGCCCGGCTGAGCGGCTCCCGGATGAGCAGGGAGTCCGACCCCGCCCGTGCCTACCGGCCCTTCGACACCGACGCCGCCGGGTACGTGCCCGGAGAGGGCGGCGCCCTGCTCGTCCTGGAGAGCGAGGAGGCCGCGCGGACCCGCGGCGCGCGCAACCGGTACGGCCGGATCGCGGGCTACGCGGCCACCTTCGACCCGCCCCCCGGCTCGGGCCGCCCCACGAACCTCGCACGCGCCGCGCGGGCCGCCCTCGACGACGCGGACCTCACCCCGGGGGAGGTCGACGTGGTCTTCGCGGACGCGGCGGGCACCCCTGAGGAGGACGCCGCCGAGGCCGACGCACTGCGGTGCCTCTTCGGCTCCGGAGGCGTCCCGGTCACCGCGCCCAAGACGATGACCGGCCGGCTGAGTGCCGGCGGCCCGGCCGTCGACGTGGCGACGGCACTCATGAGCCTGCGGGCAGGGGTCATCCCGCCGACCGTCCACGTCTCCCGGCCCTTGCCGGACCACACCCTCGACCTCGTGACCAGTCCGCGCCGGGTCCCGCTCGCCACCGCGCTGATCCTTGCCCGGGGGCAAGGGGGGTTCAACTCGGCCCTGGTCGTGACGGGCCCGGGCTGATCCGACCCGCCCCCGCACCCTCACCCCGACAGGAGACACCGTGATCAAGGACCGACTGACCACCGACAGGCTCATGGAGATCATGCGCGAGTGCGCCGGTGACGGCGACGAGGTCGAGACCGACCGGCATCCCGAGGACATCGAGTTCGCCTCGCTCGGGTACGACTCACTGGCCATGCTGGAGACGCTGAGCAGGCTGGAGCGCGAGTACGGTGTGGCGATCGACGAGGAGGAGTTCGCCGGAGTGACGACCCCGGCCGAACTGACCACCCTGGTGAACCGCGTCCTGGCCGCGGCGGTCTGACCCGGGGGAGCCCAGGTGGCCACCACCGGCCGGTGCCCCTCCCCTCGGCCAGTTCCCTACCGGCTTCGACGAGAGTCCGTCACGCCCCACCTCACCTCGCATGTGTGCGGGTCGGGAGGGGTGTGACGGTGCTTCTTCTGCGGGCTGTCAGATGTCCCGGAACTCATGGACAAAGCTCCTGACCTGTGCAAACGCCCTCTCCCGAAGATCATCTTGCACGGTTGTTGCACAAGCCGAACGGTGCAGGAGTCACGCGGCCCTGGTGTAGGCGCTCCGGACCGCGATGCGGACCTTGGAACCGGCTCCCACGACCCGGTGCACGTATTTACGCAGGGTAAACGCGGGATCGGCGTGTCCGAGGCGGTCCGCAAGCGTGTACACGTCTACCCCGCCGTTGATCATCATCGACGCGTACAGGTGTCGGAGCGCGTGCATCATTACGTCGCGGGACTTCTCCCAGCGTCGTCCCTTCGCATCGGGCTCAAGGGGCTTGATGAGGCCGGCCGACGCCAGGGCGGGCTTCCAGCGGTAGGAGTTGAACCAATTCGACTGAATGGCGGTCTTCTCCCGGGTGTAGAAGATCAGCCGCACCGTGACCGGGTCGCCACCGCTGCTGCCCCACGGACGGGTCACCTCGACCGGCGGGTACTTCTGCATGTGCTCGCGCAGGGGGATGGCCACGTCATCGGTCAGCTCGACCCACCGGTCCTTCGGGTCCTCGTCGCCTCCGCCCTTGGGGAGGGCGTATACGAGGAACGAGCCGTCGTGGACTACTTGCCGTTGCACGTGCACCATGGCGCCGTCCGGATGTGCCCAGTCGATATCCTCTGGCGACAGGCCGAATATCTCTCCTTGCCGAAGACCCAGGCCGCGACCACAGTCGACGAGTGCTTTATAGCGGTCGGGAAGTTCGGCACGGATCTTCTCAGTGTCCTCCCATGTCAGGGTCAGCTCTGCCCGGCCGCCACCTCCTCGCTTCGGCTTGGCGTCCTGCACCGATTTGGCGAGGCACGGATTTTTGTGTATCAGGCTGTCGTCCACGGCCAGGTCAAAGACGGCCCGAAGATTGTCGAAGACCAGGCGCAGCGTGGAACTTTCGAGCAGCCTGCGACGGTCGTGCAGCCAGTCCAGCAAAGATGAGGCGTTCACGTCCTTTACGCGCATCTTCCCAACTGCGGTAGGAACGACGTGCAGGAGAATCCGCTCCTTGTGACGTCGGTAAGTCCGTAAATTCTTGTGTTCGTGCCCCTTGAGCCACGTGAGGGCGAGTTCACCGACCCTGACCTCACCGGCGCGAGGGTTGATGTACGAGCCGTCGTCCACTCCGGACCGCATCTTGGTCTCGTGCCTGCGGGCTTCGACCTCGGTACGGAACAGCTCCGTCTGCTGGACATCTTCCCGGTTGCGCCATCGGGCCTGCCACCGCTTCCCGTCCCGTGATCCCGCGTCGGGACTTTGCCGTGTTCCTTGCAGGTCGACTCCCCGCCTTTCGGGCGCGACTTGTGCCAGCGGTCGTACGGCATCGACTCAACTCCTAGTTTTCAACGGCCCTTTGAGTCTATTTTTGGACTCTTTTTAATCAACAGGACCATCGTCGACGGCGAGCGAGGTTGTCTGCCCGTTCATCGCGCCCTGAGTGAATTGGATGTTGATCCAGGCGAGCTGAAGATGTCAAATTCATTCTTGGGGTCTTCGCGACAAAGGGTGCAGAGTGCAGAGAAGATTTTACCTAGGCGAATGCTCGCTGAGGATTCGACGAGGGCTCGCCGAACCCTCAGCGAAGATTCGCCGGTGTCCTTCGAGGGTTCGCAAGAGTCGTAGGCGTTTCGTCGTAAGGCCCTCTGTTTGGTCCGGCCGGAATTTAATGCAAACGTTCCGTGCACCACCACGGCGGAATACCGCTCACGTGGTTCTTTCCTGCTCGCTTCGAACCGTTCTGGAGTGCCCATGCGTCGAACCACTGCCCGCGCGGAAGAAGCCGCTGGCGCGGGGGACCGTTGTCCCTTGATGAGCGCGGAGGAGCTGGCCGACTTCCTGGGCGTACCTCTGAACACGGTCTACATATGGAATCACCGAGACCAGGGTCCGCGAGCCCACAAGGTCGGCCGCTATTTGCGCTACCGCTGGTCGGAGGTAGAGGCATGGCTGGAAGCTCAAGCAGTGAATCGCGCGACCTGATCGGCCAAGATTGGCTGGTGCTCTTGTCCTTGGTCGGGCGACAGAACCCGGCGTACAGCCCGACTCGTCTGCCGCCACCAGCGGCTTTGCCTGAGTAGGGGCCTCTGACCTGCGTCGGAGGCCCTTTCCGGGCTTTCAGTGGCTTGCTGTTTTAGGCGACAAAAAGCCTCTCGAAAGTCCCTCGGACAGCGCTGAAAGTCCCTGAAAAGTCCCTGGGAAACCGAGGTTCAGAGCGGGGCCGGTGCGAACGGAAGGTGTCCTGCCAGTGCGCCGCGTTTGCGTACCGGACCGTAGTGCGGCCAGTTGGGCGGAGTCGGGGAAGGACCAGGGTGCGGGGGCGACGTACCCGAAGGGCGATCCGGTACGGCCGGACGGTTTGCGGGTTGATGAACCGCCACCCGCCGCATTGTGCGGCCTCTGTGGAATCGGCGGCCAGGCAGGCGAGGGCGAACCCAAGTCGGCCGGAGGCTCGAAGGCCAGCAGGCGAGGACGAGAAGCCTTTCGCAGGCCCACCCCACCGTACGGCCGTACTTCCGTGACCTCACGCCGACGGACACGGAGCGGCTCCGCCTGGGGCCGGAGGCGGGCAGGGCGCCGACAGGACAGCCTTCATGTCGGCTCGGGCGCGATCCGGTCGTGAGCGATGCCGAACAGTGCGCTGTCGGTATCGGCCTGGTTCGCTGAGCGGAAAGCTGAGTCGGCAGGCCGCCCTAGGTTGGCGTTGCAGCGCTTCCCTGGCACCGCACCTCGCAAGCAGACACCGCTGTCGCCCACCACCTCCGTACATCTCGCGCGCACCGGGACAGCCTGCGTCGGGTCTACCCGTGCCCGGATTGGCGCTCCTGCTTCAGCAGACCTTGCCGACGGTGTGGTGATGCGCCCGCACGCGGAGGCCGCTCGCTCGCGGGGTACTGCGGAACCCGTCGGCCCGCGGCGCGCGTACAGACGAAAGGACCTCCATGCACCGGCTGCTGAGTGAATCCATCCGCACCCCGGTCTCGCCCGGGGAAGACCCTCCTGGCCCCCGGCCACCGCTGGTGCCGAGGGAGGTCACCGGTCTCGACCTCGCAGGCGGTGTAATCCTGCAGTACACCGGCCTCCTCCCTTCTCTTGTCCTGGCGCCGGCCCTGATAACCGCCACGGCACCGGCCACACAGCGGCTCCTCGCGACCGACACCGCCCGGATATGGCCACGGTCGTGAAGCGCGCCGAAGTCTCAGCCTGGGCTCCGCTGGCCGTCCGGGTCTTTCGCGCTCTGTGGATCGCGCAACTGGTCTCCAACACCGGCAGCTGGATGCAGACGGTCGGCGCGCAATGGCTGCTCGTCGGCCACAGCGCGGCGCTGGTGACGCTCGTGCAGACAGCGGCGAGCCTCCCGATCGTTCTGTTCGCCCTGCCTTCTGGTGTGCTGGCCGATCGCTACGATCGCCGGTCGGTGATCCTGGCGGCCCAGTTCACCATGCTCACGGTCTCCACCGCACTGGCGGTGCTGGCCTTCCGGGACGCGCTCACCCCACCGCTGTTGCTTGGCCTCACCTTCCTCCTGGGATGTGGAACGGCCCTCATGGGACCGGCCTGGCAGGCCATCCAGCCGGAATTGGTCGAACGGGACCAGTTGGGGCAAGCCGCCGCACTGGGTGCCGTGAACATGAATCTTGCTCGCGCGGTCGGGCCGGCCCTCGGCGGCGTCTTGGTCGCTGCAGCCGGCGCGGGCTGGGTCTTCGCGTTCAACGCGCTCTCCTACCTCGGTATCGCCACCGTCCTGCTGCTGTGGAAACGCCCCCGGACGACACGGCCACCTTCAGGAAAGCCGGGTCTGTTGGCAGCCGTGCTCGCAGGACGTCGCTATGTCTGGCACGCACCCGGCGTACGTCGGGTCCTCGTGCGTACGGTCTTGTTCATTCCTGGTGGGGCAGCACTGTGGTCACTTCTCCCGCTTGTGGCAAGCCGTTCCCTGGGGTTGGGTTCCGGAGGCTACGGACTCTTGCTCGGGGCGGTCGGGATCGGCGCTGTGAGCGGAGCCTTCGTGTTGCCCCGCCTCCGTCGAATGCTGGGCGCCAACGGCGTCTTGGCTGGGGGAGCAGTCGTGTTCTCGGTCTCCCTCGCTGTGTTGGCCGTAACCCGCTCCCCGTGGATCGCGGCGGGCTCGCTGCTGCCCGCGGGCCTCGCCTGGATCAGCGTCCTGTCCACCCTCAACGCGGCAATCCAGCAGCGGTTGCCCGGGTGGGTCAGGGCTCGCGGGCTCGCCTTCTATCTGGTGGTCTTCCAAGGGGGGCAGGCGCTGACGGCACCGCTGTGGGGCGCGCTTGCTGACGGACTGGGGCTGACGGCCTCCCTGCTCACCGGCGCGGGCCTGTTGCTCGTGGCGGCCGTGAGCGTGCGATGGTGGCCGCTGCACACGACTGCCGGCATCGATCCGCAGCTCTCCGACCACTGGCCCACCCCGCCCCTGGTGTTTGCACCAGGACCGGCCGACGGCCCCGTGCTCGTCTCCCTCACCTACCGGGTCGCCTCCGGTGATCAGGCCGCCTTCACACGCCGCATGCAGGACCTCGCCCGTTCGAGGCGCCGCACGGGCGCACTCACCTGGGGTCTGTACCAGGACGGTCGCCATCCTGACCGGTTCACCGAGCACTATCTGGTCGCGTCCTGGTCGGAGCATCTGGCTCAGCATCACGGCCGTCTCACCGCCACCGACCGCCACATCGAGGAGCGTGTCCACCGACTTCTCGTACCGGGGACACGCCCAGAGGTGAGGCATGCCTTCGACGCGTCGGCCGGCCCCGCGGTCACAGCCATCGCAGACCGGGAACGGGTGACTGCCGAAGAAGCGTAGGCAGCCAGCCTCTGCCCCGTCGCCAGGAGCTCCGCATACGTGCGGAGCACAGGTGCGTGCCGCCGCAGATCGGGCGGCACGAGCGAGCTCATCGCGGACGAGGACGGAGCGCCGTCTTCGAGGATGTTGAAGGCGGCACCGTCGGTCATACCGTCGTCGAGAAAGGCTCGTGGCTGGAGGCGACCCGCCGGTGCGGACCCTGCACGTGCGCGACCCGTCGCCCCGGTTCGCCGCGTTATGGGCCGGACGGACCCGCCCGCGCTAAAAGGCGGCACCACCGCACGAATCGGTGGTGCCGCCTTCTGCCGGTGATCGCCATGACGACCGTCGTCCTCAGCACGCGATAGCACGCGATCGCCGGAACGACGCCGACGCATCGTCGCTCGGGCATACTGAGGTGCTCGGGTCAGTCGGTGCCGAGCGCCGTGCGCAGGGTGGCGACGGCGAGGGTGATGGCGGCCTGGGCAGCGTGGGTCTCGCGCAGGGCGTTGAGCATCACGAAGTCGTGGATGACGCCCTGGAGGCGGACCGCAGTCACCGGGACACCGGCTTCGCGGAGCTTGTTGGCGTAGGCCTCGCCCTCGTCGCGCAGGACATCGGCCTCACCGGTGATGACCAGGGCCGCGGGCAGGCCGGTGAGCTGCTCGGTGGTGGCGCGCAGCGGCGAGGCCGTGATCTGGGCGCGTTCGGACTCGTCGGTCGTGTACTGGTCCCAGAACCACTGCATGCCGTCGCGACGCAGGAAGTAGCCGGTCGCGAACTGGTGGTACGAAGCTGTGTCGAAGTTCGCATCGGTGACGGGGTAGAACAGCACCTGCTGGACCAGGGGGAGGTCGCCGCGCTGCTTGGCCATCAGGGTAAGGGCGGCCGCCATGTTGCCGCCGACCGAGTCGCCGACCACGGCGAGCCGTGCGGCGTCCAGGTTCTTGGTGGCGCCCTGCTCGACGATCCACCGGGCGACAGTGTAATTCTGCTCGATGGCGACGGGGTAGCGTGCCTCGGGCGAGAGGTCGTACTCGGGGAAGACAACCGCAGCGCGGGCGCCGACGGCGAGCTCGCGTACGAGGCGGTCGTGGGTGTGTGCGTTGCCGAACACCCAGCCGGCGCCGTGTATGTAGAGGATCACCGGGAGGGTGCCTTGGGCGCCGGCCGGCTTGACGATCCGGGCACGGACGCTGCCGGTGGGACCGCCTGAGACGGTGATCCACTCCTCGTCGACGTCCGGCTTGGCAATGTCCCCGGACTGCACCTCGTCGACGGCCTTGCGCCCCTCGACGGGACCGAGGTCGAAGAGGTAAGGCGGGTTGGCGGTAGCCCCGGCAAACGCCTGGGCGGCGGCTTCCAGCACCGGCGGAACCGGCTCGAAGTTGTCGGACATGATGTCTCCTGTTGCTGTGCGTTGTGCTGTCCCTGCACGCTAAAACCGTCCTGAGGCGGGACATGTTCTGCACGCGCACACGTTCTGTCCACAAAGCGCACGGAGCGCCCGCGCACACCGAGCGCAGGGAGCGCGCCCACGAAGCAGAGTGCGTCCGCAGATGGGGCGGCGGTTCTCAAGGGCCCGCTCGCTGCTCCCCGCCGCTTACGCGGAAGCCGGCAGTCAACCAGGCGCAGGGTTCGCGATGACTACGCCCCGCATGGCCGCGACCGCGAGGGCGCTGTCTGCCATGACTACGAACTCACGGCGCACCTGGCCGGCATTCCAACCATGTGTCCCGTCGGCTGCCTCTGCGCCGGCGCGTAGTTCCTCGAAGAGCAAGAGGGTGTGCACGATCAGGCTATTCGTCCCCCTCGTCGCGTTCTAGCGTTCAGGAGTCGACGGAACGCCCGGCATCGGGGACACACAAGTGAGCGGCACCTCTTCGAGTTAGCCCCTTCTTGGTTCGCGACCGAGGCCACCGCCGGTTGCCCAGCCGAATACGCCTCATCAGCAGTGCTTCATGACCTTGCACGGACCGGCCGGCCGATGAGCGAGGCGTCCGCGCCACATGTGCGCATGCCACGCCGGGGCATCCTCCACCTGCCGTCCAAGCACCGCGATGCGTACTGCCGCCCCGAAGGTCACCCAGGCCTCAGCGTGTGGCGTCACCTCATCGAACCGACCACAAGTCCTGACTCCGCGAGCCTCGACTCGCATCCACCACCCTTCTGCAGGAGACACACCATGCCTCGTCTTTCTCGCCGCGTCATCGCTGCGGCGTTCACGGCTGTCACAGCCGGAACGCTCGCGTTCGCCGCCCCCACCACGGCCGCACCGCGCACCTCCGTGGCGGCCGATGCCACCCAGCACAGTTCCGTGGCCAAGCCGACGATCGTGCTGGTCCATGGTGCCTGGGCCGACGCCTCCAGCTGGAACCCGGTCATGTCCCGTCTGCAGCACGCCGGCTACACCGTCTACGCACCGCCGAATCCGCTCCGCGGCGTCGCCTCCGACGCGGAGACCATCGCTGACTTCGTGGCCACCATCCCCAGCCCGGTCGTCCTGGTCGGCCACTCCTACGGCGGCATGGTCATCACCAATGCCGCCACCTCGCTGCCCAACGTCAAGGCGCTCGTCTACGACGACGCCTACATACCCGCTCAGAACGAGACCGTGTTCCAGATCAACGCGGCCAAGCCCGGGTCCTGTGTCGGCGTCGACCCTTCGGCGTTCCTCAATCTGGTCCCCTATCCCGGGGCCGCCCCCGGCGATGCCGACGCCTATCTCAAGACCGCGCCCAACGGTGCCTACCAGGGGTTCGACAAGTGCTTCGCCAATGGAGTCCCCAGCGCTCAGGCGAAACTCCTCGCGGCCGGCCAGCGTCCGTTCGCCGTGAGTGCGGGCTCGGAGCCTTCCGGCGACCCGGCGTGGAAGACGCTGCCTTCCTGGGTCGTCGTCGGCACCCAGGACCACGTCATTCCTCCTGCGGAACAGCTCGCCATGGCCAAGCGAGCCGGCTCCCACATCGTCAAGGTGCCGGCCGGTCACCTGTCCTTGATCACCCGTCCGAGCACGGTCGCGGCCACGGTCATAGCAGCTGCACGAGCCACCGGCTGACCAGCTCCCCCTGCCGCGTGTTCGCCTGAACGTGTTGTGACGCGCACTCCGTCCTCGGGAGCTTAGGGCTCCTTCCGGCGGTCGCCGGTCCCGGCGCAGATCGCGGGGCAGGCATGGGCACCCGCGTTGATCACGTGGATGGCCGAAGCGAGCTTCGACGGAAGATGAAGACCCCCGTGTGTGGCGATACAGCTGTGGCGATACAGCGCTCGCCGCACACGGGGATCTTCGTGTCTCACTGTGGTGTCCGAGGTGTCGGCGTCCACCCTCCGTGGGAGGAGCACCCCCATCGGTCCCGCGTACGACCGACTGCCCTCACCGCTGATGCCGATGGGGGCCACTGCTGCAGGGCGGGAGCGGCGGAGTGGTTGACCGGAAGCGCATCGGATCTTGTCGCTCAGCGTACTGATGCGGCCCAGGCGCGTTCCGGGCGTGTCGTCTCGCTATGCTTCCGGCATACCGTGCCCCCGCAGGTCGGGCGCAGGGTTTTGCAGTACGAATCTCTCCGTGCCTGGCTGGCGAGGTCCGACTTTCAGGGGACACAGGCAGGTCGGACCAGGGCGAGGCGCGGTGGAGCATGGTGGCCGAGGAGTCGGTGAAGGCTGGGGGCGAACCGGAATTCGGCTCCACGCTCCGCAGGCTGCGGCTGGAGGCTTCGCTCACCATCGAGGGCCTGGCCGAGGCGTCAGGCGTGAGTGTCCGTGCCATCGGTGACCTCGAGCGGGGAAGACGGGTGGTACCACGACCGCGTACCCTTGCCGCGCTCGCCGGAGGACTGGGGCTATCCGGCCCCGACAGCCGACCTCTCTTCGCCGCGGCCCGCGAGGGCCGTGTCGACGGGTACACACCCATCGGCGTGCAGGCCGTTCCGCGACGCATGCCCGAGTTCGTCGGCAGAGAGCGGGAGCTGGCGCGGCTTGTGCAGCTTGCGGAGGAGATGTCCAGCGGTCAGGTGACGGACGGCCTGGGTGCCCAGCCGGTGATCGCGGCGGTCTCCGGGCTTCCTGGTGCGGGCAAAACGACCCTGGCGCTCCACGCGGCCCGTCGGATGGCGGACCATTTCCCTGATGATCAGGTAGTGGTCGACATGCAGGGACTGAACGCGGAAGCACCTCACGCGGCCGAGCTGATGACCGGTGTGCTGCGAGCCCTCCGGGTCCCGGACAAGGAACTGGTGCGCGTCGGAGCACAGGGCCACATCGAGCTGTACCGGCAGACCCTGGCGGAACGACGTTTCGTACTTGTACTCGACAATGCGCGCGACGAGGCGCAGGTGCGTCCGCTGCTGCCGAGCTCGGGCACCGGCATCGTGGTGGTCACGAGCAGGCGCATGCTGACCGACCTTGAGGGCGTGCACCGTCTGCCCCTCGATGGGTTCGAACCGGGCGAGGCCACGGCGCTGCTGAGTACCTTCCTCGACGAAGAACGCGCGTCCACCGAGGCCGGCGAACTCGAGAAGGTCGCCCAGTACTGCGGTTACCTGCCGCTAGCGCTTCGCCTGGCCGGTAGTTGGCTCGCCGCGCACAGGACATGGCCGGTGCGGCGGCTGGCGGAGCGGCTCGCTCCCGTCGACGGCCGCCTGCAGGTTCTCGCCGCCGGGGACACACGTGTGTCCACGGCGTTCGACCTCTCCTACCGGCAGCTCACCGCCGAAGCCGCCCGCCTGTTCCGGCTGCTCGCCGTGACCCCGGGCCCGGACGTCTCGTCGGCCGGGGCCGCCCGGTTGTCGGGGCAGCATCTCTTCGACGCGGAGGACATCCTGGAGGAGTTGGTGGAAACGGGCTTGCTGGGCGTCGCGGGCGACCGGTACCGCCTGCACGACCTGCTGCGGCTCTACGCCGGGAAGAGACTGCAGGCCGAGGAGGCCCCGGGTGACATCGAGTACGCCCGGACTGCTCTGTGTGAGTGGCTGCTTCGGACCACGGTGGTGGCCGGTCGATGGTTCGAGCCCGGCTACGGGGCTCCGTCCAGCACATCGCGTGAGGATGTCGATCTGTCATCTGCGGAGAAAGCACGCGAGTGGCTGCAGGCGGAGGGGGCAAACTGGCTGGCCGCGTTTCGCGGGGCCGCCAAGGCGGGTGATCACGCTGTCGTGGTGGAGGTTGCCGAGTCCCTGCACTGGTTCTCGGACCAGTGGATATTCTGGGGCCATTGGCCCGAGATATTCGCCACCGCCGCCTCCAGTGCGAAAGCCCTGGGCAATGCCGTCCAGCAGGCAACCCAGCTCAATTACTCGGCATGGGCGCGCCTGACGTGCGAAGGCCGCTGCCGGGACAGCCTGGTCCATTCCGCTCAGGCCCTCGCCCTCGCGGAACGAGCAGGTGACGTCAGCCAACAAGCATGGGCGTATGTCTACCAGGCAGGGGCCCACAGAATGCTCGGCGAATACGCCATAGCGGTCGACCAGTTGTCCTTGGCAAGCCACCTCTTCGCGGAAGACGGTGACATACAGGGCAGTCTGACCACCCTCAACAGCATGGGACAGGCCCTTTCGGTATCCGGTCGGGCCGAGGAATCCTTGCGTGCTTTTCAAGATGCCCTCGCCTTCATCGATGTAGAAGGTGACCGCCTGGAGGAGAATTCGGTTCTGGCTTATCTGGCAGGAATCCACGGGGGTATGGCGGTGGCATTCGAGGAACTGGGGAGGAAAGGCGAGGCGATTTCCTCCCTGCGGAAGTCGGTGGACCTGAGCCGGAAGAACGGCAATACAGGACTCGAAAGTCGCCACCTCACGTCGATGGGCAGAATTCTGCTCGACGTGGGGCGTACGGCAGAAGCGCGGGAGCTATTCGCACGCGTTGTCTCGCTGGGGCCCTACGCCGACCCGCAGGTCGTCCGCGAGGCCACCGCGCATCTCGGCTCCATCGGTGCAGTCGACGCGGAAAGGGAGCACCTCCCGGCCGAGCAGTCCGTTCCGCTCTAGACCTCTGTGCGGGACGCCTGAGAGATACGGCTGCGGTCACTCTGCACTGAACGTCATGAGCGGATGCGCTCCGAGGCAACTCTCGTGCCAGGCCGTGCCTACATTTGGCCGTGCCGAGGCGAAGGGGCCCGCGAGACCGTCGCCGCTGGCGACTTTGGGCAGCGGACGCTGCGCCCTGCCGTGACCTCCCTCGGCGGTGCGAGGTCGGGCTGCCGACCCTGAGCAGCGCCCCCCGCCGCCCATGCCAAGGCACCCCGCCCGACGAGACAGGGAATCTCATGATGAAGTCAAGCCGCTTGAGTGACCGTAGGGGCGGAGGTGAAGATCCGTCCGTCACGCAGTAGCGCCCACAACACTGCCGCCTGCCGACAGGCAAGAGCGATGACGGGCAAGTGGCTCGCCGAGCGCGGTCAGGGATCGCCGACTCGTCATTGTCGATCCTCGCCAGTCGCTTGCGCATTCGCTCTCCTCGGTCCCGACAGCATGCCGTTTGCCCGAGGAACACCTCGCTGCCATCTCGGCAATCAGCGACCGCGCGAAGCGCGCACATTTCAATCAGCAGCCACGCACCGCAAGAGCCGGGCGGCCACTCCTTGTCAGCCGCTGAAGGCCAGACCCCACCAGCCGGACCCGGCTCTCCCGGGCCGGCCAACAACTTACGGAGCCCCCATGAACAAGCCGAACGCGATCGACACGGACGCCCCGCCCAGCGGCACGGGCTGCGTCGAGTGCGAGGACTCGGGATCCTGGTGGTTCCACCTGCGGCGCTGCGCGAACTGCGGTCACATCGGCTGCTGTGACGACTCGCCTTCTCAGCACGCGACCGCGCACGCCCGGACGAGCGGCCACCCGGTCATCCAGAGCTTCGAACCTGGGGAGAGCTGGTTCTGGGACTACGAAACGTCCATCTTGTACGAGAAGGGGCCGCAGCTGGCCCCGCCGCACAGTCACTCCGCCGACCAGCCCGTGCCCGGTCCCGCCGGACGCGTACCGGCTGACTGGGCCACACGCCTGAGGGGTTGACCTCACCCACACGGCGCTGAGCGGCGGACGCGAGCCGACCGCCCGGGCGTGCAGGCCGCACGCCCGGCACAGGTGCAGCGGGAGGCCGCTGGCCGGCTGTACCTGTGCCGGGCGTATGCACCGGCCTTCTCCGTCGCCGGAGAAGGTGAGGGCCGGGAGGGCGCTCGCGCAGCGCGGGGGAGCCCCGGTCAATCGCCCGCGTGTCTCCCTGCCGCGGCCGCTGTCACGCCGCCTTCCGGACCCATGCTGCGCCATTCGCGGGGCGAGAGGCCGTAGGCACCCCGGAACACCCGACTGAAGTGAGCTGGATTGACGAAGCCCCAGCGTTGGGCGATGGCCGCCACGGTGGGCACCGTCCTGCTGCGATGGGCCAGCTCAAGCGCGCACCTCTCCAGTCGGCACCGTTGGATCAACCGGCCGACGGTGACGCCTTCGTCCTCGAAGAGCCGGTGCAGATACCGCACAGAGATCCCCTGCGCCCGCGCCACGGACTCCGGCGACAGCGCGGGGTCGCCCAGATTCTGGTCGATGTGTTCCCGGACGCGCCGCACGAGATGATCGCGCGTGGTCCCATCGCCCTCGATCAGCCCCTCGTGTCGTTCCGTGACCATGGTGGAGAAGAGATCGACAAGACCGTTGACCAGCCCGCCTGTAGCCGTGGCCGAGTACTGGTGAGCGGCGGAGACCACGGTCGTCAGGACAGGCTGCAGGACTGCGGCGCACCCTTGTTCGGTGCCGAATGCGGTGCCGATGGCACTGTCGAGCGACTCGTCCGACAGGTCCAGCGCGCGGCGTGGGATGAGGATCACGTGGGCGCGGAAGCGTTCCGGGCGTTCGAGGAAATACGGCCGTGAAGTGTCGTAGACGAAGAGGTCACCTGGGTCGGCCGTGACCTCGCGTCCTGCCTGGACAAGTACCGTCCGGCCCGTCACCTGGGCGCCGACGGCAACCAGCGGTTCCGGCGACCGCGCGATATGGGTCTTGGTCCGTCTGATGCGATGGGCGTCAGCTTCGACGGTGGAGACCCGCAAGGCACCCACATGATCGGTGAAAAGCCGCCCGGTGAACGGCCCCGCACTGTGCGGCACGACCGTCACGGGCACGAGCCCTCGGCCCACCGCGTTGTGCCATGAAGTGAGCCTCTGTTCCTCGGGAATCTGGGAAGTCAACAGCACCGGGCTCATCCGGCTCCTTTCGAACCGCTGCCATGGGGAAGGCCGCCCGCCGAGCCGCCTTGCGCACGGACCGGGCGGATGACCACCACGTGTCAGGAGCGGGGAACAGGATCCCCGCTGAGGGAGCCGGACAGCAGCTTGTGCTCCGGTTCTCCGCCCTGACCAGCAAAGCTGGCCAAGATGTCCGACTCCAGGCAGTTAATAGGCAGAAAGGTGCACGCGCGCGCGGGAAATCCGGAATGTAGTCGTCTTCCCGTCGGCCGGTGGCGGAGATGAAGGCGCTCGACGGCGGTCGGGTCACCGTGGTGCCGACCTTCGCTCCCCCGACGAAGTGGCCGAAGCCCGTACTTCTAGAAGCAATGGTGGATGCGCTGAGCGACAAGGAGTGATGTGCACATGTTTCTAGGCTGAAGTGCACATAACCAATCAGTTGCTTCTCGGGAGACCCAATGAGTCAACCGCTTACATCGGTCACGTGCGATGTCATGGCCTTCGTCAGTGCCTCGGAAGACCGGAGGGTTCCCCTGCCCAGCCAACTGCGCTACGACCCGACAGATCCTTACGCCGTCCACCTCTCTTTGGGAGCGCCCATGGCCGGGCCGGTGGTCTGGGTGTTCGCGCGTGAGTTGCTGGCCGAGGGGCTGCGCCGGCCGGCCGGCGTCGGAGACGTGCTCGTCTTTCCCCGGCACCGCTGCCTTCCGGACACCATGCGCATAGTCCTGCGGACCCGCGCCGGTGCCGCTCTGGTCGAGCTCCCGGCGTCCGAGGTCACGCGTTTCCTGCGGACCACCGGCGAGTTGGTGCCTCCAGGGACGGAAGGCGCGTACGTCGACATCGACAGTGGACTCGCGCAGCTCACAGGCCGCAGCGACTGACCTGCCCCGGCAGGACCAGGCTCGGGCGGAGACAGACCGCGACCGGTCTCTCCGCCGCTGTGTGCTCGACTTTTTCGTCGCGATGATATTGCCGCGGTCAGCAAGCTGGTGTATTTCGCTCAGCTCTTCCCCTTCGGGGGGAGAGGCCGACCGATCCAGACGCTGACCGTCGCGCGTGATACAGGAGGAGAACAGGAGAGCTAAAATGGGGGACGAAGCCGCTGGTCCCTGTCTACGGCGTACTTCGAATCAGCGCTCGCGGTGCCACTGAGATCGTCCTTCGAAGGCCGGACCACGGCCGACCACGAAGGGAACGGCCAAAGTGAACAGCGAGAGGGAGGTATTCGGGGCGCTGCTGCGACAGCTTCGGCTCGACGCGCACCTGACCATCCAGGGTCTTGCCGACCTGTCGGGAGTGAGCGCCCGGGGCATTGGGGATTTGGAGCGCGGACGGCGCGCCGCCCCGCGGCGGCGCACGGTGGCGGCTCTGGCCGCCGGCCTTGGCCTGGACACGGAACAATGCGGCCGCCTTCTCACGGTGGCGCGCAGGGGACGCGGACCCGCCTCCTCGGCCATGCCCGTCCACAGTTTTCCCCGGCGGACCGACGACTTCGTAGGACGTCTGCCCGAGCTGGTCTCGCTGACGGCATTGGCGGCGGAAGAGGTTTCGCCCGCCGGAGGGGGCGGCTCGGCGCGCGACGGGTCGCAGCCAGTGGTGGTCACCGTAGCCGGACCACCCGGCATGGGGAAGACAGCCCTGGCTCTGCACGCCGCCACGAAGTTGGTACCTCACTTTCCCGACGGCCAGATGGTGCTGGACCTACGTGGCATGGACGAGACCCCTGCCTCGGCGACGGAACTCATGCTAAGTGTCCTCAAGGCATTCCGCGTCGCCGACGGCGAGCTCGTGAAGGCCGGCCCGACGGGACACGCGGCGCTCTACCAGGACCTCCTTGCCGAGCGGCGTTGCCTGCTGATCTTCGACAACGGCTGTGACGAAGAACAAGTGGAGCCATTGCTGCCGGAGCGCGGCCGGAGCATGGTGGTGGTGACGAGCCGGAGAGTGCTCATCGGGCTGCGAAACGTGCACCGGATCTGCCTGAGCGAGTTGGCCCAGCACGAGGCCGTAGCCTTCCTCACCACCGCGATCGGCGAGGAGCGCGCCACACGGGAGGCGTCCGCGCTGCGCGAGGTGGCTCACCTGTGCGGCTACCTACCACTGGCCCTGCGGGTGGCCGGAAGCTGGCTGGCGACCCGGACCGGCTGGACGGTACGCCGCCTGGCCGACCGGCTCGCCTCGGACGAGCACCGCCTCGACTCGCCGGTCGCTGGAGGCAGGAAGGTGTCGGCCGCTTTCGACCTGTCGTACCGGCAGCTCACTCCCGATGCGGCTCGGCTGTTCAGAAGGCTGTCCGTCGTGCCAGGTCCGGATGCCGGGGTGGCCTGCGCCGCGCAGCTTCTCGGACAGGACCTCCCGTCGGCGGAGGACACCCTCGAGGAGCTGGTCGAGGCCGGGCTGCTCGGCCCCCGAGGCGACCGGTTCCGCTTGCACGATCTGTTGCGTCTGTACGCGAGCGGCCGCCTCGAAGCGGAGGAAGGGCATGAGGAGGCGGAGCGGGTAAGGGGCGGCCTGTACCGCTGGCTGCTGGAGACCACCATTGTTGCCGGCCGGTGGTTCGAGCCCGGCCACGGGGCGCCACCAGCCCACTGGCGCGGGCTTGTGGACCTGTCCTCCGCCGCACTGGCCCGGCAATGGCTGCAGATCCAGGGGGCCAACTGGCTGGCAGCTCTGCGCGCCGCGGCGCAGGCCGGCGAGCACCCGCTGGTGGTGGAGGTGGCGGAGTCCCTGCACTGGTTCTCGGACCAGTGGGTCTTCTGGGGCCATTGGCCCGAGGTGTACGACATGGCTGCCCGGAGCGCAGGTCTCCTGGGCGACGAGGTCATGCGTGCCACTCATCTCAACTACTACGCCTGGGCACTCATCGTGTGCGAGAGCCGCCCCGAGGCTGGTCTTCCCGTGGCCTCCCAGGCGCTGGCGGCGGCGCTTCGGGAGGGCGACGTACCGCAACAGGCGTGGGCTCACTACTACCAGGGGTGGGCGCACCGGAGCATGGAACGATTCGCGGAGGCCGCCGAACAGTACGGCCGTGCCACGCCGCTGTTCGCCTCGACCGGCGATCACCACGGCAGCCTCTGGGCCCGGCACGGCTGCTGCAGCAACCTTCTGTCGCAGGGCGAGGGAGCCGCCGCCCTTGCTGCCTATCAGCAGACTCTCACGATGCTGGAGGACGCCGGCGATCTCATCGAAACGCACATCGCCGCGGCGGCACGCATCAGCATCGAATCCGGGATCGGCAGAAGTTATGCGCTGTTGGAGAAGTGGGACGACGCTGTCACGCACATCCGGCGCGCAGTGCGTCTCTCCGACGCTCTCGGGAACCTTTCGCTCCGCAGCATTCACCTTCTCCACCTGGGCGAGGTCCTTTTGTCCCAGGGCCGCGAGGAGGAGGCGCATGAGGCATTCCGCGCATGCGTCGCACTCGGCTCCGACGCGGACCCGGTACGTCTCGCCGAAGCGAGCGCGCGGCTCGCCCGCCTCAACACAAAGGCGGTGCGGCACCGCTACGAGCGGGGTGATTGAGGCTCCCCCTCACCCGGGCGATCCGTGGCGAACGCGGTGCGGTGAGGGCGCGGAGGGAACAGAGAGCATGCACACCAAGGCAAGTCGAGCCCGAAATCGTGCACAGACTTAGGGCAGCGTGCTCGAATCGCCGCGTACGAGGTTGCGTTGCCGTATCGCCGGCCTTCCCTGCGAAGCCGGCTGACGGCCGTTGCCCTCCTCAGCCCGACCGGGCCGCATGCCGCTACTGAGCTCTTACCGAAGGATCGTCATGTCGCGTTCTGAGAAGCCGACCGTTGTTCTGGTGCATGGTGCGTTTGCGGACGCGTCGAGTTTTTCCGCTGTCATTCCCGAGTTGCTGAACCGTGGGTTGAGGGTTGTCGCTCCGGCTGTTCCTAATCGCAGTCTGATCGGGGATGCGGCGTATGTGGCTTCGGTGGTGCGTCAGATCGATGGCCCGGTGGTGCTGGTGGGTCACTCGTACGGTGGCGCCGTGATCACGGTGGCGGGGGTGGAGGACAACGTCGAGGCGTTGGTCTACCTGTCGGGTTACGCCCTTGAGGTGGGCGAGAGTCTGGGGGAGCTGCAGGGGCGGTTCCCGGACTCGGATCTGGCGGCGGCGCTGGTGTATTCGCCGTTCCCTGTCGAGGGGGCGGATGCGTCGGGTACGGATGTGTCGGTGGACGTCGGCAGGTTCCCGGCGATCTTCGCGGCGGATGTCGATCCGGAGTTGGCGAGGGTGCTGGCGGTCTCGCAGCGTCCGCTGGCGGCGCAGGCGTTCGCGGATGTCGCTCCGGTCGCGGCTTGGAGGACGAAGCCGTCCTTCGGTCTGGTGTCGTCCTCGGACCACACCATCAACCCTGACGTCGAGCGCTTCGGTTACGAGCGCGCCGGTATGACCACCATCGAGGTCGACTCCTCCCACCTCGTCATGCTCGCCCACCCCGAGAAGGTCGTCGCCTTCATCGAGCAAGCCATCAAGGCCATCGACGCCTGAGGGCCGGCAGCCTCCCCTTTCTCCAGAACGTGAGAGTCGGCATGACTGTTTCGATAGATGTCACGCACCACACCGCGGTGCTCAACGGAATCAACCAACATTGGGTCAGTGCGGGCCAGGGGCCACCGGTCTACCTGCTGCACGGTTTTCCGCAGACCTGGTACGGCTGGCGGAAGCAGATCCCCGTACTGGCGCAGGAGTACACGGTCATCGCGCCGGACCTTCGCGGTTACGGTGACACGGAGAAGCCTGCGTCGGGCTACGACAAGCGCACCATGGCCCAGGACATCGTCGCCCTGATGGACCATCTTGGTCATGACAAGGTGGCGTTGATCGGTCATGACCGGGGAGCGCGTGTGGGGACGCGGTTCGCGAAGGACCATCGCGACCGCATCGACCGGTTCATCGCGATGGACAACATCCCGACGCGAGTCATCGCGGACACCTACGACGTCGCCATGGCTCGTGCCGGTTACTGGTTCTTCACCTTCCTTCAGGTTCCCGACCTCCCCGAGGCGCTGATCGCGGGCAACGAGGAAGCGTGGCTCACGTACTTCTACCGGAGCTGGTCCTACGACCCGGACATGCTGTCGGCCGAGGAGATCGACGTCTACGTGCGCGCCTACCAACAGCCGGGCGCGGTCCGCGGTTCGTGCATGGACTACCGTGCGGCCGGCCAGGACGTCGCCCAGGACCGTGCGGACGAGGATCAGCTCATCGACTGTCCCGTGCTGACGCTGTGGGGGAAGGACTTCAGCGCGGTCGGCAAGGCCTACGACGTCCTGGAGGTGTGGAAGGGCATCGCCCGTGATGTCCGGGGTCTGGCAATCCCTGAGTGCGGGCATCTGTGCCAGGAGGAGAAACCCGAGGTCGTCAACGCGGAGATCCTGGCTTTCCTGGACGGCTGGAACGGCTGATCGGCTGTTACGTTTCCTTGTCCGTCGGTCCGGATCAGCAGGCGTGGAACGCCGGAAGGCGGCAGTGGTGGCGGTATCGCCCCCTGCCGCCTTTCCTATGCCCGCACAGCCCTCCCATCCGAACGCCGGGAGGCGTAACGCTCACGGACAAGGTCCGGGACGCCCAGAGGCAAGTTGCCCTTCGGCGGGGCCAGTACGTTCTTTTCCGTACCCACGGGCTGACCTCCCCGAGACCGCTGCCGGAGGCGGCTCGGGAGCTGAGAACAGGGGCCCACACTGACCAACCAGCGGGCCGCTCTCCGGTGACCGGGCCCGCTCCGGACTGACCGGCGCTCTGGAAGTCATCAGTACTTCCGAGCCGTTGGTGCCTCAGTAAGCCCTCCGGTTTCTTTGAAGTCCACCACACAGCAAAAGAGATGAGCCCCATGATGTCGCGTTCTGAGAAGCCGACCGTTGTTCTGGTGCATGGTGCGTTTGCGGACGCGTCGAGTTTTTCCGCTGTCATTCCCGAGTTGCTGAACCGTGGGTTGAGGGTTGTCGCTCCGGCTGTTCCTAATCGCAGTCTGATCGGGGATGCGGCGTATGTGGCTTCGGTGGTGCGTCAGATCGATGGCCCGGTGGTGCTGGTGGGTCACTCGTACGGTGGCGCCGTGATCACGGTGGCGGGGGTGGAGGACAACGTCGAGGCGTTGGTCTACCTGTCGGGTTACGCCCTTGAGGTGGGCGAGAGTCTGGGGGAGCTGCAGGGGCGGTTCCCGGACTCGGATCTGGCGGCGGCGCTGGTGTATTCGCCGTTCCCTGTCGAGGGGGCGGATGCGTCGGGTACGGATGTGTCGGTGGACGTCGGCAGGTTCCCGGCGATCTTCGCGGCGGATGTCGATCCGGAGTTGGCGAGGGTGCTGGCGGTCTCGCAGCGTCCGCTGGCGGCGCAGGCGTTCGCGGATGTCGCTCCGGTCGCGGCTTGGAGGACGAAGCCGTCCTTCGGTCTGGTGTCGTCCTCGGACCACACCATCAACCCTGACGTCGAGCGCTTCGGTTACGAGCGCGCCGGTATGACCACCATCGAGGTCGACTCCTCCCACCTCGTCATGCTCGCCCACCCCGAGAAGGTCGTCGCCTTCATCGAAGAAGCCATCAAGGCCATCTCCGCATAGTTCCCTTCCGCGACTCTCCCGGCTCCCTGCCACAACCCGAGCTGTCCGCTGTGTCCCGCAAGCCGTGCCACAGCGGCCCGCATGGCTTGCGGGCGAGCCATCCCCGAGCAGAAAGACAACGATGAGCACATCGATCTCGCGTCGCACCGTGACCCGGTCCGTGGTGGCAGGCGCCGCCGCCTTCGGAATCACGGGCATCGGCCACTCGGCCTCCGCCGAGACCTCGGCCTCCAAGGCGGCCGGGCAGAGGCAGAAACTGCCCACCATCGTGCTGGTGCACGGCGCCTTCGTCGATGCCTCCAGCTGGACTCCCGTAGTCCAGCGACTCCTGCGTCAGGGCCACCGCGTCGTGGTTCCGCCGAACCCGCTCCGTAGCGTGGCAGGCGACGCCGCCTACGTGCGCAGCGTCCTGGACAGCATCGAAGGTCCGGTCCTGCTGGCGGGCCACTCCTACGGCGGTTCCGTCATCAGCCGAGCTGCGGTCGGTTCCGCCCAGGTCAAGGGGCTGGTGTACATCGCCGCCTTCGTCCCGGACGTCGGCGAGAGCGCCGCCGAGCTGAGCGGCAAGTACCCGGGCAGTTCGCTCGCCGACACCACCGTCGTCCAGAAGTACCCCCTGCCCGGCGGCGGGCAGGGCGAAGAGCTGGTCATCAGGCAGGACCTGTTCCCCCAGCAGTTCGCGGCCGGCGTCGATAAGGCCACCGCTCGGACGATGGCCGTCGGGCAGCGCCCGATCACCGTGGCGGCGCTGAACGAACCGGCTACCGCGGCGGCCTGGAAGAGGGTGCCCACCTGGTACCTCATCGCCACCGAGGACCGGAACATCCCGCCGAAGGCGCAGCGCTGGATGGCCGCGCGCGCCAAGGCGCACACGGTCACCGTTCACGCACCGCACGCGGCCACGGTGAGCGACCCGCGCGACGTCGCCGACCTGCTGGACAAGGCCGCGTATGCCGTTTCCGTCGGTCACTGACCACCCACCGGAGGGACCGGAGCGGCACGTGCCCTCTGGCGGCGGCACCGCGCCTGCACCGTCCGTTTTGAGCCGCGCCGCATCCGGGTGTGCAGAGAAGTCCGCTTCGGCCACCCGGGCGGCTCCGCGCGGGCCGGCCGCGCCGCCCGCCGGGCCGCGACCGGCCCGGGGCCACAACACCAGTCAACGAAACCGGGAGGAAGAGGACATCCATGCCGCTGCTCGAACCGAAGCCTGGAATGCTGCGCCCTCACACCGCGCAGGGACCGTCCGTCGACCGGGTGGCCGACGACCAGGCGGCTGGTACGCCGGATGGGTTGAGGGACGCGCTGCTCGCAGAACTGGGCACGGACAAGGTCCTGCACAAGATTTCCGACCTGGTGCGTTATGCGTCCGACGCCAGCCCGTACCGCCTGGTGCCCCGTGTCGTGGTCATCGCCGAGAACATCGACGATGTCTCCACCGTGCTGCGTTACGCCCGGGAGAACCGTCGGCACGTGGTCTTCCGCGCGGCCGGCACTTCCCTGAACGGACAGGCACAGGGAGACGACATCCTGGTAGATGTCCGCCGTCACTGGACCGGAGTGGAAGTCATTGATGGCGGTGTCAAGGCGCGGATCAAACCGGGCACCACCATCGGCCGGGCCAACATCGCGCTTTCCCGGCATGGTCGGCTCATGGGCCCCGACCCCGCCAGCTCCATCGCGGCTTCCATCGGCGGCGTCGTGGCCAACAACGCCTCCGGCATGACCGCCGGCACCACCCGCAACTCCTACCGCCTGCTGTCCTCGCTGACCGCGGTCCTGCCCTCCGGAACGGTCATCGACACGGCCGGCCCGGACGCCGAGACGCGCTTGCGGGCCGCCGAACCGGAGCTGCACGCGACTCTGCTCGCGCTCAAGGAGGAGATCGAGGGCGACGCCGAGCTGGCCGAGCGCATACGGGCCAAGTACGAGCTGAAGAACACCAGCGGCTACCGGCTGGACGCCTTCCTCGACGGTACAACCGCCGTGGACATCCTCCGGGGTCTCATGGTCGGTTCCGAGGGCACTCTGGGCTTCATCGCCGAGACCGTCTTCGACACTGTCCCGCTGGACCGGAAGACCTACACGGCGCTGCTGTTCTTCCCCGACCTGCCTGCCGCTGCCGCCGCCGTGCAGCAGTTCAACCGGGCGGGGGCGCGCGCCGTCGAGCTGATGGACGGCAACACCCTGCGTGCCTGTGCCGAGGTGGACGGCGTACCCGAGGACTGGCGGGACATTCCGCAGGAGAACACCGCGCTCCTGGTCGAGTTTCGTGCCGCGGCCGAGGAGGACCACCTCGCCCAACGGTGCGCCGCCGCCGAAGTGGCGGAGGGGCTCAACCTGGTGACCCCGGTACCGTCGGTTTCGAACGCCTTCGTCTCCGACCCACGCACCGTGCGCACCTACTGGCACGCCCGAGAAGCGTTCATGACAGCCGTGGGCAAGGCCCGGCCTACGGGGACGACGCTGATCACCGAGGACTTCGCCGTTCCTCCCACCCATCTGGCCGAGGCGTGCGAGGCGCTGCTGGAGATGCAGCGGCGCTACGGCTACGACGCAGCGGTGGCCGGACATGCGGCGCACGGCAATCTGCACTTCCTGCTCGCCTTCGACGCGGCCCGGCCCGAAGACGTCGAGCGCTACGCGGCGTTCATGGACGAGTTCTGTGCCATGGTCGTCGACCGGTTCGACGGCTCCCTCAAGGCGGAGCACGCCACCGGTCGTAACATGACGCCCTTCCTTGAGTCGGAGTGGGGACCCCAGGCCACCGAGATCATGTGGCGCGTCAAGCAGGCCCTCGACCCGCACGGAGTGCTCGCGCCGGGGGTGGTGCTGAACCGGGACCCTCGGGCTCACCTGAAGCACCTCAAGACGATCCCGACTATCGAAGCCGTCGCCGATCCCTGCATCGAGTGCGGCTTCTGTGAACCGGTGTGTCCCAGCCGTGATCTGACGACGACGCCCCGGCAGCGCATCGTGCTCCGACGGGAGATGATGCGCCAGCCCGCCGTCTCGCCCGTCACCGACGGCCTGCTGGAGTCGTACGGCTACGACGCCGTCGACACCTGCGCCGGCGACTCGACGTGCAAGATCGCCTGCCCGGTGGGCATCGACACCGGTGCCATGATGAAGCAGTTCCGGCAACAGAGGCACGGTGACGTCGCCGAGCGGAACGCCGAGCGAGTCGCCGAGCACTTCGCGATCGTGGAGAAGGCCGTCCGCGCCGCGCTCGGCGTCGCCGGACACGTCAAGGACGGCGTACTCAGCCGTGTTACCACCATGGCCCGTAAGGCGGTCACCCCTGACCTGGTGCCGGAGTGGATCAGCGCGATCCCCGGACCCGCCTCTTCCGGCCTGCCGCTGACCCGGCGACAGGGAGCCGTGGCCGTTTACTTCGTAGCTTGCGTCAACCGGATATTCGCCGGACCCGAGGGCGGAGAGCATCTCTCCCTGCCCGACGCCGTGGTGAAGCTCTCCGCGCGGGCCGGCCGCCCCGTCTGGGTCCCCTCCGACATCGTCGGCTCCTGCTGTGCCACGATCTGGCACTCCAAGGGCTACGACGACGGCAACAGGTTCATGGCCAACCAGACCGTCGAACGGGCGTGGGAATGGACGGACGGCGGCAGGCTGCCCCTCGTGGTCGACGCCTCATCCTGCACTCTTGGCATCGGACAGGAGATCATCCCGTACCTGACGCCGGAGAACAGACGCAAGCACGAGAAGCTCGACGTGATCGACTCACTGGTTTGGGCTGCCGGTGAACTCCTGCCTCATCTCACCGCCGCTCGCAAGGTCAACAGTGCGGTCATCCACCCGACGTGTTCCATGCGACACCTCGGCGACGTGGAACAGCTCGACGAGCTGGCCCGTTTCGTGGCCCACGAGGTGACTGTCCCGGTCTACGCGGAATGCTGCGGCTTCGCCGGCGACCGCGGCATGCTCCACAAGGAGCTGGCGGAGTCGGCCACGGCACATGAGGCCAAAGAGGTCCTGGCGGGCGACCACGACGCCTACCTCTCGGCGAACCGAACCTGCGAAATCGGCATGGAGCACGTCACGGGCCGCCCCTACGAGTCGGTACTGCTGCTCCTCGAAAGGGTCACCCGGCCCGACTGAGCACAGCGCCACCCGCCTGCCGTAACAAGCCAGCACAGGAGAAACCTCATGCGAATCGCCAATCTGTCCGGACGACTGACGCTTGTCCTGGGCGAGCGTGCCGTGGATGTTCACGATGCCAGCGATCATCGCTTCCCAGCCGACCCGCAGGCGATCTACGAGCAGTGGGAAGAGTTCAAGGCCTGGGCCTCGGAGGCCGATCTCAAGGATGCCGGCCGGCCCTACGACGCTGCCGACCTCGGCGCCCCGGCCCCGGCTCCGCGCCAGCTCCTCGCCATCGGACTGAACTACCGCGAGCACGTCGACGAGGCGGGGTTCACCCAGCCCGAGGACATGCCGCCGGTCTTCACCAAGTTCTGCAGCAGTATCACCGGCCCGCTCTCCGACGTGGTGCTGCCGGAGGGTGGCCACACCGACTGGGAGGTGGAGCTGGTCACCGTCATCGGCAAGGCGGCCCGCCGAGTGCGAGAGGCCGACGCCTGGGACCACGTCGCCGGCCTGACCGTCGGACAGGATTTGTCGGAGCGAGTCCTTCAGATGAGTGGCCCGGCGCCCCAGTTCGGCCTCGCCAAGTCCTACCCGGGCTTCTCGCCCATGGGCCCGTTCCTCGTCACCCCGGACGACTTCGTCGACCCCGACGCCCTCGAACTCACCTGCAGCGTCAACGGCGCAGAGGTACAGCGGGGCTCCACCCGGCAGCTCATCTTCTCCGTCCCACAGCTCATCGCGAAACTGTCGGAGGTGCTCACGCTCCTGCCCGGCGACGTCATCTACACGGGTACGCCCGCAGGTGTCGGCTTCGGCCGCACGCCGCCACGCTGGCTGCGGCCCGGCGACGAACTCATCAGCGCGATCCAGGGCATCGGCGAACTGCGACAGCGGTTTGTTGCGGCATGAGCCCACGGTGCGGGTGAGGGCAGGGCGCGCCAAGTCCGTCGAGCCGGCTTCACACACATGAGCTCCTCGGCCAGCACGCCTCTACGGCCTGGGTCCGGGTAGCGGTCCCTGTTCTCGACAGGAGCTGCATCGCGAAGGTCTTCGCCAGGTGTGTCTTCCCGCACCGCGGCGGGGTGTGCGCTGACGGACCGATGAGCGTGCACCGCGGGGCAATCCGGGAGGACCGTCCCGGATTAGCGTCAGCACAGAACAACCGCACCACAGGAGGAGGCACATCATGACCACCAGCACAGAACGCACACTCAGCAGTCAGCCGAGGCTGCACCAGAAGGGCACGGTGATCCAGGAGTTCGGGACGGTCAGGCAGTATCCCATCGGCTTGTCCCATGACGCCAGGATGTACTCCTGCCAGCGACTGAACAAGGCTTTGGCGGACACCTCGATCTTGTACGGCCTGTACAAGAAGAGCCACTGGCTGATGCGCGGAGCGACCTTCTACCAGCTCCACCTCCTGCTGGACAAGCACGCCGGCGAGCAGCTCGAGCTGATCGATACCATCGCCGAGCGCGTGCAGTCCCTGGGCGGCGTCGCGGTGGGCGACCCCCGGCACGTCGCTGAGATCACGTCGATCCCGCGGCCCCCGGACGGCGTCGAGGAGGTCCCGGCGATGCTCTCCCGTCTGTTGGAGGCCCACGAGACGATCCTCATCGAGGCCCACGATGCCGCCGTTCGCGCCAACGAGATGGGTGACGACGGCACCAACGACCTGCTGGTTTCGCAGATCATCCGGACCGGTGAACTCCAGGCATGGTTCCTCGCCGAGCATCTGGTCGACACTCCGCTGGTGCGCGTCTGAGCATACGAGTGGCCCCGCCACGGCCACAGCCACCTCCGCTGTCACCCGGCGGGGCCGCCGACCGCTCCTGTACCGACGGCATAGCCCACGGTCAGGAGCGGTCGGCGGTTCCCGGCAGAGAGAGGTCGTCGTGGCGGTGGCCGAGAAGGGCACCTCACAGCCGAGGCACGGTTGACTGCAGGTTGTGCGGTCGGCTTTGTCCTGGCCCGAGCGAGCTTTCGCTCTTCTTCGCCTCACCCGCCAACGCATCGGCGTCCTGTTAGCCATGCTCCCGACGGCACCTTCTGCACATCCCGCATTCCCAGGGACATCGAACTCGCGACGCCCGCGTTCCCGCGGGGCCTACCCCCTTCGCCGGGCCGGCGAAAGGCTGAGCACGTCCTCCCGGATACCGCCGACGTGCTCGTACGCGCGTTCGTTTCGTCGGCAGGCCGGACCCGTCCGCAAGTTAAGATGCGGCCATGAGCCAACCACTGCGGGCGGTGCTGGGAGAAGACCAGCCGATCATGCGCGAAGGTATCGCGACCATCCTGCGCAAGGCGGGCATCGACGTGGTGGCAGCCGTCGACAACGCGGTGGACCTCGTGCACGTCACGCAGAAGCACCTCCCTGACGTGGTGATCACCGACATCCGGATGCCACCGAATCTGGAAGCGGACGGTCTGGAGGCCGTCCGGAAGATTCGCGCCGAGCGACCGGAGACCGCTGTCATCGTCCTGTCCCAGTTTCTTGAAGCTTCCTACGCGCTTGACCTGGTCGGGGACGACCCGAGCGGGATTGGCTACCTGTTGAAGGAGAAGGTGGCCAGCCCGCAGATCATCATCGACGCCGTCGAGCGGGTGGTGGCCCGGGACTCGGCACTCGACCCGGATGTGATCTCGGCACTTCTGGGGCGTAAACGGCCACAGGATCCGCTGGCCGCGCTGACACCCAAGGAGCGGCAGGTCCTGGCGTTGATGGCCGAAGGTCACTCGAACACGGGGATATCGAAGCAGCTCTTCGTGAGCGTCGCGGCCGTGGAGCGGCACGTGACCGGCATCTTTCTCAAGCTGGGGCTGAGCCAGACTGCCGCGGGGGACGGCCAGCACCGGCGGGTGCAGGCCGTGCTGCGCTACCTCGGGCAGTAGCGAAGGACGCAGCGCAGCGGGGGAGTGCCGACGAGGTCACTGCCTCGGCCGGGCGTCAGGGCGCAGAGGAGGCGAACAGCCCCCGCAGATCTGCATCGAACAACCTGTCTTTGGCGACGAACGACTCGATTCCCGCGCTCACCAGCTCCTCCGATGACCAGAGCAGGTCGTCGGTGGAGGTGAGTACCACCCGTGGCCGGTCGTCCTCCTCCGCCAGCTGTCGAGCCACACTGAGACCGTCCAGGTCAGGCAGGTGCAGGTCGAGCAGCACACCGTGTGGGCGATGCGCCCGCACCGCGGCCAGGGCCGAGGCGCCGTCGCCGGACGCTGCCACGACGCGCAGGCCACGCGCCATCAGCAGTGTCGTGGCGATGCGCCGGAACCCGGGGTCGTCGTCGACGATGACGATGTTGATGCACATCAGCCCAGCATGCATAGCGTTACCGTGGCCGGACCATAGGGCGATCCCTACACTTTGTCCAGCACCGCGCACGGGGCCTCGTCGTGGGTGCCCGCAGGCATCGGATGGCCGTTGCCGGACCCCTTCAGGCTCAGTTGCGTCGAGCGTCGACGGGCAGGTGACGTACAGCGGCACACCGATCACCTTTTGGGGGCGCGTGGCGGAAGAGGCGGCGGCCGGTGTGCTCCTACGACGCCGGCCGCCCAGGCCGTGCGGGACAGTGCTGCTTCTTGTCGTGATCATCGACGCCCCGAGACACTCCGGCCGGGCCGGGGGAAAACAGCCTCGCGGATCATGCTGCCGTGGCGCCGGGGCGCAGCGCTGCCGGGCGGAGGTCCGAACTGCGGGACAGCGGCCCGGCGCCGGCCCGGTGCGCCGCAGACGTCCGGGGCGCGGACCGCGCAGGCGTGTTCTGACAGGCAAGCCGCCGCCACTCGGCCGGGGACATGCCGTACATCATTCGAAACGCGCGGCTGAAGTGGGCGGCGCTCGTGAATCCCCATCGCCTGGCCACCGCGGAGATGGTCCGGCTCGCTGTTGTCCGGCGGGCCAGTTCTCGGCGGCACTCGTGGAGTCGTCGGCGCTGGATCCATCGGCTGACTGAGATGTCCTCGTGCTCGAAGAGCTTGTGCAGGTAGCGGACGGAGATGTGGTGGGCCTGGGCTATCGATTCGGGAGTCAGGTCCGGGTCCCCGAGGTGCTGGTAGATGTGCTCCTGGATTCGTGGCAGCAACTGCCGCGTGGCCTCCGGCATCTCATCCGCCGCCCGGTGCAGCCGCTCGCCCGCCAACACGGCGATGAGGTCGACGACATGGTGCACCAGTGTCGCACCGGTGTTTGCGGGCAGGGCGGGTGCGACATCCACCAGTTGAGTCAGCAGCGGCGACAGGAGAGCACCCGACGGGGTGTCCGCATGGATGGGAGCCGTGGTGAGCCGCCGTAGCTCGTCTTCCGTCAAGCTCAGGAGCCAGCGCGGCACGACGAGGAATCTCACGTGATGGGAGTCGGAGAAGTCGATGCCTACCGGGCGGGCCATGTCGCAGAATGCCGCCGCTCCGGGATGCACTTGGGTGCCTCCATCGCCTTGGTCCACGACGACGATGCCCTTGGCCGGGGCCACGACCACCAGGGGCTCGTCGCGGTGGGAAGCAACCGGTCGACCGGGCCGGCGTACGCGCATGGCGTCGCCCTGCACGGTGACGGCCAGCACCGGACCCAGCTGGGACAGTCTGAGGGCCCCCCGGTACTCACCGTCGGGGACGGAGATGTCGGCCGAGGGGAACACACGCGACACGGCGTCGTGCCAGTAGGCCGCTCTCCGGTGCCCTGGCACCGCCTCAGTGGAGCAGAGAAGACCCCTCAGCTCGCTCCCCGTCCCTGGCGGCATGGCCTCCGACGCCATGTTTCCTGCTCCTCGGCCGGTGTGTCTTCGGGTCCCCCGCAGAGCTGTCGGTGCGGGTGCGTGGTTTTCATGGATACCCGGCTTCCGCGTGGGGTTCGTGGCCGGCGGAAGGTCAGTGGCGCGGATCATGGCAGCCTCCAGTGAAGCGTGGACCGTGCGGCCGGGGCGGGCCGAGCGCCGTACGCTGCGGTCAGCGAGCTGCGCTTGGGCGGAAGGAAGCAACTGGCTTCCCGGGGCCTGGCCATCGGCTTCTGCACGTGTGGTTTCCTCGGTCGTGACTCAGGATCTGTCATCACCGGGACCGATGGCTGTCAAGCTCACCTGAGATGAGTCCGGGGCGCGCCTTACGGGGACTGTAGGGACAACCCTAGGTTTACGTGTGCCGCGTGACGGGCTCGGCCGGGTGTGGGCGGAGGCTGCCGTCACCCTAAAGGCTGTTGCAGAACGCCTGGGATAGGGCATTCCTCTTGTATGGGTGGGGTGTTGCGGGCTGAGCCTTTGTGGGTGGAGACGTTCACCGGCTTGCGCATGGGCCGGTTCGAGAAGTTGGTGAAGGTGGTACGGGAGCGGGGAGGAAACGGTCCCGGTGGAGGGCGCCCGTGGTGCCTGACGCTGGCGGACCGGGTGCTCCTGGTGGCCGTCTACTACCGGACCAACCTCACGATGCGCCAGCTCGCCCCGCTGTTCGGCTGCTCACCGGCCACCGTCTGCCGGGTCATCCATCGCCTGCGGCCGCTTCTCGCGCTGGAGCCGGCGCCGCGGCCTGTCGCGGATGTCGAACGGTTGTGGATCCTGGACGGAACCTTGGTCCCGGTCCGCGACCGCAGGGTCGCCGCGTCCTCTCGTAACTATCGGTTCTCGGCGAACGTGCAGGTCATCATCGATGCGGACAGCCGCTTGGTGATCGCCTCGGCCCGCCCCGTCCCCGAAAACGAGGCTGACGCCCACGCCTGGCGAGAATCGGACCTGCCCGCCATCGCGACCGGGACAACGGTCATCGCAGACGGCGCCTACCCGGGAACCGGACTGGTCGTCCCGCACCGCAGAAGAGCCGGACGCCCACTCCTGCGCGGCCAGGAGAAGGACAACGCCGAACACCGACGCGTCCGTGCCCGCGTCGAGCACACCTTCGCCCGCATGAAGAACTGGAAAATCCTCCGCGACTGCCGCCAGAAAGGAGATGGCCTTCACCACGCGGTCCAAGCCGTCGCCAGCATGCACAACCTCGCCATGACAGGCTGAACCAGCAGGTCAACCGCCACCCTGACCTGCCCACACCCACCCTTTTGCAACAACCTTTACGAGGTCGTGCACGGTAAGCGGTGGGACGTCGGCCTCTGGGTCGTCGATCATGGTTGTGTGGTGGGGAACGTGTCGCGCACAGCGATCATCAGTGACCGGAGGATCACGGGCCTGTCGGCCGTTGTGATCGCGGAACTCGTTGCCGAGGTGGGGCCGTTGTGGCATGAGCGACACCAGGCCAGGCTTGCGTCCCGGCCGCGGAAGCGTGCTGTGGGCGCTGGTGCGAAGTACCGTATGGTCTTCGTCGATCGGCTCCTGGCCACGCTCGTGCACCTTCGTCACGGGGTCACTCATGATGTGCTGGCCTGCTGGTTCGGCGTGGACCGCTCGACTGTCACCCGGGCCATCGGCGAGGTGCGGCCCCTGCTTGCCGAGCGAGGATGCACCATCAGCCCCGACGTGCGGCTGCGAACCCTGGCCGAGGTCGTCGGCCACCTAGGCCAAGCCGGGAAAGCCTGCATCATCGACGGCACCGAGATCCGAGTCCGCCGCCCGGCCGTCGGCCACAAGGACCGGGACAAGTTCATCTCCGGCAAGAACAAGCAGAACGCCGTGAAGGCCATGGTCTTCACCGACGAGGAGGGGCGGCTGCTGTACTGCAGCCCGACCACGCCCGGAAGCTGCGCGGACATCACCCACGCTAGAGAGTTAGGGCTGGTCAAGCTCCTGGCCGACGGTCCGGCGGTCGAGATTCTCGCCGACGCTGGCTACCAGGGGCTCGGCGCTCAGACCGGTGGCCGGGTGGTGACACCACCTCACCGCAAGTTCAAGAAGAACGCCCCTGACTGGTATGAGGAGATGCATGAGCGACAGCGCAAAGCACACTGCTCACGCCGCATCCGGGTCGAGCACGGCATCGCGCACCTGAAGAACTGGCGAGCCCTCGCCCGCCATCTCGGCCGCCGCGAGCACATGGACGACACCGTCCAAGCCATCGCCGGCCTGCTCTCCCATCAGCAGACCGCAGACCTGATCTCGGCTCGGACGTGAGCACCGAGGCCCCACCGACCTCTTCGACGTCTCACCGCTCGAAGAGCCCGACCGGCAAGGACAGGAAGGCGAACTTCTGGAACGAGGTCGGTCACGTCCGGTCCAGCCCCCGGCCCAAGCGGCCGCCGCCAGGGAGGCGGTCAGTCCGGAATCGGGATGCGGATCCGGAGAGTACTGCCGACGCCGGGGGGAGAGTCGATGGCCAGCTTGCCGTCGAAGGCTGCCACTCGGTCTGCCAGGCCGATCATTCCGCTGCCTGCGTTGACCATGTCCACACCGCCGATGCCATCGTCGGAGACGGTGATCCTCAACGTGTCGACGAACTCGAGGGAGATGTCGATCCTGGACGCCTGGGCGTGCTTGACCGCGTTGGTGACAGCCTCGGCTACTACGAAGTACGCGTTCGACTCGACCGTCCGGGAGATCCTGCGTTCATCCTTGCTCTCGACAACGACCGCCACCGGGCACCGGGCCGCTAGATCCCGAACAGCCGCGACCAGGCCCTTCACCGTCAGCACGAGCGGGTAGATCCCCGAGGCGAGTTCCCTCAGCTCGTTGATCGCAGTCTGGGCGTTGTCGATCGACTGGTCCAGCAGGTCGACCGCGGAAGTTTCCGTGGCGGGTATCAGCTCCCGCGCCAGCCGGAGCCCGATTATCAGGCTCACCAGGCGCTGCTGCGCCCCGTCGTGCAGATCCCTGGCGGTCCGGCGGTGTACGGCTTCGGTGCTCTCCATGATGCGGCGGCGGCTGTCCTGGAGGGAGGAGGCCATGTGGTTGAAGGAGGCGCCCAGTGTCCTGATCTCTGCCACCTTGCTGGGTGCCACCCGCACGCTCAGGTCACCGCCGGCCAGTTCCCGTGCCGCTGCCGCAGCCCCACGCACCGGCCGCACTACCGCGCGGTGCTGGAGCACCGTAAAGACGGTTACGAGCGCGATCGATACTGCAAGCCCCAGGGCGGCGGCGACCACGGCCTGCTGGCTGTTGGCTTCTGCGGCATCCTCACGCTGTGCCAACTGAACACGCTCATCCTTGACGTAGCGATCGAACTCTGCTCGCAGTGCAACGACCCTCTCCTCGCCCTCGGAGGCCTCCTTCAGGCCGGAGGCGGCAGGGTCGCCACGCCGGACCATGTCGACCAGGGGGATCGAGTAGCTGTCGAGAAAGGACTGCACCCCCTGGGCGATCTGTTCGGCGGCACGCCGTTGTTCGACGGAGGTGGTGTTCTCGGTGAACCGCCGCTTCTCCTCCGGCAGCGCGTGGCGCGCCGCGACCCATGGGGCGAGGAAATCTTCGTGCTCGGTGATGACGTAACCACGCTGCCCCGTCTCCAGGTCGACGAGTAGCTGTTCCATGGATCCTGCTTCCACCAGGGCGGACCGGGAGGCGCGCCTGGCCGCGGTGGAGCTGTTCGAGTCGGCGATGGCCCACATGAGTACGGCGAAGCCGACACCGATGAGCAAAGCGAGCAGACCACTCGCCGCGATGGTGAGGCTTGTCAGCCCCAGTAGTCGACCTCTGTGTTCCCGCCCTGCGCGCATGGTCCGCCTGCCGATGGAAAGAATTGAGACACTCAGAGTGTGCAACGCATCTGCGGACGAAAGAAAACATGTCCGAATAGTGTCCCTGTGGGGCGGCCTTCGGGGATTAATCAACCGATATGGCAGTGCTCATAACCTTTTGCCGTTTGTCGCACTCCCGGTAGTCCGAGGACCATCGCTGACGAAGACGGTGCGGGCCGCACCCACCCCATGGAGAAGTACACCGGTACCGGGGCCGTCGGGACCCGGTGCGATGTGCACGACACCTCCGTACCGGTGCACGGGTGCGACCGGCCCGGGGGCCTCCTGTGCGTGTACCGGCTGAACAGATCGTGCTGGATCGTGCTCAGGGGCGAGGGATGTTGCGAAGGTTTGTGCGAGCGAGGTGAACCATGCGCCCGACTCCGCCTGTGAGTATGGTGCGACCTGCGGACAGGGCGAAGCCGCTGACCTGGCCGGCAGTCGTCCTGGGCGGGATGGCCAGTGCGTCCGGATCGGTGACCACGTCGACAAGGGCCGGCCCGTCGTGAGCGAACGCCTCGCGCAGAGCGCCGCGTACCTCGGCCGGAGTCTCCACGCGGATGCCGCGCGCTCCGGCGGCGATGGCGATGGCGGCGTAGTCGGTGTGGGGGTAGCCGGTACCGTGCGGGGGCAGGCCGTCGACCATCATCTCCAGATCGACCATGCCCAGGGAAGAGTTGTTGAAGACGACGACATTCACGGGGAGGTCGTACTGGACCGCGGTGAGGAAGTCACCCATCAGCATGGAGAAGCCGCCGTCCCCCGAGAGGGACACGACCTGCCGACCCCGGTCGAGGAACTGGGCACCGATCGCCTGCGGCATGGCGTTCGCCATCGAACCGTGTACGAAGGAGCCCAGTACACGGCGCCGGCCGTTCGGGGTGAGGTAGCGGGCTGCCCAGACACAGCACATACCGGTGTCCACGGTGAAGACCGCGTCATCGGCGGCCTCCTCATCCAGTACCGATGCTACGTACTCGGGGTGGACGGGTGTGAGTGACTCGACGCTGTGCGTATAGGCGCCGACCGCCTTCTCCAGAGCGTGGGCGTGCTTGTGCAGCATCCGGTCCAGGAAGCGCCGCGACGGCTTCTCCTGCACGACCGGCGTCAGGGACCTCAGCGTCTCGCGTACATCTCCCCAGACGGCGAGTTCCAACTGCGTCCGTCGGCCGAGTCGTTCGGGCTGGATGTCCACCTGCACCGTCTTCACGTTCCGCGGAAGGAAATGCGAGTACGGAAAGTCGGTGCCCAGAAGGATCAGGAGGTCACACTCATGCATTGCCTCGTAGGCGGCGCCGTACCCCAGCAGACCGGACATGCCGACGTCGAACGGGTTGTCGTACTGGATGTGATCCTTCCCGCGGAGCGCGTGACCCACAGGCGCCTTGACCTTTTCCGCAAAGGCCATCACCTCGGCGTGTGCACCAGCCACCCCCCGGCCGCAGAACAGCGTGACCTTCCCGGCGGCGTCCACCATCTCCCTCAGCCGGGCCAGGTCGTGGTCGGCAGGCCGGATCGAGGGCCGGTCCGTCTGCACGGTCAGTTCGGCTCCGCCGGGAGGGGCGTCATCCTCCGCGACATCCCCGGACAGGGCCACCACTGACACCCCGCGCCGGCCCACCGCGTGCTGGATCGCCGTCTGCACCACACGAGGCATCTGCCGGGGGGAGGAGATCAGTTCCGAGTAGTGGCTGCATTCCGCGAACAGCCGGTCGGGGTGGGTCTCCTGGAAGTAGCCGGTACCGATCTCACCGCTGGGTATCTGCGCGGCCAGGGCGAGGACCGGCGCCATCGACCGATGGGCGTCGTACAGGCCGTTGATCAGATGCAGGTTGCCCGGCCCGCAGGAGCCGGCGCAGGCCGCAAGCCGCCCGGTGAGTTGTGCTTCGGCGCCGGCGGCGAACGCCGCCACTTCCTCGTGACGTACCTGTACCCACTCCAGAGACCGATGCCGCCTCATGGCATCCACCACGGGGTTCAGGCTGTCCCCCACCACGCCGTACATGCGACGCACGCCCGCACGGGCCAGAAGATCGACATACTGCGCGGCGACGCTCTGCTTGGTCACTGCTTTCCTCCAGCTGATTGGCCATGGAAAGGGTCAGATTAGTGAGCGGTCACAAGGGGCCTGTCCCGTCAGTGCACTTCTTCAGAACCCAGAACGCACCAACCTTGCAAGCCTGGCGACGATCGAGCCCGCTTGACGCTGAAGCCCGGGCCGAGACGGCCGGGGGTGCGGTCGGCCGCGGACTGCGGGATGCCGAACGAGGGCGGACTCGGTGGAGCGTCAAGTTCGTCCGCCAGCGGATCGCCACGCGCAGCACGCGCTCCTCCGGCGGAGGGAGCGGGGCTGTCCAGAAGGCCTCGACGCCGTGGTCACACCAGATGCCGCATGTTCATCTCGTTGGGGGCAGATCATCAACATCACCATTCGGTCCCTACACCGATCAGCGAAGCGGAAGAGCTCCAGGGTTTGGGCATCGTCAAGCATGACTCCCTCATGGAAGAGTGAGGGAAGACGGTGATCCGGTTTTCACACAGCCGGTGCATCACGACGGCGACGCCTCAGGGGCGGCCGTGCAGAGGTGTGGACCGGCCCTCGGGTTCCGTGTCGTGGCGGGGGATTCTTTCCTTCCCGTGCATAGGCGTGTCACGAGACTGCACAGTGTGCGATCTGCGGCTCAGGACGGGCTCCGCCGGGCCTTTACTGGGTGTCTGAATCCACACTTCGGAAAGGCACACTCATGGCCACGTTGACGGTCTGGAAGTTCAACGCGCCCGAAAGCGCACAGCAGGTGGAACGGGCATTGCTCGACCTGCAGAAGCAGGAGCTGATCAAGGTGGTGGACGCCGCCACTGTCAGTTGGCCGGCAGGGGCCAGGAAACCGAGGACGAAGCAGCTCACTGACCTGACAGGGATGGGTGCTCTGTCGGGCTCCTTCTGGGGTCTGCTCTTCGGTCTGCTCTTCCTCATGCCACTTCTGGGAGCCGCCGTCGGCGCCGCTGCCGGTGCTCTGGGTGGCAGGTTGGCCGATGTGGGCATCGACGACGACTTCATCGAATCGGTCACCTCCCAAGTGACACCGGGCACGTCAGCGCTCTTCCTGCTGTCCGAGGGCGAGGTGGTGGACCGTGTGAAGGAGGCCATGCCCGAGGAGCACGCGGAGTTGATCCGATCGAATCTCGACAGGGAGCAGGAGGCCACTCTGCGGGAACTATTCGAAGGGTGACACGCCGACAGACCAGCCGACCGGTCGGATCACTCAGCGGTGAGGCTGCCGGTCGACCGGAGGTGCTGACCTCGTCAGAGGCATGGTCGCCACCTGCCCATAGTGGAGGCATTCGGCGGAGGATACGCCTTGTCCGCGCGGATCGTGAGTGCCTGGCTGTCGTGCATGTTTGCACCGGACACCGCGACGGCCAGCGGCGGGCGCAATAAAGGCAGCAACTGCATGTGCTGTCCGAGGACCGGGGCCCGACCGACCGGATTCGGCCCGGTCAGCGCCCCGGTACAACCGCCGCCACGGTCTCGACTCGGTCCACACGGTGAACCGGCGGTGCGCGGCGGCTGCGCGGCCGCAACCTCGTCCCACGCATCGCCCAGCCGGGTAACGAGTCCGGCGAACGCCTCGGCCGGCACCGCTGGAAAATCGAGCGGTCGATCTCCTGGCTTGTCGACTACCGCCCCCTCACCGTCCCGTGCCAGCGAAGAAAGGCAGCCACTTCCTTGCCTTCCTCAGCCTCGCGGCGGACCTTCACCTGCGACAAGAGACTCGCGAAGCTCGCTACGTGAGACAACCTCATAGCGATCGTGGTGGAGGAACAGCGCTGATGGCGTGGACGGGGCGTTCGGCGTTGTGGGCGCGGAACGGCCCATTTTCATCTGACGCCGCGTGCTGATCCGCCGGAAAAGTGCGGGGGGTCCTGGCGTGCGAGCCGGTTGAGTTCCCCTAGGGGCAAGAGGTGTGCATTCCGGGCAACAATAAAAAGTGGTCTGTCGGTAGGCTGCATGGTGAATGGGAATCGATCTCCTGGTGGATCGACCCGAAACCGTGCCATATTCCGGCCTCTCCGACTTCTCTCATGAGTCTCTGGTGGTCCTGCCGAGGAGCGATGGGTGCGACGTATCGACTTGTGGAGCAGAAACGCAATGCGATGCTGTGCGAGGGAAAGAGGGATGCGGCGCTGGTCCAGACTCAAAACGGTCCGTGCCCGCCATCGAAGCTGAAAGGGATCGAATGAAGATCGACAGTAAATCCGGTTCCCCGTCTTACGTTCTCTTCGGTGCCGACGCCCAACCGACCACTTTGCTTCACGCACTCGGCGATGTCCGGGTGGGTGACATTCTGAGAGCTCCAAGCCGCAGGCTGACGTGCTCTCACGCCGAGTTCTTCCCAGCGGCACCTCCGGACGGTCACTCGGCCCACTGCGGCGGCGGAGGAGGCGGGTGCCGCGCGGACTCCATGCCGGTATCTCCAGGCATGCAGGATCCGGTGTTCGGCGTATCCGAAGCCGACCTGTTCCCAGACCTCCTCGGAAAAGGTGCCGTCCGCTTCCTGGAGATGTCTTTCAGATTCATGGCTGAGGTGCGGGCGGGGGACGTCCTCCATCCGATGCTCATAGTGACTGATCTCCGATCGCAGAATGAGGAGAACGTTGTCACTGCGCGGGCAACGATGCACAAGCAGAACGGGGAATTGGTCCTCTCTGGTCAGTATAAATATTATTTGCAGCGTTGACGCCGACGCGCTGTTTCATGGTCGGTGCCCCATTATGTGCGGCGCATGTTCAGAACTCGGTTATCGTCTCCTCGATCGGGGAGCGGCCGGACGGGAGAATCGTGAAACCCCAGACCAAACCGCTTCTCCGCGCCTGGGAGTGGCAAGTCGAAGCGGCTTGTCGAGGCATGAAGAGCTCAGTCTTCTTCTCTCCTCCGCGAGAGCGTGGAAACGCGCGCAGGCGGAGGGAGGACGGTGCGCGTGCTGTGTGCATTGCCTGTCCGGTGAGATCGGACTGCCAGGCCTTCGCTGAAACGTTCCGCCAACAGTACGGCGTGTGGGGTGGTACCACCGAGCGGGAGCGCCGGGACCAAAAGTAGAGCAGCAGGCAAGCCGTGGTGGCGCGCTTCCTGAAGCAGAGGCGCCGTCACGAGCAGCCCACGCCAGCTACCGATGGCGGGCGTACCGCCGAGGGAAGGAACGTGGCCACGGCGGTGTTGGAGCGGCACAGAATTAAACAGACCGGTCTACTTAATGCGGGAAGCCACATGCGGAAACAGTCCACCAAGCAGGATCACGACATGGCAGGGCGAGGGGCCGGTCTTGCCCGGCACGGCACCGGGAGGTTCAGTGCGCTGCCCCCGCGTGTGGCGTTCTACCTGCTGGCCTCGATCGTCGTGTCGTTCCTGGCCGCCTCCAGTGCTCCTACACCGTTGTACGCCGTCTACCAGGCGCAATGGGATTTCAGCCCACTGACCACCACCGTGGTGTTCGGTGTGTACGCGATTGCCGTCCTGGTCGCGCTGCTCACGCTCGGGCGGTTGTCCGACCACCTCGGCCGTCGACCGGTACTGCTGGCGGCACTCGCGGCGCAAGCGGGGGCGATGGTGCTTTTCGCTACCGCGCCCGGTGTGCCAGAACTGTTGATCGGCCGCATCGTCCAAGGCCTCTCGGCAGGAGCCGCGCTGGGTGCCGTCGGTGCCGGGATGCTGGACATCGACCGGTCCCGCGGGGCCATCGCCAACTCCTTCACGCCTGGGCTGGGCACGGCCACCGGGTCTCTGGCCTCAGCCTTCCTGGTGCAGTACGTGCCGGCACCCACGCACCTGGTCTACCTCGCACTGGTGGTCGTCATGGCGGTGCAGGCGGTGGGTGTGGTCCTGATGCATGAGACATTGACGCCCGAGCCTGGAGCGCTGGCTTCGCTGGTGCCCGTCATCAAGTTGCCCAGGACTGTTCGGCGCGCCGTCCTGAACGCAGCACCAATCTTGTTCTCCGTCTGGGCCCTGGCGGGGTTCTACGCTTCGCTGGGCCCGTCCCTGGTGCGCGCTTTGACCCACTCCACATCAGCCGTCTACGGAGGGCTGGCTCTGTTCGTGTTGGCCGGGGTCGCCGCCGCTGCGACTCTCGTGCTGCACTCGGCGCCGCCGCGCACAGTTATGTTTATCGGGATCGGCACTCTTGTCGTCGGCGTCGCGACAACCCTGGTCGCCATAGAGGGCGGTTCCCCGGCGCTGTTCTTCTTCGGTTCGGCCGTCGCCGGTATCGGCTTCGGCAGTGGATTCCAAGGCGGTATCCGCACGGTGATGCCACTGGCCGCCGCCCATGAACGCTCAGGTGTCCTGTCGCTGTTGTACGTCGTGTGTTATCTCGGCATGGGAGTGCCATCCGTGGTGGCCGGCTACCTGGTCGTTCATGCCGGGGGTCTGCTGATCACGGCGCGGGAGTACGGTGCCGGCGTTATCGCTCTCGCTCTGCTGGCCCTGGTCGGTCTGCTGTCCGAACGGCGCGTCGTGAGTCAGGACACGGTGGCAGGGTGACCCCGGTCGAATACGAGACCGTCATGACCGCACCGGCTCTCCAGGCCGCGTGACTGAACCTGTCACCAACGCTGCATCAGACCCTTCTGCGAGGCGTGAGGTTCACGGGGTGTGGCCCGCTGAATCGGTCGTATCTGCAACGCCGACAGCCAGTGGCCAAGGAAGCGAGCGGCGACGCGCACCACGCTCTGAGCACGCGCAGTCCAAGGCACCCAGCAGATGCGCAAGCTCGTGGGCGCGGACGGCGCCTGTGGTCTGTGGTGGAGCGCCGTCCCGACCGTCGGGTGTGGGGCGGCCGCGGTGTTCGATCTGGCCTGGACGTGGGGATGGGCGTCTCAGAGGATTCCCTTCCACGGCTACGGCCGCGGGCCGGATCGACCGCGGAGACAGTCGATCTGGTACTGCGCCTGGCTTCTCCACTCCGCGTTGCTGGCTGCGTGCTGCGCTGCGTACGTCACCATGCGCAGCTCACGGGCGCGCGCGAGGACGGGATAGCCCTCCCACGCCGTCACGTCGTACCCGTGCACCGCACAGAAGCGGTCGTACTCGCGTGCGCTGACGGCGCCCGTGGTCTTCGCGCGCACTGCAGTGGACACGAGGTCCCACTCCGGGGGCCCGACAGAAAAGCGCTCCAGGTCCATCATCAGGACCCCATCGGCAGTGCGGACGATGTTGCCGGGCCAGGCGTCACCGTGCACGGCCCGATCAGGGAGACCGGCCGGCCGCTCGGCCCAGGCCGCTAGGAGGTCGCGGTGAAGGGCGTGCAACCACGGCTTGTCGTCGTCGCGGATCGTGGTGGCCGCGTGCAGCCGTTCGCCGACCCGGACGAAGGGATCGAGGTACCCCAGCTCGATCGCCGGCGGGGGCAGGGAGTGGAGCCTCGTGAGGAGTTCAGCGACATCCTCAACCGAGCCGTGCTGCTGCGGCGGCAGTTCCGCCCAGAAGGTGACGGGTCTCCCGTCTGCCTCTACCGGCTGCTCCACGTCGGCTAGGCGAACGGCCGGGACGTTCTCCTGGGCGAGCCAGCGTGCGACGCGCACCTCGCGGGCCGCCGCAGCGCTCGGTCCCTCCCGGGCGATCCGTACGATCACCCGCTGACGAGGCAGCCGCCATATCTGGTTCTCGGCCAGACGGAGAGGCTCCGCTCCGTGCGAGTCCAACCCGACCGCCGAACAAGCCTGCTTCAGGACATGACGTGCAGATTCGGATGCCGAAGGAGTCATGCGGAAACCGTAGCGGCGATCCGATCTCGCAACGCTGAAGCCTCCTGGACAGTCCGATGCTTGGAGGCGAATTGGCCGAGCTGCCGCAGATCGTCGGCGGCTCGCCGGGAGGTGAGTCGGCCTACCTCGTTCAAGGCGTCGTGGCCGAGCGCCGCCGCCTGGCGAGGGTCTCCCTTGGCCATGAGCAGGGAGGCCAGCTTCGTCCGCGAGATCGCACGTGACCGCTTGTAGGCGGCCGTGTGTCCTTTCACTGCTGTGTTGAATCGGCGCGCTGCCCGGCCCGGGTCCTGCCCGGCGAGGATCGCGAGATCGAAGAGGGCGTGAGCCGTGTCCCCGTTGTGCTGCGCCTCGTCGTAGTAGGCCATCCACGGCGATTCTTCGCTGGGCCGGGTTCGAGTGAACGCCTCGTCTGCGGCACCGACGGCCGCCATCGTGTTCCGGACGTTGCCCATCTTCCCGAAGGCCCTGGCCCTTGCCGTGTGAAGCATCGCCTGCTCGGACGCCGTCAGGCGGTCGGAGCGCACAAGCCCCTTCTCGGCGTACGTAAGGCCGTCGTCGGGGGCCCCGATCCACACGGCTTGCCGTGCGAGGAACGAGTACGTCTTGGCCCGCAGATGCCATTCGCCGGCCTCCTCGGCGCAGTCTGCTGCGAACCGGAACGTCTTTGAGGCTTCATCGTGGTGATAGGCGTCGAAGGCAGAGGCGCCGACCACGATGCCCAGCCGTGACACGGCGGCGAACAGGTCGGTTGGGACTGCTGCATGATCGGGTGGCTTGCCGGGTTCTCGATGTGGGTGCCGATGGCCGACCGGACGCGGTCAGCGTTACACGACCGACCTCGGACGTTGCGGGGCCACTTCGGGGGAGACCCTTCAGTGAAGGCTGACGGGCGCTCAGGTTTAACTGACGTACCGTCAACCATGCAAGATCACCTTGCACACGCGTTGCACAAGGTGCTGAAAAGCAACAGTGATCAGTGAAGGGCCGTGAAGGTAAGTATTCGCAGGTCAGATGGCATGGTGCGGTGTTGTGCCCCTTAGCTCCAAGGGGCACAACACCCCACCGTCAGATGTCCCGGAAGATCTCGATCTGCGCCCCCACCGAGTTCAGCCGTTCCGCCAGCTCCTCGTACCCCCGGTTGATCACGTACACGTTGCGGAGCACGGACGTGCCCTCCGCCGCCATCATGGCCAGCAGCACCACCACCGCCGGCCGCAGCGCGGGCGGGCACATCATCTCGGCGGCGCGCCAGCGGGTGGGGCCCTCGACCAGGACGCGGTGCGGGTCCAGGAGCTGGAGCCGGCCGCCCAGGCGGTTGAGGTCGGTGAGGTAGATCGCGCGGTTGTCGTAGACCCAGTCGTGGATCAGGGTCTGGCCGTGCGCGGAGGCCGCGATCGCCGCGAAGAACGGCACGTTGTCGATGTTCAGGCCCGGGAAGGGCATCGGGTGGATCTTGTCGATGGGCGCCTCGAGCTTGGAGGGACGGACCGTCAGGTCCACCAGCCTGGTGCGGCCGTTGTCCGCGGCGTACTCCGCCGTGCGGTCGCAGTCGACGCCCATCTCCTCCAGGACCGCGAGCTCGATCTCCAGAAACTCGATCGGGACCCGGCGGATCGTCAGCTCGGACTCCGTCACCACGGCGGCGGCGAGCAGGCTCATCGCCTCGACCGGGTCCTCGGAGGGGGAGTAGTCGACGTCCACGTCGATCTCCGGCACGCCGTGCACCGTGAGCGTCGTCGTGCCCACGCCGTCGACGCGAACGCCGAGCGCCTCCAGGAAGAAGCACAGGTCCTGGACCATGTAGTTGGAGGAGGCGTTACGGATGACGGTGGTGCCGTCGTGCCGGGCGGCGGCCAGCAGGGCGTTCTCGGTCACCGTGTCGCCGCGCTCGGTCAGCACGATGGGGCGCCCCGGGCGGACCTGGCGGTCGACCTGCGCGTGGTAGAGCCCGTCGGTGGCGGCGATCTCCAGGCCGAAGCGGCGCAGCGCGATCATGTGCGGCTCGATGGTGCGCGTGCCGAGGTCGCAGCCGCCGGCGTACGGCAGGGTGAAGCGGTCCGTGCGGTGGAGCAGCGGGCCGAGGAACATGATGATCGAGCGGGTCCGGCGTGCGGCGTCCGCGTCGATGGCTGCCAGCTCCAGCTCGGCGGGCGGCAGGATCTCCAGGTCCACGCCGTCGTTGATCCAGCGGGTACGCACGCCGATGGAGTTGAGGACCTCCAGGAGACGGAAGACCTCCTCGATGCGCGCCACCCGGCGCAGCACGGTACGGCCCTTGTTGAGCAGCGAGCCGCAGAGCAGTGCGACGCAGGCGTTCTTGCTCGTCTTGACGTCGATGGAGCCGGAGAGCCGGCGTCCCCCGACGACCCGCAGATGCATGGGGCCGGAGTAGCCGAGAGACACGATCTCGCTGTCGAGGGCTTCACCGATACGGGCGATCATCTCAAGGCTGATGTTCTGGTTGCCGCGCTCGATACGGTTGACGGCGCTCTGACTCGTGGCGAGCGCCTCGGCGAGCTGACTCTGTGTCCAGCCACGATGCTGACGGGCGTCACGGATGAGCTTGCCGATACGTGCGAGGTAGTCGTCTTCCATGCCTGCACGCTATCTCAGATATGAGATGAAGATCGTGCCGGGGGTGTGCGAGTCGGGTAACAGCACTGTGCCGGGCCGCGGGTGGAGGCCTGATTCGAGGATCAGGCGCACCCGGCGGCCCGGCGTGCGGTGTTCCGCCGATCGGGTGAGTCAGCTGCGGCGGCTGCGCTTCGTCGTCTTCCGCCAGCCGAAGGGGCCGGGCAGGTCCATCGACGTGGTGCGTCGACCGGTGCTGCTGTGGGTCCGCTTCGGGCCGTGCCGTCCACCCGTCGTGACGGACCACGAGCGTCGGTTGATGTTCAGCCGGACGCCCGGGAGAATCTGAAAGCTCTTGCGGAATGTGAGCGGCATCTGTGCCTCCTCTGTCAGAAGTACGGGTATCCCGAACCGGCGAGCGCATGCGCGGCAATTTGTGGTGGTCCGAAGCGGCGGGGCGTGCGCGGGAATCCGCGGTATCCCGAAGCGGCGGGGGCGTGCGCGGGAACGCGTACGGACGCGCTCGCCGGTGCGCCGGGCCTCGCTGACCGCGCGTCAGCCGACCGGGTCCGGTCCCCGCAGTGCGTTGGCCAGGGGCGCCGCCACGTGCCATCCCGTCGACGCGTACAAGGCGCGGCCCTCCGTCGTGGACGCCAGGAGGCCCGCCGTGGCGCCCCGTGTGGCGGCGGCTTCGGCAAGGGTGTGCATGATCACCCGGCCGAGCCCGCGGCGCCGGTGTGCGGGGTGGGTCTCCACCTTGTCGACGACGGCGGTGGCGCTGGTGACCGCGGTCTGGCCGCGCGCGGCGGTGGTGCCGTCGGACGCGTGCACCCGCGCGTGGACGACGCCGGAGCTGGTCCACGTGCGGAGCCGGTAGCCGCCGGGAAGGGGAGGCGGGGTGTGGGTGCGAGGGGCGTGCAGCGTCGTGGACATGAGGAAGCCGGGCGGGTCCGGGAGCGACCAGCCGGGCGCCGTCCAGGACGCCAGGGACTCCACCGGTACGAAGGCCTTCAGCCGGACGCCGGGCCCGGTGGTGCTCTCGGTCAGCTCGCGCACGGTCGCCTCGTCGGCGGTGGGCAGGATGTGACTCGTGGTGTGCCTGGGGTGGCCGAGGCGCACGGTGAAGCCCCACGGCTGCCGCACCGGCTCGGCGGCGCCGCGTGAGAGGGCCCACCCGTGGACCCACGCGTGTACGGCCTCAGAGGTGTTGGTGAAGTGCACGATGCCTTCCCGGGCGAGGTGGTCGTCGTCGGTCTGTGCTGCCGCACCGGGCGTGGAGCGCTGCGCGCGGTGACCTTTCGTCACGCTCGGTCGCGTACGCGTCCTGCGCCTCCACCGATACGCCGGCTCCCGGTCGCCGGGCGGATCGGTCCGGCCCGGGGGGGGGCGGCCGTGCGTCATCACGGAGTGGCGCCGGACACGGGCGCCCGGGCATGACCGCGCGGCGGCGATGTACTAGAGTTATCTCGACATCGAGATATCTGCCGAGGCGCACCGCAGCCGCCGCTCAGTAAGGGTTACCTAACTAACCCTTACCTTAGCGGATGGTGGGGGCCGCAGGCGGCGCCGGCCGCACATGAGGCGCGGCGCGGTTGAACGCGCACATTGAAGAAGGAGACTGTCGTGTCGGCGAACAGCTTCGACGCCCGCAGCACGCTGCGCGTGGGCGACGAGTCGTACGAGATCTTCAAGCTGGACAAGGTCGAGGGCTCCGCGCGCCTCCCTTACAGCCTGAAGGTGCTGCTGGAGAACCTGCTCCGCACCGAGGACGGCGCGAACATCACCGCCGACCACATCAGGGCGCTGGGCGGATGGGACTCGCAGGCCCAGCCCAGCCAGGAGATCCAGTTCACGCCGGCCCGCGTGATCATGCAGGACTTCACCGGCGTTCCCTGTGTCGTGGACCTCGCCACCATGCGTGAGGCCGTCAAGGAGCTCGGCGGCGACCCGGCGAAGATCAACCCGCTGGCCCCGGCCGAGCTGGTCATCGACCACTCCGTCATCGCCGACAAGTTCGGCACCAACGACGCGTTCGCCCAGAACGTCGAGCTGGAGTACGGCCGCAACAAGGAGCGCTACCAGTTCCTGCGCTGGGGCCAGACCGCCTTCGACGAGTTCAAGGTCGTCCCCCCGGGCACCGGCATCGTCCACCAGGTGAACATCGAGCACCTGGCCCGCACGGTCATGGTCCGCAACGGCCAGGCGTACCCCGACACCCTCGTCGGCACCGACTCGCACACCACCATGGTCAACGGCCTCGGCGTGCTGGGCTGGGGCGTCGGCGGCATCGAGGCCGAGGCCGCGATGCTCGGCCAGCCGGTCTCCATGCTCATCCCGCGCGTCGTCGGCTTCAAGCTGACCGGCGAGCTTCCGGCCGGCACCACCGCCACCGACCTCGTGCTGACCATCACCGAGATGCTCCGCAAGCACGGCGTCGTCGGCAAGTTCGTCGAGTTCTACGGTGAGGGCGTCGCCGCCACCTCCCTCGCGAACCGCGCCACCATCGGCAACATGTCGCCCGAGTTCGGCTCCACCGCCGCGATCTTCCCGATCGACGACGAGACGCTGAAGTACCTCCGCCTGACCGGCCGTGACGCACAGCAGGTCGCGCTCGTCGAGGCGTACGCCAAGGAGCAGGGCCTCTGGCTCGACCCGGCCGCCGAGCCCGACTTCTCCGAGAAGCTGGAGCTCGACCTCTCCACGGTCGTCCCCTCCATCGCCGGCCCCAAGCGCCCGCAGGACCGCATCGTCCTGGCGAACGCCAAGGCGAAGTTCGCCGAGGACGTACGCAACTACGTCACCGACGACATGGAGGCGAGCAAGGAGTCCTTCCCGGCCTCCGACTCGCCGGCCGTCTCGCCCAACGGCGTCCCGTCGAACCCGGTCACCGTGACCGCCCCGGACGGCACCACCTACGAGCTGGACCACGGCGCCGTCACGGTCGCCGCGATCACCTCCTGCACCAACACCTCGAACCCGTACGTCATGGTCGCCGCGGCGCTCGTGGCGAAGAAGGCCGTCGAGAAGGGCCTGACCCGCAAGCCGTGGGTCAAGACCACCCTCGCCCCGGGCTCGAAGGTCGTCACCGACTACTTCGACAAGGCGGGCCTGACCCCCTACCTCGACAAGGTCGGCTTCAACCTCGTCGGCTACGGCTGCACCACCTGCATCGGCAACTCCGGCCCGCTGCCGGACGAGGTCTCCAAGGCCGTCAACGACCACGACCTGGCCGTCACCTCGGTGCTCTCCGGCAACCGTAACTTCGAGGGCCGGATCAACCCCGACGTCAAGATGAACTACCTGGCGTCGCCGCCGCTGGTCGTCGCGTACGCCATCGCTGGTTCGATGAAGGTCGACATCACCAAGGACGCCCTCGGCGTCGACCAGGACGGCAAGCCCGTCCACCTCGAGGACATCTGGCCGACCGAGGCCGAGGTCAACGACGTCGTCGCCAACTCCATCGGCGAGGACATGTTCAACAAGTCCTACCAGGACGTCTTCGCGGGCGACGCCCAGTGGCAGGCGCTGTCGATCCCGACCGGCAACACCTTCGAGTGGGACTCCGAGTCCACCTACGTGCGCAAGCCCCCGTACTTCGAGGGCATGACGATGGAGACGACCCCGGTCGAGGACATCACCGGCGCCCGGGTGCTCGCCAAGCTCGGCGACTCGGTCACCACCGACCACATCTCCCCGGCCGGTGCGATCAAGGGCGACACCCCGGCCGGCAAGTACCTCACGGAGCACGGCATCGAGCGCCGTGACTTCAACTCCTACGGCTCGCGCCGTGGTAACCACGAGGTCATGATCCGCGGCACGTTCGCCAACATCCGCCTGCGCAACCAGATCGCGCCGGGCACCGAGGGCGGCTACACCCGCGACTTCACGCAGCAGGACGGCCCGGTGTCGTTCATCTACGACGCCTCGCAGAACTACCAGGCCGCGGGCACCCCGCTCGTCATCCTGGCCGGCAAGGAGTACGGCTCCGGCTCGTCCCGTGACTGGGCGGCCAAGGGCACCGCGCTCCTGGGCGTCAAGGCCGTCATCGCCGAGTCGTACGAGCGCATCCACCGCTCGAACCTCATCGGCATGGGCGTCCTGCCGCTGCAGTTCCCGGAGGGGCAGACCGCCGAGTCCCTCGGCCTGACCGGTGAGGAGACCTTCTCCTTCTCCGGCGTGACCCAGCTGAACGACGGCACCACGCCGCGCACCGTCAAGGTCACCACCGACACCGGTGTGGAGTTCGACGGCGTCGTCCGCATCGACACCCCCGGTGAGGCGGACTACTACCGCAACGGCGGCATCCTGCAGTACGTGCTCCGCAGCCTGATCCGCAAGTAAGGACCCAGGAAGTGAGCGAGGGCCGCACCCCCGGGGTGCGGCCCTTCGCCGTTAGGCTCGAAGGTCAGATGAAGAACAACCTCGCCTCGCCGGCGGCCAAGGCCGGACACGAGTCCGTGCGGCGTCACAACCTGAGCCTCGTCCTGCGGACCGTCCGGGACGAGGGCGAGGTCACCCGTGCGCGGGTGGCGAGCCTCGTGGGCCTCACCAGGGCCGCCGTCTCCTCGCTCGTGGAGGAGCTGCTCGCGCTGGACTGCCTCAGCGAGTCCGGCAAGACCTCCAGCGGCTCGGCCGGGCGCCCCGGAACCGTGCTGAAGCTGTCCCGGACCGGGCCGGCGGGCCTCGGGGTGGAGATCAACATCGACTACGTGTCGGTGTGCGCCGTCGACCTCACCGGCACCGACCGGGTCCGGGTCACCGAGCACACCGACCACCGGGGCGTCCCGGCCGCCGAGGTGCTGGCCCACGCCGCCCGGCTCACCAACCGCGTCATCGCCTCCACCCGGGAACAGGAACTCCGGGTGGTCGGAGTCGAACTGGCGCTGCCCGGCCTCGTCTCCGGTGGTGTCGTCCGGCAGGCCCCGAACCTCGGCTGGAGCAGGGTCGCGGCCGAAGGGATCTTCGGGCAGGCACTCAGCACCCTCCGCCCGGCGGGGCGTGCCCTGGCCGTCGGCTCCGACAACGAAGCCAACCTGGCAGCCCTGGCCGAGCTCTGGTTCGGCGGGCTCGGTGGCGTACGCACCTTCCTCTATCTCACCGGTGAGATCGGCGTCGGCGGCGCGCTCGTCGTGAACGGCGAGATGCTGCGCGGAGCGCACGGTTTCGCGGGCGAGATCGGGCACATGGTCGTCGACCCCCAGGGCCCGCTCTGCCGCTGCGGGGCGCACGGCTGCCTGGAGCAGTACGCGGGCCGCGCGGCCCTGCTGCGTGCGGCCGGGATGGACCCGGCCACGGGCGTACGCGGCATCGCCGAGCTGGAGCAGCGGGCCGCGTCCGGCGACAGGCGGGCCGTCACGGCGCTGCGCGACGCGGGGGACCGGCTGGGTGTGGTGCTGGCCGGCGCGGTGAACCTGTTCGACCCGGAGGCGGTCGTCCTCGGCGGGATCTACCGCACCCTGATGCCGTGGCTGGAGGAGTCCGCCGACGCCCAGCTCACCGCGCGGGTCGTCTCCGGCCGATGGCACGAGAACGGCAGCCGCCTGCGCGCCTCGTCCCTCTCCGGCGACGCGGCCCGCGGCGCGGCGGCCCGGGTGGTCCACGAGGTTCTGGAGAACCCGGCGGCGCACGCGGTGCGTTGACCGGTGGAACCGCCTACCCGCGTACCCGGCCCGGCCGCGTAGGTCTCCCGCGCCGATTCACGAGGCCGGTGGTTTCGCCGGTGCGCGCTCGCGGGTCCCCCCGGCACCGTCGTGGGGAGGCGGGCGGACGGCCTGCCGGCGGCAGAGAGGCGTGCTCTTGACCAAGTGGCGCACAACCTTAAGGCTGGCGGTGGTCTCCCTGGCCACCATTCTTCTGGGCACGGGCGCGACGGCTACGGCCCTCCCCGCCCGGGCGGCGGACCCGGCGGCCCACCGCGACAGCACGGCGGTCCCGGGGGTGAGCGGACCGGTCGCCGGTTCCGTGCCCGGTGACCCGAAGGCGGACGACATCGCCGGCACCTATCCCTGGCTCTCCGCGCCAGGCCTCGCCGAGGCCGGTTACGTGGAGGAGGAGTTCTACCTGTCCGGGCGGGCGGACGCCTACGGCCCCGACGGGGAAAAGGCCGCGGACGACGTGCCGTACACGACCCGCATCATCGTGCGGCGGCCGGGCAACCCGGCGCGTTTCAACGGCACGGTGCTGACGGAGTGGCAGAACGTCAGCGGCGGTTACGACCTGGACGCCCTCTGGGCGCCTGACCAGATCACCCGCGCCGGATACGTCTGGGTCGGCGTGTCTGCCCAGCGCGTCGGCGTGGACCACCTACGCGGGTGGAGCCCCGCCCGCTACGGACATCTCGACGTGACGGGACAGGGGCGCTTCACGGCCGACGAGATGTCCTACGACGTGTACGCGCAGGCGGCCGCAGCGCTGCGCGCGGGGACCGGCAAGGTACTCGGCCCCCTCCGGGCACGCACGCTGCTCGGCATCGGGGCGTCGCAGTCGGCGGGCCGGATGACGGTCTACTACGACAGGGTGCTGCCCCGGACAGCGCCGGTGTTCGACGGCTACGGCTTCGTCGTCGGCTCCGCACCCACCCGCAAGGGTGGCGAGCCGGTGTTCCACGTGCTCTCGGAGACCGACGTACGCACCCCCCTGCGGCGGGCGGACGACAACGGCTACCGACGCTGGGAGGTGTCCGGGGCCGCGCACTCCGGCCGGTACGGGCAGGCCTACCGGGAACCGCTGCTCACCCGTGACCTGGGAGCGGCGCCGACGTTCTCCTGCGCCCGGCCGCCGTACAGCGAGGTGCCGTTGCACCACGTGATCGCCGCCGCCTACACGCACCTGGAGCGCTGGGTCGAACACGGTGTGCTCCCGCCGGCCGCGCCGCCCCTGGAGTTCGCCCCCGACGGCACCAAGGCCCGGGACGCCCTCGGACTGGCCCGGGGCGGAATCAGGCTCTCGCAGGTCGGGGTTCCCATCGCACTGAACACCGGGGACAACACGGGAGAGACGTTCTGCGTGTTGTTCGGGACCCATGTGCCCTTCAGCGGGGCACAGCTGGACCAGCTGTATCCGACGCACGCCGGCTACGCGGCCCGGGTCGCGGCAGCCGACGCCCGTGCCGTGCGGGAGGGCCACCTCCTGCCTGCCGACGCGATCGTGAACCTGCGGGACGCGGTGTCCTCGGACGTGGGCCGGGACTGATGCTGCTGTCCGTCCGGCCGTGGGAGCGCGTGACCCCGGCCGGGCACACAGCATGCCGATCGGGCCGTGCGGCCGTCCGCCGCCTCCGCCCGGGGCTCGGCTGTGCCGGGTCCCGGGGAAGGGCGGGCTGGAGGACGGCCTCGCCCAGGCTCCGGGTTCGCAGCTCAGTGATCTCCTGGTACTCCGGGTCGGCGACCATGCGGCTGAACGCCTCACGGCTGGGCTGGCGGACGAGCGGTCCGGCGTCCCGAGCCTCGCCCTCGGCGGCGACCAGGGGAGTGTCCCCGTCTCCTGCGTAGACCAGTTCGCCCCCCGTAGCGGTGGAGGAACTCGGCGGCACGGCGCGAGGGTAGGAGTCTCGGCTGGATCGCCGCGAACGGGACGGCGGACCGGTGGACCGGATCCGCCGGTACACACACGACCGGGGGCGTACGCGCCGTCCTGCGCGCGTACGCCCCCGGTCGTCGTCGGATCCGGTCAGGCCTTGTGGGCCGCGATCAGCTGCTGATACCAGCGGTAGCTGTCCTTCGGGGTGCGCTCCAGGGTGTCGTAGTCGACCCGGATGATCCCGAACCGCTTCGCATAACCCAGCGCCCACTCGAAGTTGTCCAGCAGCGACCACACGTAGTAGCCGCGCACGTCCACGCCCGCGTCCATCGCCGCACGCAGCGCCGTCAGGTGGGTGCGCAGGTACTCCACCCGGTCCGCGTCGTGGATGGAACCGTCGGCCTCGACGCTGTCGAACTCCGCCGAGCCGTTCTCCGTGATGTGCACCGGCGGCAGGGCATCGCCGTACGTCTGCTTCAGCGCGGTCAGCAGATCGGTGAAGGACTCCGGGACGACCGGCCAGCCCATCGCCGTCTTGCGGACGTCGGGGTAGTTCCCCTCCGCGTACCGGTTGTCCGTGGCCACGCGCAGCGCCGGGTCCGCCTCGCGGTGCGGGGCGGCGGCGACCACGATCGGCCGGTAGTAGTTGATGCCCAGGAAATCCATCGGCTGGGAGATCAGTTCCAGGTCGCCCTCGCGGCGGAAGTCCTGGCCGGTGATCAGCTCGCCCCAGGTCTCCTCCTCGGTGGCCGGGTAGCGGCCCGCGAGGAGAGGCTCGGTCCACACCAGGTTGTGCTGGGTGTCCGCGCGGACGACCGCGGCGAGGTCGGCGTCCGACTCGGTGGCCGGGACGTTGCGGTCCAGGTTGAGGGTGATCCCCGCCTCGCGGACGCCCGCCGCGCGCAGCGCGTTCATCGCGTGGCCGTGACCGACCAGCAGGTGGTGGGCGGCGGCCAGCGCCCCGCGCCCCTCCTGCGCGCCGGGCGCGTGCCGGCCCACGGAGTAGCCGAGGAACGCGCTGCACCAGGGCTCGTTCAGGGTGATCCAGCGCGGCACACGGTCGCCCAGGTGCTCCGCGACGATGGCGGTGTACTCGCCGAAGCGCTCGGCGGTCTCACGCGAACGCCAGCCGCCCTTGTCCTCCAGGGCCTGCGGCAGGTCCCAGTGGTAGAGCGTGGCGGCCGGCTCGATGCCCGCCTCCAGCAGCGAGTCGACGAGCCGGGAGTAGAAGTCGAGCCCCTTGGGGTTGACCGCCCCGCTGCCCGTCGCCTGGATCCGGGACCAGGCGATCGAGAAGCGGTAGGACTCCACGCCCAGGTCGCGCAGCAGGGCCACGTCCTCCGGGTAGCGGTGGTAGTGGTCGCAGGCGACGTCACCCGTGTCGCCGCCGTCCGTCCTGCCGGGCTGGTGGCTGTAGGTGTCCCAGATGGACGGGCCGCGGCCGTCCTCCTCGACGGCGCCCTCGATCTGGTACGACGCCGTGGCCGCGCCGAAGACGAACCCGGGCGGGAAGACGGGGAAGTCACTCATGGAAACCCTTACTTGACCGAGCCACCGGTGATGCCGGCGGCGATGTACTTCTGGGACAGGACGAGAAGGACGGCGGCCGGCACCGCCGACAGCACCGAGGCGGCCATGACCGAGCCCCAGTCGCCGACGTGCGCGCCGATGTACTGGTAGATGCCCAGGGTGATCGGCTTGACGTCGTCGGTCGTGTTCAGCGTGAGCGCGAACATGAAGTCGCTCCACGCGTACAGGAACGAGAACAGGCCCGCGGTGATCAGCGAGTTGCGGCTCATCGGCAGGACGACCTGGAGGAACGTACGGATGCGCCCCGCGCCGTCGACCTCGGCCGCCTCGATGACCTCGCGGGGGATCGACACCATGAACGAACGCATCAGCACGATCGCGAACGGGATACCCAGGGACGCGTCCGCCAGCATCAGGCCGAAGTAGGAGTTGACCAGGCCGAGGTCCACGTACGCGCTGTACAGGGCGTTCGCGATGACGATGCCCGGCACCATCTGGGTGATCAGCGTGCCGAAGACGATCGTCTTGCTGCCGCGCAGCTTGAACTGCGCCAGGCCGTACGCCGCCGGCGCGGAGATCGCCAGGCAGATGGCCACGGCGCCGAGCGCCACGGCCAGCGAGGTCAGCAGATTGCCGCCCTGCTCGGTGATGGCCGAGGTGAAGCCGGAGAAGTCGATACCGGTCGGAACCGGTCCCACGTCCACCAGGCTGGCGTCGGGCTGCAGCGCGGTGTTGATCATCCAGTACAGCGGGAACAGCATGACCGCGAGGATGACGACGCCGAAGACGGTCGCACCCCAGCGGCGCTTGGGCCGGTGGACGGTTGCGGGAGCCGGGGCGGCGGGGATCTGGGTGGTGGTCGCCATGCCGGTCACTTCCCCTCGTTGCGGTTGACCCGCAGGTAGAACACCGCGAAGACGGCGGAGATCAGGATCAGGATGTTGCCGACCACGGCACCGGCCCCGAAGTCCATCTGGACGAAGGAGTTCTGGTACGTGAGCGTGCCGAGCGTCTGGGTGGAGTCGGCGGGGCCGCCGTCGGTGAGGGCGAGGACCAGGTCGAGGATCTTGACCGTCGACATGAAGCCGAGCACCAGCACCACGGTGATGACGGGCTTGAGCATGGGCAGGGTGACCGAGCGGAACGTACGCCAGGCTGACGCGCCGTCGAGGGCCGCGGCCTCGTTCAGCTCCTTGGGGACCTCCTGGAGGCCGCCGTAGAGGATCACCATGTTGAACGGGATGCCGATCCAGATGTTCACCAGGATCACCGAGATCAGCGCCATGCTCGTGCTGGTGAGCCAGGGCGTGTCACCGGGGAGGCCGATGGTGCCCAGGAAGGAGTTGAGGACACCGGTGTCCTGGTCGAAGATGCGCCGCCACACGATGCCGGAGACGACCATCGGGACCAGCCACGGCAGCAGGATCAGCGAGCGCAGGATGCCGTTCAGCGGGAAGCGGCGGGTGAAGAAGACGGCGAGCGCCAGGCCGATGCAAAACTGACCGACGAGCGACCCGATGGTGAAGAGGATCGTCTGCCACAGGGCCTTGCCGAACAGCCCGTCCTCGAAGACGTTGCTCCAGTTGTCCGTGCCGTTGAACGGCGCCTCGCCGGTGAAGAAGGTGGACGGCGAGTAGTCCTGGAAGCTCATGACGATGTTGCGGACGAGCGGGTAGCCGAAGAACAGCGCCATGAAGATCACGGCGGGGGCGATGAACCCCCACTGGGCGAGCACCCTGCGCCGCTTGGCGCTCCGCGGGTTCACGGGCTTCTTGACCGCGCCGGCCGCGGGGGCCGTCGGGTCGGCCGGCAGCGCGGTGGCCGAGGCTGTGGTGGATGACATGGTTCGTTACCTCAGTTCCCGCTCGTGACCTGCTGCTGTGCACGCTTCAGAGCGGCCTCGCTGGACTCGCCGGTGAGCGCGGACTGGAAGGCGCTCTGCAGGGCCAGGGACACGGACGACCACTGCGCGCCGACCTTCGCGGTGCGGGAGCGGGCCGTCGAGACCTGTCCGGCCAGGGCCGCCAGCTCCGGGGCCTTCGTGCGCCACACGGCGGCGGCCTTGGTGTTCGCGGGGACCATCCAGCTGTTCAGAGCGTAGGTGATCTGCTCCTGCTCGCCCGCCATGCAGCCGATGATCTTGGCGGCCATCTTCTCGCGCTCGGTGTCGCCGGTGTTGGGCACGGTCAGCACACCGCCGCCCAGCGGACCGACCGAGTCGTCGCCAGCCTCGGGCACGGGGATCTCGGCGATGCCCCAGTTGAGCCCCTTCTTGGCGTTCAGGGTCTCGACCTGCCACGGGCCGTTGATCATCATGGCCGCGTTGCCGGCCATGAACTGGTCGTTCACGTCGGCCTGCGTCCAGTTGACCGTGGACTTGGAGAGCGAGCCGTCCTTGAGGAGGGCCTTCCAGTAGTCCAGGGCCTCGGCGACCTCGGGGGTGTCGAGCTTGGATTCGTCACCACCGTTGGACCACATGAACGGGGTGAACTGGAAGACGCCGTCCTCCGCGCCACCCGCGCTCAGGGCCAGCCCGTACTGCTTGCCCTTGGTCAGCTTCTTCGCGGTCGACTGCATCTCGGCCCACGTGGTGGGCACCTTCAGGCCGGCCTTGTCGAGGGTGTCCTTGTTGTAGAACAGCGCCAGGGTGTTCACCGTGCGCGCGGCCCCGTAGTACTTCCCGTCGAACGACCCGAAGTCGACGATCCCCTCGGGGATGTCCGTCGTGGTCAGACCGAGGTCCTTCAGCGGGATCAGCCCGCCGGCCTCGGCGAACGTCGGCATCTCCGACGCGTCCAGCTGGAGGACGTCCGGCAGCGACTTCGACGAGGCCATGCGCAGCGCCTTCGTCATGAGCTGTGCGGCGGGCACGCTCTGCTGCTCGATGGTGACCCCGAGCTGCTTGCTGCAGCGCGCGAGCGTGTCGCCGTCCCAGCGGTGGTACGACTCGTCGGTCGAGGAGTTCATGACGGTGTAGACGTCCTCGTCCCGCTGCTGGCCGCACCCCGAGAGCACGGTGCCTGCGACGATCGCGGAGACGACGGTGAGGGGGACGACGATCCGCCTGGTGCGGCGGCTGCGGCGTCGGATCCGCCCGTCCGGGGAGGGTTCTGTCACGGTGGTGCCCTTGCGGTGAGAGGGTGGCCGGGCCCATGGGAACGCTCCCACGGGGTTCTCGTCAAGCCCCTGCGCGGATCCGGCGGTGTCACGGCGGGGCGGTGCGGGGGTGTCCGGCGGTGGGCCGTCGGACACCCCGGGGGGTGGGTCAGCGGACGCCGAGGAGGTGTTCCATGGCGAGCTGGTCGAGGGCTTCGAAGGCCATGGAGCGTTCGGCGGCGGCGGTGGCGTCGAAGTCCTCGTAGGCGGACTTGTCGGCGAGGAGGGCCTTGAGGCCGTCGTCGGCGGTGGGCTGGGCGAGTTCGTCGAGGCGGGAGGCGGTCAGGGCCTCCTGGACGGCGGGGTCGGCGCGGAAGGCGAGGGCGCGCTCCTTGAGGATGAGGTAGTTGCGCATGCAGTTCTTCGCGGATTCCCAGACGCCGTCGATGCCGTCGGTGCGTACGGGCTTGAAGTCGAAGTGCAGGGAGCCTTCGTAGTCGGAGGACTCCAGGAGGTCCACCAGCCAGAACGCCTGGCGCAGGTCTCCGGCGCCGAAGCGGAAGTCCTGGTCGTACTTGATGCCGGACTGGCCGTTGAGGTCGATGTGGAAGAGCTTGCCGGCCCACAGGGCCTGGGCGATGCCGTGGGGGAAGTTGAGTCCGGCCATCTGCTCGTGGCCGGTCTCCGGGTTCACGCCGACCATCTCGGGGCGCTCCAGGCGCTCGATGAAGGCGAGGGCGTGGCCGATGGTGGGCAGGAGGATGTCGCCGCGGGGCTCGTTGGGCTTGGGCTCGATGGCGAAGCGCAGGTCGTAGCCCTGTTCGGTGACGTAGTCGCCGAGCAGGTCGAAGGCTTCCTTCATGCGGTCCAGGGCGACGCGGACGTCCTTGGCGCCGCCGGACTCGGCTCCTTCGCGGCCGCCCCAGGCGACGTAGGTCTTCGCGCCGAGTTCGGCGGCCAGGTCGATGTTGCGGATGACCTTGCGCAGCGCGAAGCGGCGTACGTCGCGGTCGTTGGAGGTGAAGCCGCCGTCCTTGAACACCGGGTGGGTGAACAGGTTGGTGGTGGCCATCGGGACCTTCATCCCGGTGCGGTCCAGGGCGTCCTTGAACCGGCCGATCAGCCGGGCCCGCTCGGCGTCGTCGGACCCGAAGGGGATCAGGTCGTCGTCGTGGAAGGTGACACCGTGGGCACCGAGCTCGGCGAGCCGCTCCACCGACTCGACCGGGTCCAGCGCGGGACGCGTCGCGTCACCGAACGGGTCGTTGCCACGCCAGCCCACGGTCCACAGACCGAAGGTGAACCTGTCCGCGGGGGTGGGGGTGAAGCGGTTCGACATGGGGTTGCCTCTTGTCGACATGGGCCGGGCCGGCTGCGCTGCCGTCCGACCGATTTGTTGGCTGGCAGTACTAATACGGCATCCTGGCGTTTCTTTCTAGACCATCCCTGTGACATCAACGTCACATAGGGGCATCACGCCCCTCTCGCAGGGGTCCGGACGGCCCTGGCGGGGCGGCACTCCGGGCCCGGAAGGCATCGTCGAAGCGCTTCGAAAAAATATTTGTTTTGTGTACGATCAAAATCAGGAACCCACAGGAACGGACCCCCATGAAGTTCACCGACGGCTTCTGGCAGATGCGCGAAGGTGTGCACGCCTCGTACGCCACCGAAGTCCGCGATGTCCGCCTCGACGACGACCGACTCGCCGCCTACGCCTCCGTCAAGCGGGTCGAGCGTCGCGGCGACACGCTGAACGCCCCGCTGATCACCGTTGACGCCTACGCCCCGGCCGAGGGCGTCATCGCGGTGCGCCTCACGCACCTCGCGGGCAAGCGCCGCAAGGGTCCCGACTTCGAGATGCCGGGCGCCTCCGCGCGGTCCGCCGCCACCACCCGCACGGAGGGCACCGCCGCGGAACTGACCAGCGGCCCGCTCACCCTGCGGCTGCCCACCGAGGGCGCGTTCGGGCTGGAATTCCTCGACGCGGACGGCCAGGTCCTGACCTCCGCCGGGCGCAAGGGCAGCGCCTTCGCCACCGTCGACGGCAGCCACCACATGTTCGCCCAGCTCGCCCTCGGCGTCGGCGAGACCGTCCACGGCCTCGGCGAGCGCTTCACGCCGTACGTGAAGAACGGCCAGGTCGTCGACATGTGGCAGGCCGACGGCGGCACCAGCAGCGAACAGGCCTACAAGAACGTCCCCTTCTACCTCTCCTCGCGTGGCTACGGCGTCTTCGTCAACCACCCCGGCAAGGTCTCCTTCGAGGTGGGCTCCGAGGCCGTCGGCCAGGTGCAGTTCAGCGTCGAGGACCAGACCCTCGAGTACTTCGTCGTCGCGGGCCCCACGCCCAAGGACGTCCTGACCCGGTACGCCTCCCTCACCGGCCTCCCGGCACTCCCGCCGGCCTGGTCGTTCGGCCTCTGGCTCACCACCTCGTTCACCACTTCCTACGACGAGGCGACGGTCAACTCCTTCGTCGACGGCATGGCCGAGCGCGGCATCCCCCTCAGCGTCTTCCACTTCGACTGCTTCTGGATGCGCGAGTACCAGTGGTGCGACTTCGAGTGGGACCCGGCGGTCTTCCCCGACCCGGAGGACATGATCGCCAGGCTCAAGGCCAAGGGCCTGAAGATCTGCGTCTGGATCAACCCGTACATCGGGCAGAAGAGCCCGCTGTACGAAGAGGGCGCGGAGAAGGGGTACTTCGTCCGGACGCCGGACGGCGACGTCTGGCAGTGGGACAAGTGGCAGGCCGGCATGGCGCTGGTCGACTTCACCGACCCCGAGGCCACGGCGTGGTTCCAGAGCAAGCTCAAGGTGCTCCTGGACCAGGGCGTCGATGGCTTCAAGACCGACTTCGGCGAGCGTATCCCGACCGAGGTCGTCTGGCACGACGGCTCCGACACGGAGCGCATGCACAACTACTACACGCACCTCTACAACAAGGCCGTCTTCGAGCTCCTGGAGAAGGAGCGCGGCGCGGGCGAGGCCGTCCTCTTCGCCCGCTCGGCCACGGCCGGCGGACAGCAGTACCCGGTCCACTGGGGCGGCGACTGCTGGTCCTCCTTCGAAGCCATGGCGGAGTCCCTGCGCGGCGGGCTGTCGCTGAGCCTGTCCGGCTTCGGCTTCTGGAGCCACGACATCGGCGGCTTCGAGGGCACCCCCGACCCAGCCGTCTTCAAGCGCTGGCTGGCCTTCGGCCTGCTGTCCTCGCACAGCAGGCTGCACGGCTCCTCGTCCTACCGCGTGCCGTGGGAGTTCGGCGACGAAGCGGTCGACGTGGCCCGGCAGTTCACCCGGCTCAAGCACCGCCTCATGCCGTACATCTACGGCGCCGCCGTCGAGGCCCACCGCACGGGCGTCCCGACGATGCGCCCGCTGCTGCTGGAGTTCCCCCAGGACCCGACGGCCCGCACGGTGGACCGCGAGTACCTGCTCGGCCCGGACGTCCTCGTCGCCCCCGTCTTCACGGAGGACGGCCAGGTCGAGTACTACGTCCCCGAGGGCACCTGGACCCACCTGCTGACCGGCGATACCGTCACGGGCCCCGCCTGGCGCCGCGAGACCCACGGCTTCGACAGCCTGCCCCTGCTGGTCCGTCAGGGCGCGGTCCTGGCGCTGGGCGCGGACGAGTCCCGCCCGGACGGCGAGTGGCTCGACGGCCTCGAACTCCGCGTGTTCGCACCGGCGGGCACCGGTGACTTCACCCGCACGGTGACCGTCCCCGACCACACGGGCGCGGTGGCGGCGACGTACGAGGTGGTCCGCGAGGGCGGAGAAGTCCGTGTCACGACGGACACGGACCGGCCGTACACGGTCACGGTCGTCGGCGACTCCGCCTGACGGCGGCCCGCACACCGACCCTCCCGGCCCGGCATCCGGACCCGCCCCCCCCGCGGCCCCCCCGCGGCGGTCCGGTACCGGGTCGTCCGGTTCCCCGCCGCCCTCCTCGGCTCCGGGCCGCTCCGGGCCGTATCCTCGCGTCCTTCAGCAACAGCTGCGGCGCCGTCGTGTACAACTCCTCGACCAACCGCTACGGGGGCGGCCACGGTGCCACCCGGGCCAAGGAGGAGGCGGACGCGAGGTCGCGGGCCGGCGGAGGACGCGCGGTCGCCTGGGCCCGCACCACGCGGTACAGCACCGACGGGGGGCAGGAGGACGCTCCGCCGTACGGAGTCCACCCCGGGGCGAGCCGCTCCGTGCCGGGCCCGGTGGAATGCGATCGTGGGCCGTCGGGTTGGCACCAGCGGCACATACGTACGAGTACGGCGCACAGAGCGGAAGCACCCATGGGCGAGTTGATCCTGATCCGGCACGGCGAGACCGAGTGGTCCCGGTCCGGGCAGCACACGAGTTGGACCGACCTGCCCCTGACCGAGCTGGGCGAGCGTCAGGCCCGGGCTCTCGTGCCGCTGCTCGCGGAGCGGGAGATCGGGCTCACCCTCGTCAGCCCCTACCTCCGCGCCCGCCGCACCGCCGAGCTGGCCGGCCTGACCGCGCCCCGCGAGACACCTGACCTGCGGGAGTGGGACTACGGAGCGTACGAGGGCGTGACCACCGTCGAGATCCGCCGCACCCGTCCCGACTGGAACCTCTGGACCGACGGAGTCGCGCCCGGTCCCGAGGAGCACCCGGGGGAGAGCCCGGAGGAGGTGGGTGCGCGCGCGGACCGGATCCTCGCGGAGGTAAGGGCGGCGGCCTCGCGCCTCGGGGAGGCGGACATCGCCCTGGTGGCCCACTCGCACTTCCTGCGCGTACTCACCGCCCGCTACCTGCGGCTGACCCCCGCGAGCGGAGAACTGTTCCAGCTCGCCACGGGCGCCGTCTCCCGCCTCGGCACGGAACACGACAAGCCGGTCGTGACGGCGCTCAACATGGCCTTGCCGCAGAGGCTGTTCGATGCCATCGCCTGACGGACCTCAGAGCGAGCCCTGCCTGAGCGCTTCGACGAACCGCGTCCAGTGGGCGGTGGCGAAGGTGAGCGCGGGGCCGCCTGGGGTCTTGCTGTCGCGCACGGGGACGAGGCCGGGGAAGCCGTCGGCGATCTCGACGCAGTTTCCCCCGTCGCCGTTGCTGTGGGACGACTTGCGCCACGTTACCGAACACAGGTCACGTGAGGTGAGCATCTGTCGTATGGCCCTTCGCAGCCGACTTGATGAGGGACAGCGATGCTTCCGGAGAAAGAGCGGAAGCCCTGGCCAGATCGTATGCGGAAGAGATTTGCTCCACCAGCCCGGGTTCTTCGAGGAGTTGGCCGCTGTAAGCCGCCTCTGTGTAGACGACGGGCGGTGCGTCGGAGAAGTGCATCAGTGTCACGGCCGTGTCCAACAGGGGATTCGCCCCGGCCGAGAACGGCAGCACCTGAACGACCACGCGCGGGCGGGTGCTGCCCTGCGTTCGAAGGTGTTCGAGCTGCTCGGCGATGACGCCCGGCCCGCCCACTGGGACGCGGAGCGCCGCTTCGTGAAGGATCACCCAGAGAACCGGTGCGCTCGGGGAGTCGAGCAGCTTTCCCCGTTCCATCCTGGTCCCCACGTGGCTGTCGATGACGTCGTGCGAGGCGTAGGGATGAGCCGCACGCGTCAGCGCTCGCGCATACGACTCAGTCTGGAGCAGGCCCGGAACGACCATGGTCGAGTACTCCGCGATGGAGGCGGCGCGTTGCTGGAGCTCGGCCGCGTCCGCGAAGTACCCCGCCACCTTCGACGTCCGGGCCAGCCGGCACAGCCGTTGGAGGTGTTCCCCGCTGTCCAGCAACTCGTCCAACGCCCGTGAGATCTCCATCTGCGGGCGTCGCTCGGCCGCCTCGAAGAGCCCGATGTACGTGCCCGAGCAGAACACCCGCTCACCCAGCTCGTTCTGCGACAGCCCCGCCGCCTCCCGCAGCCGGCGCAGCTCCGCACCGTAGAAGGCGCGCGGGTTCGCGTACGGGTCCAAGTCCTTCGGAAGTGGCATGGGCCGAACGTAGTGGTTACCCCGCCCCCGTATACCGCGATTGCGCCGAAGTCACCCGCACGGGGCCGACGCGGACGGCCGGTACCTCGCCCCCGAGGTACCGGCCGGTTCCGTGCGGCTTCGTGCGGCGTCGTGCGGTTCAGGCAGCCTTCTTCTTCAGCGAGGTGAGATGGGCGAAGACGACGACGTTGGCCGAGTAGCCGCCCTTCTTGTCGAAGCGTCCACCACAGGTCAGGAGCCGGAGCTCAGGACGGCCGGTCGCCCCGTACACCTTGTCGTCCGGGAACTTGTCCTTCGTGTACGTCTTCACCTCGTCGACGGTGAAGACAGCGGTCCGCTTGTCCGCCCGGGTGACCTTCACGGTGTCACCGCGGCGCAGGGCGTTGAGATTGAGGAAGATCGCCGGCCCCGTCGCCGTGTCCCGGTGCCCGACGAGCAGCGAGGTTCCCGCCTCCCCGGGGGAAGGGCCCTTGCGGTACCACCCCACCAGTTTGGGCTTGCTCAGCGGCGGGGCGCCCAGCCGGCCCTTCCCGTCGAGGGCGAGGCCGGTGACGGGAGCCTCGATGAAGATCGCCGGGATGGCTACCTTCAGCGGACGGGAGTGCACCAGCGGTGCGTGCGAGGCCGGCACCTTCTTCTGCGGCGCGTGCGGAGCTCTCCGGAAGGGGGGCGCCCCGCCGCCCGCGGCATCGCTGCCGCGGGCGGCGGCGACCGACGAGGCGTCCTCGGACGAGTCCGAGACCGCCCACACGACGCCGGTCACCAGCGAGAAGGTCACGCACAGGGTGATCGTGAGCCGGCAGGCGCGACTGGGTCCTCGTCGCCGTCGCCGCCGTCGGCCGCGCGCGTCATACCTCGTTGCGGGCACGGCGGCGCGCGGTGCGACGGACCATGATCAGGCCGGCGATACCGGCGGCTCCGGCGACCAGCGCGGCCGAGGTCCCGATGTTCGAGCCGCTCTCGGAGCTGACGCTCTCCATGTCCGGGACGCCGCCGCCGCCCGCAGGCACCGCTCCGGACGGCTTCTCGTAGATCGCGTCGGACTTCTTCTCACTGCTCTTCTCGGTACCCGACTCCGAACCACGGTCGTTGCTGTCACCACGGTCGTTGCTGTCACCGCGGCTGCCGCCCTGGCCCGGCCTCGGGGAGCAGTCGACCTCGAAGCTCCGCTGCTTCGGGCCCGCCGGGACGGTCCACACCAGCTGGTACGTGCCCTCCGGGAGCAGGTACTGCTGGCTGCGGGCCTGGCCGTTCACCAGGGGGAGGGTGCCCAGCAGCGTGTCACCCGGGGGAACGGTCGGGGGCTGCTCGGTGATCGTCCAGGGGACGGAGGGGAAGGACTCGAAGTTGCTCGCCTTGAGCACGAACTTGCAGACCTCGACGCCGTCGCGGTCACCGCGCGAGTGCCAGCCGACCGAGCTGATCTCGATGTCGCCGCTGTCACCGGGCAGGGCGTAGGCGGCGGGGGCCCCGGCCAGGGTGGCACCGGCGACCGCGACCACAGCGGCCGTCGTGGTGCCCACGCGGACACTGCGGGAGCGGAGGGAAGCGGAAATGCGCATGAAGGGCTCCTTCAAGCCGAGATGATTGTCGTACTGATCACCTGATCGCCTAAGAGATGACATGAATCCACGCCAAGATGTGCCGGGACACCGCAAAAGGCCGCAAAAGTACCCTGACTAGCCCATAGCGGACAGGCAATTCCCCGGTGGGAACCGTACGAATGGCCCACCGTGTGAGACGTGGCGCGCGGGGCGGGGCCTGTCCGTCCCGTTTCCCGGCCCCCGGGCAGGGGCGGGACTCAGCCGGAGCGCCGCCGCCGACGGCTCCGGTGCACGACCGCCACGGCCACGGCTGCGGCGATCGCGGTCCGGGCGACCGGGCCGGAGAGGGCGCGCCACAGCGCGGCGGGCGAGGTGTCGACCGGAATCACGGCGGTGTCGTTGCCGGGGGTCCGGTCGTAGGGGCTGTACGTCCGCACGGTTCCCCCTGCGCCCGGAACCTGGCGGTCGATGCGTCCGTTGATCCCGTCGAAGCTCCCGTCCGCGGTGCGGACCAGGGTGAGGGGCGCCCCCGTACCGCGCACCGCGTGGCCGGCGGGCTTCCGGCCGGCGCGAGGACGGTGGCGAGAGCGAGAAGGGCGGCCAGGGCCACGGCCGCTCCCGTCGCGCGGGCGGTGATGCGCGTCCGGGTCCGATGGAGCATGCGGGGCACTACGCCACCGGGGGCGGCCCCCGCTGATGCGGGTGGCCGCCCCCGGCGCCGTGACTCGATCAGGCGGTCAGGAGATCAACTCGATCTCCGCCAGCGTCGCCGCCTCCGTGCTCACCAGCCTGTACTGCGCGTACGCCCCCGGTGCGGCCACCGAGAACACCCGGGTCTGCTTGTCCCAGGCGAACGTCTGCCCGGACCGCTTGTCGAGGTCCTTCCAGGTCTTCCCGTCCGCCGATCCCTGGAGCACCCAGCCCGTGGGAGCCTTCGCCGCCGTGGCGGAGGTCAGGGTGTACTGGACCGCCTTCGAGCCCTCGGCGGCCGGCAGGTCCACCGACTCGACCGCGGCCGAGGTGGCGGAGGTGTTGTCGTACAGCGCGCCGTCACCCTTGAGCACGTCGCCCTTCGGTGCGGGCACCTTGTCGTCCTGCGTGATGGAGACCGGGGCCGCGTTCCTGCCGGTGCCCCACGAGGAGGGCTCGGAGCCCATGTCGAACTCCAGCACGCCGCCCTTGGCGAGCAGGTCGTGCGGCAGCGAAGTGGACGCCCACTTCTTGCCGTTGACCTTCAGGCCCTGGACATAGATGTTCGTGGCGCTGTTCTTCGGCGCCTTGACGACCAGGTCGCGGCCGTTCTCCAGGTGCACGGTGGTCTTCGTGAAGAGCGGCGAGCCGATCGCGTACTCACCGCTGCCCATGACCAGCGGGTAGAAGCCGAGCGAGGAGAAGAGGAACCAGGCCGACTGCTCGCCGTTGTCCTCGTCGCCGTGGTAGCCCTGGCCGATCTCGCTGCCGGTGTACAGCCGGCCGAGGACCTCGCGGACCTTCTCCTGGGTCTTCCAGGGCTGCGAGGCGGCGTCGTACATGTACGTGGCGTGGTGCGCGACCTGGTTGCTGTGGCCGTACTGGCCCATCCGCACGTCGCGCGCCTCGGTCATCTCGTGGATCACGCCGCCGTAGGAGCCCACGAACTCGGGTCCGGCGGTCTCCGGCGTCGAGAAGTACGTGTCCAGTTTCTTCGCCAGGCCGTCACGCCCGCCGTAGAGGTTGGCCAGGCCGCGGCTGTCCTGCGGGGCGGTGAAGGCGTAGCCCCAGCCGTTGGTCTCCGTGTAGTCGTATCCCCAGACACGGGGGTCGTACTGGCCGGAGGGAAGACGCCAGTCGCCGTTCGCCTTCCTGCCCTGGAAGAAGCCGGCCTTCTCGTCGAAGAGCTTGACGTAGTTCTGCGCCCGGTTGAGGAAGTACGCGGACTCCTCCTTGTAGCGCTGCTTCTTCGTCTTCTCGTAGAGGGCCTGGCCCATCTGCGCGATGCCGTAGTCGTTGAGGTAGCCCTCCAGCGACCAGGAGAGACCCTCGTGGGTCGAGGTGTTCGCATATCCGGTGAAGACCGAGGTCTCCATGCCCTTGCGCCCGACCCCGGAGGACGGCGGGGCCACCGTGGCGTTCTTCACCGCCGCGTCGTAGGCCGCCTCGGCGTCGAAGTCGACGCCCTTGACGTACGCGTCGGCGAAGGCCACGTCGGAGCTGGTGCCGGTCATCAGGTCGGAGTAGCCCGGGGAGGACCAGCGGGAGATCCAGCCGCCGTCCTTGTACTGCTGGACGAAGCCGTCCACCATCCTCCCGGCCTGCTTCGGGCTGAGGAAGGAGTACGCCGGCCAGGTCGTCCGGTAGGTGTCCCAGAAGCCGTTGTTGACGTAGACCTCGCCCTGGACGATCTTCGAGCCCGTGTGGGTCGGGGTGTCGGTCCCGGTCTGGGCCGAGAAGGGGCTCGCGTAGGTGCTCTTCCCGTCGACCTGCTCGAAGCCCGAGTTCGGGTAGAGGTAGAGCCGGTACAGGCTGGAGTAGAGCGTGGTCAGCTGGTCGGCGTTCGCACCCTCGACCTCCACCTTGCCGAGGATCTTGTCCCAGGCCTTCTGCGCGTTCTTCCGCACCTTGTCGAAGGAGGCCTTCTCCGGCAGTTCCATCGCCAGGTTCTTCTTCGCCTGGTCGACGCTGATGAGCGAGGTGGCCAGCCGCAGGTTCACCGTGCGGTCCTTGCCCGCGTCGAAGCGGAAGAAGCCGGTCACGTCGTCACCGCCGCCGCCCTTCAGCTTTCCGCTGTCGGTGACGGGAGCGTCGAAGACGCCGTATACGAACAGCCGGGTGGCTCCGGTCGAGCCGCCGCTCTTCACGTCGGAGAAGCCGGTGAAGGAACCGGTCTCCGGGTCGAGGGTGAGACCGCCCCTGTTGTCGACGTTGTCGAAGACCAGGCTCGCGTCGTCACCGGGATAGGCGAACCGCATCCGCGCCGCGTGGTCGGTGGGCGTCATCTCGGCCTTCAGGCCGTTCTCGAACGTCACCCCGTAGTAGTGCGGGGTCGCCGTCTCGTTGTCGTGGCGGAAGGGCAGCGCACGCGCCGTGCGGGAGGCGTCGGGTGTGCCGGAGGCAGCCGACGGCATCATCTGGAACGTCTGGCGGTCGCCCATCCAGGGGCTCGGCTCATGACTGGCGCTGAAGGCCTGCAGCGTGGGCAGGTTGTCCTCGTTGTTGCCGCGCGCGTAGTCGTATATCCAGCTCGTGGAACCGGCGTTGGTCACCGGCGTCCAGAAGTTGAAGCCGTGCGGGACCGCGGTGGCGGGGAAGTTGTTGCCGCGGGAGAAACCGCCGCTGGAGTTCGTGCCGCGTACCGTGGACGCGTAGTCCGAGAGGTGCGCCTTGCGCTTCTCCGGGGCCTTCGGGGCGATCGTGACGTCGTCGATCCACCCCTGGAACTTCGAGGAGCCCTTGGGGGAGTCGTACGCCACCAGGATCCGGTCGACCGTCTTGCCGGCCGCGACCGTCCCGATGCGGGAGGCGACCTTGTTCCACTGGTTCACGTACAGCCGCTTGGCGTCGGCCTGGCCCTGCGGGGTCAGCAGCCCGCCGTGGCTGTCGGTCGCCTTCAGCTGACTCAGGTAGGTGCCGTCGGTGAAGGCCAGGTCCACCGCCACGTGCGTCGCGGGGTAGTCCAGATCGGTCTCGGTCATCTGCGGGTAGACCAGGTAGGACAGCTGGGTGTCCTTGGTGACGGCGGTGTCGACGTCGAAGACCTTGTTGTACGAGTAGGCCCGGCCGTCCGGCTTGTGCGTACCCGCGTACCGCAGGGCCTTCTTGCCGGTGAACCCCGCGCCCTGCTTGGCGGTCGGGGAGCCCGAGGGGCCGCGGTCGGGCTGGGAGCGCATGTCGTCCGGGGCGGGGGTGGAGGTGTCACCGTCGGAGAACTGGACGTCGGCGAGCTGGATCGCGTCGGACGCCCCGTTGTTCTTCGTGATCTCCAGCCGGAAGTGCTGGTAGGCGGTGTCCGCCGTGAAGTCGTACGACTTGGTCTGGAAGCGCTCGGAGAACGTCTGGCCGGTGCGCGTGTCCAGATCGGTCCAGGACTTCCCGTCGGTGGACCCCTTCAGCGTCCAGTCCTTGGGGTCCCGTTCGTCGTGGTCGTTGGCCGAAGTGAGGGCGTAGGTCACGACCTTGACGGGCGCGGCGAGGTCGAACTCGACCCAGCCGGAGGACTCGAAGGCCAGCCACTTGGTGCCGGACTCCACGTCGACCAGGTTCTCCTTGACCTCGCCGCCGCCGGTGTTCTCGCCGCTGGCGCGGACATCTGTGACCTGATCGGTGACATTGCCCGGAATTCCGGCGGAGAATCCGCCGTCGACACCCGATGCCCGCTTCTTCCCGTCAGGGCCTTCCTCGACGGTGTTGCGCCAGTCCGGCTGCTTCTCGTCGGCCTCGAAGGAGGAGCTGAACGACGTGTCGCCGGACGGCTTCTGCGGGGCACCGGCGGACTGGGCGACTGCCGTGGCGGGGGCTGCGAGGGCCAGCACGAGAGAGGCCGCGAGCACCGCGGCCGACCGGCTGTGTCTGGGGCGCGAGCCTTGCTGGGGACCACGTGGGGGCTGCATACGAGCCATTCCTCCCGGGGGGCATGCTGAGGACAACGTTGTCATCGTGGGATACGGGTTCCAGTAGGGAGGCAAGTGGCCGGATGTGTCAAGGGTGTTGCATGGGGTGGTCCTGGTGATTCGACCGTATTGCGGAAAGCGGCGTTTCCGTGAGAAGGCACTCCGTGCCGAGGTGTTCGTGAGGTCTCAACTCGGGAAAGACTGCCGCTCAACCATGCGTTCGATCTTGCTCAGTTGGCGGCGAGTGGACTATACCTGTCGGCGTCTGCACCAACGTTTCACAACGGCACGCGGGCGCGGGGGAGGGGCACATCTGCGGGCGCGAGAAGCGGTCGCTGCCGCAGGGCCCGGAACTTCCCCACTGCATCTGGAAATCCAGCAATCCGCACAACTCAAGCGCAACGACTGCGGTGGCGGGACCCTTCGTCTAGGCGAATTCAAGACGGGTGACCGGTACACCGCCTGAGTCCTGGAGAAGGCGAGGACTTGAGCATGGGATCCACCCCCGGCGTAGGCCATTGCGATCTGATCAAGCGGAGCGCGACTGTCGCTCGGACCGCGGCTGCGGCGACCGCTTTTCCGACATCGCTCAGGTGATCACCATCGGTGCCACTGAGCGGCTCCGAGACGACGGCTGAACGACCCGATGTGCATCTCCGCCGACATCGCAGGCGGAGACCCACATCAGGACGCGCTCAAAGAGAAGTGCGGCAAGCACGGGGCCAACCCGGCCCGGCAGCCGAACACGCAGCAAAACCGTATAGATCCAATCGATCAGTGAGGATGCAGAGATGACCATTCGTGCCGGCTCTCTTGACAGGCGAACGCTCCTGCGCGGGGCGATCGCGACGGCAGCCATGGGTTCGTTCGCGGTTGCGTGTGGCTCTCCCTCCAGCAACGACAACGGTGGCGGCGGCCCGAAGGGCAAGAAGGGTGCCAAGAATCCGTTCGGTGTCGCCAAGAACTCCAAGGTCGAGGCGGCCATCTTCGACGGCGGCTACGGCACCGACTACGTCGAGTTCGTCAACACGGTCATCGGGGCCCAGATCGCCGGCACCAAGGTCGACGTCAAGCCGGTCGTCGACATCGGCCCGGAGCTGCAGCCCCGCTTCGTCGGTGGCAACCCGCCGGACCTCATCGACAACTCCGGTGAGGACCAGATCGGCTTCCTGGGCATTGTCGACCAGCTCGAGGAGCTCGACGATGTCCTCGAGGCCAACACCTACGAGGGCAAGAAGATCGCCGACATCGTCTACCCCGGCGTCAAGGACCCCGGCACGTTCAAGGACAAGTTCGTCGCGCTCAACTACGTGATGACGGTGTACGGCGTCTGGTACTCCAAGACGCTGTTCGAGGCGAACGGCTGGACCCCGCCGAAGACGTGGGACGAGGCGCTCGACCTCGGCCAGGCGGCGAAGAAGAAGGGCAAGTACCTCTTCGTCCACGGCAAGGAAGCGGCGACCTACTACAGGACGCTCCTGATCGACTCGGCGATCAAGGAGGGCGGCGACGAGGTCCGGATCGCGCTGGGGAACCTGGAGAAGGGCTGCTGGTCGCACCCGGCGGTCCAGGGCGTCATCAAGATCATGGAGACCATGGTCAAGGAGAAGATGTTCGTCCCCGGCGGCTCCGGCACCCAGTTCCAGAAGGCGCAGGCGATCTGGAGCAACGACCAGAAGGCGCTGCTCTACCCGTCCGGTGGCTGGATCGAGAACGAGATGAAGGATGCCACCAAGGCCGACTTCCAGATGACCGGTGTTCCGGCGATGACGCTCACGGACAAGCCGAAGATCCCCTACGAGGCGCTCCGTGCGGCCGCGGGCGAGCCGTTCATCGTTCCCAAGCAGGGCAAGAACCCGGCCGGCGGCAAGGAGGTCCTGCGGGCGATGCTGTCCGAGAAGGCGGCCGCCAACTTCTCCAAGACGAAGCTGGCCCCGACGATCGTCAAGGGCACCGTGCCCGCCGACGGTTACGGCTCCACGGCCCTCGTCTCGCAGACGACGATGCTCGAGGCCGCGGGCGAGAACATCTTCAACTACACGTTCGTCGAGGCCTACGGCATGAACACCGACCAGCTGGTGCCGTGGAACTCGTTCCTCGCCGGCGACATCAACGGCAAGGGTCTGACCTCCGCTCTGCAGAAGATCTCCGACAAGATCCGGGAAGACGACTCCATCGAGAAGATCAAGGTCAGCTAGTAGCGCGATGAGTGACACGATCACCAAACCCGAACCCACGAGCGGCCGGCTCAAGTCGGCCGCTCGCGGCGGGCGTCCCGGGCGCCGCAAACTCACCTTCGACCGGGTGACGTTCTTCCTCGCGTTCCTCGGTATCCCGCTGACCGTCTTCATCCTTTTCGTCCTGATGCCGTTCGTCCAGGCGATCTATTGGGCGATGACGGACTGGCGCGGCTTCAGCCCGGACTACAACTTCGTCGGGCTGGACAACTTCATCAAGATGTTCGAGGACGACATCTTCCTGAAGGCGTTGCGCAACGTGGTGCTGCTGGCGGCCGTCGTACCGCTGGTGACGTTGACGCTCGCCCTCGGGGTCGCGGTGGCCATCACGCTGGGCGGGCCCAGTAAGGGCCCCGTCCGGGGGATCCGGGGTGCGTCGTTCTACCGGGTCATCTCGTTCTTCCCCTACGTCGTGCCAGCGATCATCGTCGGCCTGATCTGGGCGCAGATGTTCGACCCGAACGCCGGCCTGGTCAACGGCTTCCTCACCAAGATCGGTCTTGACGGCTTCGTGGCGTTCGCCTGGCTGGGCGAGGTCGCGACCGCCATGCCGTCCCTGATGTTCGTCTTCGTCTGGGGACTCGTCGGGTTCTACGCGGTGCTCTTCATCGCCGCGATCAAGGGAGTTCCCGCCGAGCTGTACGAGGCGGCCAGGATCGACGGGGCCGGACGGTTCCGGACCACGATCTCGATCACCCTGCCGGCGATCCGGGACAGTGTGCAGACGGCGTACATCTATCTCGGCATCGCCGCGCTGGACGCGTTCGTCTACGTACAGGCACTGTTGCCGAACGGCGGGCCGGCCAACTCGACCCTGACGATCAGCCAGCGGCTGTTCAACGTCGCCTTCGCGAAGCAGCAGTTCGGATACGCCACCGCGATGGGTGTCGTCCTCGCCGGCGTCACCCTGGTGTTCGCGGCGCTGGTGTTCACCGTCTTCCGCCTGACCGGCGGTGGCGAGGGCAAAGAGAATGCGCGTGGGTTCAAGGCTCGGCGTGCTGGAGCCAAGGGAGCCGCTCAGTGAGCGCCATAGCCGCCGACCGGAAACTGGTCAGAGCCACCGCAGGCAGCGACCGCTGGTTCGCCACGATCTCGCACGTCTTGCTGGTCATATGGTCCGTGGTCGTGATCGTGCCCATGCTGTGGGTACTGATGTCGTCGTTCAAGTCGACCGGCGAGATCCTGTCGTCGCCGTTCTCGCTCCCGGACCACTGGAGGGTCGAGAACTACGCGAACGCGTGGACCGACGCGAACATCGGGAAGTATTTCCTGAATTCGGTGATCGTCGTTGTCTCTGCGTTGTTCCTGGTGATGTTGCTGGGTGCGATGTGCGCCTACATCCTGGCCAGGTTCCAGTTCCCCGGGCGCCGGCTGATCTACTACACGATGCTGGCCGGACTGACGTTCCCGGTCTTCCTGGCGATCGTGCCGCTGTTCTTCCAGTTGCAGAACTTCGGGTTGCTGAACACGCGTGTGGGATTGATCCTCACCTACGTCGCGTTCGCGCTGCCGTTTACGATGTTCTTCCTCTATTCGTTCTTCCGGTCACTGCCGCATGACGTCTACGAGGCCGCGTTGATCGACGGTGCCGGTGACTGGCGGGCGTTCTTCCAGGTCATGCTGCCGATGGCCAGTCCGGGCATGGCCGCGGTGGCGATCTTCAACTTCCTGGGGCTGTGGAACCAGTTCCTGCTGCCGGTGGCGCTCAACACCGACCAGGACATGTGGGTCCTGACCCAGGGGATGGCCGCGTACGCGTCCTCGCAGGTCTACGACGTCGACTACGGCGCGCTGTTCGCGGCGATCGTGGTCACGGTGGTGCCTGTACTGGTCGTGTACGTCATCTTCCAGCGCCGGATTGCCGGTTCGGTGTCACAGGGCACCTTCCGCTGACGCCCACCGTCGCGCCGTACGGCCGGCCGGATCGCTTCGCCGGTTCGCCGGCCGGCGCCATCACGTAACCGCTGCTTCACCGCTTACACAGGGGTCGGGCCCCGGAGAGACGTCTCTCCGGGGCCCGACCCCTGTGTAAGGGGCAGGAGCAGATTTTAATATCGGAAGAGCACACGAATGAAAAACAAA
>NZ_JBEXPD010000018.1:0-123152 GCF_040611875.1 Streptomyces sp. NPDC006516
TTGCCCTGGCCGTCGAGCGCGGCGTTGTCGGTACCCGCCGTGTAGTACTGCCGCTCGTGGTTGCTGACGTTGTCACCGGTCTCCGTCAGCCACTTACTGCCGTCGACGCCGGAGCCCGCAGGCCCGTTGAACTCATCGGCGAACGTCACAGCGGCAGTTGCTGCCGCCGTTGCGGTGTCCGAGACGGGTGCGGCCGTCGCGACGGGCGCGTTCTGCGCCAGGCCGGTCGTCAGCGAGGCGAAGCCGAGCGCCATGACGAGGGACAGGACCAGACGTCTGGGAAAGCGCGTGGAACTCATTTACTTCTCCCTTCGGGGAGCGTGAGGGAAAATGACGCGCACATGACATATGTCCGAGGTGGAGCAGAAGGAGCACTCCCCTGAGGCCCCCGGCCGACCGGACGGGGAGAACGAAGGGATGGAAGCACTTACTTCAGTACGTGATTTAAGGAATGAACGCCGAGCCTGTCAAGGCTTTGGTCTGGACCGGAGACATGTACATCTCTTGCACGCACGCACACTTCCGGGCCTCCCGGCAAGGGCCGACTCCTGCGGGACCGGACGGCGAGACCGCCGCCGGTGTGGTCAGGACACGGCGCAGGGGCACCGCACGCCTCAGGCATGAGGCAAGGTGAACGCATGTCCTCATACAAGACCATGCCGTTCCACCTCGAGACCGAGCGGCTGATACTTCGGCCGTGGGCGGAGTCGGACGCCGCCGAGTTCAGCTCCCTGCTCTCCGAACGCGGCAACGGGACGCCGACGGTCGAGCACATCCGGACGTCCATCGCGGAGTTCCTCACCGAGACGGTGGCGACGGGCATCGCCCTGCTGCCCATCCAGCGCCGCACCGAGGGCGACTTCATCGGGTACTGCGGACTGATCATCGGCCGCTCCACCCTGGAAGAGCCGGAAATCGCCTATGAACTGTTCCAGCGCGTACACGGGCGCGGCTACGCCACCGAGGCGGCAGGCGCGGTCCTCGACGCCGCTGCCGCGACCGGGCGTAGGCGGCTCTGGTCGACCGTCGGCGCCTGGAACACACCGTCGTTGCGCGTCCTGGAGAAGCTCGGCTTCGAGCGGGATCACGTCTCCACGGACGACAAGGGTGAAATCGTCTGGCTGAGACGCGAGTTGCCCTGAGCGACGCCACTCTTCCGGCCTGGGGGCGGCGGCCCCCTCGCCGGCCTGCGGACCGCATGGGCATGGAGAGGTCAGGATCACGGGCGCATGCCTCTGACGACAGAGACCTGCCCGTCGGCGCACAAAGGCTTTTCGTCGCACGCCGGGCCGGGACCGCGAGCGGACGGGCGCGGACGCCCGTAGCCGTCAGTCCGCCGCCAGGATCTCGACGCCGCGCGCCGTGAGCTGTTCGATGACCGGATGGTGCGCGGTCGCGTCCGTGACGAGGCCGCTGATCCCCTCCCAGGGCAGGACGCGGAACCGGGAAGCGGCGCCGATCTTCTCGGACGAAGCCAGGACGTAGCTGTCCGCGGCACGCGCGGCCAGTGCGCGCTTCATCGCAGCCTCCTCGGCATCACCGGTGGTCAGCCCTGCCTCGGGGTGCACCCCGGTGACGCCGAGCAGGCAGAGGTCTGCGGAGACGTTCTGCGCCGCCTCGACCGCCGCAGCGCCGCAGGCGACCGCCGAGTGTTTGAAGATGCGGCCACCGAGCAGGAAGACCTCCGCCCGCGCATGATCGAGCAGTGCGGCGGCGATCGTCGGGCTGTGTGTGATCACGGTGCAGTCCAGGTCCCTCGGAAGGGCATGGACGACCGCGAGGGCGGTGGTGCCGCCGTCGAGGATCAGCGCCCCACCCGGTCGTACGAGTCCGGCGGCCACGGTGGCGACCTTCCGCTTGCCGTCCGGGGCCACGGACTGCCGGGCTCGGTAGTCCGCCACCGCCGGCGAGACGGGCAGCGCGCCGCCGTAGACCCGCTGGCACAGGCCCTCCCCCGCGAGGTCGCGCAGGTCGCGGCGGATGCTGTCCTCGGAGATTCCCAGCTCGGCGGCGACGTCCTTGGCCACGATCTTGCCCTCGCGAGCGAGCAGACCCAGCAGATGATCCCGTCGTTCAGCAGCCAGCATCCATACTCTCCCATGTTCTTTCACGTTTCTGCATGTATCGTACCTCGGCATGACCGACAAGCCCATGCTCATCCTCATCGCCGGCCCCCACCGCTCCGGCACGGACGGAGACCCCCAGGCGAGGGCCGCCAATCTCGCCCGCCTCGAAGCGGCCGCATGGCCGATCTTCGCCACGGTGCAGGCGAACGCGTGAGCGCCCTCCCCGGCGTCGACATCGCCGACCACCGCGGACGTACCGGCCTCGACCGGTCCGGGCGCGATCTGGACCGCAACGCCGACGTCGTGATCCGCGATGTCGAACTCACCTCGCAGGGCTGGCATGTGCTGCGGCGCACCACGTTCGACTACCGTCGGCGCGACGGCCGATGGACCACCCAGGAGCGCGAGACGTACGACCGGGGCAACGGCGCGGTCGTCCTGCCCTACGACACGGAACGTGGTCACGTCCTGCTCACCCGTCAGTTCCGCTACCCGGCGTACGTCAACGACCACCCCGACGGGATGCTCGTGGAGGCCGCCGCCGGGCTGCTGGACGCCGACGACCCGCCGGCCGCGATCCGGCGCGAGAGCGCCGAGGAGCTGGGGGTCGCCCTGGGGCCGCTCACCCATGTCCTGGACGCCTACATGAGCCCCGGGTCCGTCACCGAGCGCCTCCACTTCTTCGCCGCGCCCTACACCCCTGCCGACCGGACCGGGACCGGCGGCGGGCTGGAGGAGGACGGCGAGGACATCGAGGTCCTCGAACTGCCCTTCACCGAGGCCCTGGCCATGATCCGCGACGGACGGATCGTCGACGGGAAGACCATCCTGCTGCTGCAGTGGGCAGCCCTGGACGGGCCCTTCGCCCCGGAGCCACTGACCGCTGACCGCTGACCGCTGAGCGCTGAGCATGCTGACCTCACCCGGCCGACGGCGGGCCCGCCGTCACAGCACGTGGCGAGCGGCCGACGCCACGGCTGCCGGCACCCGCACCACAGGTGTACGTACGGCCACGGGGTGATCCGGGTCGCTCCAGGACGCGGCGATGACCGGGCATCTCGTGGAGACTTGAGATGCTGGAAGGGGCCCCTGCCGGTGGAAGGCCTCACGGCCGGGACAGGGACGCGGACGGAGCGCCACGTCCGGCCGGCAGACCGGACCGAGGCCGACGAGGAGGACACGATCGACACCACCGAGAAGTCCGGGCACTCGCTGGACTCCGCCAGCGTCCTGAACGCGAAGGAGACGCTCCTCGAACTCCTCGGCCGCGCGGGTGTGTTCCGTGACGAGGCCGATGAGCTGATCGCGCTCGTGGAAGCCGGTGCGCTCGCGGACGCGCACGCCGAGGTCGCGAAGGCGGAGCGCGCCCCGGGTGAGGGGGGAGATCCCTATGACGCCGGTTGGCACGACGGTGCCCGGGCCGTCGGCGACGCGCTCGCCCGCCTCGCCGAGCGAGCGCTCGACCGGGCCATCGGCACGGCGGTGCCCGACTGGGAGGGTGACGAAGCCGCCGAGTCCCATCACTCCGTCGGCAGGGTGGATGTGGAGCGAGCGAAGGTCGCGGTGACGCCGCTCTACCTCTCGTTCAACGACGCCTCGGACCTCGAACCCGAGGCGTCGGACGAGGTCCTCACCGCGGTGCTCGGCACCATGAGCGTCGTGGGGCGGGTCGGTTACGCGGGGCAGCTGGAGGAGTTCACCGAGACCCACAGGGAGCGGATGGCTCAGTTGTACGCGCGGTTCGGGCCCCGCAGCCACATCGCCCTGCACGGCCGCTACTCCCTCCTCCACTCCCCCACGAGCATCGCCGTGCTCGAGCGGCTCACGGCCGCGCCCTCGGCGCTCCGGGCGGAATGGGATCAGGCGGAGCTGCCGCCGGCCTGGCTGGAAGGCCTTCTGTCCGCCTGGAGCGCGTCGGGAGACCGATCGGGCTGAGGCCCCGCGCCGAAGCGGGGCGCCCCCTGCTCGTGGACGCCCCGCTCGCCGGTGGAGACCCTCGGTCAGCCCAGCGGCTCGATGCGGATGTTGCGGAACCTCACGGCGTTGCCGTGGTCCTGGAGACGGATCGCTCCCGCCGACGGCCCCTCCGGCGCACCCGCGCCGGTCGGTCCGTCGATGGCGATGTCGTCATGGACCTTCTTCCCGTTCCACACCACCGTGACGCGCGCGTCGGCGGTCTTCAGCCCGCTGTCGTCGAAGCGTGCGGCACGGAAGGTGATGTCGTACGTCTGCCACGTCTCCGGAGCAGTGGCAGCGTTGATGTCCGGCGCCTTCTTCTGGTAGATCGCCCCGGCCTCGTTCGTGTCGGGGGTGGTGTCGCCGAACGAGTCGAGGATCTGGAGTTCGTAGCGGTCCTGGAGGTAGACACCACTGTTGCCACGGTTCTGACCGGTCACGTCGTCCGGCAGCAGGGGCACCCGGAACTCCATGCGCAGTCTGAAGTCCTGATAGGCGTCCTTGGTGCGGATGTCGCCGCAGCACACCTCCATGGATCGCTCGGCGGCGAGCGGCCATTCGACGCGCCGCCCGTCCGTGTGCTGCCACTGTTCCTGGGAGCCCGTGGTCCCGTCGAAGAGGGGGACGGGATCACCGTGAGGGCGCACGGTGATCAGGTCGAGGTTGACATGACCGGTGTCACCGGTGTCGAAGCTGTACGAGACGGTGTTGCGCCCTGCCTTCAGCCGCACCTGCTCGGTCTGCGTCGACCAGGCGTCCCAGGTGCCCGTCGAGGCGAGTTCCGTCTGTCTGAGCTTTTTCCCGTTCACGTACAGGGAAAGGGACTTGGTCCCTTGGAAGGGGTTCGGGCCGTTGCTGTAGCGCAGGTTCACGTCGTAATCGCCGGCCTTGGGAACGGTGACGTCGAAGGTCGTGCCGGTCCTGTTCTCCGTGTTGTAGCGGTCGACGAAGCCGCTTCCCGAGTAGCCGGTGTGGTCGGTGTGGATGCCGGCCGTGCCGGTGAGCCGCGCCTCCTCCGCCTCGTACAGCGTGGCAGGCGCCGGCTGCTTGCCGGGCAGGGCGTTGAGCGTGTACCAGGCTTCCGTGCTCCACAGCGTCTCACCGGAAGCGGAGGCGAAGGGGCGTGGTGAGCGCAGGTGGACGACCCTGTCGGACCTGAGTCCGTCGAGACGCAGCCGCACGGTGCGGCTGTCGTCGGAGAGCGTCGCCGAGCGCACGGCGAGACTTTCCTCGGCGATCTTCGGGCCGCCGTAGTCGGAGGTGGGAGTGTAGCGCCACTGCTCCGCCTGGTAGTGCGAGGCCAGCTCCTCTGCGGTGGCCTCGGAGAGCGGCTGGGTGTACTCGAGGTCGAAGCCGCCGGGGACGGCCCGCATCTCCTTGATGTCGAAGGTGTTGCCACCGTTCGGCGTGAGCTTCTGCAGGCCGAACTTCAGCTTGCCTTCCTGCCCCCAGTTGCCGTCCGCGCCGAGACCGCCCGCGTATATCGAGCCGTCGGGGCCCATGGTGATGCGGTTGACCCCGGCTTCGAGCCCTTGCGTGTAGCGGAAGACGGCACCCTGGTACTGCCCCTTCACCTTCTCCAGGTAGGCCCGTTGGAGTCCTCCGTAGGTGACGTCGCCGAACAGCATCTGCCCGGCGAACCGGCCCTCCTTCAAGTACAGCGGTGTGCTGGGCGAGTTGGCGATCTCGTTCTGCGGCAGCCAGAGCACCGGCTGGGTGGGGGTGCGGTCGTCGAAGGCACCTGAGGGCTGGGTGTAGTGGTTGAAGAAGCGGTCCTGCTTGATCTGGACCAGCTTCGAGGCGGGCAGCCAGCCACCCTGGTTGTCGGTGGTGAAGAGAGAGTTCTCGGGGCCCCAGCCGATTCCGTTCGGGGTCCGCAGGCCGCCGGCGATCGCCTGGATCTTCCCCGTCTTCTTGCTGACCTTGTACGTCGTGCCGCGGCCTTCCGCGGGCTGCGGCGTCGTGGTCGCGCCGCCGTAGTCGATGGCGACGGACAGGTTCACGTAGAAGTAGCCGTCACGGTAGAGGAGCCCGAACGCGAACTCGTGGAAGTTTCCGCCGTACGGCCAGGTGGCGACCGTGCGGTACTCGTCGGTGACGGAGTCCTTGTCGGAGTCGACGAGTTGCGTCAGCTCGTGCTTCTGCGAGACGTACAGCGAACCGTCGACGTACTTGATGCCCATCGGCTCGCGCAGGCCCTCGGCGATCTTCTTCACCGTCACCTTGTCACGGCTGGTCTCGCCCGTGACATTGCCGAGGACGTACACCTCTCCGGTAGTGGTCTCCGACCCTCCCCAGGTGGAGAGCGCCAGGCGTCCGTCGGGGAGCCAGTCCATCCCGGTGACCTGCGGCTCGAAGCCTTCCGGGCGCAGGTCGGTGAGGTCGAGGTCGGGGCGTACGTCGGTGAGCGGGAGGCCGTCACCAGGGGTGTCCGCGCCCGATTCGCATTCCTTGCGGCCCGGTGCCGTGACCCGGACGACCCCGGCGTCGGTGCTCAGTGCCTCGCTCGGGACGACTGCGAAGTCGCTCGCGCCCGGTGGCTTCCACGCCAGCGTCAGCCGCTGGTCACCGCCTCGCTCGAAGTAGTCGACGCGGAACGGGTGGGACCCTGCGGTCAGTTGGGCGGAGCCGTCCTTCGGCTCCGCACCGTGCAGACCGTCGTGGTCGATGACCTGCTGGTCGTCGATCGTGAGCCGTGAGCCGTCGTCGCTGGTGAGGCGGAAGGTGTACGGGCCGTCGGCGGGAACGACCAGGTAACCGGAGACCTGCGCGACGAAGTTGTCGGCGTAGCCCCCGAAGTCGTCGACGGTGGACCAGTCGACGGTGGGCATCAGCTTGTCGTGGTTGGGCGTCTGGCCCGGTTTGAGCGTACACAGATTGCTGAGTGGTACCTGGGTGTCGAACACCCGCAGCGTGACGCCCGGTTCCTGAGGCGGTAGGCCGTCGGGCGCGGCGGCGGCCGGTGGCCCGGCCCAGATGCCTCCTGCGAGGAAGCCCCCGACGAGCAGGGTGGTGAGCTGTCTTCGGGCACGTTGGAACAGCCGTGGATGCATCGATCCTCCAGATACGGGGGCACTCCGGACGGGCTGTACTGATCCGCGAATAGCGATCGTCTACGGTTGCGCCGCCACGCTAGGGGGCTTCTGCTGAAGAAGTCCATACTTTGTCATCTGTGAGTTCAAAGTGCGTGGGTACCCATCCCCGCGCACCGCATCGATGGACTGCCGACAGGCGCCGCCCGCAGGGACGCCCGGCTCACCCGGCTTTGCCTGAGCCTTCGTCAGAATGGGTCCGGAAGCAGGCCGCCCCAAGGGCTCGCACAGCACGTGCGCCGGCGATGCGACAGGCATTGACCGGACAACCTTCGAACGCCCCGACCCGCCACCCCGTCCACGGTGGCGCGGATCGCGTCGGGGAGCGCCGTGGGCAGCCACGGGGAACGGGCGGCCACCTGGGGTCGGTCATCACCATTGCCGACGCCGAGACACCCCGCTATGTTAATTGAAAATCACATGGCTCAGCACGGTACGAATCGTCGTGCTCACGCAACTGGCAAGCCAGAAAACGGTGCATAGCGCCTTCTGGTCATCAGGGAAGCGGGTAAGTCAATGGAAAATCTCAGCAGGCGAAGGGCCTTGTCCCTCGGTGTCGCGCTCGGCCTCGTCGGCGTGGCGGAACCCTCCAAGGCGTGGGCATGGGCATCCAAGGACTCGGTCGCCGGAGCCGGGTCGGGCGCCGACCCGGAGTACGTCTGGGACAGCGCGACGGATCCTCTGATGGTCTCGCTGCTGGAGAACGGCCAGGTTCCCGCGGTCAACACCGCGATGAAGGGGTGGGTGAACAACAACGACGCACTGCCCAGCGGCCTGCCGGCCGAACTCAGGGCGCACCTGCAGACGTACAACAAGCTGCCCTCCTGGGCCGACCCCGTCAAGCTGGCCCGCGCCGCCGACTTCAACCGGCGCAAGGACACCTACCTGTTCATGCTGTACGGCCTCGGCAGCGGGATCATGAGCACCGTGATCCCGCGGGAGGCACGGAGCGTCTACTGGTCCTTCGGCGGCGCCGACATGAAGGACCGGGCGGCCAAGACGTTCACGTTCGGCTACGACCTGTCCCAGCTGGACGCCTTCAAGCCGACCGGGCAGTTCATCGTCACCGCCAACAAGACGCGTCTGGTCCACGGCGCGGTGCGTCACCTGCTTCCGCAGTCGCCGCACTGGCAGGCGGGCGCCGACCAGACCATCCCGATCAGCGTCGCCGACATCCTGGTCACCTTCCACAGTCTGGGCACGTACGTCCACCGCAAGATGCTCGACTGGAAGATCCCCATGTCGAAGGCCGACGAGGAGGCGTTCCTGCACTCCTGGCAGGTCGCCATCTATCTGCTCGGCGTACCGGCCGAGTACATCCCGCAGACCTGGGCGGCGGCGGACGCCCAGTCGGCGCAGGTGCTCACGCCGATACTCGCCCCCACTCCCGAGGGCCTGGACCTGGCCGAGGTCCTGCTCGGCCTTACCGCGGAGATCGACCTCGGTGTCACGCGCGGCTTCCTGAACGAGTTCGTGCGCTACGCCCTGAGCGACCAGGTCGGCGACTGGCTGGGACTGCGACGCGACTACGCGGCGGCGGCCCTGGTCCGCACCGTGTGGCCGGCCTTCATCCTGTTCCGCGAAGGCCTGTCGCCCATCGCTCCCGGCGCCTTCTACATGTTCGACCAGTTCCTGCGGGGCGTGGCCATGGCCTTCCTCAACAACGGCTCCTCCTCGACCACCACCCCGATCACCATCCCGACGGGGAACAGGCCGGGCTGAGCCACCGGGCCGCCGCCGCGGTAGCCCGTTCCTCGGCCGGTGCGCCGCGGAACGGGCTCGCGCGGGCCCCTCCGCGGGCGTTCCCCCAGTCGCGCGGACCCGGGTCAGACGCCCAGGGCACCGACGACCAGAGCTGTCACGGCGTCGCGGTTGCCGGGGCTGTCAAGCCATCGCAGGCCGCGCCCGGCCTCGACCGCGACACCGAACCCGGCGTGCACCAGCAGCCTGGCCTGGCGGGGGTCGAGCTCCGGTCTGCAAAGTCGCAGCTGCTGCTCCCAGACGGCGATGTGTTCACGCTGGGCGAGGACCAGGGACCGCCGCAGATCGGCCGGCAGGCCGGCGAGCTCGGCTTCGGCGACGCTGTTGAGGGCCGTGTACTCGAAGCTGTAAGCCACGTACGTCGACGCCAGGGCCACTATGGCGTCGTGCGGGCCTTCCACCTCGTGCAGGCTCTGCTCCACCCCCTGGGCCAGCAGTCCGGCGGCCTGGAGGCACGCCGCCTGGAGGATGTCCACCTTGCCGGGGTAGTGACGGTAGAGCGCGGACGGCGCCAGTCCCACCGCCTCCGCGATCTGCCCGTTCGTGACGCTGGCGAACCCGTCCCTGGCGAACAGCGGGATGGCGGCCGCGAGGATCTCCGCGCGGCGCGTCCGCGGCACCGGCTGGGCCGGCAGCCTGACCGGGCGTGCACCACTGCGGGCCGTGGCGGGATCGGTCGCTGCCACGCGCAGTGCCGATGCCGACAGCAGTTCCTCGGCCCGGCGTTGGGCGATCGAGGTGTGGTGCATGGTGACGGACCCGATCGCTCCGAGGGCTGCCGACGCCCTCAGGCGCCCGTCGGGCAGCGGGTACTCGCGCTGAACCGCCTCGTCGACCCGTCCGACGACGTGCCCGAACTTCGCCGTGAGATGCCGGCGGTCGTCGTGGTTGAGGAAGCGGGCCTCCCACCGGTACACGCCGCCCGACGCCCGATGCGCGACGGTGACCCGGGTGACGGCCGTGAGCACATCCGGCAGGGGCGCCCCGGACGGCACCTCGTCGATCGCGGCGACGAGCCGGTCCGCCATGACATCGGCACACTCGGCGAACAAGGCGTACTTGTTCGGGAAGTGCCGGTACAGGGCCGCCGCGGTGATGCCCACGCCGGCGGCGATCTCCTCCATCGACGCGGCGTGGTAGCCGCGCTCGCTGAAGACCCGGCCGGCCGCCTCGACGATGAGCTGCTTGCGGTTGCGGGGCCGAGTGGCCGCGGTCGGATCGGCGGTCACGACCGAACGGGCGGTGGAGGGGACAGGGCCATGCGGATCAGTCAATCACACGTCGACCGAGGCTCCCTGGTTCCACCGGCGCGGACCGCCCGGGACCCGATTCCGGCCATCGAGTGTGCTCCCCGGGCGAGGTGCTCGGGCTCGAAGGCGATCCGCCGGGCGAGGTGCCAGGGCTCGAAGGCGATCCGTCAGGGCCCCTCCCCGCGGAGGGGCCCGGTTCCGGAGCGGCCAGGCCCGGGGCGCCTACGCGTCGGCCCCGTAGGTCCCGTACTCCGGGGCCCCGGCCGATTCGTAGACGTTCACGGTCAGTCCGCCCGGTGTCGTCTCGTTGCTCACGAGCCGCAGTGCTGCCGGGGCGCCCCCGTCCGGGAACAGGCGGCGTCCCTCGCCCACGACCACGGGGGCGATCACGAGGCGCAGTTCGTCGATCAGCCCGGCGGCCAGCAGGGACTGGGCCAGCCGACCGCTGCCATGGATCTGCAGCTCGCGGCCGGGCCGGAGCTTCAGGTCCGCGACCTGCGCGGGGACGTCGCCGGACAGGATCGTGGTCGGATCCCATCCGGCCTCGGCCAGGCTCCGGGAGGCGACGTACTTCGGCAGCCCGTTCAGGATGCGGGCGGAAGGGTGCTCGGTCATCTCCGGCCAGTCCCGCGCGAAGTTCACGTAGGTCCGGCGGCCGAAGAGGAACGCGTCCGCCGCGGCGAGCCAGACGCCGGCCAGTCGTTCGAACTCCTCGTCCAGGTACGGCACGAACCAGCCACCCCGGGTGAAACCGTCGCTGGTGTCCTCGTCCGGAGAGCCCGGCCCCTGGCAGACGCCGTCCAGCGACAGGAACTCCTGCAGTACCAGCCTCATCGCGCGCACCACTCTCTCTTCGCCGGGCGAGTTGCCCGTACCACTGAAGACATCGTGCCGGGCGACAACTCATCGGTGCGGGCGCCGCCGACTCTCCGGTTCATGTGTCGGACTAGCCACTCCGTGCACAGCGCCCGCGAACGGGAGCGGTTCACCCGCGCTCCGTCGCTCCGGCCCCGTCCGCCGGCGGCCGGATGGCCCCGTAGGGCGCGGCGTAGGCCGGCGCCCGGCCTTCCAGTATCGCGACCATTCGTTCGAAGAGCTGAACGGCGGCGGAACCGCTCCAGTTGTCGGTGAGCACTTCCAGCGGCAGTCCGGGGTCGCGGAAGGGCAGCTTGCGCCGGTGGTCGATCAGGGCGAGATACGTGGTGAGGGCCTGTCCGCCGTCGATGAAGGGGGCTGCACGAGACGGTCGGCCTCCGGCTCTTGGGCGTCGACGAACTTCTTGTAGCGCCGGTCGATCGCGCCGATGTCCCAGCCGTTGCGGTCCAGCGCCGTCAGGTCCTGGCCCGCGGCGTAGTGGCCGACGAAGACGGCGCACTGCCCTGGCAGGTCCAGCCCTTCAGCATGCTGACTTCCTGTCCGGCGGGGCCGGGGCCGGCAATCGAACAAGACAGCTGCTCCCTGTCGGCGGAACTTCCGGCGGAACCTCCGGCGGAGTACGTACGCGGCTCACCAGCTGATGCCGGCGGCCACCGGCAGGTGGTCGCTGCCGGTCGCCGGCAGCACCCAGGAGCTCTTCGGCTGCATCCCGCGGACCAGGATCTGATCGATCCGCGCCACCGGGAACTTCGCCGGCCAGCTGAAACCGAAGCCGTCCCCCGCCGCGTCCTGCACGGATCGCAGCTGCGAGGTGAGGCCGTCGAACGCGCGGTCGTCCATCGTGCCGTTCAGGTCGCCCAGCAGCACCACCCGCTCGTTCCGCTCAGCGGCGACGGCCTCGGCGAGAGCCTGCGCACCGGCGTCCCGCTGCTCCGTCCGGTAGCCGCCCCTGGGCATCAGCCGTACGGAACCCAGGTGGGCGACGTACACCGCGAGGGGTCCGCGGCCCGTGGTCACCGTGGTACGCAGCGCCCGGGGCGTGGGTTTCCTCTCCTCGGCCGACAGGTGCGCCGCGAGCGGCCCGGCCATGCCCTGCATCGCGATGTCGACCGTCCGGGTGCCCGAGAGCGGCAGCTTGCTCCACAACCCGACCGTGCCTCGCACCTCGTGGTGCGGATAGGCCGTCGCCAGCTCCTTCTCGTACGTGTCCTCGGCCTGCGGGGTGATTTCCACCAAAGCCAGCAGATCCGCCCGGGTAGCGGCCAGGTCGCGGGCGGCACCGACCGGATCGGGGTTTCCCGCGCCGACGTTGTGGCTGACCACGGCGAGGTCACCGCCCGGGTGGGATTTGTCGCCGAGAACCCCGCCGAAGAGGCTGAGCCACACCAGTGCGGGCAGCAGCAGCCCGATCAGCGCGGAGGCGGAGCGGCACCACAGCGCCCCGGCCAGGAGTACGGGGACGCACAAGCCGAACCATGGCAGGAAGGTCTCCACCAGACTGCCGAGACCCCCGGCATCCGGGACCTGCGCGTGCAGCAGCATGAGCAGGCCCAGCAGCAGCCCCAGCGCCGCGAGCACCGGGCCGCGCTTCCAGGGTCCAGGGCGGGCGGCGAGGCGGATCACGCTGCGGATACCCGCACGACGGGTACCGGAACGCCGGCGTCCGGCAGGACCCTGCCCGGCCCCCACCGGGTCCACGACCTCGGCATGCTTCTCGGCTTCGGTGTGCTCCTCGGCTTCGCCCTGCTGCCGCGCGTCCGCGAACTCCCGTGCTGATGTACTCACTGATCAAGTTCCCGGCTCATGAAGTCCGCGAAGGACTGTGACAGTTACACGGAACCGTCCCGTACGTACGCGAGGCCCCTGGCGATCGTCGGGCCGGCCCGGCACTGCGTCGGCCGGCCGCGATCGCTTCGAGGCTATGGACGGGCACATATCCTCGGCGTATCGAAAACTCCCTCACCCGCGCATTCCGTATGTGAGCACAGTGCGTAGCGGTCGTCTCCCTGTGCACGGACTCGCCCCCTGTGCACGCTGAATGCAATCGGCCCCTGCTCGACGGCCGGCGGCGACCGTCGCATGTCAGTGGCATGTTGCATGATCGTGTCGGACCGTTCGGCACCAGGGTCACCGGGTGGTCGGGGCGTCGTGAGCGCGCGTTCCTGGCGAGTGGTGTCCTCGGACGCACCGCGCGACGGGCACGGCGCAGCCCGATGAACGCCGCACACCCACCGTGCGGACAAGAACCCTCGGTCCGACACACAAGGATGACGATGAGGCCACTGACCTTCAGCGACGACAAGGGCAACGAGCAGCAATGGCTCCCGGACGACCCTCGGTCCGCCCTCGACGCGTTCGGGGAGTTCCTCGACCGATGCCGCGCCGAGGGCGCTACGTCTCTCCATATCGAGGACGAGGAGAACGAGGAAGCACTGGTGCTCATGTACGACGGCGGGGCCGTCTGCCGGGTGAAGGGGACCCAGGACCCACGAACCGAGTACCGCCTCGTCACAGGCGCCGGCGGCTACCGGACCCAGATCGCCACGTTCGTCCGTGGCGGTTTCGGCGCCCTGGACCTCCACGGCCCCTGGCATCCGGACGCCGCCGGCCTCCAGCGGGCACACCTGCGCAACGAGTTCGACGGATCCGTGCTGCGACGGACCCACCCGCGCGCACTGCGGCAACGACTGGAGGTCCTGACCCGCGTCGACGGACGCGAGCCGACGACGGTCGGCGAGGTCACGCACCTCGGCTTCGGCAACGGCGACGGAGACACCGTCAACGCCTGGCTGGCCGCAGACGGCCGCGCCCTGGTGGTGACGTACGACCACACCAGCGCGCTCAACTCACCCGACGACGCCCGCGCGCACGCAGCGATGTACGACGGCGTACCGGCGGACCTCCTCGCCCTGGTGAGGGACGTGCCGGAAACGGACACCACGCTCAATGTCCCACACCCCGACGGCGGCACCCTGGTGGCCGCCACCGGCATCTTCCACTTCTCGGGCCCCTGCGCGATGGCAGAGGGGCTGGTGACCCGCCTCCAGAAGAACCGGTTGGGCATCGACGACACCGGGATCGGCCGGCTGCTGGACGGCTTCCTGACGGTGGAGGACTTCACCCCGGCCGCCGTCGCGGAGGCTGCGGAGTGGTGGAGACCTGAGGACGTCGCACGAAGTTTCGCCGCGACCGCCGCGCTCGAAGGAGAGCGGCCCACGACTGCGCCCCTCGACCAGGAGGCGGTGGACCGCTTCTGCGAGATCTGGGCCGACTCCGGGTACAACGACCGCTGGGATGTGCACTACGTCCTCTTCGAGGGCGACACCCGTGAGGACGTGGGCGAAACCCGGGACGAACTCCTGCGCTTGACCCGGACTATGGGGCTCGTGCGAGTCGACGCCCCACCAGGAGCCGCCACCGGCGAGGTGTGGGTCCGCACGGACCCCCGCGTCGACGCCGAACTCGAACGCTGGTCATGACCGGTCCGAAGGCGGGTCGCCACCTGCCGGGCCGGACGTGACGTGACGGACGCGAACGGGCTGCGGCGCCGGGGAAGGGAGGCGTAGAGGCCCCTACGGGCGACCGGTTCGGCTCTCTCCCCGGGCGAACTCGCGGCTCCGGCCCAGTTCGTCCACCGCCTCTGCTGCCTCCCTGCGCACCTCTGGGTCGGGGTGCCGTAGGTACCGCTCGACGACCGGCAGCACCACACGGTCGTACGTGGCGCCCAGTATGAACAGGACATAGCGCAGGAGCACGGGCTCGAACGCGTCCGCACCCACGGCGAGCGCTTCCACCACCCTGTAGGGGAGCTGGTAGTGCGTGGAGGCGATGCAGACGGCGTGCAGCGCCGACTCCCGGACCGCACAAGCTCTCGGGGGATAGCGCGACCAGGACGAGTCGCTCGACCACCCGCTCGGCGTCGTCCGACGCCAGGCAACCCGTCTCCAGTACATCGCTGATGACATCGAGGCAGAAGTCCCGGCGCCGGGCCGCGGCCCCGTCAAGTTCCTCCCAGGCCGACTCGACCACGGCCATCAGGTGTCGGCGTCCCGGCACATCCGATTCGCTCAGCTCGCTCAGCTCGCTCACCGGTCGGCTGGGTCGGGGTCGGGGTCGGGCCAACTCGCCACGAGGTCTTCGCGATCCGGGTAGGCGGACTCGGAGACCCGTTCCTGGATCGTCTCACCGTTGAGCCAGCACACCGGCCCGAGGCTGCCGTCGCCGCTGTCGAACAGGCAGCACACTCCACCGCTGGCCGCTGTGAGACCGGTGAACACCTCCCGGACGCGGGCGGACCGCGCGAACAGGCGGCTCATCGTCGATGTCGCTGCCCAGAACTCCAATGAGGTGTAACGCGGATGCAGCATGGACTCGAAGCGGATCGTCAGGTAGACGTAGCCGATCCTTACGCGTCCGTCCTGCTCGACATCGAGGCCGTACCTCTCCGCGTACTCCCGCACCGCGTCATCGACGCCGAACATGATGGACGTCTCGAGGTCGAGCGTGCCGCGTGCGGAGCAGTCGAGCGGTGCGCTCTTCCAGTCCGATGTGAAGGGAACGACGATCCGGTCCCCGCCGGGCAGTGTGAGCGCGAGCGGCGGTCCGTCCGTACGCGGTGGGGCGAGCGCGGCCAGATCAACCAGCGCCCGGGCGACGTTCTCGGGAGGCAGGTAGATGTCGTAGCCGTAGGTGAGCCCCATCGTGTTCCCCCTCTGCCGGGCCGAACCGCAGCTTCTCACCCTTCACCCCTGAGGAGCACGCCGGTTTCCGGCGGGGCGAGGAGGACACCTGGTCAGCGCCCGGCCGACGCGGAGGACTGCGCCGCTTCCCGGTTCCCACTCCCCTGCGCCCGGTGGACCGGCCGTCCGGCCCGCGAGGCGGTCAGTCCGCCGGCCCGCCTGCGTTCTCGCCGCCGTCCTCCGCCTCTGCGCCCGCCCGAGCGCTCTTCCACAGCCGCAGGAGCATCTGCTCCTCGGCGTCCGGCGTGGTGTCATCGGCGCTCTCCGAGCCGGCGCCGCGCACCTCGGTGTGCAACTCCTCCATGCGCTGATCGAGCAACTCGGCGAGATGCGCCGCCTCGGTCAGGCTGGCGACGAGACCGGCGGGCACGGAACCGTCGTACTTGTAGTAGATCTTGTGCTCAAGGCTGGCCCAGAAGTCCATCGCGATGGTCCTGACCTGTACCTCGACGGTCACAGGCACCGGGCCGGTGCTGAGGAACACCGGGATCTCGATGAGCGCGTGCAGGCTCTTGTAGCCGTTGGGCTTGGGGTGGGTGATGTAGTCCTTGATCCGGATCACCCGTACGTCTGTCTGGAAGGTGAGCGCCTCCAGGACCCGGTAGGTGTCGGCGATGAAACTGCACGTGATGCGCACGCCGGCGATGTCGTGGATGGACGCCCGGATCGCCTCGGGAGTGGGCTCGATACCGAGGCGCGCGACCTTCTGCAGGATGCTCGTGGGGGATTTGACGCGGGAACCGACGTGCTCGATGGGGTTGTACCGGTGCAGGTGCAGAAACTCCTTCCGCAGGATTGACACCTTGGTCAGCACCTCGTCGACGGCGAACTCGTGCTCCATCTGGATGCGCTGGAAATCCTTGCGCATCCTGCGTACGAAGGCCACGTCCGCCGGTGCGGGCAACTCTCCGCCGGCGCTGTCCGCGGATGCCTGCGCCTGGTCGGCCACGGTCGTGCTCCTGTCCCGGGTCGGTAGGCGTGTTCCGACGCGTTCGCCGGGCGCTCCGCACGAAGGCGGACGCAGTCCCATGCTCGCACCGGTGAAGGGGCCCGGCCACCCGCGACATGGCTCGTCGCACACCCCATCGACGGCGAGGCCCACCAGGTACGCCGCACCGGCATCCATGCCTACGAGCGCGGACTCCTGGACCCTGAGGGCTGAGCACCCCGAGCCCCACGACCTGCGGCCCGTCGCCGTCGACACCGACCCGATACCCCCGATACCCCCGATACCCGGCGAGGCAGGTTCACCCGCCGTGTCCCCGTCACCCGGTCCGCCGCGAGCTGAAGGCGGTACAGCCGCAGATCTCAGGGGTACTGATCGCCTTCCAGGTGGTGCCATAGCTGTCGTCGCCCCACCGGGTGTCCCCCCGCTCGTAGCGGCAGTTGCCCTTCCAGTGGTGCGAGCGGGCGTGGCCGCATACCGCGCACGTCGGCTCACGAGGGGCGTACGGCCCACGGAGCCCGCTGCGCACGATCATCACCAGGGCCGCGACACCACCCGCGAGGACGACGAACCCGACGGTACCGACGACGTAGTAGGCGCTCATACGTCCGGGTTCTTTCTCGAAAAGCTAATTCCTTCTAAAAAGCTGCAGGGAGGGACCGGAGCGATCCGCCCAGTGCTGTTGTATGCCCTTACTGCCTCATGCCCCTTGCGATCTGTCGGGAGGTGGACCGGCCGCTGTTGGCCCCGCTACACCGCGAGGTTCACCATCAGCGCGCGCATGTCCTTGATCATCAGAGGTTTGAGCTTTTGGGGAGTCTGTTCTGCATAGGCATTCAGGTTGAAGGAGAACTCGGCACCCCCGTCAAGAACGGTAAGGACTACAACTGCGCCGGGGCCGCCATAGTCGATGACCCCGAAATAGGCCCGCTCCCCAATCCCTTCGACCGGCGTCTTGACTATCTTGGGGCCGGTGTTGGTCTCGTTTGCTTCGCCGTTGGCCTCGAACTCCGCGCGCGGACTGGTCACCTTGTGCAACTGCAACCGTATGGTCAGCTGCTGGGCCGTGTCGTTCGTCACGAGGGAGTCGTTGCACTGGGCAACATCCATAGCCCGGTGACGGTGCTCCTCGTGCGTGGAGTCATCACCCCTGTCCCAAAGCCCGCCCAGGGCGGTCATCTCTGCGTCTGCGCACAGGTCGTTGCTCATCCGGTATCGCACGTCCGGCCCGTCGGAGGCGCCTATCGGCAGCAGGAGCGACCCGCCCCAGACCGCTGAAGCCAGCAAGGCGCCGGCCCCTGCCCACACCACTCTTCCACCGCGCTGCGACGGGGTGGCGGAAGGCTGCACCGCATCCGGTGCGGACTGGTCTTCAAGGTCGCGCGTCTGCCGCGCTGAGATGTGCACCAGGTGAACCTACGTCAGCGCCGTTGCCAGCCAGCTGTGATCCGCCTCACGGCCTGACCAGTGCTCTTTCCTGGCGCGCCGTGCATTGAGCTTCTTCAGCGTCGCCTCTGTCCGGCTCTGGCTCCACCCAGGAGCCGCCGGGCTCAGCTCGATGCCTGGGCGCCGGTCAGTTCCGTGACACGGGTGGCGGTCTCCTCCGGCAGGACAGGCGGCTCACCTGTGGTCCAGACGGCCCGCACGGACATGCGGTTGATGCGCCAACCGCTGTCGGTGCGTAGGAGATTCCCCTCGTAGATTCCGCCCACCGTGAACAGGGGGTTGGCACCCTCGCCCCTTGCTTGCAGCGTGGAGTCCAGATGGACGTGGGTCATGTGGGCATTCCAAGAGGCATTGGCCGTCCGCGCGCCTGGTTCGGCCTGGACGAGGACGTCGGAGGAGATGTGCAGCGTGGCGGCGAACCGGCCGGTGGCCTCCTCCACGTGGCGTACCGCGTCGGCGCCTTCGGCCACACCGAGCGGCGTCGTCGTCCGCAGGTCATCAGTGAAGTAGGCCCCGGACCAGCCCTCGTCGAACCGCCGCTCGTCCATGGTGCGGAAGAAGCCGCTGATGAGGGTGGTGATCTCGAAGTGGTCCCGGAGATTCGTCGTGCCAGTCATCTCGTTCATGGCTCGATCATTCGGCCTCAACCGCGCTTGAGGTCAAGGCCTCTCACCGCGCCGTAGCGAACTGGGAGCTCCGCACCCATCGCCGCAAGCCCCCCGTCATCCGCCGAGCAGGGACGCCTGAGCCATGGCCCGGCGGCGCGATCCCCGGTTCCGGTCGCGGGCCCGCGGGCATCGAGGCCGAGCAGGGGCGCCGGCAGCCACCCGAGCGATCCGGATGGCTGCCGGCGCAGTACGAGGAGTCGGCTGCTCTAACCGGCCGGCTGCAGTTCCCAGTAGTGGGGCTCGATGGAGGCCTGCCGCACCACGAGCCGGGCGGTCACACCGGGATCGTCCACCAGCTTCCCGTACGAGCCGGACCGGTCGGCGGGCGTGTGCTCGATGTCGGCCCACACCAGGCTGCCGGGCCCGGCGGAGCCGTAGGAGACGGTCCACTCGGCGTACTTGTCGCCGCAGTTGCTCACCGACACGGTGTGCTGCGACGTCACCATCAGACAGGTGCGAGGGTCCGAGCCCGGTGTGGAGACTTCCATCGTTCCGTTGGGGCGTTGCCGTACCTGCCAGTTCGCCGAGGTCGACACGTTGTCCGTGCAGGCGCCCAGGGACACCACGCCGATTCTCGCGTGCGTCTTGGGCCACACCAGGCACTTGCCGTCCTGGAGAGCCGCGAAGCGGTAGACGCCGTCGACGAGCGGGGCGGCGTGGGCGGGTTGAGCGACGGCCGCGACGGCGGCGGCCAGGACGGACAGGAAGCGTGAACGCATGGCGGGGACTCCTCGAACAGCCGTGGTCGAAAAGCGATCGCACGGCACAGACGTGGTCGATGAACAATCCGCCGGAGACGACGGTGACTCCGATCCTGGAGGGCCGGTCCGCCCGGCAGCGGCCTGCGACGGCCGCCGTCACTCGCCTGGTTGAGCCGCGTCACCCGATGGTGGTGTCAGGGGCGTGGCCTCGCTGGTCAGCTCGGGCTCGGGTACAGGCCCAGGCGCGGGCCGGCGCCTGCTCGGCCGGTGGCTTGTCGGCCGTGGCATCGTCCGTGCCGGCAAGGCCGACCAGGAGCGCACCGCCGGAAGCGCGGCTCCCGCGGCGGCCGGCCACCGCGCTTCGACCGGGCCGACTACCGCGAGCGCCACGGGGACAAGTGCTGGATCAACCGCATCGAGAGACACCGCGCTGTCGCGACGCGCAACGACAAGCTCGCCGTCCGCTACGAGGCGACCGTCCTCGTCACGGCGATCAACGAGTGGCTGTGACCCTCGGCTGTCACGCGGCGGGATCCACATTCCACTCAGCGGGCAGATCGCTGCCACAGAAGACGCAGACGAAGTCGTCCTCGCGCACGATGTTGTGCTCCTGGCAGTCGGGGCACCGCCGGAACACCACCTCGTGGGTGAAGCCGGATGGCCGCCGGAGCTCTACAGCGTCCAGAGCTCGGGCGACCTCCGCCCAGGAGTGGACGTCCGGGCAGTACCCGGTGGACTGGTTACTGACCTCAGTCACGACCCAACGGTCCGCCTCCAGCACGAAGCCGATCTCGCCGGCACCCAGAACCATGGCTCCGCCGGCACAGGCCACGTGCTCGCTTCGCCGCGGCGCCAGCCGGAGCACGCCGTCCGTGCCGACCACGAAGGTGAACGGCTCGGACAGCTCTGCCGTCGACCGCTCAGTGATCCAGTCGCTGAATTCAGCGGCCGAGCTGATCGGGCACCCGCCGCTGTCAGGCCGGACCGCAGCCTTCAGTTCGACCGGTCCGACATATCGATAACTCCGCCCCCGCGCACTCACGTCAGCCAACCTAGAGCACTTCCGACACACGCCTGCGGACAGGGCCCCGTCAAGGCTTGCCCGGCGGGGGCCGGCGGTGCTCGCACGACGGCTGGGCGCGGCACGTACTGGACGGCTCCAGGGCGGAAGCGATGGACCGCGATCGGCTGCACCACGACCGGGGACACGACCCAGTCCGGTCGCCCGCCACGCAACGCCTCTGAGTCGATCAATCCCGGATGCCCGAGTTCAACGGAGCGTAGTCAGCACCAAGTCAGCAGGGGACAGGTGAGGACGGGTGATGACGTGGGGTTTCAGTCAGCACCAAGCCAGCACGGGAGTCAGCACCGCACCGTCGAATCACCCTGAACCACGCGTCCCTGGCCGCCCCTCGTTTCGACCACCGCCGTTCCTCTGAGACGCCTTTCCCGTGAGTCGGCATGGGGGCCACAGGCATAGCGCACCCTCGAACTATGTTGCCCCGCCACATGTGCGCCTGACCTGCGGATTCCTACGGTGTGGCAACACGCAAACGTCCCCGTCACACCCCAGGAAGTGGTGCCGATGTCGTCGCCCGCAACCACCCCACCCGCTCCGAACAACCTCAGGCGCATCGTCGCCGCGAGCCTCGTCGGGACCACGGTCGAGTGGTACGACTTCTTCCTCTACGGCTCCGCTGCCGCACTGGTCTTCAACAAGCTCTTCTTCCCCGGCTCCGACCCGCTCGTCGGCACCCTTCTCTCCTTCCTCACCTACGCGGTGGGCTTCGCCGCACGTCCGCTGGGCGCTCTGGTGTTCGGGCACTACGGGGACCGGCTCGGGCGCAAGAAGCTGCTGGTGCTGAGCCTGCTGATGATGGGCGGTGCCACCTTCGCCATCGGGCTGCTGCCGACGCACGCCGCCATCGGTTCCGCGGCACCCGTCCTGCTCACCGTCCTGCGTCTGGTCCAGGGCTTCGCCCTCGGTGGCGAGTGGGGTGGCGCCGTGCTGCTCGTCTCGGAGCACGGCGACGCGAAGCGGCGCGGGTTCTGGGCGTCATGGCCGCAGACGGGGGCGCCCGCCGGGCAGTTGCTGGCCACCGGGGTGCTGTCCGCGCTCACCGCGCTCATGTCGGAGTCCTCGTTCGAGACGTGGGGATGGCGCATACCCTTCCTGCTCTCCGGGGTACTCGTGATCCTCGGTCTGTGGATTCGTCTCTCTGTCGATGAATCACCTGTGTTCAAGGCGGCCCTCGCCCAGGCCGAGCAGCGCAAGGCCTCTGCCGAACCCGCGGACAAGATGCCTCTCGTGGCCGTTCTGCGGGACCACTGGCGCGACGTACTCATCGCCATGGGCGCCCGGATGGCCGAGAACATCAGCTACTACGTGATCACGGCGTTCATCCTCGTGTACGCGACGACAGCCGTGGAGCTGAGCAAGCAGACGGCGTTGAACGCCGTACTCATCGCCTCCGCCGTGCACTTCGCCGTGATCCCGCTGTGGGGTGCGCTGTCCGACCGGATCGGGCGCAGGCCCGTCTACCTCATCGGTGCGATCGGCGTGGCCGTGTGGATGTTCCCCTTCTTCGCACTGATCGACAGCCGGAGCTTCGTGAGCCTGCTGCTCGCCGTGACCGTGGGCCTCGTCTTCCACGGCGCCATGTACGCACCGCAGGCCGCGTTCTTCGCGGAGATGTTCGCGACGCGGATGCGCTACTCGGGCGCCTCGATCGGCGCCCAGTTCTCGTCCGTCGCCGCGGGCGCCCCGGCGCCGCTCATCGCCACCGCGCTGCTCGCCGACTTCGACAGCTCGACGCCGATCTCCCTGTACGTCATCGCGGCCTCGCTGCTCACCGTACTGGCGATCGTCTGCGCGAAGGAGACCAGGAACCGCGATCTTGCCGACATCGAGCCCGGAGCCGAGAGGCAGGCCGCGGAGGCTGCGCCCCTGCCCGCCGACGCCCGTTCCGTCTGAGCGGCGGCACCACTGGACGAGGCGATCCGGACAGAGAGGCCCGCACACCGAGAGCCGAACGCCTGACGTCGGGCGCCGGGCTTCGGGCGCCGGGCTTCGGGTGCCGAGACGCGGCCTGCGTCCGGCGACACAACGCCCCGCAACCCCTTGATCTCTCCCGTGCGGGAGGAGTCAAGGGGTTGTCAGCCCGTCGTGGAGGGCGCGAACCAGGTCGGACCGTCCGTGAGGGACTGCTTGATCCGGAACAGCGAGAACTCGTTCAGCGGCGGCAGCGCGTCGACGTCGAACCACGCCACCTCCAGCGACTCGTCGTCGTTCACCCGCGCCTCCCCGCCGGTGGCCCGGCAGCGGAAGGTGATGTCCAGGTACTGGCAACGGTCGCCGTTGGCGTACTGCACGGGCTGCAACGCCTGGGTGAGCACCACCCGTTCCGCCACACAGTGCACGGCGGTCTCCTCGAACACCTCCCGCTCCGCAGTCAGAGCGGGCTCCTCACCAGGCTCGGCGATACCGCCGATGACCGACCACTTACCCGTGTCGGACCGTCGGCCGAGCAGCACCCTGCCCTCGTCGTCGAAGACGACCGCGGTGACACCCGGCAGGAGAAGCAGCTGGTGACCGGCGGTGGCCCGGATGTCACGGATGAACTCTGGAGTCGCCATGGGCCGAGCCTACGTGTCCGCCGGGCCGCCACACCCGGCGGTTGCGCCGCCGGAGGTTCAGCGCCGGCGAAGCGCCGGGTCGAGCAGCGCCGGCGGGGTGTCGAACTTCTCGTGTGCGGCGAGATCGGTCCCGGGAGCGACGATGGCGTCGATCGCGTCCAGTACGTCCGCGCTCAGGACGGTGTCAGCCGCCGCGAGCTGTGCGTGCAGATGCTCCGTGGTGCGCGGTCCGATGATGGCGCTGGTCACGGCGGGGTGCGCGGTCACGAAGCCGAGGGCGAGCTGGATCATCGTCAGACCGGACTCGTCGGCCAGCCGGGCCAGTTGTTCGACGGCATCGAGCCTGGCCCGGTTGGAGGGAATCGTGATGTCGAAGCGTTCCGGCAGGACCTTCGAGCGGCTGGTGGTGATCTCGCGCCCCTCACGGACGGCACCGGACAGCCAGCCGGAGGCCAGCGGGCTCCACGCCAGCACGCCGAGCCCGTACTCCTCGGTCACCGGCAGCACATGGGACTCGATTCCGCGCTGCAGGATCGAGTAGCTGGGCTGCTCCGTGACGTACCGGCTCAGGTGGTGCTCGCGGGCGGCCCACTGGGCCTGCACGAGGCGGTAGGCGGGGAAGGTCGAGGAGCCGAAGTAGCGGATCTTCCCCGATCGCTGCAGATCGGTCAGCGCCGACAGCGTCTCCTCGTCGCTGACGCTCGGGTCCCATCGGTGGATCTGGTAGAGGTCGACGTGGTCGACACCGAGACGGCGCAGGCTGTTGTCCAGTTCGGTGACCAGCCAGCGGCGCGAGGCTCCCCGGTGGTTCCGCTCCTCCCCCATCGGCATGGTCGCCTTGGTGGCGAGCACGATGTCCTCGCGGCGGCCGGCGATGGCCTTGCCGACCATCTCCTCCGACTCGCCCTCGCCGTACATGTCGGCGGTGTCGATGAGGTTGATCCCGGCTTCGAGAGCGGCATCTACGATCGCCGTGGCCTCGTCCTGGGTGGTGCGCCCGATCGCGCCGAAGTTCATGGCGCCGAGCACGAGAGTGCTGACCTGGACGCCGGTGCGGCCCAAAGTGCGGTACTGCATGTTCGTGTTCCTCCATGACGGTGAAGCGTGATGGCAGGCGTGGCTTGGTCCCGGCCCCCCGCTCTGACAGGATGAGCAAACGGAACCTCGTTCCGTTAAAGATACGGAACACCGTTCCGTTTCGCAACGTCGAGGCGTCGGCAGGTGTCGAGGATCTCGACGGGCGTCGACGGGCGTAGGGACGGCGAGGACGGACGATGGAGGACACCACGTGAGCAACGACGGCGACGGCGCGGGCGCGGGAAGGGCGGCTCCGCGCAGGCGGGCCGATGCCCTGCGCAACGAGAGGACACTGCTCGACGCCGCCGCGGCGGTCTTCGTGACGTCAGGTGTCGAGGCACCGGTGCGCGACATCGCGGCCAGGGCCGGTGTGGGGGTGGCCACGATCTACCGCCACTTCCCGACACGGGCGGATCTGATCATCGGTGTGTTCCGGCACCAGGTCGAGGCCTGCGCGGAGGCCGGTCCGGCCCTGCTGGCGACGAGCGAGACCCCTCATGCCGCTCTGGGCAGCTGGATCGATCTCTTCGTCGATTTCCTGGTCACCAAGCACGGGCTCGCCGCGGTGCTGCAGTCCGACAACGCGGGCTTCGAGGCACTGCACGCCTACTTCATCGACCGGCTCGTCCCCGTGTGCGCGCGACTGCTCGACGCGGCGGCCGATGCGGGCGAGGTCCGGCCGGACCTGAAGGCGTACGAGCTCATGCGGGGCGTGGGGAACCTCTGCATCGGCGCGGAGAACGACCCCGCCTATGACGCGCGTCGTCTGGTCAGGCTCCTCGTCGCGGGGCTTCGCCTGCCGTGACGGCCGGGCGGCCGGGCCGGACGGGCCCGGCCCGATCGGCACACGTGCGCCCGGCCAGGCCGCGCCGAGCGCCACGAGGCAGGCGTAGTGCCCCCGGGGCCAGGGTGCGCCCCGGAGGACGCGGCTCTACTTCCCCGCGGCCTTCCTCGCCCGCGCGGAACGGGCCGTCACCCAGCCGAGACCGGCCACGGCGATCAGGGCCAGGATGCCTTCCGGCAGGGCCCCGAGCCGTGTGGCGGGCGTCAGCGAGGACCGCAGGGGGACCTCGTCGACCAGTGCGTCCGCGGTGAACATCTTCGTCTTCTCCACGATCGTGCCGTCCGGCCGGATGACCGCGCTGACACCGCTCGTGACGGGCACGACGACGGACCGCCCGTGCTCGACCGCCCGCACCTGGCTCATCGCCAGCTGCTGGTAGGTCATCTCGCTGCGCCCGAAGGTCGCGTTGTTGCTCGGTACGGCGATGAACTGGCCGCCGCTCCTGACGGTGTCCCGCACGGCGTCGTCGAACGCGGCCTCGTAGCAGGTCACGAGGCCGACCTTGGTCCCTGCCAGGTCGAAGACCCCGACCTGGCTGCCGGCACCGAAGTCCCGCTGCACCCGGTCGACGTCCTTGCTGAAGATCCGCACGAAGGACCGCATCGGCATGTACTCGCCGAACGGCTGGATGTGCCGCTTGTCGTAGGTGTCGACGGGGCCGCTCTTCGGGTCCCACTCGATCAGGGTGTTGCGCAGCGGCCCGGTCTCGGGCGTGAGGACGGCGCCGATGACGGTGGGTGCGCCGATGGCCCGCACGGCACGTTCGATGGCCTCGGCCGCGTCGGCGTTGCGGTACGGATCGAGGTCGGAGGAGTTCTCCGGCCAGAGGACGAGGTCGGGCCGACGCTCCTTCCCCGCCGTGACGTCCCGGGCGAGCTGCTCCGTACGCGCCACGTGGTTGTCCAGGACCGCGCGACGCTGGGAGTTGAAGTCGAGCCCGAGCCTCGGCACGTTGCCCTGGATCGCGGCGACGGTCGCGGTGCCGTCCTCGGCCGCGTCGTCGACGAGCGGAAGGGCCGCGAGCGCCGCGACGACGGGGACGGCGACGGTCACGGCGGCCGCCACCACGGCCGCACGCGGCACAGCGTCCCCGGTGCGGCGGCGGCGCACCTGCCGTACGGCCTCCAGGAGACCGAAGCCGCACAGCACGACGGCGAACGAGAGCAGCGGGGTACCGCCCAGCGCGGCGAGCGGCAGGAAGGCGCTGTCGGCCTGACCGAAGGCGATCTTGCCCCAGGGAAAGCCGCCGAACGGCACCCGGGCCCGCACCGCTTCGTCGAGCGTCCAGACCGCCGCGGCCCAGACCGGCCAGTACGGCAGCCTGGAGACCGCGGCGATGCCGACGCAGCCCACGGCGATGAAGAGTGCCTCGGCCGTGGCGAGCGCGAGCCACGGCACCGGACCGACCTCTTCGCCCGTCCAGTGCAGCAGCGGCAGCATGAAGCCGAGGCCGGCCAGCAGACCGAGGCCCAGAGCCGCGCGCAGCCTGCGTGCGCTCAGCACCCAGCCGAGCAGGGCGAAGCCGGGCAGGACCAGCCACCACAGAGGCCGGGGCGGGAAGCTCGCGTAGAGCAGAGCACCGGACAGGACGGCAGCGGCCGGCCGGACGAGCCGCGGCCACAGCTTCCTGCTGCGGGGCGCGGGGGCGGACGGCTGGTCGACGGTGGTGATGGTGGCGCTCACCTGGCGGAGTCTACGGTGAGCGGCTGTGAGGGCGGCAGGCGCTCCGGCCGTCCACGTCCGTTCAGGAACGCAGCTCAGGAGCCGGACGAACCCGGAGCCTTCTCCGCGGGCACGAGGTGCAGCCGGTCGCGGATGAAGCGTACGGCCGCCTCCGCGTTGTCCACCGTGACGGTGAACGTCCTCCCGTCGCCCAGCCGGAGCACCAGCGCCTCCCCCCGGCGCACGACGACGGCGGTGCCCTTCTCCGGACGCCAGCGGTATCCCCAGCCGCCCCACTGGCGGGGGGTGACCTTGGGAGCGAAGTCCGCGCCCACGACATGGGTGAGCAGGATCCGGCGTCTGGGGAGCCCCGCGTGTCCGCAGCGGACCTCGAGGGCGTCGCCGTCGACCTTCACGGCCACGTGCACGAAGGCGAGGGTGCCGAAGAGGATGAGGAGTCCGGCCGCGACGCAGCCGATGACGGACATGAGCAGCGGCACGATTCCCGCACTCCAGGCGGAATCGACAGCCAGTTCGATGCCGAGCGCCAGGCATCCGGCTCCCACAGCGGCGAGCAGCCACTGGAAACGATTGGTGGCCCGTCCCGTCCAGACCGTGCTCGGAGCCTGGCTCGAACCGTGCCGCGCGTTGCCGGGGTGGTCCGTCATGCCATGCAGCGTACCCAGGTTCCGCGCGCCGGGGCGGCTGTGCGCGACCCGGCGGGGGCGCCGGGACCGCTCAGAGCGAGGGGCTGACGGCCTTGAGCAGCAGCCCCTCGGCGTAGGCCAGAGCGGGTGCGGGCACGTCCGCGGCGTGTCCCGCGAGCAGCACGGTGAGGGTGCCGTCCGGTTCGGCCGACGGAGCGGGAGCCGCACCGATCCGGCGCAGGGCCTGAGCGGCCACCGCCTCGGCGGAACCGTGCAGTACGAGCGGTGCGAGGCCGGGGGCCCGGCCGCTCCCCACGGCGGCACGGATGCGTTCGGCCACCAGCTCGTAGTGCGTGCAGCCCAGGACCACGTCCGTCACCCCGGCCGGGGTGAGGGCGGCGGCAGCGGCCACCGCGCGGTCGATGCCCTCGTCGTCCGCGTGCTCGACGGCGTCGGCGAGCCCGGGGCAGGGCACCTCGGTCACGTCCACGTCCCGCGCGAAGTCGTGGATGAGCCCGCGCTGGTAGGGGCTCCCCGTGGTCGCCGGGGTGGCCCAGATCGCGAAGGGCCCGCCGCCCGCCGCTGCCGGCTTGATGGCGGGCACCGTACCGATGACCGGCAGGCCGGGTTCGAGTTCGGCCCGCAGGGTGGGCAGGGCGTGGACGGACGCGGTGTTGCAGGCGACGATCAGGGCGTCGGGCCGGAGGGCGGCGGCCGCCCGGGCCACGGCGAGAGCGCGGCGGGTCACGTCCTCGGGGGTGCGGGGCCCCCAGGGCATCGAGCCGGGGTCCGACGACAGCACCAGATCGGCGTCGGGCCGCAGCCGACGCACCGCGGCGGCTGCCGCGAGCAGGCCGATTCCCGAGTCCATGAGTGCGATCTTCACCCGGTCACCATAGTCGACCGCCCTTGCGGCGCCGCCGGAGTGGGGCACACTTCGACGGATGAGCGCCGTTGCCTGGATCGCCGTGGGTTCGCTGGTCGTGTGGGTCTGGCTGCTGCTGGGCCAGGGATTCTTCTGGCGGACCGACCAGCGGCTGCCCGTGCGCGCCGAGGCCGAACCGGTGCGCTGGCCCTCCGTCGCCGTGATCGTGCCCGCCCGGGACGAGGCCGAGGTTTTACCGAAGACCCTGCCGTCCCTGCTGGCCCAGGACTATCCGGGAGTCGCGGAGATCTTCCTCGTCGACGACTGCAGCGGCGACGGCACGGGAGACCTCGCCCGCGCCCTGTCCGTGCGGTGCGGCGGGCTCCCGCTGACGGTGGTGTCCCCCGGTGAGCCCGATGCCGGCTGGACCGGGAAGCTCTGGGCACTGCGCCACGGAATGGCGCTGGCCCGGCAGGGAAAGCCCGAGTTCCTGCTGCTGACCGACGCCGACATCGCTCATGAACCGGACAGTCTGCGCGAACTCGTCACCGCCGCGGGAAGCGAGGGCGCGTCAGGGTTCGATCTGGTCTCCCAGATGGCCAGGCTCCGGGTGGCGAGCACCTGGGAGCGGCTGATCGTCCCGGCCTTCGTGTACTTCTTCGGGCAGCTCTACCCCTTCCGCCGGGTGAACCGGCCGCGGTCACGTACGGCTGCGGCTGCGGGTGGCTGCGTCCTGTTGCGGGCCGCCGCGGCCGAGCGGGCGCGGCTCCCTGAGTCCATCCGGCAGGCGGTGATCGACGACGTCTCGCTGGCGCGTGCGGTACGCCGCTCCGGCGGCCGGATCTGGCTGGGCCTCGCGGAGCGGGTGGACAGCGTGCGGCCGTATCCACGGCTGGCGGACCTGTGGCGCATGGTCGCCCGGAGCGCGTACGCCCAGCTGCGGCACAGCCCGGTGCTGCTCGCCGGGACGGTCCTGGGGCTCGGCCTCGTCTATGTCGCACCGCCCGCCACGCTCGTCGCCGGGCTGCTGACGGGCGACCCCGTGGCGGCCTGGTCCGGCGGGGCGGCCTGGGCGGTGATGGCGGGCACGTACATGCCGATGCTCGGGTACTACCGGCAGTCGCTGTGGCTGGCACCGCTGCTGCCGTTCACCGCGGTCCTCTACCTCCTGATGACGGTGGACTCCGCCGTGCAGCACTACCGGGGCCTCGGCGCGGCCTGGAAGGGGCGTACGTACGCCCGCCCCGAGGCCGCACCCGAGCCCTGAGCCCCGGCCGCCCACGGGGCCGGGGCTCAGCGGCACGTCACTTCCGTCCAGGGGTCCAGTTCATGCCCCACCCGTATGCGGCGTCGATGGTCCGCTGAGGGCTCACCCCGCGCTGCGGCACGAGATAGCGGGCCTCGCGCTGCACCGTGAGGTCCCGCCCGTCACCCGTGATCAGCGCCAGCGCGCATACGGTGGAGGGCACGGTGCACTCGTCGAGGGAGAAGTCGATCGCCGCACCGTTCTGCGGCTGCAGGGTCACGGTGGCGTGCAGATCGGCGAAGCTCCGGGCACCCTCGTAGATGGTCACGAAGATCAGGACGCGGCGCAGCCGGTCCTTGTGGTCCAGGTTGACCGTGAGGTTCTCGCCGGTGGACACCGCACCGGTGCGGTCGTCGCCGTCGAGGTGGATGTACGGCGGCTGCCGCAGCGACCCGAAGGCGTTCCCGAGGGCCTGCACCACTCCCTTGCTGCCGTCCGTGAGTTCGTACAGCGCGCAGAGATCGAGGTCGAGGTCGCCGTGCACGGCGACGGCCCGGCCGAGCTTCGCCCCCCAGCCCTTGAACTGCTTGCGCACCTCCCAGTTGAGGTTGACGCGCAACGCTCCGGATGTGCCGCCCTGTTTCGAGAGCGAGACCGAGGGTGCCTCTTTCGTCAGGGTCACCTTGGTCAGCCTCACGGGTGGCGCGGGCGGGGGCACGGGGGCGGTCGGGAGCGTGGCGGCCGGCGTCGGCGGCTGATGGGGAGCGCGCAGGGGCGGCTGCGTCGGCGGCTGCGCCTGCTGCGGTTCGTCGACGGAGATCCCGAAGTCCGTGGCGAGGCCCTCCAGCCCGGTGTCGTAGCCCTGCCCCACCGCCCTGAACTTCCACGCCCCCTGGCGGAGGTAGAGCTCACCGAGGATGAACGCGGTCTCGACCGTCGCGTCCGCGCTCTCGAAGCGCGCGATCTCCGTGCCGTTCGCCCCGTCCACGACCCTCACGTAGAGGCCCGTCACCCGTCCGAACGTGCCGCCGTCCGCCGAGGCCGCGACGACGACACGATCGATAACCGGCTCCATCCGCGCGAAGTCGACGGCGAGGCTGTCCGTGACGACTCCGCCGGTGGTGCGCTTGCCTTCGTGGCGCACCGCACCGGAGCCGTGGACCGGCTGGTTGTAGAAGACGAAGTCCGAGTCGCCGCGCACCTTTCCCGACACGAGAAGGAGCGCCGAGGCATCCACGTCGGGTGTCCCCGGCGCAGCGCGCCAGCCCAGTTCGACCCGCACGGCCGGAGCCGGCACCGCGACATTGGTTCCCTTTTGCATGGTCATGCTCGCCCCCATCACGAGTCCGGCAGCCCGGAGCGTTTCCCGACAACCTAATCCCCGGCCCGCCGGGGAGCCCACAGTCGCGACCGAGCGGTTACGGGCGATCCACCGGCAGCCCGGCGCGGACCCGCTCCCTCCGAGAATCGCGCCGCCGCACGGCATCCCATTTTGCCGAGTTCGCCCGCATCAGGGAACGATGTCGGCGCGAGGAGAAACATTCGAGTTCCTCGGGCACGGAGCCCGGCACGCCCGGTCTCACGCGCGCGCCCGGAGCCTGTGTGCGCGGCGAGGACCGCGTGAGGAATCGGGCGTCGTCGCGGCCCCGGCCTTCCCCGCGGTCGGGCGGACCGGGGCGAGGCCCTGCCGGCCCCCCGCCCGGTACGGAACCCGCGCCCCACAGCTGACCTCGGAACCGGTCGTGTCCGGCCGATGCGCGCATCGGCCGGACACGACGTACACGGTTCCGGTCAGGGCCCCCCGGTGGGCCTCGGCGGCTCCACCGCCCCGGGTCGTCCGGGCGGGGATGATCCCGCAGGCCGCCGATGACTCGTCACGGGTGTTCCGCGGACTACTCCTCGGCGAGCATGCCGGCGCGGAGCTTGGTCAGTATGCGGGCCAGGAGGCGTGACACATGCATCTGGGAAAGGCCGAGGTGTTCGCCGATCTGGGCCTGGGTCAGCTCCTGGCCGAAGCGCATCTGGACGATCACGCGTTCGCGTTCGTCCAGGGTCTCCATCAGCGGAGCCAGAGCGTGGAGGTTCTCGACCAGCTCCATGTTGGGGTCGAGGTCGCCCGCGAGCTCGGCGTAGGTCCGGTCCTCTTTCCCCGAAGCGGTCTGCTCGCTGCTGTTCACGGGCAGGTCCAGGGAACCCGCGGTATATCCGTTGGCCGCTATGAGGCCCTCGATCACGTCCTCTTCGTCGATGTCGAGATGGGCGGCCATCTCGGCGACCGTGGGGTCCCTGTTCAGATTCGTCGCCAGCTCTTCCTTGGCCTTGGCGAGGGTGACCCGCAGCTCCTGGAGCCGACGCGGCACGTGGACCGACCAGGTGGTGTCACGGAAGAAGCGCTTGATCTCGCCGACGATGTAAGGAATCGCGAAGGAGGTGAACTCGACCTCGCGGGAGAGCTCGAAACGGTCGATCGCCTTGATCAGCCCGATGGTGCCGACCTGGATGATGTCTTCCATCTGTCCGTCACCGCGGTTGCGGTAACGCTTCGCCGCGAACTGGACGAGCGACAGATTCATCTCGATCAGTGTGTTGCGCGCGTACTGGTATTCGGCGGTCCCCTCTTCGAGGACCTGGAGCCGGTCGAAGAACACCTTGCCGAGGGCCCGGGCGTCCTTCGGAGCGATCTTCAGCGGATCATCGATCTGCGGCAGCTCTGCCTCAGTCGCGGGGGCAACGACCGAAGTACGTACGAGTGTCGACATTCAAACTTCCCCTCCACGTGTTTGCTGCCCTGTGTCCCCCGTTGGCGTTGAGCGCGTACCCCCGCCGAAGCAACTCACACTTCCTGTCCCCGAAAAAGTCTGCCGATCTTCGCCGGACACCCACGGGATGTGCACGCGGCTCCGTCTGACGGATGAACAGCTGCCGACCCGGACGGGGGTGTGCCAGGTTGCGAAATCGCGGCACCCGGGCAGGAGAGATGGTTGTGCGGCGGGCAGCCGGCGGTATCCGCCCGCGGCTCGGCCCGCCCTGACGACGGGAGCGGGCCGGAGAAACACGCGAGGAGTCGAAGAACATGCAGATCGGGTACAAACTGGCGGCCGAGGCCTTCGGGCCGGCCGAACTGGTGCGCCAGGCGGTGCTGGCGGAAGAGGCTGGTTTCGACTTCGTCGAGATCAGCGACCACTACCACCCCTGGCTGGACAATCAGGGCCATTCCCCCTTCGCCTGGACGGTGCTCGGAGCCATCGCGGCCCGCACCGACCGGATCGGGCTGGCGACCGGTGTGACCTGCCCGACGGTGCGCTATCACCCGGCGATCATCGCGCAGGCCGCCGCCACCCTGGCGCTGTTGTCGGACGGACGCTTCACGCTCGGTCTGGGCTCGGGCGAACGCCTCAACGAGCACGTTGTGGGCAAGGGTTTCCCGGACACGGTCGACACCCGGCAGGACATGCTCCGGGAAGCCATCGAGATCATCAGGCTCCTGTGGCGAGGCGGGTACCAGTCCTACGAGGGCAAGCACCTGCGACTCGCCGACGCCCGCGTGTTCGATCTGCCCGGCACTCTGCCGCCGATCGCCGTGGCCGTCGGCGGCCGTCGGGCAGCAGCACTGGCGGCCGAGCTCGCGGACGGTCTCTTCGCCACCGAGGACCGGCCGGAGCTGGTGCGGCACTACCGTGACGCCGGCGGGACGGGCCCCCTCTACGCCGAGGTGCCGATGGCCTGGGCTCCGGACGAGGAGAGCGCGGCGCGAGCGGCTCTGGAGACGTCCCGCTGGGCACTCACCGGCTGGAAGGTGATGAGCGAGCTGCCCAACCCGGTGAACTTCGAAGCGGCCACCAGCACGGTCCGGCTCGAGGACATCACCGCGAAGTTCGCCTGTGGGCCCGACCCCGCCCGCTACGAGGCAGCGGTTCAGCCCTATCTCGACGCCGGCTTCGACCGGCTCGTCATGCAGAACGCGGGTCCCGACCCCACCGGATTCATCGACTTCTACAGCCGCGAGCTCGACTCCCGCCTTCGCGGACTTCAGCCTCGGCAACAGGGCTCCTGACCACGCCGGTGCACCGCCGGACACCGTCCGCCTCCGGGGCTCGGCCCCTCCCCCGGGCGGGCCACCCTCCTCACCGGCACGGTACTGCCGTCCGCACCCGTCCCCCGTCGACACCGGGAAGGGACGGGTGCGGACGGCCGGCCGCACGCTGCGCGGCTTCGGACGACCGATCGGGGGCAGTGGTGCGAAAGCCGCCCAGCGGGCAGCAGAACCCTTTGACCGCGCGAGCGAAGGACGTTGCGAGGGCGGGACAGGATCATGCCGAACAAAACAGGTGCCGGCGGAGGAAGGACATCGACGTTCATGATCGGTGGCACAACGACCGACCGGGAGAGGACGGGGCGACTCACCGCCGTGACCCAGTGGTGGCGGCGCGTCTTCTCCTACGCGGGGGACGAGCGAGCGACCGTCCTGGTGATCGCGAAGAGCACCCTCGCCGCCACCCTCGCCTGGGTGATCGCGTACGACGTGCTCGACTCCCGCTCTCCGGCCTTCGCGCCGTTCTCCGCCGTGCTGATCATGCAGGTGACCGTCTACCGATCGATCCTGCAGTCGCTCCGTTACGTGGGCGCGGTGGTCGCGGGTGTCCTGGTGCAGGCGGCCCTCGGGTACGTCGCCGGCCCGGACCTGGTGACCTTCGCCCTCGTGGCCCTCGTCGCCCTCACGATCGGGCGCTGGCACGTCCTGGGCGTCCAGGGGCCGCAGGTCGCGACGGCCGCGTTCTTCGCGTTCGCGACCTACACCTCGGCGTCCAGCGGCTCCGAACGGTTCTTCCGCCTGGGTGAGATCGTGCTGCTCGTCCTCATAGGCTGTGCGATCGGTACGGCTGTCAACGTCCTCGTGGCTCCGCCCCTGCGCTACCGCAGCGCCGAGTACAGCATCCACAGTCTCGCCCACACCCTCCACGACCTGCTCGCCGAGATATACCCCGTGCTCGCCGAGGGAGTGCCCGACGAGGAGACCACCGGACGCTGGCGTGCCCGCGCGGCGCACACCGGGGAGATGATCGGGCAGGCCAGATCGGGTTTCCAGACGGCCAAGGAGAGCACGCTGCTCAACCCACGGCGGCTGATACGCCGTTACCGCGGTCACCCGGGCTTCCAGGACTACGAGGCCGTGCTCAGTGCTTTGGAACGTACGCTCTACCAGGTGGCCGCCCTCACCCGGGGCCTCGACCGGTACCGCGACGAGGACGAGGCACGCAAGCCCTTCCTGCGGCGCTACGCGGCCTTCCTGGAGTCGGTCAGCGCCGTCGCCGAGGTGCTGACGACCCTGGACGAGACGACCCTGCGACAGCAGGCGAAACGTCTGGAACGCCTCACCGGCGAGGCGGAGACGCGCCGCGCGGAGGTGGTCGAGGAGACCGAACGGCTGTCCTTGTCCCTCGCCGATCCCTCAGCCCCCTACGGCATCCTCGTCACCGAGGCGACACGGCTCATGGAGGAGTTCCGTCACACCACCGACGTCCTCCTCGACGCCGCGCAGGTCACCGAGTGAGCGGCGGGCGCCGCTCGCACCCCGGCCGGTGGCCGGACCCCCTCCCGGCGCGGGTCACGACCCGTACGGCCCCTCAGTCGGAGCGCGGGTCGGAGGGGCCTGTGTCGCCCATGTTCCTGCGGTCCTGGTCGGTCCACTTGCGGGTGTCCCGAGGGGCGACGTAGGGCTCCTCCCGCCGCGGGTGACCCCCGATGACGGCCCGCTCCCGGTCCATCTCGGCGTCGAACTCGAGCCCAAGGAGAACCGCCAGGTTGGTGATCCACAGCCAGACCAGGAAGATGATCACGCCGGCCAGGGCTCCGTAGGTCTTGTTGTAGGAGCCGAAGTTGGCGACGTAGAACGCGAAGCCGGCGGACACCACCATCCAGATCAGCAGCGCCAGCAGGCTGCCCAGCGACACGAATTTGAAGCCTCGCCCCTTGGCGTTCGGAGCTGCCCAGTAGAGGATCGCAAGGATCATCGACACGAGCACGACCAGTACGGGCCACTTCACGATCGACCAGACGTTCATCGCGGTGTCGCCGATGCCGAGCGTGGTGCCCAGCTGGCGGGCGAGCGAGCCGGAGAGTACGACGATCAGCGCGCTGACGCAGGCCAGCACCATCAGCACCAGGGTGAGCCCCACGCGGACCGGCAGCACCTTCCACACCGGCCGGCCCTCGGGCAGGTCGTACACGGCGTTGGAGGCCCGGATGAAGGCGGCCACGTAGCCGGACGCGGACCACAGGGCGGCCAGCAGGCCCACGATCGCCATCACCCATCCGGTGCCACTGCTGGACTGCAGCTGGGTCACCGCGTTGCCGAGGACGTCACGCGCCGCGCCAGGGGCGAGTTTCTGGATGTTGTCCAGCACGGTCCGGGTCGTCTCCCTGCCCGCGATGCCGAGGAGGGAGACGAGAACGAGCAGAGCGGGGAAGAGGGCCAGGATGCTGTAGTAGGTCAGGCCCGCAGCCCGGTCGGCGAGCTCGTCCCGCTTGAACTCCTTCAGCGTGCGTCTCAGCACGGCCCCCCACGACGCCTTGCCGACCTTCGTGGGCGAATCGGGCGCGTTGCGCTCCACGTCCGCGTCCGGGCCCGCCCCCGGCCGGTCCTCGCGAGCTGAGCCGTCCTCACCGTGCTGTTCGTGCGACATGAGAGGCAGACAACCCCAGGTCCGCCGGCCGCGCGACCTCACCGCCGGTCGGTGCGACCAGATGGAGGAGTTGTTGGGCCCGCGCCGGGGACGTCTGCGCTCTCACAGGTGCGGCGGCTCGGGCGGCCGGACGATCGGGAGGCCCACACCGGCTGGCCGGTGGCCTCGGCGCCGTCCCGCTACCCGATCCCGGCCCGCTGCGCGTGGAGTTCGGAGCGTACGAGTTCGAGGAGACGTCCCGTCCAGTTGCGGCCGCTGCCGCCGTTGTCACCCCAGAAACGGGAGTCGGCGTCGTCATAGACGAGGGTGGCGTCCTCGGTCGCCAGGAGAATCTCCGCCAGGTCCGGGTGCTGTGCGTACTTGGCGCGCAGGAGGGACGTCATGACGGCGGTGCGGGCCTGTTCCCAGCCCTCGCGCCGAACGGCGCCGGCGGCCAGTGTCCTCGCCGCGTACGCGGTCTCCGCCGACGCGACGGCGACGCGCGCCGTCGCGTCGGCGACCGACAGGGCCCAGTAGGCGTGGGCGACCGACGGGTAGGTGATGCCGTCGATGTCGACGGGAGCTGGGTAGTCGTTGCGCAGACCGGCCTTGCCGGGGTCGCCGGCTCTCCTGCGCGGGTAGGAATGGGGCACGTGGATCGCCTGCGCGTGCGGCGTCACCGAGCCGTCCGCGGGAACCCTCGACCGGCGTTCGGCGATGAGCCTGTCACGTTCCCCGAAGTAGGCGACGGCACTCTCGTACTCCTCCTGGGAGACCGGCTCGTCGTCCCAACTGTCGGGCGTGCCACCCGGCCCGGCGACCAGCACCTGTAGCGGCCGGTCCTTCTGGTCCATGTCGCCGAGTGCGTAGTGGCGCTGCGTCTCGGGGATGGCGAGATACGCGTCCCGGGCCGTCGCACGGTTCTCCTCGGTCCGGTCGGCGAGGAACACGTCGACGGCGGCCAGGCATCGCGCCGTCGAATCGGGGCGGCCGTTCAGCTGCTCGACGGTGTCCCGCACCTCGGCGAGCAGCAGCTCGGGGGTGAGCCAGGTGTGTGGCTCACCGAACTGCCAGGCGGCCAGGTCGTGGGCCGACGCCCTGCCGCCTTCCGGGAGGTCGGTGGCCACCCATCCGGAGCGGAGCTTCCCCTCGAACTCGTCGAGGGTGACCAGGCCCCAGCAGTCGATGAGCCCGTCCGCGTAGATGAAGAGGTCCGTGAGGAAGAAGTCGCCGCCGTTACGGATGAAGGCGTGGCGCCACGTGCCAGGTATGCGGACGCCGTCCACCGTTCGGTGGGTGATGCGATTGCCGATCATCCGGTCATTGTGCCGCGATCGGCGTCACGGACCACCGTCCTTTTCGGCACGCCGGCCGGGCTGCGGGGGCACGCCCATGGCCAGGAGTGCGGTGTCGTCGTCGAGGCCTTCGCCGAAGGAGTTCAGGAGGGCGGTGAGGGCCTCGACGGTACGGGACGCCGACGAGGGCGCGAGCTCTCGCGCGAAGTCCAGGAGCGCTTCGTCGCCGTAACGTTCACCGTTGCCCGGGGTGCGCGCCTCGGTCAGGCCGTCGGTGTAGAGCAACAGGGTGTCGCCGGGCCTCAGATCCACCGTGACGGTGGTGAACTGGGCGTCCTGCACGACGCCGACCAGCTGGCCCCCGGGCGTGGGCAACTGGTCGGCACTGCCGTCGGCGCGCAGCAGCACGGCAGGGGGGTGGCCGCCCCCCGCCAGGACGACATGGAATCCCGCAGCGTCCCGCGCCGGTGTGAGCAGACCGAAGATGACGGTGCAGAAGCGCGGTTCGTCCTCCTGGAACTCACGGTTCAGCGCGGTGTTGAGGTTGGCCAGTACGGTGGCCGGTACCGGATCGGAGACCGCTGCGGCCCGCAGGGTGTAACGCGCCAGCGAGGTCACCACGGCCGCTCCCGCGCCCTTGCCGCGCACGTCCCCCATGAAGAACGCCCAGCGCCCGGCGGCCAGCGGGAACAGGTCGTAGAAGTCCCCGCCGAGCTCGTCGGAGGACGCGAAGTGGTAGCGGGCGGCGACGTCCAGGCCCGGAACCGATTCGAGAACCGGCGGGAGCAGGGTGCGCTGGAGGGTGGTGGCGAGGCGGTGCAGGCGGGCGCGTTCGCGCTCCGCCTCCTGCCGGGCTCGCAGGAGTTCCCGCTCGTAGGTGCGTCGGTCCCGGGCGTCCAGCAGGGTGGTGCGGATCAGCAACGGCTCACCGTCAGGACCCAGCTTGAGGGTGGAGGTGACCAGCACGGGCAGCCGGCCGCCGTCCGCGGCCTTGAGTTCGAGGGCGATACCGCTGACCTCACCCTGCATCTGCAGCAGCGGTGCGAAATGCGTCTCGTGGTACAGCCTGCCGCCGATGGTCAGCAGGTCGGAGAACCGTTTGCGTCCGACCAGTTCCTCGCGACGGTGACCGAGCCATCGCAGCAGCGTTCCGTTGACCTTGACGATGCGGCCGTCCAGCAGAGTGGAGAGGTAGCCGCACGGCGCGTTCTCGTACAGGTCCTCCGCACTGTCCTGCGGCAGAGCGGAGAACTCCGGCACTTCCCACCCCTCGCCGTCCGCCGTCCTCGGCCCCGTGCTCCCGTCGCCGCCCGGGGGCACCGTCACGACCTCTCCGCGAAGGCGATGATCGCCGCGGCCGTCTCCTCCGGGGCGCTCAGCTGGGGGCAGTGGCCTGTCGAGTCGAGGGTCACCAGCTCGCTCCCGGCGATCTGGGCGTGGACGAAGGCGCCAACCTCGCGCGGGGCGATCGTGTCGCGCGCACTCTCGGCGACGAGCGTGGGAACGGTCACCCTGGCGAGATCCGCGCGGTTGTCGGACAGGAAGGTCACTCTCGCGAACACGCGGGCGATCTCCGGATCCGTCCGGCAGAAGCTGTTGGTCAGCTCCTCGGCCAGGTCGGGGCGCTCGGGGGTACCCATGATCACCGGTGCCATCGTCGCGGACCAGCCCAGATAGTTGCTGTCCAGCGATTCGAGCAGTTCGTCGATGTCCTGCTCGCTGAAGCCACCCCGGTAGTCACCGTCATCGATGTACGACGGTGAGGGGGTGAGGAGGATCAGCTTGTCGAAGAGTCCGGGCTCCTGCGCTGCGGCGAGAACACCGATCATGGAGCTGACCGAGTGACCGACGAAGGTCACGGGGCCGAGGCCGAGATCCCGGCAGATCTCGATCACGTCCTGCACGTAGCCGTCCAGGGTGGAGTAGCGCTCAGGGCTCCACGCGGACACATCGGAACGCCCCGCGCCCACATGATCGAAGAGAACCACCCGGAAGCGCTCCTCCAGTACGGGTGCGACGAGACGCCACAGGTTCTGATCGCACCCGAAGCCGTGGGCGAGGACCACCACCGGTCCGCTCTCGCGTCCGGTCACCGAGACCCGGTTCCTTTTGCGCACGTCCATAGGAACATCCCTCCATAGGAACATCCTGACACCGTTGGGACGCCACGGCCCGGCGCGCCGGTGAACGGCCCCCAACAGCACGTATCACTCCTTGTGACGAATCCGGTGGCGGAGCGGCGCGGAGCCCGGACCATGCCCGGCCACCCGGGTACACCCGCGAGGACGCGATGAGGTGGGATGCATCCGTACCGCCCGGCCCTGCCACCGCGCGATCCGGGCGTACGCCGACCGAGCCGACACACGGGGGACGTATGAACACGCCATCATCGACGCCGGAGGCGGGACGGGCCGGCGGATCATCCGTCCGGATCGGCGCTCTCGTCCCGCTGACCCGGCCCGGCTGGGTCGAGGCGGGCAGGCACCTGCTCGCCGGACTCGACCTGGCCGTGCGCGAGGTGAACGACGCCGGAGGGATCGCCGGAAGGCCACTGGAGCTGGTGATCCGGGACACGGCGGCCGATCCGCTGAGGGCGGCAGCGGCCGTGGACGAGTTCGCCCGCCTGGGCGTGGCCGCCCTGGCGGGCGAATACCACAGCGTCGTCGCCCGGGCCGCCGCCGCAAGGGCTGACGCCCTCGGCCTGCCCTTCCTCTGCTCTTCAGCGGTCCTCGACACGCTCACCGAGCGGCCCACGGACCGGGTCGCACGACTCGCCCCGGCGCAGTCCCACGGCTGGCGGATCTACGCGGACTTCCTCCTGGGCGCGGGCCACAACCGCATCGCCGTGGTCACCCAGCCGAGTGTCTACTGGGCATCCGGGACCCGTATCCTGCGGGATCACCTCGCTCCACGCGGCGGCACGGTCATCGAACTCGACATGCGTACGCTCACCCCTGCGGCCGTGTGCGACGAACTCGCGGGCAACGGTGCCACGGCCCTCCTCCTTCTGGTCGGCGCCCCGGAGCCGGCGGTGCCGGTCGTGAAGTCCGTCCGCCGCGACCGGCGGCTCGCCGAGATCCTGATCGGCGCACCGGCCGGGCAGCCGGAGTTCCCCGGGTGGGCGGACGCGCTGGGCGAGGACGGCGCCGCGATCCCGTTCCTGCGCTACCTGCCCGAGCGCCTCGGCCCCCTGGGCGCGCGAGTCGGGACGGTACTCCGCCAGCGGCTGAGCATGGAGCCCTCCTTCGTCGCGTTCGAGGGCTATGACACCGTCACCGTGCTCGCCGACGTCCTGCGCACGCACGGCACGGACCGGATGCGCGCCGCGGCGCCCTGGCCGCGCGTCGCGGTCGAGGGCACCCGTGGGCAGATCCGGTTCTCCCGCGCAGCGGGCGTCGGCGTCTGGCAATGGGCATGGGCACCCGTACAGGTGGTCGACCGGGACCCCGCACGCCCCGACCGCTTTCGTGTCCTGCGCTCCGGGTGACGCACGCACGCAGGTCCGGATCGTCGGCCGGTCCGCGCGTCAGGCGGTGAAGCCGCCGTCGACATGGATCGAGGCTCCGGTGATGTACGAGCCATCGGCACTCGCGAGGTGCGCGACGGTGGCCGCGATCTCAGCCGCCTCCGCATAGCGGCCGAGAGCCGTGAAACCGGCGATCACCTCGGCGTTCGGCCCGTCAGCGGGGTTGGTGTCCGTGTCGGTGGGGCCGGGATGCACCAGATTGACGGTGACTCCACGGGGACCGAGTTCTCGGGCCAGGCCCTTCGTCATCCCGAGCAGCGCCGTCTTGCTCATCGAGTACAGCGCCAGTCCGGGGAAGACCGCACGCTCGGCGACGTTGCTGCCGATGCTGATGATGCGGCCGCCCTGGCTCATGTGACGCACCGCCGCCCGGGACGCCGCGAACGGCGCCCGGACGTTCACCGCCAGAGTGCGATCGATTTCTGCGGGCCCCAGGTCTTCGAGGGGGCCGACGAGGAAGACGCCGGCATTGTTGACCAGGATGTCGAGTCTGCCGAACGTCGCGGCGGCCTCGTCCACTGCGGCGGTGAGTGCCTCCGGGACGGCACTGTCGGCCCGGATGGCCAGTGCCCGGCGTCCTCTCTCCTTGATCTGCTCCACCACCTGGGCGGCGAGGTCCGCGCTGTTCTCATACGTCAGGACGACGTCGGCGCCCTCTTCGGCCAGCCGTCGTGCCACAGCGGCACCGATGCCCCGGCTGCCGCCCGTGATCAAGGCAACGTTTCCTTCAAGTCGATTCATGTCGTCGAGCATTGCCGTCGTCGGCGCCGATAGCTGGCGGGATTACGACCTGGCGCTCGGGCCTTCGGGAGAGCCGCCGTTCGGCCCACTCACCAGGCCCTCAACACCCTTTGGAACATGGACAGTTGCGATTCCGGCGCGGCAGTGGCGGGTATCGGTCCTCCGTGACCGTCTTCGATGTGCTCACCGTGGTATTCCTGGTGCTCGTGGGGCTTGTCGTCGTCACCGGGTGCTACCTGATCGCTTACGTCCTCGTGGACAGCGCCCGACGCCGACGTGTCGTGCGCATCGGTGAACGCACTCCGGCCCGCTGCATCCACGCCTACTACGGCTCGTCCCACCCTTCGCTGGAACCCCCGGATCGCCCACGGAGGTTCAAGAGGCGTTTCGTCATCGGATTCACCGGGCCCGGGGGCGACCTCATACGCTTCGAGGACATATCTGTCCCCGAAACCACGCGTGAAGGTGATGAACTGACCGTCGCCTACCTGCCGGGGCGGCCGGCGAGTGCCGTGGTCGTGACGGGAGACGAAATGCCGGGTCTCGACGAGACGTTGCGGATACTCGCCGCATTGTGCGGCTTCCTCGTCGTGATGGCGGGCATCGCCTACGTCGGTGTGGTGATTCTCGATGGCTATGGGTCGCTCGCCGCCGACCCCGGCAGCTGGATCGAACCGTGAAGCAGAGGCTCTGCCCGCAGGGGAATGCGGCGTTTCCCCGCAGCGGGATCTGCGTACTCTCCCTCGTGGGGCCTGCGGGCGCGGCGACGGGAAGGACACGGGAATGAGCGGAAGCGGGGGCGGGGCGCCGTGGAATCCGTACGGGGGCGGACAGCCGCCGGAGCCAGGCCGGCCCCCCGTGCCGCCGGGGCTGTGGCCACCGGCACCAGCACCGGCACCGATTCGCCGACTGACCTTCGGGCGCCTCTTCAACCCGATCGCCGTGGGGCGTGCGATCTTCACACCGTCCCGGCCCGACCGCGTCCACGACCCGGCGGTGAAGAAGGCGCAGGTCCTGCGGACGGTCGTCGGACTGGTCGCCGTCACGTGGATGCTGCTCTCCTACGGGCTCGCCCCTGACGCCGACGCAGTCGTGGACGACCGCTTCGGCCAGATCCGGACAACTCTCATCGCGCTCGGGGTGACCCTCCCCGTCGCCCTCACCGTCTTCGCCGTGGCGGCCCGCCCGCCCCACCGGCGCCTGTTCCTGCGGCGGGCGGGCAAGCCCGCCGGGGCGCTGCTCGTACTGGTCGTCACACTCGCCGTGCCGAGGCTGATCACGGGCCTGGGCTACGTCGACGAGGACACCGACTGGACCGCGTCCGGGGGGCGGGTGGCGCTGCTGTTCGCGCTGGGCGCCTTCCTGTTGTGGCTCGCCCCCTTCGCTCTCTACGGCATCACCCAGTCGCTCGTGCATGTCTTCCGGACGGCGGACCTCCACGAGACCGTTCCCCCACTGCTCGCGACACTGCTCGTGTGGGAGGTCTCCCTCTTCGACGTGTTCCGGGGCGCGTACGAGGGCGTGCCGTTCGGAGTGCGGGTGGTCTTCACCCTCGGGGCTCCCCTGTCCGTCACCGCCGTGGCGATGTGGGAGCTGCGGCGGCTGCGCACGCGGCACGGAATCACCCTGCGGGGAGCATTGCTCCGCTGATCTTCCGGGGAACCGGTCGGCCTTCGGACTCCCGGTTCCCATTCCGCGCCTGATCCATAACGCAGGGCAATCCCCCTTTCCGGGTGCGGAGTTCGGCTTCGGGATCAGATCGGACGGGCCCGCACCGGAAGGTGATGCCCTGATCACAAAATGCCCGGTGCGCCCACGGCGGTGGCGGCGGGCCCTCGCGGCCACCGCCCGGTGATCTCCCGATAGCGGAACGCCTCCGGGCACCCGGGGCCGGGAAGCCGTTCGTCCTGGCGAGCGGCGTGCGGATGTCGCCCTTTGTAGTGTGTCCGACACTTCTCGTCAGCCATCCCGTCGGCGGAAATCCCACTCTGTTAACGGAGGCTTTGACGCGGTCTTGGCAGGTGAGGCCGACAAAAGCAGCGTAAAACGGATAACCCCAAGATTGGGGCTCCCCAACCAGCACATCGTGGGCTTAACTTATGTGTCATGACCTCCCCCCGCTCCACCTACGGCAGCGGCTACTACGCCACGCCGTCGTTCCCCGACACCCCGATCTACGACTCCCTGGTCGCCGAGCGGGGGACCCCTCAGATCGCGCCGATCCGGGTCCCCGCCGCCTACGACACCGGGAACAGCTACTTGCCGGCCCTGCCGTCGGCGCTGCCCGCCCTGCCCGCGGCCCCGTCGCAGCACACCGGGTCGTACGGCTACCCGCAGCAGACGGCACAGCCGCAGTACCAGAACTCCGGGATGCAGCCGGCGCCGATGATGCAGCCCGCACAGCTGCAGCACACTCCCGCCCCGTACATCCCTCAGCAGCCCTCGGCGCCGCGCGGTTACCAGCAGCAGCCGCAACAGCAGCCGCAGAGGCCCGGCACCGGTTACGAGGCGATGCGCCCCGCCGCGCCTCGGCCCGCGCCCGCGCAGTCGCCGTACGAGGACCCGTACAACCGTCCCTACCAGGGCCGGGGGTACTGAGCAGGGGGACCACCCTCCGGCAGGACTGCTGGCAGGATGGAAGCATGCATTCCGCAGCACTCAGCGCCGTGCGCATCCATCCCGTCAAATCGCTGGCCGCCTGCACGGTCGACGAGGCCGCCGTCGAGCCATGGGGACTCGACGGCGACCGCCGGTGGATGCTGATCGACGGCGAGAGCAGAGTCGTCACCCAGCGTCAGCAGCCGCGCATGGCACACCTGTCCGCGGAACCGCTCCCCGGTGGTGGGGTCGCTCTGTCCGGGCCCGGAAGTGAGCCGGTGCGAGTGGAGGTGCCCGGTGACCCCGGGCGGCTGCTCGTCGCGGAGCTCCACCGGAGCAAGGTCGAGGTGGTGGAGGCGGCCGAGGCCGCGCACGCCTGGTTCAGCGCGCGACTCGGTGCGGAGGTCCGGCTCGTCCATCTCGACGCGCCGTCGCACCGCAGGCCCGTCGATCCGGCGTTCGGCCGCCCGGGCGAGACCGTCTCACTCGCTGACGGATTCCCGCTGCTCCTCACCACGCACGCCTCGCTGGACGCTCTCAACGCGCTGGTCGCACAGGGCGAGCATCCGGAGGAGGGTCCTCTGCCGATGAACAGGTTCCGGCCGAACGTGGTCGTGGACGGCACGGCACCCTGGGCCGAGGACGACTGGGAGCGGATCGCGATCGGGGAGGTCGCGTTCCGTGTGGTGAAGCCGTGCGGCCGGTGCGTCGTCACGACCACCGACCAGCGCACGTCGGAGCGGGGCAAGGAGCCGTTGCGTACGCTCGGCCGCCATCGCCGGGTGGGCAAGGAACTCCTCTTCGGTCAGAACCTGATCCCGGAGAGCACCGGGGTGATCCGGGTCGGGGATCCGGTGCGGGTCCTCGACTGAGGGCCGTGGCACCTGGCGTACCGGGAACTCACGGGGGCACACGAAGTGTTGACGGCGTGAGGTTGCTCTCTCTTCGTCGTCCGTGGACGTATTCGCCCTCCTGCCGGGTTATCACGGACAGGGAAGGGGGTGCATGACTGTGCGAGCGGTTCTGGGAATCCGGCGGTGGCGGCACAATCCGCTGTGCCGGCCCACCGACCGTCACGAGGCATGGGTGGCGCTGACGGCGTTGCTGGTGATCGTGCTGGCGGCGCCGGTGGTCGGCTGGCTGTGCGGGTCGCTCACCGATGAGGCGCTCCAGCAGGCGGTGCGCTCCCAGCACGCCGAACGCAGTCTCACCTCGGCCGTGGTGGTCCGGGAGGCGCCCGGCGGGTCCCTGTTCGCCCAGGACCCGGAGGCCGCCGTCACGGAGGACACCACCCGGACGTCGGTGGTGGCCGACTGGCGCGCCCCGGACGGCACGGTACGCACGGGCACGGTGTCGACGGCGTCCGAAGTCACCACCCCGGGCACCCGGATCAGGATCTGGACGGACCGCGAGGGCCGCCCGGCGATGCGCCCCATGGACGCCCCCACGGCTCACACCCACGCCGTGCTGGCCGGCGTCGGCGTCGCGGTGCTCGCGGGCGGCCTGACGGAAGCCGTCCGCCGTCTCGTCGTCTGGCGCATGACGCTCCGGCGCTACGCCAGGCTCGACCGCGCCTGGGCGGAAGTCGGCCCGGACTGGGGCAGAACGGGTACGGGCAGCTGACCCAGGGGGCGCCCGTGCCTGTCGCGCACGCCCCAGCAGGGCTCTTCGGGAGCCGACCCGTCAACTCGCGCCCGTCGCGCGCGCTACGGTGGACCGGCCCGCCCGACCTCCTCGGCAGGCGGAGCAGCGGACTGCCGGAGTACCCGGCGGTCCCGGCACATGCGGACAGGCACGAGGCAGCGCACGGCACGAGGTGGGGGCACAGCAGCACCATGGCACAGGGCACGGTCCAGGTGACGCACACCGGCACATCGCGATGGCGGCGCCGTACGGGCGAATACGCTTCCCTCACCGCCGCCCTGGAGGCCGCAGCGGAGGGTGACATCCTCACCGTCGCCCCCGGCACCTACCGGGAGAACCTGGTCATCAGCCGGGCGGTGACACTGCGCGGACCCGAGGGTTCCGCCGGATCCGTCCGGATCGCGCCGGCCGACGGTGTGCCCCTGACCGTCCGTGCCTCCGCCGTCGTCATGGATCTCCACGTGGAGGGCCAGGACTCGGCCGCCCCCGCGGTGCTCGTCGAGGAGGGCGCACCCGAGCTCACGGACGTACGCATCGTGACGCGGTCGGCGGCCGGCATGGAGGTACGGGGCGCGGCCAGGCCGACGGTGCGCCGCTGCACCGTCGACAACCCGGCCGGCGTCGGGATCGCCGTACTCGACGGCGCCGGTGGCGTGTTCGAGGAGTGCGAGGTCGTCTCGGCCGGGCAGTCCGGGGTGTCGGTGCGCGACGGCGCGCATCCGCGCCTCGAGCGCTGCCGCGTGCACCACGCCTCCGGCGCGGGTCTGAGCGTGACCGGGGAGGGCAGCAGCCTGGAGGCGGTGGGCTGCGAGATGTACGAGATCAAGGGCAGCGGCGTGCAGGTGACCGCGCGCGGCACCGCGCACCTCACCGACTGCACCGTGCACCGCACCTCCGCCGACGGGGTCACGCTGGACACCGACGCGGTCCTGACGCTCGCCGACTGCGACATCCACGACATCCCGGAGAACGCGGTCGATCTGCGGTCCCGTTCGGTGCTGACCCTGACCCGCTCCACCGTGCGCAGGTTCGGGCGTAACGGCCTCTCGGTGTGGGACCCGGGAACCCGGGTCGACGCCAACCAGTGCGAGATCCACGACAGCACGGGTGACTACCCGGCGGTCTGGGTCAGTGACGGGGCCACCGTCATACTCGACTCGTGCCGTGTCCACGACGTGCCTGACGCGCTCTTCGTCCTCGACCGGGGCTCACGTGCCGACGTCGTGGACAGCGATCTGTCCCAGATCCGCAACACCGCCGTCTCGGTGAGCGACGGAGCCACCGCCCAGCTCGACGACTGCCGGATCCGCGAGGCGTCCACCGGGGCGTGGTTCCGTGACCACGGCAGTGGCGGCACGCTGAACAACTGCACCATCGACGCGGCGCAGACCGGCGTGATCGTCACCAAGGGCGCCGACCCGACCATCGAGCGGTGCACGGTCACCTCCCCCGCGGAGGCCGGTTTCTACGTCTCGGCCGAGGGGCGGGGCACCTTCGACAGCTGCCGGGTCACGGGCAGCGAGGGCTACGGCTTCCACGTGATGGAGGGCTGCCGCTCCACCCTGACGCGCTGCCGTACGGAACGGTGCGCGCGCGGCGGATACGAGTTCCCCGACGGCTCCGCCCACGGTGACGGGCACGCGGGCGGTCCGGTGGCCACGGACTGCACCAGTGACGAGAGCGGTCTGCGCGGGGCCACTCCCCCGCCCCCCGCGGTCCTGACGGCGACCCAGAGCACCCCCGGTCTCCTCGGGGTCATGCCCGGGCAGCGGACGGCCGAGCCCGCCGCCGTCGCGCCGGTCCCCGCCGAGCCGGCGCGGGACTCCGGAGCTGTGCTCGGTGAGCTCGACGCGCTGGTGGGCCTGGACAGCGTCAAGCGCGAGGTGCGGGCCCTGACCGACATGATCGAGGTCGGCCGCCGCCGCAAGCTGGCCGGCCTGAAAGCGGCTTCGGTCCGCCGGCACCTGGTCTTCACCGGCTCTCCCGGCACGGGCAAAACGACGGTGGCCCGGCTGTACGGCGAGATCCTGGCCTCGCTCGGGGTGCTCGAGCACGGCCACCTCGTGGAGGTCTCCAGGGTCGACCTGGTCGGGGAGCACATCGGGTCGACGGCCATCCGTACGCAGGAGGCCTTCGACCGGGCGCGTGGCGGGGTTCTGTTCGTCGACGAGGCGTACGCGCTGTCGCCCGAGGACTCCGGCCGCGACTTCGGCCGGGAGGCCATCGACACGCTGGTGAAGCTGATGGAGGACCACCGGGACGCGGTGGTGGTGATCGTGGCCGGCTACACCCACGAGATGGAGCGTTTCCTCACCGTCAACCCCGGTGTGGCGTCCCGTTTCTCCCGGACCATCACCTTCAGCGACTACGTGCCCGAGGAGCTGCTGCGGATCGTCGAGCAGCAGAGCGAGGAGCACGAGTACAGACTGGCGGAAGGGACCGGGGAGGCGCTGCTCAAGTACTTCACGGCGCTTCCCAAGGGCCCCGCCTTCGGTAACGGCAGGACGGCCCGCCAGACCTTCGAGTCGATGGTCGAACGCCACGCGGGCCGGGTCGCCCAGCTCACCGAGCCGAGCACGGAGGACCTGACCATGCTCTACCCCGAGGACCTCCCCGCACTGCCCTGAGCCTCGGTACCGGCCCCCTGTGCTCCGGCCCCGGCCTGCTGCGGCAGGACGGGCCCGAGCCGTTCCAGGAGCGCGGCGCGCTCCACGGCGAAGACCGGGTCGGCCTGGTAGTCCGAATGCCCCAGGACGGGCTCGGGGAGCGGGAGTTCGGGTGTGCGGCCGTAGACCAGGGGGTCCTTCAGCGGGCCACGGTCCACCTCGGGGCGGCCGCCCTCGTCGATCCGCACCGGCCCGCCGATCGGATCGGTCGCACGCCAGAGGTTGCGCCAGCAGTGCACCGACCGGTGCAGCCCGTCGAGCGCCGCAGGCCCGAAGTACGCCGGGAACCACCGGCCGTACAGCCGCTCGATGGGAGAGCCGTAGGTGAGCAGCGCGACCTGCCGACGGGCCGCGTCCGGCAGCTGCCAGACGGCGGCGGCGGCGAGCACACTGCCCTGGGAGTGGCCCGAGATCACGAGCCGGCCCCGGGTGCGTCCCGTCCAGGCGCACATCCGCGACGAGAGGTCCGGAACGGCACGTTCGGCGTAGCAGGGCGGGGCGAAGGGATGGGCGGCACGGGGCCAGAACGTGCCCACGTCCCAGAGGATGCCGATGGTGCGCCGTGTGGAGGCGTCGCGGTAGGCCCGGCGGCCGCAGGTGACGAGCACGAGGACACCGACGCCTATCAGCCAGGAACCGGTCGCCTGGGCCGCCTCGGCGGACGCCTCCACGAACGGGGCCGCGTCGTCCATCGCGAGCCCGGGGACCTCGCCGGTGAGCCAGGAACCGGTCACTGCCGCGGCACCCAGCAGCAGCGTGGCGGCTGAGAGCAGCCCGAGAATCCCGGGGGCCGAGTCGGTGAGGGCGGCGGCGGCCCTGATGCGTGCGATCTGCCCGGTGCGGCCGGGCTCCGGGTGCTTCACCTCGTACTCCGCCTCGACGACAGGGCCGAGGCGCCGTGCGCGCCGCACGGTGCGCGCCCCCAGCCAGACGAGGGGCACGATCAGGAGCAGCAGCAGGACGGGGATGACGGAGGCCTGCCAGCTGAGGAGCACGGGCGGACCCGGTATGGCGGACCCTGCGCCCATACCGGGTGTGCCCGGCCCGTCGAGCCAGTCGGCGACCCGCTGGGCGATTCCGCCGGACATCACGCCGCCGAGCGCACAGGCCAGCATGGCGACGGCGGGACCGCCGAGCCCGTGCAGGGTGGTGCGGAGTTCGGGGGTGCTCCGGTACAGGCTCAGTGCCACCCCGGCCAGTACGACGACGAGCAGCCCTTGGCCGAGCGTGAGGACACGGAAGGCCGTCTCCCCGGGGAGGGCGCCTGAGGACTCCCAGCCCGGACGGGCCCAGCCCGCGTACGCCACGGCACCGGCCAGCAGGGCCATCGCGGCCCCGGGCAGGAAGGTGGTGACCGTGCGGTCGATGAGCGTGTCGACGCGCCGCTCGCTGCGCCCCCGTCGGCAGACCACCGCGACGACGACGAGCCCGCACAGGACGAGGGCCACCTCGAAGAAAACGCCGATCACCGCGGGTACGGGGCTGTCGGCGGCCCTGTCGTGCCGCGCCGCGGCCCCGCCCACGGTGGCGGCGACCGTGAGGAATCCCGCCGCGGTGTGCGCGGCACGCAGCCGGGCCACCAGCCTGCGGCCGTACCAGAATCCGGGCCTGCCGAGGGCCGGGCGGACCAGCGGGGCGCCGGGACGGGCCGGCGCGCCCTCCTCCTCGTCGTCGGTCTGCGGGTCGTCGGACTCGTCCCAGGTCAGCGGGCGCTGAGCTTCGTAGGCGCTCCAGGTGCGGTTGGAGAGGTACCAGAGCAGCCCCACCAGGGCGGCGGGCACGAGCGCGGCGACGGACAGCCTGCGGCCCGGCTGGGAGAACCACCCGTCCTGCCGCGTGGACAGGAAGCCGAGCCAGGACCGCTGGTCCGCGCAGCCGGGGGTGCCCGCGCACTGCCAGGCCACGAGGTCGAGGGCGACCTCGCAGACCGCGGCGGTCAGCAGCACGGTGAGGCTGAGCGCGACCAGTCTGACGACCACCCCGTAGAGCCGGACCGTGCCGGGACGCCCCCGTGTGGTGGGCCGCATCCAGTGGGCGAGATTGACCACCATGAAGGGGAGCAGGAGCAGCCACAGGGCGCGGGAGCCGTTGCCGGAGGTGAGGTTGGACCAGCAGTAGGCCTCGGCCACGGGGCCTTCCCGGTCGCGCTCAGGGTGCTGTTCGGCTCCGACGTCCTCGGTACGCCGGTAGATCGCGGCGGTGGCGTCACCGGTGATCCGGGTCGTCCGCGGGTCGCCGAGCATCTCCTGCGGGGTGGCTCCGCCGACGCCGTGGACGAGCAGTTCCAGTGCGGTGCCGCCGTCGTGTGCGGGCTGGGGGGCAGGGGGCAATTCGGTGACTCGCTCTCTGGTCCCTCCGGCTCGCGGCCGGGCGGGAGGGGGACGGCTGGTTCCGGCCTGATGCCTGGTCACCACCATCCCGGAAGGAGGGCGCCCTCCGCAGGGTCTTGCACCGAATCTCCCCAGTGGGATGGCAGGCGGGTGTGCGTGGGAGGATGAGGGCGTCCTGCAGGGCCGCTGTTGGACCGTGCGGACAGAGGGAAGGGCCGGGCCGGCGTTGAGCGAGAACCAGAACCTGCTCGCCGAGCAGCGGCGCGCGCTCATTCTCGACGATGTGCGCAAGCGCGGCGGGGTCAGGGTCAACGAGCTGACGCGCAAGCTGAGCGTCTCCGACATGACCATCCGCCGGGACCTGGACGCGCTGGCGCGCCAGGGGGTCATCGAGAAGGTGCACGGCGGAGCCGTCCCGATCGTCGAGGCGAGCACGCACGAGCCCGGTTTCGAGGCGAAGTCGACCCTGGAGCTCAGCGCCAAGGAGGACATCGCCCGCGCTGCCGCCGCGATGGCGGTACCCGGCAGCGCCATCGCACTGTCCGGCGGGACGACCACGTTCGCGCTGGCCCGGCACCTCCTCGACGTACCGGGGCTGACGGTGGTGACGAATTCGGTACGCGTCGCCGACGTGTTCCACTCCGCGCAGCGTCCGACGGCGTCGGGCGGCGGACGGGCCGGGGCGGCGACGGTGGTGCTCACCGGCGGGGTCCGTACGCCCTCGGACTCGCTCGTCGGCCCGGTCGCGGACCGCGCGATCGGCTCGCTCCACTTCGACGTCCTGTTCATCGGGGTGCACGGGATCTCGGTGGAGGCCGGTCTCTCCACGCCCAACCTCGCGGAGGCCGAGACGAACCGCCGTTTCGTGCGGGCCGCCCGCCGGGTCGTGGTGGTCGCCGACCACACCAAGTGGGGCACTGTGGGGCTCAGTTCCTTCGCGGCGCTCAACGAGGTGGACGCCTTCGTCACGGACGCGGGCCTGCCGGACGGAGCCCGCAGCGAGATGGAGGAACACCTGCCCGGACTGGTGGTGGCGGGCGGCTCCCCGGACGCCTAGAGGGCGGCTCCCCGTACGCCTGGCGGGCACCCCGGACGCGTGGCTGGCGGTTCCGTGGATCTTGGGGCTCGACTCAGGGGCCCGTGAGGCTTCCTCCTCTCTCCCCGGTCGGGGTACCCGGTGTGCACCCGGTGCGGTGGCACACGCATGGGGGCGCTCCGGTGGAGGGACCTAGCCGATCTGCTCGGCCAGAGCGACGATGATTCCCGAGGGACCGCGGAGGTTGCAGAGCCGGTAGGAGTTCTCGTACTGCGCCACCTCACCGAGGAGTTCGGCGCCATGGCTGCGCAGGCGGGCGATCGTGTCCTCGATGTCGTCGACGGCGAACATCACACGGTGCAGGCCCAGAGTGTTGGCCGGCGGGTCCAGCTGTGCGGCAGTGACCGCCGCGGGAGTGTGGAACTTCGTCAGCTCCAGCTTGCCGTGGCCGTCCGGGGTGCACATCATCGCGATGGCGCTGCGCACCCCGTCGAGGCCGACCATCCGGTCCGCCACGATCCCCTCGATCTGCGCTTCGCCCTCCAGCTCCATGCCGAGCTCGGTGAAGAAGGCGACGGCGGCCTCCAGGTCTTCGACGACGATGCCTACGTTGTCCATCCGCTGAATCGCCACGGGGTGCTCCTTGTTCGTCACGCAGTCCAATTCCGGCTACCGGTACCCCTGGGACGGGGCCGGTGCCGCATTCTCGACCCCCGAGAGGGAGAGGGCCCAGGGTTCGCCCTCCGGCGTGCCGCGGGTGACCAGCCGGACGTGACCGTATCCGACCGGCGAAAAGCCGAGGCCCGGGAAAGGGCCGCTCGGATACGGTTGCCGCGGAGGTGCACCGTGTCCTGGCCGTCCGTCGTCGTTCTCGCCCCCGCGGAGCGGAGTTCCTCGTTCGAGGACCCGCTACGCGCTCTCGGGGTCTTCCCGGATCCCGCGACGGGTGCCGAGCGCCTGCACTGGCAGGAGTACTCGTACTACCTCGATCTCTCGGGCGGAATCCTGGCGGACTTCGAGCAGGAGGAACTGGAGCACATCGCGGAGCGCATCGGAGAACCCCGGGGCTTCTATGTGTCGGGGCAGTCCATGGACGCGATACGTGCCCTCCTCGCGCACCTGCTGCCCGGCTTCCACGGCCTCGTCGACACCAACCACGGCGACATCCTGCCCGCCCATGAGTTCCTCGGCCTGCTGGACCGCTACCCCCGATGGGACTGGCGCCGCGTTCCGAGGGCGGACGTCGGGCGGGGCGGCGCGAACGGACCAGGGTGACGCCGGTGGACCGGAGGCCCGCAGCGCCTGCCGGCGGGCACGCGTCCCGCCCCCGATGGTGCGCACGCTCCGCAGCCCGCGCGCCCGGCCGCCCTTCCGCTCACGGCCTGCGGACGCCGGACGTCCTAGGATCGATGCGTGGCCGTATTCCGCATCGAGCGCTTCACGTCCCTTCCCGCCGCCGAGGCATGGCGACGGGTGACCGACTGGGAGCGGCACGGCAGCACCGTTCCGTTCACATCGGTCACCGTCCCCACCGGCCTGCCCACCCGCACCGGCACGGTGTTCGTGGCGCGGACCGGCGTGGGGCCGCTGGGCTTCGACGACCCGATGGAGGTCGTACGGTGGACCCCGCCGGCCGCCGGCCGGGCAGGGTTGTGCCAGTTGCGGAAACGGGGTTCGGTGGTGCGGGGCCGGGCGTCGATCGACGTGTGCCCGACCGGCTCGGGATCGCACGTGATCTGGGTCGAGGAAGTCCGGGTGAGACTGCTGCCCGGCTGGGGCGATCCGTTGCTGGCGAGCGCAGGGCGCCGGGTCTTCGGCCGGGTGCTGAGGATCCTGCTGGAGGAGTAGGGCGCATGCGGGGGCCGGCGCCTCACGCGCCGGTCATGCGCAGCATCACTGACAACGGCCGTGGACGCGGACCGACCGCACGGGCACGCAGGAGCGTTGATCAGCTGTGCCCGGCCTCCCCTGCCCCGACAGGGCTTCGACTGTTCGAGCCAGCGGGGGTCCGCGTGACGACGCGCACGACCGACGGCACGAGGGCCGGGACGGGAGCGGCGGCCGTCGGGCCGCCGGGGAGCGGCGCTGCTCCGCCCCCTCCTCGCGGCCTCAGCGCGCTCCTGGAGCCCGGCGCCGCGGGGATCAGGGCCAGGTGCCGGTGGCCAGGAAGGTGTCGATCGTCTCGGTGTACGGCCGGATGTCCAGGCCCTGCCGCTCCAGCCACTCGTCGGAGTAGTACTTGTCGAGATAGCGGTCCCCCGGGTCGCAGAAGAGTGCCACGACACTGCCGGTGCTGCCCTTCTCCACCATCTCGGCGACGAGCCTGAAAGCGCTCCACAGCCCGGTGCCCGTCGAGCCGCCGGCCTTGCGGCCGATGGCGCGCTCCAGCACCCGTACGGCGGCGACGCTGGCCGCGTCGGGCACCTTCATCATCCGGTCGATGGCCCCGGGCACGAAGCTCGGCTCCATCCGCGGTCGTCCGATGCCCTCGATACGCGAGCCGCAGTCGCTGGTCGCCTGCGGGTCGTTCCGGACCCAGCCCTCGAAGAAACAGGAGTTCTCGGGGTCGGGCACGCAGATCCGGGTGTCGTGCTGCATGTAGCGGACGTAGCGGCCGATGGTCGCGGAGGTGCCGCCGGTACCGGCGGTCGCGACGATCCAGGCAGGCTCGGGATACCGTTCCAGCCGAAGCTGCTGGTAGATGGACTCGGCGATGTTGTTGTTGCCCCGCCAGTCGGTGGCGCGCTCGGCGTAGGTGAACTGGTCCATGTAATGGCCGCCGGTCTCGGCCGCCAGGGCCGCCGACTCCTCGTACAGACGGCGTGCGTCGTCGACGAAGTGACACTGACCGCCGTGGAACTCGATCAGGCGGCACTTCTCGCGGCTGGTGCTCCGGGGCATCACCGCGATGAACGGCACGCCGATCAGTTTCGCGAAGTACGCCTCGGAGACCGCTGTGGAACCGCTGGAGGCCTCGATGACCGGCTTGCCCGGACGGATCCAGCCGTTGCAGAGGCCGTACAGGAAGAGCGAACGGGCCAGCCGGTGCTTGAGGCTGCCGGTGGGGTGTGTGGACTCGTCCTTGAGGTAGAGGTCGATGCCCCAGTGATCCGGCAACGGGAAGCGCAGGAGGTGGGTGTCCGCCGAACGGTTCGCGTCCGCCTGGACCTTGCGTACGGCTTCCTTGAGCCAGGCCCGGTAGCCCGGGTCGCTGCGGTCGATGTCCAGGGTCTCCGTGACGCCACCCGCAGGTCTGTTCTCATTGGTGTCCATCGGCGGTCTCCTCGGGGTGACGGCGGTGCTCCTGGGAACCAACGATATTCCCCCCACCTGCACAAACGATTGCTTTGGCAGCCCATAGCCTTTCCTTGGCCCAGGCCACCCGGCCCGTCCGCACACCGGGTACGCGAAGCCGGAGGGAAACGGTCAGGAGGGGGCCTGGTGCGCGGGCCCCGTCCGGGGCAGACTTACAGAAGCCGGTACAAGGGGGGCGAAGTCGTCATGGCCGAGACGGAATTCAGCGCGACCGATTACGGGACGGCGGAGTTCAGCGCGAGCGATGTCAGGATCCGGCGGTGGGCGCGGTCGCTCACCCGAGCCGGCCAAGTGATCGTCAAGGACGGCCGGATCGTGCTGCTGACGAGCAACGGGCGCGAGATCGCCAGCGCACCGGTGACGGCGGTGAGTGCCGGGAAGCCCTGGTTCCTGGCATCCGATTCTGCGATCGCGCGCATCAACGGGGTGCGCTACCGGCTGACCATGGGCCAGCGCAACCGCAGGCCGGGCGGCGCCGTCCCGGTCCGGCGGTTCCTGGCAGCACTGCGAGGAGCGGCCGGGCGACGCGGCTGACGCTGCGGTGCGGCGCGCACACCGCGAGTTGCGGACGTCAACCCCCTGAGTCAGGCTGGTCCCACGTCACTGATGGTGTACCGGCGGTGACAGCGAAAGCGCTTCCGCCGGGAGCCACGCAGGGCGGACCACGCATGACCAGAAACAGCAGTGAGCCATCTGCTGGATCCGTTCCTTCGTCTTCTTCCGGACCTATTTCGGGGAGTCGCAGCCGTGATCAGCGAGCCAAGCAGGCACTGCGCGGTGGAGCTCCAGGCCCTGCCGTCGCGGATCGGTCAGGTCCGCAGAATCATTTCGGCGCAACTGCGCTACTGGCATCTCGATCCTCTGATCGACCAGGCAGCGCTGGGTGTCACCGAACTGCTGACCAATGTCCACCGGCATGCACAGCCGGACAAATCGTGCACCGTCGAGCTCGAGCTGCTGCTCGACCGGCTGACAGTCTCCGTCCACGACCACGACCCCCGGCTGCCGACCGTGTGCGATGCCGATTCGTCCGCCACTTCGGGGCGCGGGCTGGCGATGATTGCCGCGGTCAGCGAGAGCTGGGGCGTACGACCGAGCGCCGGCACGGGGAAGGTCGTCTGGTTCACCTTGCCCGCGCCTTCCCTCACCAGCGCTCTCCCCCCTCTGCCTGTCTACGGGTCCACGACCGACGGGCCGTTCGGTTCCTGTCCCGCCGTTCCCATGGAACCGGTCGCGGTTCGAACCCGGACCAGATCGGCTGTGGCCGGCTGACGGTCGGGGAGCGGCAATCGCCGCCCACCTGCGACCGAACGGCGGGGCCACCGCACCGGACGCCCACAGGAGCGCGTCGATCGCCAGTGGATCGGCGCGCTCCCGCCGTCCGCGTACTCCCGTCGTTACGCGGTCGGCGCCGTCACGCCGGGCCGTCCTTGTCGTAGCGGCCGTAGGGCTCGTCCAGGACGGAGAGCCTGCGCCAGTACTCGTCCTCGTCGATCTCGCCCGCGGCGAACCGACGGCCCAGGAGGTCGATCGGCGACCGCTCCAGGCGGTGTGCCGCAGCAGCGTGACGACGCCGAAGGCGACGGCCGCCCAGACGAGCGGAAAGAAGAGGATCCAGGGCCCGGGACCTCCGGTGTACGCCAAGGTGTCCATCTCGGTCACTCCCCTGTCATTGGTTTCGTGAGTCCATCGCTTCGTCTATGAGCCTGTCTCCGCACGGCGGCCTGGGCGTCGTGCGGGCGGCGACAGTGCACGTACACCGCGGGAGCAGGAGGTCGCCCAGGAACTGCTTCCATGTCACGCGCAGCCACTCTGGATTTCTGTACCTACTAGTATGTACAGTCGGCGCATGAGCACTCCGGACCGGTTGATCGAGGCCACCCAGGAACTCCTGTGGGAGCGCGGTTACGTCGGCACCAGCCCCAAGGCGATCCAGCAGCGGGCTGGGGCGGGTCAGGGCAGCATGTACCACCACTTCGCCGGGAAGCCCGATCTGGCGCTCACCGCGGTGCTGCGTACGTCCGCCGAGATGCGGGAGACCGCCGGGCGGTTGCTGGACGGCCCCGGCACGGCGGTCGAGCGGATCTCGGCCTACCTGCTGCGCGAACGCGACGTGCTGAAGGGCTGCCCGGTGGGCCGGCTGACGATGGATCCGGACGTGGTGTCGAGCGAAGCGCTGCGCGCCCCGGTGGAGGAGACGCTCGGCTGGTTGCGCGGACGACTCGCCGAGATCGTCCAGGAGGGCCTGGACGAAGGGGAGTTCAGCCCGGGCATCGTTCCCGGTGAGATCGCGGCGGCCGTCGTGGCCACCGTCCAGGGCGGCTATGTCCTGGCTCGCGCATCCGGCTCGACCGCAGCGTTCGACGCCGGGGTCCGAGGGCTGCTCTCCCTGCTGGTCCGGCACACGGATCAGGCCTGAGTCACACCGTGGCACCGGAACCCCGGCGGCCGCCGCAGGAGCTCCGGGCGCCGAGCGGGACCGGGCAGCCCGGGGCCCGCGGCTGGTGCGGACGCGCCGCCCCCCGAACCACGACCGAGGAGCACGCGATGCACGCGATGCAGTACGAGATCACCCTGCCCGCCGACTACGACATGGAGATCATCCGGAGGCGGGTGGCAACCCGCGGTCACCTTCTCGACGACTTCTCCGGACTGGGTATGAAGGCGTATCTGATCCGCGAACGCGGCGGCGTCTCGCCGGTCAACCAGTACGCCCCGCTGTATCTGTGGTCGGCTCCCGAAGGCATGAACGCCTTCCTCTGGGGCCCCGGATTCCAGGGCATCGTCGACGACTTCGGGCGTCCCGAGGTGCGGCACTGGACCGGTCTCTCGTTCCGGGAGGGCCCGGCCACGGGCGCACTCGCCCGCACGGCCGTCCGCCGTCGGGAGCGGATCGCGGACACGCTCCGTCCTGCGGATGCGGTGGAGGCCGCGCTGGAGGAGAACAGCCGGTCGGCCCTCGCCCCCGGCGCGGTCGCCACGGCGCTGGCCGTCGATCCACGCCAGTGGGAGCTGCTCCACTTCACTCTCTGGGAACACGAGCCTCCTGAAGGACCAGGGGACCGTTACGAGGTGCTGCACCTCTCCGCGCCGGAGCGCGGCCGGCTGGGCTCGGGCAGGCAGTGGTGAGCCCGGTCCGGACGGTCCTCGGGGACGTATCCGCAGGGGAGTTGGGCGTCTGCGACGCCCACGACCACCTCTTCATACGCACCCCGGCCCTCCCCGGCCAGGAGCTGGACGACCGGGAGCTGGCCGGGCAGCGGCTGCGGAGCTTCCACGAGCTCGGCGGGCGGACCGTGGTCCAGTGGACTCCGTACGGCATGGGCAGACGGCCGGAGGATCTCGCGGCGCTCTCGCGCGAGAGCGGGACCAGTATCGTCGCGGCCACCGGGCTGCACCGAGCGGCCCATTACCCGGCCGAGTTGCTCGACCGGCTGATGCCGGACCTGGAGGATCTCTTCGTCACGGAGATCTCGCGGTGCATCGGTGCGACGGGGATCCGGGCCGGCCTGATCAAGGTGGCGGGGGCCTTTCACGGCATCGACGAACACGCCGGACGGACCATGACGGCGGCTGCCGGGGCACATCACCGCACGGGGGCGCCGATCGCCGTCCATCTGGAACTGGGCACGGCCTCCATGGACGTACTCGACCTGCTGTGCGGGGAGTTGGGGGTGGGTCCGCAGCATGTCATCCTCGGCCATCTCGGCCGGTTCCCCGACGGCGAGACACACCTCGACGCCGCGCGGGCAGGCGCGTTCCTGGCCTTCGACGGGCCGTCGCGCGCCCATCACGCGACCGACTGGCGGCTGCCGGAGCAGCTCACGGCACTCGCCGAGGCCGGATTCGGCGACCGGCTGCTGCTCGGCGGTGACACGACCGTCCCGGAGACGCCGGGCATGCCGCACCTGCTGCGGCGAGTGCGTCCTCGCCTGGAGCGGTCACTCGGCGAGGAGTTGCTGCGCACGATCCTCGTCGCGAATCCGGCGCGGGCCTTCGCACTCGCCGCGGCCTGAACGGCAGGAGACCCCTCCCCGAACCCGAACCCGGAGCGGTGTCAGGCCAGAGCGGCGAGCGGGTCGTCGAGTACGGGCTGCCAGGCGAGTTCCGCAGCGCCCACGAGGCTGTTGTGGTCCAGCGTGCAGGAGAGGATGGGCACGCTCCCGCTGCGCCCCCACAGGCTGCGGTCCGCCACCACCGCGCGCAGCCGTTCGGGGTCCGCCTCCAGGAGGTCGCGGTGCAGCCCACCGAGGATGATCCGGTCCGGGTTCAGGATGTTGACGAGCCCGGCGAGCCCGAGTCCGAGACGGTCGATGAGCTCCTCGGCGGCTGCCCGTACCCGGGGGTCGTCGTACTCGGCACGCAGCAGGTCGCCGGACTGCTTGAGCAGGGATTCCTCGGGACCCGGCTCGCGGCGCGCGGCGGTGAGGAAGGCGAGAGGGTCGGTCTCGACGTCGAGACAGCCGCGTCCACCGCAGTGGCAGGGGCGGCCCTCGGGGTTGACCGTGAGGTGCCCCACCTCCAGGGCGAGTCCCGAACTCCCGCTGTGCAGACGGCCGTCCAGCACGAGCGCGCCACCCACTCCCCGGTGTCCGGTGGCGACGCAGAGCAGGTGCTGGGCGCCACGTCCGGCGCCGTGCCGGTGCTCGGCGAGCGCGGCGAGGTTGACGTCGTTGCCGGTGAACGCCGGCCCGGCGATACCCGCGTCACGTACACAGGCGGAGAAGATCTCCCGCACGGGTGCGCCGGCCGGCCAGTCGAGGTGCAGCGGGTTGAGCGCCGTGCCCTCGGGTTCGGCGACGGCCGAGGGCACGGCGAGCCCCGCGCCCACACAGCGCAGCCCGCTCTCGCGCAGGAGCCGGGCACCGGCGTCCACGACCTCCCCGAGGACCTGCGCGGGGTCGGCCATGACGGCCACGCACCCGGGCGCCGTGGCCACGATCTGGCCGCCGAGCCCTACGAGCGCCGCACGGAAGCCGTCGGAGTGCACCTGCGCGGCGAGCGCGACCGGACCGCTGTCGCGGACGGACAGCCGGTGCGAGGGGCGGCCCTGCGAACCGGCCGCGGAGCCCGGGCTGGAGTCGACCTTGATGAGCCCGAGCGCTTCGAGTTCGGCGGCCACCGCGCCGGCCGTGGCGCGGGTGACACCCAGCTCCGAGGTCAGCACGGCGCGGGTGGGAGCGCGCCCGGTGTGCACGAGTTCCAGAGCGGGCCCGAGGGCGCTGCGGCCCCTCTCCAACTTCGTCCGCGTGGTGGTCGACTTGCCGTTCATGGGGGCGAGTCTCCCATGATCCGGAGCCGATGCCGACGCTCCTGCTTCCCGCACCGTGCACCGGACGGCCATCGGGGCAGCCGTCTTGCGTGCGCCGCCGGAGCACCTCTATGCTCACTTTGTGCCGCAAGTAAACAAACTGCGGACGGCCCTGTCGGGGGGACTTGGCGGAGACACCGCCCCACCCTCGCCCGTACGGCTCCGTACCGCGCTGACTTTGTTCTTCGCCCTCGACGGCTTCCTGTTCGCGGGCTGGGTGGTCCGTATTCCGGCCATCAAGCACCAGACCGGAGCCACAGCCTCCACCCTCGGGCTCGCGCTGCTCGGCGTCTCCGCCGGTGCGGTGATCACCATGATGCTCACCGGCAGACTCTGCCGGCGTTACGGTAGCCATGCCGTCACGGTGGTCTGCGGGGTGCTGCTGTCGCTGAGCATCACCCTCCCGGCGCAGACGGGTTCGGCTCTCACCCTCGGCCTCGTACTCCTGCTCTTCGGCGTCGCGTACGGCGGGATGAACGTCGCCATGAACAGCGCCGCCGTCGACCTGGTCACCGCCATGCGGCGACCTGTGATGCCCAGCTTCCACGCCGCGTTCAGCCTCGGCGGCATGGCTGGCGCCGGGCTCGGCGGACTGGTCGCGGGCAGGCTCTCCCCCGCGACGCACCTCTTCGCCCTGACCGGGATCGGGCTCCTCGTCACCGCTGCCGTCGGGCCCGTACTTCTGGGCAGCCGGGGCGCCGCTCCGCCCCCTGTGGAGCAGCACACGGACACCTCGGAACGGCCACGGAGGATGAGCCCCGGCGCGCGGCGCATCGTGGTCCTCTTCGGCGTCATCGCCCTCTGCACGGCTTACGGCGAGGGAGCGTTGGCCGAGTGGGGCGCCCTCCACCTCAGCCAGGACCTGAACGCGGCTCCCGGGCTCGCCGCAGCCGGATACTCCCTTTTCGCGCTGACCATGGCCATCGGCAGGCTCAGCGGCACCACCCTTCTCGAACGCTTCGGGCAGACCCGGACCCTCGTGGCGGGCGGGGCCACGGCCGCGGCAGGCATGCTGCTCGGCGCGCTCGCCCCGGCCGTCTGGCTCGCCCTGCTCGGCTTCGCCGTGGCCGGTCTGGGCCTGGCCAACATATTCCCGGTCGCGGTAGGACGGGCAGGTGCCTTGGCGGGCCCGAGCGGGGTGGCGGCCGCATCCACACTCGGCTACGGCGGGATGCTCCTGGGCCCGCCGGTCATCGGCTTCCTCGCCGACTGGTTCTCGCTGCCGGTGGCCCTCACCACGGTGACCGTGCTCGCCGCGACGGCGGCGGTCCTGGGGTACGCAGCCCGCAACGCAGCGAACACCTGAACGATTGAGTAGCCGTACTCAGGCATGGCCGTCCCGTCCGGCGCACGATGGACGCATCGACCATCCATGGGGAGCGGACATGAGTGACCAGGCGGCAGACAAGCAGTGGCTGCGTACGGCGGCGCGGCTGACCTTCGGCAACACGGCCTCACGGATATATCTCGGGCTCGTACTGGCCGTTGCCGCGTTCGTGGCGGTGGACACCCTGTTCGTGTCCCACGAGGACGCGTCGCTCGCCGGGGTGTGGCTGTTCTTCATGGCGGCGCCGACCGTGTTCGTCTTTCTCATCGGCAGTTCACTGGCCTCGGCGGACGCGGGCGGCGCCGCCTGGTTCGTCCATCTCGCACTGGTCCTCTCGGTACTCGCACAGGCTTGGGCTCTCGGCTGGTTCTCGCAGTTGCTGCGAGGTCCCGGCACGGGGCGCTCGGCACACCCACAGGGCGCCTGAGGTTCTGGCACAATCGCGGGCGTGGAGATATCGGAGCACCTCACGGCCCTTGACGCGGAGGGGCTTTCACTCGCCTCCGCCGCCCGCGAAGCGGGGACCGACGCACCGGTCCCGACGTGTCCGGACTGGCGAGTACGCGATCTGCTCAGGCACACCGGGACGGTGCACCGGTGGGCGACCGCGTTCGTCGTCGAGGGACACCGGGCGTACCACCCCGAGGGCCGAGAGCCCGATCTGGACGGCGACGCGCTGCTGGACTGGTTCACGGAGGGCCACCGTCTGCTGGTCGACGCGCTCCGGGCCGCACCCGCCGACCTGGAGTGCTGGACCTTCTTCCCCGCACCGTCACCGCTCGCGTTCTGGACACGCCGGCAGGCGCACGAGACCAGGATCCACCGGGTGGACGCCGAAGCCGCGCGCGGCGGAGCTCTGACACCCGTGGCACCCCGTCACTCGGTGGACGGCATCGACGAGCTGCTCGCCGGATTCCACGCCCGGCCCAAGAGCAGGGTGCGCACGGACTCGCCGCGCACCCTGCGGGTGAGGACCACGGACACGGACGCGGTGTGGACCGTGAGGCTGTCCGCCGAACCTCCCGTGACGGCGCGCGGGCAGGAGGCGACCGCGGCGGACTGCACGCTGAGCGGGACCGCCGAGGATCTCCTGCTCGTCCTGTGGAACCGCCTGCCGCTCTCGTCCGTCGAGCTGTCGGGGGACCACGAGCTCGGCCGGCTGTGGACCGAGAACTCCGCCGTCATCTGACGGGCCCCATCCGGCGCGGTGCGGCACTGTCCGCCGCACGCCGGCGCCCTCGGCCGCTCGGCCCGGGCAGAACGGGATTCGGGGCGCCGCTCGCCGCCGGTGGCGCGGGGCCCGTTCCCTCTTCAGCCGCCGGTCCCGTTCAGCATCCGGGACAGGACCTCCCGCTGGAGCGGCCGGGCCTCCGCGTGGCAGTTCCGGCCGGCGTCGGTCAGCTCCACGCGCACACCCCGCCGGTCCTCGGCACACATCGCGCGGCGTACGAGGCCCTCCTTCTCCAGCCGTGCCACGAGCCGCGACAGCGCGCTCTGGCTGAGGTGGACCCGGGAGGCGATCTCCTGGACGCGGAGGCAGGAGGCATCGCCTCCGTCCGCGCCCACGGCGCCCTCCGCGAGGATGTCCAGCACCTCGAAGTCGCTGGCTCCCAGCCCGTGCCGGTCCAGCACGCGATCGAGCTCGCCCACGGTCCTGGCGTGCAACGCGAGCATGGCGCGCCACTCCTCGACGAGCACCCGCTCGGACTTCCTCGCTGCCATGACGGAACGCTAACAGAGGCGTGCCGGGCCCCTGCGCGCGCAACTGACGCACGCGCAACGACGCACGCGCAACGACACACACGCCCGGCGCTTCCCGCGACGCGGAGCCGCGGCACCTGGGCCCGGGCCCCGAGTACGTGCGGGCCGCCCGCGTCAGGTGCCGGTCGCGGCCGTTCCGGCGGTCCGGCCGTCCAGGAGGCCGACCGAACGCCCGAGCTCGGTGGCGGCGGACCGGAACAGGAGGTCACGCGCTTCCACCACGCGGTCGAACTGGCCGAAGATCTCGAAGGAGATCAGCCCGAAGAGCTGCGCCCACGCGGAGACGAGGGCGGCCACGACCGCTGGTGGAAGGTCGGGGGCGATGTCGGACGCCAGCCGGGCGGCCTCGGGGCGCAGTTCTGCGTCCAGCCGGGGGACGGCGAGGCCGTCGGCGCGGTGGGCGTCGCGTGCGAGGCCGATGAGGACGAGGCCGACCCGCGACGCGGGGCCGACGGTGTCCTGCGGCGCGCTGTAGCCGGGGACGGGCGAACCGTAGATCAGTGCGTATTCGTGGGGGTGGGCCAGAGCCCAGGTCCGCACGGCGCAGGCGACGGTCGCCCAACGGCCGGTATGGGGGCCCTCCGAACCGCCGGCGGTCGCCCTTGCAGCCTCCGCCGCCTCACCCACGGCGTCGTAGGCGTCCACGATGAGGGCTGTCAGCAGGTCGTCGCGACTGGGGAAGTAGCGGTAGAGCGCCGACGAGACCATGCCGAGTTCACGGGCGACGGCCCGCAGGGAGAGCTTCGCGGCGCCTTCCGCCGCCAGTTGCCTCCTGGCCTCGTCCTTGATCGCTGCGGTGACCTCGACACGAGCTCGTTCCCTGGCTCCTCGGATGGTGCTCATGGAGTTCAGTGTGCCACGCGATCGGAGCGCCGAACACAAACGAGAGCACTGCTCTTGCTTTAGAGCGGCGCACTCGTACACACTGCTCTAAAGCGAGAGCACCGCTCTCCGAATGACAGGAGCCGCCATGTCACAGCAGCCGCAGCCGTACTACCTCCAGGGCAACGCTCTCAATGTCCGCTTCAACAGCCTCGTCGGCCGGCTGGCCCGTCACGGTCTGAGCCTGCTCGGTACCGCGGAGATGTCGGTGCGGGGCCGAAAGAGCGGGCAGTTGCAGCGCATCCCGGTGAATCCCCACACCCACGAGGGGACGCGGTACCTCGTCTCCGCCCGCGGCCACTCGCAGTGGGTGCGCAACATGCGGGTGGCCGGCGGCGGAGAGCTGCGGGTGGGCCGCAGGGTCCGCACGTTCACCGCGGTCGAGATCGCGGACGACGAGCAGAAGGTGCGGATCGTCCGCGCCTACCTGAAGCGCTGGGGCTGGGAGGTCAACCAGTACTTCCAGGGCATCACGGCGAAGTCGACCGACGCCGAACTCCTCGCCGCCTGCCCCGACCACCCCGTGTTCCGGATCACGGTCGAGAGCTGACCCGGTCCGCTCCCTGGCGGTCCATCACATGGAGTGCGCGCTGAGCCAGCGGATGCGAGCGGACCAGCTCCGCGAGAGAGGTGGTTCCTCGGGTGACTCCGGCGAAGGCGTTCCACGCGGGGCGGAAGCCCGTCAGGATCGCGTGCAGGAGACCGGGCCGCCGCTCGAAGAGCCGGAGCATGCGCCGTCCGACGCCCATCTCCACACCGAGCCCCGCCTTGATGGCGAAGGCGTAGTTGAGTGCCTGCCTGCGGGCATCGACCGCGTCGTGGGACTCGGCGATCCGCACCGCCCACTCGCCGGCGAGCCGGCCGGAACGCAGCGCGAAGGAGATGCCCTCCCGGGTCCAGGGCTCCAGCAGCCCGGCCGCGTCGCCGCAGACCACCACGCGCCCTCGGGACAACGGCGAGTCCTCGCTCCGGCAGCGGGTCAGGTGGCCGGAGGAGATCTTCGGCTCGAATCCGGCGAGACCCAGCCGGCCGACGAAGTCCTCCAGATACCTCTTGGTGCCGGCTCCGTCTCCCCGTGCCGAGATCACCCCGACGGTCAGGGTGTCGCCCTTGGGGAACACCCACCCGTAACTCCCCGGCATCGGACCCCAGTCGATGAGCACCCGGCCCGCCCAGTCCTCGGCGACCGTCTCCGGCACCGGGATCTCCGCCTCGAGACCGAGATCCACCTGATCCAGCTTCACCCCGACGTGAGCCCCTATGCGGCCGGCACTTCCGTCCGCGCCGACGACGGCCCGGGCGAGCACCGTCTCCCCTCCGGCCAGCACCACGGCGACCGTGCGCCGGTCCGGCACGGCGGGGCCGTGCTGCTCGACCCGTGTCACCGACGCGCCCGTGCGCAGTTCGGCACCCGCCTTCTGGGCTTCCTCCACCAGGCCGGCGTCGAACTCCGGGCGGTTGATCAGCCCGAAGAGCATGCGCTTGGACCGGCGGGTCCGGGACAGCTTGCCGTTGAGCGAGAAGGTCACCGCGTGGATGCGGTCCTTCAGGGGCAGTTCGAACCCCGGCGGCAGGGAGTCCCGGGAGAACCCGATGATTCCGCCGCCGCAGGTCTTGTAGCGGGGGATCTCCGCCTTCTCCAGCAACAGCACCCGGCGGCCCGCCACGGCTGCCGCGTACGCCGCGGAAGCTCCGGCCGGACCCGCGCCGACCACGACGACGTCCCATACCGAGGACTCCTGCGGTACCGACGACGACTCATCCGGCTCACGTCCGGCGTCTGCGTTCTCGCTGCTCACGATGTGCTTCTGCTCCCGATCCGACCAGTTGCCCCAGCTGCTCACGGCATCCTACGGCGCGTCGCGGCCGAACTCCGCTGTGGGAGGATCAGCCATGAATTCGTCGTACACGCAACGTCGCACCCACGGCGTCGCCCACGGGCGCGTACTCACCGCGCCATAGTCCTAACGTCGCACCCACGAGGAGCGTGCCCATGACCGCCCACCCGATTTCCGAGACCGTTGCCTCGCTGATGCCCCGTGCGAAGGCGGAGCTCGCCGAGCTGGTGGCCTTCCGGTCGGTGGCGGACCCCGCGCAGTTCCCCAGGAGCGAGTGCGAGGCGGCGGCCGCCTGGGTCGCGGACGCCCTGCGCGCGGAGGACTTCCAGGACGTCGCCCTCCTCGACACCCCCGACGGCACCCAGTCGGTGTACGGATACCTGCCCGGCCCCGCCGGCGCACCCACGGTGCTGCTCTACGCTCACTACGACGTGCAGCCGCCCCTGGACGAGGCGGCCTGGCTCTCCCCGCCGTTCGAGCTGACCGAGCGGGACGGCCGCTGGTTCGGCCGTGGCGCGGCGGACTGCAAGGGCGGATTCATCATGCATCTGCTCGCGCTGCGCGCCCTGAAGGCCAACGGCGGTGTCCCGGTCTCGGTCAAGGTGATCGCGGAAGGCTCCGAGGAGCAGGGGACCGGTGGCCTCGAGCAGTACGCCGAGGCCCACCCCGAGCTGCTGGCCGCCGACACGATCGTCATCGGTGACACGGGCAACTTCCGGGTCGGTCTGCCCACCGTCACCGCGACGCTGCGGGGCATGACCATGCTGCGGGTGCAGCTGGACACGCTCGAAGGGAACCTCCACTCCGGGCAGTTCGGCGGCGCGGCCCCTGACGCGCTGGCAGCGATGATCCAGCTGCTGGCGTCCCTGCGGTCCGAGGACGGCACGACCACCGTCGACGGGCTCACGACCGACGCGGAGTGGGACGGACTGCAGTACCCGGAGGGCGAGTTCCGCACGGACGCCAAGGTGCTCGACGGTGTGGAGCTGATCGGCGCGGGTACGGTCGCCGACCGCATCTGGGCTCGTCCGGCGGTGACCGTCATCGGCATCGACTGCCCGCCGGTCGTCGGGGCCACCCCCTCGCTCCAGGCGAGCGCCCGGGCGCAGATCAGCCTGCGGGTGCCGCCGGGCCAGGACGCCGCCGAGGCGACGAAGCTGCTGACCGCCCACCTCGTGTCGCACGCACCCTGGGGTGCCCGGGTCTCTGTCGAACAGGTCGGCCAGGGCCAGCCGTTCAGGGCGGACATCACGAGCCCGGCGTACACCTCGATGGCCGAAGCCATGCGCATCGCCTACCCGGGTGAGGAGATGCAGTCCTCCGGCATGGGCGGCTCGATCCCGCTCTGCAACACCCTGGCCTCGCTGTACCCGGAGGCCGAGATCCTGCTCATCGGTCTGAGCGAGCCCGAAGCCCAGATCCACGCGGTGAACGAGAGCGTGTCCCCCGAGGAGCTCGAGCGGCTCTCGGTGGCCGAGGCACTGTTCCTGCGGAACTACGCGGAGTCCAGGAAGGCCTGAGGACGGCGGCGCAGACCGCCGCCGCCGACCTGCGTCGGGCGATGTGCACGCGCCCTCCGCGATCGAGGACGGCGTGCGCGGGCTCGGGCTGGACCCTGGCCGGGTCCCGGCGGATCGTCCTCACCCACGGGCACCGTGACCACTACGGCGGCGCCGGGGCAGTCGCCGAGCGGTAAGGCGCCGAGATCCTGGCCCACCAGTTGGACGCACCGGTGGTCCGAGGCGAGGTGCTCGTGCCGGAGCCGGTCGTGCACGACTGGGAGCGGCCCCTGCACACCCGCGCGCTGACGGTTCCGGAGGCGCCGCCCACCCGGGTCGACCGCGAGCTTACCGACGGCGAGGAGCTGCCGTTCGGCGGCGGCGCCCGGGTGGTCCACTCCCCCGGGCACACACCCGACTCCTTCGCCCTTCATCTGCCGCGCCACGGAGTGCTGTTCACCGGGGACTCGGTGGCCTCGGTCGGTGGGGTGATGCTGGGAGTCTTCAGTGCGGTCAGCACCTGCGATGCCACCACGCCAACTCCGGGTCTGCCGTCGGCTCATGATGCGTTCGCCCGAGGAGCACCGTGTCCAGGCGCTCCACCTGCGCCCGTAGTTCGCCGGCGGCCCCTGGCGGAAGCATGTACAGAGCGTCTCGCAGTTTGTCGCGGGCCCACCCCGCACCGCAGCACGGGCAGGTGAACTCAGCCTCCCATTGCCTCCACCGGCGCCGGGTGCCATGGACACGCACGGACCACACGCTCAGCGCCACTGCCACGATGCCAGGAGACAATCGCTCCCGTTCGAGCACACGGACGGCGGCGTTCGCCGCTCCCGACAGACCTGGGACATCGCGATACCGTACCCAGGGTCTCCCCCGGCCACGTTCCCGCGACCGAAGTGAAGCTGGTGTTCTACGCGGCACGGCCCCTTCGGATGCGCGTCATGGATGGCATCCTCCCACAGCCGGGGATCTGCCGGACAGAAGCTAACCGCCCACCGGCACCCCGGCCTCCAGGTTCAGCACGGTGGCCCGCTCGCGGGCGCGCAGCGCCCAGCGGAGCCGCTCGAAGCGGGTCGGAGGCAACAGGAGCGCTGCCTCGTCCTCGGTGACGAATCGCCAGCCGCGCAGTTCCGCCCCCGGCAGCAGCAGCCGCGAGGCCTCCTCGCAGCGGAGCCGGCCCCCGTCGAACAGGAAGCGCAGTCCTCCGTACGCGGGTGGCTTCGGGGCCTCCCAGTCGACCACCAGAAGCTTCGGTTCCGCCTCGAGGCGCAGCCCGAGTTCCTCGGCGACCTCCCGGATGCCGGCCTGCGCCGGGGCCTCTCCGGTCTCCACCACGCCGCCAGGGAACTCCCAGCCGGGCTTGTACGTGGGGTCGACGAGCAGGACCCTGTCCTGCTCGTCGAAGAGCAGGACCCCGGACGCGACGGTCTCCGCGCGCGGTTCGGGGGTCTGGACTATCCCGCACTCCTTGGCCTCGCCCGTGCGCAGCGCCTCCGCGATCCGCTCCGCCGTCTGGGACGGGGTGAGGGCGCTGGTGTCGATCGTGAGAGCGTCCTCGCTGATCCATCCGAGCGCCGCCCGGTAGGGCTCGATGTGCTCGTACGCCCACTGCCGGATCCTCTCGCTGTGCTCGGGATCGTCGGCGAACTCCTCGCGCCCGGCTATCCGCCTACGCAGGATCGTTTCCTCGGGAGAGAGCAGCACATGGCGCACCGGTATCCGCCGGGAGGCGAGGCCGCCGAAGATCTCGTCGCGGTAGTCCTGCCTCAGCAGCGTCATCGGCACCACGAGCACCCCCGGAAGCTCCGCGAGAAGTGCCGCGGCCGTGTCGACCACCATCCGTCGCCAGATCGGCAGGTCCTGGAAGTCGGTCACCTCCGCGAGCTTCTTCTGCGGGAGCAGCATGCGCAGCCCCCCGCCGGTCAGCTCGGGGTCGTAGAAGGTGCTGTTCGGGATCAGATCGATCAGTTCGCACGCGGCGCTGGTCTTGCCCGCACTGAACGCACCGTTGATCCAGACGATCACGGGTCCCCCTCTTCCGTAGCCCCCTGTGGCTTGCCCGCAACACCCCGCTGCGGAAACCACCTCGGGGCGACGCGGTTGTGCCGGAGGGCTGCCGGGCGCGTCCCACTGTACGAGCCCGGCCGGTCCCCGGACCGTGACGAGGGGCCGCCGGAGGTCGTTGGAGCGGACAGTCACTGGAACGACGAGGGGGTACGCGGTGCACCGCACGGTACTTGAGCAGTTTCCCGCGGGTGGGCCGCGGGGCAGCAGGCCGGCCGAGGAGTTCGCCGCGGCCCGCCGCGGTGAGGGGGTGCCCGCGGAGGTGGTGATGGATCTGGAGCGTGACGCCTTCCTGGTCGTGGTGCCCCAGCAGCCGACCGACCGGACCCCCTGACCCGCACGGCCTCGTGCCCTCGTTACTGCGCGGCCACGGCCCGCACGCCGTTCGCGCTGCCGGGACGGACCGAGGCCGCGGCCGCCGCGCCCACCAGGCCCGCGTCGGTACCCATCACGGCCGAGGTGACCGTGAGCCCCTGGACGAAGGAGAGCGTGGCGTAGTCCCGCAGGGACCTGCGCAGCGGCGCGAAGAGCACCTCGCCCGCGCCGGCCACTCCCCCGCCGATCACCGCGATGTCGATGTCGGCCAGCGTGGCGGTCGCGGCGATCCCGGCGGCGAGTGCCTGGGCGGCCCGCTCGAACGAGGCGACGGCGACCGGATCCCCGGCGCGCGCGGAGGCGGCCACCGCGGCTGCCGTGGCGTCGCCGTCCGGACCGGGGAGCCAGCCGTTCTCCAGCGCGCGCCTGGCGATGTTGGGCCCGCTGGCGAGGCGCTCCACGCAACCGCGGGCACCGCAGGGGCAGGGGTCGCCGTCCAGGTCGACGCTGATGTGGCCGATGTGGCCCGCGTTGCCCGAGGGGCCGGGGTGCAGCTTCCCGCCGAGAACGAGACCGCCACCGACGCCGGTCGAGACCACCAGGCACAACGCGTTGTCATAACCCCGGGCGGCGCCCAGCCAGTGCTCGGCCGCCGTCATCGCGACCCCGTCACCGACGAGCGTGACGGGCAGCCCTCCCGTCACGGCGGCGACCCGGTCCACCAGCGGAAATCCGCGCCAGCCGGGGACGTTGACCGGACTGACCGTGCCCGCGGAGGCGTCCACGGGGCCGGCGCTGCCGATACCGACCGCACCGGCCCGGAGCCACAGCGGGGAAGCCGCCAGATCGGCCAGAACGTCGCCGACGGCATCCATCACCGCCTCGGCGCCCTCCTGTGCGGGCGTCGGACGCTGTGCCCGTACGAGAAGGGAACCGGCGCCGTCCACCAACGCCCCGGCGATCTTGGTACCGCCGATGTCGAGCGCGGCGACGAGGTCGGTATGCATCGGTGTGGACTCTCCGGAGGGGTGAGGCGCAGGACCTGCGGCTTCAGTCTGATGGTCCACCCAGTCTCCATTCTCTTGACAACGTTGTCCAGGGCCTATGCTCGACGCCACAGCACCCGGCCGATCCCCTCGTACCACGGAGACGGCCGGAATCACCCGTTCCCGACGACAGGACAGCGCACCGTGGCCGAGACCGCCCGTCATTCCGAGACCCGCTACGGCAACAGGCCGACCATGAAGGATGTCGCGGCCCGTGCCGGTGTGGGCCTCAAGACGGTCTCCCGGGTGGTGAACAGCGAGCCCGGGGTGACCCCTGACACCGAGCGCCGCGTCCAGGAGGCGATCGAGGCACTCGGCTTCCGCCGCAACGACAGCGCGCGCGTCCTGCGCAAGGGCCGCACCGCGTCCATCGGTCTCGTCCTGGAGGATCTCGCGGACCCGTTCTACGGTCCGCTGAGCCGCGCCGTGGAGGAGGTGGCCCGTGCCCACGGGGCCCTGCTGATCAACGGCTCCAGCGCCGAGGATCCCGAGCGCGAGCAGGAACTCGTCCTCGCCCTCTGCGCACGGCGGGTCGACGGCCTCATCGTGATCCCGGCCGGCGACGACCACCGCTACCTGGAGCCCGAGATGAAGGCGGGCATCGCCACCGTGTTCGTCGACCGTCCGGCGGGCCGGGTCGACGCGGACATGGTGCTGTCGGACAGCTTCGGCGGGGCGCGGGCGGGAGTCGCCCACCTGATCGCGCACGGCCACCGCAGGATCGGCTTCGTCGGCGACCAGCCCCGCATCCACACCGCGACGGAACGACTGCGCGGCTACCACGCCGCCCTGACCGACGCCGGCATCGAGGTCGAGGACGCCTGGATCTCCCTCGGCCCGACCGACCCCGCCCGGGTCAGGTCCGCCGTCGAGACCATGCTGGCGGGCCCCGAGCCGGTGACCGCGGTCTTCGCGGGCAACAACCGGGTGACGGTCACCGCGGTGCGGGTCCTCGCCGAGTGCGACCGCCGGATCGCCCTGGTCGGCTTCGACGACATCGAGCTGGCCGACCTGCTCGGCATCACGGTGATCTCCCAGGACGCCGCCGCCGTGGGCCGTACGGCGGCGGAACACCTGTTCCGCCGCCTCGACGGCGCCTCTCACGCGCCTGCCAGGGTGGAGCTCCCGACCCGGCTCATCCCCCGCGGCTCGGGGGAACTTCCGCCCGCGCCATAGGCCCTACGGCGCCGTCACGGTGAGACCGCCACGGCGCGGTGAGGCGAAGCCGTCCAGGTCCGCACGGGTCAGGCCGGTGAGACCGGTGACCTCGTCGGCGTCCAGGGCTCCGCAGTCGATACCGCGGAGCAGGTAGCCGCTGAGGGCCTTCGCGGTGGCGGGCTCGTCCATGACGTCTCCGCCCGCCTTCGCGACGTAGGCGGCGAGCCGGGACGCGGCCTGCGCCAGCCCCTCGCGGTAGAAGGTGTAGACGGCGGCGTAGCGGGTGGGCAGATGGCGCGGGTGCATGTCCCATCCCTGGTAGTAGGCGCGGGCCAGGGCGCGCCGGGTGAGCCCGTAGTGCAGGCGCCACGCGTCGTGCACCTGCTGCGCGGGCCCGACCGGGAGCACGTTGGTGGAGCCGTCGCAGACGCGTACGCCCGTGCCGGCCGCCGCGACCTGCATCACGGCTTTGGCGTGGTCGGCGGCGGGATGGTCACTGGCCTGGTAGGCGGGGCTGACACCGACACAGGCGCTGTAGTCGAAGGTCCCGTAGTGCAGTCCGGTCGCCCGGCCACGGGCGGCGTCGATCATGCGGGCCACCGCGGCGGTGCCGTCTGCGGCCAGGATGGACTGGCTGGTCTCGATCTGGATCTCGAAGCCGAGGCGCCCGGCCGGCAGGGCGTGGGTCTCCTCGAAGGCCTCGAGCAGCCGCACGAAGGCGGCGACCTGCTCGGGGTAGGTCACCTTGGGCAGTGTCAGGACGAGACCGTCCGGCAGGCCGCCCGCCCGCATCAGGCCGGTGAGGAAGATGTCCGTGGTGCGGATGCCCCGTTCGCGCACCGCGGCTTCCATGCACTTCATCCGGATGCCCATGTACGGAGCAGCTGTCCCGTCGGCGTACGCCTCGGCGACCAGACGCGCGGCACGGGCCGCGGCCGCGTCCTCCTCGGCGTCGGGGCGCGGCCCGTAGCCGTCCTCGAAGTCGATGCGCAGGTCCTCGACCGGTTCGCGCTCCAGCTTCGCCCGTACGCGGTCGTGGACGGGCTCGGCGAGCTCCTGCGGGATGCCGAGGACGCCGGCGAGTGCCGCGGCGTCGGGGGCGTGCTCGTCGAGGGCCTCAAGAGCCTGGTCGCCCCAGGTCCGGAGGGTCGTGGCAGCGAAGGTGTCGGCGGGGACGTACACGGTGTGGACGGGCTGGCGGGTGCCGGGGTCTCCCGGGTAGCGGCGGGCGAGTTCGGCGTCCACCGCCGCGAGGGAGGCGCCGATCTCCGCGCCGACCGTGCCGGCGAGGCTCGTCGCCACCTTCTCCTGCTGACCCATGACCGTACCCTCCATACATTCGGCGATTTTCCGCTTGTCGGAATCTATCATCCGCATAGTGAAGTTATAAGGTGCCTGGTCGTGCGTCAATGGTGATCGGAAACGGCCCGGGGCCGCGCGGTGAGAACACCACGCGGCCCCGGGCCGTCGGTCGGGCGATGCCCTGGACGCGGTCAGCCCTTGCGGGACTTGACCTCGTCCGTGAGCTGCGGGACGACGTCGAAGAGGTCGCCGACGACCCCGTAGTCGACGAGGTCGAAGATCGGAGCTTCGGCGTCCTTGTTGACCGCGACGATGGTCTTCGAGGTCTGCATGCCGGCGCGGTGCTGGATCGCGCCCGAGATCCCGGAGGCGATGTACAGCTGCGGGGAGACCGACTTGCCGGTCTGGCCCACCTGGTTGGTGTGCGGGTACCAGCCGGCGTCGACGGCGGCACGCGAGGCGCCGACCGCGGCGCCGAGCGAGTCGGCGAGCGCCTCGATGATCGCGAAGTTCTCCGCGCCGTTGACGCCACGGCCGCCGGAGACGACGATCGCGGCCTCGGTCAGCTCCGGACGGCCGGTCGACTCACGCGGGGTGCGGGAGAGGACCTTGGTGCCGGTGGCCGTGGCGGAGAAGGAGACCGAGAGGGCCTCGACGGCGCCCGCGGCCGGGGCGGCCTCGACGGCGGCCGAGTTCGGCTTGACCGTGATGACCGGAGTGCCCTTGGAGACACGGGACTTGGTGGTGTACGAGGCGGCGAACGCCGACTGCGTGGCGACCGGGCCCTGGTCACCGGCCTCCAGGTCCACGGCGTCGGTGATGATGCCGGAGCCGATGCGCAGCGCGAGGCGGGCGGCGATCTCCTTGGCCTCGGCCGAGGACGGCAGCAGCACCGCGGCCGGGGACACCGCGTCGTAGGCGGCCTGGAGCGCGTCGACCTTGGGGACGACGAGGTAGTCGGCGAACTCGGGTGCATCGGCGGTCAGCACCTTGACCGCGCCGTGCTCGGCGAGCGCGGCGGCGGTGTCGGCGGCGCCGTTGCCCAGCGCTACGGCGACCGGCTCGCCGATGCGGCGGGCGAGCGTCAGCAGCTCCAGCGTGGGCTTGCGGACGGCACCGTCCACGTGGTCGACATAGACGAGAACTTCAGCCATGGGACTTCAATCTCCTGCGTGCGAGGGAGTGCGGGGCGGTGGAAGGGACGGCCGGGGCTCAGATGAACTTCTGGCCCGCAAGGAACTCGGCCAGCTGCTTGCCGCCCTCGCCCTCGTCCTTGACGATCGTGCCCGCCGTACGGGCCGGACGCTCTGCCGCCGAGTCGACCGCGGTCCAGGAACCGCCCAGGCCGACCTCGTCCGCCTCGATCTCCAGGTCCTCCAGGTCCAGGGACTCCACCGGCTTCTTCTTGGCCGCCATGATGCCCTTGAACGACGGGTAGCGAGCCTCGCCCGACTGGTCGGTCACGGAGACCACGGCCGGGAGGGACGCCTCGAGCTGCTCGCTCGCGGAGTCGCCGTCGCGACGGCCCTTGACCGTGCCGTCCTCGACCGAGACCTCGGAGAGCAGCGTGACCTGCGGGACGCCGAGGCGCTCAGCGAGCAGCGCCGGCAGCACACCCATGGTGCCGTCGGTCGACGCCATGCCGCAGATGACCAGGTCGTAACCGGTCTTCTCGACGGCCTTGGCCAGCACCAGCGAGGTGCCGATGACGTCGGTGCCGTGCAGGTCGTCGTCCTCGACGTGGACGGCCTTGTCGGCGCCCATCGACAGCGCCTTGCGCAGCGCGTCCTTGGCGTCCTCGGGACCCACCGTGAGCACGGTGATCTCCGCGTCGTCCGCCTCGTCGGCGATCTGCAGCGCCTGCTCCACCGCGTACTCGTCGAGCTCCGACAGCAGACCGTCGACGTCGTCACGGTCCAGGGTCAGGTCATCGGCGAAGTGCCGGTCGCCGGTGGCGTCGGGCACGTACTTCACACAGACAACGATCCTCAAGCTCACGCCGGCTCTCCTACTGCATCGTCATTTCTGGGCTGCCTTGTTGCACGCAGCATAGGCGCCTTATCGGGCGGTTTCCGGTCGGGGGCGACCGAGCTCCCGGTGAAATATTACTCGCCAGTACACCCAGTACGTTACCCATAAGCAAGCGCTTGGAACTGTGACGTAGCCAACGGACTGCGCTCCGGTACCGCCTTGCTCGCCCTCAGTCTCGCAGAGCCGTGAAACGGCCCTGGTGGTAGACCAGCGGCCGGCCGCCCCGCGCCGGGTCCCCGGCCACCACCTCGGCGATGACGATGCGGTGGTCCCCCGCCGGAACCCTGGCCACCACACGGCAGACCAGCCAGGCGACCACCCCTGCGAGCAACGGCACGCCCTCGGGGCCACTGCGCCAGTCGGTGGACGGGCCGAACCGGTCGGCGCCGCTGCGGGCGAACGTCGCGGCGAGCTCCTGCTGGTGCTCGCCGAGTATGTGCACACCCACGTGCTCCGCCTCCGCGACCACGGGCCAGCTGGAGGACGAGGTACCCACCCCGAAGGAGATGAGGGGCGGCTCGGCGGCCACGGAACTGAGAGAGGTCGCGGTGAAACCGGCCGGCTTCGCGCCCGCCGCGGTGATCACGGCGACACCGGCGGCGTGCTGCCGGAAGACGGAACGGAGGAGGTCGGGGGCAGCCGTCCGGACGAAGCCGAGATCGGGAGAGGCCGTCATGGAGAGATCCTTCTGCGAGAGGGCGTGCAGGTCCGCGGATACTTCAGACACCCGGACAGCGCGCACTCGCGTAGCGCACGAGGTCGACGTGGACCCGGCCGAAAAGAAGGAGTTCTGGCGGCACAGCGCCAGACTGACGATGCGTGTCGTACACAGTCAAGTGCGTCCCGTCATGTGGGAGATGCGTCACGGTCCGTCACATCGCCTGCCCCAGTGCCGCGACGACATCCGCCGTACGCGGCTGACCGGCCGCGCGGCGGACGATGAGGCCCTGCGCGTCGAGCACCAGCACCGTGGGGGTCCGGGTGATGCCGAGCCGGCGTACGAGGGTGAGATGCGCCTCGGCGTCGATCTCGACGTGGGCCACGCCGCCGACCATCCGGGCCACCTCGGCGAGGGTCCGCCGGGTGGCGCGGCAGGGCTGACAGAAGGCGCTCGAGAACTGCACCAGAGTCGCCCGTTCCCCCAGTTCCGCGCCGAGTTGGGCGGCATCGAGCGTGCCGGCAGCAGTCTGTCCGTCCATCCCTGTCTCCTCCTCACAGCTCCGCGCAATGGGTCAGCATCGTGCGTCCGCATTACATTCCCGGAGGATTCACGTGACGAGAATCTCCCGCCCCGGAGCCTTTGGGGCTGGCCACGGCGTCACACATGGGGCACGATCGCCCCAATGCCGAAAACCTACGGCTGCGTAACTTCCGCCGGGAGAACCCTCCCCAGGCATTGAAGAAGGGTCTTCATCCAGATGGCAGAACTCGTCTACCGGCCGGTCATCGGCGCCGCGCGCACGCTGTTCAAGGCGCTCGACCTGAAGATCGACACCCAGGGTTCGGAGCACATCCCGAAGACTGGTGGCGCGGTTCTGGTCAGCAACCACATCAGCTATCTGGACTTCATCTTCACCGGACTCGGCGCCCTGCCCCAGAAGCGGCTTGTCCGCTTCATGGCCAAGGAGTCGGTGTTCCGGCACAAGGTGTCCGGACCGCTGATGCGCGGAATGAAGCACATCCCCGTCGACCGCGACCAGGGCGAGGACGCCTACGCGCACGCACTGGCTTCGTTGCGCGCGGGGGAGATCGTCGGCGTGTTCCCCGAGGCGACCATCTCGCAGTCCTTCACCCTCAAGAGCTTCAAGTCGGGCGCAGCGCGCCTGGCCCAGGAGGCCGGCGTACCGCTGATCCCGATGGCGCTGTGGGGTACTCAGCGTCTGTGGACCAAGGGCCGCCCGCGCAACTTCCGGCGGAGCCACACCCCGATCACGATCCGCGTGGGTGAGGCCGTGGAGGCCCCCACGGACCAGTACGCGGGCGCGATCACCCGCCGGCTCCGCGAGCGCGTCCAGGAGCTGCTCGAGGCGGCACAGCGCGCCTATCCGGTGCGCCCTAAGGACGCGAGCGACACCTGGTGGATCCCGGCGCACCTCGGAGGTACGGCGCCCACGCCCGCCGAGGTACGCGAGAACGGCTGACCTCCGCCGCGCGCGGCGGAGGAAAGGGACGAGCGGCCGACCGGATGCATCCGGTCGGCCGCTCGTCCGTGCCGCTACTGCCTGGCCATCTCCTCCTTGAGCGCCAGCACGAAGGAGTCCACGTCCTCCTCGCGGGTGTCGAAGGCGCACATCCAGCGGACGTCTCCCGCCGTCTCGTCCCAGAAGTAGAAGCGGAAGCGCTTCTGCAGGCGCTCCGACACCTCGTGGGGCAGCCGGGCGAAGACGGCGTTCGCCTGCACGGGATAGAGGATCTCCACGCCGTCCACCGCGCGCACCCCCTCGGCCAGACGCTGTGCCATGGCGTTGGAGTGGCGGGCGTTGCGCAGCCAGAGGTCGCGCGCGAGCAGTGCCTCCAGCTGGACCGAGACGAAGCGCATCTTCGAGGCGAGCTGCATCGACAGCTTGCGCAGATGCTTCATCGCCCGGACGGAGTCCGGGTTCAGGACGATCACGGCCTCGCCGAAGAGCGCGCCGTTCTTGGTGCCGCCGAACGAGAGGACGTCGACGCCGACCGTGTTGGTGAACGTGCGCATCGGCACGTCCAGCGACGCGGCGGCGTTGGCTATGCGGGCACCGTCGAGGTGCACCTTCATGCCGCGCTCGTGGGCGTGGTCGCAGATGTCACGGATCTCGGCGGGCGTGTAGACGGTGCCGAGCTCGGTGTTCTGGGTGATCGAGACGACCTGCGGCATCGCCCGGTGCTCGTCGTCCCAGCCGTACGCCTGGCGGTCGATGAGCTCCGGCGTCAGCTTGCCGTCCGGGGTCGGGACGGTGAGCAGCTTCAGCCCGCCCACCCGCTCCGGCGCCCCGCCCTCGTCCACGTTGATGTGCGCGGACTCGGCGCAGATCACCGCGCCCCAGCGGTCGGTCAGCGCCTGGAGTGCGACGACGTTGGCCCCCGTCCCGTTGAAGACCGGGAAGGCCTCGGCCGTGGGACCGAAGTGGCTGTGCATGACCCGCTGGAGGTGCCCGGTGTAGTCGTCCTCGCCGTACGCGACCTGATGGCCCTCGTTGGCGAGGGCGAGGGCCGCGAGAACCTCGGGGTGCGCGCCCGCGTAGTTGTCGCTCGCGAAGCCGCGTACCTGCGGATCGTGATGACGTCGCGCATCGGTCTTTACGGTTGCGGGGTCAGCCACAGACGCTTTCCGTTCACTTCTCCGGCGGGCTCGTCCCAGACTCCGGCGATGGCCTCGGCCAGCTCCTGGACGTCCGTGAAGCCCGCGAACTTCGCATTCGGGCGCTCGGCGCGCATCGCGTCGTGCACCAGTGCCTTGACGACCAGGATCGCAGCAGCAGCCGTCGGGCCCGCGTCGCCCCCCGCCTTGCGGAAGGAGTCCGCGAGGGCGAGGGTCCAGGCCTCGGCGGCGGCCTTGGAGGCCGCGTACGCGGCGTTGCCCGCCGTGGGGCTGCTCGCCCCGGCCGCGCTGATCAGTACGTAGCGGCCCCGGTCGCTGCGCTGGAGGACCTCCTGGAACGCCAGCGACGTCGACTGGACGGTGCGGACCAGCAGCTTCTCGAGGAAATCCCAGTCGGCGAGGCTGGTGTCCGCGAAGCCCGCGCTGCCACGCCAGCCGCCCACCAGGTGGACCAGGCCGTCGATGCGGCCGAACTCCTTCTCGGTCTTGACGACCCAGTCCCGGGTGGCCGCCAGATCGAGCAGGTCCACCGTGTCCCCGGTGACGGTGGCTCCCCCATGGGCGTAGCGCGCCGCGTCGACCGCTTCGACGAGCCGCTCGGGATTGGCGTCGGAGGCGACCACGGTCGCGCCCGCCTCGGCGAGCCTGAGCAAGGTGGCACGGCCCGCAGGCCCCGCCGCTCCGGCCACCGCGATCACCGCACCGTCGAGCGCACCGCTGTCGGCACTGCCTGTTCCGTTCATCGCCACCGCCTCCTCAGAACGCGCGCTCACGCAGCTGCCCGCCCGGCATCCGCCGCAGTGATCCCCTTGGTGGAGGCGATCACATGCTTCAGTTTCTTCGAGAGCGCCTCATAGAACATGCTCAGGGGAAACTCGTCCGGAAGCACGTCGTCGACGAGCTTGCGAGGCGGTTGATTCAGGTCCAGGGCCTCCGGACCCTTGGCCCAGCGGGAGCCGGGGTGGGGTGCGAGATAGGTCGCGACCAGGTCGTACGCCGCGAACCAGTGCACGAGCTTGGGGCGGTCGATGCCGTCGCGGTAGAGCTTCTCGATCTCTCCGCAGAGCTGGTTGGTGACCTGCGGGGCACGCTCCCAGTCGATCTTGAGCGTGTTGTCGGTCCAGCGGACGACATCGTGCTTGTGGAGGTAGGCGAAGAGGAGCTGACCGCCGAGACCGTCGTAGTTCCGTACGCGCTCACCGGTGACAGGGAAGCGGAACATGCGGTCGAAGAGCACCGCGAACTGCACGTCGCGGCCCTGGCCGAAGCCGTCGGCCTCCAGCTTCACGGCCTCCTTGAAGGCGGTGAGGTCGCAGCGCAGCTCCTCCAGCCCGTACATCCAGAACGGCTGGCGCTGCTTGATCATGAAGGGGTCGAACGGCAGGTCACCGTGGCTGTGGGTGCGGTCGTGGACCATGTCCCAGAGCACGAAGGCCTGTTCGCAGCGCTCCTGGTCGCCGATCATCTCGCGGATGTCGTCGGGCAGATCGACGCCCAGCAGTTCGACGGAGGCCTCGGTCACGCGGCGGAAGCGCGCGGCCTCACGGTCACAGAAGATCCCGCCCCAGCTGAAGCGCTCGGGCGCCTCGCGCACGGCGATGGTCTCGGGGAAGAGGACGGCCGAATTGGTGTCGTAACCCGAGGTGAAGTCCTCGAAGGTGATGCCGCAGAACAACGGGTTGTCGTAGCGCGTCGCTTCCAGGTCGGCGAGCCACTCGGGCCAGACCATCCGCAGCACGACGGCTTCGAGGTTCCGGTCCGGATTGCCGTTCTGGGTGTACATCGCGAAGACGACCAGGTGCTGGAGACCGTCGGCGCGGTTCCGGGCGGGCTGGAAGGCGAGCAGGGAGTCCAGGAAGTCCGGGACGCCGAAGCCGTCGGCGGCCCAGCGGCGCAGATCCGCGACGAGCGCGCGGTGGTAGGCCTCGTCGTGCGGGAGCAGCGGGGAGAGCTGCTCGACCGCGGAGATCACGCGCGTGATGACGGCGCCGGCCGCGGCGGGGGTGGGGGCGCCCTCGGCCGTGAAGTCGATGGAGCCGTCCTTGGACTGCCAGGGGCGGAGCTCTTCGACGGCACTCTTGAGCGAGGGCCAGGCCGGATGCTCCACGACCCGCTGGGCAGCAGCTATCGCGCCGGTGGCGGTCGCATGCTCAAGAATTTCCGTCATAACACTTCCTTCACGGGAGAACCTCGCGTCAGGCAACCGTATCCACGTGCGGTTCCTTCAGACAAGTGGGGGACAGAAAAATATCCTGCCATCCCCCCATGGTCACCGTTATTTTTCCTGTCACACATCCATGCGACAACTTCTTCCGCCGGACTGGCGGCGCAGACCCCGCCCGGCGCGCGGGAACTGCTTCCCTGGGGGCAGAAGCCGCACGCGGGGCGAGGACGACGGACGGAAGCAGGAGTGCCTTGACTTTTCTCACCATCGGACATCGCGGGGTCATGGGTGTCGAGCCGGAGAACACGCTGCGCTCGTTCGCACGCGCGGAGCAGGCCGGCATGGACGCCGTCGAGCTGGATCTGCATCTGAGCAAGGACGGCGCGCTCGCCGTCATGCACGACGCCGACGTGGAGCGCACGACGAACGGCCGGGGACTCATCTCGGAGAAGACCCTGGCGGAGCTGCGTGAGCTCGACGCCGGGCAGGGCGAGCGCGTTCCCGTCTTCGAGGAGGTCCTCGACGCGATCGGCTCCCCTCTCCAGGCCGAGATCAAGGATGTCGCCGCGGCCCGGGCGCTGGCCGAGGTCATGCTGCGACGCGATCTGGTCGGCCGCGTCGAGGTGTCCTCGTTCCACGACGAGGCGGTCGCCGAGATCGCGCAGCTGGTTCCGGGTGTGCGGACGGTGCTCATCGCCAGCCGCTGGGAGAGCGACGTGGTGGAGCGGGCGAAGGCGGTCGGTGCGGCGACGCTCGCGCTCAACATCCGCCGGCTCACCCTGGAGGTGGTGGAGCAGGCGCATACCGAGGGCCTGAAGGTGCTCGGCTGGGTGGTGAACACGCAGGACCACCTGCGTCTCGCGCGCGCCCTGGGCCTGGACGGCGCGACGACCGACCATCCGGAGATCCGCCGGGCGGGCCGCTTCACGGCCTGAGGGCCCCAGCAGGCTGCCTCACGGCCTGAGGGCCCCCGCGGCCTCGCCGGCAGCGCCGCCCCGGGAGCCGGGCCCTACAGGTCCTTCACCAGCAGCTCGAACGCGAGGTCGTCGCGCTGCGGGATCCCGAAGCGCTCGTCGCCGTACGGGAAGGGCGTCAGCTCTCCCGTGCGGCGGTAGCCCCGGCGCTCGTACCAGGCGATCAGCTCCTCGCGGACCGAGATCACCGTCATGTGCATCTGCCGGACCCCCCAGTCCGCGCGTGCGGTGCGCTCCGCCTCGGCGATGATCACCTTGCCCAGACCGGCCCCCTGCAGCTCCGGCCTGACCGCGAACATGCCGAAGTACGCGGCGTCTCCCCGGTGTTCGAGCTGGCAGCAGGCGACCGGCTCGCCGTCCCGCTCGGCGACGAGAACCCGCCCGGAAGGTGCCGCGAGCACCTCGCGCACCCCCGCCGCGTCGGTCCGCTGCCCCTGGAGGATGTCCGCCTCGGTGGTCCACCCGGCCCGGCTCGCGTCCCCTCGGTAGGCGGACTCGACGAGCCCCACCAGGACCGGGACATCCGCCTCGGTCGCGTCGCGGAAGGTCAGGTGTACGAGGGCCGAGGCCGGTGCGATGTCCATGTGGCGTTCTCCGGTAGATGTGCCAGGCGTGCTCGGGGTGCTGCCGAGGGTGCTGTCCGAGACTAACGCGGCCCCGGCCGCCCCCCGCAGGCCCTGCCGCGCTCCCCCAGTACCCCAATGCGCCCCGGTAGGCGCAGCCGGATCGGGGCATCGATGGGACGACACCGGCGTCATTCGTCGTAGGGGGGTGCACCGTGCACGGACCGGCGCTGTCCGGCTGGCTGCTCATGGTGTTGTGCGGGATCACGGGGGCGTACTGCCTCCTGCGGACCCGCGACGGACCCGAGCGGGAACGCCGCGCGGCACGCGCGGAGGCCGTGATGGGATTCGGGATGGCCGCGATGGCGGTGCCCGCCGCCCTGCTCAGGCCTCCTGAGTGGACCTGGGCGGTGTACGCGCTCGTCTTCGGCGGCGCCTCACTGCGCGCGCTGGTCCAGGCGTCCAGGGGCGGCGGCCATCACTGGCACCATCTGGTGGGCTCGCTCGCCATGGTCTACATGGCCGTGACGATGGCTCCCGGGGCGGCGCACGCCGGAGCCCACCTGTCACACGGAGCGGGGGCGGCCGGAACCGCCGGAGGCGTCCCCACCCTCACCGGCGCACTGCTGGCCTACTACGCGGTCTACGTCCTGCGCTCGGCGGGACGTCTCATACCGGCGGCCGGCCCCGCCGGCGCGACGGCCGGCGGGGGGACTCTCGGCGGCGCGCGACGTGCGGCCTGGGGCGCGCTGCCCGAGATGGCCCTGGCGTGCAGGCTGACGATGGGCATGGCCATGTTCGCCATGCTGCTCACCTTGTGAGACAACAGGCCCGGCGCACCGTGGCGTACGTCACTTGGCGTGCGTGGCCATATCGGTGAACTGCGCGGCGCTCATAGGCTGACGCCATGTTGGTCTCCCTCGCGCTGCTGCTGCTCGGCGCCATGGCCGCCCTGGTGGCCCCCAGCCTGATGGCGAGGGCCCGATGGCCGGAGCGCGAGCCGGTCGTGGCCCTCTGGGTCTGGCAGTGCGTGGTGGCGGGGGTCCTGCTGTCGTTCGGGCTCTCCATGACCCTCAGCGCGGCGGCCGCCTGGCAGGCGGTACGCGGCCACGTCTTCGCGCCCGCACCGCATGCCGTGGTCGAGGCCTACGCCCTGGGCGCGTACGGACCGTGGTCGGCTGTCATCGCGGTGCTGCTGGCGCTCGGTGGCGTGTGGACCGCCGCCATGCTCGTGCGGGAGATCCACCGGGCCCGGAGCCGCCGCAGGCGGCGACGGCGTGAACTGCTCGTCCGTTCCCCGCTGATGCCCGGTGAGGAACCCGGCAGTGGCCGCCTCGTGGTGCTGGAGGGCGAACGCCCGGACGCGTGGTGGCTGCCGGGGGCTGCCCCTCAACTGGTCATCACCACCGCAGCGCTCGGGCGGCTGAAGGGGCGTCAGCTCGATGCCGTGCTGGCGCACGAACAGGGGCACGCGCAGGCCCGCCACGACTGGCTCCTGCACTGCTCGGGCGCGCTCGCGTCCGGGTTCCCGCAGGTTCCCGTGTTCGCGGCGTTCCGCGACGAGATGCACCGTCTCGTCGAACTGGCCGCGGACGACGTGGCGTCACGGCGCTTCGGCCGCCTCACTATCGCCCTCGCCCTGGTCGAACTCAACGAGGACCGGGGCGTTTTCGGTCCGTGCCCCACTCCTGGCGCACAGGTGCCGCTCAGGGTGAACCGCCTTCTCGCGCCGGGGGAACGGCTCACCGCCGGCCGGCGCCTGCGCCTGACGGCCGCCGCCGCGCTGGTACCCGTCGTTCCGCTACTGGTGGCGTTCGTCCCGGGACTCAGCGCCCTGGGTTGACGTTCCGTGCGGGTCGTCCGCGAGGATCATCCGCATGCACTCCCCCTCCCGAGCCCCGCGCGCCCGAGCACCCTTCCTCCTGACGGGCCTCGTCTGCGCCGCCCTGTCCCTCGTCCTGCTCGTCCTGGTCGTGGTGCGCTGGTCGCCCCTGATGTCGCTCGACAGCGGGCTGGCCGACGCGCTGCACCGCGACGCCGTGAACGAACCAGGGCTGGTCCACGTCAACCGGGTGCTCACGGACTGGGTGTGGGACCCCTGGACGATGCGGGCCCTGACCGCCGTGACCGCGGCCGTCCTGTGGTGGCGCGGTGCGCGTCTGCTCGCCGGGTGGGTCGCCGCGACCAGTCTGTTCGCCACGCTCCTGCAGCAGGGCCTCAAGGCGGCCGTGGGCCGGGAGCGTCCACGGTGGCCCGATCCGGTCGACTCGGCGAACTACGCGGCCTTCCCTTCGGGCCACGCCATGACGGCGGCGGTGACCTGCGGGCTCCTGATGTGGCTGCTGCGCCTGCACGGCGCACAGGCCCCTGTGTGGTGGGGCTCCCTGGCGCTCGCGCTGCTCTCCGTGGCCGGTGTCGCCCTGACGCGCCTCTACCTGGGCGTGCACTGGATGACCGACGTGCTGGGCGGAGTGCTGATGGGAGGCGCCGTGGTCGCGCTCTCCGTCGCCGCGTACACCGCGTACACGGGGAGGCGTGCGCCCGGCGGCGCGGACGCGCCCTTGTAGGGCCTCGGACGGAGCCACGATGATCGGTCCATGCCGATCAGGGGTGTACTTTTCGACTTCTCAGGGACGCTCTTCCGGATCGAGTCCGTCACAGCGTGGCTGCGGGCCGTTCTGGACGCCCGGGGCGTCCCGGTGGCACCGGAGGACTTCGAGCGTCACGTGCGTCTGCTGACGGCCGCCGGAGCACTCCCAGGAGGTCCGGCCCCGGAGGAGGTTCCCGCGTCCCTGGCCGCCGCGTGGGCGGTTCGCGACCGCAGCGCGCTGCTGCACAGGCAGGCGTACACCGGTGCGGCCCGCCGGGTCGCGCTGCCGGACCCCGGCCTCTACGACGCGCTGTACGAACGCCATATGGACCCGGCCGCCTGGCAGCCGTACCCCGACGCGGCCGAGGTGCTGCGAGGGCTGCGTCACAAGGGCGCAGCGATAGGTGTCGTCAGCAACATCGGCTGGGACCTGCGTCCCGTCTTCCGCGCGCACGGCCTGGACGAGTTGGTCGACGCGTACGTCCTGTCTTACGAGCACGGGGTCCAGAAGCCCGATCCCCGGCTGTTCCTCAGGGCCTGCGGGCTGCTGGGGCACGATCCGGCGGATGTGGTGATGGTCGGCGACGACCGGCATGCGGACGCCGGCGCGGGCGCGGTGGGCTGTGAGGTGCGTTTCGTGGACCACCTGCCAGTGGCGGACCGGCCGGACGGGCTCCGGTCGCTCGGCCTGGTGGAACGCGTGGGAGAGGCGCGGGCCGGAGGCGGTGCGTGAAGAATTCCGGTGGACGGTGTGAGGGATGTCCCTGTCCTGGATGGAGACCGGACCGGCGCGGGGGGTTTAGTTTGGTGCACATGTCCCCGTATCCGAACACGTCCGTCACCGTGCGCCCCGCCTCCGTCGTCAACGAAGAGATTCGCGACCTGTGGCAGCGCTCGGGCGGTCTGCTGTCCCCGGACGAGGAGACGCGGTATCAGCGTCTGCTGGTGGAGTGGGCCACCGCCGCGGGCACGAGCGTGCGGCCTGCCGCCTGAGCCCGGCGCGCGGCTGTACCCCTGATTCCGGCGATCCCCCGCATCGCCGGAATCAGGGGTACAGCATGTCCCCGTGCCGCCCACGGGTCAATCGGATAGACGTGCCCCGCCGGGCGGGATCCGCCCGGCGGGGCACGTCGTCACGAGCTCGGTGAGCGGTGGATCAGCGGTCGAAGTAGTCCGGCTGCGTCTGGACGTTGAGTTCCTTCAGCCGCACCTTCTTGGCCGGGTCGGTCCGCCGGTCGTCGATCTTCAGGACGTCGAACCCCTTGGCGATGTCGTTGGAGTAGATGTAGCCGTTGTAGTAGTACGCCGACCACGGGCCGGCCGTGGTGACAGCGGCCGTCGAGACGGGACCGCGCTCGAAGTACGCGATCTCCTTCGGCTTCGAGGAGTCGGTGAAGTCCCACACGGAGACGCCACCCTGGTACCAGGCCTGGACCATCAGGTCGCGGCCCTTGACCGGGATGATCGAGCCGTTGTGCGCGACGCACACCTCGGTGTCCGCCTGCGGACGGTCGATCTTGAAGTAGCTGCGGAAGACGAGCTTGCGGTTGTCGCCCTTGCCCGTGATGTCGTAGACGCCGTCGGCACCGCGGTTCGGGCCGATCTCGTCGTTGCAGGTCGCCGCGCCACCGCCGCCGAGCTCATCGGTGAACACGACCTTGTCGGCGCGCTGGTTGAAGGTCGCCGAGTGCCAGAACGCGAAGTTCACGTTGTCCTGGACCCGGTCGATGATCTTCGGGTTCTCCGGGTCCTTGATGGAGAAGAGCAGGCCGTCACCCATGCACGCCCCGGCTGCCAGGTCCTTCGACGGCAGGACGGTGATGTCGTGGCATCCGGTGGTCTTCGAGACTCCGGGGTTGGTCGGGGCACCGGGGTTGCCGCCGTCCGGGAAGAGGACCGGGAAGTTGACGATCCGGGAGTCCTCGGGAGCGCTGCGCGGCACCTTGATGACGGAGATGCCGTCGTGCGGCGGCTGGCAGTCCGGGAACGTCTCGTTGGGCGAGTACGACGAGACGTAGACGTAGACGTTCTTGCGGTCCGGAATGATCGTGTGGGTGTGTGAACCACAGGCGGTCTCGACGGCGGCGACGTACTTCGGATTGCGCTTGTCGCTGATGTCGAAGACCTTCATGCCCTCCCAGGAGGACTTCTCCGTGGCCGGCTGGGTGGTGCTGGCACAGGAGTTGTCGCTGCGTGAGGAGTCGGTCGACAGGAACAGCAGGTTCCCGGAGACCGAGATGTCGTTCTGCGAGCCCGGGCACAGGACCTGCGCGACGGTCCTCGGCTTCTTCGGGTTGCGGATGTCGAAGATCCGGAAGCCGTCGTAGTTTCCGGCGTAGGCGTAGGTTCCCTGGAAGGCCAGGTCCGTGTTGGTCCCCTGGAGCGCGTCCTTGGGGATGTTCGTCACGTGCTCGATGTTGGCGCTGTGGACTATCTCGTCCACGCCGGGTATCTCACCGCTCTCGATGGCGGCGCGTGCTTCGGCCTGCTCGCTCACGGAAACACCGCTGCGGGTGGTGGCGGTGTCGCCCGGGTCCGGTGTCGCGGCTGCGGGTCCTGCCGTGAACAGCGTGGCGATGAGCCCGGCCGCGGCTGCCGCCACACCCAGACGTCTGCGCCGCACGCTGGTGGTGTGCAACGAGGTCACTGCGTCCTCCCTTGTATCCGTCCGTCGACGAACGGTTCTTGGACCCCGGCAGTATCGTCCCTCACATGTACACACCAACAGATGGCAACAGAGACGTAATAAAAGTTTTTGATCATCGGCCGGTGGAAGCTGTTAGGACGGTCTGCGACACACTCATGTGGCCATGGAGGTAGTTGTGTTGATCCATCGTCGGACCGCACACGGGCGCGCAGCCGTATCGACAGCCGTGCTCGCCGCCGCTGCCCTCGTCCTGGGGGGCTGTGACGCGGGCAGCGGCGACGCCGGCGCGAAGGCCGGTGCGGACAAGGGGCCTTCGGTCGTGGCGCCCGGGAAGCCCGGTGAACCCGCCCGGACCCTGTCGGCCGAGGAGGCGGCGAAGGCGGTCGGCGACGACACGCCCAACTCCGCCGACTTCCGGTACACCCGGATGATGATCGAGCACCACGAACAGGCGCTCGTGCTCACCGCGCTCGTCCCCGACCGCGCGGCCTCCTCGTCCGTCGTACGGCTGGCGGAGCGCATCTCGGCGAGTCAGAAACCCGAGATCGGCGCCATGGAGGGCTGGCTGAAGAACAACGGAGGGGACGAGCGTGAGGAGACGCACGACCATTCCGCGATGCCCGGCATGGCGACCGACAAGCAGATCGAGCAGCTGCGTGCCGCCCGTGGCAAGGCCTTCGACACGCTCTTCCTCGAATTGATGATCACCCACCACCAGGGCGCGGTGACCATGGCGACGGAGGCTCTGGCGGACGGGAACAACGTCCTGGTGGAGGAGATGGCCAACGACGTCGTCGCCCAGCAGACCGTCGAGATCGACCGGATGCGCGGACTGCTGACCTGAGAGACCTCACCTGCTTGCCGGGGCCGCCCTCCTCCCCGCTTCCGCACGGCGGTGCCATGCTGGAGTCATCCGCGGGAAGAGGTGCGCCGTGCTCCGTGTCGCTGTCGTCGGTTCGGGTCCCAGCGGGGTCTACACCGCCCAGGCCCTGCTGGAGCAGTCACGGGTGCCGGACGTACGCGTCCATGTGCTGGACCGGCTCCCCACCCCGTACGGTCTCGTGCGTTACGGGGTGGCGCCCGACCACGGGAAGATCAAGTCGCTGCAGAGCAGTCTCCGGACGGTCCTGGAGGACGAGCGGATCACCTTCGTCGGTCATGTCGAGGTGGGTGGCGAGGGCGGGCTGTCACCGGCGCGCCTGAAGGAGCTCTACCACGCGGTGGTCTACTGCGTCGGAGCGGCGGCCGACCGGCCGCTCGCGGTGCCCGGCGAGGGGCTGCCCGGCAGCTTCTCCGCCACCGAGTTCGTCTCCTGGTACAGCGCTCATCCGGACGCGGCCACCGCGGGCTTCGCGCTCCGCGCCCGCTCCGCCGTGGTGGTGGGCGTCGGCAACGTCGCGGTGGACGTGGCGCGGATCCTGGCCCGTGGCGCGGCGGAGCTGCGGGGCACCGACGTGCCGCACGCCGCGCTCGACGCACTCGGGGCGAGTCACGTGCGCGAGGTGCACATGGTGGGCCGGCGCGGGCCCTCGCAGGCCCGGTTCACCACCAAGGAACTGCGCGAGCTCGGCGCCCTGCCGGGGGCGTGCGTCGTCGTGGACGGTGCGGAGCTCGCGCTCGATCCGGCCTGCGCCGCTCCCCCGGACGCCCCTGGAGTACTCCCGCTGCCTGCCGTGGTCCGGCGCAATCTCGAAGTGCTGCGGGGGTGGGCGGCGGTCCCGCAGCCCACCCCCGCGGACCAGGAGGAACGCCGCCGCATCCGGCTGCGGTTCTACCTGCGCCCGGTCGAACTGCTGGAGCGGGAGGGGCGAGTGGCAGGGGTGCGCTTCGCGCGGACGGCCCCGGACGGCGCGGGGGGTGTACGGGACACCGGAGCGTACGAGGACATCGAGGCGCAGCTGGTGCTGCGGGCGGTGGGCTACCGGGGGACGCCGCTGCCCGGCCTGCCCTTCGACCCGGCGCGCGGGACGGTACCGCACGTGGGCGGCCGGGTACTCAGGGACGGTACGACGTCCCTCGGGGAGTACGTCGCCGGGTGGATCAAGCGGGGGCCCACCGGCGTGATCGGTTCGAACAGGTCGTGCGCCAAGGAGACGGCCGCCTCGCTGCTGGCGGACGCGCCGCTGCTCGTCGGCCGGGAGGTCTCCCCCGATCCGCTGGCCGCCCTGCGGGCCGAAGGGCTGCGGCCCGTGGAGTGGGACGGCTGGCTGTCCATCGAGCGTGCGGAGTCGGCGCTGGGCCGGTCGCTCGGCCGGGGGCAGGTGAAGATCCCGGACTGGCCGGGGCTGCTCGACGCGGCCCGCGGCGACGGCCCGCGGCCGGGCGCGTAGCGGGGCCGAGCGGGCGTGGGCGGCGTGCCGCCTCAGGCCTCGTCGACCCGCGCGCTCTGGAGTTCGGCAGCGCCGAGGACGCTGTCCAGCAGGCCCGGGAAGAGCGCGTCCAGATCCTCCGTACGCACACAGCTCAGCTTGGCCGTCCCACGGTAGAACTGCGTGATGACGCCGTTCTCACGCAGGACCCGGAAGTGGTGCGTGGTGGTGGACTTGGAGACCGGAAGGTCGAAGCGGGAGCACGCCAGGTCGTCGCTCGCACCCGCGAGCTGGCGCACGATCCGGAGCCTGACCGGGTCCGAGAGGGCATGGAGCACCCCCTCGACGCGGATCTCCTCGCGCGCCGGATGGGCGAGCACGCGAGGGGCGTTCGACGTCACGGTGGCTCCACTTCCTGCAGGGGTCCCTATTGTACGAGAGTTGTCGTAGTTTTATCCACGCGCCGCCATCACGAGCCGGGCGCGGGGGCTTCCGTCGGGCCTGCGGCCGAGTTCCTCCAGGGGCAGCAGCCGCACCTCGAAGCCGGTGCGTACGAGGTCGTCCACCACCCCGGCGAGCGGGAACGTGCGGTAGTACATGACGAACCGCGGGCGCCACAGGGCGTTGCGCACCCGCATGGCCACGTCGAAGCCGAGCAGCGACCAGTACGGCCGGGAGCCGACCGCCGGTGGCGCGCCCACCGGGAAGACGAACATTCCCCCCGGCCGCAGCGAAGAGAACACCTGGTCGAACAGGACCGGGCGCTCCTCCGGCAGGAAGTGCCCGAACGCCCCGAAGCTCAGGGCGAGATCGAAGACAGGGGCGAACGGGAGCGCGCGGGCGTCGGCCCGCACCCAGTCCACCGGCGGTACGCCGGCCGTACCGGGATGCGCGGACCGGGCGACACCGAGCATGCCCGCGCTGAAATCGACACCCGTGACCCGCTCCTGGCACAGCTCACGCAGGACGCCCACACCCGCACCGGTGCCGCAGCAGACGTCCAGGCCCCTGCGGAAGGGGCCGAGCGGCCGGACGGCGTCGGTGACGGCGTCCAGCACCCGGTCAGGCGTCCGGTAGTACGTCAGGTCGAACTTCGGGGCGAGCAGGTCGTATCCGCGCATGGTCGAGGACAGCGCTTGTACGGCCAGTTCGCGCAGCGTGGGGCCCTGAGGAGTCGGCATCGCCGCTCAGCGTACCGACAGACGCGGCGTCACACGGCGTAGCCGTACGGTTCGGGCATCTCGATGTCGCCGTCGAGCGCGCGTGAGGCGTTGCGGGCGAAGTAGGGGTCGCGCAGGAGTTCGCGGCCGAGCAGGACGGCGTCCGCACTGCCCTCGGTGAGGATCTTCTCGGCCTGCACGGGGTCGGTGATCAGCCCGACGGCGGCCACCGGGAGGCCCGTCTCCTTGCGCACCCGCTCGGCGAAGGGAACCTGGTAGTCCGGCCCCACGGGGATGAGCGCCCTGGGGGCGAGTCCGCCGGACGATACGTCGAGCAGGTCCACGCCGTGGGCGAGCAGGTCGCGTGCGAAACGGACGGTGTCGTCGGCGGTCCAGCCCTCGCGCGGGTCCTCCGGGTTCTCGGTCAGCCAGTCGGTGGCGGAGATGCGGAAGAAGACGGGAAGCTCCTCGGGCCACACGGCGCGCACGGCGTCCACGACCTCCAGGGCGAAGCGCGTGCGGTTCTCGAAGGAGCCGCCGTACTCGTCGGTGCGGCGGTTGCTCTCCGGGGAGAGGAACTGGCCGATCAGGTAGCCGTGTGCCCCGTGGACCTCGGCGACCTGGAACCCCGCGTCGAGCGCCCGGCGTGCGGCGTCGGCGAACTGCTGGACGATGCCCTTGATGTCGTCGGTGGACAGTTCGGTGGGAACCGTGTGGTGCTCGTCGTAGGCGAGGGCGCTCGGTGCGACCGGCTGCCAGCCCTCCGGGGCGTCGGCGGGGACGGGACCCCCGCCCTGCCAGGGGCGGCCGGTCGACGCCTTGCGCCCCGCGTGGGCGAGCTGGATGCCGGGCACGGCGCCGTGTGCGGTGAGGAAGCGGGTGATACGCCGGAACGCCTCCACCTGCCGGTCGTTCCAGATGCCGAGGTCGGCGGCGCTGATCCGTCCCTCCGGGCTGACGCCGGTGGCCTCGACGAGGACGAGTCCGGTGCCGCCGACGGCACGGGAGGCGTAGTGGGCGAAGTGCCAGTCGTTGGGCGCACCGGTGTCGGGACCGGTCGCGTCCGCGCTGTACTGGCACATGGGGGCCATCCAGATGCGGTTCGGGAAGGTCAGCGACCGCAGGGTGCAGGGCTCGAACAGTGCGCTCACAGGGGGGCTCCGGTTTCGGAAAGCGACGGGCGGCACCGCGACCCGGTCCGCCCGGGCCACAGCATCGTACGAGAATCACCGTACTACGAGAATCACCGTACTACGTCGATCGTCGAATTATCGAGCCCGCGTGCGACGCCCGGGCCGCCTCCCCTCACCCGCTGGGTTCACCTCCCCGGGGCCCGTCGGCTCCGGAGCCGGATGTCGGCATCGGCCTCGTACACCTGACTCCAGCTGCGCCCGCCTCCCGATGCCCAGGTGACCTGGACGTTCGCCCCGTCCGTCCTGACCGCCTCCACCGTCATGAGCCGGTCCCCGTCGCGTACGTCGCCCCGCAGCAGCTCGCGCGCCTTCACGGTGACGGGCTCCGCGGATCGCCTCGCCTCCGCTTCGGCCGCCGCCGCGAGGAGCGCCGCGGCCAGTTCCCTGGCCGCGGCCGGCGAGCAGGACCAGGAGGCGCCTGCGGACGGGCTCTCGATCAGGATTCCGACCTGGAGAGGCCCCTCCGCCGGCCCCGGGGCCACCTCCAGCCTCGCGCCACGCCCCTCGGTGTCCCGGATCTCGATGCTCATCCTGCCGCCTCCTCGTCCCGCTCCGGTCAGCTCAGCCGGAGACTCTCCGGCGGGCCCAGATAGCTGGGCTTGAGGCCGCCGGTGTCCACCACGAGGTTCTGGAGTACCACGGTCGGGTCGACCATCCAGAATTTGAGCACGTGCACGCCTGGCCGGTCGATCCGGTGGACGGTGCTGGTGCGGTTGACGTTGTCCGAGGTCGTGCGCGCCCACTGGACGTTCATCGTGCCGTCGTCGGACCCGGTGACCTCGGTGATGTTCACGGAACGCGGGGCGTCGTCGTCGAAGGAGACCGCGTACGTCAGTCCGTCGGTGGCCAGTGCGTTGTTGCGGGGTGACAGATACGCCCAGACCGTGACCGGCCCGGTGGTGAAGAGGCTGACCCGGTATTCCAGCCTCGGTGCGTCGCCACCCGGGGTCTGCCGCGCGGCGGTGACGGGGAAGGGCTCCATGCCCGATCCGGTGCGGCCGATGTCCGGGATACGCCGCCAGGAGATGCCCGTGCGGCCGACCGCCCGGTGGAAGTGGTCGGCCTCGACGGAGACGTACCCGTTGGCCTCGACGAAGCCCCTCAGCTGGGAACGCTCCAGGCGGGGCCGGTCGGCCACGGCCGTGACCACGACCTCGCTGCCGCCGGGACCGTGGACGGTGACGGGAACGCGTGTGATCCCCTTCGGCGCGCGCGACCAGTCGACCCGGAAGGTGACTCGGGTCTGGGCCTCGACCCGGCCGCGGGTCCGGTCCGCGATCAGCCAGGAGGCGCCCGTACGGATACGGAAGTCGAACGGCTCGGTGCCCCGGTTGAACACCTCGACGTACTGCGCGGGCTGGCTCTGGTAGGGGCTGAAGACCGGCAGCACCGCCTCGGTGCCGTCCTCCCCTGCCGCCGGCCACCAGGCGGTGGAACCGTCGACGGCGACGCCCATCTCGGCCCTGCGAGGGAGTTCGATGCGCCGCACGGCGGGGAAGATCTCGTCGGCGATCGCGACGTTGTTCAACTCGGGCTGCTGCCACGGCGCGTTGGGGCCGTAGCGGTCGACATCCCCGTAGCCGATGTGCGGCTGGGTCTGGAAGCCCTCCCACTTGCCGTCGGCCACCTCGGTGTTGAAGCGCCGCGCGAGGGCGAAGTCCTCGGCCAGGCCCGCCTCGGCGGTGGCCGCGAGCTGGTTGGTCAGGGCGCGGCCCTGGGGCGCGTAGTGCAGGTTCGTGAACTCGGCCTCCCGCAGCGCGTACAGGTTGGCGGTCGCCCGGACGGCGTAGCCGACGAGTTCGTACCAGGCGTCCTGGGCGGATGCCGGCAGGGACCGACGGACGCGCTCCGCGGCGGCGTCGAGGCGTCGCCAGTCCTCGGTGACCCGCTCCAGCTCGCGGTAGTCGACGATGCTGAAAGGCGTGGCCCGGTCGTCGTAGACGATGGCGGAGGAGTCAGTCGCGGGGTCCTTCGCCGGGTCGACGGTGATCTTCCTGTTGAGCAGTTCGGGCTTGCGGCGGGACTGCAGCCGGGCGTAGGTCCGCAGGATCTCCGCGATCTCCTCGGCCTGCCGCGCGCCGAAGTTCTGTGCGGCGTACCGCTCCTCCCACTCCGGGAGCGCGTCCAGAGGCCACCGCTCGGGGTCCCACGCGTATTCCAGGAAGAACTGGGTGGGCAGTTCGTTTCCCTTGAGGTCGCCGACGTTGGTGACCCAGAGGCCGTGGTTGCCGTAGGCCGCGCTCTGGTGGAGCTGGTCCCACAGGTTCGGGAGCGAGGCGGTGTCGACCCACTTGTAGTTGCGCCCCACCCCGACGTAGTCGAAGTGGTAGTAGAGGCCGTATCCGCCACGGCGCGGGTCGTGCGTCAGGTCCGGCAGCTTGCGGACGTTGGCCCAGTTGTCGTCGGTGAGGACGACGGTGATGTCGTCCGGGACGCGCAGTCCTCGGTCCCAGTAGTGCTGGACCTCCTTGTAGAGGGTCCACACCTGCGGGACGGCGTCCGCCGCGCCGAGTTCCTCGGCGAGGATCGCGCGCTGGGTGGCGATGATCTCGGTCATCAGCTCGATGCCGTCGCCGTCCGGCAGGCTGACGTCGCCGTTGCCCCGCATGCCGAGGGTGACGACACCCTCGAAGTCCTGGTCCGCCATACGGCGGATCCCTTCACGCCAATAGGCCTTGATGGCCTCGGCGTTGCGGCGGAAGGACCATTCGCCGGTGCCTCCGTAGGGGTCGCGGCCCGGCTTGGTGATGTTCCCCGCGCTGTCGCGCACAGCGGCGACGGCGTGCCTGTTCCACTCCTCGATGCCCCGCATCATGGGCGCCTCGTGCGAGGTGCCCATGACCACGCCGTAGGCCTTCGCTGTGGCGTGGTTCTCCGGGTCGTCCTCGGCGAAAGCGCGGCCCCAGACCGCAGGCCACAGGTAGTTGGCCTTCAGGCGCAGCATCACCTCGAAGATCTTGGCGTAGAAGCCGGCGTTGAAGCCGCCTTCGAAGCCGGGGGCCTTGCCCGGGCCGAAGTAGGCGGGTGCCCAGGTGCCGAGCGCCGGGTTCTCGTCGTTGATGAAGAAGCCGCGGTATCTGACGGCCGGGGTGCCCTGGCTGTGCAGACCCGGCAGGACGTACAGCGCGTCGCGGTGGACCGGGGCGACGTCGGCCCACCAGTACCAGGGCGAGACACCGATGCCACGGGAGACGTCGTACGCACCGAAGATCGTGCCGCGCTGGTCGCTTCCCGCGATGACGAAAGCACGGTCCACGCCGGGCAACGGGTTCTCGACCACGGTCTGCAGGCTGGTCTCCCACTTACCCGCGACCCCCGAGACCCTCAGCTTCCCCGCGGCGATCAGCCCGTCGATCAGCGGGCTGCGGCCGACTGTGCCCACGAGGACGATCTCCCGGCCCCGGGGTGTGGCGTCCTTCGAGAGCGCGGGACGGACGCCGGTGACGCGCTCGATGTCGTCCCGGAGGTCCCCCGCCACCCGGACGACACCGTCGTGGTCCTCGTCGCTGACCACGATCGGCGCCGCTCTCCCGGACCTGACCAGCGGGAAGGCGCCGGAGCGGGGCGTGAAGGAGATGTACGCGCCGGGGTCGGTGGGCCGGATCGGCGGGGAGCCGGCGGAGTCGGCCGGTGCCGCGACGGCGTCCCCGGCCAGTCCCATCAGGGAGCCGAGCGGTGTCGCGGCCAGGGCCGTGAACCCGAGACCGGCCCCGAGGACCGTTCTGCGGCTGGTGCGCTTGTCCATGCTGCTCTCCATTTTGTTCACACACATGACAAATTGGACGGGCGGGTGCCCCTGTGCTGTTCGGTCGGTCCGTACGGCGTCAGTCGGTGACGCCGGGCGCGGCGGCGGACCGCGGGGCCGGGTCCCGCTCCTGCTCGCCGTCGTCCGGGGCAGGGCGCCGCTCCAGGCCAGGGTCTGCCGGGTGGGCACGTCGTAGCGCTCGGCGAGGTATTGGCCTGGCTGTTCGCCCCGCGCCGGCAGAGACTGCCGGGGCCATCAGAACTCCTCGATGTGCGTACGTGGCCGGGGCCGCCGGCAGGAACCGGCCCCGGCTGCGGATTCACCAGCGGGGCGTCTTCTTCTCGTAGGAGGGGTCGATCCGCCGCATGTAGCCGGTGTCGTCCCGGTTCCGCAGTCCGCAGACGATGTACTGCTCGTGGAGCCGGGCGAGGGCGTCGCGGTCCAGTTCGACACCGAGCCCGGGGCCGCTGGGTACGCGGACCGCGCCGTCGGCGAACGTGAGCGCGCCGGGGACGACGACCTCCTCGGTCTTCCACGGCCAGTGGGTGTCGCAGGCGTACGTCAGATTGGGTGTGGCTGCGGCGAGATGGGTCATCGCGGCCAGGCTGATGCCGAGGTGCGAGTTGGAGTGCATCGAGAGCCCCATGCCGAAGGTGTCGCAGATGCCGGAGAGGAGTCTGGAGCGGTGCAGGCCGCCCCAGTAGTGGTGGTCGGAGAGCACGACCTGGACCGATCCCCGCTCGACCGCGGGCGCGAGGTGGTCGAAGGCGACGACGCACATGTTGGTGGCGAGCGGGATCGGGGTTTCCCGCGCCACCGCCGCCATCCCGTCGAGACCGGGCGTGGGGTCCTCCAGGTATTCGAGGACACCCTCCAGGCGACGGGCCACCTCGATCGAGGTGGCCACGCTCCAGGCGGCGTTGGGGTCCAGCCGCAGCGGGACGCCGGGGAAGGCGTCCCGCAGGGCCAGCACCGCCTGGATCTCCTCGTCGGGAGGCCGTACGCCGCCCTTGAGCTTGATCGCCGAGAAGCCGTGATCCGCGATCATGCGGCGGGCCTGGGCGACGATGCCGTCCGGGTCCAGCGCCTCGCCCCAGTCGTCGGGGTCCGCCCCGGGATGACCGGCCCACTTGTAGAAGAGATAGGCGCTGAACGGCACGGAATCCCGTACGGCGCCTCCCAGCAGGTCGCTGACGGGCCGGCCGGCCGCCTTGCCCTGGATGTCCAGGCAGGCCACCTCGAACGGGGAGAAGACCCGGTCGACGGCGCTGCTGGTGGTGATCATTCCGGTGAGCCCGGAACCCTCCGGGCCGTCGTCGTGCGCCAGCGCCTCGGCGACCTTGCGGTGCATGGTCCCGAGGGCGTGGACGTCCATGCCGGTGATCGCGTCGGCGGCGGCCCGCAGCCGGCGCAGGTGCCCGTCGTCGGCGTAGGTCTCGCCGAGGCCGACCAGGCCACCGGCCGTGTCGACCTCGACGACCGCCCGCAGGGCGAAGGGTTCGTGCACGCCGACCGCGTTCAGCAGTGCCGGGTCCCGGAAGGCCACCGGAGTGATGCGCACTCCGGTGATCCGGAGGTCCGTCGTCATTCCGTCGCCTCTTCCGTGCCTGTGGTGTGGTTCAGCGCCGGCCGGCGGCGAGCGTCAGGGTCTGGCGCAGGGTGCCGTAGGCGGGCTTGGGGGCGTAGTTCTCGTCGAGGATGTTGGCCGCGCCCTGGCCGGGGAAGGTGTCCGGCACCCAGGAGTAGGTGTCGGTGAAGCCCCAGACGGTGAAGTCGTTGCAGCCCGGGGTGAGGAGGCAGCCGCGCAGCAGAACGCCGTAACCCTCGGCCTGGGCCTCGAGCTTGGTGCTGTCGGCCGGCATGGGCATCCGGACGTCCGCCTCGGTGATGGCGGTCTCCAGGCCGAGGCGGTCGAAGCGCAGCATGTTGTCGGCGATGTCGTGCGGCGCGCTGTACTGGACGCCCAGGTGGCCCTGGATGCCGACGCCGTGGATCGGCACGCGCTGCTTGCGCAGCTGGGTGACCAGCTCGTAGAGGGCCGTGCTCTTGGCGTTGACGCCCTCGATGTTGTAGTCGTTGATGAACAGCCGGGCCTTGGGGTCCGCCTCGTGGGCCCAGCGGAAGGCGTCGGCGATGTAGCCGGGGCCGAGCTTCCGCAGCCAGATGCTGTCCCGCAGCGTGCCGTCGTCGTTGAAGGCCTCGTTGACGACGTCCCACTGCCAGATGTCGCCCTTGAAGTGGGTGACCTGCTCGGTGATGTGCCGGCGCAGGATCTCCCTGAGCTCCTCGGCGGTGAAGTCTCCGTTGTTCAGCCAGGCGGGAAGCTGGCTGTGCCAGACCAGGGTGTGTCCGCGGACCAGCTGCCGGTTCTTCTTCGCGAAGTCGACGAGTTCGTCGGCGGCGGCCCAGTCGTAGGCGCCGCGCGTCGGCTCGACCGATTCCCACTTCATGGCGTTTTCGGCGGTGACGGAGGTGAACTCCCCCGCGACCTTGGCCCGGTAGGGCGCGTCCTCGGCCAGGGCGGTGGCGCTGACGGCCGTGCCGATGCGCAGGCCGGCCTTCTTACCGAGGCTCCCGAGCGTCTGCGGCGCCGCGCTGTGGCCCGCTCCCCCGTGCCTGCCACTGTCGTCGGTGGCGGCGGAGGCGCTGGAAAGGGTGAACGCCGAGACGAGGAGCACGGCGACGGCCGAGCCGACCGCTACCGATCTGGTTGCCTTGAACATGACAGATGCCTTTCGGTGAGGGCGCACGGCGGTCGGCCGCCTACGCCGGGAATGGCCTTTCGAAAGTTTCGACGTCGCTCCGCGCACCCCCGCGAGGGTGCGCGGAGCGGACGGGCGGGGGCTCACGCCCCCCGGCCCGTCAGTTCTCCGGGACGAGCGCGCCGAGGGAGGTGGCGCAGACCAGGTGGCGCCGGTGGTCGACGGTGCGTTCCGCTCCCGTGAGACGCAGCCGTACGGTGTGCTTCACGTCGGCCGGATCGCTGGAGGTGGCGAACCGGAGCTCCAGGTCACCGGGCTCGACGATCCTGTGCCCGCTGATGCCGGTGAAGGAGACCAGGTCCGGATGGAAGCGGAAACTGACCTTGCGGGACTCCCCCGCGGCGAGCGGCACCCGGGCGTAGCCGATGAGCCTGGACTCGGGGCGCGTGGTCTGCGCGACCGGGTCGTGCACGTAGAGCTGCACCACTTCGGCGCCCTCACGGTCGCCGGTGTTGCGGACCGTGATCTCGAGATCGGTCTCACCGTCGGTGGGCAGCTCGGCAGGCGCCTCGGCGCCCGCCTCCCACGCGAACGTGGTGTACGAGAGGCCGTGGCCGAAGGGGTGGAGCGGGGTCGGGTCCAGATTGCTGACCCCGTTGTTCTGTCCCAGCGGAGGCTGCAGATACGTCCACGGCTGGCCGCCGGGGCCGTTGGGCACGCCCAGGGGCAGGCGTCCGGAGGGGTTGACCCGCCCCGAGAGCACACCGGCGAGCGCGGGGCCGCCCTCCTCGCCGGGGAAGAACGCCTGCACACAGCCGGCCAGCCGGTCGGCCTGTGCGCCGAGCGCGTACGTACGCCCCGTCAGCAGCACCAGGACCACAGGGGTGCCGGTCGCGAGCAGCGCGTCGAGCAGCTTGCCCTGGAGACCGGGCAGCGCCAGGTCGGCGGCGTCGCAGCCCTCGCCGGAGGTGCCTCGGCCGAAGAGTCCGGCGCGGTCGCCGAGCACGGCCACGCAGACATCGGCACCGGCGGCGAGCGAGACGGCCTCCTGGATCAGGGAGTCGTCGCTCCCGTCCACCTCGCAGCCCTGCGCGTAGCTGACGCCCGCCCCGGGGAACTCGTCCCGGAGCGCCTCCAGCACCGTCGGCACCTCGATGCCCATTTCCGCCTCGGGGTGCTGGACCCCGACGTGGCTCGGGAAGGAGTAGCAGCCGAGCATGGCCAGCGGATCGTCGGCGCGCGGTCCCACGACCGCGATCCGGCCGGTGCCGCCCAGCGGCAGCGCGCCGTCGGCGTTGGACAGCAGGACGCAGGAGCGCTCGGCGAGGAGCCGGGCCAGGGCCCTGTTCCGCGGCGGGTCCAGGTCCACCGTGCCGCGCGCCTGCTCCGGGTCCACGCCGTCGAGCACGGCGGGCAGGAGCGGCCGGTCCGGATCGAGCAGGCCGAGCTCGCACTTCTGCAACAGGACCCTGCGCAGGGCGCGGTCCACCAGTTCCTCGGCCACGAGACCCTGGCGTACGGCGGCGACCAGCTCGTCGCCGTAGCTGCGTACGGTGGGCAGTTCCACGTCGACGCCCGCGGTGAGGGCCAGGCGCGCGGCGTCGCCGCGGTCCGCGGCGACCCTGTGCAGCGTCTCCAGGAAGCCGACGCCGAAGTAGTCCGCCACGACGGTTCCGCTGAACCCCCAGGTGTCCCGGAGGAGTCCGGTGAGCAGGGCCGGGTCGGCGGCTGCCGGGACCCCGTCGATCTCGGCGTACGAGTGCATCACCGAGCGGGCGCCGCCCTCGCGCACCGCCATCTCGAACGGCGGCAGGATCACATCCGCCATCTCCCGTCCGCCGGCCCGGACCGGGGCGAGGTTACGGGCGCCGGCGGAGGCGGAGTAGCCCGCGAAGTGCTTGAGCGTGGCGACGATCCCGGAGGACTCCAGCCCTCGGACGTAGGCCGTGCCGATGGTCGCGACCAGGTACGGATCCTCGCCGATGGTCTCCTCGACACGCCCCCAGCGCAGATCCCGCACCACGTCCAGGACCGGGGCGAGGCCCTGGTGCACCCCGACCGACCGCATGTCGCTGCCGATGCGGTGGGCCATCTCGGCGACCAGCTCCGGGTCCCACGCGGCACCCCAGGCCAGCGGCACCGGGTAGGCCGTGGCCCCCCAGGCGGTGAATCCGGCGAGGCACTCCTCGTGGGCGAGCGCGGGGATCCCGAATCTGCCCGCCTCGACGATCCTGGCCTGGGCCGTGGCCAGCGAGACGGCGCCGACGCCCGGGTCGACCGGGGCGGTGCCGAACGGCCGGGTGAGCTGGCCGAGTCCGCGCCTGGTGATGTCCTCGAAGTCGACCGGGTCGACCATGTCGTTCTGGTGCGGCGCGACTCCGTCGCCCTCCGCGTCGGCGCCCACCCAGATTCCGTACAGCTGGGCGGCCTTCTCCTCGAGCGTCATCCGGGCCGCCAGGTCGGCCACCCGCTCCTCGGGGCTGAGCGAAGGGTCGCGCCACGGGCCGTCGACGGCGGGGGGCGGATCGGCCTGACGGGCCTGCGGGACGGGGTGGATTGCCATGACGGCAGGGGTTCCTCTCATGAGTGCGGTGGTCCGGGGCGGCGTCGGTGTGCTACTTGCCGCCCACGCCCATCAGTCCGTTGATCAGCGCCCGCCGGGCCACGAGGTACACGGCGAAGATGGGGATGACGGAGAGGACGATCGCTGCCAGTACCGCGGGGATGTTCACTCCGAACTGGCTCATGAAGTTGAACAGCCCCAGCGTCAGTACGCGCTGCTCCTCCGACTGCGTCAGGATCAGCGGGAACAGGAAGCCGTTCCACGCCTGCAGGGCGGAGAAGATCGCCACCGTGCTGATCCCGGCCTTGGACAGCGGTACCGCCAGCTGCCAGAGCATGCGGAAGGGCGAGGCGCCGTCCAGAGCCATCGCCTCGTACATCTCCTCGGAGACGTCACGCATCGTGCCGCTCAGCACGAGGACCGCGACCGGCATCGCGAAGGCGGCGGTGGGCAGGATGATCGCCCACAGGGTGTCGTACAGCCCCAGCTTGCCGATCATCAGGTACAGCGGCACGATCACCGCCTGCGCCGGAATCGCGACGCCGAGCAGGAAGGTCCGGAACGCGAGCGAGGAGAGGCGGCTGCGGGTGCGTACCGCGACGTACGCCACCGGGACGGAGAGCACCAGCACGATGGCGACGGTGACCACCGCGACGATCGCGGTGTTGCCGATCAGCGAGAGGAACCCGCTGTCCAGCACGGTCCGGTAGTTCTCGAACGTAGGATCCGTGGGAAGGGCCAGCGGATCGCCGTTCAGCGCCTCGTCCTGCCGCATCAGCGAGGCGGAGACCAGGGTGTAGAGCGGCACCAGGACGATGAGCAGCCAGACGAGTGATCCGATGCCGGCCACCGGGTTGCCCAGGGACCTGCGTCGGCGGGTGGCACCTCCGCGGCGCGGCGGAGCAGGGTTCGCCCGGTGCTGCGGCGCAGCGGGGCGGGTGTCGATCGACATCTCGTCACATACCTTCCCGGGTGGACCGCATGGACCCGAAGCCACTGAGACGGACCATGACCAGCGAGATACTGGTGGCCACGACGACGAGCGCGGTGGCGATGGCAGCCGCGTAGCCGAGGTCGTAGGTCTGGAAGCCGGTCCGGTACATCAGGTAGGGCAGGATCGTGGTGTCCGTGCCGGGACCGCCCTTGGTCATGATGAGCACGGTGTCGAAGTACGTCAGCGAGCCGACGATCATCAGGACCGACGAGGTCGTCATCGTGTGACGCAGCTGCGGCAGGGTGATGTGGAAGAACTGCCGCACCATGCCCGCGCCGTCGATGGAGGCGGCCTGGTAGAGGACCTCCGGGATCTGCCGCGCGCCGCCCTGGTAGATCAGCGTGTGGAAGGGCATGAACTGCCAGCCGCCGACGAAGGCCACCACGAGCAGGGCGCCGGTGGACGACCCCATGACGTTGGGGTCGATGCCGAGCCAGGGCCCGATCGTCTGGATCACCCCGAAGTTGGGGTCCAGCAGCGCGTGGAAGAGCATGGCGATCGCGGTGGTGGAGAGCAGCAGCGGGATGAAGAAGATCGCGGACAGGAACGCCCGGCTGCGCTGGCGGCCCGCCGCCCATACGCCGAGCAGGAGGGCCACCGGGGTCTGGAAGACCCAGCTGATGGTGGTGAGGAGAAGGCTCAGCCAGGCGGCCTGCCCGAATTCGGAGTCCTTGAACAGCCGGGTCCAGTTGTCCAGGCCGGTCAGGGTCGGGGAGTCGAGCCCGTCCCATTCACAGAAGGAGAGGTAGACGGCGATCGCCAGGGGGACGATCGCGAATACGGCGAAGAAGAGGATGCCGGGGACGGCCCAGGCGACCGGCGGGCGGCCGACGTTGCCGACGGCCGCCTTCCTGTCCCCGTGCCTCTTCGCGACCGGAGTGTGGTGCGACATCGTTACTTGGCGGCCTTCATTGCTGCGACGAACTGCTCGGGAGTCGTCTTGCCGGCGAAGAGCTTGCTGATCTCGGTGAGCAGCGGGGTGGCGTACTGGGCTTCGAGCGCCTGGTCCCACGAGAGGGTGAAGCTCGGCGCCTTCTGCACCAGGTCGTACTGGTCGGTGGCGAACTGCGGGTTGGGGGAACCGCTGAGCATCGAGGACGCGTTGGAGGTGGTGGGGACGTCACCGTTGTCGACGAGGGCCTGCGCGTAGGTCTTCGACGCCATCGTCTTCAGGAACTCGATGGCGGCGTCCTTGTGCTTCGTCCGCGCGTTGACGGACCAGTAGTTGGTGGGGTTGCCCACCACGTTCGCAGGGTCGCCCACGCCGCCGGCCACCGTCGGGAAGGCGGTCCAGCCGAGGTCCTTCTTGGCGAACTCGGGGGCCTTGCCCAGCTGGGTCGAGTACTCCCACGAGCCCATGAGGTGCATCGCGGCCTTGCCCTTGTTGAGCAAGGTCGGGGCTCCGCCGTTGCCGTAGTCGACCGAGTTGAAGTTCTTGCCGAAGGCGCCGTCGTCGATCAGCTGCTTGACGGTCTGGGCCGTCTTGAGCACCGCCGGGTCGCCCCAGCCCTCGGTGTCCCCGTCCTGGATCTTCTTGAAGACCTCGGGACCGCCGATGCGGTCCAGCAGGTACTCCATCCACATCAGTTCGGGCCACTTGTCGGAGCCGCCGAGCGCGAAGGGGGTGACACCCGCTTCCTTGAAGGTCTTGATGGCCTTCTGGAGGTCCTCCCAGGTCTTGGGCGGCTCGATCTTGTGCTCGGCGAAGAGGGACTTGTTGTAGAAGAGCATCACAGGCTGCATGCCGCGCATGGGCACCCCGTAGATCTTCCCGCCGAGCCCGCCGGCCGTCATGATCGAGGGAAGGAAACCGTCCTTGAGCGTCGCGTCGTTCTTGACCGTCGACGTCAGGTCGACCAGATCCTTGGAGTCGACGTACGGCTTGATGGAACCGCCGCCCCAGTTGAAGAAGACGTCCGGAGCGCTGGGCGAGCCCATGGCGCTGCGCAGCTTGTTGACGTAGTCGGTGCCGGGCACCGACACCAGCTTCACCTTGACCTTCGAGGTCTTGTTGAACGTGTCCACCGCGGCCTGCTGAACCTTGACCGCGTCGTCGCCGTAGACGTAAGCGGTGATGGTTCCGCTGTCACTCCCACCGGCCCCTGAACCGCAGCCGGCCAGCAGACCGGCCATGGCCATCGCAGCACCTGCTGCGGCCCATCTCGTCGTACGTGTGCCCTGAGCGAATATCCCCGACCGCATGACCGCACCTCTGTCGAATGTTTCGGCGTGCCTTTCGAATGTTGCCGGAACCGTACGGTCGTGTTTCGGGCCAGTCAAGAGGGTGGGAGCAAGGATTTACGAACCCTGCCCAGACGCGTGCTCATGGCTGCGGGCGAGCTACGATTCGTGCATGAGCCCTGCAAAGGTCCAGCCCCAACAGGAGAAGGCGTCCGTCGACGAGTCGTCGGAGAGCACCGCCACGCTGGCAGAGATCGCCCGAGCGGCCGGAGTCTCGGCTCCGACAGTTTCGAAAGTGCTGAACGGCCGCGCCGACGTCGCCCCTGGTACGCGCACGAGGGTGGAGGAACTGCTGCTGAAGCACGGCTACCGCCGGCGCCGCGGCGCCTCGCAGCAGTCACAGCTCATCGATCTGGTCTTCCACGAGCTGGACAGCGCCTGGGCGATGGAGGTCGTCCGGGGTGTCGAGAACGTCGCGCGGGAAGAGGGCCTGAGCCTGGTCCTCTCGGAGAGCGCGGGCCGGCTCACCCCGGGCCAGACATGGGTGGACGGAGTGCTCGCGCGCCGTCCCGCCGGAGTGATCCTCGTGCTCTCGGACCTCGACGCCTCACAGCGCGCCCAGCTGACCAGCCGTTCCATCCCCTTCGTCGTCGTCGATCCGGCCGGCGATCCCGGGGACGACATCCCCTCCGTGGGGGCGGCCAACTGGCAGGGCGGCCTCGCCGCCACCCGTCATCTGACGGGGCTCGGCCACCGGCGGATCGGCATCATCGGCGGACCGGCGCGCATGATGTGCAGCCGCGCCCGGCTCGACGGCTATCGCGCGGCACTGGAGACCTCGGGGGTCCCGATGGACCCCGAGCTCGTCCGGGAGGGCGAGTTCAACCACGAGGACGGTTACACGGCGGCGCTGGAACTGCTGCGCCTGCCGGAACCGCCCACAGCCATCTTCGCCGGGAACGATCTGCAGGCGCTCGGGGTGTACGAGGCGGCACGCGAACTGGGGCTGCGGATTCCGCAGGATCTCAGCGTTGTCGGCTTCGACGACCTGCCCCTGACCCGCTGGATCGGCCCGCCGCTCACGACGGTGCGCCAGCCGCTGATAGAGATGGCCGAGACCGCCGCCCGGCTGGTGCTCGACCTCGGCCGGGGCAGGCAGCCCGCGACCACCCGGGTCGATCTGGCGACGAGCCTGGTGGTGCGCAGCAGCACGGCGCCGCCGGCCCGCTGAGGAGGGCCGCGCCGGGTCGCCCGGCACGCCCGCGCGGTGCGCCGCGCGAGGGCGGGCCGGCCGCAGGAGCGGGCGCCCCGCACCGGGCCGACTCCGCCACGACCGCTATGACCTGGGCCGACGCCGCATCTACCGGCCACTGTCAGTGCCCCGGTGCAGACTGGCACCTGTCCGGCACAACGGCGTTTCGGGAGGTCCTGTCATGGCCGAGGTTCTGCTCACCGTAGGCACCCGCAAAGGGCTCTTCATCGGCCGCAGGCGCGGCGGTTCATGGGATTTCAGGGCTCCCAGTTTCAACGCCCAGGCGATCTACTCGATCGGGATCGACACCCGCGGCGGGACGCCCCGGCTGCTGGTCGGCGGCGACAGCGCGCACTGGGGTCCCTCCGTCTTCCACTCCGACGACCTGGGCGAGACCTGGGTGGAGCCGAAGCAACCCGCCGTGAAGTTCCCGCAGTTCACCCAGGCATCGCTGGAGCGGGTCTGGCAGCTGCATCCCGCGGGGCCCGAAGCCCCCGGGGTCGTGTACGCCGGCACCGAACCCGCCGCGCTGTTCCGGTCCGAGGACCGGGGCGAGTCCTTCGAGCTGGTCCGGCCGCTGTGGGAGCATCCGACGCGGTCCAAGTGGGTGCCGGGCGGGGGCGGCGAGGGCCTGCACACCATCCTGACGGACCCGAGGGACGCCCGGGCCGTGACCGTGGCCGTCTCCACCGCGGGCGTGTTCCGCACCGAGGACGGCGGCGAGCGCTGGGCGCCCTCCAACAAAGGCGTCTCGGCGGTCTTCCTGCCGGATCCCGACCCCGAGTTCGGCCAGTGCGTCCACAAGGTCACCCGGGACGCGGCAGATCCGGACCGGCTCTACCTGCAGAACCACTGGGGAGTGTTCCGCAGCGACGACGGCGGGAAGCGCTGGAAGGACATCGGCACGGGCCTCCCCTCGGACTTCGGCTTCGCCGCCGCCGCGCACCCGCACCGCGCGGACACCTTCTACGTCTTCCCGATCAACGCCGACGCGGACCGTGTCCCCGCCGGCCGGCGCTGCCGGGTCTTCAGGACCCAGGACGCGGGCGAGACCTGGGAGCCCCTCACCCGGGGCCTTCCGGAGGACGACCACTACGGCACGGTGCTGCGCGACGCGCTCTGCACGGACGACGCCGACCCGGCCGGGATCTACTTCGGCAACCGCAACGGCGAGGTGTACGCGAGCGCGGACGACGGCGACAGCTGGCAGCAGTTGGCCTCGCATCTGCCCGATGTGCTGTGCGTGCGGGCGGCGGTACTCGGCTGACCGGAGGTGCCGCCCAGGGGCCTCCGACCGGCTCACTCCTCGGTCGGCACACAGAGCACCGGGACGGCCGACAGGTGCAGGAGCTTGTGCGGGGTGGAGCCGAGCCGACGGCGACATCCGCCAGTGAGCCGACGACGTCGGCGTGACCGGATGCGGAGAAGGAGCCGGCCCCACCAGCGGGGGGTCGCCGGAGGGGCCGGGTGCTCACGGAGGTGCGGGAGGTACACCTGCCGGAGCTCGGGTCACAGGGTCTCGTGCCCCGGTCCAGGGGACCTATGCCTCGGTGCCTGATCCCGGACCACTGCGGGGGCGGGGCCCGGCGGGGGTCCGGGTACCGCTACGGAAGGCGCCAGTCCACCGGCTGCTCTCCCAGTCCGACCAGGAAGTCGTTGGTGCGGCTGAACGGCCGTGAGCCGAAGAACCCTCGGTCCGCCGACATGGGGGAAGGATGCGCGGATTCGACCGCGGGCAGGTCACCGAGGAGCGGGCGCACGTTGCGGGCGTCCCGCCCCCACAGCACCGACACCATCGGCTTGCCGCGTGCCGCCAGGGCGCGGATGGCCTGCTCGGTGACCGCCTCCCAGCCCTTGCCCCGGTGCGCGGCGGGTTTGCCGGGCGCCGTCGTCAGCGCCCGGTTGAGGAGCAGTACGCCCTGTCGGGTCCAGGGCGTCAGGTCGCCGTTGGAGGGCCGGGGCAGCCCGAGGTCGGAGTGGAGTTCCCTGAAGATGTTCTCCAGGCTGCCCGGGAGCCGGCGCACATCGGGCGCCACGGCGAAACTGAGCCCGATGGCCATGCCCGGCGTCGGATAGGGGTCCTGACCGACGATCAGGACGCGCACCTCGTCGAAGGGCTGCTGGAAGGCGCGCAGGATGTTCCCGCCCGCCGGCAGATACGTACGTCCCGCCTCGATCTCCGAACGGAGGAAGTCCCCCATCGACGCGATCCGGTCGGCCACGGGCGCCAGCGCCTCGGCCCAGCCCGGCTCCACAAGTTCACTCAACGGTCGCGCTGCCACGGGCGTCACTCTACCGGCCTACACGGCCGGCGTGATCATGTGGCCCCACGAGGTGGCTCCGAGCGGTAGGGTGCCGCACGTCTTCAGTCCTCCGTCCCCTGGAGCCCGCCCATGAGGCCGTACCGGCGTTCGCCCGCAGGCGACGGTGCCCGTTGCAGCCGGTGACCGCGGCGCGCGCCGCCGGAGCGGCGATCCGGAGGCTTCGGTGACCGCCCCCGCGCCGGACGCGTTCGTCCTCGGGGTGGACTCGGGCGGTTCAGGGCTGAGGGTGGCGCTCGGGGTCATGGACGGCGAATACCCGGCCCTGACGTCGGTCTGCGCCGAACCGGTACGGACAGGGGCGGCAGGCATCGATGCCGCGCACCTGCTCGAGCAACTGCTGCCGGCGGTCGGCGAGCTGCTGGACCGGGCCGGGCCTGGCCGGGTCGTCGCCGCGGCGATCGGCGCGGCGGGCATGGCGACCCTCGGAGGCCAGCTGCGCGAGCGGCTGCCCTCGGCGCTCGCGCAGGCCCTGGGCGTGCGACGGGTGGCCCTGGCAGCGGATGCCGTGACCGCGTACGCCGGAGCCCTGGGGCAACGCCCCGGGGCGGTCGTGGCCGGCGGCACCGGCATGATCGCGCTCGGCACCGACCTCGCGACATGGCGCAGGGCGGACGGCTGGGGGCATCTGCTGGGCGACAGCGGCGGCGGTGCCTGGATCGGAAGGGCGGGGCTGGACGCCGCGATGCGCGCCCACGACGGCCGGCGCGGAGGTTCGGCCGCCCTGCTCGCCAGGGCGGAGGCCGCCTTCGGGCCCCCCACCGGACTTCCGGGCCTGCTGTATCCGCGTACGGACCGCCCCGCCCTGCTCGCCTCGTTCGCCCCGGAGGTCGGGGCCTGCGCCGCCGACGACGCCGTGGCCGCGCGGATCCTGCGGGAGGCGGCCGCGCACATCGCGGAGGCCGCCGCCGCGGTGTGCCCGGCATCCGCGGGCCCCCGGTCCGGCGCTCTCGAAGTCGCCCTGACCGGAGGACTGTTCCGGATGGGCGAACCTCTTCTCGGGCCCCTGCACAAGGAATTGGCGCAGCAGCTTCCCCGAGCGCGAGTGGTGCCGGCCGCCGGCGACCCGTTGCACGGCGCGCTGGAGATAGCCCGAGCCCTCGCGGCGCCGGAGGCCGGGCTGCGACTGCCGCCCCACCCGACCCTGCTGTTCGTACCGGGAGCGACGTGACCGGATCGGTCATCTGTGCGCCCGGACAGAGCGGGCCAGTCGCCCGCTATGCCACTGAGCAGACATATATGGACAGATGACGCCTGGTCGCCCCCTCCCCGAACAGAGGGGTACCCAAAACCAGTAGCATGCGGCGCCATGAGCACCCCCACTGGGCCCGCTTCCGGCCTGCCTGTACGAATGCCGCGACCTCGCCAGTCCGGACGGCACCGCCGCCCGGAGCCCGTGGTCGCACCTGAGGGCGCTGCCGCGCTCGTTCTTGCCGTTCCCGGTACCCCTTCCTCGGCCTCGCGCAGCCTGGCCGAGGAAGTGATCAGCATCGCCCGTTCCGAGCTGCCCGGCCTGAATGCCCAGATCGGCTATCTCGACGGCGACGACGCCGAATACTCCACGCTCGCCTCCGTACTCGCCCACGCCGCAGCCGAGCGCACCGCTCGCTACGAGCAGGCCACCGCCGCGGGCCGTGAGGTCCCCGTGCCCTCCGGTCCGTCCGCCGTCGTGGTGCCGCTCCTCGCGGGGCCGGACAGCGCCACGATGCGGCGCATACGGCAGGCGGTCATGGACAGCGGTACGCAGGCCGAGCTGACCGACGTACTCGGACCGCACCCGCTGCTCGCCGAGGCGCTGCACGTCCGTCTCTCGGAGGCCGGGCTGGCCCGCGCCGACCGCGCACGGCTCTTCACGGTCGCTACCGCGGCCGACGGCATCGTGCTGGCCACGGTCGGCGGCGAGGAGGCCGTCCAGGCCGCCGGGATCACCGGCATGCTGCTGGCCGCGCGGCTCGCGGTGCCGGTGATGGCCGCCGCCCTGGACGTGGAGGGTTCGGTCGCCTCGATCGCCGCACAGTTGCAGAACTCCGGCTCCGCACAGCTCGCGCTGGCGCCGTACCTGGTGGGCCCGGAGGTCGAGGAGGGCCTGCTGGACGCCGCCGCGAAGGAGGCCGGCTGTGCGACCGCCGAGCCGCTCGGCGCGTACCCGGCCATCGGCAAGCTCGTGCTCTCGCTGTACGCGACGGCACTCGGCATCACCCCGGCCACGCCGCAGGGAGCGCAGGCGCACTGATCCGCGCCTGCCCGGCGACCGAAGACGCGGCGCGGACCGGTTTCCTCCGGTCCGCGCCGCTCTCTGATCCTCCCGCGGGAGGATCAGGCACTCAGGGCGCGCGGGATGCCGCTCAAAGCTCCCAGGGCGCCTTGGAGGCTCCAGGCGCGCAGAACGGCTCAGCACTGCCAGGGTGCTCGGGGACTCTCCGGAAGCTCAGGGCCGGGTCCTGGGCCCTGACAACGCTCAGGGCCCACAGGCCCGCACGCTCAGGGCCCTCAAGACCACAGAACGCTCAGGACGCTCAGGCGAATACCACGCAAGAGGCGGCCGGGACGTCCACGGAGCCCACATGGGTCGGGATTCCTGTCTCCGCGTCCACGGCGAACCAGCCGACATTGCCGGAGCGCTCGTTGACGGCGTACAGCCACTGCCCGGTGGGGTCGAGGGCCAGGTCACGAGGCCAGTGCCCACCACAGCCCACGGCAGCCGCCAGGACGGGCTTCTCGGCCGTCTCGTCGAGGGTGAGCACCGAGATGCTGTCGTGCCCGCGGTTGGCCGTCCAGAGGAATCGGCCGTCGTGCGAGACCACCAGCTCGGAAGGGTACGTCCGCTCCTCGCCGTCTTCGGCGTACGCGTCATGAGGCAGCACCGGCGACTCACCGACCGGCTCCAGGCGCCCTGCGACGGCGTCCCAGCGGCACACCGTGACGGTCGGTTCCAGCTCGTTCAGGACGTAGGCGTGTCCCCCGGACGGGTGAAACGCGAGATGGCGCGGACCGGTGCCCGGCCGCAGCGCCGTCTCGTCGTGCTGCCGCAGAGCTCCTGTACCGGGATCGAGGACGCAGACGCGTACGGAGTCCGTACCGAGGTCCACGCTCAGCACCCACTTCCCCGACGGATCGGCGAGCACCTGGTGCGCGTGCGGGCCTTCCTGGCGGGAGGCATCCGGCCCGCTGCCCTCGTGCCGCAGCACACAGGCGGCCGGACCGGGCGAGCCGTCCGACAGCACGGGCAGAGTGGTGACGCTGCCGGAGCCGTAGTTGGCGGTGAGCAGATGGTCCGCGGCGAGGGTCAGATGGGTGGGGCTGCTGCCGTCCACCGGCCGGACGTCGCCGAGCAGCCGGGGCGTGCCGTCCTCGTCGACTGCGAACGACGCGACGGCACCTTCCGAGGTCTCGCTGACCGTGTAGAGCAGGGTGTCACCCGTCTCGGGTACCCGGCCGACCGCGAGGTACGACGGGTCCGCCACGACCCCCGTGGACGCGAGCGGCGTCAGCGCCCCGGTGCCCCGGTCGACGGCTGCCACGGTGATCCCGCGGCCTCCCGCCGAGGTGAACGACCCTATGTATGCCCGTACGACACCGTGCGCGCTCATCGCGCCACCCCTCTTCGCCTACGCCACGATCTTCACGACCGACGGTAGCAGGCAGCGCTTTTTGGTCCAGACCAATATGCGCCGTCTGTGGTGAGGGCCAGGTGGCGACGGGCTCCGCCCGGACACAGCGCCCCCTGTGGCGCCGCCCCGGCGCGAGCTCGGCGGGGCACCGAGGAACGCAGGGCGCGCCTGGCGCGGAAGGGTCAGGCCCCGGCCGGGACCCGGCCGGCCCTGCGCAGGGGCACTGCGAGTTGCAGCAGGGTCCGCTCGAGCGCGTGGAGGTGGGCGAGCACCTGCTCGGCGCCCGTCGGCTCCGCGGCCGACGCGCTGTGGGGACCAGGGTGCCGACTGACGGTGGGCGCGTCGGTGAGTGCCTCGACAGCCGCCTCCACCCGCCAGCAGGCCGCTGCGAGCCGGACGTCGTGCGAGGCTTCCGGATCGGCGGCGACCGAGGCCAGGCCGCGCACCTCGCGCGCGCAGTCGTCGAGCAGCGCGAGAATCTGCTTCGCCCGGCGTTTACGGGCCCGCATCGGGTTGAGCGGGTGCACCAACGGCGTGAGCGACAAGCGCAGCCGGCCGAGGATCGCCTCCAGTTCGGCGACGCGCCGGGGCGGGTCGGCGCCCTCACTCCCGGCGAGCAGCGCGGCGGCCTCCTCCGTGCAGGCGTGTACGCAGCGCAGCGCCCGCTCCACCCACGCCTCGGTCACCGAGTGCGTGGTGACCGGCAGCACGAGCAGCACCGCCATCACGGCACCCAGCGCCCCGACCGCCGTCTCGGTCACCCTGAGCACGAGCAGACCGGCGTCGAGCACGCCGAGGACCCCGTAGAGCATGCTCGCCATCGCGGTCACGGCCAGCATCATCCAGGTGTAGGAGACGGCGGCGGTGTAGAAGATCCCGAACACGCTGACGGCGACGACCACGGCCACCACGACCGGCTCGTCGTGCAGCGGCACGGCCACGGCGAAGCCCAGCCCGATCCCGAGCACGGTCCCCAGGAAGCGCCTGAAGCCGCGCACGACGATCTCGCCTCGCGAAGTCGTGGCCACGAACACCCACCATGTCGCGCCGACCGCCCAGTACCACCGCTGGTCGGAGAGCACCTGCCCCACCCCGAGCGCGAACCCCGCCCCGAGCGTCGCCTGCACGGCGTGGCGCGTCGTGATCCGCCCGAGCCCTTGCGCACTGTCGGGGAGGGCGACCGTCACGGGTGCAGGGAGCCGCCGCTCGTAGCACCACACCCCGAACCGCACCACCGACGACGCGCCGAGCGACAGCAACACGGCCGCGTACAGCTCGGGCAGGTCACCGGGCACGGTGTGGAGGAACTGGGCGGAGAAGTAGGACATGAAGCCGAACACGCCCAGCGCGTGGCCGCGAGGTCCCCAACGCCGCGCGTACACCCCGGCCCCCACGACGGCGAGAAACGCCAGGTCGCGCGCGACGGGCACGTCGTGCAGCACGGCGGCGAGCGTGAGCACCGGAAGACCGGCGACGGGGAGCAGCGCGGTCGTGCACGCCTGCCCGCGCACCGTCGGGTCGGTCACCGTGAACAGCGCGAGCAGCGCGGCCAGGCCACCGAGGATGGCCGCCGCCTGCGAGTGCCCGACAGCCCCGCAGAGCGCCACGGCGAGCCCGATGCCGAGCACTGCCCGGGATGCGAACCGCAGCCGCAGCCGCCCCGGATCCTGTGCGACGAATGCCCTCTTCAGCAAGTTGCCCCGTCCCTTTCACACACAGACCGGTCCAGACATGAGAAAGGCGCCACAGAGATCCCGAGAAGGAGACCCGCGGCGCCATTGACAGGACCATCTCAGCATCCGAGCGGCTGCTGGTTCAACCGAGGCCCGCTAGGCTGTACCAATGGCGCAGGCCGGCTCCTCGCGTCCTGACCGCGGCCGGACCAACGGACCACCCCTCGGCAGGAAGCCACGAGGGCCGTGGGCAGCCGCGTACACCACGATCCCTGGCACCACCCGCCCCAAGGGCACGATCAAGGTGGCCGACCGGGGTGCTGGACACGTTCATCGAGCAGGCGCCGACGATGTGACACGTGCCCGGGGCACCGAGAACCGGCGCCCGGGCAGTCCGCTTCGCCCCACGCGGCCCGGCTGTCGCTTCAGGCCCGCTCGGCGGGAGGCCGGAGGTAGGCCAGCAGGGCCCCGATTCCGACGACCGGCCCCAGGACGAGGACGAGGAGTGCCGCCGTCCAGGAGAGGGCGTCGGCCAGGACCGGCACGAGGTAGATCGTCACCGCCGTGGTCACGTATCCGATGGCGAGCTGCAGCGACACGGCGCTGCCGACGTACCGCTGATCGACGTTCTCGGTCACCATGGCGGAGAACTGGGCGGAGTCGGCGATCACCCAGAAGCCCCAGAACGCGCTCAAGGCCAGAACGACCGGCAGCGGCAGGTGATGGGCGAACGCCAGCACGGCCGCAGCACCCCCCGAGCAGCTGAGACTGATCATCGCCGACTGCGCGCGGCCCTTGCGGTCACTGATCCGGCCGCCGACGAGGCAGCCCACCGCGCCGACACCGATGCAGAGGAAGGCGGCCAGCGCGGCGAGCCGAGGCCCTTCCGCACGGTTCGCGAAGCCGTCCAGGCCGGCCAGGAAGGTTCCGATCCAGGCCCACATGGCGTACAGCTCCCACATGTGCCCCGCGTAGCCGATGTCGGCCAGCACCACCTGACGGTTGCGTCCTGCCCGCAGGGCGGCGCGCAGGCTGAACTCCGACGTCGGGAACGGGTACGGGCCCGAGTTCCGGATGAGCAGCGTGGCGATGCCGCCCAGGGCGGTGAGGACCGATGTCGCCACGATCACGACGCGCCAGTCGACGCCGCCGGTGGCCTTGACCAGCTGCGGTGCCGCGGAGCCGAGGGTCAGCGCGCCGATCATGACACCCAGGGCGGTGCCGCGTCCCTCCCGGAACCAGGTCGACACCTCCTTGAGCGCCGGCGGGTAGACCGCGGCGAGGCAGGCGCCGGTGAGGGCGCGGAGCAGGACCGCGACGGTGAATCCCGGCGCCCACAGCAGGATCAGGTTCATCGCCGCCGCGGTGAGGGCACCGACGCACATCAGGCGCCGCCCCGGTACGGCATCGGCCAGCCCCGTGGCGGTGAGGGTGAGAGCCCCGGCCACGAAGCCCAGCTGTACGGCAATCGTGAGGAGCGAACTCTCGCCGCTGCCCAGGTGCCACATCTGCCGCAAGTGGGGGACGACGAACGACGCGGAGAACCAGACGCTCATGGACAGGAACGTGGCCAGCGCGATGAGGGCGAGCGCCCTCCTGGGGTGGGCCCGCACCCCCTCGCCGGGCGACGGCGTGGTCGCAATCCTCACTGCTCGACACTCCATGCTCGGTCGGTGCGGGTCGGGACGGCAGGGCACCGCCCACGGCCGCGACGGTGCGCCGCACCGACTGGACGGCAGGAACGGCCGTACGCCGCTGCCTTGCGCAGCGTACGGACCTGCCGGCCATGTCCGCCCCGCGCCTCCGGAGGGGGGCACTTCCCTGCACCGCACGCGCCTGCGCCCGTGCGACCAGCGCGGTCACTGCGCCACTGACGAAGTGCGCGGTCTGCCCACGCTGCGGCGGTTCCGTCAGCGCACCGTCGCCCGACCGGCGACGTACCGGCGAGTGGCTGGGCGATGTACCGGCGAGCGCCCGGTGGGGCGCCGCCTGCCCCTACCGGTCACCCGTGCATCTCGCCCACGACGATCTCCCCAAGGGAAGTCGTGCCACCGATCCGCCGCCGGGCAGGTCAACGGCCGTACGTCGTGCGGCACAGGTCGACGATCTCGGCGGACGCCACCCCCTGGCCCGTCGCGCAGACGCTACGCATGTCGTAGGCCTGACGGGGCTGGGCCCGGCGGGGTGTGCCCCCGCGGCGTGGCGGCTCGGGACGGACGGGCACCGCCCTGCGCGGCTGTTTCCCGGTCTCCCGGCGTGCCGGCGGCGCGACGGCGCCCGCCCGCCGGGCCGCATCTCCCGCCGCCTCCTTCTTCTTCCGCTTCTTCCCACTCGCACGATCCTGCCGCTCCTCGGACTTCCCGAGGGCGTCGTGCACGGCCGGGGGCGCTGTCGGTGCCGTGGACGCGTGCACGGCGGGCGCGTTGCCGGGGCGCGCCGAGACCGCGGGGGCGGGCCCGTCCGGTTCGGCCTGTACGGATACGCAACCCGCCGTGCTCAGCAGGGCGACGAGCGTGAGGGACAACGACCGCAGGTTCATGGCCTGATCAACGACGGTGCACTCGGCCGGACACGTGTGACCGCGCGCTCCCGCGAACGCCCCCGTGCCCTGTGCTGGTCCGGGCGGTTTCAAGGGCAGCGTGGTCCTGCGCGAGGGCGACCGCGTACAGCACCACGCGAAATTGCGGAGTTCGAGCGGGCTTTGGGCGTCCAGGAGGCCGGGAAGTGGCCGCCCTCCTCGTCAGGCACGGACGTGCGGACGGAGCGATTGACGGCATGTCCTCCACCGCCGACCTCCGCGCAGCCGGCCGGTAGGGGCAGTCGACTCCGGTCTGCTCCCGGACCTGGCACTGTGCGCTCTTTCCGACCTCGAGGTTTCATCGGATGATCAGTCCCATGGCGCTCTTCTCCCGTCCTCTCCGGCTGTGGTTGCTCCCCAATGCCGTCCTGCTCTTCGGGTTGGCGACCTGGGGAACGCTCCGCTACCCGCACTTGCCGGGTCGGATACCGCAGCACATCGGGGTCGACGGAGTGGACGCCTGGACCGACAGATCGATCGGCAGCGCGTTCGCGCTGGTCTTCGTGTATGCGGGCGTGACGCTGCTGATGGCTGGATGCGCGGAACTGACACTACGGGTGACACCGCGCGATGAGATGTCGAGCGCCGACGCCGCACCGTTCGCCGCTGCGCAAGCGGCATCGTCGTTGCTCAACAGGCCCCACAACCGCGCCTCGGCACACCGGATCGCATGCGCACTGATGGTGTTCAACACGTGTATCGGCATCTCATTCGCCGCCGGTTGCGGGGTGCTCTGGCGTTCCGCGCCGGACCCGAACGTGCCCGCGTATTTTTTCGCGGCGATGACTCTGCCGCTGCTTGTCGGCAGTGCGGTGACGGTCGCTGCGGCCGCGAGCGGCCGAAAGCGGTAAGCCCGTGCAACGAGCCCGGTCGATCTGACGGCGTCACCGTCAGCGTGGGCTGCTGTACCACGCGAAGAAACCGGGACGAGGTCGAGTCCCGGCGTGGCCGCACCGGAGGCTGAGGCCACGGCGGCCCGGCACGGCACGGCCCTCCTCAGCCGGACAGGCCGGCCCGGGCGAGGCCCAGTGCGCGGGCGATGGCACCTGGGAGTGACTCCGGCCGGGGATCCGCTCCCCACGCCCACTGCTCGACCGCGATGCGCAGGGCGCCGTTGAGCAGGGTCGCCTGCACCCTCGGTTCCAGGTCGTCCGGCCGGTGGCCGGTGCGTTCGGCGACGACCTCGGCGAAGACCAGCTCGGCGTCGTGGTGCACCTGGAGCCAGACCGCACGCAGCCCGGGCTCGGTGCGGGTGAGCAGGACCAGGTCGCGCAGGGCTTCGGCATCGGTGGGGGGCGACGCCTCCGTGAGCGAGGAAGGGCCGCCGGCGACGGCCTCGGACAACGGCTTGTCGCGCGGCCACGACCGCATGAGCACGGTGACGGAGTCGAGCGCGTAGGTCAGCAGCGGTCGGACGCACAGCTCCTTCGACGAGGAGTAGCGCCACAGCGTCCGCTGCGAGATTCCGGCAGCGGCGGCGATCTCGTCGGCGGTGGTGGCAGCCACGCCCCGTTCGGCGAACAGCCGTACGGCTTCGCGCGCGATCTCCAGGCGGGTGGCGGCCTTGCGCCGTTCGGTCAGCGGTGGCCGGCCGAGGCGGGCGCCACCTTCCGCGGCGGCCCCGATGGCGAAGGCGCCCCCGGCCCCGGGGGAAGCGGCGGAGGCCCCTGGCGCGCCCGGGTTCCCGGTGGCAGCGGCAGGGCTCCCGCTGGTGGCGGATGGGTCTTTGGAGGCGACGGAGGGGCGGTCCTCCGTCCGGGCGTGTGCGATTTCCACGGCTTTCGGCCACCTTCCTTCCGCTCGGGGCCATCGTAGCGACTCCCTTTTCTGGCGCGGTTCGCCATTTTGGCACTGCCCGCCATTAAAGGTAGCGTGCCAGAGCCATCACCGACCGCGAGGAGCATCCCGTGAGCGTCACCCCCAACGGCCCCGGCCGCAGCATCATCGTCACCGGCGCCGGATCGGGCATCGGCCGGGCCACCGCCCTGCGCTTCGCGGAGGAGGGCGCGCGCATCGTGGTCGCCGACGTCGACCCCGTGGGCGCCCAGGCCGTGGCCGAGGAGATCACCCGGGCCGGAGGCACCGCGGCAACCGTGATCGGCGACCTGCGGGAGCAGGCCGTCGTCGACCAGGTCGCGGCGACCGCCATGGAGGAGTTCGGCGGGATAGACGTCCTGGTCAACAACGCCGGGATCATGGACAGCATGTCGGCGGCGGCCGACACCGGTGACGACGAGTGGGAGCGGGTCATCGGCATCAACCTCACGGCCCCGTTCCGCCTCACCCGCGCCGTCCTGCCGCACATGCTCGCCGCCGGCAAGGGTGCCGTGGTGTTCACCGCGTCGGAGGCCTCACTGAGGGGCAGCGCCGCCGGCGCGGCCTACACGGCGTCCAAGCACGGCATCGCCGGTCTGACCAAGTCGCTGGCCGTCATGTACCGCGACAAGGGGATCCGGTCCAACGCCATCGCCCCTGGCGGCACCGTCACGAACATCCGGGTCGAGGCCGACCGGGGCGCCCACGGGCCCGCCGCCCTCGCCCCCTACATGGGCAACGTCGGCTCACCCGCGGCGGCGGACGAGCAGGCGGCGGCCATCGTCTTCCTCGCCTCCGACGCCGCGAGCAACATCAACGGGGCGATCCTCCCCGTCGACAACGGCTGGTCCGCGGTCTGAGTTCACCCGCCGCCGCGCCGCGGGTGGCCGGGTGGTCGGGATCCGGCTGTCACCCCGCGCGGTTCGTCGTGTGCTGTCCCGCGGTGCCGTCCGCCGGAGGGGCACCGCGTCGGAGTACGCCAGGCAGCGGCTCGGCGTGGCACGGCTGAGTCGCTGCCTGGCATCACGGTCCCATGAGGCCGCGGGAGCGGGCGCTGGGTACAGTCGTGGCACTTGACCATCCAGCCAGGAGGAGCACGGCCGGACATGGCGGTGGACGCCCTCGACACCCGCATCCTGCAGCTGCTCATCGAGCAGCCGCGCACCAGCGTGCGCGAGTACGCGCGCATCCTCGGGGTGGCACGCGGCACCCTCCAGGCTCGTCTGGACCGGCTGGAGCGGGACGGGGTGATCACGGGGACGGGCCCGGCCCTGTCGCCCGCGGCCCTCGGTCATCCGGTGCTCGCCTTCGTCCACCTGGAAGTGACCCAGGGGCATCTGGACGACGTAGGGAACGCGCTCGCCGCCGTACCGGAGATCATCGAGGCGTTCTCCACCACCGGCGGCGGGGATCTGCTGACGCGCGTCGTAGCACGGGACAACGGGCATCTGGAGGACGTCATCCAACGGCTGATCCAGCTCCCCGGCGTGGTCAGGACCCGGACCGAGGTCGCCTTGCGCGAACGGGTGGCCCACCGGGTGCTGCCGCTGGTCGAAGCCGTGGGGCGGGCTGCGGGCGGCCCGGGCTGATCGCCGTCGGGCATGCTGGGGGTCATGAACACCCCGCGCGTCCCGGCACCGTCCGTCCTTTTCGATCTCGACGGCACGCTCGTCGACAGCGAGCCCAACTACTACGAGGCGGGGCGCCGGCTCCTCGCCCGGTACGGCGTGCGGGACTTCAGCTGGGAGAACCACACCCGCTTCATCGGGATCGGCACCCGTGAGACCTTGACCGTCCTGCGCGCGGAGTACGGCATTCAGGCGCCGGTCGACGAGCTGCTGGCGGGCAAGAACGCCCTCTATCTGGAGCTCGCCGGGACGTCCACCACCGTCTTCCCCGAGATGCTCACGCTCGTCGAGCGGCTGCACGGACACGGGGTGCCGATGGCGGTGGCCTCGGGGTCCTCCAGGGCCGCGATCGCCGCCACGCTCGCGGTCACGGGGCTGGACGCGTACCTCCCCCTGTACGTGTCGGCGGAGGAAGTGGCTCAGGGCAAGCCGGAGCCCGACGTGTTCCTGGAGGCGGCCAGGCGGCTCGGAGCGGAGCCGGGCTCCTGCGTCGTGCTGGAGGACGCCGTCCCCGGGGTCCTGGCCGCGCACGCGGCGGGCATGCGCTGTGTCGCGGTTCCCGACGCCCGAGCGGCGGCGGACGGGGCGGTGTTCGCCCTGGCGGAGCTGCTCTTCCCGGGCGGGCAGGCGGAGTTCACAGCTGCCGCCGTGCTGGACTGGCTCCGCACCGAGCAGAACGCGCCGCTGCGACCTGGCGATTGACCGGATTCGGCTGCACCGCCCCCGGCCGGGCGAGCGGAGGCCCGGAGGGCGGATATCCTGATCATGCCGCGCACCCCGACGCACCGTACCGAGGCGATGAGCCCGATGAGGTCGCCGCCGCGGCAGTTCGGAGCGGGCCACGATTCGAGATTGGTGTGCACAGGTGCTGGTTGCTGGGCGGTACCGGCTGATATCCCCCATCGGCCGTGGCGGTATGGGTGAGGTGTGGCGCGCAACGGACGAAGTGCTGGGTCGGGCCGTGGCGGTGAAACTGCTGCTGGGCGACCAGGCCGATGCCTCGTCCACCGCCCGCTTCCGCCTGGAGGCGCAGACCGCCGCACGCCTGAGCCACCCTCACCTGGTGGCCGTGTTCGACTTCGGCTCCTGGGAGGACCGCTTCTATCTGGTGATGGAGCTCGTCGAGGGCAGGAGTCTCGGCGATCTGCTGGAGTCCCAGGAGACCGTCCATCCCGAGCAGGTGGCCCGTATCGCCGGCGAGGCCGCCGCCGGCCTCGCCGCGGCCCACCGGCAGGGCATCGTCCACCGCGACATCAAGCCCGGCAACCTGATGCTGGACGCCGACGGGTCCGTGAAGATCGGGGACTTCGGCATCGCGCAGTTCGTCGACGATCCCTCGACGGCTCTGACCACGGCGGGCCACATCGTCGGTACGAGTCTGTATCTGGCCCCCGAGCGGGCCCTGGGCCGCACGGCCGACTCCGCCTCGGACATCTACTCACTCGGCTGTGTCATCTATCAGTTGCTGGTCGGGCAGCCGCCGTTCCGCTCCGACACCGCGACCGCGACGCTCTACCAGCACGTGGACACGCCGCCGGTGCCGGTGCGGCAGCGGGGCGCCGACGTCTCCCCCGCGTTCGACTCGTATCTGCTGGGCCTGCTGGCGAAGCAGCCCGAGGACCGGCCGAGCGCACAGCAGGTCTCCGACTGGTTCCGCACGGATGCCTGGCGGGGGCGTCCCGAGCCGCTCCCCCGGCACGCGCCGGCCGCCCCGCGGCCGGCGCCCCGGCCCGCCACGGCTCCGGCCCCCGCTTCAGGCGCCCCCGCCACCGGTGGCGTGTCGACCTACCGCCTGCCGCAGGCCACCGGACGCAGACGGGCGGCCCCCGCGCCCCGGGCGTCCAGGTCCGCCTCCACACGCCGGATCAGCACGAGCGAGGCCATACGCCGCCGCCCTCGGGTGGCGAGCGCGGTGGCCGGCACGGTCGCCTTCCTTGCTGCGGTGTATCTGGGGACGGTCCTCTTCGCCCCGGACACCGGCGCGGCGGACACCCCGGCTCCCGGCTCCACTCCCACCGCCGGCGTCGGAACGCCGGGACAGGCCGATCCTGCGGCGGACTCGTCCGCCGGCGATCCCGGTCAGGACGGCGACGGGCAGGACGACGGGGACGACTGAGCCCCGCGCTTCACCAGCGCGCGTGGACCTGTGCGCGGATCCGCCGGTCATAGAGGTCGCGCACCGCCTGCAGCGTGCTCTCCGGCAGCGGGGGCAGCGCGGCGGCGGAGGCGTTGGCGACTGCCTGCTCAACGGAACGCGCGCCGGGGATGACGCTGGTGACCCCGGGCTGCTGGATGACCCAGCGCAGCGCCGTCTGTGCCGGGGTGGCGCCGGCCGGAGCGAGCCCGGCGAACTCCGTGGCGGCGGACACGCCGGTCGCGTAGTCGACGCCGGAGAAGGTCTCTCCCTGGTCGAAGGCCTCGCCGTGGCGGTTGTACGTGCGGTGGTCGTCGGGAGCGAAGACGGTGTCGGCGGTGTACTTGCCGGACAGCAGCCCCGAGGCAAGAGGAACCCGCGCGATGATACCGACCCCGGCCTCCACGGCGGCGGGGAGGACCTCGTCGAGCGGCTTGAGGCGGAACGGGTTGAGGATGATCTGGACGCTGGCGACGCCGGGCCTCGCGATGGCGGTGAGCGCTTCGGCGCACGTTTCGACACTCACCGCGTAGGCGGAGATCCTCTGCTCGGCGACGAGCGTGTCGAGCGCGTCGTACACCGCGTCCGAGGAGTAGACCGCCGTCGGCGGGCAGTGCAGTTGCACGAGGTCGAGGGTGTCGACGCCGAGGTTGGCGCGCGAGCGGTCGTTCCAGGCGCGGAAGTTGTCCAGCACGTAGTTCGCGGGGAGTTGTTCGGCGCGGCGGCCCATCTTGGTGGCGACGAAGACGTCCGCGTCCGGCCGTTCCTTCAGGTAGCGGCCGATGAGCTGCTCGCTGCGGCCGTCGCCGTACACGTCCGCGGTGTCGAAGAAGGTGACGCCCGACTCGACGGCCGCGTCGAGGACGGCAAAGGCATCGGCTTCCCGCACCTCACCCCAGTCCCCGCCCAGCTGCCAAGTTCCCTGTCCGACGACCGATACGTCACGGCCGGTCCTGCCGAGTGTGCGCTGTTCCATGCGGATCATGCTACGTCGGCGGGCCGGACCGGCGGCGGGGGCCGCCGGTCCGCACCGGTACTCAGTCCCCGGTGGTCACGCGGACGTAGTCCACGACGAGTCGCTGGGGGAAGCTGGTACTGCCGTCCGGGTCACCGGGCCAGTAGCCGCCGACGGCGAGGTTGAGGATGAGGAAGAACGGCTTGTCGAACACCCAGGCTTTGCCGTTGAGGTCAGCGGGTGTCCTGCGCTGGTAGACCGTGCCGTCGACGGA
>NZ_JBEXPD010000019.1:0-4982 GCF_040611875.1 Streptomyces sp. NPDC006516
GACGGCGGGAAGCCTTTCCGCACGAGCGGGACCAGGGGGAGGCCGGCGTACGTGCACGACTCCGCCGAAGGGCGCTGGATCACAGACTCGGACTCGGGACAGACCGGATGACCGATGAGTCGGCCCTGGGGCGGACCGGGAGCTTACGGCTGACGAGGTAGTCGACCAGGCACTGGCGTACCAGCCGATCCCTTTGTGAGGTGACGGCGCAACGCCCCCCTTTGACGCAGGCGCTGGCAACGGTCCGGTCCGGGCACTGCTGCGTGCTGGTGGGCCCCGCACGACGGGGAAGTCCACCGAGAGGCCCAGTCGATCGCCGCGGCGTCGGCCGCGGCCTGGACCTGCTGATATGGCTCTTGGGCGAGGCGAGCCGGTACGGAGAAACCCTCGCCTACGCCGCGGTGCTGCCGACGGACCTGTACGAAATGACATCCAGCACCGCGTGGATTCTGGAGCAGTCGGGACGCGTCGAAGAGGCTCTCGGCCTGTTCCGGGCCGACGCCGAGACGGACGCGTGGGAGGTGGCCGCGCGCCTCATCAGGCGCGGACGTGTCAGGCGAAGCGATCGACGGCATGCCCTCCATCGCCGAGCTCCGCGCAGCGAGTCGGTGGGAGCAGTCGACAGGGCCATAGACCCCAGGCCGTCCCCCAAGGCGGGAAACAACGGGGCGCACTCTCTGGTATGAACGGAACGGCAGGACATCCTGAATCAGGGAAGGGCAACCGAACAGCCGCAAGCACATCGGTGCCCCCGGGGTTCACATGCTGACGCCCGGGCCGCCGGGAATGCGAGGCGGCGCGTCATGTGGTGAGTGTCGGACGACGCGGGCCCGCTGAACGGCCATCTGCGCCTGGCGGTGAACCGTGAACTGGTCCCGCAGATGTGCCTCTGCGCGGTGCTGAAGCGGCGCTTGCTCGGCGATTCGGCGACGCAGCTCACGCTCCACCTGCATGCCCCCCGCGTCGGTACGGAGCGTTTCCGCACGGGCTCGCAGGTCAACGGCGGCGGCGCGTGCGGCACGGACTGCCTCGGCGCGGTGGTTGTCGATCCGCACGGCAAGGACGGAAAGTTGCTGCCTCATCACCTCCAGCTCCTCGAGCCGTACGACCGCTGAGCTCGTGCCTCCCATGGCCTGATCGCGCAGCACTTGCATGTTCGGGGAGGACTCCAGGATCCGCGCTGCTTCACGCCGGGCTTCAGCTGCCGCCCGGGTGGACGCCTCGTGTTCGCGCTCCGCCGCCTCGACCTGCTGCGTGTACTGGGCGATGAGTTGCTGTTGCTCGGCCCGGGAGGTGCCTGCGAGGCGCAAGGCGATGCGGCTGCGTCCGGTAGCCCGCTGCAGGCTGGCACAGACGTCGCGCGCGCCGGCAGCGGCGGCGCGGGCGCGCTCCGCCGCATCGGCCTCACGGTGTGCCTGGCGGAGCAGGCGGTCTGCCGCATCGATGAGGCCTCTTGCACTGTCGGCGATCTGCTGGCCGGGATGCTGAGCCAGTTGCACGGCACCCTCGGTGGACGCCCGGGCCTGCTCGCTCGCCCTCCGGTCGGCTGCCGCTGCCCGCCGGGTCAGTTCTGCTGCCTTCACCGCGAGATCTGTATCGGTCAGAGCACCGTACGGCCGGGCCCCCCGGTCGTCCCACCTGGGGAACTTCAGGTCACCTGCGGCCACAGGCACCGGCTCCGGAACAGCGCGCAACTGGTCGCTGATCATGGACTCCGGACGAACCTGCTTCAGCAGGGCTGCACAGGCGCGCACTGCACGGTCGAGGCGCTCGGTTTCGCTGACTGGTTCGCCCGACCTGACCTGGGCCTCCTCGTCCTCCAACGCCGCGGTCGCCAGCCACAGGTGATTCTCGCTGCGGGCCCGGGTGATGGCGGGGTACAACGTGTACGCGTCGGCTCCGAGCCCGTACAGCAGCGATGTCTCGACAGTGAGCCCCTGGGAAGCGGAGACGCTCATCGCGTAACCCAGCGCCAGGGCGCCGTGCCCGACCTGCCCCGGGCTCAGCCATGCCTGGCCATGGACGCCGTGCTCACGCCACCAGGTGATCTGCACGTTGTGCTCGCCGTCGAGGGCCGTGACGACGGCGCGGTACCCGCTCAGGGGATCCGGGCCGGTGCCGCGCCGCCTGCGGGAACCGCCTTGCCGGACGCGGACGATGTCGCCGACGGCGAGGGTGATCTGCTCACCGCGCGGTCGGGCGTAGGTGTGGGTGGCGCCGAGTTCGCCGGCGGCGCTCCTGATGGCCTGAGCTCCGGCGTTGAGGGTGTCCACGTCGGCGTTCCGCGCGGCCAGCAGGACTAGGTTCGCAACCGAGTCATGCGGAGCGGACCATCGGCGGCGCTGCTGATTCCAGGCGGCGAGGATCTCCGTGTGCGCCTGCTCGGCGGTGTCGGTGGCGTGCACACGGCCGCCTTCGGCGAGCATGCGCAAGGCCTTGTCCCGGGCGCCGTCCCGCCAGGCTTCCAGAGCCAGGCGCTCGCCGGCGTCCTTCTGACGGCGGTTGCTGTGCAGGACGGCGCCGCGGACGAGCCGGTGGATCTCCTCGAGTCCACCGCCCGGACCGAGCGCCCGCAGATGCTGGGGGTCGCCGACGCCGATGACCTTCGTGCCCGTGGCGACGGCCGCGGTCAGCAAGCGCGCCAGGGAACGGTCGTCGGTCAGAACCGCGTCATCGAGCACGAGTACGTCGATCCCTCGCAGGCCCTCCCCGCTGTCGATGCGCTGCAGCCAGGAGGCCACTGTGCGCACGGGGATGCCGGTGCCCTCGAACAGATTCTGTGCGAGCACAGCGGAGGAAGAGGCGCCCGCGTGGGTCATGCCGACGGCGTCCCAACCGATGCGGCAGACCTCCAGCAGCGACGTCTTCCCTGCTCCGGCGGCGCCGATGACGGCATCGACACCGTGACCGGCGGTCAGGAGCCTCTGAACGGTGGCACGCTGCTCGCCATCGAGCGCGAACCCGGAGGCGACCTCGAAAACCCCCAGCGCGGCTGCGGCCTGGTCCCCCGTCAGCTGGGCTGAACCGCTCGCGTACCGGGAGCGAGCCTGATCGACGATGACCTGCTCGGCATCGAGGATGTCGCGCGTGGTGTAGCGGCCGGTGTTGCTCATGGCGGCCGAGCCGCGGTGCGGGAGAGGCTCGGCGTAGCCGGGTACGGCGAGAACTTGTTCGGCCAGGTTGTCGAGCGCGGTCGTTTCAAGGCCGTACGGACAGGCGTTGGCGACGGCCGCGAGGAGTTCGGCGCGACGGAAGTCCTTGGCGCTGCTCGTCAGCCCGTGCTCGGGGTCGAAGACGTCCCGGGCGATCGTGTCGGGCGGCGGGATCTGCGGGCCGCGCGTTCCGCCGGCCGTAAGCCCGCCGGACGGCCCGGAGCCAGGAGCGGCGGCCGCGATCATCGCGTCGACGTCGATGCCGAGAGCTACCGCGCGCTGACGCCAGTGGGCGTGCAGGTCGATGTCACCCTCGTCGTGTTTGGCATGCCGGGTCTCGGCCGAGACCCGGAGCTTCTCGTCGCGGCCGGCGTCGGCTCCTGCCAGCGCGTCGACCTGGGCTGCGCGGCGGGAGTAGTGCGTGCGCAGTTCGGCCGGGATACCCATGACCTCCCAGGCCCGGGTACGACCGTCGCGCTCGTACCGCACTCCGAACCGCTTGCTCGCCAGAGCGCGGACGCGGGCCTTGAAGAGGGCGTCGAAGGCTCGCGCATGGCGGTGCAGGTCCATGCCACCGTTGGCGATGGCGCGCCAGGCACCGTCCTCACATCGGGCGATGTTGACGATGACCAGATGAACGTGCAGATGCGGGTCTCCGGGGGTGTCGTCGACCGGCCGGGCGGACTGGTGCTCCACGCTCCAGCCGAGCAGCCCGCCGGTGGCGATCCGGCGCCGCTCCCCCACCTCGCTCGCCACGCTGTAGCCGATCCATCGTTCGAGCTCGGCGAACGCCTCGCGTTTCGCCTCGTGGACCAGGGACCGGAAGTCGGCCTCCCGTCGAGGACCGAGCAGAGCCCACAGCGTGGAGGCGCTCTTGGGGAGGTCGGCGACGAGGTCGTAGGCGCGGACCCGGACGTTGACGCGGTCCCTTTCGTGCGCACGGGCCCGCGCAAGTCCTTCCGCGCCGTAGACCTCAGCCAGGTCGATGCCGGCGGCCCGGGCGATCCGGTGGAGGGAGCCCACCTGCAGCTGGTGCTGCTCGCCTCGCGCGTTCACCATGCGCGCCAGGGTGGCGAACTTCTTCAGCTGCTTCGGGGTACCGGCCAGGAGGTCCTTCGACTCGACGCGGGCGGAGATCGCGGCATGCTCGATCGCCTCGACCAATCGAGCACCAACGAGCTGAGAGGCAGGGTGGGCGCGCAGTTCGGCGCCGGCGAGCTGCGCGCCGGTCAGGGGGTGCACGCCGTTGGCGAGCGCGCGTGCCGCCCGCTTACCGGCCTCATCCAGAGACGTGCCGGCCACCAGCCCGACGTCGGTCAGGCCTGAGCCGAGCCAGACGAGACCGCTGTCCTGAGGGGCAGTCATCCTGTGGCCGAGCTGAGCGTCAGTGGCGGGCTCGGCGGCATCATCGGCCTCCCGGCCGTCAAGGCGCACGTAACAGCCGGCGTTCCCGGAGAGGCGGTACTCGACCTGCTCCATGTCCACGATCCGACTGACCCAGGCCATCCGCGCTGCCTCTCCCTCCTGCTTCGTGTCGTCCGACGAGAAGCTCTGTGGTGTGCGTCTTGAGGGGACGTACCTTTGTCCATCCAGATTGATCTTATCGATCCTACGACGATGGAGGTGCCGCTGGGCTGTTATGTGGCGCTGCTCCGCGCGAAGTCAGCACGGCCGGTGACATCCGGTGGGTCAGTAGGCGGTAACGGATCGGAGAGCATCTGCAGGCTGTACGCGACGTTGTTCGGGAGGGACGTCCACGACCTCACCGCAGGCGACCCTGCCGGCGGTGAGATCGTGGAGGGCCTAGCTCCGCGACCTCACCGCAGGCGA
>NZ_JBEXPD010000019.1:5080-121420 GCF_040611875.1 Streptomyces sp. NPDC006516
GACCCTGCCGGCGGTGAGATCGTGGAGGGCCTAGCTCCGCGACCTCACCGCAGGCGACCCTGCCGGCGGTGAGATCGTGGAGGGCCTAGCTTCGCGACCTCACCGCAGGCGACCCTGCCGGCGGTGAGATCGTGGAGGGCCTAGCTTCGCGCGACCCAGACTCTCGGAGGACCTCAGCCTCAACGGGCTTGATGGAGCCGCGGAAGTACGGCCGGGGTTCTTCCTCCCGGCGTCGGTCTCCGCCTGACCGGAGCTCAGGACGCCAGGCGGGCAGTGACCGGGTACCCATCGGCGGAACGTGCGCAGGACGAGGGCGCCGCTGGGCGCTGCCAATATCAGCGCGTGCGTGCGGTTGTGCTCCAGCACGAAGCCAAAGAGAAGGCTGAGCCACAGCAGAGCGGCGGCTATGCCGCGGTCCGTCTTGGGGTCGTCGGCATACGCCTGCGGGGTGATCAGGGTCAGCGCGTCGCGGGCGACGCCGGGGAAGCGGCGGCCGAGGTCTTCGCGTCGGCAGACAGCTCGAAAATTCGTCCGCGCCCGCTTTCAGGTCGGCCCGGTTACGGTCGAGGCGGCGGGCGAGTTCGAGCAGGACACGGACGGACGGGTCGGGAAGTTCTTCGCGCTGGATCTGGTGCTCGTGGATGCCGAGGAGGTCCGCGAACTACCGCCACATACGAGGACGCCACCACCCTGAACGCATCGTGACGGGCCCGCCCCCGTCCTGAGCCTCCGGGCCAGTCTTCCCTGGGAGTTCAGTCGAGCCCGATCAACTTGAGCGGTAGGAAAGGACCGGATCGGCCCACCCTCCGAGCCGACGGCACACCCCGAAGCGTCGTGGAAGCCACCAACGTCGGCGTGCGGCTCCCGCATCAACGGTCGACCACGGCGGACCTGCCAGGTCCTCCACGCCCCACCAGGTCTTCACGGCCTTTTGACCGCGCAATTTCAGCAGCGGCCAGCGCGGCAGATGCAGACCAACGAAGAACATCGACACGTCGTCGCCGCACTTGGTCGTGTAGAAGAACTTCTGGACATCCGTGTAGCTGGCGCCCAGCGCGCAGTCCAGGCCCATGGTTCCACCGAGCCACGTCAGAGCCAGCTTGCCGCCGGCTGGGATCGAAGGAATCAGCACGGGGTTGAACCATCGCTCGCGGTCCACACCGCGAGTGAGTCCTGTGCGTTCAGCCTGGGCCACCACAATGTTGGTTGCGGGGCCACTCCCGACGTTCACCAGCCACCACCTCGGGTCCCCACCGGACTGCCCGCTCTCCCACATGAACTGCAGTACGGGCATGTGCGCCCGACGGCTGGACGTGTACGCAACGATCAAAGACCCCAGTGACACCAGTGCCGCCAGGATCGAAATCGAGAGTGCCAACACCGTTTCCCCCGGGTCGCTTCTCCAGGACATACCCAGAAGAACAAGCCGAGTCTCCTGTTTCCACACAGGCAGATCCGTGGGAGGCCAGGCGGATAACACTGAGGAGGCGCCCTTTGCCAGGTCGCATGGTGTACAGCCTGGGGGCACCGGAGGAAGGGCGCGCCGCCCTCCCCCGGAACGGGAGAGAGTAGGGGGTAGGTGTAGGTGTCATTCGTCGCTCCCGGCGTAGGACGCGAAGGAAGCGGCACCGCCTCAGCTGAGACCGCATCGCCAACCGCAGCGCACGTCATCGCGTGCGACGAATCCCTGACGTCACCGACGTCCCCCGAGCCAAGCACTGGCTGGCATTGTGTCGCCTCACAGCTGGGGCCACCTTGAGAGCCGGTGCGCGCTGAAGCTCGGACACCGGCTCTCCCGTACGTTGCTGCACACGCAGTCCGTCCGGCCTCGGCGCGGCGTTCCGGCCATCCAATCGAAAGCCCTTCAGGTGGTGACGCCCTTGTTGCGGTTCGCGAAAGGCCGAGCTCCGTACAGCTCCATGAACTCCGCGATTAGTTCCGCCTCCGCCTCGCCTGGGTCTCGCTCGGGTATCTGCAACCAGGCGACGAGCAGCTCGTCGGAATCTGCCAGCTGCCAGATGTAGCGTCCGCCCCAGTGACCGGCTGAGCCGCCGGCACCATGGCGGCGATACTCGTCAAGCCGCTTCCTCAGCCCTCGGCCACCGTCCTTGCCTGCTGACGCCTTGCCGACGTACACGATCACGGCCTCGTCCACCCAGGCCGCCTCGAGGACGTCAGGCGTCACTGATGGATCGCGGCCCTTGAGGTGCCCAGCAGGGCTGCGAGAGAGAAAGGAGGGAGCCGCCCGACTGGTACGGAGCACCACATAGAGCCCAGGCGCTGCAGGCACATCGCTGCTATGTAGCTCGCTGAAGGACACGAATCCTAGAAAGCCGCGGCCGCTGAGTGTCTCCTGGGTCAGCCGTCCGGGTGTGGGAATCATGGGCCGCATCGTGCCATGGAGGTAGGGATGCGTCGTTGCCCAAGGCTCCCGGAGCCCATCACCCATGAGGGATGTCGTGGCACCGCTTGCTCTCCCACCGTGCAGCTGGGAAGGGTGCCGACGAAACCGCAGAGCACCTGCCAGACGCTACGGGCCACCACCTTCCCGCACTGCTACCACCCTGCTACCTTGGGCGTATGGCATCCCAGAAGAAGCAGACTCAGCTCCGGCTCGAGCCGGGAGTGCTTGCAGCCGGAAAGGATGCTGCGGCAGCTCGCGGGCTCGACTTCAACCGGTACATCGAGCGCCTCATCGCCGAAGACACCTCAGGCGTCAGGGCCTCCGGGATGGCGAGCGCCCAGCGCCTCCTGGATGAGCACGGCACCTTCCTCGACGCTCTTGAGAGGGATCTCGACACCCAGCACTCCCCCGCGCCCAGCCGGGGTGCCGCTGCGTGAGCATGGCCCTGCACGTGGACCTGTCCTGGATCCTCGAAGTAGCCGAGCGCGCCGGCCACCACGACCCTGCCCCCGAGGACCTGGGAGTCCCCCTCGCCGCTGTCGCCCGCCACCGCGCCGAACTCCTGGAGACGCCCGTCTACCAGGGCGTCTACGCGAGAGCTGCGGCTCTGGTGCACACCTTGGGACGGCTGCGCTGGCTGGAACAGTCCAACCTGAGCGTGGCCTGCGCCGTCGCTGTGATGTACCTCGAGGCCAGTGGAGTCTCCGTGGCGCCGACAAGGGAGCAGCTGTCGGAACTGGCACGTGAGCTGTACGACCCGAGGGGCACGGCGGCGCGCGTAGCGGCAGTACTGCGGACCTGGCGAAGCTGAGGTCGGGTGCGTGTTGTCCGCGGACAACACGCACCCGACCTCCAACTGGGGACGCGATCACAGCACCGGGCCCTACGAAAACGCGGATACAGCGATCCTGACGCCATCCCCGCACGTGCGGGGAGCAGGTAGACGCGATGTCGATCGCGTGGAACTCGAAGGGTCCATCCCCGCGGGGCGGGGAGCAGTTGATCGCGGCCTCGCCGATCAGCTTCCCGGCGGGACCATCCCCGCGGGGCGGGGAGCAGTTCTCGCCACCGGACAGGCGGACGTCGCCCACCGGACCATCCCCGCGTGCGCGGGGAGCAGTGGTGCGGCGTCGACTACGGCACCACGAACCCGGGACCATCCCCACGTGCGCGGGGAGCAGGCCGGGTTCCCCGGGGTCAGCGCCCCGTCCGCGGGACCATCCCCGCGTGCGCGGGGAGCAGATGTTGTCCGCGATCCGCTCGCGGTCCATCGGGGGACCATCCCCGCGTGCGCGGGGAGCAGGCGGATTCGTCGGGGGCATGGCGTCGGGGTTCGGGACCATCCCCGCGTGCGCGGGGAGCAGCTGACGGGACGACGGGCCCTTGGCTGGCCCAGAGGACCATCCCCGCGTGCGCGGGGAGCAGGGCCCGGGGCGCCCACCGCCCCGGGTCACCCGGGGACCATCCCCGCGTGCGCGGGGAGCAGGAGGCGTACAACCAGCCACGACTCTGGGACCATCCCCGCGTGCGCGGGGAGCAGTCCTGCGCGGGCCTGGCCACCCTGAGTCCGTCGGGACCATCCCCGCGTGCGCGGGGAGCAGACGGCCGGGTGATTCGCCGCGGCCCAGGCCAGGGGACCATCCCCGCGTGCGCGGGGAGCAGGAGGAGGTCGAGCAGCGCCCGCCGACGTAGCCGGGACCATCCCCGCGTGCGCGGGGAGCAGTGGGGGCACGCACTGGAAACGGCCCGGCAGACGGGACCATCCCCGCGTGCGCGGGGAGCAGCACTTCGGGCCCTTGGAGGGGCCGAGCTTGGTGGGACCATCCCCGCGTGCGCGGGGAGCAGGCGTGCACCACGGTGTTGGTGTGGTCGGCGGGGACCATCCCCGCGTGCGCGGGGAGCAGTCCTCGCACGGCTCGGGGTGGATCAGCAGCCGGGGACCATCCCCGCGTGCGCGGGGAGCAGAGGTCACGCGGCAGTTCACGGGAGACGGCGGAGGGACCATCCCCGCGTGCGCGGGGAGCAGAGTTTCCGCCGGAGTGCGGCGAGGTTACTGAAGGGACCATCCCCGCGTGCGCGGGGAGCAGGAATGCCAGCAGCGCCCGCTGGTACGGCGTGAGGGACCATCCCCGCGTGCGCGGGGAGCAGACTCACTGACCTGCTGTTCTATCAGCGGCCAGGCCTGTTCTGATGCACTTTCACTGAATCCGACATTGCTCGCTCAAGCCTCAATTCCCCCCACTGCTCCACTCGATGCACCCCAGCATCCCTCCCCCATCCGGGTGACACGCCGCAAATTCTCGACCCCGCCTGCACCACATCCCTCAGACGAGTGAGTAAGGTAACCGCATGACCGTCCCATACTCCCCCGATGACAGGGAAAAGGTAGTCGCCAAGTTGCCGGCGGCCTTGCGGCAGGAACTCAAGGTCAGAGCAGCCGAGTTCGGTGTCGACATCAAGGACGCCGTGACCGAAGGCGTGCAGGCATGGCGAGCAGATGACGCCGAGCGCGTCCCCGTGGACACCACAGGGGGGAGCTCGTTCTCCACCTATCTCCCCACCGGGCTGTACGGGGAGTTCAAGGACGACTGCAAGCAACGCGGCATCCCCTTCAACCAAGGCATCGCCCAGGCGATCCGCCTGTGGCTCGACACGCACCCCTCCCCCCGCAGGCCGGCAACCCGGCCTACTTGGGCCCGCCGGCTCATCTTCGGCAACCAGAAGGGCGGGGTCGGCAAGACCGCGACCTCCTCCGGTGTCGCGCAGGCACTGGCCGAGGCAGGCAACCGCGTCCTGCTCATCGACTTCGACCCCCAGGGCCACCTCACCAAGCAGCTCGGGTACGACCTGTTCGACATCGAGTCCCCCAGCCTCGCCAAGCACATGCTGGGTGAGGCGAAGGGAGAGCTCCGCGAACTGCTCGTACCGATAGAGGACGGCGCTTTCAGCGGGCGACTGTTCATGCTGCCGGCCTGCAAGGACGCGTTCCTGCTCGATGCCAAGCTCGCGACCAGCCGTTTCGTGCGCATCAAGGAGACGGCGCTCGAGAAGGCCCTGGAACCGTTGGAGAAGGAGTTCGACTACATCGTCGTCGACTGCCCGCCCAGCCTCGGCTACACCATGGACACGGCCCTGTACTACTGCCGCACCCGCGAAGGCGAAGCCCAGGGCCTGTCCGGCATCTTCATCCCCGTACTCGCCGAGGACTCGTCCGCCGACGCGTACGACATGCTCTACGACCAGATCCAGGACCTGTGCGCCGACATGGAGGTCGAGATCTCGATGCTCGGCTTCATCGTCAACATGTATGACAGCCGCAAGGGCTACATCGCCACGTCGTCGCTCCACAGCTGGAAAGAGATCGGCGACCCGCCGGTCGTCGGTGTCATGCCCGAGCTCAAGGAGCAGCGTGAGTCGGTGCGGCTCAAGCAGCCCCTGCTGTCCTACGCCCCGGAGTGCGAGCAGTCCGAGGTCATGCGCGCCATCGCTCGGAAGGTCATGTCATGAGCGTCGCCGATCGGCTTGGCACCGGCTCGTCCTTCGGGGGGGTACCGCGCGGCCGCAGTGCCCGTGGCCGGGCGAAGGCCATAGTGCAGGGCGATGTTCCGGCGTACGAACTGCGGCGCCTGCCCTTGGACGATGTCGCGCCGACGCCGCTCAACCCTCGCCGCAACTTCGGTTCGGAGGAAGACCTCACCCGCTTCGGTGAGGAGCTGCGCGTCGCACAGCTCGCAGCGTGTGTCGCCGTCTCCCGTTCCGCGTACCTGCGGCTCTGGCCTGAACACGAGGCACAGATCGGTGACTCCTCCTTCGTCCTGGTCAATGGTGAGCGGCGGTTCCGCAGCGCGGTCCACGTAGCCCTGGAGGCGCTGGACTTCGTCGTACGCGATGACCTGGCGGCCTCCCGCGAGGAATTCGTCGACCACCTGCTCAAGGAGAACCTGGAGCGGGAGGACTTCGACGTCGTCGAGCGTGCCCGCGGCGTCCTCGAGCTCGTACGGGTGTGCAGCGAGGAGTCGGAGAAGGGTGCCCGTACGCGGGCCGCCAAGCGGCTCGGACGTGACCGTTCCTGGATCACGAACCAGCTCGCTCTCCTGGAACTCCCCGCCGAGCTGCAGGCGATGCTCAGCGCTGGGTCGCTCCCTGAGCGTGATGGCCGTCTGCTCGCGCGGCGGCTCAAGGAGGAGCCTGGACTCGACGGAGCCCAGTTGCTGGCCCACCTCAAGGAGACTCGGGAGCAAGAGGTCCGCGCGCGTGAGGAGGAGAAGCTCCTTCTGCAGCGAGCCAAGCAAACCGCTGCTGCACAGACCTCCGTATCGCCTGCCGGCAACGCGGAACCGGTGAGCCACTCCCCTGCCCTGGGGTCCCTGTTGTCCGCGGACAACACGGCGGCCGAGACCGAGGCTACCCAGCCCGCTCAGGCTCGAAAGCCTGCTCGGACGGATCCTGCCCCCGCCGAGGCTCTTGTGTTGTCCGCGGACAACACGGATGCCGCCGAGCCGACAGCACCGGCTGCGGCCGCGTCCGTCCCCGCTCCCTTGTTGTCCGCGGACAACAAGGGCGGCGCCTCGAGGCCTCTGTCCGAGACGACGGGCCACCGGGGAAACGAGGTGCCCGAATCCGCAAACGAGCGCAGCCTGCTGCTCGTGCGCCAGCTCGGCGCGTCCGTCGAGGAACAGGCGCGGACCATCGCATCCGGACTTCCTCCCGCGCAGCTCACGCAGCTGATCGAGGAGCTCCACGCATACGTGTGAGGGCACGCAATAGTGCGCCGGGGGTCAACCGCCCCCGGCGCATTTGCTTTTCGAGGCGTGCCGACCGGCATCCGAACCGAACTCTGGACGACCCTGAGGATCCAGACACCTTCGACCAGGCCGAGGCACCGTCCGCAGATGAGGGCAATGGCCACACCGGGCGTGGAGGTGCTCGGGTCGCCGGGCGGACCACCGCTCCCCTGCCGTGCCATCTGGTGCTGCTGCACGAACCACGCGAGAAGTCCCCAAGCGGCGAGCCCGACTGGCAGCCCGAACAGCGAAGAACGTCCGCCGAGGTGGCCGCCTCCTACGGACTGGGCATGACCAGGCCCTGCCCAAGGTGCAGCTTCCCGTGAAAGGCTACGGAGCGTGATAGGCGGACCGTCGGAGTACCCGGCCCTCTGGGCCTTCTTGGACTCATTGCACCGTCCGGAGCTTCTTTCCGGCACCATCGCAGCGATCGAACCGTTCGGCGTGTTCGTGGCTCTGGACAACGGCCCCGCCCACCCTGTCTTTCCCGGTGTCGGATTCATCTCGGTCGCCGAACTCTCCTGGCGCTACTTCGAGAAAGCCACCGAGATCGTGCAAGTCGGGCAACGCGTCTCGTGCGAGTTCCTCCAGTTCGACACCTGGAACCTGGAGGCCAGGCTGTCCCTGAAAGCGACGCAGCCGGACCCCTTCCAGGCTTTCGCCGACAGCACCGCAGTGGGGCAGATGCTGCACGGGAAGGTCACCAAACTGGCCCCGATCGGCGTTTTCGTCCAGGTGGCGGGCGGCTTCATAGGCCTGGTCCATCTGCGGGATTTCGCCTTGACGCCCTTGCACCCTTCGGACATGCCCCAGGTCGGCGACGACATGATGGTCGTCGTCACCGATATCGACCGGCAACGCCGGAGACTGTCGTTCTCCCTGAGCCGCGCGTCCCGCCCCGGATGACTCATTCGCGTCCTTGGGTGAGCTGCTTGCACGAGTGCTCTGAGGCACTCCGGCTGCGTAAAGGGGCAGCGCATTCGCCCCGGTGAACCCTCCCTGCCAGAGCACCAGGAGTCAGTTTTCGTCAGGCGGCCGACCACGGCTGGACGGTGCAGCCCAAGATCAAGTCGCTGAGCCTGGCGCGATCACGGGGGCGCCCCGTGGCCCCGTCATGGTGCTCGTCGCACGTGCCGATCAGCTCGACCGTCCGCCGGCGCGCCCCCTGGATCGGCAGCACGCTTCCCGTGAGGGCGTGCCGAGTATGTGCCGGTCAACCGCCGGGATGCATCACCGATAAGCCGCCTTCTGCCTAGCCCGACCGCGTGTTGTCCGCAGACAACACGCTGGCGCGGGGGAGACGGAGTCACGTCTGTTGTCCGCGGACAACAGACTTTCGACGCCAGTTCAGGACCTCCGGCACAACAGCGGCTATCGATCCCAGCGGGCGAGCGCCGCCGGGGCGCAGCTGTCTTCAGGCGTTCAATGCTCTTGCCGTTGGCCCTGACGGCCCCGACGTGGGGGTCATCCCACGCTTACGTGGGGGACAGGCGGCGTCTCCGGCCGGGGTACCTACCCGTGGGAATCACCTCAGCGTCGGCGAGCGCAACGCTGTAGCAAGCCAGGCAACGCCCAGAATGTCCCAGCCTGCGCAAGGAGCAGTGCAGGTCCGTCAAGTCACTGATCGTGCGCATAGGACCATCCCCGCATGCGCAGGAAGCCTTCAGCCGTGAGGCCGGTGGTCGGCACCTAAGGGGACATCCAGGGGGTGCAAGGAGCAGTTCGCAACGCTCGCCAAGAACTGGCGGAAGTTGGGACGATCTCCCAGTCCACGGAGAACTGACATCTTTCAGCACCGCTCCGAGCCAAGTTCGGGTTGGGGCAGTGCTGGAAGGTTCAGTAGTTGCCGTTGGAGAGGAGTTCGCCGTCCTTGTCATAGATGGTAACGAGGCCGTTGTCGGAGTCCTTCCAATCGGCGAACGCGGAGGCGAGTAGCTTGCCGTCACCCTGATGCGGCCCCATCAGACCGCCCGCGTAGTCGGTGTAGACGTCCGCGGCGTCGAGGATGCCGTTGTCGCTGTCGGCGCCCTGCACCTTGACGATGTGCTTGGCCGCGGCCTTCTCCGCCGGAGTGCCGTGCTCGGCGATGAACGCTTTGAACTCGTCGGCCTGGGTGAGTTCCTTGTTCTTCGGGACGGGCTTCTCCGTCGCCTCCTTCGCAGGGGCGTCCGGCTCCGTGCCGGCTTCCTTGGCGGGCTTCGCATCAGATGCATTGCTGGGGCTGGTCGCGACAGTGTCGGATGCGGTGCTGCTGGGGTCTGAGTCGCCGCTGGCGACAACGCCGATGATGACGACGAGAAGGAAGAGGAAACCGAAGAGGCCACCGATGATGGCCAAGGCAGTATGCCGTCCGGTCCAGGACTTCCGCTGCGGGGGGACGGGAGCGCCTGAGTATCCGCCAGGTGCACCCATGTACGGCTGCTGCCCCGGGTACGGAGCCTGGCCCTGGTAGGGGCCCTGGGGCTGCTGGTTCGGGTTCTGTGGGTACTGGTGAGACACGGGCTACCTGTCTGACGTAAGTGGCTGCCGGACGGGGGGTCACGACGGCATGTGAACAAAATGTGTGACACCCGTGGAGCCAAGATGGTTGCAACCGGCGGATGTTATTCCATGTACGACGAGCCGACAGGCCAGTGTTCGTCGTGGCCGGGAGGATCCTGATGCTGCAGCGTGGGCGAGGCGCTGGTAGGCGGGCGGTGAACGCTCATCGGATCACCGGGCCATCCCCTCATGCTGCGGGGAGGATCTCCGCCTTGCGGGCGCTGAACGCGAAGTAAGGGCCATCCCCGCAGACGCGGGAGCAGATGCTCATCCATCACCAGCCAATCGAATGGCGCGGGACCATCCCCGCGGGCGCGGGGAGCAGAGCGGCAGCACCATCGTGGTGGGCGGCGGTTCGGGACCATCCCCGCGGGCGCGGGGAGCAGCCAGTGGCCGGCGGGCATTACTACCCGCCCTGGGGACCATCCCCGCGGGCGCGGGGAGCAGGGCAGCACGGTCGTACCGGCCGCGTAGATCAAGGGACCATCCCCGCGGGCGCGGGGAGCAGATCGTCTGGTCGGACGCCCAGGACACCGTGATGGGACCATCCCCGCGGGCGCGGGGAGCAGATCACGCACGAGGAGAGCGCACCATGACAGACAGGACCATCCCCGCGGGCGCGGGGAGCAGAGCCTGCCCAGGCAGATGCCCGCGCTCAGGATGGGACCACCCCCGCGGGCGCGGGGAGCAGCAGATCTCACGCACGGAAGTGCAACGGCACCTTGGACCATCCCCGCGGGCGCGGGGAGCAGCTCACCAGCAGGCATTCATCGTCGTTGTCGGGGGGACCATCCCCGCGGGCGCGGGAAGCAGGCCGCCGCGTGTCCGCCGACCATGCCGTTCTCGGGACCATCCCCGCGTGCGCGGGGAGCAGCGACCGTCGGCGCCGTCCTGGCCGTCCGTACCGGGACCATCCCCGCGTGCGCGGGGAGCAGGTCGACCAGCCCGCGCACACGTACACCTACCTTGGACCATCCCCGCGTGCGCGGGGAGCAGTCCGTGAACGCCCCCTTGAGCGACACGAACGCGGGACCATCCCCGCGTGCGCGGGGAGCAGCCCAGGCAGTAACGGACTTGAGCTATGTGGTAGGGACCATCCCCGCGTGCGCGGGGAGCAGCCCGTGTATGCCGACCAGGAACGTTCCGGCCTGGGACCATCCCCGCGTGCGCGGGGAGCAGAAGGGCGCCCTGAACAACGACCTCCTCCCCCTGGGACCATCCCCGCGTGCGCGGGGAGCAGGTGTCGGAGGCCTGCCGCATGCCCCGGGTGTAGGGACCATCCCCGCGTGCGCGGGGAGCAGGTGGGCTCCCCGACGCACATCACGGCGCGCGCGGGACCATCCCCGCGTGCGCGGGGAGCAGTGGTCATAGGGCGTGGGCTGCATACGCAAGGTGGGACCATCCCCGCGTGCGCGGGGAGCAGGTCACCGCACGCTGCTCCATGACCTCGCGGTCGGGACCATCCCCGCGTGCGCGGGGAGCAGCTCGACAGCGGCACGGCACAGTTGGATCAGGTGGGACCATCCCCGCGTGCGCGGGGAGCAGACACCCACGAAATCAGCCTTGATGGCAGGGTGGGGACCATCCCCGCGTGCGCGGGGAGCAGACCGACTTGGCCGAGTCGGTCAACGGCGTGCTGGGACCATCCCCGCGTGCGCGGGGAGCAGAGCCGGGACGCTTCCTGGATCGCGCCCTTGTTGGGACCATCCCCGCGTGCGCGGGGAGCAGACTGCGTGACCTGCAGGTCTATCGTCGGCATCGCTCGTTTCTGAGCACTTTCAAAGAAACCGACATAGGCCACATTCCAACTAATCGCTTCAGCGGCAGCAACTGATCAACTCTACTCGCGCCCCGCCTCGACAGAAGCAGTAACAGCCACACCGGAAGCACATTCTCCACAGATCCTTCATTTACCTGCGAAGCCCGCCTCATTGCAGATATCCATCTGGCATGACAGTCGAGGGGGGTTCCCGCACCGGCTTGCGAGCAAGGCTGCGCGGGCCCGTGCTCCGTGTGTGGGCCAAGCATGATCGGGACTCCGATGGGTGGCTGCCGCTGTGGCGGCACATGGAGGACAGTGCAGCGGTAGCAGGCCTGTTGTGGGACGAGTGGCTGCCGCAGTCAGTACGGGACCTGATCGCCGCCGAGTTGCCGGGGGGCCACGACGACGCGCGTCGTCTCGCTGTGTGGCTGGCGGGCGTGCACGACATCGGCAAGGCCACGCCGGCGTTCGCGTGCCAGGTCGAACCGCTCGCGCAGGTGATGCGAGCCGACGGTCTGGAGATGCGCTCCCAGCGGGCGATGGGCGCGGACCGGAAGTTGGCTCCGCACGGGCTCGTCGGGCAGGTGTTGCTGGGGGAGTGGCTGGAGGAGCAGCACGCCTGGACCGTCGCGCAGACGGGGCAGTTCACCGTCGCGGTGGGCGGGCACCACGGAGTCCCTCCCGAGCACGGCCAGATCACCGCCCTGGACAGGCACCCCGAACTGCTGCGCACCCCGGGCAAGAGCAGGGGGTTGTGGCAACGTGTGCAACTGGAACTGTTGGAAGCATGCGCGGCAGAGTTCGGTGTAGTCGACAGGCTCAGCGCGTGGCGATCGGTGAAGTTGCCTCAGCCCGTGCAGGTCGTGCTCACAGCGCTGGTCATCGTCTCCGACTGGATCGCCAGCAACCCCGACCTGTTCCCCTACTTCCCCCAGGATGCGAGCCGTAGCAGCGAGGAACGCGCCGCAGCTGCCTGGCAAGGCCTGAATCTGCCGGCAGCATGGCGTGCCGCGGAGCCGCCTGCGGATGTCCAGGAGCTGTTCGCCTCCCGCTTCGCGCTGCCTCCGGGCGCGAAGGTTCGCCCCGTCCAGGAGGCGGCCGTGGATCTTGCCCGGACGATGGACGATCCCGGCCTCCTGGTGATCGAAGCGCCCATGGGGGAGGGGAAGACCGAAGCAGCGCTCGCCGCCGCGGAGGTCCTCGCCGCGCGCTCCGGTGCCGGCGGAGTGTTCTTCGCTCTGCCGACGATGGCCACGGGGAACGCCATGTTCCCCCGCCTCCTGGACTGGCTCGAGCGACTCCCTGCCCCTGAAGGCACGCGCCACTCAGTGCTGTTGGCCCACTCCAAGTCCGCGCTGAACGACGACTTCACCGACCTCATGGACCACGGACAGGTCAAGGCGGTCGATCTCGATGCCGCAGGCGACACAGAGGAGTCGCGGCCTTCAAGTCGCAAGCGGTCAGCCTCCGCCGAGTTCGTCGCGCACACATGGCTACGCGGCCGGAAGAAGGCCATGCTGTCGTCGTTCGTGGCAGGCACGATCGACCAACTGCTGTTCGCCGGGCTGAAGAGCCGCCATCTGGCCCTGCGACACCTCGCGGTCGCCGGCAAGGTGATCGTCATCGACGAGGCGCACGCCTACGACACCTACATGAGCGTCTATCTCGACAGGGTGCTCTCGTGGCTGGGCGCCTATCGCGTCCCGGTGGTGGTCCTCTCCGCGACCCTTCCGGCAAACCGGCGGCGCGAGCTGGTCGAGGCGTACTCAGGCAGGAAGAAGGCTGACCCCCGCGATTTCGATGCCGTTGCGCAGGCGGAGGACTATCCGCTTCTGACGGCAGTCGCGCCCGGCGGAGCGCCTGTCCTTCGGCGTCCACCGGCCTCGGGCCGCGAGGCGGACGTCGAGCTGGAGCGCATCGACGACGATCTGGCTCATCTCGCCGACCGCCTGGAGGACGAGCTCGAGGACGGCGGCTGCGCTCTCGTCGTACGCAACACCGTACGGCGGGTGGTGGAGACGGCACGTGCCCTGCGGGAGCGGTTCGGGGAAGCCGATGTGACCGTCGCCCATTCCTGCTTCGTCGATGTCGACCGTGCAGCCAAGGACGCCTCGTTGCTTGAGCGGTTCGGGCCCCCTGAGAAAGCCAAGGACCGGCCACCCAGGCACATCGTGGTCGCCAGTCAGGTCGCCGAGCAGTCGCTCGACGTCGACTTCGATCTTCTGGTCACGGACCTGTGTCCGGCGGACCTGCTGCTCCAGCGCATGGGCCGGCTGCATCGGCACCTGCGTGGCGGTGAGCACCAGGCGGACCGTCCGGAACGGCTCCGCACGGCTCGTTGCCTGGTCAGCGGTGTCGTCGACTGGACCGCCGATGTGCCGGAACCGGTGCGCGGCTCGGTTGCCGTGTACGGGGCGTACGCCCTGTTGCGGTCTGCCGCCGCGCTGGTGCCGAACCTCGACGGCGGAGCGCAGCGTCCTGTACGGCTGCCGTCCGACATCAGCCCCCTGGTCCAGCACGCCTACGCCGAAGAGTCCGCGGTTCCCGCGGGCTGGGCGCAGGACATGGAAGCAGCGCGCACCCGGTACGAGGAAATGCGCGCCGACCAGGCCGAGCGTGCGGCGACGTTCCGGCTGGGCGCAGTGGCCCGCCCCGGTCGGCCCCTGTTCGGGTGGATCACTGCGGGCGTCGGCGACGCGGACGACACCAGTCAGGGCAAGGCACAGGTGCGTGACAGCCGGGAGAGCCTCGAAGTCGTCGTCGTACGGAAGAAGGCCGACGGCACGCTCACCACGGTCCCGTGGCTCGCCCCCGACCGCCGGAACCGTGCTCTGGCCGGGCTGGCGTTGCCCACCGATCAGGTCCCGACGCCGCTGGCCGCGCGTACCGCCGCTTCCTGTGGACTGCGGCTGCCGATCCAGTTCAGCTACGCCGAGACGATGGACCGGGCGATCTCCGAACTTGAGGAACTGCACATCCCTGCCTGGCAGGTGAAAGGCAGTCACTGGCTGGCGGGCCAGCTGATCCTGCCGCTCGACGAGGACTGTCAGACCCACCTGGCAGGCTTCGTCCTCCGCTACAGCAAGAGCGACGGCCTTGAGGTGACCCGTGCCTGACAGCAGCCAGAGCGACCGCGACGACGCGCCCTCCTTCGACCTGACCACACAGCCATGGATCCCCGTACTCAGAACCAACGGCCGGCAGGACGAGCTCTCCCTGCGTCAGGTGTTCGAGCAGGCGTCCGAGCTACGGCGGATCGTCGGGGACCTGCCCACCCAGGAGTTCGCCCTCGTACGCCTGCTCCTCGCCGTCGCCCATGACGCGCTCGGCGGGCCCGAGGACATCGACGACTGGTCCGACTTGTGGAACGACGAGCAGTGCTTCGCCCCCGTGGGCGCCTATCTCGACGCGCACGCCGACCGCTTCGACCTGCTGGACACCGCCGCACCGTTCTTCCAGACCGCCGGCCTGCGGACGGCGAAGGACGAGGTGTTCTCCCTCAACCGCATCGTGGCGGACGTCCCCAACGGGGATCCGTTCTTCAGCGCCAGGATGCCTACGGTCGAGCGCCTCACCTTCGCCGAAGCGGCCCGCTGGGTTGTCCATGCGCACGCGTTCGACACCTCCGGCATCAAGACGGGCGTCGAGGGCGACAAGCGCGCCAAGGGCGGGAAGGTCTACCCCCTCGGCGTCGGCTGGGCAGGCAACCTCGGCGGGGTCTTCGTGGAACGCCCCACCCTGCGCGAGACGTTGCTACTGAATCTCGTGGCCGCCGACACCACGGGCGTACGGATCGACGAGCAGGATGCGCCAACCTGGCGGCGCGATCCCTGTGGTCCGGGCGGAGCCGAGCGCGCGCCCAGCGGTGTGCGTGACCTGTACACGTGGCAGACGCGTCGTCTGCGTCTGCATTTCGACGAGCGGGGTGTACACGGAGTCGTCCTCGGTTACGGCGATCCGCTCAGCCCGCGCAACCAGCACAGCCGCGAACCGATGACGGCCTGGAGGCGCAGCAAGGCGCAGGAGAAGAAGCTGCGGGAGAGCCTCGTCTACCTCCCTCGCGACCACGACCCGGAACGGGCTGCATGGCGGGGGATCGCCTCCCTCATCGCTGACACCTCCGCGTCCGGGCAGGGTGCGGACGCCCCCGCCTACCTTCGCCCCCAGGTGCTGGAGTGGGTGGCCCGCCTCGTGTCGGAGGGGCTCCTCGATCGCGGGTTCCTCGTGCGGGCGCGCGTCATCGGTCCGAAGTACGGCACCCAGCAGTCCGTGATCGACGAGATCGTCGACGACTCCGTCTCCATGGCCGTCGTCCTCCTCCACCAGCAGGACCGCCGTTACGCAGAGCAGGCCATCGCCGCGGTCGAGGACGCCGACCGTGCCGTCTACGCCATCGGCGACCTCGCCACGAACCTGGCCCGTGCCGCCGGCACCGAGACGGACGGGCCGCGTTCCACGGCCAGGGACCACGCCTACGGCCTTCTTGAGGCTCCCTACCGGACCTGGCTCCGGGAGCTGGCCCGGGCCGACGATCCGTACGAGCAGCGCATGGCCTGGCAGCGGCAGGTGCACGAGGCCGCTGTAGCGATCGGTGACCGGCTCACGGCGGCAGCGGGGGAGGGGGCGTGGCAGGGGCGAGTCGTCGAGACGAAGAAGGGCACCGAGTGGCTGAACTCCGCACTGGCCTACAAGTGGTTCCGTGTCGCCCTGGCCAAGGGCTTGGGGGAGCCCAACGACTCGCCAGGCACTCTCCCGGGCTCCGCTGAGAGCCCGGAAACCGATGACCATCCGGACTCCGAGACCACCGTGAAGGCACTGGCATGACCACCGTCACCGCACCGCCCACCCCGCGCGAGCAGGTCGTCCAGCTCGCCGCAGACCACCTGGCACCCCTGCAGCGCGGCTATCTCGCCGACCAGTCACGGGACGTGGCTGCTCTGGCAAGACTGCGCCGGGGCGCGGGCCGGGAAGCCGGTCAGCTCCCCGACCTGTGGAGCCTCATCGACACGGGCCCCCTGCACACGCCGCCGGAGGGTGCGAGGCCAGTGGGCGAGAGCGATCTCGTACGCGCCGAGGACGCGCTGCACGTGGCTCTCACCCTGTGGGCCCTGCACCAGCAGTCCCGGCCGACAGGCATGCACCAGGCCGACCGACGTGACAGCCGGCGAGGGCTCGGAACCGCTGTGCGCCGCATGATGAAGCCCGGCGAGATCGACGAGCCGTTGCGCAAGCGCCTGGTCCGCGCCGGTACGGCCCCCGACCTGACCAATCTCGCCCAGCGGCTGCGCGACATCGTCGTACTGCTGCGCCGTGAAGGCATCCCTCTCGACTACGCCCTGCTCGCCGGACAGCTCTACACCTGGCAGCGGCCCGGTGGCGCCGACGTCGTGCGCCGTGAGTGGGGCCGTTCCTTCCACGCGTGGCACGACAAGGACAACGAAAAAGCAGGAGCTTCCGCCCCGGCTCCGGCCGACGACGAGACCACCCGCACCACGGACACCGACAAGGACGCCTCGTGAACCGCATCTTCCTCGACGTACACGCCCTGCAGACCGTCCCGCCGAGCAATCTCAACCGTGACGACACCGGCGCTCCGAAGACCGCGGTGTACGGGGGAGTGCCTCGCGCTCGGGTCTCCAGCCAGGCCTGGAAGCGGGCAGCCCGCACCTACTTCTCCGACGAGCACCTGCTGGACGCGAGCGAGCTAGGGGTGCGAACGAAGAAGATCGTGGAGGCAGTGGCCGAACGGATCACGGCCCTGGATCCCGCGATCGACGGTGAGGCCGCCCTGCGGATCGCCGACGAGACGGTGAAGGCCGCCGGCCTCAAGACGGAGGTGCCCAAGCGCAAGGCCACCGCCGCCAAGGACGGGGAGCCCGAGCCCGCACCCGAGGCCAAATACCTCGTCTTCCTCAGCAGGCGTCAGCTGGACGGCCTGGCCCGGCTGGCCGTGGACGGCGCCGACAACATCACGGCCCATCTCAAGGACAAGAAGACGAAGGACCAGGCCAAGGAGATCGCGGACACCCACCACTCCGTCGACATCGCCCTCTTCGGACGGATGGTTGCCGACTCGGCCGACTTCAACGTAGACGCCGCCGTCCAGGTCGCCCATGCCATCAGCGTCCACCGCGTCGAGAACGAGTCCGACTACTACACCGCGGTCGACGACGAGAACACTGACGAGGAGACCGGCGCCGGCATGATCGGCACCATCGACTTCAACTCGTCGACGCTCTACCGCTATGCGGCACTCGGCGTGCACCAGCTCGCCGCGAACCTCGGTGAAGGACTCCGCGAGGACGAGCCGGTCACCACCCCGGTGCGCCGGGCGGTGGAGGCCTTCGTACACGGCTTCACCGCGTCGCTTCCCACCGGAAAGATCAACACGTTCGGGCACCACACGCTGCCGGACGCCGTGGTCGTCAAGCTCCGCACCACCCGTCCCGTCAGCTTCGTCGCCGCCTTCGAAGAGCCGGTCCGTGGCGACCAGGGGGGCTTCGTCCGCGAGGCGTCGGAGCGCCTCGCGGAGTTCATTCCCGACATCGAGCGCGCGTACGGCGATGAGGACACCACCCTCACGTGGGTGCTGCGCGTCGGCCCGAACACCGCGAAGCTCGCCGGGATCGGCACCGAGGCACAGAACATCGGTGAGCTCGTCACCGCTGTCGGCAAGGCCGTCGCAGAGCGCCTGGAGAAGCCCGCATGAGCGTGCTCAGCCTGCGGCTCGCGGGCCCTCTGCAGTCGTGGGGGGCCTCCGCGCGCTTCACCCGGCGCACCACCGAATCCGCTCCCACCAAAAGCGCGGTCATCGGTGTTCTCGCCGCGGCAGCGGGCATCGAGCGGGGCGACGACGCAGGCCTCGCCCCGCTGGCAGCCCTCCGCTTCGCCGTCCGGATCGACCAGCCAGGTACGCGCGTACGCGACTTCCAAACCGCACACCACAGCGCCAGCGGCAAGTCGATGCCTCTGTCGGAGCGCTTCTACCTGGCCGACGCCGTCTTCGTCGCCGCCGTCGAGGGCGACCCCACGCTCCTTGCCGGCCTCCATGCCGCGCTGCGTAACCCGGTGTACGCACCGTTCCTGGGCCGGCGCTCCTGCCCTCCGGCCCAGCCCGTCGACCTCGCACTCCACGACGGCGCCTCCTTGATGGAGGTGCTGGGCGAGGTCCCCTGGCAGGCGTCCGCCTGGTACCGCAGGCAGCACCGCGGCCGGTCGGACATCGAACTGACCGTGCTCCGCGAGGCTGACGCCGAGGAGGCGGAGTTCGCCGACACCTTCCGCGACCAGCCGATCAGCTACGCCGCCGAGCACCGGCGGCATGCCCTCCGCGCCGTCATCAGCGACAGCGTGCGCGTCACCGACCCGTCTGCCCGGCGGCTGCCCCGGCACGACCCGTTCGACGCCCTCACGGAAGAGAGCGCCTGATGTTCCTCACCCGCTTCCGCGTGAACACCGCGCGCCCCGGCGCCCGCAGGCTGCTGTCGTCCCCGCAGGTCCTGCACGCGGCTGTCATGTCCTCCTTCCCGGCGCTGCTGCCCAGCGACGTACCTCCTCCGGACGGTCCGCGTGTCCTGTGGCGTCTGGACCACACCGGCCGCGCCGAGGTCATGCTCTACGTGGTCAGCCCCGACCGGCCGGACATGACCCACCTCGTCGAGCAGGCGGGCTGGCCGATGGCCTCCACGCACTCCGCACCGGGCTGGGAGAGCCGCCCCTACGGCCCGTTCCTCGACCGGCTCGCCATAGGCGGCCAGTGGGCCTTCAGGCTGACGGCCAATCCCATCCACCACATCCGTCGCAAGGACGGCGAGCCCACCAAGCGCACGGCGCACGTCACCCCCGTACATCAGATGGGCTGGCTCCTGCAGCGACAGAAAGCATGCGGATTCCGTGTCCTCGAGAAGCCCGACGACCGTCGGCTGCTGCCCGGCGGCACCACCAGCACGGGCCAGCCCCACCACGGCGACCGCTACGAACTGACGGTCCACGACAAACGTGCCCTTTCCTTCGACAAGTCCCGTGGCGCGGCGCCCCGTACGGCACCGGTCAGCCTGGTCACCGTGACCTTCGACGGGCGGCTCGAGATCACCGACCCCGAGCTGCTGCGCCGGGCCATGCGCCAGGGAATCGGCAAGGCGAAGGCGTACGGCTGCGGCCTGCTCACCCTCGCACCTCTCGGTACAGCAGGGTGAGCCGATGACGACGGTCTCCCGCCGTGCGGCCCTCACTCCACGACAACTCACCCGCACCAGGGAACGATCGTCCTTCATCTACCTCGAGCGCTGCGTGGTACACCGCGACGCGAACGCCATCACAGCCGAGGACGCCGAAGGCACCACCCACATCCCCTCCGCCACCATCGGCACCCTGCTCCTCGGCCCGGGCACCCGTATCACGCACCAGGCGATGAGCGTCCTCGGCGAGACCGGAGCCGCTGTGTGCTGGGTCGGCGAACAAGGCGTGCGGTACTACGCAGGCGGGCGGGCACTGACGCGCTCGTCCGCTCTCGCGGAGGCCCAGGCCGTGCAGTGGGCGAACGTGCGCAGCAGGCTCGGTGTGGCCCGCGCGATGTACCGCCTGCGCTTTCCCGACGAGGACCCCAGCGGTCTGACGCGCCACGAGCTTCTCGGCCGCGAAGGCCGACGCGTCAAGGACTGCTACCGCGCCCAGTCGGCCCGTACGGGTGTGCCGTGGCGCGGCCGCCGGTACACCCCGGGCGATTTCGGCAGCGGCGACGCGGTGAACCAGGCCGTCACAGCGGCCGCGCAGTGCATGTACGGCATCGCCCATGCGGTCGTCGCCTCTCTTGGCTGCAGCCCAGCTCTGGGGTTCGTGCACTCCGGCCACGAGCTGTCATTCGTTCTGGACATCGCCGATCTGTACAAGACCGAGATCGGCATCCCGCTCGCCTTCGACATCGCCGCCGAGGAGGAGGAAGACGTCGGCCCGCGCACACGCCGCGCGCTGCGGGACCGCATCAACGAGACGTCTCTGCTGGACCGCTGCGTAGGGGACATCAAGCGGCTCCTCCTGCCCGATGAGGCCACGGCGGGCACCGCCTCGAACGAGGCCCCCGATGTGGTCACGTTGCAGAGTGATGGCGGCCAGGCGGTGGCCGCCGGCCGCAACTACGGCGGAGGACAGGACTACGACGACCTGGAGACGAGCTGGTGACCGTCATCGTCCTCACCAACTGCCCCGCCGGTCTGCGCGGCTTCCTCACGCGCTGGCTGCTCGAGATCTCCGCCGGCGTGTTCATCGGCAACCCGTCCGCACGGGTCCGTGACCTGCTGTGGAAAGAGGTCCAGGAGTACGCCGACCAGGGCCGAGCCTTGCTCGCCCACACCACGAACAACGAGCAGGGCTTCACCTTCCGCACACACGACCACGCGTGGCACCCAGTGGACCACGAGGGCCTGACCTTGATCCGTCGCCCGAACCGGGAAGGCGCGCCCACGGCGCCGACGCAGAAGAAGGGGTGGAGCAATGCAGCAAAGCGTCGACGGTTCGGGCGGGGGTAGTGGCGGTAACGTGTCTATTTCATGCGCTATGCCGGTTTCGATGAAACTGCTTCAAAACAGCAGTCAGGCGTAACAACAGTGCAGGTCAGGAAGAGTGCTCCCCGCGCGTGCGGGGATGGTCCCGACCGGGCGGAGTGGGGTGACTTGCACCCCCTGTGCTCCCCGCGCGTGCGGGGATGGTCCCGGGCCGGAGAACCACTCGGCGATCTGTGCGGCGTGCTCCCCGCGCGTGCGGGGATGGTCCCACGCGCGGCTCACGAAGTCGGACGGCACGCCGGTGCTCCCCGCGCGTGCGGGGATGGTCCCTCAGCACTCCAAGCACTGCTTGAAGCGCCGTTGTGCTCCCCGCGCGTGCGGGGATGGTCCCGCCACGTACCACGATGGCAACGGGTACCAGAAGTGCTCCCCGCGCGTGCGGGGATGGTCCCTCTGTGGTGGGCCGGGACGACAGCAACTGCTCGTGCTCCCCGCGCGTGCGGGGATGGTCCACCGAGCCGTAGTAGGCGGCCCGGTAGGAGTCGGTGCTCCCCGCGCGTGCGGGGATGGTCCCCTGGGAAGAGCGTCGTCCAGAGTGAGCAGCACGTGCTCCCCGCGCGTGCGGGGATGGTCCCGCCACGGAGACGTGGCGGGGCGGAGCATCCGCGTGCTCCCCGCGCGTGCGGGGATGGTCCCCAGTTCGGGTTGTCGCTGTACCGGAAGCCGCCGTGCTCCCCGCGCGTGCGGGGATGGTCCCTTCACTTTTCCGGGGTACGGGTCACCCATGATGTGCTCCCCGCGCGTGCGGGGATGGTCCCGGAACAGCGTGGACGTTTCCCCCGAGGACGGATGTGCTCCCCGCGCGTGCGGGGATGGTCCCATCAAGGAGCAGCACGCGCACCTCTATCAGGAGTGCTCCCCGCGCGTGCGGGGATGGTCCCTCGGTGTGCACCGCGACACCGCACAGGACGCCGTGCTCCCCGCGCGTGCGGGGATGGTCCCAGCATGTCGTCCACGGGTGAGGGTGTGTACGGGTGCTCCCCGCGCGTGCGGGGATGGTCCCACACGCCCCGCCCCGGGGCCCGCTGGGAGACCGTGCTCCCCGCGCGTGCGGGGATGGTCCCTCCTGGCGTTCCAGGCGGGTGCCGGCGTACTTTGCTCCCCGCGCGTGCGGGGATGGTCCCCCGGCGAAATGCGGCCCGGCGATCTCGTCTTCGTGCTCCCCGCGCGTGCGGGGATGGTCCCCGGTAGCAAGCCCGCCGCGACCGCCCGCGCCAGTGCTCCCCGCGCGTGCGGGGATGGTCCCGCCCCACCCATCACCTTGAGATCGGCGGTGTCGTGCTCCCCGCGCGCGGGGATGGTCCCGTTCTGAGCCGCACCTTTACGGTCAGCTCATGTGCTCCCCGCGCGTGCGGGGATCGCCGACGCCGGTCCCGGCGGGACTATCGCTGAGGGCAAGCTGGTCATGAACCGCCACCTGCCTCTTGGCCCGCTCCTCCCGCAGCAGCGCACCCCGCAGGAGCGCTCCATACGAAGCTCGGACGTGATGACGCCTTGTTCCCTTCGGTGCCGTACCTGTTCAATCAACAAATGAGTGAGGCTGCGGGCACGACGGGGCACCCCGGTTTCGGCGTGATGCTGGCACGGTTGCTGGACCACAGAGGACTCAGTGTGCAGGAGCTGGCCAGTCGGGCCGGATTGACGGCAAGCGAGGTCCGAGCGGTGCTCGCGGGGGAGGCCCCTGGCGAGGGGCGGCTCCGGCGTATCGCGCCTGCCGTGGGTTTCCATGCCGTCGATCTGTTCATCCTTGCGGGGCTGGCGGTCCCGGACGATATGGCGCCGTTGGACGCCGCAGCCGGGCGGTGGGCACCGGACATCGTGATGGATGCGGTTCACCTTTCCTCTGCCGAGCGGCGTGAACTCCTGCAGCTCATCCGCTCAATGCCGCAGGAGGAACGACCTTCCCTCTTCACCGCGAAACGGCTCGCATCCCATGCCGGTCCGGGCGGTTGGGCCATCCGCATGCTCCAGTACCGCAATCTGAGCTGGATGGGCATGGCGCAGCTCCTGGCGGTGGTGACGCCCACATACCTGTCGGCGGCCACTTACGGGGTGATCGGCAACGGTCGCAAGGAGCTGACGCCCCGCTTGGTGACGGATTTCGCAGCGCTGCTGGGGGCCAACGCCCGAGAACTGGCCGCGCTCACGGGCATCTATCTGCATGAGGTGCCACCGCCTCCGGCCCCGGAAGCGGTGGACGCTGCAGTTCTGCTGTGGGAGGCGCGGCGTCTCTCCGCCGGCCAGGCAGAGCACGTCGCCAAGCTGGTGCGCTCCATGCGCGGGGACTCCACGAGGGAGTACATCCTCAACCTGCCCGGGTCCTGATACCTGACGGGCTCTCGTCCGCAACCAGCACGTAAACCCTTCGCGACTCGCCCCCTTGGCAACGCACCCGTCGGGACTCGTCCGCGCGCGGCTCCCCAACCCCACCTCCGCCCCTGGCCCCGCCGGGTCGGCCGCTGCCGGACGACATCCTCGTCACTCTCCTGACACTCAGGACGGGGGCAAGGACGGCAAGGTCACCGCGAACGAGATCATCGGGGAGTTCAACTCGTCCCGGCAGATGCCGCTGTCCTTCTTCCGCTCCATGGCCGGCCACGAGGACCCTGCACTCCGGATACGGGCCACTTGGCGGTGGGAGTCGCTCACCCCGGCGCAGCAGGCAGGGCTGCTCGACGATCCGGACCCCTCGGTCCGTGAAGCGGAGCAGGACAGGAACTGGGAGCTGGCCCCGGAACGGGTGGAGGCCGAGCTGCCGTCCATCCGTCCGAGCAGCAGGCCGTTCGTGCTCGGCAGGTGTGCTCTGTCGCCCGGCTCGCCCGGCATCCCGAGGCGAAGGTCCGCGAGATGGTCGCCGCCCGGCCCGATCTGGGACCAGAGCTGGTGACGGAGCTGGGGGAGGACCCGGACGAGGACGTACGGATGCGCGTACGCCTCCATCCCTTGCCCCGCACCTGGGTCGAGTACGACGTGATCGATCGGGTCATCGGGCACGGTCCTGAATGCGTCTGCCCGTGCACCGAGCCGGACCCCGACCCGGCCAGCGTGCCGTCGCCCGACTGGTTCGCCGCTTGCGCGGTGTCCGGGGAACCGGTGCTCCGCCGGGTTGCTGCGAGCTGGTCCGACCTGCCCGCAGCTTTCGTCGGGACACTCGCGCAGGACGACGACGAGGAGGTCCGGATCCGACTGGCCTTCAACCACCCATTGGGCTCCGCCCTACCTGCTCCTGGACGTCTTCGTCACCCGCCCGGAGCACCGTTCGGACCTACTGCCGCTGCCCGGCTTCCCGCGCACCGGCCTGACCCACCTCATCGGCCACCCGGATCCCCAAATACGCGCCCTGGCCGCAGCCGATCCCGCCCTGACCGACCCCCCGGTGGACGACGCCCACGAGGCAGTACGCCGGGCCGCCGCCGCCAACCCGCGCCTGACACCGGAAGCCCTGGAGACCCTCCTCGCCGACCCCCGCACCGCAGAGGGCGCCGCAGCCAACCCCTCCCTCCCTGTAGCCCATATGCACGCGCTCCTCGACCGCTGCCTCAACCGAGCCGCCACCCCACCAACCGCGGCGGGACACCGAGGGGCGACGCCCACGTAGCGAACTGCCATCTGCCAGCGCCGATACGCCAGACAGGCGTTTCCAAGTCTCAGGTTCTGGCTCAGCTTTCGTGCATGGGCCACGGTGACTGCGGAGGTGTCGTGCGGAGTGCTCTCGTCCGATGTGTGTCGGGTGATCTGGTCACCTGAATGAGCGCGTCGACGAAAAGCTCTGGCCTGCTGCCAGCAGCCCCAATCCGAACAGCACGGCAGCTGCGGTCCACGCGCTCAGGCTCTCGGATGGGTAGAGGGTGAGAGCCCACCACTGGCCAGTAGGTTGCCCGGAGGGCTGGTAGGCACGGCCGAGGCTGGCGCTGACCAGCAGGAGGAGCAGGCAGGCGGCGCCGGCTGCTGCCTCGTTGCCGAGTCTCCGGACGATCAGGGCCACGGCAAGAAGCACCATCAGGTTGCGTGGGATGTCCATGCCCACGATGAGGCCGAGCAGGTGGCACAGTGCCACGCCTACCGTGACGGCCGTCAGGTCCCAGCGATGCACCCGCACAACTGCCGTGATTTCCGGAGCATTGAGCCGGCGGTCCAGGCAGTACAGGACGGCTCCGATGACCAGGAGGGGTGTGAAGTACTGGACGCGCATGCTGACCATGCCTCCCAGGAAGCCGGGGACGGGTACTTCTGTCCCACCGAGTACCGAGCAGACCAGGGTGAGCAGTACGAGTGCCGCGGGCACGGTCCACCAGCGTCGTACGACGGAGAAGTAGAGCTTCACGTCCGGCCTGCCACGCAGTGCGACTGGTCCAGAGCAGCCTTCGTGAACCAGTCGGCCTGCTGCGCGGCCGGAAGCTCGCGTATCCGCTGCACCTGTGTCCAGTCCTGGGGAGGAACGCTCGCCTGCACGTCCTTCTCACCCACGCCTACGACCAGCAGTGCCCACGTATCGGCCAGGTACGGCTGCTGGCAGTCACGTACGCCATGGAGTGCGGCCACGCCGACGACGGCCGACCGCGCGAGGTCGAACTCGAACTGCTGGGCAGAGCTTTCCGGCGACCAGTACAGGGGCCAGGTGCCCGATTTCAGGGCAAGGTCGTCAGAGGCCATGCGCAGCGTTCGCGGGGTGGGCACTCCGGCGGCTCGCAGTGCCTCCAGCGCAGGCAAGGAATCACTGCGCAGGTCGGTGGCCTTCTCCTCGTACTCCTCGGGCAGGCAGAGCGCGGGTGACGTGCCCACGCACACGGTGTGGCCGAGACGCGCATCCGTCAGCGGGCTGTACCCCCAGCCGGACACGAGGCTGCGGCCGGTGACGATCGCGGCTGCGAGCACTGCCACGCTGACCGCGAGCAGCCAAGGCCTGCGGCGGATGCCCGTCAGCAGGACGACAGCTGCAGCGAGTCCTGCTGTGACCAGCCATGGGACGAGGTAGACGAGCGGGTCCAGCGTGTCGGTCAGCGTGGAGCCCTCGGTCACGAAACCTGCCAGGTGGCGCCATGCCGGAGCGCTCATGGACTGTGGAATGGCCAGCCATGCCCAACTGCCGACCGCGGCCACCAGCCCGGCTACGGCGCGGGGAGCCAGTAGTCCTACCACCCAGCCGATCACCATCCAGCAGATGGGGAGCACCAGCAAGTGTCCGACGGCGAACAGGCCGGAGCCGCTCGGCCAGACGCCGACTGTGAGCCTGGCCGTGATGAGGGCCCCGGCAACGAGAAGAAGATGAAGTGCGAAGACCGGCCGAGCCGCCCAGAACCACTGGCGGACCGTGCTTCGTGAGCTGACTTTCCGCATGTCTTTCATGCTGCGTTGGCGGCCGGCTTCCCAGGCTGCGGCTCCCGCTGCCGCCGGAGCGATCACTGTGATTCCCCACGAGGCGAGTTCGCCCGATGCCGGGCCGTAGTCGGGTACTCCCCAGAAGTTGTCGCCCCTGACGAGAGTTCCCATGTAGAGAAGCGCCGGCAGGATCAGCCAGGGGGCGGAGGACGCGCGCAGGTTCCCGAGTGAGATCACTGTTCCACAGCTTCCAGCAGAGCTGAGTAGGCGCTCTCCAGGCGGCGTCCCGGAACGCTTTCGGAGTCGGCGTGACTCTCGAATTCCGCCACGGGGCCCTGGAATCTCGGAATGCCGTTCTCCAGGACCACGACCTCGTCGAAGGCCTGGTCCAGGTCGGCTATGTCGTGGGTGGAGACGATCACATGCACGCTTCCGCGGAGTTCGACGAGCAGGTCGTGGAACCTGCGGCGCTGGCTGGGGTCCAGTCCGACTGTCGGCTCATCCAGCAGGAGGAGCTCCGCGTCGTGGACCAATGCCTGCGCGATGGCCAGCCGCTGCTGTTGTCCACCGGACAGGGTGTCGACCTTGTCCTTGATCTTCGCCGTCAGACCGACACGCTCGATCGCTGCGGGGGCGGCACGCCATGCTTCCCTCTCACGCAGCCCCTTGAGCCAGCCGACATAGGCGACGTGCTCCTGACACGTCATCCCCGGAAGAAACGAAGCCCGCTGAGGGAGCCAGGAAACATTGCTCCGGTAGTCGTGCAGAGTCCTGTTGTTCGTGGACCAGAGCTCGCCGAAGCGGACTTTCCCCTCCTGAGGGGCACTCGCGCTCGCTGCAAGCGCGAGCAGCGTGCTCTTGCCGGCCCCGTTGGGGCCCAGGAGCACGGTGTTGCCTGGCGAGAACCTCAGATCGAGTCTGTCGATGACAGGGGGCGTTCTGCGGTTGTAGCGGAACGTACATGACTCGTAGTGCAAGGGCATGAAGACAACCTCATCGACAGAGCCTGTCCCCGGCCTATCCCGTATGCGGGATAGGCCGGGGAAGATGTGATCAGTAGGTAACAATCAGCGATCGCACCGAAACGCTCAAGTTCCCTCCAGAGTGGGTCAGGTGCCTGGGGTGTCAGGAGTCGGGGAGCGTGTCCGCCTGGAGCATCCACGCACCCCCGAGCGGCTTTCCGGCAGGGCGGAAGCGGTGGCCTTTCACATCGGTGCTCCAGTGGTGTGGCCCGCCCCGCAGTCACACGCGTAGATCCCGCTCTCCGGTACCACCTGTGTCTGGAGGACGATCCGCTCTTTCAGTATCCCCAGCTGGCGTAGACGGTGACGTTCTTGCCGGCGTCCCTGGCTCCGACGCACACGTCACGCCAGTCGAGCAGCCAGCCGCTGGAGCGGCAGCTCTCCTGCTGGAGGCCCAGTTCGCGGATGATTTCCAGGTGGGACAGACCGTCCTCGCTGGTGACCGTCGCGATGCGATAGCAGCCGCCGGAACCGCAGCTGGTGCCTTCGTCGACCAAGGTGATGCCTGGCGGCCATGTAGGGAGGACCTCCGACGACGGGGCGTCCGCGCCTTCGCTGATCATCAGGGCGTACAGGAGGCCGACCACGAGCGTGAGGGCGAACTGCGTCCCGAGGAAGCCGATCGCTCCGTTGCGGCGGGGAATCCATTCCGGGGAAGGGGACTCCTCGTGCCGGCCTTCCAGTCCCGCACCGCAGGCGATGAGCACAGGCGCAAGAACCGTGAACACCAGATGGGCGTCGGGGCTGGGAGCATCCATCCAGCCCTGCTGAACGCTGACCAGCAGACTGCCTCCTGCGAGCAGCGCGCCGCCGATCACGAAGCCGACGAAGCGAGTGCGGGCGATCGTCATCCAGACAACGGCGGGCGCGACAGCGAAGAGAATCCCCAGGATGGTCAGCATGCACGGGAGACGTACGGCCCCGAGCGCTCGGTTCCCCGCGTCGGCCGGCAATTCAGTGAGGCCCGGCCCATTCGACCAGGCGTCGGCCGATCGCGGCGAAAGCGGTGCCACCGGCAGCGTGCATGAGTGTCGTTGAGCTGTTTGAAATGGTCGGCGTCCGAAGCCTGCGGGTTCGCGGAATCCTGGAGCTGGAGGGGCCAGAACCCGCGCGTGGACCGCACACTGGGGCGCGAAGTGCGCGCGGGTCCGCCGTTTTCCACGGACCATGGGGCGACCAATCCGGTTGCTGCTGGGGAGGCGGGCGGGTTGAATGACTGGCCATGAACCTGGAGCAGGCGGCCGAGCGGCTCGGGTTGGGGCAGTTACTGGAGGCCCCGCTGCTGCTCAAGAATGACAAGCAGAGCCCGGTGTGGAAGGCCGTTACCGACTCCGGCTCATGGGTGGTGAAGATCGTCCAGCCCTGGGGTGCCTTCTGGCTGCCCATGGCTGCCCAGGCAGGTGCGCTTGAAGCCGCCGCGTGGGAGATCGGTGTCGCGATGCCCGAGCCACGATCGACGACTCTGGAAAAAGCTGGTCTGTGGCGACCGATCGGGGAGGGGTTCTACGCCCGCGCGATGCGCTTCGTAGAGGGCACACATCCGACCGCGCCGACGTCGGAACCGATGGCGGCCTGGGCCGGCGGGCTCGTCGCTGACCTTGCACGGTGCGCGATTCCAGCCGACCCGACCGTCGATGGCGACTACCGGTCGTACTCCCAGGAAGAGTGGGAGGAGTGGTTCGCTCAGGCCGAACACCTCGAGGTTCTCAGTGCCGAGCACGTCCGCGTCCTCAAGCTGTCGGTGGAGCGGGCCGAGGTCATGATCGAAGATCAGCAGGAGTTGTGGCGATCCAAGTTGGTCATGCATCGCGACATCCGGCACCAGAACATTCTGACCAGCTCCGGCGGACCAATCCTGTTGGACTTCGATGCCGCCGGGGCGCAGGACCCGTGGTGGGAGCTGGTCTCCACCTCTTTCCATCTTGCCGGCTTCGACCGCGGCCTGGAAATGCCGGAGCGCCGAATCGTCGAAGCGTGCCTCTCCGGGTATGTCGCTGCGGGAGGGGCAGTAGGGACGGTCGATGAGTCGGCGTTCACCGGTATGTTCGCCGGACGGGTGGGAGTGGCAGCTTGGCAGCTGTGGATGGCCTGCGGCCACCGGGGCGGGAGTCCGGAGTACCAAGCCGGCTTTGCTGAGACACTCAGGGAATCGGTGAACGCGATGGCCACGATGCGCGAGACCATGCCGACCTGGGCCACTTGGCTCAAGGCCTAAGCCGGGGACGCTGAGGGCAAGGCTCCGCCAAGAGATAAGGCGTGCGGCAAGTTTGACGAAATCTTCACGCATGAGCAGGTGGCGGTTTCATCAGACTGCGATGCGTTTGAACTGGGGAGCTGGGCCATGGACTGTTCGACCACCCAGCTAACCGTGCCAAGTCCGATGATCTTCTTGCGCCCGCAGTGCGGAATGGTCGGCTCGGTCCGTTTAGCGCCGCCACTCGCGGAAGGCAGCGGAGTCGTAGTGCCGGCCCGCAGGGGTCCTGGCGTTGCCCGCAGCCTGTGTGTGGCACCGGCGCCCCGTCGGCTCCATGGGTAGTTGGCCCTCCGCCAGTGGTCGCACACTGGCTGTTGTGCCGGCAGGAAGGTCTATCTGGAGCTGTGTGGCTCACGCCGAGTGGGCTCCCGCCTCATCGAAAAGGTTGACCTGTCGAGCCTGTCAAAGGGACAAAAAACGCCTGCCAGGCGCGGGCGCTGACCCTTCCCACGTGGTGCCCCGCAAGCAAGTGGTCTTCATCGTTCCCACTGCGTTCGTGAGGCCTCTCCCGGTTCGCGACGGCGCGGGCGCGTTTGTCGTACGGGGGGGGCGGCCGTCAGCCTCACGCTCCCCTATGTGCTCCCCCCTTCACGCCCCCTCTCTGTAGACGGCACTAGACGCAGAGCAGTGCCCCTCTGAGGGAGGGACCCAACTCGTTCAGTCCCTCCCTCGTTCAGTCCCTCCGCAAAAGGCCAGGTCAGAGCAGTCTGCTCCGGGACCGAAGGGACTGAAGGGACCGAAACTCCCTGTTCCAGCTGCGTGCGCGCGTGCGTATGTACGCGTACGTAAGAGGTACCTCTTCATATCCTGGTGCGCTGATAACTACGAAAATGAGTCCCTTCAGTCCCTCCGTCACCGCCCACAAGTGCTCTGACCTGCATAAACACCTGCGGGACTGAAAGGGGACCGTTCAGTCCCCCGCCCCTTGCAGGCCTTCGGTCCCTCAGGCGGTTGCCTGAGGGACCGACAGCTCCACCCGCGGCCGGCATCAGGGACTGAGGGACCGAAGGGACTCATTTTTCGATAAGTGCTCATGCCTCCCGCAGAGCGGCACCCCTATCGGCTAGGCTCTCTCTGCTATAAGGGAAACTCAGTCCCTTCAGTCCCTCAGTCCCTCGCGCTGTCCTACCTGACCAGGTAAAACGTCCGGGACTCAGCTGAGAGACCCTGCCTGGCCACACAAGAGGAACGGATCGACGAACAGTGCAGCGCCCCGCCGACACCGCCTCGTCCGGAGTCGCGCAGCAGCCACGACCTGCGGACGTGGCCCGCTGGCTTGCAGGCCGTCAGTGGCCGGTTCACCCACTGGCCCCGGGACGCAAGACGCCGGCGGCCAACTGCGAGCAGTGCCGCACGCGTAGCCACGAGCCCTCGGACTGCCCCTGTCATGCACGAGGCTTGTGGTGTCACGGCTTCCACAGCGCGACCACCGAGCTCACGCGCATCGCTGCCTGGTGGGGGAGGGAGCCCCGGGCCGGCGTCGGTGTGTCCTGCGGACCGGCGCATCTCGTGGTCCTGGACGTCGACGCCCACGCCGCGCAGGTTCCGGCCCGCGATCGGCTCCTGCCGGGCATCCGTATCCCGGAGCAGGTCGATCTGGCCGGCCTCGCTTCAGGTTTCGACACGCTGGCCCTTCTCGCTGCCTACCGGCAGGAACCCAATCCAGCCGAGGACGAGACGACCCTGCGTGTCCGTACTCCGTCCGGCGGGCTGCACATCTGGTACGTCAACCCCGAGCCCGCGGTCCGCTATCGCTCCTCCACCGGATCCAGCCCCAGGACCGCGCTCGCCTGGCAGGTCGACGTACGAGCCCACGGTGGATACGTCGTGGCCCCCACCACCCGCACCACAGCGGGCGTCTACACGCCCCTCGGGGCCGTACGGGAGCCCGCCCTCCTCCCCGCGTGGCTGGCCGCCGAACTGCGGCGCACGGGCCACGTCATACAGGCCTCCCCGGTTCCCGGTCCGCGGCCGCACAGACAGGTCCGCCCGGCGAGGCCCGGCGGCGCGCAGGCGCTCTTGCAGTCGCTTGTCGAGACCGTTCGTGAATGTGCCGGCCAGGCCGAAGGGACAGGCTTTACGGAGAAACTCAACCGAGCGGCATACACGGCAGGAGGGCTCGCCGGAGCAGGCCATCTGAACCAGGCTGAAGCCCGTCAAGAGCTGACAGAAGCCGCTCACTATGCTCGTCCCCACCAGACCCGCCGTAGTGAGACGATCATCGACGCAGCCCTTTCCGCAGGCGCCAGTCGCCCGTTCCACCCCAAAGGACTCGCATGAGTAGCGCCGAGAACAGCCGCTTCGACGCGGCCGCCGCCGCTCAGCAGATGCTCGACTTCGAAGCTGCTGCCCCCGCGTACGTTCCCCCTCAGCAGGTACAGACGTCCGCCCCTGCCGATACGCCGGCTCTGCTACCCCCGATGCTCACCGACCGTGGCAACGCAAAGCTTTTCGCCCAGCTCTACAGCGACCAGTTCCGCCATGTCGAAGGCCTCGGCTGGTACAGCTGGGACCAGTTCCGGTGGAAGCGGGTCGGCGGCGAGAAGGCCGCCCTGTGGGCCGCGGGCGACATGGCGGAGCAGATGTCCGCCTCCGACCCCCGGGGCATCTTCAGCGACCGTGAGATCGCTCAGCACCGTCGGCGCACCATGTCCACGAGCGGGATGAAGGCGCTGCTCCACCAGGCGAAAGCCGCCCCAGCGCTCAGTCTCGACCCTGACGTCCTCGATGGGGACGCTTATTCCCTGTGCACACCGGCCGGCGTGGTCGATCTGCGTAACGGCCGTCTGCACAAGCCCGATCCGCTCAAGGACCTGCACTCCCGCGCCACCCAGGTGGCGCCCCAGGCCATGCCCACCCCTCGCTGGCATGCCTTCTTGGACGACACCTTCGGTGCCGACGCCAAGGGCCGGGAGATGACCGACTTCCTGCACCTGCTCCTGGGGTACTCCATCACCGGCGACGTCGGCGCGCAGGTCCTGCCGTTCCTCTGGGGTAAGGGCGCCAACGGTAAGTCCGTCCTGCTGGACGTCATGATCCAGGTCATGGGGGACTACGCCGACGCGGCTCCACCTGGCTTCCTCATGGACAAGGGCAACTTCGCCGAGCACTCCACGGAACTGACAGAGCTGCACGGCCGCCGGATCTTCGTCTGCAGCGAGCTCAAGCCCAACGACAAGTTCGACGAGGCCAGGGTCAAGCTCCTCACCGGTGGAGACAAGATCAAGGCCCGCCGTATGCGGCAGGACTACTTCAGCTTCACTCCGACCCACAAGCTCTGGCTGCTGGGAAACCACCAGCCAGAGGTAGGGACCGGAGGGCATGCGTTCTGGCGTCGTATTCGCCTCATCCCCTTCGAGCGCGTCGTCGCCGCGGACCGGAAGATCGACAATCTGGCAGGCGAGCTCGTCCAGGAGGAGGGCCCGGGCATCCTGCACTGGCTCATCCAGGGCGCGACTCGATACCTCACCAGCCGCGACCCGCTGACCGGCCCGTCCTCCGTACGGCTGGCCACTGCCGCGTACGAGACCACCGAGGACCACATCGGACGCTTCCTGAGCGAGTGCTGCATGCGCCAGGGGCAGGACACCGGGGACCTGCGTGTCGAACAGGGCCTTCTCTACGGGACCTACACCAGCTGGTGCAGCTCGGAGGGGATCCGCGCGGACACCGCCCGAGCCTTCGCCGGCCGTATCAGGCAGGAGATCGGGCTTGCGTCCCCGGCCGAGATGCTGAAGTCCAGCGGGAAGAAGTACTACCCCGCCCTCGCGCTGCTGCCGGACGACATCGTCCGTTCTGACGGACCGGCAGGAGGACAGCGATGAGCCACCGAGGCTTTCTGCCAGAGATTTGGGCATCCTCTTACCATGGGAAGGTCCCAGACCACCGCACTGTCAGGTCCGTACCGAACAACTCCTTCCACCCGTACCGCCACATCACCGACAAGGAGCTGCGTCCATGAGCTCGCTGCTGCACGAAAGCCAGCTCGAACACGAAGCGAACGTGGTGTGGCTGGAGGACCTCGACGACCTCGACTACGTCCGCCAGGCGCTCGACAAGAGCGCCCGCCGCGGTGGCAAGCCCCGCTACGCCCGTGACGGACGCATGGTCGGCTACGCGGAGCTCGACAGGGACGCCGAGGCCAACCCCGACAGCGGCCTCTTCCAGCGCCGCACGTTCTTCCTGCTGCCGCACGACAGGCCGAACGAGCCCGAGGGCCTCTATAAGGAGGGCGCCCCGGGCGAGGCGGTCGACCCCCGGACGATCGAGCCGCGGCGGGTGGGGGAGAAGACGCCCCGTTCGCAGGGGAAGCTCAGAAACCAGATAGTGCCGTCCTGACAGAGGGCAACCGCACAGGGTGAAGGCATGGAGCTACCCGGTGCGAAGGACGCTGCCGCCAGGACCGCCGCGATCGTGGACGGCTTTACTGGGCTTCCGGCCTGGTCGTCTCGCACTACCCCCCACTGCCGCCCGTGGGCTCGCGCTCACAACGGTCACCGTGTGCGACGCAGCTCCCTGATCCCGGCGACCGCGCCGAGGCAGATGATCATCGTCGATCCGAAGGCGGTGCCGCCCGACAGGACCGCGTCCGCGAGTCCTGAGCCGCTGTGCTGCTTCAGCGTGATCACGGCGAGGGCGACGACGGTGGAGAAGAGGACCATCACCAGTAGCCAGAGCGCCCAGGTGTGGGAGTGCGAGGCCGGTGCGGGAGACGGCGTGGTCGGGGAAGTCACGGAGGGTCCTTCATCAGTGGAGGCGGGTGGATGCGAGGCGCTACGGCCGGGTGTCATGAACGCCGACCGGATTGCGGCTGCGTGGTGATGTCGGAAGCTGAGGTCATCAGGTGCTCCGCAACGGCTGTTCGGGTGTGAGCGATCGCCGCAGCCAGGCGGCGGTGGGCCATGGCTTGAGCATCCAGCGCGTCGAGGACCGCGACGACGCGCTGCTGTTCCGCGTATGGGGGGAGCAGCACGGGCTGGTTGCCCAGCGCGGCGGCACTGATGGATGGCGCACCGGTCGCGGTGGCCCGGTCTCTCACCCACGCGACAGACTCGGGCCGCCCCAAATATGCCGCGAGATAGCCGGGGTGGACGTGGGCGCGGTGTCTGCCGTCCATCCTGAGCCGAATCACGTTGGCGCTCATCAGCCAGCCGACCCCTACGTCTCGTACCAGTGCCGGGGGTCCCATGGCCCCCGTCCGGACACAGAGAATGTCCTCGGGCCGAAGCCGGAAGCGGTCCATACTCTGCGCCGGCCCTTCCGCCACCTGCCGGTCATCGTCGAGTACCTCGATTCGTCCCTCACGCAGGTTCTGGGGGAAGACGAGCGGCACGCCCCCGGTGCTGGTCATGTGCTTCTTCAGCAAGCTGTAGGACGGTCCTGCCTGGATCCCTCCCGTGGAGGGCCTGGTCCCGGTCCCGCACAGATCGGACAGCGCCACACGCTCCCACTGGGCGCCGTCGCCCAGAAGGTCCTCGTGCTCCAGCTGCTCCAGCGCCGAGGCCGCGGCCACGTCCGCCGCCGACACCTCCCGCTTCCGGAGCTCCAGTTCGTACAGGGCTTCCGCGCGGGCCGCCTCCGCGGAGCTACGTCGGGGTCGGTGCACATTGATGTGGTCGATGGGGCTGAGCGACCAGTCCCGTTCCTGGACCGTCTTCCTGTTGACGACCGCGGTCGGTACGGGCGAGCTCTGCTCCCTGCCTCCCTGATCGGTCCCGGCGCACCGATAGGCGTCGATCACGTCTTGCACATCCTCGTTCCGGAGGGTGCGCTTGCCCCGGTTCGTGGTTCCCACCTGCCGGGCGTCCAGGAACAGGACGTCGTCACGAGCCTGAGACGGATGGACCAGGAACCACGCCGACACGGGCACGGACGTGTGGGAGAACAAGCGGTCCGGCAGAGCAATGACCGCCTTCACCACACCACGCTCCACCATGGCCCGGCGAATGCCCTTCTCCGCCCCGTTCGCGGAGTTGCACGCCTTGTTGGGCATGATCACCGCAGCGGTGCCGCCTTCCTCCAGGGCGCTCAGCACGTGCTGCACATAGGCGAGGTTGTCGTTGCCCAGGGGAGGGGGCCCGTACGGCCAGCTGCCCTCGATGCGGGGCTCCCCGGTGGAGTCACTCATGTTGAACGGGGGGTTGCTGAGGACAAGGGCGAACTGCTGCCCTGAGAAGGCCGTGGCCGTCTTCCAGGGGGACCCGCTGGGGGAGACAAGCACACGGGGCCGAGCACCGTGAAGGGTCAGGTTCATGGTCGCCAGGGGCGCCGTGTCCCGCCCGTGAGTGATTCCGCAGATCTGCATCCGGTGCGGAGCCGCGCCCTGCTCCGCACACCAGGTGGTCGCAGCGGCGAGCAACTCTCCGCCCCGAGCGTACGGGTCGTAGACGCTCAGCGGGGCTTCTCCCACGGTGTTCTCCCCGGCGATACGGACCATGAGATCCGCCACGGCACGCGGAGTGAAGAACTCCCCACTGTCCAAACCGGCCAGCAACTCGTACTCGTCCAGCATGAGCTCGAACGCCCTGGGCCCGAGCTCGCCGACCAGGCTCACCACGTGGCGCAGATCGTTGTACGACCGAGGCTCCAGGCGCACGAGCGACTGACGCATCGCCGGACGCATGCCCCGGGTCCGCAGGTGTTCGTCGAGCCCTCCAGCGATGTGCCTGAGGAGAGCGGCGGCGCCGTCCGACCCCTCACCGGTGCGGGACATCGTGACTACGTCGTTCCAGTAAGGGCCCTTGAACCGCCGCAGGAAGTGCAGTGACAGAAGCAGGTTCACGTAGTCGACCCGGGAGCCGGCTCCCCGTACCCGTTCACACAGTTGACCCATGAGCTCACGTACGCGGTCCGTGTCACGTGGATCGGGCTGCGTGTCCGGCTCGACGGGCTGGGGCGCGTCAGCGACGGTCTGCGGTCTCCCAGCCTGGGCCCTGCGGGCTCGTGTTCCGTACGTGGTGCCGTTCGGATCTCCTTGCAGCAGGCGCCCGGGAACTGGCCGTTTGTCCAACCAGGCGAGTACGTCGGCCCGACGGAACAGATCCGCCTCTCCGCCGCGCTCCGGAGGCGGAAAGCCGGGGGCCCGGCGCCACTGCGTGATGGTCGCCCGCGAGACGCCCGCCAACAAGGCGATCTCAGCTTGGGAATGGAGCTGATCCTGGTGGTCAGCGATGGACATGGTGTGAACTCCCTCGTGGCCGCCGTTCGGCGTGCCCTTCACCCCGGACAATAGGAAGCGCGAGCCTCGTAGGTCATGTGAGCACTGCGAATGCGCACTTTATCCAACAGTGCTGTCCCGATGTCTTCATTGTGCGCCATCCACCTGGATTGCCGCTGCAAAAGGTGTTCTGAGTACCCATCTCCTCCACTTGCGGCGAGGCTCGCTCTGAAGGGGCTTCAGTTAGAGGCGTCGCTGTCGGCTCGCACACCGCCCACCCCGCCGCGTCGATCTGCGCGCCGGACGGTGCCCCCGCGTGCACGACTTGCCGCAGGGCCCTGGAACGGATACCCGCAGGGGCGTCGGCGCTTGATCAGCGAGGGGGCCGAGCGTCGTGTACTGGTGTTCAGGCCACGGCTGGCTCCGGCCCAGGGTCCCGTTCCTGGGGTCCAGGGTGGGCGAGCTGGAGGCGGCTGCGCATATCTGGCCGGACCCTCGCCGCTGTCCTGGATGTGCATCCAGGACAGCGGGATCAGAGCGTGCTTGTCGGAGCTGGCATTCTCGACGAGCGATATGTCGCAGATGCGATTTGCCGTTTCACGGATGGCGGAGGTCGCGCCCAGCTTTCGGGCTGCTGCGGTCCGGCACTGCTCATCTGCTGCAACGGCCCTGGGCCAACCAGGTACGCCCGCGCCTGGCGGCTGCCGGACTGCCGCGCGACGGCCGACATGGTAGGGGCGGGTGGTAGTGGAGCAGCTTGTTCTCCCCCTCCAGCTGCGCTTTTGCACTCAGCCGCAAGGGGGTGGCCGGGCGCTGGCCGGACGAGCAACAGTTGGCTTCACCAGGCGCGACAGGAACGTCACGAACCTGGACGGTCCACGTTCCGTCCCAGCGGCTCTGAACCCCGCTTGGCAGAGCCCCGATCGAGGCTGGCTGATCGACCACGTCGGTGGTGACCAGGGGCCGACCAAGGCGAAGACAAAACCGCCAGGCTTGGATCTTGATGACGGGAGATGGCAGCTCATGGCGGCATCCGAGGCAGCGGCTACGGGGGGAGATGGGCGGATCTTCAACCGCGTCCCTGTGCAGCAGCCGTTCCACCCGCCCCGAGCGGGTCTCAACAAGGACCGTTCAAGACGTACGACAAGGGCTCACGACCCTGAAAGGTCTCGGGGTCCGCTCGACCTTCCAATTCAACAGCTGGCATATGGACGACTTCAGGGGAAGCGTCCACGCTACGGAATCCAGGGGGAAGTATGAAGAAGCTCCGCGCACTGCGCGCCCAGGCCGGTGCCTCCGCTGCGGCAGTCGCGCTCTCCGCCGCCGGCATCGGGATGGTCACCGCGACACCCGCAGCTGCCTACGCCGGCTACTGCAACGACACCGTCGGCAAGACGATCTCCAACTCCGGCTATCACGCGAGCATTCCTGCCTACAACAACAACGTGGACTGCCAGATGTACCAGGGAGCCAGTGGACCCGAGGTCAAGGCTCTGCAGATCACGCTGAACAAATGCTACGGCCGCAGTCTGAGCACCGACGGGCTCTTCGGCACCAACACCAAGAACGCTCTTGTCTACGCTCAGGGGCAGGAAGGCATCGGCACTGACGGCGGGTACGGCAAGGAAACGCGGACGAACATCAAGTGGGCCTTCCAGTACAGCGGCAGCCTCGGTCAGTGGTCCTGCTTCTACATCACCAACTGGTAGCGGCTCCCGAGCAGCGTCTGTGGGCAGTGGTCAGGGCCTCGCTTGACGCTGGTCGGTGAAGAGGCGACTACGGACGCCATTCAGCCATCCGGGACAGGAAGCTGGGTGACGTGGACCGACGCGCCTGGAGGCCGGTGCCCGCCGAGAAGCTCTCCAGCACCGGCCTCTACATGTACGAGACCTCCATGCGAGGGACTGTAAAATGTCCGGCTCTGGCCCGTAATCGGTGGTAGCGCCGTTCGTCTGACAGACCCGGGCGAGATGATGGGGGAGTGGACTACAGCCTCGTGATCGCCGCCGCCCAGGCCGCCGGCCCCTGCCCGCCCGGTGAGGAAGCCTCATGGGGCCGCCGTGTGCAGACGCTCACCGTCGACCTGCACATGATCGCCAAGCAGGCGGCGCAGGACGTCGACCGGCTGGAGAGCGCCAAGACGTTCGTTGCCTTCCTGGAGAAGGTCGAGATCGAGGAGACCAGCCGCCGTGGCCTGCTCACCCTGCGTCCGCCGTCCGGCGACGCGGAGAACATCCGTACCGAGCAGGAGGAGACCGACCGCGGTCGGCAGCTCATTGAACGGGCCCGCTCCCTTGTCGGCCGGTGGGTGCTGGTCTACCGGTACAACGAGGAGAAGGCCGGCAACCGGCAGCACAACGTGCGCATGCTCGCCCACATCGTCGACCTGGGTGATGGCGCGATCTCGGTGAACATGGCGAAGAAGGTCCTGCTGGACGACGCCGGAGGCGTCGTGGCCCGGGCCCAGGGTGCGTGGGAGAGCGCGGGCCTGCCGGACACCGGGACGGTGGGCGTGGAGCAGTTGCAGAAGGCGCGTGCGGCACTCGCGGGGTGAGCCGCGTGTTCTCTGCCCCGGGCCGGCACCGTGCTGAAGCCGGCGAGAGGCGAGATCGGGAATTCTCGGCGGTCGTACAGCAGAGGTGGGAGAGGACCGCTCCTTGTCATGACGCAGGCTTGCCCCTCTCACTAGGGTGGGTACTTCGGGAAACGCACGAGGGTGGGGGCGAGCTGTGGCAAGACGGCCGGATGGCGCTGAGGTCGCGGCGGTGCTGCAACGGGTCTTCCGCGAAGGATTACTGAGCGGGAAGTCCGCCTTCGACCCGGAACTGGCCGCCTGGAATCGGGCGACCGCGTCCGATCTGCGCGCCCGCTTCGTCGACCGGCCTGACGAATCGTCGGACACCTTTGTCGTCAAGCTGAGCCGCCAGCTCGCCGAGGCTCCTGACGAGACGATCGTCCTCGCTGCCGAGCTGCTCCTCGTGAACATGGCCCCGCTGGTTCCCGAACAGATCGGCCTCAAGAAGAAACTCCAGCTCCTCCACGAGGTCCTGTCCTGGGCCGGCCGCTCCGTGCATGTGCCGCCGGACATGACACCCGCCCTGAAGGGCTTCCTCCACGGTGGGCAGGGCTTCCTCAACTACCGGTGGGCGCAGTTCCAGGTCTTGGTCCTCCTCGTGGAACGGCTCGCCGGGACGGAGCCTGTGGAGCGGCAGGCACTGCTCGAAGACCCCTGGCGGTTCCGGGCCCTCTGCTTCGAGATCCAGGACTCGGTCGGCCACAAGAAGGGCCGCGCCCAGATCCACGTACTGCTCTTCACGCTCTTCCCCGAGCACTTCCAGCCCATCGCCAGTGGCCACCACAAGCACCAGATCCTAGAAGCGTTCGCAGAGGATCTCCCCGACCCGACCGGCAACGACGACAAGGACCTGCTGACGCTCAGCAGAGCCCTCGAGGCCCAGACAGGCCAAGCCGTCGACTTCTACGACGAGCCCTGGGTCGGACGCTGGCGCAAGGGAGCCGTGCAGCATGAGCAGCGTGGCTGGCTGGTCCGTGGCCACAACGTGGACGGGCACGACTTCATTCCGGCCTGGCTCGGCCAGGGCTACTGCTCGGTTTCCTGGCGGGAGATCCCGGAGATTCCCGCCGGCGCCAATAAGGAGCAGGTCCGGCGGGCGGTCGCCGAGGCCATGCCCGAGGCCACCGCCCAGATGCGCGCGGCAGCCGCCTACCAGCTCCATGTCTTCCTGACCGTCATGCAGCCGGGGGACCTGATCGTCACCGTTACGGCGGACGAGGTGCACGTCGGCACCCTCCAGGGCCCACCGACGTACGACGCCTCCGACGGCCTCGACAACGCCCGCCGGCGCCCGGTGCGCTGGGCCACCGCCGAGCGCCCCCTCGTCCGTGCCGGCCTCCCCGAGAAGGTCCAGGCGCGGCTTCCGCTGCCGCCGACCGTGTACGACATCAGCAGCGTGGCCGCCGAACTCGCGGAACGTGCCGGCCTGGAGGCTGTGATCGCCGAGGAGCTCGTGGACGTCGACGTCACCAAGCGCCTCGAACTGCCGCAGGTCACCCAGGAACTCGCGGACGAACTGCTCATGCCGTTGGAGTGGCTGCGGGAGACAGCCGAGCAGCTCCAGGAGCAGCTGCAGCTGGTGCTGCACGGTCCGCCCGGCACCGGCAAGACCCACCTCGCCCGTGCCCTGGCCAGGCATCTGGCGGGCCCGGACCGGGTGGAACTCATCCAGTTCCACCCCTCTTACACCTACGAGGACTTCTTCGAGGGCTTCCGTCCGGTGCGCGGCGACGGCGGGTCGGTCGTGTTCGACGTACTGCCGGGCCCGTTCAAGCTGCTGTCCGAGCGAGCACGGAAGGACCCGGCCAATCCGTACGTCCTGATCATCGACGAGATCAACCGGGCCAACCTGGCCAAGGTCTTCGGCGAGCTGTACTTCCTGCTGGAGTACCGCGAGGAGCCCGTCACCACGCAGTACAGCCCTCACGACCCGTTCCACCTGCCCGCCAATCTTTTCCTCATCGGCACGATGAACACGGCTGACCGCTCGATCGCTCTGGTCGACGCGGCGATGCGCCGCCGGTTCGCCTTCCGCCGGCTCTCCCCTGAGAAGCCGCCGGTGCAGGGCCTGCTGGCCCGCTGGCTGCATGCCCGAGGTCACTCGGACACCCCGGCCCGCCTGCTGGACGCACTCAACGACCGTCTCGGGGAGGCGGACCGAGCTATCGGCCCGTCGTATCTGATGAAACCCGCCGCAGTCCGCCCCGGGGGCCTGGACCTCATCTGGCGCACCCAGATCCTGCCGCTGCTGGAGGACCAGCTCCACGGCACGGGCGTCGACGTCGAGGCGGAGTACGGCCTGGAGTCCCTGAGTGCGGCCGTGTCGCAGTCGGACCCGCCGGCGTCGGATCCGCCGGCCGGTCTCCCGTCCCAAGGTGTCCCGCCGCAGGACAAGCCGGCCGACTCGTCGCCCTCGGCCCTCGAGTCGTGACCTCCGACCTCACGCTCACCGTCCAGGAGACCGGCCGCGGCACCCTGCACAAACTGACGGGCGACCAGGTGGCGGCCCTGGTCGCCGTGCCGGACCTGGTACGGCTGACCCCGACACCCAGCGGGCTCTGGACCGTGCGGGGCAACCAGAAGGTGGGCACCGTCCGGCTGCGCACGAGATCAGGCGATGCGATCCATCTCCATCTGCGCCCCAAACTCGGCATCAGAGACCTCCTCTTCCTCCTCTCCTACTCCTCCACCGACCCCTGGCGCCCGGAACCGGTCACCGCGGCCACGACGGACGACCTTCTCCCCGCCCTCGCCGACCTGCTGGCCCGCACTGCCCGCCGCACCCTGGAAGCAGGCGTCCTGCACGGCTACCGCGAAGTGGAGGAGGACCTTCCCCTGATCAGGGGAAGCATCCGTGCCACAGCTCAGCTCCGTCGTACCGGCCTGCCCCTGCCGATCTCGGTCAGGTACGACGACCACACCCCGGACATCCCCGAGAACCGCATCCTGCTGGCCGCCCTGAACCTGGCCGCCTACCTGCCGGGCGTCCCCCAGCCGACGCGCCTGACCCTGCGCCACCTCGCCGACCGGCTTCACGGCGTTCGGCGCCCTTATCCCGGGGAACCACTTCCCGCCTGGACCCCGACTCGCCTGAACGCCCGTTACAGCCAGGCCCTGCGACTGGCCGAACTTCTCCTGACCGGCCGCTCGATACAGCAGGAGGGAGGGGCACCGGTTGTGGCGGACGGATTTCTGCTCGACCTGCCGAGAGTCTTCGAACGCTTCCTGACCATGACCCTCAGTGCGGTAGCGGCCCGCCACGGCATCCGTTGCGCACCTCAGGACGCCCACCCCCTGGACAAGGCCGGCCGGACATCCATACGCCCCGACCTGGTCCTCTACCGCCAGGGCCGCCCGGTCTCGGTGGTGGACGCGAAGTACACGTCCTTGGAGGGCAAGGCATCCCGGGAGCATCTCTACCAACTTCTGGCCTACTGCACCGCCCTGGGCATCACCCACGGCCACCTCGTCTACGCGGCCACGACTCCGGGCACAGCTCCCATCGACCACGTGATCCGCAGATCGTCCGTCACGATCACTGCCCACGCCTTGAACCTGAACGAACCGCCCGCAGGACTACTGGCCCAGATCGATGCCCTGGCCGTGAGGACTGCGAAGGCCCTCGAGGAATGAGGGTGCGGCCGCCGTCGTGTCGCACGACTGATGCGGGCCGCCGGGCTGCAGGGCCGATACCGCCGACGACGGCACGTGACCATGATCCCCGATCCCAGGGCTGCCTTGCGTCCCGACCTCATCGTCCGGGACTTCCGCCCCTACCGCACCGGGCTTGATGCCCGCTGGTGCGGCGACATCACAGATGTCCCGACCGATGAGGGCTGGCTCTATCTGGCCACGGTCATCGACATCGCCTCCCGGCGTGTGGTCGGCTGGGCAACCGCCGATCATCTGCGGGCCGATCTGGTGGCCGACGCGCTGAAATCCGCCTGCCAGCAGCGTCGCCCCACCCATCCCGTGATCTTCCATTCGGATCGCGGCTGTCAATACACCAGTCAGCAATTCGCCGTCCTGGCAGCCAAGTTCGGGATCCGACTGTCGGTCGGCCGCACCGGTCCATGCTGGGACAACGCGCTCGCCGAGTCGTTCTTCTCAACCATCAAACGCGAACTGCTCGGCACCTCCGCCTGGCCCAGCCGGGCCGCCGCCCGCACAGCGATCTTCGACTTCATCGAAGGCTGGTACAACTTGCACCGACTGCACAGCGGCCTCGGCTACCTCAGCCCCGCCGAGTACGAGACCGCACTCGCAGCCTGACCACCACACCAAAGGTGTCCGTCAAAGCGGAACAAGCTCAGAGGAGGGGGCGGTCGCCCTCCGATGTGCCTCCGGAGGCGAGGTCGTCCGATGCGTAGAGACCTGAGCCTTCTGGAGGTGTCCCTTGCTTGCCGTACTCAGTCACCCTGAGTGAACAACCCCTTGGGCCCTGACGACTCTGGGGGCGGATAGTGAAATCTGTCGCGCGGCGAGTGTGGCGTAGGTCACCGCACGAAAGATTTCAATGCCCAGCTCAGAGCGTCGCGCACTGAAATCTCTAGCGCGGTCCAACAACCGGCACCCCGTGAGCCCCCACCAGGGCCGACGAGCGCTTAGCGCACGATCTGACACGGATGTTCCTCAGGCCCCGATTACTCACCATTGTTGTAGCAAGCCGCAACTACTCCACCAGGTCGCTCCGCCTCTTCTTGCTCTTCACGCTGTTGACGGTGCTGATGCCCAACGGATCGTTCTGGCCAGCACAGGGCGGGTTGGCAGCGGAGGTTTCGTTCCGAGCGGCGTCTGCGAAAACGGAGGATCGGGGCGACCACGCTCAACCTCCACGAGCATCGCGGTGCCGTCCGCCTTGCGCATGCCATCACCGGAGACCAGGACTTTAAGTGTGGTAACGGACCTAGCTCCCACCCAGCCCGCCGCAGTCCCGAGGCCTGGTGGCACGCGTGAGAGGGCGCTTCGAACACAGGTCGACGGGGGAGTGGGGTTCGCTTGCGGAAGTCCGTTACCACACTTAGAGGGTGTCCGTCATCGGCGGGCGAGGGGCGTCCGAACTGGCTCTGCCTGGATCACGACGTCCGGCCTTCGGTCTGAACTGGCAGGGGACGGTGGCAGGATGATCAGACATGCCGCTTGTGTCACCCCCCTGCACTACCCTCAAGGACACGGCGCGCTGACCTGAAGCAGAGTCAGCGCAGGGGACGAGAGACGGTTGCGGGATGTACGGCGAGCGTCAGGACCGTATTGAGCGGACGACCGAGACGGGACGATCACACTCGGGACACCGGGTAACCGAGCGGCTCTTGAAGCAGGTTCCTGACCGGGCGCAACAGTCCACCGTCCACCGCCTCATGACTCTTCCATCACAACCTCAGGCCTCCCCCGCGGGCCTTAGCCCGCGCGAGCCCGGCGTTCAGTGGGCAACACTTCCGACACTCATGCTGAGGAAGCCATGAACAGCAAGGATCACGATTCCCGCCTCCCGGCGGAGGCCCGCGCACGTGCCCTCATCGACCAGCAGCTGACTGCCGCAGGTTGGGCGGTACAGGGCCGCAAGGCGATGAACCTGTTCGCGGGCGAGCTCGGCGTGCACGGCGTCGCGGTGCGCGAGGTCGTCATGGCACCGGGCCACGGCCGGGTCGACTACCTGCTGTACGTGGAAAAGAAGGTCGTCGGGGTTATCGAGGCCAAACCGCAGGGCACGACCCTGTCAGGCGTGGAGTGGCAGTCGGCGATGTACGCCACCGGCCTGCCGCCGGAACATCGCAAGCGTGCGCACACGGTGGGTGATCGCATCCCGTTCGTGTTTGAGGCCTCCGGGTCGGAAACTCATTTCACCAACGGCTATGACCCCGAGCCTCGTGCCCGGAAGGTCTTCAACTTCCCCAAGCCGGCCACCCTCGCGCGAATAATTCGGGAAGCCCAGGATGATCCCGCCTTTCCGACCTGGCGAGCAAAGGTGCGGCGCATGCCGGCACTGAACGTGGAACGGCTGAGGCCCGCGCAGACCGAAGCGATCTCCAAGACCGAGGCATCGCTGGCGGCCCAGCGTGCAGACCGGTCGCTGATCCAGATGGCCACCGGTGCGGGCAAAACTCACACCGCCGTGACCCTGTCCTACCGACTGCTCAAGCATGCAGGGTTCAAGCGAGTGCTGTTCCTGGTGGACCGCAACAACCTGGCCAAGCAGACCGCTGCTGAGTTCAGCAACTACGAGACGCCCGACGACGGCCGGAAGTTCACCGAGCTGTACTCGGTCCAGCGCCTAACTGGTCTGGGCATGCTGGAGTCCTCGAACGTGGTGATCTCCACAATTCAGCGCGTCTATTCCGTGCTGCGCGGCAAGGAGATCCCCGAGGGCGATGACCCGGCGCTGGACCGCTTCGTGCCGGACGCCCCGGTGGAGATCGCCTACAACAAGGACATGCCGCCGGAGTCGTTCGACCTGGTGATCGTGGACGAGGCCCACCGCTCCATCTACGGGGTGTGGAAGGGCGTCCTGGAGTACTTCGACGCCCACATCCTGGGGCTGACGGCCACGCCGGGCAAGCAGACGTTCGCGTTCTTCCGCCAGAACCTCGTCTCGCAGTACACATACACCGAATCGGTGGCCGACTGCGTGAACGTGGACTTCGACATCTACCGCATCAAGACGGAGGTCTCGGAGAACGGGGCGAAGATCGAGGCTGGCACGTTCGTGCCCAAGGTCGACCGCCGCACCCGCATCCAGCGCATCGAGGCCGTCGACGAGGACGTCGAGTACAAGAAGAGCCAGCTGGACCGGGCGGTGCAGAACCCCAACCAGATCCGCACCGTCCTGGAGACCTTCCGCGACCGGCTGTTCACCGAGATCTTCCCCGGCCGCACCACGGTCCCTAAGACGCTCATCTTCTGCAAGGACGACGCCCACGCCGAGGAGGTCGTCACCCAGGTGCGGCAGGTCTTCGGCAAGGGCAACGACTTCGCCGCAAAAATCACCTACCAGGCCAAGGACCCTGAAGGCCACCTGCAGGCCTTCCGCTCCTCCGCGAGGCTGCGGATCGCGGTCACGGTGGACATGATCGCCACCGGTACCGACGTCAAGCCACTGGAGTGCGTGTTCTTCATGCGCGACGTCCGCTCGGCGCAGTACTTCGAGCAGATGAAGGGCCGCGGGGCGCGCACGATGCCCAAGCCCGACTTCCAGGCCGTCACCCCCGACTCCCAGACGAGCCCGGTTGCACGGGAGAAGACGAGGTTCGTCATCGTCGACGCCATCGGCGTCACCGAGCACGACTTCGTGGATCCGCCGCTGATGCGCAAGAAGGGCATCAGCCTGGAAAAGCTCCTGGGCAAGGCCGCAAGCCTCACGATCACCGAGGACGAGACCGCAACCCTGGCCTCCCGCCTGGCAGCCCTGGAGCTCCAGGTCACCTCTGCCGAGCGGGCTGAACTCGACAGGGTCGCCGGACAACCCCTCGAGAAAATCGTCAAGAAGCTAGTCGAGGCCTGCGACCCCGAGCAGCAGGCCGAAGCCATCGCTGCTGCCGGCGAAGGCGCGGACCCTCAACAGGTGGTCGACGACCTGCTCGAGAAGGCCATCACCCCGCTGGCGTCCAACCCCGAGCTGCGGACGCGCATCATGGAGCTACGCCGCCAGCACGACCAGATCATCGACGACACCAACCCCGACACCCTGCTCGAGGCATACGGCGTCGGCGCCGAGGACAAGGCCCGCGAGATCGTCACGGACTGGCGCGTCTACCTGGACGAGCACCGCAGCGAGATCTCCGCGATCCAGGCCCTGCAGCAGGCCGAGGAATCCGGTACCAAGCCTGCCGGGAGCACGTTCGCCCAGATTAAGGAACTGGCCGACCGGATCGCCCGTCCGCCGCACCAGTGGACCCCGCAGCGGCTGTGGGAGGCCTACGAGCAGGTGGAGAAAGGCCGGGTCCGGCCGAACACAAAGGCCCAGGTCACGGACCTGGTGTCCCTGCTGCGCTTTACCCTTACGGGTGACGACGAGTTGGTGCCGTACGCGGACAAGGTCAACGAGCGGTACCAGGGCTGGCTACGGCAGCAGGAGCAGGCCGGCATCGTCTTCACCGAGACACAGAAGTGGTGGCTGGACAACGTGGCGGACGTGATCGCCTCCTCGGCTGGGATCGACGTCGACCAGCTCGACGGTGCCCCGTTCGACGAGCGCGGCGGCATCGACGGCGCCCTGCGCGACCTGGGCGACCAGGCCGGTGAACTGCTGGAGACGCTGAACAAGGAGTTGACCGCGTGACGACATGGGCCACACTGGACGACGTCCTGATTGGTAAGAAAAAAAGCGAAAAGGTCCAGCAGGGTTGGAGCCCGCAGTGTGACCGGCAACCCGCGGAGCCGGACCACTGGGGAGTTCTGAAGACCACGGCCATCCAGGCTGGAAAGTTCCTCGACCACGAGAACAAGAACCTGCCCGCCACTCTTCAACCGCGCCCGCACCTTGAAGTGAAGGCCGGAGACATACTCATGACCTGCGCTGGCCCGCGCGGGCGCTGTGGCGTTCCTACCTACGTGCGCGCAACCCGCGAGAAGAATATTTTGTCGGGCAAGATGTACCGCTTCCGCCCGAAGCCGGATCTCATGGACCCCCGTTTCCTCGAGCTCTACCTGCTCAGCCCTGATGCCCAGCGAGTTATCGACGGCATGAAGACCGGCATCAGTGATAGCGGCCTCAACCTCACCAAGGACCGCTTCCTTGGGCTGAAGGTTCCGGTCTTCCCGCTGCCCGAGCAGCAGCGGATCGTTGAAGTGCTGGAGGACTATATCTCCCGCCTCGACGCGGGCGTCGACTATCTCGACGCTGCAGAGCGACGTCTTGGGTCGCTTCGCCGCGCTCTGCTCAACGACGCGTTTTTCCCTGCCCGGCAAGGTGAGCACGATGCCACCGCATCTCCCGCGGACAGCCCCGAAGGGTGGCGGACTGTGGCTCTGCCTGAAGTCGCAGCGATTCAGGGTGGTATCCAGAAGCAAGCCAAGCGCCACCCTGTGCTGAATAAATTCCCTTTCTTGCGGGTGGCGAACGTGACCTCGACGGGGCTTGACCTGACCGAAGTTCACCAGGTCGAGCTCTTCGAGGGTGAGATCGATAAGTACCGCCTCTGTAAAGGGGACTTGCTGGTTGTCGAGGGGAACGGCAGTCCCGACCAGATCGGCCGTGCAGCTGTCTGGGACGGGAGCATTCCCGACGCCGTGCATCAGAACCACCTGATCCGAGTGCGTCCTCTAGACGAAATCGATCCCAGGTACCTCGGCTTGGTTTGGAACTCCCCGAAGGTCCGGGAGTATCTGTCTCGCGTCTCAAGTTCCTCAAACGGACTCCACACTCTTAGCGTGAGGAAATTGCGGCAGGTCATGATTCCGCTTGCTCCGTTCGCAGACCAGCAGCGAATCGTCGCAACGACTGAGGGCAGGCTCTCCCAGTTCGACCTCCAAGCGCAGCACATCGCCATTGCCCGTCGTCGAGCGGCATCCCTTCGTCGTTCGCTCCTGGCAGCCGCTTTCTCCGGCAGACTGACCGGCTCGGCCTCCGATGCCGAGCGGATCGAAGAGATCGCCGCTGAAACCATCGAGACTGAGGCTCCTGAAGGTGTGCTGTTCTGATGGCGGGCAAGCAGGTGCGTCTGTTCCTGGTGGACGGCAAGGCCGGTGGTCTGACGACCGCGGAGATCATGACGTGGACCGGGCAGCTCCTCAAGGGGGCCCGCAAGGACCTGGCGCGTATCCGGGAGCGCAAGGAGGCGCAGAAGACCGGCGTCTACATCCTGTTGGGTGAGGACGAGGAGACCGGGAAGACCAAGGCGTACATCGGGCAGTCGGACAACGTCGCCAAGCGGCTGAGCTCGCACGACCAGAACAAGGACTTCTGGTCGGAGGTCGTGGTCATCGCCTCGAAGGACTCCAACCTGACCAGCGCGCACGTGCGCTGGCTGGAGTCGAAGCTGATCGGCATGGCCAAGGCGATCAGCCGGGTGCCGCTGGAGAACGGCAACGAGCCCACCGGCGGTGCGGACCTGCCCGAGGCGGACGCTTCGGACATGGAGGAGTTCGTCCGTCAGCTGGAGATCCTGCTGCCGGTCCTGGGCGTGGACGTGCTGCGTGGCAGGGCTACTCGCCCGGCTGTCGGTGCTCCCGACGCCGCGCAGACTGTGCCTGCTGGGTCTGGTGACCCGCTACCAGTCACCGAGTCCGAGCAGGACCCTGCGGCGGAGGACTCCCCTGTGTTCCGCCTGTTGCAGATGCCCGGTGCTCAGGCGCAAGTCGTCGACGGGGAGTTCACGGTTCTGGCCGGCTCTGAGGTGGCTGCGGAGATGCCGGACCGCCCCAACTACAAGGCTTCGTCGGCAAAGCAGTACAAGGTTCGTCAGGGCCAGCACCGGGACCTGGTCGCGGACGGATCGATCGCCGTCGGCCCGGACGGGACCGCACGTCTGACCCGTGACGTCGTGTTCGGTTCCCCGTCAGCCGCCGGAGCGGTCATCGCTGGACGGGTGTCCATGAACGGGCGGATCAGCTGGATCACCAAGGACAACGTCACTTACGCCTTCTGGGAGTCCGGCAGCCCGAGCTGACCGGCCCAGAAATCTACTCATCTTGCAGGGCGTACGCCTTGGGCAGGGAAGGAAACAACGTGGCGGACACTCGCCGGCTGGTAGACAAGCTGTGGACGTACGCGGGAGTGCTGCGGGACGCCGGGGTGGGCGTGCTGGAGTACACCGAGCAGCTGACCTACCTGCTGTTTTTGAAGATGGCGCACGAACGTGCCCACCGGCCGCTCAGGCCCGAGCAGATCGTCCCCGAGGAGTACTCCTGGCAGCGCTTGCTGGACACCGAGGGGGTGGCCCTGGAGACCCAGTACACGCTGATCCTGCAAGGGCTAGGCCGCCAGCCGGGCATGCTGGGAACGATCTTCCGCAAGGCGCAGAACCGGGTGCAGGACCCGGCGATCCTCAAGCGGCTGATCCATGACCTGATTAACAAGGAGACATGGTCGGGCGGCGGTGACCTCAACGGCGACGCCTACGAGGCTCTCCTGTCCAAGGGCGCCAGCGACAAGGGGTCGGGAGCGGGCCAGTACTTCACGCCGCGGTCGGTCATCTCCGCGATCGTCGATATCGTGCGGCCCACCGTGGAGGACACGGTGGTCGACCCGGCCTGCGGCACGGGTGGGTTCCTGCTGGGAGCCCACGAGTACGCCTCCCAGGACGCCGCACGCATGAACCCCGAACAGCGTCAACACCTCAAGGCGTCGTTCGTGCACGGCGTGGAAATCGTGGACGGCACTGCACGCCTGGCTGCCATGAACCTGCTTCTGCACGGCATGGGTGATGCCAAGGGCAAGTCGCCGATCGAGGTCAAGGATGCCCTGATCGACGACCCCGGTAAGCGCTGGTCGGTTGTGCTGGCCAACCCGCCCTTCGGCACGAAGTCCTCGATCACGATGGTGGGCACCGACGGCAGGGAGGCCCGCGAGGACCGGGAGATCGAGCGCCACGACTTCGCGGTCACCACGAGCAACAAGCAGCTCAACTTCCTGCAGCACATCATGACGATCCTAGACATCAACGGCCGAGCCGCAGTGGTGCTGCCGGACAACGTGCTGTTCGAGGGCGGGGCCGGGGAGGCGCTGCGCCGACGTCTGCTGGACGACTTCGACCTGCACACAATCCTGCGTCTGCCCACCGGGGTGTTCTACGCCCAGGGGGTGAAGGCGAACGTGCTGTTCTTCGATAAGAAGCCGGCCAGTGAGACCCCATGGACCACCAGGACGTGGGTGTACGACCTGCGGACCAACCAGCGCTTCACGCCCAAGAAGAACCCACTGACCCGCGGACACCTGGACGACTTCGTCCAGTTTGCCAAGCCCGGTCAGCCCCGTGAGGAGTCCGAGCGATTCAGGTCGTTCACCTACGACCAGTTGATCGCCCGTGACAAGGTCAACCTGGACATCATCTGGCTTCGGGACGAGTCTCTTGAGGACCTCGACCACCTGCCTGCCCCCGACGTGATCGCCCGCGAGATCGTCGAAGACCTCACCGCTGCCCTGGCAGAGTTCGCGGCCGTCGCCGATGCTCTGGAGGCCAAGGAAACAAGCGAGGCCTGACCCTGCAGACCGCCTCGGAGGGCGCAGGGATGTCGACTGAAACCGGGTTTCGCCGTCCCACTCGCTCAGGTGGGACACAATGTCCGGAGTCCAACTAACGCAAAGGTAAGTCGAAATGACCATCACACAGGCCGACCTCAACGCCCTCAGCGTCGCCCACCCGAACCTGAGCGCGAGCGGATACGGCTCAAGCGCCTTCGCCCCGAAGCCTGTCCTTCTCGACGAGGTTCAGGCTGCCTACGCCTGGATCGCTGAGCAGACCTGGCTGACTGTGTCGGCGGAGAGCTCCTCGTACGGCCTCAAGCATGCGATGGAGCGTGTGACCGGCATGTACGTCACGAACGGCGCGTTCATCGCCGCGGCGCTGCTGCACGCCCCGGCTGGCCTGGAGGTCAAGCTGGACGACCTGAACCCGGCGATCGGGATCAAGGTGGAGGGGTAACCCGGGCGGCGCCGTCAGACCCGCTGCGTCACCGCCTTCACGGGCGACACCATTCGGCGTCGTCCAGTTCGGCGGTGCGGAGGGAGCCGGCGACCTTGTCCGGCATGTTGTCAACGTGTTTACCGAATGGGTGGAATGTGGACGCAGCATCAGGGGCGGGCGTGCAGGAAACGGTGTTCCCTGTACCGCCGTATCAGCTGCCACCGCCGCGCCGAATATGCTAGGTCCTCGCGGCAGGCGTCGAGAAACACGCCCTGGGCGGCGACGAAGGCCTCGGTCAGCCGCTGGAACCGGGCGCCGGTCAGATCGGCGAGTGTCTGGGACGGTCCCGCGGAGGATTCACCACCAAGATCCCTCGTCGCGGAGGGACGATGCCGGCCGCTCGCCTTCGTCCTGACACCCGGACACTACGGTGACGGACCCCAGCTCGAGCGGGTCCTGGAGCAGGTACGGGTGCCCCGAACCGGAGTCGGCTGGCCCCGCACCCGGCCCGACCGTGTCCTGGCGGACAAGGCCTACACCTCCCGCAGAAACCGCCGCTACTTGCGACGACTTAGCATCCCGCACACGATCCCCGAACGTCTCGACCAGCAAAGACACCGCAAGAACCGAGGCTCCCGAGGCGGTCGCCCCACCGGCTTCGACAGCGAGCGCTACAAGAAACGCAACACCGTCGAACGCACCATCAACCGCCTCAAAGGCTGCCGGGCCGCCGCCACCCGCTACGAGAAACGCGCCTACGTCTACCTCGGCACCGTCACACTCGCGGCCCTCATGATCTGGCTCAGGACATGATCCGAGAAACAGTTCCTAATGAGCAGGCCGAGGCGCACGGCTGCACGTTGGTTCCCCGGATGGCGCGCGCGGCCTCTACTGGCTGCTGACAGCCCTATTCGTGGGCGCCGACCCTTCAGATGGGAGATAACAGCAAGAAGCTTGGGCCAACCCCCAGAGGGCGAAGGTCCGTTCCGGGGAGCCGACGGTGGGGCGTGATGCTCGTGTCGAACCGAGACGTTGCGATTCGGTTCGACACGGACCGACACAAAGCTGCAGCAGAACACGGAGGGAGGGTTGTGTAGCTTCTTGCTGTTATCCAGATCCATGACACTGGTTCCGTACGCTGGGACGCATGCCGTCCGCCCGCACCCGCCAGGTCGATGCCTCCGTCGCCATCGGCCAGTTCCTCGACGCGCTCGAAGCCCGCGGATACGTGTACGAGACCCGACGACTGCGCGCCCGTTTCCTCGACGAGTACCTGGAACACGCGCTCAGCGAGGAACAGGCCACTGCCCTCCCCGTCGACGAGCTCATGGACCTCACCCGCGCCCAAGCGTGGCTCGCAGCCGCTGCTGCCGGCAGGACCCGGACCCGCAACACCCTGACCGGGCCCAACGCCGTCGCCGCCAGCAACACCCAGCGCGCCCGCATCCAGACCTGGAACTCCTTCGCCGAGCACCTCGGCTTCTCCCTGCGGCTGGAGACGCCCCCTGCCGCCCATGGCGACTGGCTGGAACCCGAGGAGTCCCACAAGCTGCTGCGAACCCTCGCGGTGAAGCGCCCCGTCGGCTCCAACGCCGCGACCGCAATCCGCACCGCCGCAGTGGCCGCCCTCGTCGCCGCCACCGGCCGCTCCGTACCCGAGCTGCACCGCCTGGACGTCGCAGACGTCGACCTGGCACACCGGCCCTTCCCTCAGATCAGCCTGGACACCGTGCCCCAGCCGCTCGACAAGGACACCGCCGACATCCTGCGCCGCTGGCTGGACGTCCGCGCCGGCATCACCCAGCAGCTCGAAGGCAGCGACCCCGGCTACCTGTGGATCCCCACGAAACCGGGCCGCCCCCGGGGCGGCGAAGAACCCCCCAAGCCCGGACTGACCCGGGCCGCCGTACGCACCCTGCACTCCGCCCACCGCAACCTCGTCCTGCAAGTCTTCGGCGCACCACTGCGCCCCGGCGCGCTGCTCCTGTCGCGCCCCTGACCAGCTCGGCGCGCTCGGCTTGGCCCTCAACGCCGTCGTGCTGTGGATCAGCCTCTACCTCGACCACGCGGTCGAGCAGATCGCCGCCGTGGAATCCCCTCGCCACTCTCTCCCCACCCCCAGTTCGACCCACCAACTTCCCAGCCGCTGTGCCTCCACCCAGCCTGCAGCCCCGGGAAGCGAGCTATGCGCGGGCCCGGGGCTGCAGGAGGACGATTTCGGCGAGCCGTGACTCTCGAATCATCCTTGCGAGCTGGTCGATGTTCGCCGCGTGCGCTGCGACGGGATGCGGCGCGCGCGGCTGGTGGGGTCGGCCCGCCAGGCACGGTGGGCACTGAGGAGATCAGCCCGCTGGTCGGGGTCGGTGTCCCGAAGCACCATGCGCAAGGTGATCAAATCACGCAGGCTGCGTGCGAGATCGGCCAACGCGGCCTGCGGGCGCCGCGCCAGGCGGGCCAGTAGGCCGAGGACGACGGGTGCGGCTACGAGAGCCAGGTGAAGGTCCATCAGTGGTATCTCCTCGCGGTCCGTTGGTGACGGTTTGGACGAGGGCCGGCCGGCCTGTTGATTACAGGGATAGCCTTGTCGGGCGTTCATAGGGTTGATGTGAACGAGGACGAACCACGAGGTCGACGACTGCACTCGGCGCTTAGGGGGATGCCTTGCAAGGGGGCGCGCACACGGAGCTGGCTGAACGTCTTCGCAGAGCCATGATCGACCGCAAGATGCGTCAGTCCGACCTCGCCACCGCCGCCCGGGTTTCCACCGGGGCGGTCAGCAACATCCTCAACGGCAAATCCGTGCCGGGCGTCACCACCCTCGAACTACTGGCTGCCTCGTTGAAAATCAGCGGGGAGGCGTTGGAGGAGCTCCACCAGCTCAGGGACCGGGCCGATGTGCGGACCCGCCGTCTCGACACTTTCCTGGCCGCCGCCCAGCGCGCGGCCCGCGAGCATCCCTACCCAGGCGTCATACCCGGTGCGGTACCACCGCTCGCCACCGTCTACCTGCACCAGCAGGTCACCCCGCACCCGCGGCTCGAATCCGGCAGCCACGGCGGAGTTGACGCCCCGCCCCGGCCTCGGAGCGAATCGCTGCCAGCCGGCGTTGTTCTTTCGGACGCACAGACATGCGTGATCCTCGCCGGCCCTGGCGGTGGCAAGTCCAGCTTGCTCCGCGCTCACCTCGCCGCCGTGGTCGAACGCTGGCTTCAGGGCCGCGGTGACAGCGTGGTACCCGTGCTTGTTCCAGCAGCGGCTCTGTCCGGGCCGCCGCTGACCCAGGCCCTGGCTTCAGCCGCAACTGCAGAACTCGCTTCGTACGGCCTGACGGACGAGCTACCGCCGGCGTTCTTCGGTGTCCCGCCGCAGCCCGGCGTGCGCTGGCTGGTGCTGGTGGACGGTCTCGATGAGGTCGCCGACCCGGTGGCCCGCAAAGAGATTCTGCGAACCCTGAACGCAATCGCGACCGGCGATCAGGCCGATCTTTACCGGTTCGTGGTAGCCACCCGCCCGCTGCCCACGACTGAACTCGACCTCTTGGGTCACGCCGTGCCCCGCTTGGAACTCCAGTCCTTCGACGCCGTTGACGTGGAGCATGTGGCGGGTTCCTGGTTCGGCGCTCTCGGCCTGGCTGAACCGGAGGACACCGCCAAACGCTTCGTTCAGGACCTTGCTCGCGCCGGGCTGGCCGATCTGGCCCGGATCCCGCTGATGACCTCCATGCTCTGCCAGGTCCACGCCGCTGCCCCTGACACGCCTCTGCCCGCCGGCCGCGGCCAGATCTACCGCGACTTCATCGACCTGCTGCACAAGCACCAGTACGCAGACGGGCCCACGGGAATCCGGACCCAGCTCTGTGCCGGCCTGGAACGCTATGGCCGCAATGCGGTGGCCAAAGCCGAGCACACGCTCGACCACCTCCAGGATCTCATCGCTCACCTGGCGGCCGAGCGCCATCGCGGGAACAACAGTCCGGTGGTCACCATCCTGGAATCCAGGCCGGAGGCACAACGCCCCTCGCGCGTACCGGCCGACGAATGGCTCGCGTTCCTTGATACCAGCCTCCGCCGCAGCGGTCTGTTCACCATCCGCGCCGGTGAGCTCGTCTTCCTCCACCAGACCCTTCTGGAATATTTCGCAGCCTACGACGCAACACGCGATCCGGACAGCACCGCCCTTGCCCTGCAGAAGGCGTTTCACATTCCTGCGCGATACGGGCTGTTCAGCCGGCTGTCAGGCGACGCACCAGGCGTCAAACCGCGTCTGTGGTTATGGAGATTCTGGCGGAGCCCACATGGAGACTCCTCATTTATCGGCTTCCTCCTCGATACCGCTCACCGGAGCAACCCCGACATCGGTGCCCGCTATCTGGCTCGGCTGGCCTCCTTGCGCGCGGGCCTGGACGGCTGCAAATTCATCGCTGAGCAGTCACAGCTGGGCACTCTCATCCCTGGCGATGTTCTCCACGCGGCCGCAGACCTGTGCGCGGACTTGGCCACCGAACGGACCCTCGTCGGCGATGACCGCTTGGAGGCAATCGAAGCGCTGGTTCAGCTCGGCGACTCGCGAGCCGCCGACCTGTACGCCAACCTCGCCACCGGCACCAACACCGCCGTCTACCCCGCACGGCGCGTGGACGCGGTTCGGGCACTGGTTCAGCTCGGTGACTCGCGAGCAGCCGACCTGTACGCCAGCCTCGCCACCGACACCACTGTCGGCGGCTTCCGCGTAGCGGCGGCCCAGGAACTCGCCGCGCTCGACGACTTCCGAGCTGCCGATCTGTACGCCAACCTGGCCGCCGACGCCGGGATCTATGGTGATCGTCGTCTGGAGGCAGTAGAGGGCCTTGCCAGGCTGGGCGACCCCCGAGCCGCCGACCTGTACGCCAACCTCGCCACCGACACCGGCCTCTCCGGTGATCCGCATCGAAGTGGCCTCGCCGCCGCGATAGCCGCTGCTCAAGAAGGCCTTCCTCCCTACGGCATGTACCGCGTAGGGGCGGTGCATGCACTGGCCGCGCTCGGTGACCCCCGAGCCGCCGACCTTTACGCCAACCTCGCTACCGACACCAGCCTGCATGGTTTATATCGCGTGTGGGCCATAGAGGGCCTGGCCACGCTTGGCGACCCCCGAGCCGCCGACCTGAAGAAGCTGATCAGGCCCTGAGGCCCAAGAAGACCAATGGCGACCTCAAAATCTTCGCCACCCGCGTGAGCATGTGCGACGCCTTCTCGGGGGTCGAGACTGGTAGGCCCACATGTTGAGGTGTCGCGTATTCGTCAGCCGAGACGTGCTCATGGGCTGATGAAGTGACAGGCAGTGATGCTCCGGGAGTCTCACTTTCCGCTGTTTGACCTCGTCTTGTGACTTGAGAGCTTCCGCTTACTCCAGATAGAGAGCTGCCAAGCGGGGCAGTCGACGAGTCATCTCGTCGTGGTCATCGAAATCGAAGTTCCAGGTGGGGTCCAGCTCCCGGTAGCGGATGGTGGGTGAGCTTGGGGGGAGCTGATCACCGGTCGCCGAGATGTGTGCGTTCCAGGCGATGCCCAGCATGTCCTCACCCTCCAGGTCGATGCCGTTGGCTGCGGAGGATTGAACGATGGGCAGTTCTGCCAGGGCATCGGGGTCAGCGACTACGCGCTCGAAGGCTTCACGGCCCTGCGCGATCAGCCAGCCGCGGAAGTAGTCGAAGCCGTCGTCTGAGCACCCACCGTTGACGATGTAAGCAGCGGCCCACAGAGGATTGGTGTAGGAGTCAACCATCAGGTCCCACAGGGCCTGCTCAGCCGCGACGATCTCCTCGACCGGACGGAAGGCCAGCAGCGAGGTCGCCTCGCGAGCGACCGCTTCGCCGTCGTTCGAGTTGGACGCCTGATCGCGGGCTGCCTCAATGAGCTGCCAGAACTGCTGCTTGTTCATGGAGGCAGAGCATGCCACCCAGTACTGACATCGGGCCGATGGCGGGAACTTGCCCATCAGAGCCGCCACGTCGGGTTTGTCAGCGTGTGTGGTCGCCGGGTGCGTATCGGCTCCAGGTTCCTCCGGCTTCGGTGACCAGGCGGGTGGCCGTCTTGTCGTGGTAGCCGAGTGCCCTCGCGATGACGGGTGCCGGGGCTTGGAGGACGAGCTGGCGGATCCCGGAGCTCCTGCCTCGTTGCGGCGGGACGCCGATCTTTCGGAGGTGGACCTGGAGGCTGACCGGGTTCATGGGCTGCCCGGGCTGACGGCCGGGGAAGAGCCACTGCGAGCTCCTGCTGCTGGCGTAGGGCAGATGTTGCCGGGCCTGGATGTAGGCCCGCATGAGGTCGGCGACGGGCTCCGGCAGCGGGGACGGCGGGTCTCCCAGTCGGACGGCGACGGTGGTCTCGTCGTCGGTGATGTCGTCAATGGTGAGGCGGACGATACAGCTGACGGGCTGCGCGTAGAGGAGAACGAGCGCGGCGGCGACCCGGGCCCGCAGGGGCAGGGAATCGTCGTTGAGGACCCGGCGGAGGATCGCGAGCCGGCGGTGCTGGTGCAACGGTCGGCGACGGGGAGACAGAGCCGGATGTCCGTACTTCCGGGGTAGAGGCCGACGGCGGTCTGAGGCAGCACCGCGCGAATGGCGATCTCCAGGCGCAGGTCGCCAGAGCGGTTCGCCTCCAATGCGCGCAGCTGAGCGCTCGTCAACGTGTAGGTGAATCTGTGGTCGGTGCGCTGGTCGGGCCGAAAGGCGAGGGTGGCGTTCGAGGCGGCCAGGACGATGGGCATGCCGTGAGCGTGGGGGGCGTGGAGGCTGGTCTGCAGAATCAGCACGCGACCCGCCTCCGGCGCCTTCGGCGTGTGGACGTCCAACGTGAGCTGGAGCGTGTGGGTACCGAGGGCCTTGAGTAGGAGCAGGCTGTCGTCCCGAGGGCTGACGGCTATCGAGCCGATCGGCTCATCAAAGAGCAGGTTGTCCATCACGGCGGTGCCTCCCTGGTGTGCGTAGCACCGATTCTCGGTCCTGAACACGCGGCCGTGCGCACGTTTTGACCTTGATGTTCCGCAAACCCTCACTCCCGGGGGCGGGGCGCCGCCCAGTCGGGTCCCGTCCCCCGCCGACCGGCTCGGTCTTCGTAGGCGGTCGCGCCGTCAGCGCATGCAGATCGCGGAAGCGGGCCCCTCGGCATACGTCCACATGGGCCGGACACGGAATTGGAAAGCGGCTGAGGCTGGTGGTGTGGTCGGATTAGGCTGGTGGTCCATTTCCGCGGAATTGGGGGGATGCCATGTTGGTCGGGGGCTCATCTCTGCCGCGGCTGCCGGGGGCAGCGGCGTGGTGCAGGCCGTGGAAACGGACACGTGGACGGGATCCGGGGCGGCGTCGTTTGCCTCCTCGGCCGTGGTGACACAGCGCGTGAACGGGCGGAACTGGAGCGTCTGGACCAGACCCGAGCGGTGCTCGAGGCCGCCGGAGAGGCTGAGGAGGCGCAGCGGGTGCAAATTGCGCAAGTTGCCCGGTGGCAGACACGTCTGGAGACGCTCCCGGAGGATTTGCCGGTAGCGGAGCAGCAGCGGGTGGTGGTGGAGTTGCGGGCTCTGATCGCGCAAGCCGAGGCCGCGAACCTGTGCAGAGCGTGCACAACGTTTTCGGGCGGGGGACGTTCAAGAACAGCCAGGTCCTCGGTAGCGGCAGTATGACGGTCACGAACAACTACGACAGGTAGGGCGCCGTGGGGGGCAAGAGCAGTGCCAAGCGCAAGGGCAAGAAGGGCGCGAGGAGCCGCGAGGGCGGGAAGGTCACGAAGCCGAACCAGGCGCAAGGGGCGGTGGCAGACGCCAACAGGGCCCCGAATGATTACCGTGGTGCACGGTTCTCGGGTAGCCAGGTGCTGGGCCATGGATCCATGACCGCGAATACGTACGTGCAGCGGTACGCCCCAGTGCCCACCGCGCTGGATGCGTTGCCGCAGCCGCCGGTGGGTTTCACGGGGCGTGAGGACGACGTCGCGTCCGTTCTGGGTGTGCTGGATCCTGACCGTGTCGACGGGCCCGCGGTGGCTGTGTTGTCGGGGTGGGGCGGGGTCGGGAAGACCACTCTCGCCTACGCGGCCGGGCACGCCGCGCAGAAGCGAGGCTGGTTCACCGGTGTTCTGCTGGTGGACCTGCGCGGCTACGACCCTCACCCTGCGCAGGCCGAGGACGCTCTGGAAGCGTTGTTGCGGTCTTTGGGTGTGCGGCCGAAGCATCTGCCGCCGCCCGGGGCGGGGCGGGAGGCCTTGTATCGGTCGCAGTTGAACGCGCGGCAGGAGGCGGGTGAGCGGTTGCTGGTGGTCGCCGACAATGCTTCCGCGCTCGCGCAGGTTCAGCCATTGCTGCCGCCGGGGCATCACGGGATGCTCGTCACCTCCCGGCATCGACTTCCCGGGCTCGGCAGGCTGCGGATCGTCAACCATCTTCAGCCCGAGGATGCCGTCGCCCTGCTGGAAGCGGCGCTGAAGGGCAACGATCCTGACGACCTGCGGGTCGAGCAGGATCCACAGGCCGCTGAGCAGGTGGCGCTGGCATGTGGGTGTCTGCCGCTGGCCCTGCAGATCACCGCGGCGCTCCTGGCCCAGGACCCCGACCAGCCGCTGTCCGAGCGCGCAGACGCCCTCGCTCGGACTGAGAGTGTCCTGGACGGGCTGAACGACGGGGAACGCAGCCTGCGGGCCATGTTCGACCAGTCCCTGGACCGGCTCCTGCCGCAGGAACAAGATCTGTTCCGTCTGCTCTCCCTCAACCCGGGACCCGACATCTCCACCCCGGCCGCCGCCGTCCTGGCCGACCAGCCCCAGCCGGCACCGAACGCCTCCTGGGGCGCCTCGCCGCCAGCCACCTCATCGACCGTAGCCCGGTGGTCCGGGGCCGGTGGCAGATGCACGACCTACTGCGGGCCTACGCCCGCGAACAGACCGAAGCGGTCATGGCACGTGGTCGCGTCCCGCGCCGCCGCTACGACCAGGCACGCGACCGGCTCATCGGCCACTACATCCAGCACGCAGAAGCAGCCAACACTCACCTCCCCCCTCCGAGCAGCTCGCTCTCCTCCCGGTTCACCAGCCGGGAGGATGCCTTGGCCTGGTTCGACGCCGAACGCGAAAACCTCATCGCCGCCGCCCACACCACCCCGCATGCCGGTCGCGGCATCGGCTTCGCGCTCGGCCCTTATCTGGAATGGCGGCGGCGTCTTCAGGACCTCGTGGTGGTACGTTCCCTCGCCCTCGACGCCTGCACCACCCTCAAAGACACTGCCAATGAAGCCGGCGCCTGGAGCAACCTCGGCCTCGCGCTCCAGGAATTGCGCCGCTTCGATGAAGCCCTCATGGCACACGAAACCGCCCGCGACCTCTACCAGCAAACTGGCAACACTCACAGCGCAGCAGGCGCCTGGAACAACCTCGGCATAGCAGTCCAGGAACTGCGCCGCTTCGACGAAGCCCTCACCGCTCAGGAAACCGCCCGCGACCTCTTCCAGCAGACCGGCGACACCCACGGCGAAGCCACCGCCTGGAGCAACCTCGGCATAGCAGTCCAGGAACTGCGCCGCTTCGACGAAGCCCTCACCGCACACGAGACCGCCCGCGACCTCTACCAGCAGGTCGGCGACACCCACGGCGAAGCCAAGGCCTGGAACAACCTCGGCACCGCGCTCCAGGAACTGCGCCGCTTCGACGAAGCCCTCACCGCTCAGGAAACCGCCCGCGACCTCTACCAGCAGGTCGGCGACACCCACGGCGAAGCCACTGCCTGGAACAACCTCGGCACCGCACTCAAAGAACTGCGCCGCTACGACGAAGCCCTCACCGCCCACCAAACCGACCTCGCCCATTGCCAACAGACTGGCGACACCCACGGCGCAGCCACCGCCTGGAACAACATCGGCACCACACTCAGAGAACTGCGCCGCTTCGACGAAGCCCACGATGCCCACACCACCGCCCGCACCTTGTTCCAGCAGACCGGCGACACCCACCGCGAAGCCGACGCATGGAACAACCTCGGCATCACGTATCGAGGGCTGGAGCGTTTCGAGGAGTCCGTGGAAGCAGGCCGCCGGGCTGTTGCCATGCTGGCCCAGGTGCAGGACTGGTTCCGGACAGGGGAGGCATGGGGTGAGCTGGCCACGACCCTGACCGCCGCCGGCACCGACCCGGCCGGAGTGCGTGAGGCCTGGCTCGAATCCGCCACCGCGTACACCCGGGCGGGCGCCGACGAGGAAGCCGCCGCATCCCAGGCCCACGCAGACAACGCGCAGACCGTGAACGGGCAGTCGCCCGCCGGTGCCTTCCCGGCTTTCGAAGGTGAGCCGGCGTCGGAAGCCGGTTGATACCCTCCCTGACTGCCTGTGCGGGAACGAAGGTGGGCAAACGAAGCACTGCTGCGTTCGAGGCCACGCCTCCACCAGCCGCCCGATCCACCACCCACACAGCCAGGTCGGTCGACCGGTGGGACAAGGGGAAAGTCTGGGCCGACGCGCGACCAGCTGAGCAAGTGACAGCTCAGCGCCCTCGCCAGGGGCCCTTGTGACGAACTGGCTGTTAACGGCGTGTGGTCGAACTACGCTGATGGTCCTTTCTCGTGATGTGGGGGATGACATGTTGGTCGAGGGACTCGTCGCTGTCGCAGCTGCCGGAGGCGGAGCGATCGTGCAGGCTGCGGGAACGGACGCGTGGAACGGGATCCGTGGCGGATTCGCCCGGCTCTTCGGTCGCGGGGAAGCCGGACGCGAGCAGGCGGAACTGGAGCGCCTGGACCAGACCCAGGCCGTACTCGATGCCGCGCGGGAAGGCGAAGAGGCGCAGCGGGTGGAGATCGCGCAGGTTGCACGGTGGCAGACCCGCCTCGAAACCCTGCTTGAGGAGCTGCCCGAGGCGGAGCAGCAGCAGGTGGTGGCGGAACTGCAGGCGCTGGTTGCCCAGGCTGAGGCTGCCAAGCCGGAAGGGACGGTGCACAACGACTTCAGCCGTGCGACGTTCACGAACAGTCAGGTGCTGGGCAGCGGGAACATGACCGTGACGAATAACTACGACAAGTAGGACAGCGTCGTGGGGGGCAAGAGCGGCACCAAGCGCAAGGGTAAGAAGAGCGGAAAGGGCGGGGGCCAGAGGCGGACGGACACCGCAGTCCGGAACGACTTCAGGGGTGCCCAGTTCGAGGGCAGCCAGGTGGTGGGACAGGGCTCCTTGACCGCGAAGACGTACGTACAGCAGTACGCGCCCGTCCCCACCGCGCTGGATGCCCTGCCGGCACTGCCGCGGGAGTTCACCGGGCGTGCGGATGACCTGACGTTCATTCTGGGTGTCCTGGATCCCGGTGGTCGCGATGACGGGCCAGCTGTGGCCGTTTTGTCGGGTTGGGGCGGGGTCGGAAAGACCACCCTGGCCTACGCCGCGGGCCATGCCGCACAGCGGCGGGGCTGGTTCACCGGTGTCCTGCTGGTCGATCTGCGCGGTTACGACCCTCACCCCGCACAGGCGGCGGACGCCCTGGAGGCGTTGCTGCGGTCGCTGGGGGTGCGGCCCGAGCATCTGCCGTCGCCTGGGGCCGGCCGGGAGGCTTTGTACCGCTCGCAGTTGCACCTGCGGCAGAAGGCGGGTGAGCGGTTGCTGGTGGTCGCCGACAACGCCTCCGCCGTCGGTCAGGTGCAGCCCCTGTTGCCGCCAGGGCCTCACGGGATGCTCGTCACCTCCCGCCACAGTCTTCCCGGGCTCGGCCGGCTGCGGACCGTCAACCGTCTGCAGCCCGAGGACGCCGTCGCCCTTCTGGAAGCGGCGCTGAAAAGCAACGATCCTGGTGATGTGCGGGTCGAGGAGGACCCGGGCGCGGCGGAGCGGGTCGCGCTGGCGTGCGGGTGTCTGCCGCTGGCCCTGCAGATCACCGCGGCGCTCCTGGCCCAGGACCCCGGTCAGCCGCTGTCCGAGCGCGCAGACGCCCTCACTCGGACCGAAGGTGTCCTGGACGGGCTGAACGACGGGGAACGCAGCCTGCGAGCCATGTTCGACCAGTCCCTGGACCGGCTCTTGCCGCAGGAACAAGATCTGTTCCGTCTGCTCTCCCTCAACCCGGGACCCGACATCTCCACCCCGGCCGCCGCCGTCCTTGCCGACCAGCCCCAGCCGGCCACCGAACGCCTCCTGGGCCGACTCGCCGCCAGCCACCTGATCGAGCGCAACCCGGCGGTCCGCGGCCGGTGGCAGATGCACGACCTGCTACGCGCCTACGCCCACGAACAAGCCGAAGCGGTCATGGCACGCGGCCGCGTCCCGCGCCGCCGCTACGACCAGGCCCACCACCGGCTCATCGAGTACTACACAGAGCGTGCCGAGGCAGCCGAGACCCATCTGCGCCCCCCAGGTGGTCCGGTGTCATCCCAGTTCCCCGACCGGGAGCGCGCGCTGGCCTGGTTCGACGCCGAGCGTGAGAACCTGATCGCCACCGCCCACACCACCCTCCAGGCCGGCCTCGACCTGGGTTTCGCCCTCGGCCGCTATCTGGAATGGCGTCGGCGTCTCCAGGACCTCGTCGTGGTCCGCTCCCTCGCCCTCGACGCCTGCAGAACACTCAACGACACCCGCAACGAATGCGGCGCGTGGAACAACCTCGGCATCGCGCTGAAAGAGCTACGCCGCTTCGACGAAGCTCTCCAGGCCCACGAAACCGCCCGCAACCTCTCCGAGCAGACCGGCGACACCCACAGCGAAGCCAACGCCTGGAACAACCTCGGTCTGGTACTCCGGGAACTGCGGCGCTTCGACGAAGCCCTCACCGCCCACCAGACAGACCTCACCTATTGCCAGCAGACCGGCGACACCCACGGGGAGGCCGCCGCCTGGAACAACCTCGGCGTCGTACTCCAGGAACTGCGCCGCTTCGACGAAGCCCTCACCGCCCACACAACCGCCCGCACCCTTTACCAGCAGACCAGCGACCCCCACAGCGAAGCCGGCGCGTGGAACAACCTCGGCACTGCACTCCAAGAACTCCACCGCTTCGACGAAGCCCTCACCGCCCACGAAACCGCCCGCACCCTGTTCCAGCAGACGGGGGACACACACGGCGCAGCCACCGCGTGGAACAACATCGGCCTCGCACTCCAAGAACTCCACCGCTTCGACGAAGCCCTCACCGCCCACGAAACCGCCCGCACCCTGCACCAGCAGACCGGCGACACCCACAGCGCAGCCGGCACCTGGAACAACATCGGCAGCACGCTCAGGGAACTCCGCCGCTTCGACGAAGCCCACGACGCCCACACAACCGCCCGCGTCCTGTTCCAGCAGGCCGGCGACACCCACAGTGAGGCCGACGTCTGGAACAACCTCGGCATCACTTACCGAGGGCTGGAGCATTTCGACGAGGCCGTGGAGGCCGGCCGGCGGGCTGCATCCATGCTGGCCCAGACGCAGGACTGGTTCCGGACAGGGGAGGCGTGGGGTGAGCTCGCAACAACCCTGGCCACTGCCGGTGCCAACCCGGGCGAAGTACGTGGGGCCTGGCTCGAGTCCGCCAACGCGTACCGCCGGGTGGGCGCGGACGAGGAAGCCGCTGCTTCCCAAGCCCACGCGGACAGCACAGAGTTCCTGGAAGAGCAGTTGGCCACGAGGCCCTACCCCGCTTCAGACGGTGAACCATCTGCTGGCGCGGGGACGGGCCCGGGCGCATAGCTCCCGAGCCGCCACACGTGCGGCGCCAGCCGCAACACTGTCCGAGCCGATGTCGCTGTGCGGCACGCGGTCGCTGAGCTCCCGGCGCCTGCGGGGGTGGCCCACGGTGTCGGCCCTCGGCGTCGGCGTCATACTCGCGCGTCCACGTTGTGCAGACCTGCCAGCTCTCGTACCTGGGGCCATCCCCGCGGGCGCGGGGACCACTCGTATGTGCGCGTGATCAGGAAGCCTGGGTAGGGACCATCCCCGCGGGCGCGAGAAGCACGTCAGCGACCGTGACGGGCGACTGCTGGGCTGGGGGACCCTCCCCGCGGGCGCGGGAAGCACGCGTCGTCGCCGCCGGCGAAGGCGCAACCCTCGGGACCATCCCCGCGGGCGCGGGGAGCACTCCGACCACGATCGGCCGATGCAGGCGGACGTGGGACCATCCCCGCGGGCGCGGGGAGCACGCATTCTGGGAGAGGAGGGGTGCGCCCTTCCCGGGACCATCCCCGCGGGCGCGGGGAGCACGACCGACACCTCTAATTCGTTAGTAATTAGAGGTTCTGGATCTCTGAGGGGCCCGGGGCGGCGTTGTCCAGCCCGGGGCAGGACGTGTGTGGTCCGGTCGGTGCCGTGGTGACCCCTACGACACCTCCGACCGTGCGAGGTCTTTGCAAAGACTGGTGGCGCTGGGCGCCGGCCGGTCCTCGCACGTTCTGCCCCCGCGGGCCCCTCGGGTTCGGGATCCTCGATGGATGAGCTGCCGCATGGTGACGCGTTCTTCCTCACGAGCCTTGAGCTCTGGACACGGCGTGCGCCCGTGCGGCCTTGCGGTGCCGCGCACGGCTGATGAGGTGGCGGACCTTGGAGTCCTGGAATTAGTGCGCCGGGCCCCGTGTGCTCGCGTTCGAGAACAGCACCGGCGAAGGGGCGGGATCCATGGACGTGTTCTGCGGGATCGACTGGGCGGAGGGACACCACGACGTCGCGATCATCGACGGCACCGGCAAGCTGCTGGCCAAGTGCCGCATCGGCGACGACCTGGACGGCTACCGCTTGCTGCTGGACCTCCTGGCCGAGCACGGGGACACCGCCGAGGCGCCGATCCCGGTCGCGATCGAGACCAGCCGCGGCCTGCTGGTCGCCACGCTGAGGCAGGGGCCTCGGCAGATCTTCGCGGTCAATCCGATGGCGGCCTCCCGCTACCGCGACCGCCACGGGGTGAGCCGCAAGAAGTCTGACCCCGGCGACGCGCTCGTGCTCGCCAACATCATCCGCACGGACATGCCGATGCACCGGCCGCTGCCCGCCGACACCGATCTGGCCCAGGCCGTGGCCGTCCTGGCCCGAGCCCAGCAGGACGCGGTCTGGAGCCGGCAGCAGCTCTGCAACCAGCTCCGTTCCCTGCTGCGTGAGTACTTCCCGGCGTTCCTGGAGGCGTTCAAGGACAAGCAGGGCGGTCTGGCCCGCCCGGACGCCCGCCGGATCCTGGCGGTGGCACCGACGCCCGCGCTAGCTGCCAAGCTGCCGCTCTGGCGCTTGACGGCCATGATGAAACGGGCCGGCCGCCGCAGGAACATCGAGGCCGATGCCGAGCGACTGCAGCAGCTCTTCCGCCGCGAAGCCCCGCACCATGTCCCGCTGGTTGAAGACGCGATGGGCAAGCAGGCCGCGGCCCTGCTTCTGCAGCTGGACGCCGCCTGCGAAGCAGTCGCCGATCTCGGCGAAGCCACGGCGGAAGCCTTCCGAGCCCATCCTGACGCCACGATCATGCTGAGCTTCCCCGGCATCGGCCCCCAGATCGGCGCACGGATCCTCGCTGAGATCGGCGACGACCGCACCCGGTTCGCCACCGCCGGAGGGCTGAAGGCATACGCGGGCGCTGCCCCCATCACCCGCGCGTCCGGCAAGCGCCACTACGTCGGACGCCGGTTCGTCAAGAACAACCGGCTCAACCACGTCAGCCACCTCTGGGCCTTCGCCTCCCTCAGCGGCTCGGCCGGCGCCGACGCCCACTACCGGCGACGACGGACTGGCGGGGACTGGCACATGCAGGCGCTGCGGCACCTCTTCAACCGCATGCTCGGCCAGCTCCACCACTGCCTCTTGGCAGGGGTTCCGTTCGATGAAGCGATCGCCTTCCCTGCAGAGCCCCAGCCAGCAGGAGCAGCCACTGCGTGAAGCAGAACGGGGCAGATTGTCCACGGGCGGCAGGGGAGACGATCATTCGGCCATGAGACCCGAAGTGCAGGCTTTCGTTGCCGACGGACCGCTTCCCGACTGGGACGCGAGCGAGGAAGAGATCGACCGGCGTGAACGCCAACTGAGGACGATCTCCCGTCCTGTCACGTCCGAAGAGGCGACTGCCCTGGCCACCTGCTTCGGTCCCGACGACTGCTACGGCGTCGCCTGGACGCTCGTTCACCTGATCGAGACGGCTCCCAACCCGGTACCACAGTGGGAAGATCCCGGTCCCGAAGCCGGCGACTGGGCCGAGGTTCTACGGGGGAGATGGGGCGGCGGCTTGACGGCTTAACAACATGAGGTGTCTTTCTGTGGAACCAGAAGAGGGGACCATCCCCGCGGGCGCGGGGAGCACCTGCCCGCGACCTCGTCGAGACGCCACCACGTGGGACCATCCCCGCGGGCGCGGGGAGCACGACGAGGCGCAGCAGGGCGGCCCGGCGGAGGCGGGACCATCCCCGCGGGCGCGGGGAGCACTTAATCGACCCCAGCGGAACTCAACTAGTTGAGGGACCATCCCCGCGGGCGCGGGGAGCACTCGATGACGCCGTGGCACAGAGGTCCGGGGAGGGGACCATCCCCGCGGGCGCGGGGAGCACCGACCTCTACCTCATCAACAAGTACGGCGGGTAAGACCATCCCCGCGGGCGCGGGGAGCACAGCACCACGCGACGTGGTGGCTGATCGCCATGGGGACCATCCCCGCGGGCGCGGGGAGCACTCGGCCAGCACACTGACCCGGTGAACGGCCACGGGACCATCCCCGCGGGCGCGGGGAGCACGGGTCGTGCGTGGACCCGTGGATCGTGACGCTGGGACCATCCCCGCGGGCGCGGGGAGCACTGGTCGACTTCGTCCGGGCCTCCGCCTCCCCGGGGACCATCCCCGCGGGCGCGGGGAGCACAACTGGGAGCCGACCGAGTCGACGTTCGATCGGGGACCATCCCCGCGGGCGCGGGGAGCACTGCTGCTCCACAGCTGCTGCGGCCAAGGCGTCGGGACCATCCCCGCGGGCGCGGGGAGCACTCCGGCATCGAATGGCCACTTCCCAACGTGTGGGGACCATCCCCGCGGGCGCGGGGAGCACTCTTGCTGAGCTGCGAGTTTGTCATCCGGGAGAGCCGTTCTGCATAACTTTCACCGATTCCGACAAAATGCGTCTTTCGGCTGTACTGGCGATCCGGAGACTACTCATCCGCTATTGAGGCTTGAGGTCATCACCGCCTCTCGGCCCGCAGAGAGTGCCTGGAACTCCTCCTGATTCAGCCTGCCACGGCCTGCTACTCCCACCCGTGTTCCGTGAGCGCCCCGTCGCCTTCCAAATACGCCAGGAGCCCCTTCTCCGGGTACTCGATGATGTCCTCGGGCAGTTCGTGGACGCTGAACCACTCCAGCCCGAGGCACTTCTCCGGTTCCCTGTTCACGGGCTCTCCGCTCCACCGGGTGGCCTCGAAGAAGAAGCCGATCCGGTCGACCTCGGCGCTCTGCCGGTGGTGCACCACGTGCACCATCCGCAGGTGCGCCGGGTCGACCGTCACGCCGGTCTCCTCCAGCAGCTCGCGGGCGGCCCCGGCTCGCAGGGGTTCGCCTCGGTCGAGCTTGCCCGAGGGCATGTGCCAGCGGCCGTAGCCGTACGGGCCGCCGCGCTGGGAGAACAGCAGCTTGTCTCCCGCGCGCAGGAGGACGTGGGTGTCGATGACGGGTTCTGCGAGTGGTTCCGGTGTCATGGTCCCTGGGATGGTGTCGACTGCGGTGAAGCAGCCGACGCTATCGACGATCCGCGGACCGCGGCAGCGATTGTGGCCGCAACCTCCGTCGGGGTGACTTCACCGGTGTTCACGACGAGCACCCGCACACCCGCCGTCATCAGGGTCTGGGCCGCCTCCGTGTAGAGGGCGACCTCGCGGCGGGGCGCGGTCGGGTCGCGATGGAAGCGGTTCTGGGGGCCGCGCGCGGCTATCCGTTCGGCGATGAGGCCGGGTTCCGCCGTCAGGATGACCGCCAGGTCCGGCATCAGCACGTTCGCGTTCAGGTCCAGCAGGAACTTCAGCGGCACCCCGTCGAGCTGCTGCATGACGAGCGTCGAGGCGATGTACCGGTCGCTGATCACGGTGTCGCCGGCGCTCAGCCGGGGCCTGATCTCGTGCTCGGCGTGCTCGTACCGGTCGGCCGCGACCAGGCAGGCCAGAGCATGCCCGCGGATGTGGCTGAAGTGGGCCCTGATGAAGCGGCCGAGGTCGCTGGTGGTGGGCTCAACGGTCCCGTGTACGGGAATCCCCCGTGCGGCCAGCTCGGCGTGCAGGGCCTCGACGGTGGTGGACTTCCCTACGCCGCTCGGGCCGTCGATCGTGATGAACGCCCCGCGTCCCGGCCTCACGCCGCAGCTCCCTGGGCGGTCTGGTTGCGCTGGTGCTGCTCCCGTGTGAGCGCGGCCAGAGTGGAGCGGACCTCGGCCAGGGGGACGTCACCGAACTGGATGCCGACCGAGAAGTTGAACTCGTCGCGCTGACGCATGGACTCGTCGGCGCCGTCAGCGGTGAGGTCGACGTCCCCGTAGGCCAGGAGGTCGTCGGGTCTGTGGCCGGCGTCGGTGAGGGTCGTCCAGATCGGTGTTCCGGGGTAGGGCCGGAACTCGAACACGCTGGCGCGTACGTCGCCCGGGTTGCTGTCGGCGACGGCCCAGAGGCGGTGGATGTGACGGACGGTCGCATCGAGGTCGTCGTGGGACTCGCCCGGGAATCCGAGGATGAAGTACCCCTTCACGCCGATGCCGTGCTCGACCAGGCGCTGGGCGACGCGTTCGGTCATCTCGGCGTCGATCCGCTTGTCCATCGTCCGGAGGACGCGGTCGCTGCCGGACTCGATGCCGAGAGCGACCTCGCGTAACCCGTTCTGCACCAGGCGGTCGAGCTCGCGGTCGCCGAGCCGGTCGAGGACGTTGATGCGGCCGGTGGCGTCCCACACGTAGCGCTCGCCGATGCGGTTCCGCGTGAAGGCGGTCATCTGCTCGTCGATGACCCGGCCCGCGCCGAGGAACAGGTCGTCGACGAACCGGAAGGCCGTCACCCCGTGCTCGTCGTGCAGCTGGTCCAGCTCGCCGATGATGTTCTCAGGGGAGCGCACGCGGATGCTGAGGTCCGGGTTGGCGCTGACGGCGGCTCCGCAGAAGGTGCAGTTGTACGGGCAGCCACGGCTCCCGACGATGTTCGCCTCCACGTGGCCGGTGCGGGCGGCCGTCCCCAGCAGGTCCGTGCCGCGGCTCAGGGCGAGGCGCCGGTCCGTGGCCGTGGGCGCGGCCCGGTACGGGTCCTGCGGCAGGAAGGCGCGGTTCACGTACGGCAGGCTGTCGATGTCCGGGCCGAGCAGCCGCGGGTCCGGTCTGCCCGCCGGGATGCCGGCGGCACGGGTGCCGAGCAGCCGGTCCCGCCAGAGGACGCCGGGCAGTTCGCGGCGGCGCTGCTCGTCCTCCAGCAGCGCCGCGACACGCAGCTCTCCCTCTCCGAGCACGAGGGCCCGCAGGTTGGCCATGCGTGGGTCGGCCAGGATCCGGTCGGGCATCGCTTTCGCGTGGTGTCCGCCGGCCATCAGGGCGATGTCGGGGTCGAGCCGGCCCGCGATGCGCGCGGACATCTCGTACGTGGGGGCGAGGAGGTTCATGGCCGCCCACCGGGGCCGTGCCGCGTTGACGAGGTCGGCGGTCTCGGCGATACCCAGGCCGTGGGCCTCCGCGTCGAGCACCCCTACGTTGAAGCCGGCCTGCTGGGCGTACGTGGCGATGTACGCCATGCCCAGCACCGGCAGCGTGTAGTCATTGGTCCTCGGGCGCCTGGCGTAGTCGCGCAGGGGCGCGTTCACGAAGACGGCGTCGAGTGCGTGCGTGGGGTCTGCGCCTGAAAGAAGAGCTAACCGCATCGATCCTCCAGTTCAGCGGGCATGGGAGCCCCAGGTGAGCGTGGAAAGGGTCAGGGTGTGCAGGGCAGTACGGTCGGGGTCGGCCCAGCCGGTCCAGAGAGGGCCGAACCCCTTGTCCTTCTTGTCCGGCCAGGGGTAGTGGGGTGCAGCCTGCGCGGCCCACGTACGGACGGCGAGGTCGTCGTGCGGGTAGACGCTGAAGTCACCGGTGAAGTCGGTCGCGGCTGCCGCGGCGGTCCACGGGCCGACGCGGGGGATGGTGGTGAGCGCGGCCGCGAGCTCGGGCGCCTTCATGCCCGTCCAGTCGGCGGCGTGCAGCTCGTAGCGTTCGGCGGCCGAGCGCAGCACGCTGCGGTGGAACTTGGCTCCGATGCCGTCGAACTGCTCGTCCGACAGGGCGAGGACCTGTGCGGCCGTAGGGGCGGTGGTGAGCTCACCGAACGGGCCTTCGACCGTGGTCCCGTGGGTCTTGCACCACTGCCGGTAGAGCTTGCGGGCCTGTCCTGCTCGTACGACCTGGCGCAGGATCGCCGTGGTGATCGCGTCCCACAGCCACGGGTTGGCAAGGCGTTGCGAGGCGCCGACGCGGTCCAGGGCCGTCCTGAGCGAGGCCGGGACGCGGTCGGGCAGGCGGTCCGGGTTGGTGGTGACGAACTCCGGCTTCACGTCCTCGGTGCCGTCCACACAGCGCGTGCGCAGACCGTCCTGGTCCCATGACAGGACCCAGAGGCCCGTGGCTGTGCGTACGGCCCGTGCACGGCCGCCGGATCCGTTCTCGGTCCAGGCGGGGTGATCGGTCGTCAGAACAGTCATGGAGAGCTCCTGAGAGGTGCGGTTGTGCTGTGGTCCTCACCGGCTTCGGCGGCGACGACCAGAAGAACGATGGCCGTCAGGAACACTGCCACCTGGCGAGCGCGTCGGGACATGAATGCCTTCCAAAAGGCGTGGGGCCGCCGATTCCGAAGGGCGGAGCCGGCGAGCACGGTGTCGGGGGGAGGGCGCCGAGCCGGGCACGGCTCGGCGCATGTGTGAGGGCCGTCCGGTCGCCGGACAGCGGGCTACGTGGGGAGCTCGGCCAGTTCCCGTGTCCGTTGGCCCACGGTCAGCACGCGGAACCGGGACAGCCTGCGGACGAGCTGTGACGCGAGGAAGGTGGGCAGGTTCGGATGCCCGTAGGGAAGGGGCTCCTTGGGCTGCGTCACGACATCGACCTTGCCGTCGACCAGGCCGTAGAGCGTTCCGAGGACCCCGTACAGGGGTGCGCTCGTCGCCAGGAACACGACGGGGTCGTTCCGGAGGTGGGCGCACAGGGCGGCGGCCGTACGGACATGCTTGGGACACACCGGGGGCTGGTTGGTCAGGAGCGGCGGCTCACGGCGCTCGTAGTCATGGGCGCCGGCCAGGAAGACGGTGCCCAGCACCGTCGCTGCGGGTGCGGTGCAGACCTGGCAGCGCAGGGTTTCCATCGTGATCCGCTGCCGAAAGGGGTGCATGAGCTTCCACTCCGGCTCCCCGGTGGGGCGTCTGTGCTCGTCGACGTCGTTGAACGACACGCGGCCCCAGAGAACCTGGCGTAGATCGCGGTCCTTCGGGTCCTCGTCCTCGTAGAAGAGCCGGTACCGGCCTCGCCCGTGCCGTGAGGGCACCAGAATCAGATTGTCGGCAGCGGCCTCCTCGCCCTTCCTCTGCGTGATGAAGGGGACGACGGCCGGCTGAGCGGGCGAGGGCACTGGGTGTTCCGTCTCTCTCGTCTGCGTCTGCGTCTGCGTCTCGGTGAGACGTTCGGGGGGTGAGCTCATGGAGCGTTCACGTTCGCGGACTGCTGGGGCAGGGCTGGACGGACGGCTGCCGGGACACGTCCGCTGAAGGACGCGAGCCTCCGCGATCACGACTGCCTCTCCGGCACACTCAGACGGCACCAGGTACACGTGCCGTCATCCGAGACGCCCCACGCGTCGGCGATGGCGTCGACCAGGGCCAGACCACGCCCCCTCTCCTCGTCGGGGCCGGCCACGCTGAGAACGGCTCTGTCGGGGGATCCGTCCGTCACCTCGATGAGGAGGTGCGAGCCGTCCTGGTGGAGCCGTACGCGGACGACGGGACCATGGCCGTACCGCATGGCGTTGGTGACCAGTTCGCTCAGACACAGCTCGACGGGCTCGGACAGAGCGTCCAGATCCCACCTGCGAAGTTGTGCCCGGCCGATGCGGCGGATGCGCCCCGGCCAGCGCATGTCCTCCTCGGACACCTCCTCCGCGCCGCCCGCGCCCGGACGGGAGGTACGGGGGACGCCCAGCTCCATCCCCCGGCCGGACGTGGCAAGCCGTCGATCGGGGGATGTGCCGCTGACGCGCTGCTGCGCTGTGGCCACCCTGCTGGTCACGGTCATACCCAGTCCTTTCGCAGGTCGTGGGGCGCCGTCGCGTGCTCCGCCGCTTGCCCGGCAGGTGCTGCCGTGCGTCACCACATCGATGCATTCGGTGAAGGCGATCAGCGTGATCCGTGACCGGGTGTCGCCGCCATGTCCTGGAGGGCCGCATCTGGCGCTCTTTCAGGTGAGTGGGGGCGCACCTGGGTAGCGTTGAAGTGTCGTCTCGCCAGGCGGCGTTGCTCTGCGCGTGGCCGGCGGTATCCCCTGGGTCCGAGGGAGCGGCGGACCCACGCCGTAGCCGTCGAGGCCCGATGCCGAGGAGAACAACATGGGTGAGACTCCAAGGACGGTGCTCAAGGCGCTGGTCGAGCGACGGCGCTGGACGTACCGGGAATTCCGCGAGAACTTCGAAGCCGCAGGTCAGCGGATCGGAGTGAAGAATCTGACCGTGTCCGAAGCGCAGTTCAGGCGCTGGACCTCCGGCAAGATCCAGGGGCTTCCCGCCGCTGAGGCGTGTCGTGTCCTCGAGGACATGTTCGGTGTCGACGTCGAGCAGTTGTTCCAGGCTCCCTCGCCTGATGCACCCGCACCCGCGTACAACCTGGAAGCCGAGATCGACATGACCGCACGCGACGCCCAGAACGAGGCAGGCGCTGCCGCCTCCGCCTCCATCTCCGACACCGCCGTGGAACAGCTGCGCGAGGACGTGCACCGGCTTGCCCGCCGGTACGCCGTACTGCCCCCCTTCGAGGTGCTCCGTGCCGCGCGCACCCTCCGGGAGGAGATCGAGCAGCACCGGGACCGCACCCAGGTCCCGATCCAGCAGCAGGAACTCCTCATCCTTGCCGGACAGGCGTGCGCCATTCTCGCCACGGCCGCGTTCGACCTGGGCTCGTTCGACGGCGCCACACGCCTCGCACGTTCGGCCGCCCTGTACGGAGAGACCGCACGGTTCGATCCGCTGCGCGCCTACGCCGGCGGCACGCTCGCTTACATCGCCTACTTCTCCGGCCGTCCCGCCGAGGCTGCGCAGTACGCCCGCCGGGCGGCCATGCTGCCGGGGCTCGGAGACGTCGCCCGCCGTCGCCTTGCGGCCATCGAGGCCCGCGCGTACGGGCACCTCGGGGACACGCCGTCGGCGCAACGAGCCCTGACCATCTCCACCGAGGCCGGCGACGGCACGCTGGACGACCTGCACGACGGGGTGGGGGGTGAGTTCGGATTCAGCGAGGAACGTCTGGCCATGTCGAACGGCTCCACCTGCCTGCTCCTCGGTGACGGGCGACAGGCAGAGGCCGCGGCCCTGCGGGCTCTGGAACTGGTGAGCTCCAGGCCTCCGGCCACTCGCTCGCTGCCCGTGGTGGGTGGAGCGGCAGCCGATCTGGCGACGGCCCGGCTGATGCGCGGCGACCTCGACGGGGCGGCCCAGGCCCTGACCGACGTGTGGGACGTGCCGAGCGAGCAACGGGCGACGGGCCTCCTCGCCCGGGCGCAGCAGGTCCGCCGTACGCTGACCAACCCGCGCTTCCGCGAGGCGGCGTTGGCCACCGAGGTCGGAGAGCGTCTGGAGCACTTCACCCGAAGCGCGCAGCACCAACTCGGCGCCGGCACGGTGGCGGTGCTGGAGAGCTGATCAGGCGTCGGGAATCGTCGTGCAAGCCGAGGCGCTGAACGTCAGAGTTCATCGCCCGGGGCCGTGGAAGGATCGGGAGGTCATGGGAGTCAGCAGTGATGAAGAGGGAGCCGTTCCGTACGCTGGACGACGGGTCTTCCTGGTTCTCCGGGCTTCCCCCGGCGGAGCGGCAGGCTGTGCTGCGGGAAGTCGGCGGCTACGCGATGCAGGCGCACATCACGGCAGCGGACGGGCAGGTGGGAGTTGCCCGGTCCGGTGTGAAGCCCACGGCCACCCCTTCGGTGATGATCTGCAAGGACCCACCTCGCTACGGGTTCGCAGCCCTTCCCGCCGACGAACACATCAAGGCGTTCCGCGTGCTCGTCTCGGTGTTCTCCGTCGCCGACACGCGCCCAGGCAGACATTCTGCAAAGGCTCCTGCGGACACGCATGGCACAACTTGCTTCCCTGAGGCGAGAAGCCGTACCGATGTCGCATGTGTGATGCCGGTCAGCCCTGCGTGATCTGGGGCTCCGGCTCACAGCTGCTGGTCGGTCCACGAGTACGCCGTCCACGTCGAGCCCGCTGTCCGGTCCGCACGGCCTCTCACCGGCTCAGCATCCTCGGTCGTAGAGCGCCCGCAGCCAGGGTTCCCTCACGACGGGCAGCCGCGCGAGTGTGTGCCGGAACGCCCCCCTTGACGGCTGGAACGCGTACGACGGGTGAGGCGGCAGCGGGTCGTCCCGCTCCACGCCTGCCGGCAGTCCGCCGACCACCGGCAGCCGGGTCCGGTGCGGCGGGAAGGCGAGTTCGGCCCAGAGCGCGGCATCCACGGGTACTGGCACCGCCCCGGTGGTGGGTTGCCATGTGTCTCCGGTCTGTGGATGGACCGGTACCAGCACCAGGTCAGCGGCCGGCTCGCCGATCCCCGGCCCCGCCAGGTCCAGCCGCTTCGCGCCTTCCCCGGCGGGCAGCAGCGCGTCGAGTGCCCGGCCGAACAGCTCGGCGACCGGGCCGGGCGCCGCATCGATCGGCGCGCCCCCGCCGGCCGCCACCACCTGGGCAAGAGCCACCCCTGCCGGGATGTCCCGGTACTCGCTCAGCCGGTGCCACAGCGCGCCGGTCGCCAGCAGCTCCGCCCAGTACAGGACCGGTTGCTCCGGCGGGCCGGGCAGCCGCACCACCGTCTGCGGGACGAGCCGGACGACCTGCCAGCACCCGCAGTCGTCCATCCTCGTTCCCACCGGCAGATCGCAGACGACACAGGCAAGGTTCGGTCCGTCCCTGCCGTCGATCCCCCTGCAGTAGCCCCCGGCCCGCTCGACGATCAGCCTGGTGCCGCGCATGTCGCCGGGCGCGAGAAGGACGGTGTTCGACGGGCCTTCGGACAGGGCGCCGGACGGCGCGAAGAGGCCCCGCTCAGCCGCCTCGCTCACCCCGACCTCGTCCCACTGCCGCCACGGGGGCCCGTACGGAGCGGGGTCGACGGCATAGGTCCCGGCCGCCAGCAGGGGCGGATGCAGCTCCTCCCAATGTGTGGCGGCCAGGTGGATCGGCAACGCCACCTCCGACACCGCCGCCGTCAGAACCGCGCCGCAGCCCGCACATCCGAACACCGCCAAGCCGGCACCCCACTCCCCGTCGAAGCCTGCATCCCACCAAGGTGGCGGCCTGGGAGCAAGGCGTTTTCGGACGATGCCGAACGCCCTGCCGGCAGGCGGAGCAGACCTCGACGCACCGGTCGCAGCCCAGGAAGCCGGGAGGCGCGATGGACCGAGCCACTGACGTGCTTCGTACCGTCCGCAACCGCCCATGAGCTCCGCAGCCGTGCTGGAGAGCTGATCAGGCAAGCGCGGCGAGGATCTTCGCTTCCTTGTCCGGGTCGATTCCGTGTTCCGCCCATCGCGGGTGGTCCACGGGGCGGCCGTCGGCCTGGAGCCATGCCCATGTGTCCGCGGTCGTCTCGACGATTGGGCGGCAGCGCAGCCCGTGCTCGACGGCGCGGGTCGGGTCGACGGCCCAGACTCCCTTATGGGTGCGCCACAGGGGCAGTTCCGTCCATTGCTTCACCTCGTGCTCGGCAAGCACCTCGGGCGCCACCCACACCGGCCGGCCGGCTCCTCGGGTGACGGTGAAGCACGCGTCGAGGAAGCCCTGGAAGGTGATGCCCTCGGGGTGCGTGACGTTGTACGCCCCGCTGGTGGTGGCAGCAGCCTGGGCGACGGCGAAGGCTGCCACGTCGCGGACGTCGACGGGCTGGATGTACCGATCGGCCGGAGCCGGCGCGAGAACCCGGCCGCCCTTCGCCGTACGGGCCAGCCACCAGGGAAGCCTGCCGACGTACTCCTCCGGACCAAGGATGACGCCCGGGCGCAGAAACACACAGCGGTCACCGAACCCCTGCTCCACAGCCCGTTCCGCCCCGGCCTTCTGAAAGCCGTATGTGGTGGGTGAACCGTCCGGCCCTGTGTGGCCGAACGACTCGTCGGCGTCCGGCGGGCAGTCAAGAACAGGCGACGCCTCCGTGATCGGCTGGTGCGGCCAGCCTTCGTAGACGGACACCGTCGAGACGTGCACCCAGCGGTCGGCGTTCTCCTGCAGCGCGCGTACGGCCAGGAGGACATCGCGGGGTGCCATCTCCGAACTCGACGTGTCCACCACCGCATCCCACGGTCCCGAGGCGGCGAGGCGGGTCAGATCGGCAGGCACGGTGCGGTCCCCCCTGACCGTCCGGACCCCGGGCGCGTCCGCCCCCGACCGGCCGCGGTTGAACGTCGTCACATCCCATCCCCGGGCCAAGGCCTGCTGCACGATCTGCTTGCCCAGGAACCATGTTCCGCCCATGACCAGAATTCTCATGGGGCGCATCTTGCCGTGCCGATCACAGCCTCGTGAAGCGCGCAGGGCTGAGAGGGGCGGCGATCGGCGCTGGTGGGGCGGCGCGTCCTGCGCGCACGGAGGGCGCGGAGGGGCAGGTCACCACCGGGCGCGTAGCACGCCGTCGTTGTCGGGCAGGGCGGCGAGGAAGAGTGGAGGGCGTTCGTCGAAGGAGAGGGGGAGCACAGCGGCGGCCCGCGCGCCCGCCACCAGGGTGGCGAGCTGCTGGTGGTGGGCGGTCTCGGTGACGATGACGTGGCGGATCGTCGCGTCCGGTCCCTCCCAGACGAAGTCGACGGATTCGTCCTCAGGCAGCGCGGCCAGGGCGGCGTCGACATCGGGGTCGAGGTCGGGCCAGATGGCGAGGAGCGCGCGTGGGCCCAGGGCGACGCGTACGGTGTCGAGGTTGTCCTCGGTGAGGCGGTGCCAGCGGGTGGCGTTGCCGACGTATATCTCTTCCAGGAGCAGCGCCTGTGATGCAGCCAGTGCTGCGCGCACGCGCTCCCAGAAGTCGTCGTCCGCGGCCTGTGTCACCTCTGGTTCCTCGAGGTCTGCGGCGTAGGGCGAGGCCGTGATCGGGTCTGCGAACAAGCCGATCTCGTGGGTCCGGGCGATGGCTGCTTCGCATGGCTGGTCGCTGCCGACATACACGTACTGGTCATACCCGACGTGCACGGTGAACGTGTCCCCGGACTCCAGTCGGCACCAGGCACCGTTGTCCCGGAGCATGGCACGGACCAGCTCCAGTGCGACGGGCACCGAGACCTCTGCCCCGTCGTGGTAGCCGGTGAGATCGGGCGGGAACAGCCCAGCGAGGCCGTGCCCGTCAATCGGCGCCTCCAGCCCGAAGTTGACGTAGCCGGCGACCTGAGGATCGCGGATCTCCAGCCGGTCGACACCCGAGTCCCGCGCGAAGGCGGCGACAGCCTCCAAGTACGCCGCCTCGACCGGCCCGTGGTCGCTCATCGTGTCCTCGGTGCCGTGGTAGCGGCCATACTCATTCCGGTCGGCGGGGTTGTACTTGGTTATCTGGTGGACGAAGGACGGCGACATGCTGCTCCCTGACGAGGGGTGGCAAGGGGGGGCCAGCGTAGTTCGCGACGACTGGCTGCCGGATGGTGCCCGAAGCCACCTCCACCGTCAGACCGCCGACAGGGGTACTCACTCCGGTTCGGTGGCAGTGGACCGGAGGTGTAAAGGGGCCATCCCTGGGGCGCGGGAGCACTGGACGCCTTGGAGTGGCACGCCATTTGCCAGGGGCATCCCTGCGGGCTCGGGGAGCACGGCGGGAGTGGGCGACTGCTCGGACTCGGCTTGGGACCATCCCCGCGGGCGCGAGGAGCACACGTTGCAGTCGGAGACCATGGAGCCGTCGTTGGGACCATCCCCGCGGGCGCGGGGAGCACTCGGTGCGGGCGCTGCCGAGCCCGTCGTCCACGGGACCATCCCCGCGGGCGCGGGGAGCACGGCATGGTGCTGAGCCTGTACGGGCTGTACGGGGGACCATCCCCGCGGGCGCGGGGAGCACTCGGTGCGGGCGCTGCCGAGCCCGTCGTCCACGGGACCATCCCCGCGGGCGCGGGGAGCACGCGGCAAGTTCGGCGGCGGCGGGTCCATCGCTGGGACCATCCCCGCGGGCGCGGGGAGCACGACATGAGCGCCCCGCCGGGGGCTGACGGCACGGGACCATCCCCGCGGGCGCGGGGAGCACGGCTTTTACGTCCGGTGTGAGCGCCCGGATCAGGGACCATCCCCGCGGGCGCGGGGAGCACCATCGTGACCTCCTGGGTCAATTTCACGTTGTGGGACCATCCCCGCGGGCGCGGGGAGCACGCCGGAATGTCGATTGCCACCTGCCCCGGACTGGGACCATCCCCGCGGGCGCGGGGAGCACGTTGTGGTCCATGAGATCGACCACGGGGTGGGGGGACCATCCCCGCGGGCGCGGGGAGCACGAAAGATCATCGTCGGACGGCACTCGACAACGGGACCATCCCCGCGGGCGCGGGGAGCACCTTCGCCGCCTCGCGTACGTCCTGCGCCCCTGGGGACCATCCCCGCGGGCGCGGGGAGCACTCTTCCTGAACTGGGATTTCATCACCCGAGAGAGCCGTCCTGCATAACTTTCACCGATTCCGGCAAAGCTCACATTTCGACCGAGCAGCCACCTCAACGGCGCGCCGGCCCTACCGCCAGAGGGCAGTCGTGGCCACGGCGCCGGGTCACGGTGGGCCGATCGGATGGAACGCGATCCGGTCGACAGTGTTGGACTCGCACACGCAATTCGAACAGACGTATCATTTCTGCTGTGCCGACCTACACCTTCCCCCAGGACCTGCGCGACTCCCAGCTCGCCCTTCACCAGACCCGCGCCGCCTATGAGCAGTACGCCCGGACCCTGCCGTGGTCGGCCGAGCCGATGCCCGGCTGGGAAGGCGACAAGCAACTGCACAGCGGATACCGCTCCGCCAAGCCCGACAGCCCCGGCTACACCGACGAGCAGCGTCAGGAGGTCGCGCGGTTCCGGGCCGAGCTCCTCGAGCTGAGCACTCAGGTAGCGACGCACCCGTTCTGGGCGACGCTGGAACGGGGCGACATTGTGGAGGGCCGGATGGTGCTCCAGCACACCCACGAGCAGCAGGCCGCGGCCGAGGCGGCCTGAGTCCGATGTCGAATTCCGGTGGGATATCCCGGCTCGAGAAGTGGCGGGCCACGCGGGAGTACCTCGCGTGGCAGCTGCGGTGCGCGGACCAGAAGGTCCGCGAGCTCGAGGCCCAGGAGCAGCAGGACAAACGGAGGCGAGAGCAGGCGCGGGCTGAGCAGTCATGGAAGATCCAGCCTCAGCGGTCCAGCGAGAGCGCGCTGCTGCACCGTGGGAACTGCACGCTGTACAAGAACGACTTCGGGTTCATCAGCCGAGAGGATGCCGTCATCGCCTTGGCCGAGCCCGACATCGAGGCCTGCCAGATCTGCAATCCGCAGACCGGGCTGGAGTGAACTGCAACGTCCGGTGCCCCTTGGGGTGAAGCTGCGGGCCGTCGCCGAGGCTGTCTTCGTATGGGCTGCTCGGTAGTAGAGCACCTTGCACGTGGGAGTATCGCCGTGCCAGTGCCTCGGTGAAGCCGCCGGCCTTGCGGAAACTGCTCCCTGGCCGCCGCCCTGCAGGTCTTCGGCGCACCCTCCTGCGCCCGGCGCCCAGTCGCTGTCCCCGCCCATGACGGAGGAGCTCATCAGCCACGTCCGTGCGCCGTGGCCCGAGCCTGACGGTCGGGACGAGCACGTTGTTCCGGGCCCACGTGCTCGTAGGAACAGTTACTGCATACCGGGAGTGCTGTCGTGATCAGCTGGCCACTTTTGCTCGTTGCTCTTGGGAAGAGTGTCGTGACAGCATTCGACGCGTGTTCGATAACGGGGATGACATAGCGGAACCGGTTGCCCGGCGTTCGAAACTGGCCGACCTGGCCGACTGGCCTGATGCCGATGCGCCACCGAGTGATGTGCCGGCGCATGGCGCTCCGAGGCCGGTTGACGCCGAGGAGGAGCGTGTTCGGGCGGCTCGGCGTGAGTTTGCTGTGTTGCTGGGTGAGTTCCGGCGTACGGCGGTGCTGGTCCCGCTGGATTCGAAGGGTGATCTGTGGTCGGCGGAGCAGAACGGCGTGCGCTGGATCTGCGCGTTCTCGGATGAGGAGGCGTTGGCTCGTTTCGCGCTGGCCCGAGGGGACGGCGGCCGGGAGTGGACGTACCGGGCCGTTCTGGGTGCGCGGTTGTTGGATGTGATGGTGCCTTTGCTGCCGGGTCCGGCGGGCGTGGCGCTGGATGCGGGCAGCGTGGACGGTGGGATGTTGTTCCCGCCGGTGGCGGGCATCGTGCCGGATGCGGTCGCGGTGGATCTCGGGGGAACGCGGTGAACGGGGACGCTTCGGATCTTGATGTTCCGCCGGAGGCGTTGGCTGCGATCGCGAAGGGGATCGATCTGGCGCATGCGGAGCTGAAGGAGCTCGGCATGATCGGGGAGGCCTCGACCGGCCGAGGTTTTTCGGATCTGGCTCTTTCGGGGCTGGAGTTGGGGCACGGCGGGCTGACCTCGGAGTTCGAGACGTTCTGCAACCGCTGGGAGTGGGGTGTGCGGGCTCTCACGCAGAAGGGCAACGGCTTCGCCCTCGGTGTGGGTCTGTCGGCCGGTTCCTTCGCGGAGCAGGAGCAGTACGTCAAGGACTCGTTCAAGATCGGCGTGAACTCTCTGAACGGGAATCCGCATGCGTCCGAGGACGAGGTCAAGGCGATGAGCTGGGACACGATCAGGAGCCAGAGCGCGTACGACAACCCGGACTACAGCTGGGAGTCGATGAGCCATGCCAAGGACGAGGTGAACCAGAACTGGAAGAACACCGCCTACGACGTGGAGGACGCCGCGCTCGACTCGATGGAACGCAGCGGCATGGTGGACCCGGAGGTGCGGGCGGCGGCGGACGCGCGGCTGCGGGAGCAGCTCGACCCCTCGCAGGAGACGATCGATCAGGCTGAGCAGCCGCGGTGGGGGGAGAGTCGCTGATGGTGGACTGGGGGAAGTGGGGCGGGGCCCTCTACGACGGTGCGGGCGATCTGGTCGACAAGGGCAAGGAGATCGTCGGCACCGGGATCGACAAGGGCACCGATGTACTCGGCTCGGGTCTGGAGAAGGTCGGTGCCGACGAGTGGGCGGATGCGGTCGAGGACTGGGGTGATGAGACCGCGTCGTCGCTGGGCGCGGAGGTCGGGGAGCAGCAGCTCGGGCAGAGCGAGGAGGCCAACGAGCTTATCCACGGCCGGCCGGAGAAGATCACCGCGACGGTGAAGAATCTCCGGGACTTCCAGAAGGCCTTTGATCTCGTCGGCGGCGGGATGAAGAAGCTCGACTCCGGTCACTGGAAGGGTGAGGCAGCTGACGCCTTCCGAGCGAAATTCCAGATGCTGCCGACCGACTGGTTGCGCGCGGCAGATGCGTTCGAGGACGCCGCCAAAGCTCTGGAAACCTACGCGGGGACGGTCGCCAGCGCGCAGGCCAAGGCCCGAGAGGCCGTAGCCCTGTACAAGGAGGGCAAGCAGGACTACGAGACCGCGGCAGCTGCCTTCCGGAAGAAGGCGGAGGCGTACAACGCGGTCCGCAACACCGACCACCCTCTCCCCCACCCGGGGAAGTTCACCGACCCGGGCGCGGCGAAGCGCCGGCATGCGCAGGAGATTCTGGAGCGCGCCCGGCGGGCGCGTAACGAGGCGGCCGAGGCGGCCAAGAGTGCGATCACCGCGGCGATGGCACACGCCCCGAAAGAGCCCACGGGCTTGGACCGGGCGAAGCAAGATCTCATCGACTATGGAATCGGCCAGTCCATCGAGCTGGCCCATGTCGGTGGTGGTGTCATCAAGGCCGGGGCCGGGCTGGTCAACTTCGTACGCTCGGTCAATCCCCAGGACCCGTACAACCTGACGCACCCTGCCGAGTACTACAAGGGCGTCAACATGACGCTCGCCGGCCTCGTCTCCACCGCGGCCAACCCCGACCGTGCCTTGAAGAACGCCTGGGACGCAGCCAAGGGAGACCCCTCCGAATTCATCGGCCGACTCCTCCCCGAGCTGGTCGGCACCAAGGGCGGGGGCTTCATCAAGGGCGGCCTACGGGCCGGGATGAAGGATCTCACTGAACATCCCAAGAGCCCGAACCGACAAGGCCACGAGAAGAATCCCGAATCCCGCGGTCAGCAATGCAGCAAGGTCAAGTGCGACGGAGACCCCATCGATGTCGCCACCGGGCGCATGCTGCTCCCGCAGACGGACATCGTGCTGCCGGGCTCTCTGCCCTTGGTCTTCGAGCGCGTCTTCGACTCCTCGCACCGCGCCGGCCGCTGGTTCGGAACCGGCTGGTCGAGCACGGTCGACCAGCGCCTGGAGATCGACGCGGAGGGCGTGGTCTTCAGCTGCAACGAGGGCAGTCTGCTCGCCTATCCGCATCCCGCACCCGGGGTGCCCGTCATGCCTACCCACGGCCGGCGCTGGCCGCTGGACCGAGTGGCCGACGGCTACACCATCACCGACCCCGGAACCGGCCAGGTCCGGCACTTCGTCGACCATCCCACCGGAGACCTGGCGCTCCTGGCCCAGATCGACGACCGGAACGGCCGCTGGATCGCGTTCGAGTACGACGGGGCGGGTGCTCCGACAGCGATCGTGCACCACGGCGGCTACCACCTGAAGCTCACCACGGACGAGGGCAGGATCACCGCCCTGCACCTGGCGGGCGCCGCCCCTGACGGCGCCGACCAGGAGATCCTCCGCTACGGCTACACCGACGGCCACCTCACCTCGGTCACCAACTCCTCGGGCAAGCCCTTGCGCTTCGACTGCGACGAGCTGGGCCGCATCACCGCCTGGACGGACACCAACGGCAGCCGGTACGAGTACGTCTACGACGAACACGACCGCTGCGTGTACCAGACCGGCACCAACGGCCACCTCGAAGCCCGCTTCACCTGGGAAGACACGGACCCCGAGACCGGTCTGCGCATGACCTCGATGACGGACAGCCTGGGCCACACCACCCGGTACGTGATCAACGAGCGCTCCCAGGTCGTTGCCGAGATCGACCCCCTGGGAGCGGTCACCCGCTTCGAGCACGACCGCTACCACCGGCTCCTGTCCGTCACAGACCCACTCGGGCACATCACCCGCTCCACATACGACGAGCACGGGCGACTGACCGAGGTGGAGCGACCGGACGGACGCCGGTCATACGCCGAATACAACGAACTGGGACTCCCCATACGCATCGTCGGCACCGACGGCAACGTCACCCGACAGACCTACGACGCACGCGGCAACCGCACTTCGATCACGGAACCCACCGGCGCCACCATCGTGTTCTCGTACGACGAGGTGGGCCACCTCGTCTCCATTACCAACACCTTCGGGCACACTTCGATCCTCACGCCCGACAAGGCCGGGCTTCCGGTCGCAGTCACCGACCCTTTCGGCGCGGCCACTCGCTACGAGCGGGATACCTTCGGCCGCCCAGTCTCGATCAGCGACGCTCGGGGTGCCGTCACTCATTTCGAATGGACTGTCGAAGGCAAACTCGCCAGTCGCATCGAGGCAGACACAAGCCGGGAGTCGTGGACCTACGACGGTGAGGGAAACTGCCTCACCCATATCAATGCCGTCGGCGCGACCGTCAGCTTCGAGTACACCGACTTCGACCTGCTGCTGGCACGCACAGAGCCGGACGGCGCCCGGTACGAATTCACTCACGACAGCAACCTCCGGCTCACTCGGGTCACCAACCCTCAACGTCTGACCTGGGACTACAAATACGATCCTGCCGGACAGCTGACATCCGAGACGGACTTCGACAACCGGACGATCCGCTATGAGCGCGATGCTGCAGGTCGGCTTGCCGCACGCACCAACGCCGCCGGCCAAACAACTCGCTATGAACGGGACATGCTCGGCCGCGTCGTCCACAAGAACGCCGCCGGCAACACCACGACCTTCGTGTACGACTTCTCCGACCACCTCGCGGAAGCAGTCAACGGGGATGCAACCGTCACGTTCCTTCGGGACAGGTACGGCCGACTTGTCTCCGAGACGGTCAACGGCCGCACCATGGCGTACACGTACGACATCCTCGGCCGTCGTACCGGCCGCACCACCCCCACCGGCGCGGTCAGCACCTGGACCGACGACGCCGCCGGCCGCCGCACCTCCCTTACCACGTCCGGCCGCACCATCGCCTTCGAACATGACGCCGTCGGCCAGGAAACTGCCCGCCACATCGGTGACACTGTCGCCCTCACCAACCAGTACGACCCGCTTGGCCGCCTCACCAGCCAGCAGATCACCGGCACCACGGGCAGTAGCATCCAGCGCCGCGACTACACCTACAGTGCCGACGGCAACCTGACTACCCTCACCGACCAGTTCACCGGCACCCGCGCCTTCGACCTCGACCCCGCCGGACGCGTCACCGCCGTCCACGCCGCAGGCTGGACGGAGCGCTACGCTTACGACGCAGCCGGAAACCAGACCCACGCCACCTGGCCGCAAGGCCACCCTGGGCAGGAAGCCACAGGCCCTCGTGAGTACAAGGGCACCCGCCTCACCCGGGCCGGTTCCCTCCGCTACTCCCATGATGCGGACGGCCGGATCGTCCAGCGCCGCAAGACCCACCTGTCGGGCAAGACGGAAGTGTGGCACTACACGTGGGACGCCGAGGACCGGCTCACCGCAGTGACGGCGCCCGACGGAACGCGATGGCGGTACGAGTACGACGCGTCAGGCCGACGTATAGCCAAGCTGCGCCTGTCTGCGGACGGTACGACGGTCATCGAGCGCAGCGACTTCACCTGGGACGGGCCGACACTGTGCGAGCAGACCACGGTCTCGGACGAGTCGCCTCATCCGGTCATCCTCACTTGGGATTACGACGGCCTGCGGCCGGTGGCTCAGACGGAACGCATCATGGCGGCGGTGGCGCAGGAGGCGGGACATGGTCGGCATGGCGCTCAGGCAGGCCCCTTGGGTCACCTACGCACCATGGTGCAAGCGGGCGGTGCAGTTGATGCGGCGGCAGCAGTCGGTGTGCCGGACGGTGTACACGCAGCCCAGCACGAGATCGACTCGCGCTTCTTCGCCATTGTCACCGACCTCGTCGGTGCGCCCTGCGAACTCGTCGACGAGCAGGGCGGGATCGCCTGGCGCAGCCGCCGGACCTCGTGGGGTAGTACCACATGGGCATCTGGCAGCACCGCGTACACGCCACTGCGCTTCCCTGGCCAGTACTACGACCCTGAGACAGGGCTGCACTACAACTACTTCCGGCACTACGATCCGGAGACAGCCCGATACCTCACCCCGGACCCGCTCGGCCTCATACCGGCGCCGAACCCGTCGACGTATGTCCTGAATCCGTATACCTGGACCGACCCGCTCGGCCTGTCACCGTGCCCTCCACATCTGTTCCGCGGAACCACGACAGGTTTCGACGGCAGCCCCGGTGTGCAGCGGCACGGCATCACACCGACCTCGTCCGACCCCGGCGTCGCCAGCGTGTTCGCGACGCAGGCCGAGCGGTTCGGCGACGCCATCGTCGAGATCTATCCGCGGGACGCACTGGACGGGGTCCCGGTCCACCAGGGCTACATCGCGCGGGAGGCCGAGTGGCCGGTCGAGCTGAGTCCGGCGGAACTGTCGTCCCGCGCATCCGCGCAGGTGCCATCGGCGGTAGCCCGGGAGATCCTCTCCGAGATGGGCATCCACGTGCCACGCAAGATCGGCAACGGGGACATCGATCCGCTCCTTGAATATGATGTTCCTAAGCTCACCCCCGAGCAGATCGCACACTTCGTCGAGGAGGCACACCGACGTGCTGGATAACCTGCCGGAAAGGGCAGCTCTAAGCATCGAATCCATTGAGTCCGTGACGCCGGGCGTTACCGGCGCGGCGGACGACGTGGCGGTGTGTGTGGTCCGCTGCATTGAGGGGACGGCACGGCTGGGCATGGAGTTCCAGCACCCGGCTTCCGCAGCCGGCACTGGCACGGCCGCGCCAGGGTTCTTGCTGACCGCCATCGAGTGGTACGGGAAGCAGGTCGAGCAGCTGGACACCGTTCACTCCGGCAAGGTCACGCTCACGGGAACCGGAGCGGAGACCCTGGCCAAGCGCGATGTCCTGAACTCGGCACCCCGGCAGTAGATTGCCTGTGGCCTGAGCGTATGCAATCTCCACGCTCGTGGACTCGCCGACATATCCCCTGGGTTTACGACCAGAACCCGGTCAGCGAGGTCGATCTTGCACAGGCGGAGGGCTATCAGCGTGAATCTGTCTCCCGCAGAGGCCCACAGCCATTCGGAATACACCATCAACTGGTGTAGTCCTCGACCATAGTGGCGACAAGAGCAAGCAAGGCATCCGCCCGATGCCGGTCATAGCGCTGGTTGCGCAAGGCATCGTCAACTGCTCGGAGCCGGGCCACGGCGGCTGGCTCCCGATCTTCCACCTCAAAGATCACGGGCTGGGTAATCAGATCAAGGCACTCGGTGAGCAGCCGGTGAGTGGAGGGGGCAGGGGGGCCGGGGTCAGGTTCGGCGAAACCGGTGGTCAGGTGCTGGACGGGATTCGTGAGGCTCCACCCGACGACATTGCTGTGCTGAACGACGAGGGCCAGGTCAGGAGCGATCTCGACCCGGGCCTCAAAAGGGGCGGCCAAGACGTCGAGATCACGCAGACAGGTGAGCACAGCATCCCCGGGGGCACGGCACAACACCGTGGTGCTCCTGTGCCGGAAGTCTTTGGCTTCGTCCGCTCGAAGCCCGCCCGGGCGGCGGGCGGGCTGGTCGGGAAGGCGGGCGGATTCCTCAGCGGAGGCTGACTCCTCTGGCAGGTGAAATTCAAGCCCTACGAGTTGCTGACTGGCGGGATTGAAGCGGAGAACGTCAGGGGTGTCCCACAACAATTCCTGGCTGCCGAACGTGTCCGCGAGAAACCTTTCCCGCTCCACAGCATTTGCGTAGCACGCGACGTGCACTGCTTTTCCTGTGAAACCGGGGACAATGTTTAGCGGATCGGCTGTCACCGTCGCGAGCCAGTTGTCATCGAATGCGAGTTTCATGACGATTTCTCTGATTTGAGTCACCGCTGAGGGCATGTACCCGTCCCTGCCCGGGATCTTGCCCTGCAACGATGTCCTCGTGAGTGACGGGGCGGCCCGGGTCTGAACCGTTCCGGGTTCGGCAGAGATCTCAGATGTTGGGTGTGACCTGGGGTTTCATGGTTGCGAGGTAGTGGTTGTTCTCGTATTCGATCGGCGGGACGTGGCCTATCTCACCGTGGAGTCCCCGGTGGTTGTACCGGTCGACGTACTCGGCGATGGCGAGCTCGACGTCGGACAGCGTCTTCCATGGCCGCCTGGGATTGATCAGTTCGGTCCTGAACAGGCCGATCGTGCTCTCCATCAGGGCGTTGTTGTAAGCGTCGCCCACCGATCCGATGGAGGCGGCGATGCCAGCGGCCTCCAGGTGGTCGGCGAGCCGGAAACTGCCGTGCCGGTGGCAGGGGCAGCCCAACACCGCAGTGTCCAGCAACTGGCCGCCGGAGATTTCAAGGGCTGTTACACAGTCACCTTCGGCCACCCTCGTATAATTTCCCTTGTACGTGGCTGCTTCGCTGGGAGGGATCGTGGAGAACGAGGGGGATGGGCGTCCGCTGCTCCTGCTCGATGTGGACGGCCCTCTGAATCCGTACGCTGCCGCGCCGCAGAGGCGGCCGGCGGGGTACAGCACGCACCGCATGCGCCCGACCGGGTGGGAGAACCCGTGGGACAAGCCCCTGCGGGTCTGGCTCAACCATGGCCACGGGGCAGACCCCCTGGCGTTGCCCTACGAGCTGGTGTGGGCCACGACGTGGAGGAACGAGGCGAACGACTGGATCGGCCCGCACCTCGGCCTGCCCACACTTCCCTTCATCGACTGGCCTCCCATGACGCCGCAGAGCAATGCCCGACTGCACTCGAAGACAAGGGCGTTGATCGCCTACGCCGAGGGGCGCCCGTTCGCCTGGGTCGATGATGAGCTGGGCCAGGAGGACCGCGAGTGGGTCCGGGAGAACCACGACGCTCCGACGCTCCTGCACTGGGTGGATCCGCGCCTGGGTCTCCTGCCGGACGACTTCGGCGCACTGGCGAAGTGGGCAGCGGGGCTCGGGCAGGGGGCGGCATGATGGAACACGAGGCCGACATGGAGGTGGTGGACGCGGAACTGGTGGACGACGGCCACCTCCCCGCCACCCTCCAGCCGCGCCCGATGTCCGCGCCGGTGGTCGACCGGCACACCATCCTCTACCCGGGCCAGGGGCTCCCCACCGAGGCCGATCAGCCGACGTACACCGAGCGCGACCTGTACGTCTCCGAGCAGACCGCCGAGCGGTTGGAGAACCACTCCGCGCCGAAGAACACCAGCGCCAACTACCAGTCCCAGCGAAGCAAGTTCGCCGCCTGGTGCGCCGGCGAAGGCCGTGTGGCCCGGCCGTGCACCACCGCCACCTACGTCGAGTACGTCGCCCACCTCATCGAGCTGGGGCGCTCCCCGAACGCCATCAGCGTCGCGATGTCCGCCATCCGCACCTGGATGCCCGAGGACCAGAAGCCCGGCACGAAGCAGGCTCGGGGCATGCTCAACGAGTACAAGAAGACATGGGCGAAGCGCACCGCGGTCCGCAAGGCGCCCCCGATCACGGACGAGCTGCTGCGGGCCATGGTCGCCACGTGCGACCTTCGGACCATCGCCGGGCGCCGCGACCGGTGCATGCTCCTCCTGGGCCGGGGGGCCCTCAACCGCAGGATCGAGCTCGCCGACCTGTCCATCGCTGACGTCGCGGTCGACGACGACTTCGTCACCCTGCATATCCGGTCATCGAAGACCGACCAGGGCGCCAAGGGCGAGCACACGGACATCCCTGCCGACGAGGACCCGCTCCTCGACCCCGTCGCGGCCGTACGGGACTGGCTCACCGCTCTCCACCACCTCGGCGTTCGCGAAGGCGCGTTCTTCCGGGCCCTCACCTCCCGCGGCACTCTCCAGAACCGGGCCGTCGCGAAGGAACGTGGTGACTACGTCACCGGGGACGCCATCAACGACTGGGTCCGCGGCCGTGCCCACAAGGCCGGCGCGAAGAACTGGCAGCAGATCACTGCCCATGGGCTCCGCCGCGGCGGAGCGCAGGCCATCGCGGAGGCCGGCGGGGACCCGACGAAGCAGGGCCGGTGGAAGCCGGGCTCGGCGGTCGTGAAGCGGGAGTACCTGGACCGTGCCCAGTCCAGAGCCGAGAACCCGTGGCTCAAGGTACAGGCGAAGCGGCGCAAGGAACCGATGTGACCCCGGAAGGCGAAGGCCCGGGCAGCCTTCGCCTTCTTCGCACGGATGTTCACCGCCCCGGCCGAGACCGTGTGCCAGCTGCGCGGACGCCTGCCCACGGTCGGCTCCGCACGGAGGATCAGCCCTCGCCCGCCCAGGTGTGGTCGGCCCAGTCCGCGAAGCTCGTCCACTGGACCTCTGGATGAGCATCGTGCAGTGCGGAGATGTCGACCCGGTATCCCGGGCCGTTGAGGAACTCCCACATCGCGTGCATATCAGGATTGCCGACCGCCGCCAACGCCGTCCGTACGTGGCGGACTTCCCGTCCCAGCGCCTTGCTCAACGACGCCGCCATGTGCTCGGGGGTAGGAGCATCGCCTGCCAGCTCGATGCGCCGCCCCACGTAGGGGGCGGGGTTGAGCATTACCTCGGCCGCGAACGCACCGAGGTCGGTGCGGGCAAGCTGCTGCAGCGGCCGGTCCGGAGGCAACGGCAGGTCGAGAGATCCGTGCAGGATTCGCTCCTGGCCTCCCAGAGCGTTGTCGAAGAAGTAGGTCGGCCCCAGGATCGTGTAAGGCACGTCGCCCGAGACCAGGTCGGCCTCGATGCGCGCCTTGCTCTCGAAATGCGGCACCCCGCTGTCCTGATCGGCTCCTGCCACGGAGCTGAACACGAGGTGCGCGATGCGCGCCCGCGCCGCGGAGGACAGGATCGCGCGCCCCTGGCCCACCTCCGCCTCCAGTCCCGCCTCGAACGGGGTGGTAAACGAGAAGACACTGGCCACTCCGTGCATGGCCGTGACGAGGGAGCCTTCGTCACTCAGCGAACCTGCCACCACTTCGACACCGCGCCCGGCCAGATCGCGCGCCGCTGCACGGTCCGGATCACGGACCATCACGCGGATCCGGGCCCCGCGCCCCAGCAACGCGTCCGTCACAGCCCTGCCCTGACCGCCGGTTGCCGCCAGTACCAGTACCGGTGTCTCGGCCATCGAAGCCTCCCATTCTCAGTAGGTGCCTGCTCAGCCCGTCAACGGGCCCACGGCCATGATCAGCTAGGAAAGACCCCATCTGCTTCACTGACGCCCGATGGACCGGAAAGGTGCGCTGTGAGGCATGTGATGGACACCTGCAGTCATACCTGGGGCGGGGTCCTTGTCGCTCGTGGAGCGATTGCTTTTCGCGGGGACGGCGACCAGGGAACGTTGCGAGCCGAGACGCCGCGATCATTGTCCCGCACCTCGAACTTCCCACAGCTACGCAGCGGCACTGACGAGCGTTCAACCAGCCGTCGGTGACCTCGAGAACTGCGTCGCCGACTCGCGGAGCCAGAGAATGGGTGAAGCAAGCTGAGTTCACGGTACTCGGTCGTGGCTCATATCCGACGGGGCCGCTGCATGTCTGGGGCGAGGTGGAGGAGTTGGCGTCGGGTGGTTACCAGGGCACGCCATCGGGTGCGGGTGGCTTCAGGGCCGTCGATCCACTGGGTGGTCGACGGGGAGCGGAGGGGGACTGCGGCCATGAAGTGGGCGATGTCGATGTAGTAGGCGTAGTAGCCCTGGCGTGTCAGTTCCTTCAGGCGGTCGATGCTGCTAGCGATGGCCGGTTGGTCGTCGCGGACGGCGTGGTGGAAGGCGAGGGCCAGTTCGAGCTTAGCCTGGGCGAAGATGAGCCCGGAGGTGCTGATCTCTACGGCCAGGTCGTGTGCCCGGTTCTCGATGCCGACTGTGCCGGCATCGCGCAGGAGGACGGCGATGCGGACGTCCAGAGTGGCAGCGCGCAGGTCGACGTGGGCCAGAAGGTGTTCGGCGAGGTCGATCTCGGCATCGGCCCCCTCCGGGTCGGTGAAGGCGAGGGTGAAGGCTCGCATCGCCTGTGACATGGCGGCCTCACCTGTCTTCCCGTGCTCCTCGCCCTCCAGGCGAGCGGCGTGGAATGCTTGCGTACCGCGGTTCATGTCGCCCTGTACCCACCACACGTCGCCGATCACCCGGTGGTGGCGCCCCTCCCAACCCAGGTGTCCCGCGGCTTCGAGAGCCGTGGGGAAATCCCCGGCGAGGCGTGAGAGGTGGGCCAGCCCGCGGCGCGCGTTAGGGGCAAGGCGCCCACCGCCGGCGGCTACCAGCTGCATCCCCGTGCGGGAGGCTTCGGTGTGTCCGAGGTCGCGTTGCGCCTTGGCCAGGTAATAGAGGCACATCTCGTGCAGTTCGGCGGGAAGCAGGCCGGTGTCCGTAATGGCGGTAAGACGGGCAGCGGTGTGTTCGCGGTGTTCTTGCTGGCGACGTGCGAGTGCGCTGAGCAGCGCCACCAGCGCCTCGGCGGCTGTGTCCAGGGTGCCGTCCGTTTCCGGGTGGGCCGGTGGGGCGAGTGGCTCCCAGATAGAGTCGCTGACGTAGATCCAGGCTGCGTCGGTGAGCCAACCCAGGTCGAGGCGGAAGTCGCGAGCCACGGCCAGCCCTTGGCGCAGACAGCCGACCAGCAGCATGCGGCCTTGGTCCGTGTCGTCATTCCACTGTCCGCCCAGCGCGGTGAAGGCCCGTTCGGCCGCCCGCTGCCAATCGTGCGGGGACCAGCGGTCATCGGTGTGGTCGTCGGCGCCTCGGATGGTGGAGCGGATCAACCCGTGGAGGTGGAAGGGCCAAAGGCCGAACGGTGACTCGCGGATGAAGGGGCGCTCGGTCAGCCGCATCGCCGGCGCCTGGTGCGTCAGCCCTGCGGCCCGGGTGGCCAGCTCAATATCGAAGGAATCGAGAAGGCTGACGGAGCGCAGCACATGTCGTTCCTGTGCGGTGAGATCGGACAAGGTGCGGGCGATCAGGGCCGGGAAGTCGTGGTCGAAGTCGGCCGGTTGCGGAGTCCGACCGGTGCGACGGATTTCCAGAAACCGCATCACCGACAGGTCGAGGTAGAGGGGCAGGCCGTGCGAGCGGTCGGTGATGACTTGCCGGATCTCCCCGTTGATGAGGGGCACCTCATCGTGGGTGAGACGGTGGGCGAGGTAGTCGTCGCAGTCCTCGGGAGAAAAGTCCCCGACCAGCACCTGCCGTCCTTCCACGCATGCACCGGTAGCGGTGCGGCCTGCTGGGGCACCGGTAGCGGGGTAGTCCAGGACCGGCCAGGCGGATGGGCCTGTGTAGTCGAGTTGCCCCTGCAGAGCGGCCTCTGCCCACTGGAGGCGGGAGCGGCCGGTGATGACGAAAAACGCGTTCGGCATGAGCCAGACCACCCGCTGGATGAGGCGCTCCATGTCGCGGTGGGTGCGGTCCCCGACGTCCTCGAAGGTGTCAAGCAGGATCACCGGTGTCACCTTCTTGCCTGCGGGGAGCCGGGCGAGCTCCCAGGACAGCAGATGCGGGTAGAAGGAGAGCGTGTCCAGACCGGGCTCGGCTTCCAATAAGTCGGCCAGCCGCGTGCATCCGGCAAGTGCACGGACGGTCTGACGGCGCTCGCGCAAGGCGCGTACGAGAGACCCGGTCACCTGGCCGACCGCCGTACCGACGGTGCCGGGCAGGAGAAGCGCCTGGGCGACGTCGGCGAGGGCTGACTGCATCTGCTGGGGCATCGCCCGACCGAACCGGCCCGCCAGGCCGCCGCGGCGCAGATACTCCTCCAGTGGTTCGCCGGGGTGCTGGTGCTCCCAATAGCGGCGCAAAGCCACGTCGAAGGCCGGCAGCTGACGCCCGATGTCGGCGAGAGCGGCGCGGATCGTGAGCACGATCTGCTCGAAGTTGGTGCCGGCGGAGCGGGCGAGGTCGATCCTCACAGGCAGGATCCGCATGCCACGCGGCCAGACAACTTCTCCCCACCGCGTAGGCCGGTTCTCCGCGTCAAGAAGTGCACTCTCCAGCTTGCGGGACAGGGTGGTCTTACCGATGCCGCCGACCCCGTGGAACACCAGAATATTGCGACGCCCAGTCTCGAGGTCCTGCACATCGAAGTCAGGGTGAGCAACGCGATGGAGGTGCTCGGTCAACGCGCTGATGACGGTCTGCCATTGGGACTCCCGGTCGGTGAAGGCCTCCGCCGCTTGAAAGCTCCGGTCGTTCGAACCGAAAACCGCACGCAGATCCCGCTGCACACTCGCCCCCGAAGTGATCGCTGATTCCCTCAACTTACGCCTATGCAGGGCCTGGCGACAGACTTGCCCTATCCGTGCAGAGCAGCAAATACGTCGTCCGCGCGGTTGTACATTTGTGGCGGATCAGGAGCGACACTTGGTCATCCGGCGCATTGTCTACACAATGGGGCCCACATCGATGTCGAGGTCGAGGAAGTCGCCGGTCATGCCCGAGTCCGAGCCCGTACCTGGCCCCGTAGGGCAGCTGGAGTTCGAGGCTGCCAGGGACGCGGTCCTTGCCGTCCTCGCCGTCTATGCCGAGCAGATCGACGCCGAGGAGCGGCGCTCGCAGACGGACGACACGCTGCTTGCCCGCCTAATCGACGAGCGCATCGCCTATGGGGCGGTGCTGACTGTGCTGCAGACCAGTGATGCCGTCGGTATCGCGCGGATCACTGAAGCCGCACGTGCCGACCTGGCCCGCCTCGAAGAGGACAGGCCAGGTGGTTGATCCTTCGGCGGGGCCGGGCCCTCCGGTTCACCTGTTGTCGAGCGGCGGCGATGGTGTCGGCAGAAGGTGCGCGGCAAGGGTTCCGATGTCGTCCAATTCCGCACGGTACTGAGGAAGATACGCAACCAGTTCCGCCTGATGCCTGCGGAAGACTTCGGCTTCGGCCTGCGTATAGCGGCGTGACCGCTCGGCGGCTAGCGCATGGAGCGCATTCTCAGCGGTGCTGCCGTCCGTGATACCGCCGGGCCCAGCGGTATACAGGGAGTGCCCGCTGCGGTCGACGACCTGGACCGTTTGGATGGCCGTACTGTGTGCAGCCAGCGTGGTGCACAAAGCGACCGCGGCAAAGCACTGGTCGTGCCCGTGGGCCGAGGTGAACCGGGCGGGCATCTCCAGGCGGATCTGCTGCAGGTAGCGTCGGGCCGTGGCCTGACGGCTGTCGGCGGCCCGCACCGCCACCACGATCAGAGTGATGCGATACCCGGTGGCGGCGAAGCCGGCCACGCTGGAGCAGAACTCCTCCTGCGAACCGGGCGCCATCTCGATGACCGCGTCGCCCCGCTGTTCCCGCACACGGGCTTCCGCCTGCTCGCGCCAGAACCGGTAGTCAGAGCGGATGATCGCCCCGGCTGTCCGCGGGTGGTCCCGCAACAGCCGCTGGTAGTCCGGGTGCGCCGCTTTCAGGTAGTCGCTGGAGATCAGCGTTGGGGCGCGAGTGCGGTGCCGGTTCAGGATGTCGCGCGAGCGCAGGCTCTTGTTCCCGCCAGGCTGACTCATCACGTAAACGGCGTGCGGGTCCTCGTGCGAGGTGATGCTGCTCAGGTGGAGCGGAACGATGTCCCGCTCGAAGATGCGCTCCCGCTGACCGTGCGGAAGGCATCCAAAGCTGCCGCCGGCGTCTGACACCGGGCGTTGGCGGGCTGCGAGACAGCGGGCCGCCTCAAGATCTTCCGTGCCCGCCTGCCGGTGGCGGTCGGCGAGCCGCTCCTCGCGCAGAGCACGGCCCACGGCGGTCAAGGCCCGCTCGAAGCCCGTCTGAACTGGGTCGGCCCACATCCGCTGGCGGGCGGCGGTAACCGCGACAGCCGCACCCGTGGGACCAGCCCAGATTCCCCCGATCAGGACGTTGCGGTGCAGAACCTGTCCCAGGTGGCCGAGCACGGTGAGACGGTCAACGAGACGCTCGCTCTCCGCCACGGCGAGCGTGTCGAGCAGCTTGTCGGCGCAGGCAGCCCGGTGGGCGGCAGACACGTAGCGCACCACGCCGAACTGCCGGGCGTGCTGAAGATGACGGGCGATGATCCGCAGTTGACCCACGGCTTCGGGAACGTCGAGGACGAGAAGGTGGATGCGGTAGCCGGCAAGTCGGTACGCCGTACTCATCGCACGCAGGTCCTGGGGATCGTCCAGTGCGATCTCCTCTACCAGGTCGGCCCCGAGGAGCCGTGCATGGGCGGCAAGCTCTTGAGCCCAGCGGCGGGTGTCGGCGCGCACCACGAGTCCAGCGTGCCGCTCGTCCGCGGCCAGAGCCGGTGCGTAGCCGGGGTGCTGCGCCTTGAGGAGGTCGGAGCAGATACGTACGGCGTGCGGAATCACAAGGGGCTGAAGCCGGTCGGTCGCTGTTGTCTTGCCGCTGCCGGGCGCACCCGCGACGACCAGCACGCGCGGTTGAACGGCAGGCGCCGTGCCGGTTTGAGAGGCGGGCAGAACGCGGGGTGACAGGATCGGGGGCAGGTCGTTCGACAGCGGCGCCGAACCGGTCCTCGGACTCACGGGCCCTCCTGGCACGATGTGAGCTGGAGCGTGTGCCCCGGGAGGTCGCGGCACCTGGTGCCGCACTCTACACAGTTCCATTGACGCGAGAAAACATCTGCGAGAAAATAAGTCGAGTCCGTCGCCGACCGACAGGGAGCACCTGATGCCACGTCTGGCCAGACCGGCGCGGGGTAAGTACGCGGACTTCGCGCGCTCGGTGCGCGCGTTGCGCCGCGCAGAGGGTATGACCGTGCAGGAGCTGAGTGACGCCAGCGGCGTGCCTCTCTCCTCCATCTACGCAGCCGAAAGCGGCAATCGGCTGCCCACTGAGGAGAACTTCGCGGCGATGGCGCCGGCCCTTGGCATCGAAGCCGAATACGCTTCTGAACTGCGCCGGTCAGCCCACTTCAACGCCCAGCAACGCGAGGTCCCGAACGACGCCACTGCCGACGACCTCGAAGACCTCTCCCAGCAGGCTTCGGCGCATGCCCTCTCAGCCCATCTGCGCTCGATGCACGTCAGAGCGGGCTCCCCGCCTCTGCGCACGCTGGCCGAGCAGACGGGCACCAGCCCTTCGGTCATCAGCCGCTTCTTCCAGGGGCACCCTCCTGCTCACCGAGGCCTCATGACCGCCGTCCTCGACGCCCTGGATGCCACCGAGGACGAGCAGGAGAGGCTGACCTCGCTCTGGAAACAATTGCGACGCGAGCGGATCAGAAAACCCACCACGCAAACCCTTGCTCTCCTGTACGGCACCGCGACATCATGCGCCTATCCCGGCTGCACCGTCCCTTTGGTCAGGTGGGATGGAGAACAGCCCAGCGTCGCAGTCGAGATCGTGCACATCGAGTCCCATTCCGCCACGATGCGCCCGGAGCAGCTCGATCAGTTCGACAACCTCATCCTGTTGTGCCCGCAACACCACCGGAGCCGCAGCGATACCACGCCCGCAGACCTCAGAGCCTGGAAAGCCGATCAAGCCGCCCTGAGCCGGACGGCCGCTCTGCCGCAAACCTCGCAAGCCGCCACGGGCTCTTCGGAACTCCTGATCCCAGCAGCTCAAAGAACAGCACCGGACAGTACGCTCCCGCTGGCCTACGAGGCGTTCTGCCTCGCCCATCAGGAGTTCTTCCACGCCTTCGCCCAACTCCACCTTGGCAGCCCTGCGGCAGCAGAGGAAACCGTGCACCAGGTCTTCCTGGAGATCTTCCACACCTGGGACACCCTGCTGCAGGAGGACGACCTCGCAGGCATGACTTTCGCCATCCTGCAGCGCCACATCCATGCCACTTCGCAGCGTGAGGGCCACAAACCGTCCCTCGTGATCGACGAGCCGACGACCACGCATCTGCGCAGCAAATTGTGTCTCGCGGATGCTGGACGCGACCTGTTCGCGGAGATGAGCAAACTGCCGGTTCGGCAGTACAACGTCATTGTGCTGCGCTACCTGCTGGGCTATTCCACCCACGACACGGCCCGCTACATGGGCCTGCACCAAGCCACGGTCCGGTCCCACGAACGCAGAGCATTGAGCCTCCTGCGAACCAAGGCCGGGCTGCCGACCACACCAGTAACGGCCCGGAAGGAAGGGTCGGACACCTAGATGGACCAGCTGCAGTGAGTTCGACCGCCGATGATTCCCGCCTGTGTCGGGTCGTCCGCCTAGACAGTGATGGCGCTGTTCGTCTTGCTGACCAGGCCACGAATCATGCCCACGAGGCGGTCGGTTCCGTAGCGGCCCGTGTACTGCGAGGCGCTGGATGCCGATCGCCAGAACTCAGCTCCGTCAACCTGGCGTTCCTCACCGGTATCCGGGTCGATGACGATCCCGGCAAGGGTGGGCAGGTCGGCCAGCAACTGTTCGTACTGGTCCACATCTGAGAGCCGAGCGCCACGCTGGATGACAATTGGCAGACAGTCAGCGAGTACGCGGTGCATCGTGGTCACGCCCGTCGTCTTGAGCAGCACCCAGTCGCCGGGCTGCTCGGTGGGGTCGAACGGGGTCGGCAGCATCCGGGCGACTGCTTCCCAGAACGCATCGATAATCAGTGCCCATTCCTGCGGACTGAGCTCCCGCGGCATCTGTGCGGTCTGCAGCGGTTTCAGGCTGCCGATGAACTGCGACACGGCGATCGAGGTGTCTTTGGAGATTCTTTCGTTCGGCTTGCGGATGCGCGTCAACCAAGGGCTTCCCTTGCTGACCAGTGCGTCATAAATGTTGGCGCCTGCGAGGAGGCTGCCCTTGCCCTTACGCTCGCTGAGATACTCGGCCTCGTGGCTGTCCTGCCGGGCCATCCTCTGAAGCAGGTCGGCAGTCAGATCAGTGGGAACGCTTTTGGCCTCCCGGTTGATGTAGTAGAACTGCTTGATCTCCTCGTTGCGGTCGAACCCCAGCATGAGCTTGACCGGCACAGGGAAGTCGTCCCTGAGCCTGTGCCGCTCACTGAGCATTCGCACGGCGCCGCTCCGGTGCTGCCCGTCAACGATCCACGTGGTGACGCTCTCATCAAGTGTGATCATCCCAGCCGCCGTACAACTGCCACGCTCCTCGATTGCGGCGAGCACCTTCTGGCGGTCTTCGTCAAAGGAAAACTCGATCACCACGCCTGGTGGTAGACCGAGGCCCAGGTCATCCGCGGGCTCTCCGTCCCTGGCCGGCCTGATGTTGGCGATGATCGGGTTGGGCATCAAGCCATGTCGGTCTTCAAAAACCCGGCCTTGCCGCTTCTCTTCGCCCTCGCCGTAAAAGGAGGCGGCTTGCGCCATGCGAGTGGCTGAACCCCGGCGTTGGTAACCGTTCTCGGGGTCGTTCCCTCGCTCAGGGTCGTAGGCGTCAACGTCTGTTGCGGCCTGCAGCTCGGTTGGTGTGAAGGTGGTCGACACCATAGCCCTCCCGCGTTGTACCTCGATCAGTGCGGGCCGCTTGATCTTCGTCACTACAGAACTCCTTACTTGAGGTTCGTCAGGCCGACTATGGCGACAAAAGAAGCCCGACACAACGCGTCGACAGAATCTGTCGACGTCCATTCACAGTGGTGATCATTCTTGATTACTCCCGCCGGAATTTGCCCAATCGGCACCGCAACCTCGACCTGAAGACGGCTCTCCCGACAGGCCTGTCCTCAGCGTCGAGGAGAGCAGGAGAGCGGCCGCGGCGTGGCCCTGGTCGACGACGTCACGAAGTCTTGGGGTGTCTTCGAGGACGGCACATGCGCCTGGTGTCGTACGAGCGTTCCAGAGGAGCAGCCGTGTTCGCGGAAGCTGTCCCGCACGGTCTTACCTGCTGCCGCCACGGACCTGGCCGCGGGAGCCGTTCGACGCGGCGGACACCTTGCTCAACGACGTAGGGACAGCGCTCGATGGCTTACCCCCTGCCGAGGAGTATTTGGAGGAACTCGCGGAGCGCCTCCGTGAGCACCTGATGCAGCTCGTGGACATCGCGATCGTGGCGGTGCCAACGTCAAAGACTCCACCGCTCACCCTGGTCGATCACGCCCGCGACACCGGCTCCAAGACCATGCCGGGAGAGCCGTCAGTCACCTCCGCCGCAGGCCTGGACCGTGAAGGATCCCTGCAGGCGCGGGGAACACCCATCCGTGGCGAGGGACAGCCAGGTGATTTCGGGACCATCCCCGCACGCGCGGGGGAGCTCCCATGCTGAACTGCGAGTTCGTCAGTCGATAGGGCTCTTCCGCACCACTTTCACTGACTCAGAAAAGCAGGTGCTTCTGCCCAATACACCTAAAGCGCCCCACTCGTAATTCAACAGCACCGCCGTCGCACGCAGCGCTCGTCGTTTGATGCCCAGCCACCGAAAGCCCGCCCCGACGATGCCGGCACGACAGCAGGCGACAACATGGGGCCCCATCAACCGCCTCCGAGCTCAGCCACTCTTCTCTCGCTCACCCGAGGGACCCACATGCCGACCGACGGACTCTCACCTCTCGCAGCGCTCCGGACCCGGACGCAAGCTGGCCCTCTGCTTCTACAGCCGCGCCGCAGCCTCCACCCGCCGTCGGCCGAGCTCCGCCTCGGCCGGATGCCAAGCAGGTTCGGTGGTAGCCCGTGACACCTGGAGGTAGGACTCGAACTCCTCCGCCGCCCCAGCACGCGCCGACGGGATGGGCGGCGGAACCTCGTGACGTCCGCCGGCGCAGGCGGCCAACTGCAAGCGTGGGGTGAAGGCGTGCAAGGTGTTGATCCAGTCGGCCTCGGCGAGCTCCCGGCCCGGGACCTGCTCGCCGGCGTACGTACGGATCCACCCGGCGTACAGGGCCGTCAGGTGCTCCACGACCGGAGGATGGCGGTACCAGCACGGAGGGATGCTGTGGTGCAGCTCGAACGTGGCGCGTAGCCAGTCGACCCAGGTCGCCAGTTCTCGGAGGCGTTGTTGCCGGTCCATCGGGTCCATGGCGGCCCACACCCACCGCTGCGGCTCGGGCTGGGCCTCGGAGGGCATGGTGGGCCACAACGATGCCGGGTTGTCGAGATCTGACACGGGTGATGCCCTGCCTTCTGTTCAGCGCTGTTCCAAAGGTCCGCTGTTGTTGACCGGGGCCGCGGCCAGCAGCTTCTTCAGGTCCTTGTCGCGGAAGGTGAGCCGCATCCTGACTTTGATCGGGGGCTGGTTCGAGTACTGCGCGATGGCCGTGAAGTCCGGCAGCTGCTGCAGGGAGTGCACCGGGGCGAGGTCCGTCTCCGTGGCCGAGGTGTTCGTGGTGTACTCGCCGCGCGAGCGGCCGTGGGACGTCCTTATCACCTCGGTGCGTCCGTACAGCCCGGAGAAGTAGCGCAGGGTCTCCAGGTCTCCGCAGCCGGGCAGCAGCATCCGCAGGCCGCTCGCGGAGAGCACCGTGTTGGCCTTCTGGGTGCCGAGCCGGTCCCGTAGCTGGGAGAGGTCGTGCCACACCGTCAGGACGTCGATGCCCATGCCGCGGCCGGTGGTGAGGATGTTCGGCAGCCGCGGGTAGCGCAGCATGTTGCCGGCCTCGTCGACCATCACGCCGAGCGACGGGTCCAGGGGCTTGCCCGTGCTGTTGTAGCGGACTTCGGCGCCATGGATGATCGAGGCGATGATGGAGGTCAGGAGCGGGGCGAAGCGCTCGGCGTCGGCTTCGGACGCGATCAGGCAGACGGTTCCAGTCCTGTCCAGAAGGTCCTCCACCGTGAAGTCAGTGCCGGCGCACGTCTCACGGACCTCCTCGTCGGCGTACACCCTCGCCAGTACGTTGAGACTGAACTGGATGGAGCCGATCCCGTCCTCGTGGAGCCGTAGCCAGGGCGAGGCGTAGTCGTCGGCGACCTCGTTGTAGCCGTGCTGCAGCAGGACGGCGCGTACGTGGTCCACGGCGTCCTTGCCGAGCCCCAGCCAGCGGCGCATCGCGGCCACTCCCCCGCCGGACAGGTTCGCTGCCAGCAGCACGCCCTTGAGGACGCTCTTGGCCTGGTCGATCCACGGGGCCGCGCGTTTGCTGTCGCCGGACGCGGACGCCTCCGCCATCCACGAGGCCATCCGGTCGGCCGCCTTCGCGTCGGCGCAGTAGTCGACGGGTGACCACTTCTGGGTCGTCCTGCCGGGGATCCCGGCCGGGGCGATGACCCAGACCGGCCCGAAGGCGCGACGGCGCGCGTAGATGATGTCGAGGTCGGCGGCCTTGGTGGTCGTCACCACCAAGGGGCCCTGCCACTCCGCGGCGTTCGGCAGCACCAGCCCGGTGGTCTTCGAGGACCCGGGGACTCCGAACACGGTGGCGCTGATGTTGGGCTGCGCGGCCACGATCTTCCCGGTACGCATCCCACGCCCGGCAGTGAGCCGGTTGACCCGGGCGGCCGGGTCCTGGGGGGCCTGCAGCCTCCGCTCGACCTTGGCTCCGCCCCACTGGGCGCCGCCGGCCCGCCCGCTGCGATCAAAGAGGCTGACGGCCTTCACGGCCAGGACGAGCACGATCACGACGAACACGACGGTCAGCCCGTAGAACAGCCAGCTGGGCGGGGCGGGGTCGTACGCCGATCCGGGGCCCCGTACCAGCGACTTGAGGACGGTGCCGGGGATGCTGTCGGTGCGAGTGGCCCACCCGCGCCCGGACAGCACAGCCGCGGCGGGCGCGGCCAGCAGTACCGCGGCGCCGACCGAGAGGGCGGCGCCGATCCCGTAGGCGGCGAGGAGGGTGTTGTCGTCCAGGGCGGCGCCGGCCGGGCCGGCTCTTCCCGCAGCCATGATGTCCCTACTGTCTTGGGGTTCGTCTGGTCGGATTCGTTTCGATGACGTGGGAGGCCAGGTCGGACAGGGGCAACGTCCGTGCGCCCGGCTGGTCGGGCAACGGTCGTGCAGGGTGATGCGTCCGTAGTGGCATGGGCCCGCCCTTCGTAGGGGCGCATTCATCGAGGGGGCTTTAATGGAGAAGGACACGGAGCGGGCACGCAGCGCGGAGGCAGCACCGAACGCGTACGAGCGGGTCCTCGCAGAGGATCGGCGAGTGATCCGGGAGGCCATGCGCTCCAGCCGGGGCGGGGCACACGGCGGTCTGGTGGTGACGGCCGTGGCACTCGGTACGGTCGGGGCTGTGGACGGACCCAAGTGGCCGTTGATCATCGGCGGCGTGTGCGCGGTCTGGTTCGCCCTGGCCCTGGCCGTTGTCCGCCGACGCGGCGGACGGGGCTGGAAGGCGATCGAACGTGCATACATCGCGACCTTCGGCTGGGCCCAGTGGCTCTGACGTGACCGGTGTCGGGCCTGAGGCGCTCCTGCACGCTGCTGTCCCGGCACAGGTCTTGAGCACCCCAACCTGCCGGATCGCCAAGCCCCGGGTTCCCTGACTGCCAACCCGAAATGGGCCCTCCAGCACACCCACCACCCCATGAGTTCCGTCCGATCGGTGCTTCAGAAATGACGAACTCACGGGCCTACACCGTCATCCGCTCGTCCGTCTCGAAGAGCTTCTGCTCGATGTGGGAGAGGACCAGCTGGACCGCGTGGCCGCCGCCGCGGCTGACCTTCCAGAGGGCCCGTCCGCGCTGGCCAGCTCCCCAGGATCCGATCAGGTCGCACTCCGCGTCCGAGAGGCCGATCGCCTCGCGGGTGATCTGCAGGGGGCGGGTGTCCTGTGCCAGCTGGATCCGCGTCTCGCAGGAGGAGATGAGGTCCTTGGCGATCGCGACGGCCTCCGAGCTCGCCGCACCGACGCTCTCGAAGTCGGACAGCCGGTGCGTGGCCAGGATCTGGATGGTGCCGGTCGCCCGGGACAGCCTGAGGTCGGCGTCGATCTTCCGGACCATGGCCGCCCCGCCGGAACGCATCTGCCGCCAGAGTTCGTCACGGACGACGATCCACGGTCGCTGCCCGGGCCGGTCGATGGCGGCCTGCGCCCACGAGGAGACGCAGGACAGGACCATGGCGACCGTCTCGTCGCCGTACTGCTCGAGGGCGCTGATGTCGACGGACTGGATCGGTGCGTCCCAGTCCAGGCCGATCGAGGTCTGTTCGTCGAAGAGCCCGCCCAGGTGGCCGTTGACCATCGTGCCGAGAGCCGAGCGGATCGACACCATCTGCTCGCGGGCCAGCTGCACCTCGCCGTCGCGGACGCGGAGCTCCTCGGCCATCGTGCCGGTGGGGTCGCGGAGCTTGTCGTAGACGAGCGGCAGGGTCGGCACGGCCAGTCTGGTCTGCCCGTACAGCTCGCCGGTCACCTCGCGCACCGCGACGTCCAGTGCCTCCTCCTCCCTGGACTCGAGGGTGCGGCGGAGCTGGAGTTCGAGGAGGGCCTTGAGCAGGGTCAGGCGGCGCCGGTGGATCTCCTGCAGACGGCCCCGGAGCTCGGCCGGGTCCTTGATCCGGTCGAGGCCGGCGCCGAGGGGCCCGGCGTCAAGCGGGTTGAGCCGCCCAGGAAGGCCGGGGCCGAGACGTACGGGCTCGACGCCCAGGTGCCGGCACAGTCCCGCGTACTCCCCTTTTACGTCACCCGCGATCAGCGTTCGGTGCCCGAAAGCCATCAGCCGGAAGCAGAGGGCCTTGATGTGGGCGCTCTTCCCGCTGCCGGGGATGCCGGTGATCATCACGTTGGGGTTGGTGCAGAGGCCTTCGCGGACCCAGACGGCCGGGTGCGCGCTGAACGCCTGGGTGGTCAGCGTGTTGTGGCCGATGTACGCGCCGACCGGGGGCAGCGATCCGGCGTGCAGGAAGGGGTAGGCACCGGCGGCGTTGCCGGTATCGGCCCGCACCACCTCCGTACGGGGCAGGGAGGCCGAGCGCCCTGCGAAGGGGTGGGGCCAGCCCTTGCGGGGCGCGATCCGCATGACGGTCTCGGCGTCCTCGAGCCGCCGGGACTCCCGCTGCTCGGCCCGCGTCGGACCGGCCGGTGGGGGTACGTACGTGCTGCTGATGCCGGTGGCTTCGCCGAACCCTGCGGCGTCCAACTCGGTGTCGGTGGCACGACGTCGTGCCGGAAGATTGATACGCAGGCCTGCCGGCAGGCGTGTACGCAGGCCCATCAGAAGCCCACCCGCCGGTCCGGCAGCCCCTGGCCGAGCGGCAGCGCGCCGGCGGCAAAGCCGACGTCCTGGGCACCCCACATGCGCCTCAGTTCCAGGCCGGCCGCCGCCGCGTCGGCCTGCATCTCTGCGCAGGCGGTCTCCAGTTCCTCGAGGTCGGTCACGGTCACCGACAGCACCGCGGTCATCCGGACCACGCCCTGCCCCGCCGCGCGGGCAGCGTCCTGAGTGCGGGCGAGGTTCACCTCGCGGCGCTCGTCCTCGCTCTCGTCACGCCCGGTCTTGGCCCGCAGATAGCGGGCGGAGGACCGCTTGCTCTTCTCGCGGGCCAGTTCCTGGCGGGCGCGGCGGGGCCCGAGCGGCTCGTAGACGAGGCTCATGGACCGTCGCGCGTTGCGCCGGGGACGCAGCAGCGGCTGGAGGAACGTGGCGTACACCTGCGCCTGAGGCCAGGTGCGGACCTGGTAGGTGACGGTCCAGGCTCCGTCATGGCGGTAGGTCCCCCACCCGGTCTCCGCTGCGGCGGGCCCGGCCAGGGCGGGGTCGACGCCCTCCTCGACTCCCTGCCATCCGGGGGTCCGGGCCGCCGCGTTGGTGGTGGCGATCGCGACCTGGGCGTCGGGGTCGTACGCCGTGCGGATGCTCTGGGCGACCTTGCGGGGCGAGAGCCATTCCATGACCTGCAGGCTCGCGGTGCTCAGCGCTCCGCCCAGTGCGTGGATCTCCCTGACCAGGACGGCGGCCGCACCTACCTGACCGCCTCCGGCTCCCTTGATCGCGAGGCGGGCCCGGCCGGCGGACAGGGTCACGGACAGATACGTCTCCCGGTTGGTGGCCACGGGGCCGGCGCCCTCCATCAGGTCCGACAGGGAACTCACCGCGGCAGGGGGCGCGTCGGCGGTGATGTGGTGAGCGGTCCATGAGCGCAGGGCGGCGCCGTCGTCGGGCAGGCACCTTTGGTGTACGGACAGCCGGACGATCGGAGAGTCCTCGGTGCAGAAGGTCCGGAGCAGCGCGGCCCACGACGAGACGCGGGCGGCCTGCTTGTCGGTGTCCACCAGGGCGAGGCCGGGGAAACTGACCCGGGCCACGGCCGTGTACGTACCGGCGACCGGGTCGTGCGCGACTCCCAGCAGACCGCCGAGCCCGTCCGGGGCCTCCAGGATCCGGAGTCTGGCCAGGGTCCCGGGCAGGTCGGTCGGCTGGTGGCCCGTCCGGTTCGAGCGGGGCGCGAACGGCCCCGAGACGAAGACGTTCTGATTCCGTGCCACGGCGATCTGATGCCTCACTGCCAGCAGGATCCATTCATCGGCGCTCAGCCCGCTGACACGGCCGAACGCGAGCACGAGAAGCACCGCGGCCACCGGCACGCACACACCGGCCGCGGCCCAGCTCGCGAGGTTGACGGGGAGGAGCAGCAGTGTGCAGCCGACGGCCACCAGGGCGAACCCGGGGCCGGAGAGGCGCCCCATGAAGCCCGACTTCTCGGACTGCCACCCGCTGTAGGTGACGGGTTGTGTCACGGCTGTCCCTGATTCGGAGGGCTGGGAGTCGGAGGAAGGGGAGCAGGCAGCACCGGAGGCTGCGGGGTGTCCGCCCCTCCGGGCTGGGCTTCAGGGGGATGCCCTGCTGACACGCGCCGCTGGGCGATGACGACGTGGCGGCCTCCTGCGGCGCCGTGGTCGAGTCCCGCGTGTCCGGCCGTGCTCGACATGCCGGACTCGATGGTGTCCTTGCCCGCGGCCAGAAGCTGAAGAGGAAGCCCGACGGTGCCGAAGACCTTCGAGCCGAAGGACTTCCCGGCGCCACCGGCAGCGCCCGGTGCGGGAGCAGCGGAGGAACCGCTCGCCGACGTCTGAGCGGTGTCCTGTTCCAGGGCCCGGGTGTAGGCGCTGCCGCCGCCGACTGCTCCGGCTCCGCTCATCTCCGGGCGGTAGCCGCCGCCCACCGATGCGGCGGACGAGCCGAGGGAGCTCATGAGGCCGGAGGCGATCGCACTGCCTCCGCCGACGGTGGAGAACGTCATGAACTTGGCCAGCACGGGCCACGCGAAGCAGGCCAGGACGAAAATGACCAGGCCCACGAACATGTTCTGTACGCCCTGGCCCTCGGCCATGGCCCCGAATCCGATGGCGAAGCAGAGCACGATCATCGGCTTCATGAGGATCAGGGCGATCAGCGCGTTCCGCGCCTTCGGCCACCATTCCTGCGTGGAGTCCGAGAGCTGGCCGGCCAGGACCACGGGCATGGTGGCGACCAGGATCATGATTCCGGCCTGCCGCAGGAGGACCTCGAGCCACAGCGCAGCGATGGCGAGGATGCAGACGATCCCGACGACGATGATGACCCCGACCGCCGCGGCGGCCACCCCCTCCCCGGTGATGAGCGCGGTGCCGACGGTCGCGACCCCTCCCCCGCCGGTGATGAGGCCTCCGAAGAGGGTGCCGAGCTGGTGCTGCATCGCCTCGGTCGCATCGGCCTCGCCGGATCCACCGCCGTCGAAGGTGTAGTTGATGATCCAGGTGGAGACCGCGTCCGACCAGGTCAGCGCGGTCTGGGTTGCCAGCACGTACACGGAGGAGATGACTCCCCACTTCGCCAGACCGATGACGGCGGTGGCGGCCGGCTCGCCTCGCTTGCTGATGGCGACCTTGCCGAACTGCAGGAGCAGCAGGAAGGTGGCGACGGCCAGGGAGAGAGTGGTCATGAGGGCGGTGGCCGAGTCGATCCCCGTCTTGGACAGGTCGATGGTCGACGAGGAGTTGAAGATCTTGGCGAACTCCTCGAGCAGCCACACCACGGCCTTGCCGATGTAGCGGGCCGCCTCCTGCAAGGCGTCCGACGCCATCTCGCTAACCTTGCCCGCCGCCCAGGCCACCGGGTTCTTCGCGTCCGGTGGGTACGTGTCCTGGCCGTCGCGCAGGCACTCCTGGAAGATGCCCCCCTTCTCGACGCAGGCGGTGACGTACGTGTTCAGCTCGTCGAAGTTGCCCTGCTCCTGGTCGTAGGCCTTGCGCCACTTGTCGAGGCGGAGCTCCTCGTACCGTCGGCGATCGGCCTCGCCGCAGTCCCTGGCCGCGTTGCCGTCGGCCCCCTCGCAGGTACCGACGGTGTCGGGCAGGTCCCCGGCCTCGGCGGGTTTGCAGGCGCCGTCGGTGGCCCCGAAGTCCAGGACGCACCAATGGCCGTGGGCGTCGATGCCCGCGACGTCGCCGCCCTGGGCCCACTCCTCCGGCGGCGGCTTCGGGGGGCCGTGATCGGCGTGCTCGCCTCCGTGGTCGGCCACTGCGGCCGGGGCGCCGGCCGTGATTCCGGCAAGGCAGCAGAGGAGGACGAGCAAGAGGCACCGGAGCCGGACTGCAACAGGGCGCCGCGTGCGGTCATTCCCCATGCCTGACCTGGATCCACTGGTCCTGCCACGCGAAGGGCGAATCCGCGTCGTAGGCGACGGGGAACGTCCGCTGCTCGACGTAGGCGGCCTCGTCCGTGAGCTTCCACGCTCCGTCCTGCCACTTCACGATGAAGTCCGTGGTGTCGCCCTTGATCGGGTTGTCGTCGGTGGCCTTCTCCGGTGTGGTCGCGTACCGGTCGAAGCTCAGCCAGATGTGCACGACGTCGCCGCGGGGCAGGTCGTCGTCGACGAGGCTCCGCATCCGTACGGCTTCCACCGTGGTGGTGAAGGTGATCCCCGCGGGTGTTCCGCCCGAGGCGGGCAGACCCGCGCCTTCCCGGAGCGTGCGGACCTCGGAGATCTGCTTGTCGATGTACCCGGCCGCATCCGGCGATGTCACGACGTCCAGCTGCTGGCGGGCCCTCTGGTCGTCCATCCAGGCGTACTCCTCCCAGAAGTGGACGACCGCGGAGACGGCGCCGCCGGGACTGTGCGGGAAGCCGATGGTGACACCGGCCCTCTGGGCCGTCGGCGCGTCCAGCGTGATCTTCTTCGCCCGCTCCGGCGTCATCTCGGGGCCGCTGCCGGACGAGGCGGGGCTGGGCGGCTTCGCGTTGCCCGGTGCGGTAGGCCCGGCTGCCGGCGTACCGGAACCGCCTTCGTCGATCAGTGAGTACGCGGCGAAGCCCCCGGTCGTCAGGAGGCCGACGACAAGGACCGTCAGCCCGCCGAGTAAGAGTTTGGCCTTTCGGGCCCTGCGCTCGTGGTTGTCCATACCGGTGGCCTCAGACCGACAGGTTGTAGACCGCGAGCACCATGGAGCTGGTCAGGCCGATGCCGCCGGCACCGCACAGGCTCCACAGCACGGACTGCTTGCCCCTGGCGGCCAGCTGGGCCCTTTCCGTGTTGTGTCCGACCGCGACCAGCAGCCACCCGGTCAGGCCTCCGATCACTGCGGCGGCGAGCCCGAATCCGGCGGTCCAGTTCAAAATGGTCTGCACCTGCGTGTTCACCGCCGCGGGGAGGGCGGGTGAGGGCTTCGGTACGACCGGGAGCGGGTCTGCGGCGAGTACGTCCAGGCCCGGGGCATGGGCCAGGGCGTGGAACGCGTCCATCAGCGTCAATGCGAACACCTCGTCAAAGCTCGTCTACGGATCGGCTAGGAAGGAGAGAGCACGGCCAGGGGCGCGGGCCGTGGGGCGTCGGGAAGGGGCGTGCCCCAGGAGGCCCCGGCCGCCGCGAAGACCTCCTGGCAGAGCAGGCCCGCGGCTTGCCGCGTACGTGAGCGCAGGCGGGAGACCGTGCGCAGCCCATGGGCGCGGATGTGCGGGTCGTACGGGAGGTGGACGACGGCTGCGGCGCGGGCCGACAGCATCGTGGCGCCGGCCCGAACGACGGCGGGGAGGCGGCCGTCCGTCTGCGCGGTCAGGACAACCACGGTGCGCTGGAGCGGCATTCCGTCCGCGTGCAGTGCCATGACGGCCTGCTGGAGGGCCTGGACTCCGCCGGCGGTGGCGGAGGCACAGAGCACGGGCACCGCGTACGGCAGCTCGCACCAGGACCGGGTCTGACCGATCCGCCCGGCGCACCGGGACTCGAGGATGTCGTGGGACACAGGGTGCGGGGTATCGGCGATGACGCACTGCCAACCGCCGATGGCCGCCAACTGCAGCCACGCGGCCGGGTCATGCGGCAGTACGAGCGGAGGGCTGTGCCAGTCGCGGCCGTCGGTGAGCACCTGCCAGCCAGGGGTGCTGCCGGCGCCGGGCCGTACGGCCGCGGCACGCTGGACCTGGGAGCGGGTGAGCGGTCTGTCCGGCGGCAGCGCGGCCAGTCCGCCTGCCTGCTGCCCGACCGTCCACGACGGCCAGGGGGACGAGAGGCGCGGGGCCGTGTCCAGGACGACGGTGTCCGCTCCGGAAGCGGCCATGCGCTCGGCCAGCAGATCCGCCACGGTCGAGCGACCGCTGCCGCCCGTCGCCGCCATCACTGGCGTCACGAGGCGGATCCCCGATGAGAGGCCCATCGGAGACAAAGCCCTTCTGTCCACGCTTCCCCCATACGCGGCAACTCTTCGCATACGCTAATACGATTCGTCACTTTGTCACACTCGGACGGATCGAAGTCGCGGTACCCGGTCACCCGGACGGTTTGCGCGGCACCTCAACATGCCCTGTAACAAGCAGTGATGGCATAGTGTCACACTCGATCACCCGTCTGCATCCCGCCTCGGGCCACGAAGCAGACTGGGCACGCTTGTTCGTTTGCGCAAAGTCGGTGCAGGCCTAGGGGGGACTGTGCGCGTCAGAGGCTGGTCAGCCGTCGCCGTGGGCGGGGTCGTGATGACCCCGGTCGCCATCGGCATGGGCCTCGTACTCCTCATCGCGGCCTTCGACGAGGACGACGGAGGGATCGACGGAAGCATGGGGCCGACGGCCGGCAGTCTGCGCATCGGTCAGGGTGGGGTGCCGTCCGCGTACGCGCCGATGATCCTCGAGGCCGCTGCCGACTGTGACGCCGACCTTCAGCCCGCGGTACTGGGAGCTCAGCTGAAGCAGGAATCGAACTTCAATCCGCGGGCTCAGTCCCCGGACGCCGGTGCGCAGGGCATCGCCCAGTTCATGCCGGGCAACTGGCCCACCTGGGCAACCGACGGAAACGGGAACGGCACCAAAAGCGTGTGGGAGCCTGCCGACGCCATCGCCGGTCAGGGTAAGTTCATGTGCAGCCTCATGCGAAAGGGCAGGGCGCACCCGCAGTACGACGGATCCCCGACCGAGCTCGCCCTCGCCGGCTACAACGCGGGCTGGGGCCGGGTCGACGAATACCGGGGCGTCCCCCCGGTCACCTTCGCCCGGGGCCAGACGTACCACTACGTCAGGAACATCCTGGCGCTCTCGAAGCGGTTCACCGCCCCTGCCTCGGGCGGCGCCGTGCAGCTGCCCGCCGGCTACGCCCTGCCCGCCGGCACACCGCGCGAGGTCCGTACCGCTGTCGCCTGGGCGTTGAGGCAGAAGGGCGGCTGGTACCAGCTCGGCGGCGACTGCACCGACGCGCACGGCAGCAACGCGTCCCGCTGGTGCGACTGTTCCTCGCTCACGCAGCAGGCCTACCGGGCAGCCGGCATCAGCATCCCGCGCGTGACCTACGACCAGGTGCGCATCGGCGCCCACGTCAGCGTCGACAAGCCCAAGCCCGGAGATCTCGTCTTCAACCCCGGCAGCGACGGCTCCGATGCCCGCCCAGGGCACGTCGGCATGTACATCGGCGACGACATGGTCATCGAGGCGCCGCGCACCGGAGTGCGTACCCGCGTCGTTTCCTACAGCAGCCTGCGCAACTCCACCAGCGCTGTCACCCGGGTCTCCGAGGTCCGTCGGGTGGTGCAGTGGTGATCCATGAGACCGGAGAACGGCCGATGAAGCCGATGAACGTCGAGCACGAAGAGCTGTTCCATCCCTGGGGCACCGTCACACCGGCCTTCTGGGACAGCCGCCAGGAGCAGCGCCCGGCGGAACAGACCATGACCCACATCCCCCAGGTGCTGCGCTGTCGGCTGACGGAGATCGCCACGACGGCGGCCGCCGGCCGACTGCCCGACGCTGCTTGGATGGCCCACCGCCTCGACACCGACGTCACCGACGAGTACGGCCCGGAGCACCTCAACACGGTCCATGTGCGAGAGGTCCGCGCGCACCTGGCCTATCTGGCGGGCGACCACGCGACCTCGCTCGGGTGGTACCTGCACACCGCCCGGCTGCGGGCGACCGTCCAGGGCCCAGGTCACCCCGACACCGGAGAGGCCACCCGCCGGGTCTACAGCCTCTGGCGCACGGTGCCGGACGCGGACGCGCCCGCACTGGGCGCGGAGGTTCTGGGTGTGGTCACCGACATCCACGGGCCTGACGCGGCGGTGGCTCGTCGGACCAGGAGGCGGCTTCAGGCCCTGGCAGGTGCAGGTGACGGTGCAAGTGCCGTTGCCCCACGGAGAGTCAGAGGCATCACCTGATCGACGTAGTCCGTTTTCCACAAAGGCCGCGTCATCCACAGAGCGTCCACGCTCCAGTCGGTGCGATGCCACGCTTCCCACCAGTGACGATGCACAAGAGAGAAGGGCCCACTCTTGAACACCTCGATAAACACGCTCGACGAAGCCTTGGCATCGTCAAGTCCTTCCACGGTCCTGGCGGCCGCCTGGGACGCGCTCGATCTCGGAGCGCGCGTGGCCGACGCCGTCACCTGGGACGGCACCGGCGATGAACTCCTCGCGCTCACCGCAGCACAGTCGTGCTCGGCTGCCCGCTCCCTGCTGCCCCTGCCTGAGCAAGGGCAGCCGATCCCCCTGGAAGCGAGCGAGATCCAGCCCGGCCCCGGCGGTCTCGCTCCCTACGCCGATCTCCTGGGCAGGGCGCACCGTGCACTCGCCGACCTGGCCGGACAGGATGTCCAGCTGAGCGAGGCCGCCGAGCACGCGGCCACGGCCGCGCGGGCGCTGGCCGCCGCACGGGAGGGGTGATGGCGACGCTGGACGAGCTCTTCGACACCGCCGGGACGCGGCTCCGTACGGCAGCCGCGACCTCGTCACCGGACCGTGCGGCCGCCGCCGTTCACCTCGACCGGTTCCTCTCCGCCCTCGCCGAACCCTTGGGGCTGGGCGACGGGGAAGTCACGCAGTCGTCCGTGACGGGCGATCTCGTCTTCCACCTGGGCCGGGCCAGTGATGCCCTGCAGTCCGTGCGACGTCTGCTGCCCGCGCCCGCCGTCGATCCGGCGCAGAGTCACCTGCTCGACGCGTCCGCCGCGGTCGACGCGGTGCGCGACGTCATCCAGAGTCACCGGGGGCCCGACCGCACGCCGCTCAGCGCGTATGCGTACGCACTCACCACAGGCCCGGCCCATCACTACCTCACCCGCCGCTGCGCCGAACTCGCCTGGGGCGCGGCCCAGGTGGCGTCCTCCTTGGCCCAGGACACCCTGGACCCGGCCGCGGTCGCGGCGTTCGCCGACGTGCACCGTTTCCTCTCCCAGGCCGCGGTCTTCGGCCGGGACGGTACGCGCGACGCCGACGCGGCGATCGGCGCGCTCTCTCTGACGCTTCCCGTCTACCCGGTCCACGCGGACTCGGCCGACCGGACCCTGGACGTACCGGCGCACCTCGCCGAGGACTGCGACCGGCTGTCCAGGGCAGCATTCGAGACGCTGCACCACCGCTCCGACCACCACATGAGCGGATCGGACCTCCAGCAGCTGGCCCGCTGGACAGCCATGCAACGCCTCCTGGCGGGCCGGGTCCTGCTCAGGGCCGCCGAGGAACTGCCGGACCATGCTGCCGCCGGCCTGCGCCAGAGTGCGGTCGCGCTGCGGGATTCCGCGCAGGCCTGGCAGAAGTCGGCCACGGCATGGCACCGGATCGTGGACATCGCCGACCCCCGCTCCCACCCCAAGCTGCCTGCTCCCAGCTATGAGATCGTCCGCCGCGGGGAGGTGGTGCGACTGCCACAGGTCCTCCCCCACCCGTCCTCGGTGATCGCCCGTACAGCAGCGGTCCGCGTGGGGCAGCTGCTCTACGGAGCTGAGTGGCGGCCAGAGGCCACCACCCGGCCCGACCCGCGCAAGGGGGCGGAGATCCTCGCCGACACACGGGGCCCCGGAGCTCTGGCCGCCGCGCTGTACCGACTGCCGGCCACAGGCTGGCAACTCGCCCTCGCCGCGCCGCAGGCGGTGAGCCAGGCACGAGGCGGCCTCGTCACCGATGTCTTCGAGCAGCAGGCACCCGGGCTCCCCGGGGCGCAGAACCACCGCTTCCGTCCGATCGCCCCTCAGCAGCTGGAGGCGCTGACTGCCCCGTACAAGGCGATCCTGCCGACTGAGCAGGCGTCGGCGGTCTCGCTGCTCGACATCGCCGCCCAGGCCGGCACGCCCGTACCACGAGCGCTGCTGGACGCGGCGGCCCACCGCGGCCTGGCGACCGCCGCCGCACAGAGCTGGACGAAACCCCGAAAGACGGCGGTCAGGCCGGACCAGCCCCGACTTCGACCACAGCCGCAGGTGCAGGTGCAGGTGCGGCCACGACGAAGGAGTCTGTAGTGCCGGCTGACAGTCTCACGCCCGGGTCGAACACTCGTAGCCGGGTGGATGTGCTCGCTCAGCCGCCAGGGCCCGCCGGGTAGGCGTAGTCGAGGTACTGCAGACCCGCCAGCCCTGCCTTCCTTGACGTTGCCGACCTCATGCCCGAGCACGTCGTAGCCGACGAAGGCACCCCGGCCCCGGAGCTGCCGGTTGCCCTCGACATGCCGGGCAAGGTCGCCGACTTCCTCCGCGCGACCGAACTGGACGACGCCGAGCGGGCCGCGCTCGACCACGGCGTGACCGTACGACGGGGCGCGCCCGGGTTCCGGCCGCGCCGCTGTCGAGCTGTGGTCAGCCCTCGGAAGGGAGCCCCCGGGTCAGTGGAGCTTGTTGACGGCGGTCTTCGTCGTGGTGCGGAAGGCGGTCAGCGGGGCGTCCTCGAGGTCGCCCATCTGGCCCCAGCGGACGAGGGTGACGGTGCGGCCGTCGCGGCCGATAGAGAACAGGTGGATGTCGGAGATGCCGATCTGCGGGTCGGCGGTGTCCAGGCTGTAGACCCAGGCGCCCTCCTCGACGGCGAGCTTGCCGTGGGA
>NZ_JBEXPD010000020.1:0-117523 GCF_040611875.1 Streptomyces sp. NPDC006516
GCGTCGTCCTGCGTCGGGCACGCCACCCGCACGATCTGACACCCCGACGCCGTCAGCTCAGCGATCTGCTGCAACGTCGCACCGACATCCGACGTGCGCGTCGTCGTCATCGACTGCACCGACACCGGTGCGTCCCCACCGACCGCCACCGACCCGACCTGGATCTGGCGGCTGACCCGTCGGTCGGCGAGCTTGGTCGGAACGTCCGGCATTCCGAGAGAAATCGCAGTCATGCGCTGAGCATCCCCAAGGTGTGGATCAGTGTGGATCGAGGTCCCGAGAGAGCGGGCTCCAGGCTTCGAGGTTACGGCACCGCGGGAGGACGGGAGGCACCCCGTCGGCGAGCCCGTCCCCCGTGGCGCCCCGCCGGGGCCCGTGCGACCTCAGGTGATCTTGACGGGGTTCACGATATCGGCGACGAGCACCAGCAGCGTGAAGCAGATGAAGATTCCGGCTACCACGTAGGCGACGGGCATGAGCTTCGCCACGTCGAACGGTCCGGGGTCGGGGCGCCTGAAGACCCGGGCCACGGTGCGGCGCAGGGATTCCCAGAGCGCTCCGGCGATGTGTCCGCCGTCCAGCGGGAGCAGGGGCAGCATGTTGAAGAGGAACAGGGAGAGGTTGAATCCGGCCAGCAGGAACAGCATCATCGCGATCTGGTTCTGCGCCGGGACGTCGAGGTTCATCACCTCGCCGCCGATGCGTGCCGCGCCGACCACACCGACCGGTGAGTCGTCGGCACGCTCGCCGTCGCCGAACGCCGCGTCCCACAGGTCGGGGATCTTGGACGGCAGCGCGATGATCGAGTCGACGCCGTTCTCGATCATGTCGCCCATGCGGACGACCGAGTCCCCGAAGGAGAGCGGCAGGATCTCCGTCTTCGCCGCGAAGCCGAGGTAGCCGGCGCTGACGTACTGGTCGGGGATGATCTCGCCGTCCGCGTCCTTCTTGGCGACGGCGTTCTTCTTCAGCACGGCGTTCAGGGTCTGTTCCTGGCCGTCGCGCTGCACGGTGATGGTGGCGGGGCCGATGGTCTCGCGGATCTTCTCCGAGAGCGTGGCCCAGTCGTCGATCTTCCGGCCGTTGAAGGCGACGATCGTGTCGCCCTCCTCCAGGCCTGCCGCCTTCGCCGGGGAGACCGGGTCGGATGCCTTGCAGGTGTCGCGGTTCTCGCTCTGCGCGATGACGCACTGCTGGACGCCCGCGACCTCGGTGGTCTGCGTCTGGAAGCCGAACGACATCGCCACGCCCATGAAGATCGCGACGGCGAGTACGAGGTTCATGAAGGGCCCGGCGAACATCACGATCACGCGCTTCCAGGGCTTGCGCGTGTAGAAGAGGCGGGTCTCGTCCCCCGGCTGGAGCTCCTCGAAGGCGGCGGACCTGGCGTCCTCGATCATGCCGCGCCAGGGCGAGGTGGAGCGCGCCTCGAGCCGGCCGTCGGGGCCCGGCGGGAACATCCCGATCATGCGGATGTAGCCGCCGGCGGGGATGGCCTTGATGCCGTACTCGGTGTCGCCTCTTCTGCGCGACCAGATCGTCGGCCCGAAGCCGACCATGTACTGCGGCACCCTGATGCCGAAGAGCTTGGCCGTCGACAGGTGGCCCAGTTCGTGCCAGGCGATCGAGAACAGCAGACCCACGGCGAAGATGGCGATCCCCAGGATCGTCATCAGGATCGTCGTCGTACTCATACGTGCGCCTCCGCTGTCGCTTCCGCCGAGAGCTCCCGGGCCCTGGACCGCGCCCAGGTCTCCGCTTCGAGGACGTCCGCGACCGTCAGTGAAGTTCCCGTGGCGGGGGTGCCGTGTTCGGCCACCACCGCCGTGACCGTATCCATGATTCCGTTGAAGGGCAGCCGGCCCGCCAGGAACGCGTCGACACACTCCTCGTTGGCGGCGTTGAACACGGCGGGGGCCGTGCCGCCCAGGGAGCCCACGTGACGGGCGAGCCCGACGGAGGGGAAGGCCTCGGTGTCGAGCGGGAAGAACTCCCAGCTGGAGGCCGTCGTCCAGTCGAAGGCGGGGGCGGCGTCCGGGACGCGCTCGGGCCAGCCGAGACCGATGGCGATGGGCCCCCGCATGTCGGGCGGGGTCGCCTGGGCGAGGGTGGAGCCGTCGGTGAACTCCACCATCGAGTGAACGTACGACTGGGGGTGGACCACGACCTCGATCCGGTCGAACGGGATGTCGTAGAGGAGGTGAGCCTCGATGACCTCCAGTCCCTTGTTGACCAGGGTCGCGGAGTTGACCGTGATGACGGGACCCATGGCCCAGGTCGGGTGTGCGAGGGCCTGCTCGCGCGTGACGCCGGCCAGTTCGTTCCTGGTCCGTCCGCGGAACGGCCCGCCGGACGCGGTCACGACGAGCTTGCGGACGTCGGCGCGCTTCCCTGCGGCGAGGGCCTGGAAGAGCGCGGCGTGCTCCGAGTCGACCGGGATGATCTGGCCGGGGGCGGCCAGGGCCTTCACCAGCGGGCCGCCGACGATCAGCGACTCCTTGTTGGCCAGCGCGAGGGTGCGGCCCGCCTTCAGCGCGGCGAGGGTGGGCGCGAGGCCGATCGACCCGGTGATCCCGTTGAGCACGGTGTGGCAGTCGCTCGCGGCGAGCTCCGTGGCCGCGTCGGGCCCGGCCAGGATCTCCGGGAGGGTCTCGCCGGCCCCGTAGGCCTCACGGAGCGCCTCGCGCAGCGCGGGCGCCTTGTCCGCGTCGGCGACCGCGACCGTGCGCACCCGCAGCTGCCGTGCCTGCTCGGCGAGGAGCTGGACCCTGCCGCCCGCTGCGGAGAGGGCGGTGACCCGGAAGCGGCCGGGGTTGCGCAGGACCAGGTCGATGGCCTGGGTGCCGATGGAGCCGGTGGAGCCGAGGATCACCAGATCCCGGCGGCCTTGCGCCGCGTCGAAGACAAGGTGCGGATCGGCGAGGGGTGCGGGGCTGTCGCTCATGGCCCCCATTGTTGCCGCATCCGCTGTGTGCGCCGACAGCGCGCCCCCGTCGGCGCGCGCCTCAGGCCTGCCCGGCACGGAATTTCTTCCACTGGGCCGACAGGACGGCGTCCGGGATCCCGCCGATGTCGGCGGTGCCCAGGATCTCGCCACGGAAGGCGAGGGTGGTCGAGCCGGACCGCACGACGGTGAGGTACTCGTACAGCTTCAGTTTCCCCTTCACGTCGAGGACGGTGAAGCGGTAGGACTGCGCCTCGTCGGCCTCATCGGCGAAGGCGGGCGGCGTGACGGGTTCGACCTTCTCGTACGTCGCGCGCGCGATCGCCCGCTCCTCGGTCAGCCCGCCCGCGCACTCCCGGCCCGCCGTGCCGAGCGCCTTCATGACCTGGGCCGCCTCGTCGTCGGCGTACGAGCGCAGGGTGACGTCGACGGTGACTCCGAGCATCTCCTCGGGCTTGTCGACCTTGCGCTGCACCTGGGCGGTGGGCTCGTGGCCGCTGACGTCACCGGCGAGGCTGACGAGCGGCTGGCAGACGGCCGGGGTGGCGGTGTAGGCGTCGCCGAGCGGCCCGTCCAGGGTGTAGTCGGACGCGGTGAACTCGCCGACGCGCTCCCCGTCGGTGAAGGCGACCGCTGTGAGCTGTGCCTCGGTGAGCCCGCCGGCCGGGGCCGACGTGGCCGCCGGACGGGAGGCGGCTCCCTTCCCGGGCTTCCCCCCGCCGTCCCCCGGTCCCTCACCGGATCCGCCACCGCATCCCGTGAGGACCGCGAGAGCCAGTGCCACGCACCCCATGGCCGCGGCGCCTCGCCGCTCGTCCGCCCCGTACACCCCGAACATCCCTGCCCCTGTCTCCCGTTGACCCGCCGAGCCTGTGTCCCGTGCGCGGCCGAGGCTCGATTGTGCGGCATCCGGGATCGGAACCACGTATCGATGCGCTCCAGCGGGTGCAGGCCGATCTCGGTTCCGCAGGGATGACCGAGCACGAAGCGTGCGGGGCGCTGGTCCGGCGTCTGCCTGTAGCCGGCCGGCGCCGGAGCCACGATCACGGCGGGCTCCTGGTCGCGGACGTGCAGCAGGTCGAGGTCGCGGTGCTCGCGGGTCTCCTCGCCGAGCAGGGCGTCGATGCACCGGCCCGCCGCGAGCACCACGCCGGTGCCCGCCGCACGCAGCAGTGCCAGGACGGACAGGACCTCGCTCCGGGACATCATGCGGGTGACCGCGGTCCGCCCCGCCCCGGAGCCACGGTCATGACGCCGCGGCGCTCCTCGCCACGAGCTCCGCGAACTCCTCGTGGAAACGGGGGAAGGTCTTGCGCACGCAGCCGGGGTCGTCGTAGCTCATGCCGGGGGTGAGCAGTCCGGCGACCGCGAACGACATCACGATGCGGTGGTCGCCGTGGGTGACGATCTCGGTGGGCCGCGGGGTACCGGGGTGGATCTCGATCCAGTCGGGTCCCGTGTGCACGGTGATGCCCATGGCCCGCAGGTTCTCCGCGCAGGCCTCCAGCCGGTCGCACTCCTTCACCCGGGTGTTGGCGACGTCCTCGATGCGCACGGGCGAGGTGGCGTACGGCGCGATGGCGGCGAGGGTGGGCATCGTGTCCGAGATGTCGCGCATGTTCACCGTGAGGCCGGAGAGCCGCCCGGAGGACCGTACGGTCGTGGAGTCCGCGGTCGTACGGACGTCGGCGCCCATGCGGCGCAGCACGTCGGTGAAGCGCAGGTCTCCCTGGAGCGCGTCGGAGCCGAGACCGGGGACGGTGACCTCACGGCCGGTGAGCGCCGCCGCGGCGAAGAAGTAGCCGGCGGTGGACGCGTCGGGCTCGACGGCGTACGTGGTGGCGCGGTAGCCCCCGGGCGGGACGGTGAAGGTGTTCCCCTCCCGGACGACCTCGACGCCGAAGCTCCGCATCATCGCGAGGGTGATCTCGATGTACGGCGCCGAGACGAGCTCCGTGACCTCGATGCGGAGCCCTTCGGCGGTGAGCGGGCCGAGCATCAGGAGCGCGGTGAGGTACTGGGACGACTCCCCCGCGTCGAGGGTCAGTTCGCCGCCCTTGACGCCCGACGCCTCGATGGTGAGCGGGTGGTGGCCCTCGGCTCCCTCGTGGCGCAGGTCGACGCCGAGGGTACGGAGTGCCTCGGTGAGCGGGGCGAGCGGGCGGCGGCGCATCTGCGCGGAGGCGTCGAAGCGGTAGGTGCCGGAGGCCGCGGCGGCGGCGAGCGTCGGGAGGAAGCGCGCGGTGGTGGCACCGTCGCGGCAGTGGACCTCGGCGTCCGTGACGGCGGGGCCCGAGGGGCGCCCCTCGATGTGCCAGCGGTCCGGCTCGCGCCTCACCCCGTACCCGAGGCGGGTCAGGCCCTCGGTGAACCCCTCGGTGTCGTCCGAGTGCAGGGGCCGCAGAAGGGTGGTGGTGCCGTCCGCCGCGGCGGCCAGGAACAGGGCGCGGGCGGTGACGGACTTGGAGCCGGGAACATGGGTGACGGTCACGGGCGTCCATGGTGCCCTGCGCCGGGCGTGCCCGTGGGACGCGTCCAGGCAGTGGACGCGTCCCACGGGAGTGCCGGGTTTCAGCGGATGGGGCGGTGGACGTTCTCCCCGGTGGCAGGGCCGGGGGTGGCGTCGGCGATCCAGGGGCCGTCGCCGCTGGGGTCGATGACACCCTCCTCCAGCCAGGTGTAGGTGCCGGAGAGGACGCCGTCCACGACGCGCTTGTCGATGTCGTCGGTGTTGGACCAGAGCCGGCCGAAGAGTTCCTCGACCCGGATGCGGGCCTGCCGGCAGAACACGTCGGCGAGCTGGTACGCCTCGCGCCCGTGGTCCCCGTCGACCCGCAGGTGCTCGGCCCGGACGCAGGCCGCGCTCATCGCGAAGAGTTCGGCGCCGATGTCGACGATCCGGCCGAGGAAGCCCTGCTTGGTCTCCATGCGGCCCTGCCAGCGGGACATGGCGTAGAAGGTGGAGCGGGCCAGCTTGCGGGCCGAGCGCTCGACGTACCGCAGGTGGGCGGAGAGGTCGGGGTGCCCCGGAACACGGAACTCGGCGTACGAGTTGGGCAGCTGACCCGGACCGCTGACCAGCTTGGGAAGCCAGCGGGCGTAGAAGCCGGCGGCGTTGGCGCCCGCCTTCGCCTTGTCGGAGAGCGGCTTTTCGGGGTCGATGATGTCGCCGGCGACCTTGAGGTGGGCGTCGACCGCCTCACGTGCGATCAGCAGGTGCATGATCTCCGTGGAGCCCTCGAAGATCCGGTTGATCCGCATGTCGCGGAGCATCTGCTCGGCGGGCACGGCGCGTTCACCGCGGGCGGCGAGCGAGGCGGCGGTCTCGAAGCCGCGTCCGCCGCGGATCTGGACCAGTTCGTCGGAGATCAGCCAGCCCATCTCGGAGCCGTACAGCTTGGCGAGGGCGGCCTCGATGCGGATGTCGTTGCGGCTCTCGTCGGCCATCTGCGAGGAGAGGTCCACGACCGCTTCGAGGGCGAAGGTCGTCGCGGCGATGAAGGAGATCTTCGCGCCGACCGCCTCGTGCCGGGCGACCGCCCTTCCCCACTGCTCGCGGACCGCCGACCATTCGCGGGCGATCTTCAGCGACCACTTGCCCACGCCGACGCACATGGCGGGCAGCGAGAGGCGGCCGGTGTTGAGCGTGGTGAGGGCGATCTTGAGACCGGCACCCTCGGGGCCGATCCGGTTGGCCGCGGGGACCCGGACCTGGTGGAAACGGGTCACGCCGTTCTCGATGCCGCGCAGGCCCATGAAGGCGTTGCGGTGCTCCACGGTGATGCCCGGGGAGTCGGCCTCGACGACGAAAGCGGTGATGCCGCCCTTGTGGCCCTCCGACTCCGGGACCCGCGCCATGACGACGAGTAGGTCGGCGACGACGCCGTTGGTCGTCCAGAGCTTCACGCCGTCCAGGACGTAGGCGTCGCCGTCGGGCACGGCCGTGGTGGCGAGCCTGGCCGGGTCGGAGCCGACGTCCGGTTCGGTGAGGAGGAAGGCCGAGATGTCCGTGCGGGCCAGGCGCGGCAGGAAGGCGTCCTTCTGCTCCTGCGTGCCGAACATCTTCAGCGGCTGCGGTACGCCGATGGACTGGTGGGCGGAGAGCAGCGCGCCGATCGAGGGGTTCGCCGAACCGGCCAGTGCCAGCGCCTTGTTGTAGTACACCTGGGTCAGCCCCAGGCCGCCGTACTTGGTCTCGATCTTCATGCCGAGGGCGCCGAGCTCCTTGAGGCCGTCGATGACCTCGTCGGGAATCCTGGCCTCGCGCTCGATGAGGGCGCCGTCGATCCGGGTCTCGCAGAACTCGCGCAGCCGGGCGAGGAAGGCCTCGCCGCGCCGTACGTCGTCGGGAGCCGGCTGGGGATGGGGATGGATCAGGTCCAGCCGGAAGCGGCCGAGGAAGAGTTCCTTGGCGAAGCTCGGCTTGCGCCAGTCCTGTTCACGGGCGGCCTCTGCCACCTGCCGCGCTTCGCGCTCGGTGACTTTCGGGGCCTGGGGGATGTCGGATGGGGCGGACATGAGGAGCTCACCTCGCCGCGAGTCGGGATGTTGGTCGGGCTGTACGCGTGCCGATCGGTACCTCTCGTCCGTATCTACCCGATCTGCGCAACACCCACCACCTCTGCGGCAGGTCCGGAGCGGTGCTCGGAAGCGACTGGGTCCCGGCGCGGGGCCCCGCCGGGACCCTGGGACGGCGGGAACCGCTGCCGCCGGGACGGCGGGGGCCGCTGCGCCGGTCGGGCGACCTCGTCGAGGACGCCCGCGGCCCCGGAGGTGCGCTTGTGGGGACGCCCCGGAGGCCGGTGCACCGGCGCGGCGTGCGGGCCGCGCCGGTGGAGGAGGGCGCCTGCCCGGACCTGCGGTCAGTCGAAGACGTAGGTGGTGCCGAGGACCGCCGCGTGCTCCAGCACGTCCTCCAGGGGGTCGTCGATCTGTCCGGTCTGGATGAGCCCCACCTGGGGCCCGTTGTGCGAATGGGTGTGCGTCTCGTCGGCGTGGGCCTCCGCGGCGGACAGCCCCATGGCCATCAGAGCGGCACCGCATGCGGCGGAGCCTCGGAGCAGTAACGGCGTCCGGTATGACTTCACGCTGTGACCTCGTCTTCTTCTCGTCGGATGTGTCCACCCGCTCCTCGCCTCAACCGCTGGAGGAGCGCCAGGTCACGCAAGATCATCCGACGGGGGCAGATCCGTCGCCGCGCTCGCGGGCGCCGGCCGCCTCCGCCCGGAGCTCACCCGCCCCGGGCCCCCGGCGGGTGGCGCGGCCGCGGTCTGCCGGGCGCGCGCTGCGTGAGCGCGCCCGGGCGGCCGGCTACGAAGCCGCCGTGTACTGGACGACGGTGTCCTCGCAGGGACCTTCGGCGAACACCTTCAGCGCCTCCGTCTCCGTGTCGTCGCGGCCCGCGCGGCCTCGGCAGGTGCCCGACCGTCAGCCCGGCGGAAGGGCCCGTGCCCGCAGGCCTGTTGCGGGGAGGAACGAACCGGCCGGAGCCCCCGCACAGCGGGCTCCGGCCGGTTCGTTCCGTCCGTGGTCCACACGGGTCCGCCGTGGTCTACAGGGCCAGGCCGGTGAGGACCAGCACCCGCTCGTAGGTGTAGTCGTCCATGGCGTAGCGCACGCCCTCGCGGCCCACTCCGGACTGCTTGGCACCGCCGTACGGCATCTGGTCGGCGCGGTAGGAGGGCACGTCGCCGATGACCACGCCGCCGACCTCCAGGGCCCGGTGGGCGCGGAAGGCGGTCTGCAGGTCGTGGGTGAAGACGCCTGCCTGCAGGCCGTACTTGGAGGCGTTGACGGCGGCGAAGGCCTCCGCCTCGCCCTGCGTCCTCTGGACGTACAGGACCGGGCCGAAGATCTCCTCGCAGGCGATCGTCGTGGTGTCCGGGAGGTCGGTGAGGACCGTCGGGGCGTACGTGGCGCCGTCGCGCTTGCCGCCGGTCAGCAGCGTGGCTCCGGCGGTCACGGCCTCGTCGACCCAGGACTCGACGCGGCGGGCGGCGTCCTCGCTGACCAGCGGGCCGACGTCGGTGGCCGCGTCGGAGGGGTCGCCGGTGACCAGGGCCTCCACGGCCGCGACGATCTTCGGGACGAGCCGGTCGTAGACGGAGGCGTCGGCGATGACGCGCTGCACCGAGATGCAGGACTGGCCGCCCTGGTAGTTGGAGAAGGTCGCGATGCGGGTCGCGGCCCAGTCCAGGTCCTCCTCGGAGGAGTAGTCGCCGAGCACGACGGCCGCGCCGTTCCCGCCGAGTTCCAGGGTGCAGTGCTTGCGCGGCACCGACTCCATGATCGAGTAGCCGACCGGCCCGGACCCGGTGAAGGAGATCACCGGCAGGCGCTCGTCCTGGACCAGGGCGGGCATCTTGTCGTTGGGCACGGTCAGCACGGACCAGGACCCGGCCGGGAGGTCCGTCTCGGCCAGCAGCTCGCCCAGGATCAGGGAGGAGATCGGGGTGGCGGGCGCCGGCTTGAGGATGATCGGGGCGCCGACGGCGATGGCCGGGGCGACCTTGTGGGCGCTCAGGTTCAGCGGGAAGTTGAAGGGCGCGATACCCAGGACGGGACCGCGCGGGAAGCGCCGGGTCAGTCCGAGGCGGCCGGTGCCGCCGGCGTCGGTGTCCAGCCGCTGGGCGTCGCCGCTGTTGAAGCGGCGGGCCTCCTCGGCCGCGAAGCGGAAGACCGAGACGGCCCGGCCGACCTCGCCGCGGGCCCACTTGATCGGCTTGCCGTTCTCGGCGGAGATCAGCTGGGCGATCTCCTCGGTGCGCTCGGTGAGGCGGCGTACGACGTGGTCGAGAGCGGCGGCCCGTACGTGGGCCGGCGTCGCGGCGAACTCCTCGCGCACCGCGTACGCGGCGGCGACGGCCTCCTCGACCTGGGCGTCGGTCGGCACGGAGACCGTGCCGACGAGCCGGCCGTCCCAGGGGTTGGTGACGTCGAAGCTGTCCTCGCCGGTGGCCTGGCGGCCGGCCAGCCAGAAGGCATGGGTGGAAGTCATGGCGGTACCGGCCCTTCGGGGGTGGTGAACGACGATCGGCGGGTGCCCGCGCGGGCACCCGTCCGGCCCCACCGTAGGGCGACCCGGCGCGGATGAGGTTTGTCCGCCGTGGAGTGGAGCCGGGCGGCGATACGCCGGTTTGTCGTAGCTGGGCCGGGGCGGGCGGTGAGGGCTGGTGGGAGCTCACTCGTGCGCATGCCGGCCCGGCAGTCGCGCCCGAGCCACCCGGACGCTCCCGTACAGGGGAGACCCGAAGCCCCGGACCGGGCCCCCTCCCGGATCGTGGGCCCTACTGCGTGCCCGAGGAGGCCGCCGTCGCCTTCAGGGCGAGCCACAGCTCCATACGGACGTCCGGGTCGTCCAGCGAGCGGCCCAGGATCTCCTCGACCCTGCGCATCCGGTAGCGGAGGGTGTGGCGGTGGACGCCCAGGTCGGCGGCCGCCGCGTCCCACTGACCGTGCCGGGAGAGCCAGGCGCGCAGGGAGGCCGTGAGGTCGCCCCGCCCCTTGGCGTCGTGCTCCCGCAGGGGCCTCAGCATCCCGTCGGCGAAGGCGCGTACGGCGTCGTCGGCCAGGAGCGGCAGGACGGAGCCCGCCGCCAGTTCCTCGTGCTCGACCAGGACCCTGCCCCGGCGGCGGGCGACGGAGAGCGCCTGCTCGGCCTGCTTGTACGCCGCCGACACGGCGATCGGGCCGGCCGGGGCGGACAGGCCGATGACCACCTCGCCGTCCTCGGCCATGGGCTCCCGGACGGGGCGGTCGTCCTCGGCCCGGGCGGCATGGGCGGCACAGGCCGCGACCGCGGCGCCGCCGTCCGCGGCCAGCACCACGAGGCGCTCGCCCTCGGGCACCATCAGCAGCGTCTCGCCCGAACGGGAGGCCGCCGCCTCCATCGCCTCCACCAGCAGTTCCGTCCCCGTGAAGGCCGGCGCCTCGGCGATCAGGAGCCTGAAGGGGGCGTCCAGCAGGCCCCCGTACAGGTCTCCGGCGACGGCCCTGGCGTGGTCGGGCTGCCCCGCCAGCAGCATCCGCAGTACTGCTGCGCCGAGGCGTTGCTCCGCGCCCTGGAGCGAGCGGGAACGGGCCGTGGTGAGGGTCAGCAGGGCGACCGCCGAGTGCACGGCGTACCGCTCGGCCGTGCCCAGCGCCGCCCCCGTGCCGACGGCCAGCGCGCCGCGGGTCCGGTGGCCGGTGCCGAGGGACTGGAGCTCGACCCGGTCGTCACTGTCGCTGTCGCCGACCACCGCGCTGGCCGGTGCGGGGCGCTCCCGCAGGCGCTCCACGTCGGGCGTGAGCCGGGCCGCCCGGCGGGCCGCCCAGTCGGGCGCCGCGGCGACGACGGCCCCCGAGGCGTCGTACAGGGCGACCCAGCCGTCGACGTGCGCGGCCAGGCGGGTGAGGAGCGCCGCCGGCCCGTCCCCGGCGATCGCGGCCCGGGTCAGCTCCCGCTGTGCCTCGAAGCCGGCCGTGACGGATCTGTACTGCTCGGCGGCGATCGCCGCCGACACCGCCTTGCTGATCGCGAGGAAGGGCGTGCGCCGTGGCACCTCGAGCAGCGGCAGGCCCGCCTCCTCGGCGGCGTCGACGAGCGCGGGCGGGATGTCCTCGTAGGTGACGCCGACACCGAAGCCGATCCCGGCGACCCCCGCCCCGGCCAGCCGCTGGACGTAGCGGCGCATCGTGTCCGGGTCCTCGGCGTCGAGGTTGGTCGCCGTGACGAGGAGCAGCTCGCCTCCGTCCATGTACGGCAGGGGGTCGGCGAGCTCGCTCGCATGGGCCCAGCGCACCGGCGTACCGAGCCGGTCGGCCCCCGCCCGGACGGTGAGCTTGAGCGCCGAGTGCTGGACGAGCGAGGCGAGTGTGAGGGGCATGGGACCGCCGGACCTCTGGGAGTCGGTTGGGCCGCCCCGTACGAACGGCTCGGGCGCGCCGCCCGTGCGGACGGCCCGCGTGCACCGCGTCCTACGGGTGGCTGGATTACGCCGCCCCGTACAGGCGGCCAGGGCCAATTCTGCCAGGGCGGCAGGGTCCGCGTAACCTCGCCGCTCAGCTCCGCAGGTCGACGAGGAGCGGGGCCGCGTGCTCGCCCTCGACGTTGGTGAGCGACAGGACGGCGTGCCCGGCGGGCAGCTGGTACGCGAGCTCGGATGCCGACCAGCGCTCCCGCTCGACCCGTCGCACGGTCACGGCGTCCCTGGTCACGGCCTTTCCGGTGACCAGCTTGCGCAGGCCGTGCAGGGCGCGGGTGAAGGGCTGGTCCGCGAAGACCGCGTGCTGGGCGACCTCACGGGTCTCCACCCACTCCTTGCCCCAGACCTCGGCGAAGCGCTTGCCGTCCCAGGTGGTGACCCCGCTGAAGACCATGCAGCAGCCGACCGCGCCGAGCAGCGCGGTGTGCAGCCCTTCGGGGACGTCGTCGACGGTGCGCAGCGTCAGGACCGCTCCCGCGTTGACCGATCGCAGCCGCCTGATGTTCCGGACCGTCTCGGCGGTGACCGTGTGCGTGGCGTCGTCCAGGACCAGGCAGACGAAGAGCGAGCGGTCGGCCCGCGCGGCGGCGATCGCCGTGAACTGGGCCAGGACCAGCCGGGCGAGCAGGCGCGAAGCCTCCGCGTGCCCCCGCTCGGGGAGGTCGATCCTGACCCGCAGCGGCAGGTGTTCGAGGGAGCGCAGCGAGAACGGTCTGGCCTCCGCCCCGGTGGCGAAGAACGGTGCGAACGCGGGCCGGTCCAGCAGCGCGATCCGGTCGGCGAGCACCGGGCCGGGGTCCCCCGGGGCCGACTGCTGCCTGCCGCGGGCCTCCAGCTCGCGCAGCATCGTCCGGTGGCCGCCCGCCGCGAGCGCCTCCCTCAGGGAGGCCGTCGCGGCCAGGTCGCCGTCCAGCAGCTCCCGGAGCGCGGGCACCCCGGGGAAGTGCCCGTGGACGGCGCGATAGGGGCCGAGCAGCTGGGCGAGCACGGTGGCCGCGCGCCTGCTGTCCAGCTGGGTCACGTCGCCGACGAGCCCTTCCGCGAGCACGCCCGCAGCCTCGTCGGGGTCGGTCGTGCCGCCGTAGAGGTCGAAGTCGTGCACGGACGCGGGGTCGCCGATCCGCACCACGACGTCGAAGGCGTCGTCCGGGCCGAGCTCTCCTCCGCCGCTGCCGACGGCGAGCACGGCCGCCCGGCCGGCGAGCGCCTGGAGGGACAGTGACTCGACGACGGGGCGGACCAGACGCGCCGACTTGCCCGCGCCGGGGGGACCTACCGCCAGCAGCGAGGTGCCGAGCAGCGCGGGTTCCAGGGCGACGCCCGAGCCGCGACGGGGATAGGGGTTGTGCGGGTGCTCGGCGACGCTGCCGATGCGGACCTGGCCGGTGAGCAGGTCGTGCGGGGCGGTGCGGCGCGGGAGGTCGCGGGCGCCCGAGGGGTGCAGGGCGGCGGCGCCGCCGGTGCGCAGCACGGCCTCGGTGAGCGCGGCCAGGCGCTCGGGATGCGCCCGGCCCACGCTCCAGGCGTGGCGCACGCGCGCGACGTCGACATCGTTCATCCGGCCGGTGCGCACCTCCGCCGCGAGGGTGTCGGCCGCGTCCGTCCGCCCGGCGGCGCGCAGTTCCGGCCACTCCCCCGGAGTGGGGGCGTCCGGGGGCGTGGCGTGGTCACGGGGCGGCTCGGCAGCGGCCTTCCCGACGCGTCCGGCGATCAGCGCGCGCCAGCCACCGAGGCGGGCGAAGGGCCAGAGGACGCCGACGGCGATCAGGGCGTAGATCACGTTCACCACGGTCTGGCTCTGGTAGATCTCGCCTCCCGCCACCGAGGCCACGAGGATGAGGACGGGCCGGACGAGCGGCACCGCGTCCTTCCACACGAGAAGTTCGGCAAGACCCGCCGCGGCGGCCGTCGCCAGCCCGAGGAAGGGCTGTCCCCGGCCCGCGACATGGCGCCGGAAGATCTCGGACCAGTTGCCCAGGCGCCCGCAGCCGTAGACGAGCAGCCCGAAGAGGACGGCCTCGTAGACGGTGAGGGCGTCGGCGCCCTCGATCGTGCGGGGCCCGCCGAAGGTGCCTGCGTACCACCAGTCGCCGGGGGTGAAGAGCTTGAGCGGCACGAGCCTGTAGGGGATGTATCCGTTGCGCCAGAGGGACCACAGGAGCAGGCCGCTCAGTACGGAGATCAGCACGCCGACCAGCAGCGAGCGGTCGGACACACCCTCGGGCCGCTCGGGCGGGCGCGGGGTGTGCCCGAACCGCCACACGCCCGGTTCGCGTACGGGGCGGGGGGTACGCAGCCACTCCTCGAGGTTCTCCTCGGCGGCGGGAAGCGGACGCGGAGCGTACGCGGGAGGCGGTGGCACCGCTCCGGGCGGCCCCGCGTGGGCCGGGAGGGGCGGGCTCACGGGCGGTGGCCCAGCGGGACGCGGCACCCGTTCCGCGCCTGTGCCGCGTGCGTCGTACGTGCCTTCGGTGTCCATGAACCGCTGCCCCCTGACCAGCCAGGTCCCGCCTTCTGCACGGCCAATCTAGTGCCCGGGCACCGGGAGTTCAGCCACGCGGCCGGACGACCCGGCGGCACAGGTGCCCGGGGGCCCGCCCGGCCATCTGTCCGTCGCGGACAAGGACACGCCGCCACCACTCCCGATCGGAGCATGACCGGCACCCTCGGCCGCCCCTAGCCTGCAGAAACAGAAGCGTCCGAAACACCCCCAGGAGCCCCGCATGTCCGACCTCCCGCAGGAGCGCCGCGTCCTCACCGCCATCCCCGGCCCGAAGTCGGCCGAGCTGCAGGCCCGCCGTGTCGCGGCGGTGGCCGCGGGTGTGGGTTCCACGCTGCCGGTCTTCACCGCCCGCGCCGGCGGCGGGATCATCGAGGACGTGGACGGGAACCGGCTGATCGACTTCGGTTCCGGCATCGCCGTGACGTCGGTGGGCGCCTCCGCCGAAGCGGTCGTACGCCGCGCCTCGGCGCAGCTCGCCGACTTCACCCACACCTGTTTCATGGTGACGCCGTACGAGGGCTACGTGGAGGTCTGCGAGCAGCTCGCCGAGCTGACCCCGGGCGACCACGCCAAGAAGTCGGCGCTGTTCAACTCGGGTGCCGAGGCCGTCGAGAACGCCGTGAAGATCGCCCGCGCGTACACCAAGCGCACCGCGGTCGTCGTGTTCGACCACGGCTACCACGGCCGGACGAACCTCACGATGGCGCTGACGGCCAAGAACATGCCGTACAAGCAGGGCTTCGGCCCCTTCGCGCCGGAGGTCTACCGGGTGCCGGTGGCGTACGGCTACCGCTGGCCCACCGGTGCCGAGAACGCCGGGGCCGAGGCCTCCGCGCAGGCCATCGACGAGATCACCAAGCAGATCGGCGCGGACAACGTCGCCGCGATCATCATCGAGCCGGTCCTCGGCGAGGGCGGGTTCATCGAGCCGGCCAAGGGCTTCCTCCCGGCGATCGCGCAGTTCGCGAAGGACAACGGGATCGTCTTCGTCGCGGACGAGATCCAGTCCGGCTTCTGCCGCACCGGCCAGTGGTTCGCCTGCGAGGACGAGGGCATCGTGCCCGACCTGATCACGACGGCCAAGGGCATCGCCGGCGGCCTCCCGCTCTCGGCGGTGACCGGCCGCGCCGAGATCATGGACGCCGCCCACGCGGGCGGCCTCGGCGGGACGTACGGCGGCAACCCGGTGGCCTGCGCGGGTGCGCTCGGCGCCATCGAGACGATGCGCGAGCTGGACCTCAACGGCAAGGCCAAGCGCATCGAGGAGGTCATGAAGGGCCGCCTCGCCGAGATGCGGGCGAAGCTCCCGAACGGCGACACCATCGGCGACATCCGCGGCCGGGGCGCCATGATCGCGATCGAGCTGGTGAAGTCCGGCACGAAGGACCCGGACGCGGCCGCCGCGGCGGCGCTGGCCAAGGCCTGCCACGCGGAGGGGCTGCTGGTACTCACCTGTGGCACGTACGGCAACGTCCTGCGCTTCCTGCCGCCGCTCGTCATCGGCGAGGACCTGCTGAACGAGGGCCTGGACATCATCGAGCAGGCGTTCGGCCGCATCTGATCTGTGCGAATCGTCCGGGTGCCGACGCGCCGCTTCGGGCGGTGTGACCGGCGCCCGGGTGAGAGCGTGTGAAGAAGGTGTGCGGGGGCGATGGCGGGATACCGTTGTCACTTCCGGTGCCCGCTTCCTCTGACGTACGGTTTTTCCAGATGAGAGAAACACCCCGCCCGCAGGGGACTGCGGGCGAACCCGGGCCGGGGCTCCCCCAGCGCCGTCCCGGACGTGCCATCGCGCACACCGCTGGAGCCTCGTGCTCCGGGACTCCTCACCGATCGGATGGCCGCTCGCCCCACACCCCCCGGGGCGCGCGGCAAACCGATCCGACCGGCCACCGCGGAACAATCCCCCCTGTTCCCCGGTGGCCGGTTCTTCTCGTGTCCACGGCCGTGACGCTGCTGACCCTCTTCGCCCTGATCACCTGGCAGGTGCTGGCCGACGGCCCGCTGCTGGTTCCCGACGAGCGGCTCGGCCTCGACCTGGCGGGGCGAGGCCCGGCGTGGCTCGCGGATCTCTTCGCCGACCTCGGCAACATGCAGGTCGCCGTTCCGGTCCTGGCGTGCGCGGTCGTCCACGCCTGGTTCCGAGGCGCCCGGCGTGCGGCGCTGTACGCCGTACTCGCCATGGCCGCCGTCCCGGCCCTCGTCGTTCCGCTCAAGCTGTGGACGGACCGTCAGGGTCCGCTGACGGGGGCGACGGGCTACTTCCCCTCGGGGCACACGACCACGGCGATGGTGGCGTACGGGGCCACTGCCCTGCTGCTGGTCCCGTACGTGAGGCGGACATGGGTGACGCTCGTCGCCGCCGTCCTGCTGACGGCGGCGACGAGCGTCGGTCTGGTGCTGCGCGGCTACCACTGGCCACTGGACGTGGTGGCCGGCTGGTGCCTCAGCGGGGTGCTGCTGCTCGCCCTGAGGGCGGGTACCCGGGGCGGTCAGCCCCCGAAGTAGGCGTCGAAGTTCTTCGAGAACTCCCAGTTGTTGAAGCGGTCCCAGTTGATGGACCAGGTCATCAGCCCGCGCAGCCCGCTCCAGGTGCCGTGTGTCTGGTACGTGCCGCAGTCGGTCTTCCTCGTCAGGCAGTTCAGCGCCTTGGTGACCTCGGCGGGCGAGGTGTGCCCGTTGCCCGCCTGGGTGGACGCCGGGAGGCCGAAGGCGACCTGCTCGGGGCGCAGGGCCGGGAAGACCTTGCTCCGGTCACCCGCGACGGGGAAGCCGGTGAGCAGCATGTCGGTCATGGCGATGTGGAAGTCCGCGCCGCCCATCGAGTGGTACTGGTTGTCCAGGCCCATGATGGAGCCGGAGTTGTAGTCCTGGACGTGCAGCAGGGTGAGGTCGTCGCGCAGGGCGTGGATGACCGGCAGATAGGCACCCGCGCGCGGGTCCTGGCCGCCCCAGGGGCCGGAGCCGTAGTACTGGTACCCGAGCTGGACGAAGAAGGTCTCGGGGGCCATGGTGAGGACGAAGTCGTCGCCGTACTTGGCCTTGAGGGACTTCACCGCGGAGATCAGGTTGACGATGACGGGGGTCGTCGGGCTGCGGAAGTCCGTGTCGCCCGTCGCGAGCGAGAGCGAGTGGCCCTCGAAGTCGATGTCGAGACCGTCGAGGCCGTAGGTGTCGATGATCTTGCTGACGGAGGAGACGAAGGCGTCGCGGGCGGCGGTGGAGGCGAGCTGCACCTGTCCGTTCTGGCCGCCGATGGAGATCAGCACCTTCTTGCCCGCGGCCTGCTTCGCCTTGATGGCCGCCTTGAACTCCGCCTCCGTCTCCACTCCCGGGCACTCGGCCACGGGGCAGAGCGAGAAGCGGATGTCGCCGGAGGTGACGGAGGTCGGCTCCCCGAAGGCGAGGTTGATGACGTCCCACGAGTCGGGCACGTCGGCCATGCGCGTGTAGCCGGAGCCGTTGGCGAAGCTGGAGTGGAGGTAGCCGACGAGCGCATGGGCCGGGAGTCCCGCGTCGCTCCCTCCCCCGCCTCCGGCGGCCGTGCTCACGCTCACGGCAGCGGACTTCGCGGACTCACCGGCCGCGTTGACCGCCGCGACCTGGAAGCTGTACGCGGACGAGGCGGCCAGTCCCGTCACCGTCGCCGAGGTGCCGGTGGTGTCGAGGACCTTCGTGCCGTCGCGGTAGACCCGGTAGCCGGTGGCTCCGGCGGAGGCCGTCCAGGACAGCGGGACGGTGGACGCGGTGGCGGTGCCGGCCCGCAGTCCGGTGGGAGCGGCGGGGACGGCCACCGGGCCGCCGCCGGGTCCCGTCAGGGTGAGGTCGTCGGCGTAGTAGGCGGGAGTGCCGTACCAGCCGTGGGTGTAGACGGTCACCGAGGTGGTCGAGGAGCCGGTCCTGAAGGTGGTGCTGAGCCGCTGGTAGGCACCGGCGGACTGCGTCCAGGTGGAGACGTCGGTGGTCCCGGTGCCGGATGCCCCCAGGTAGACGTAACTCCCCTGCACCCAGGCGCTGAGCGTGTACGCGGAGTCGGGCTTCACCGTCACCGTCTGGGAGCAGCGCGCGTTGTCGCTCCCGGCCGGGGTCGCCTTGAGCGCCGAGGTCCCGCTGTGCACGGGCGTGCTGACGGTCGCTCCGCTGCCGCCCGAGCAGGACCAGCCGTCGAGTCCGGCCTCGAAGCCGCCGTTGCGCGCGAGGTCGGCGTCGGCCGCTCCGGCGGCGGGCGCCGACGCGGCCAGACCGCCCGCGGCGAGCAGTACCGCCGAGAATGCGGCCAGAAGTCCGGAGAAGCGGACGGGTGGTCCGGTGCGTTCCACAACAGCCTCCGTGCACGGGGGAATTGAGCGGTCCGCGCACAACATGGTCCAGACCAATCCACTTGTCAAGACCTCTGGCAGCGCCTCACCCCTCCCCGCCCCGCGCCCCACGGGCGGCGGCTGCCTCGTGCAGGGCGAGCTCCAGGATCGCCGGATCGGTGAGCGTGCCCGAACCGTCCGGCAGGATCAGCCACCGCACCCCGCCCACCGTGCTGCCGGGCCGGGGCACGACGATCCACGTCCCTTCACCGACACCGCGGATGCCTGTCCCGACCCAGCGGGACGCCGTCCCCGGCGGCACGAAGAAGCCCATGCGGTGATCGCCGAAGTCGGCGAGAACGGGGCCCGGCCGGTCGATGAGACGGGTGAGCACGTCGAGCGTGGGATAGCCCAGCTCGCCCGGGACGACGAGCACGTCCCAGCGCTTCCCGGCGGGCAGGAGCGCCATCCCCTGGGGGTCGCGCTCCCATGCCCTCCGGCAGGCACCCGGATGCGGTGCCACCGATGCGAGCCACGCGACCGCGGCTTTCGCCCCCGTGCCGGCCATGGACTTCCTCCTTCTCCCCGTGGGCACCGGCAGGGTCCTGCCGGTGCGTGCACGGGAGAGAGAGCGCCGGGCCCGGATCATGACGCGGGTTCGGCCGCCGATCGGTGGTGAGCTGGGTCACTCCCGGCTCAGCTGTCGAAACCGAGCCCCAGCCGGTCCATGGTGCGCAGCCAGACATTGCGGTGCCCGCCGTTGCTGTCGGCGCGGGCGAGGGACCTCTTGGTGAGCTCGATCCCGGCCCACGCGAAGGGTTCGGGCGGGAAGGGCACCGGCTTCGAGCGGACCATCCGCAGCGCGGTCCGCTCGGTCTCGTGGCCCGACAGCAGGTCGAGCATCACATCCGCGCCGAAACGTGTCGCCCCGACGCCCAGACCGGTGTAGCCGGCGGCGTAGGCGACCCGCCCGCGGTGGGCCGTGCCGAAGAAGGCGGAGAAGCGCGAGCAGGTGTCGATCGCCCCGCCCCAGGCGTGGGTGAAGCGCACCCCTGACAGCTGGGGAAAACACTCGAAGAACTGTCCGGCGAGTTTCAGGAAGGTCTCGGGCCGCTGGTCCAGGGAGGGGTCGAGCCGCCCGCCGTACGGATAGACCGCGTCGTATCCGCCCCACAGGATCCGGTTGTCCGCGGAGAGCCGGAAGTAGTGGAACTGGTTGGCGCTGTCTCCCAGTCCCTGTCTTCCGCGCCATCCGAGCGAGGCGAGCCGGCCGGCACTGAGCGGCTCCGTCATCAGGGCGTAGTCGTACACCGGCACGGTGTACGGGCGTACCCGCCTCACCAGGGAGGGGAAGATGTTCGTGGCGAGGGCGACGTCCCGGGCGAAGATCCGGCCGTACGGCGTACGCACCGCCGTACCGGCCCCCGACCGGGCGAGTTCGAGTGCCCTGGTGTGCTCGTGGATCCGCACGCCGAGGGCGAGGCAGGCCTTCTTCAGGCCCCAGGCGAGTTTCGCCGGATGCAGCATGGCGACGCCGCGCCGGTCGAGCAGGCCGCCCAGGAACGTCGGCGAGTCCACTTCTGCCCGCACCTGGTCCCGGTCAAGGAACTCCAGTCCGGTGAAGCCCAGTTCCTCGGTCCTGCGGTGCCATTCGCGTAGCTCTTCGAGCTGGTGGGGGGCCGTGGCCACGTCGATCTCACCGGTGCGCTCGAAGTCGCAGTCGAGGGAGTAGCGGCCGACGGCGGCCTCGATGGCGTCGAGGTTCCGCGCGCCCAGCTCCTCCAGCTTCCGGATCTCGCCTGGCCAGCGCTCAAGGCCGTTGGCCAGGCCGTGTGTCAGTGACGCGGCGCAGAATCCGCCGTTCCGGCCCGAGGCCGCCCAGCCCACCTCGTTCCCCTCGACGAGGACGACGTCGCGCCCGGGATCGCGTTCCTTGGCGAGCAGGGCGGTCCACAGTCCGCTGTAGCCGCCGCCGACGACCAGCAGGTCGCACCGCTGGTCCCCGGTCAGCGCGGGAAGGGCCTCGGGCTTTCCCGGGTCGTCGAGCCAGTAGGAGAGGGGGCGTGCGTCGGAGAGTGAGTGTGCGGCAGTACGCATGGCGTCCGGGGCCATGGTTTCCAACTCCTTCGGGTTCTACTTTCCCGCGTTGCTCTTCCGCCGGTTCGCGATCAGCTGTCCGGCGAGGACCACCGCCACGGCGATGACGAACATGGCCGTACCGATGACGTTGATCTGCACGGGCGTTCCTCGCTGGGCCGATCCCCAGACGTACATGGGGAAGGTCACGGTGGAGCCCGCGTTGAAGTTGGTGATGATGAAGTCGTCGAAGGAGAGCGCGAAGGCGAGCAGCGCTCCCGCCGCGATCCCGGGTGCGGCGATCGGGAGGGTCACCCGGAGGAAGGTCTGCACAGGCCCCGCGTAGAGGTCGCGGGCCGCCTCCTCCAGCCGCGGGTCCATCGACATCACGCGTGCCTTGACGGCGGTCACCACGAAGCTGAGGCAGAACATGATGTGGGCGATGAGTACGGTCCAGAAGCCGAGCTCGGCCCCCATGTTGAGGAAGAGCGTCAGCAGCGAGGCGGCCATGACGACCTCGGGCATGGCCATCGGCAGGAAGATCAGCGAGTTGATCGCGCCACGCGCCCGGAAGCGGTAGCGGACCAGCGCGAAGGCGATCATCGTGCCGAGCAGGGTGGCGCCGGCTGTCGCCCAGAAGGCGATCCGCAGGGAGAGCGAGAGCGAGTCGCAGAGGTCCGCGGCCCCGCAGGGGTCCTTCCAGGCGTCGAGGGAGAAATCCTGCCAGGCGTAGTTGAAGCGCCCGTTGGGCCGGTTGAAGGAGAAGACCATGACGACGGCGTTCGGAAGGATCATGTAGGCGAGGGTCAGCAGACCCGCGATCACGACCAGGTTCCGGCGGATGAGACGGAGTACGGGCATCAGACCAGGTCCTCCGTCCCGGAGCGGCGGATGTAGACGGTGACCACGAGCAGGACGACCGCCATGAGGATGAACGAGAGTGCGGCGGCGGTCGGGTAGTCCAGGACCCGCAGGAACTGGGTCTGGATGACGCTGCCCACCATCTTGGTGTCGGTGGAGCCGAGGAGTTCCGCGTTGACGTAGTCGCCGCTGGCCGGGATGAACGTCAGCAGGGTGCCGGAGACGACTCCGGGCATGGAGAGCGGCAGTGTCACCTTGCGGAAGGTGGTGGCGGGCGTGGCGTAGAGGTCGCCCGCGGCCTCGTGCAGCCGGCCGTCGATCCGCTCCAGCGAGGTGTAGAGCGGCAGGATCATGAAGGGCAGGAAGTTGTACGTCAGGCCGCACACGACGGCCATCGGGGTGGCCAGCACCCGGTTGTTCTCGGTCCAGCCGAGCCAGCCGGTGACGTCCAGGACGTGCAGGCTGTTCAGCGCCTCGACGACCGCACCGCCGTCCGCGAGGATCGTCTTCCAGGCCAGCGTCCGGATGAGGAAGCTGGTGAAGAACGGCGCGACGACCAGTACGAGCACCAGGTTGCGCCACCGTCCGGCCTTGAAGGCGATCAGGTAGGCGAGCGGGTAGCCGAGCAGCAGGCACAGGAGCGTGGCGGTGCCCGCGTACAGCAGCGACCTGACGAACTGCGGGTAGTAGTCGGCGAGCGCGTCCCAGTAGGTCCTGAAGTGCCAGGTGACCTCGAAGCCCTTCTCCAGGGATCCGGTCTGCACGGAGGTGGAGGCCTGGTAGACCATCGGCAGCGCGAAGAAGACGAGCAGCCACAGGATGCCGGGGAGCAGCAGCCAGTAGGGGACGAGCCGTCTGCGGGCGGGCGGCTTGCGGACCTCGCCTTTGGTGGGGAGCGCCGGTGGCGCCTCGGTGACGCTCACGCCGCGTCCTCCAGGCTCTCCGCGCCGGCGCTGATGTCCTGGGCCGCGTCGAGCCCGAAGGTGTGCTCGGGGTTCCAGTGCAGGACGACCTCGGCGCCGGGGACGAGCCGGCTGTCGCGCTCGACGTTCTGCTCGTAGACCTGGAGCGCCGTCCCGGCCGGGCTCTCGACGACGTACTGGGTGGAGACGCCGATGAAGCTGGAGTCAGTGATGCGCCCGGTGACACGGTTGCGGCCTTCGGGTATCGCGGCCGCGTCATCGGCGTGGGCGAGTGAGATCTTCTCGGGCCGCACACCGACGAGCAGTTTCCCGCCGCCGGACGCCGGGGACGTGCACCGGGCGCCGGGCAGCCGGAGCTTCCCCCCGCCGGCCGCGACGACGACATCGGCGCCGGCGGAGACTATCTCGCCCTCGATGAGGTTGGAGGTACCGAGGAAGTTGGCCACGAAGGTGGTCCGCGGGTTCTCGTACAGATCGGCGGGGGCGCCGAGCTGTTCGACCCGGCCGCCGTTCATCACCGCGACGGTGTCGGCCATGGTCATGGCCTCCTCCTGGTCGTGGGTGACGTGGACGAACGTGATGCCGACCTCGGTCTGGATGCGCTTGAGTTCGAGCTGCATCTGGCGGCGCAGCTTGAGGTCGAGCGCGCCGAGGGGCTCGTCGAGGAGGAGCACCTGGGGGTGGTTGATGAGCGCGCGGGCCACGGCGACGCGCTGCTGCTGGCCGCCGGAGAGCCGGTGGGGTTTGCGGTGGGCGAAGTCGCCGAGCTGGACGAGCTCCAGCATCTCCCCGACCTGCTTCTTCACGGACTTGATGCCGCGCCGGCGCAGGCCGAAGGCGATGTTCTCGAAGACGTCGAGGTGCGGGAAGAGCGCGTAGCTCTGGAAGACGGTGTTGACGGGCCGTTTGTAGGGGGGCAGGTCCGTGATGTCACGGCCGCCGAGCGAGACCGTGCCGGTGGTGGCGTCCTCCAGGCCCGCGATCATCCGCAGCGTGGTGGTCTTGCCGCATCCGGACGCGCCGAGCAGCGCGAAGAAGGAGCCCTGCGGGACGGTCAGGTCGAGGGGGTGCACTGCGGTGAAGGAGCCGTAGGTCTTGCTGATCCCGGTGAGACGGACGTCGCCGCCCTCTGTCTGCTGCTGTGTCATGGGTCGCGGTCCCGGTGGTGTCGGAGGAGATCGGGCGGGGGACGGGCCGGTCAGGCGCCGATGAGCTCGGCGAACTTCTCCTCGTACGCCGTCTCTTCCTCGGAGCTGAGGGAGCGGAAGGCCCGCGACTTCGCGGCCATCGCCTTGTCGGGGAGGATCAGCGTGTTGGAGGCCATGGACTCGTCGATCTTCGCGAGTTCGCCGGCGACCCCGTCCACCGGGCAGACGTAGTTGATGTACGCGGCCAGCTGGGCGGCCACGGGAAGCTCGTAGTAGTAGTCCATGAGCTTCTCGGCATTCGTCTTGTGCCGTGCCTCGGCCGGGATCAGCATGTTGTCGCTGGAGGTGATGTAACCGGCGGCGGGGATGGTGAACTTGATGGCCGGGTTGTCCGCCTGGAGCTGGATGATGTCGCCCGCCCAGGCCACACAGGCCGCGATGTCGCCCTTGCTCAGGTCCGCGGTGTAGTCGTTGCCGGTGAAGCGGCGTATCTGTTTCGTGTCCACGCCCTTCTGCATCCGGCCGATGGCCGCGTCGAAGTCGGCGTCGTCGAACGAACCGGGGTCCTTGCCCATGTCGAGGAGCGTCATGCCGACCGAGTCGCGCATCTCGGAGAGGAAGGAGACCTTGCCCTTGAGCTTGGGGTCGTCCAGCAGCTGGGTGATGGAGTCGACCTTCCGCCCGCCTGTCGCCTTCTCGTTGTAGGCGATGACGGTCGGGATGCCGGTCCACGGGTAGGAGTAGGCGCGTCCCGGGTCCCAGTCGGGCGTGCGGAACTGGGCCGAGAGGTTCGCGAAGGCGTGCGGCAGGTTCGCGTGGTCGAGCTTCTGCGCCCAGCCGAGCCGGATGATCCGCGCGGCGAGCCAGTCCGTCACGATGATGAGGTCGCGCCCGGTGTCCTGGCCCGCGGCGAGCTGCGGCTTGATCTTCCCGAAGAACTCGACGTTGTCGTTGATGTCCTCGGTGTACTTGACCTTGATGCCGGTGCGTTTCGTGAACGCCTCCAGCGTCGGACGGCTCTTCTCGTCCTCGCCGACGTCCATGTATTCGGTCCAGTTGGAGAAGTTGATCTGTTTCTCCGCCGCCGAGTGGTCGTCGGACTCCGCGGTGTCCCCGTCCCGCTTCGCGGGCGGGATGCCGCACGCGCTCAGCGCCCCGAGGCCGCCGAGCGTGAGGGCGCCCATGCCCGACGCCCGGAGGAGGGAACGGCGGGTGAGGGCGCCCCTGCCGTTGCTGAGGCTGCGCCTCATGGCGGCCAGCTGGGGCGCCGAGAGGCGCTCGGGCTCGTACTGCTCCATACGCGTGGGCCCTTCCGGGTGGGTGGGGCCGCCGTGCGGCGGCCGCTGCTATCGGTCCCCGAAGACGGTGCGGTGCCAGTCCTTCGCGGCAACCGCGGTGTTGTCGTACATGACGTGCTTGACCTGCGTGTACTCCTCGAAGGAGTACGACGACATGTCCTTGCCGAAACCGCTGGCCCGGTAACCGCCGTGCGGCATCTCGCTGATGATCGGGATGTGGTCGTTGATCCACACGCAACCCGCCCTGAGCTCACGGGTGGCGCGGTTGGCCCGGTACAGACCGGTGCTCCAGGCGGAGGCGGCCAGTCCGTACGGGGTGTCGTTGGCGAGGGCGATGCCCTCGTCGTCGGTGTCGAAGGGCAGCACGACCAGGACGGGTCCGAAGATCTCCGCGCTGACGATCTCGCTGTCCTGGGCGGCGTCCGTGATCAGGGTCGGCCGGTAGTAGGCCCCGTCGGCCAGGGCGCCACCGGGAGCCTCGCCCCCGGTGACGACCGTGGCGTAGGCGCGGGCGCGGTCGACGAATCCGGCGACACGGTCGCGCTGCTGACGGCTGATCAGCGGGCCGAGGTCGGTCGACGGGTCGAAGGGGTCCCCCAGCCGCACGCTCTCCATCAGTGCGGCCACCCCGCTGACGAAGGCGTCGTAGAGGGGGCGCTGCACGTAGGCGCGGGTGGCGGCCGTGCAGTCCTGGCCGGTGTTGATGAGGGAGGCGGCGACCGCCCCCTGGACGGCGGCGTCGAGATCGGCGTCGTCGAACACGAGGAAGGGGGCCTTGCCGCCGAGTTCCAGGTGCAGGCGCTTCACGGTGGAGGTGGCGAGCTCGGCGACGCGCCTGCCGACAGCCGTGGAACCGGTGAAGGAGGTCATCACGACGTCGGGGTGGCCGACGAGGTGCTCACCCGCGTCCCGGCCCGCACCGGACACTATGTTGATCACGCCGTCCGGGATGCCGGCCTCGGTGGCCGCCTGGGCGAACATCAACGAGGTCAGCGGTGTGATCTCGGCGGGCTTCAGCACGATGGTGTTGCCCGCGGCGACGGCGGGGAGGATCTTCCAGGCGGCCATCTGGAGCGGGTAGTTCCAGGGTGCGACGGAGCCGATGACCCCGAGGGCCTCGCGGCGTACGTAGGAGGTGTGGTCGCCGCTGTACTCGGCGGCCGACTTACCTTCGAGGTGCCGTGCGGCGCCCGCGAAGAACGAGGTGTTGTCGATCGTGCCGGGGACGTCGAACTCGGTGGAGAGCTTGAGCGGCTTGCCGCACTGCAGGGACTCGGCGTACGCGAGATCCCCGGCCTGCCCGTCCAGTACGGCGGCGAAGCGGTGCAGCGCCTGGGAGCGTTCGCCAGGAGTGAGCCCCGACCAGCCGGGGAACGCCTCGCGCGCGGCGGCGACGGCCGCGTCGACGTCCTCGGTGCCGGCCAGTTCGTAGCGCAGGACCGTCTCGCCCGTCGCGGGGTCGACCACCTCCTGGTGGCGCCCGGAGGTGCCCGGGCGCAGCCGGCCACCTATGTACTGCGCACCCGCCGCGAAGCGCTCCCGCATCTGGAAGCCGTTGTCCATGACGCTCTCCTCCGCCACCCCCGTGACCAGGGGCGGCGTAGCTTCTTGTCGAATTGAGTGCCGATCCTGACAGAGGTGACCTCTACCAACAAGTGATTCCGTTGTTTCCTTTTGGTTACGCGACGGAATCTGTCGACGATGTGTCTCGTGCACATGGAAATCCCTGTACTGGGTGTCAGTGGCGGATGCCAGACTCGGCTGCCATGGAACGGGATTGTGTGCACCGTGACGCCCTCGAGGCGCGGGTGGCCGGCGGGGAGCGTGTGAAGTACCTGCCGTTCTGGGGGCATCGGGCCCGCGCGGACAACGTGCTCGGCAAGAGCTGCCTCAGTCAGTGGTGGCCGGCGCCCTTCACCGTCGACGCGGTGACCTATGCGACGGCGGAGCACTGGATGATGGCCGGCAAGGCACGGCTCTTCGGCGACGCGGAGGCGGAGTCCGCGGCGTTGGCGGCGCGCAGCCCGGCGGAGGCGAAGAAGGCCGGGCGGCTGGTCAAGGGCTTCGACGACGCCGTGTGGGAGCGGGAGCGGTTCGCCCTGGTCGTCGCGGGCAGCGTCCACAAGTTCGGCCAGGACCCGGCCCTGCTGGCGTATCTGCTGGGAACCGGCGACCGGGTGCTCGTGGAGGCCAGTCCGATGGACCGGATATGGGGCATCGGGCTCGCCGAGGACGATCCGCGCGCCCTGACACCGGCCTCCTGGCGAGGGCTGAACCTGCTGGGCTTCGCGCTCATGGAGGCGCGCGCGCTGCTGCGCGCCGGGTGAAACGGGCTGTGGCCGGTCCGGGAGCGGGCGCCCCGGGACCGGCCACACGCGCCGGTCCGCCGTGGGTCAGCGGGAGGAGCCGAGCACCAGCGACGTGGCGTAGGGGTCGTCGTACTCGTAGTCGTACTCGCTGCCCGAGTCCTCGTTGGCGATGGCCCAGATCATGAATCCGAGGAAGACCGCGCTGACGGCGATCGCGATCGACCCCAGGATGATCCCGGCGAGCGCCATTCCCCCGTTGGTCGCCTCGCCCCGCTTGGCGCGACCGCGGCCGATGACGCCGAAGATCAGGGCGAGGATGCCCAGGATGATGCCGAGTCCCCACATGCAGAACCCGGCCACGGCGATGATGCCGAGCACCATCGCCGCGACCCCGAGGCCGTTCGAGGGCGCCGGGCCCCAGGCCTGCTGGCCCGCGTAACCGGGGTAGCCCGGGTAGCCGTACGCCCCCGAGGGCGGCGGCGCCGGAGAGGGGTAGGCGTACGCCGCGGACGGCGGGGCGGCAGGGTCCGGGTAGCCGTACTGGCCGGCTTGCCCCGGTCCGTTCGGCGCCATCGGCGGCGCGGGGACACCGGGCTGCGGGGCCGCCGGGCCGAAGCTTCCGGGCGGTGCGGGTATGTGCCCGCCCCTCGGGTCCGGGCTCGGCATGGATGTGACCGTCGGCTGGTTGTGCACGGCGGGCGGTCCGGCGTCAGCGGGCTGCTTGCCGAGATCGACGCGGCTGTCCGGCGGTGCCCACGGATCGCGCGGCGCGCCCTCGCCACCGGGCTGCGGTGTGTTGTCTGACATGGGCCTCCCCCATCGTGGTCCAGCCATGCTACGGCCCGGCATCAGGCCCAGGACCCCGGCCTACGATGATCCGTGCAGCCGGTCCGCCCGGCCCAGAACAGAGATCCGGGAGAATCCGATGAACGATCTGCACCCCTTCATCGCGGGGCTGCCCAAGGCCGAGCTCCACGTCCATCACGTGGGGTCCGCCTCGCCGCGCATCGTGGCCGAACTCGCGGCCCACCACCCCGACTCCAAGGTCCCCACCGACCCCGAGGCACTGTCGGACTTCTTCACCTTCACCGACTTCGGGCACTTCATCGACGTCTACCTCTCGGTGGTGGACCTGGTCCGCACCCCCGAGGACGTCCGGCTGCTGACCTTCGAGGTCGCACGGGACATGGCCCGGCAGAACATCCGGTACGCGGAGCTGACCGTCACCCCCTTCAGCTCGACCCGGCGGGGCATCCCGGAGCAGGGCTTCATGGAGGCCATCGAGGACGCCCGCAGGGCGGCCGAGACCGAGCTCGGTGTCGTACTGCGCTGGTGCTTCGACATCCCCGGCGAGGCAGGCCTGGAGGCCGCCGAGGAGACGACCAGGCTCGCCGTCGACCTCAGGCCCGAGGGGCTGGTCTCCTTCGGTCTCGGCGGACCCGAGGTGGGCGTGGACCGCCCGCAGTTCAAGCCGTTCTTCGACCGGGCGATCGCCGAGGGCCTGCACTCCGTCCCGCACGCCGGGGAGACCACGGGCCCGCAGACCGTCTGGGACGCCCTCACCGCCCTGCGCGCCGAGCGCATCGGACACGGCACCAGTTCCACGCAGGACCCCAAGCTGCTGGCCCATCTCGCCGAGCACCGCATCGCCCTGGAGGTCTGCCCGACGTCGAACATCGCCACCCGCGCGGTCACCGACCTGGACCGGCACCCGATCAAGGAGATGGTCGCGGCGGGTGTGCTGGTCACCGTCAACAGCGACGACCCGCCGATGTTCGGCACCGACCTCAACAACGAGTACGCGGTGGCGGCCCGGCTGCTCGGCCTGGACGAGATCGGCCTCGCGGCCCTGGCGAAGAACGCGGTGGAGGCCTCCTATCTCGACCCTGCCGGAAAGCGGACGCTGGCAGCCGAGATCGACACGTACACCACGAACTGGCTGAGCGGCCCCGGCCGGTGAGCCCTCGCGTCACAATGGCCCCATGATCACCGACGTCACCGCCGTGGCCCACCGCGGCGATCCTTACCGTGCCCGCGAGAACACGCTCCCCTCGATCAGGTCCGCCGTCGCACGGGGGGCGGACGCGGTCGAGATCGACGTCCGTGTCACCCGTGACAAGGTGCCCGTCCTGCTGCACGACGCGACCCTGGAACGCCTGTGGGGCCATGACGTCCGCGTCGACCGCATCGGCCACCGGGAGCTGGCGGAGCGGACCGGCGGTGGGGTCCCGGCGCTGCGCGAGGCCCTGTCCGCCGCCGGCGACCGGCGGATCATGATCGACCTGCCCGGTGCCACCGAGGCCGGGGTGCGGGAGGTCGTCGGCATGGTGCGGGAGAGCGGGGCGGCCGACCGCGTCTACTACTGCGCGAACACCGAGGCGATGCTGCGGGTGCGCGCCGCGGACCCGTCCGCGGAGATCGCGCTGACGTGGACGACGCTCGCGCCGCCGCGTGCCGTCCTGCTCGACGCGGTGCGTCCCCGCTGGCTCAACTACCGCTTCGGGCTGCTGAGCCGGGAGCTGACCGCCCGCAACCACGCCGACGGACTGCTGGTCTCCGCCTGGACCGCCGACACCCGCCGCACGATGCGCCGGCTGCTGGCGTACGGCGTCGACTCGATCACCACGAACAGGATCGACGCACTCAAGGCGGAACTGGCCAAGTCGCCCCCGTCCGGCGCCTCTTGATCGGTCCGGCATCATGGGCGGTCCGTACCCTCCGTGACCCCAGGAGCTGACGTGCCCGAGCCAGGCCCCCGCCCCGCACCCGCCCGTGTCCGTGCCGACATCGCCCACAACGCCCGCGTCTGGAACTACTGGCTGGGCGGCGAGGACAACTATCCCGTGGACCGCGTGGTCGGCGACAGGGTCACCGGCATGTACCCGAGCATCGGCGAAGTGGCGCGTGCCGACCGGGCGTTCCTGGGGCGGGTGGTGCGCCATCTGGCCGGTGACGCGGGCATCGGCCAGTTCCTGGACATAGGCACCGGGCTGCCGAGTGCGGACAACACCCATGAGGTAGCCCAGCACACCGCCCCGGACGCGCGCGTCGTCTACGTCGACAACGACCCGATCGTGCTGGCGCACGCGCGCTCCCTGCTCACCAGCTCGCCCGAGGGCGCGACCGAGTACGTCGACGCGGACGCCCGGGACCCGCTGCGCATCCTGCGGGCCGCCGACGGGACTCTGGACCTTCGGCGCCCGGTCGCGGTGATGATGCTCGGCATCCTCAACTTCGTGCTGGACACGGACGAGGCGCGGAGCATCGTGCGGACGCTGATGGACGCGCTGCCTTCCGGCAGCCACCTGGTGCTCACCCATCCCACGCTGGAGCTGGGCGGCGAGGGCAACGAGGCGGCGATGCGCTTCTGGAACAAGAACGCCACCCCGCCGATCACCGCGCGCAGCCGGTCGGAGTTCGCCTCGTTCCTCGACGGTCTGACCGTGCTGGAGCCGGGCATCGTGTCCTGCTCCCGCTGGCGGGCGGGCTCGTCGGCGCGGATTCCCGAGGTCGCCCAGTTCGGCGCGGTGGGCCGGAAACCCTGACGAGGGGAGTCCGAGCGCCGAGACCATGGGCGCTGCGGGACCTTTCCAGAACTGACCTGAACGCCACGGCGATGGACATCGTGGTGGCGGCCTTCGGGGCCCCGGCGGCGGGCTGAGCGTCACGCCGGCACCGCGGTCACCCCCGCGGTCGCCGCCTCCAGTCGCTTGATCATGCGGTGGACCACCAGCAGCGGGATGATCCCGAACACTCCGAAGGACATGTCGATCACGGTCCACCAGAAGGGGATGTCCCGGATCGGCCCGCAGATCAGGGCGAGCGGGATGATCCCCACGCAGGCGATCATGCCGAACTCGATCACCCAGATGTTGCGGACCGGGTCGCGGTAGGGGCCGTAGAAGGCGACGGCGATGACGAGGTGGGCGAAGGCCAGCCAGTCGGTGCCGTAGAGGACGAAGGGATGGTTCGCGTCGGCCTCGTCGAGGCCGGCCCGTACCCGGCCGATCCACTCCGTCAGGGCCGGGAGGTGCTCGGGGACGGGAGAGGCGGAGGAGTTCAGCAGGTCCTCGGCCCAGCGGAGTTCGGTGACCAGCGGGAAGGCGGTGAGGCCGCTGAGCACCAGACAGACGATGAAGACGACCAACCACACGCGTATGCGCCGCAAGAGGGCTCGCTCGCTCATGGCGGCAGAGTACGCCCGCCATGAACACGTTCAAAAACCGGGGTGCGAGGAACGGCCCCGGGCTGAGCCCGGGGCCGTCGTCGGCACCGCACACGGGTCGAACGCAGCGCCTGGATCGATCACTTCACGTGGACGATCGCCGTACGCGGACCGATCGTCCAGCGCGGGTCAGCCGTCGAGCGACGTCATGACGTGCTTGATCCGGGTGTAGTCCTCGAAGCCGTACGCGGAGAGGTCCTTGCCGTAGCCGGACTTCTTGAACCCGCCGTGCGGCATCTCGGCGACGAGCGGGATGTGGGTGTTGATCCACACACAGCCGAAGTCGAGCTTCTTGGACATCCGCATCGCGCGCGCGTGGTCCTTGGTCCACACCGAGGAGGCCAGGGCGTACTCCACGCCGTTGGCGTACTCCACGGCCTGCGCCTCGTCGGTGAAGGACTGGACGGTGATGACGGGCCCGAAGACCTCGTGCTGGATGATCTCGTCGTCCTGGCGGAGACCGGAGACGACGGTCGGGGCGTAGAAGTAGCCCTTCTCGCCGACCCGGTGGCCGCCCGCCTCGACCTTGGCGTGCGCGGGGAGCCGCTCGATGAATCCCGTGACCTGCGCGAGCTGGTTGGCGTTGTTGAGCGGGCCGTACAGCACGTCCTCGTCGTCCGGCAGGCCGGTCTTCGTGTCTGCCGCCGCCTTGGCGAGCGCGGTGACGAACTCGTCGTGGATGGATTCGTGGACCATGACGCGGGTCGCGGCCGTACAGTCCTGGCCCGCGTTGAAGTACCCCGCGACGGAGATGCCCTCGACGGCCTTGGCGATGTCGGTGTCCTCGAACACGACGACGGGGGCCTTGCCGCCGAGCTCCAGGTGGACCCGCTTGACGTCCTTGGCGGCGGACTCGGCGACCTGCATGCCGGCCCGCACGGAGCCGGTGATGGATGCCATCGCCGGGGTCGGGTGCTCGACCATCGCGCGGCCGGTCTCCCGGTCGCCGCAGACGACGTTGAAGACGCCCTTGGGCAGGATCTGCCCGATGATCTCGGCGATCAGCACCGTCGACGCCGGGGTGGTGTCGGACGGCTTGATGACGACGGTGTTGCCCGCGGCGAGCGCCGGGGCGAACTTCCACACGGCCATCATCATCGGGTAGTTCCACGGCGCGACCTGGGCGCAGACGCCCACCGGCTCGCGGCGGACGATGGAGGTGAGGCCCTCCATGTACTCGCCGGCCGAGCGGCCTTCGAGCAGCCGGGCGGCGCCCGCGAAGAAGCGGATCTGGTCCACCATCGGCGGGATCTCTTCGGTACGGGTGAGCTCCAGCGGCTTGCCGGTGTTCTCCGACTCGGCCGCGACGAGGTCCTCCGAACGCTCCTCGAAGGCGTCCGCGATCTTCAGCAGGGCCTTCTGGCGCTCGGCGGGAGTCACGTCACGCCAGGCGGGGAAGGCCGCGGCTGCGGCCTCCATGGCGGCGTCGACGTCGGCCTGCCCGGAGAGCGGGGAGGTCGCGTAGACCTCTTCGGTCACCGGGTTGACCACGTCGATGGTCCGCCCGTCCGCGGCGTCCCGGAACTCTCCGTTGATGTAGTTGCGCAGACGGCGCACCTCGGTGGTCACAACCACCCCTCCTGTCACTGTCCGATGGGTGAGATGTCCAGCCTAGACGGTCGGGTGACGCTTTCGACATACCCAACCGCCGAGAACTTCGGATTCAGTGAGTTTCAGCGACCCAAACAACGAATTTCATCGGTTCGGGCTTGCCAGACAGACGACTCGCAGTGCACAGTGGCTGCGTGGCCAGTCGCAGCGCAGACTCCAGGACCGGGAACGGATCGGCACCAGCGGTCGATGCCGTGTCCCTCGCAATCATCGAGCAGCTCCAGGAGGACGGGCGCAGGCCGTACGCCGCGATCGGCAAGGCCGTGGGCCTGTCCGAGGCGGCCGTACGCCAGCGCGTCCAGAAGCTGCTGGATCAGGGCGTGATGCAGATCGTCGCCGTCACGGACCCGCTCACCGTAGGGCTGCGACGCCAGGCGATGGTCGGGATCAACGTCGAGGGCGACCTCGACCCCGTGGCCGAGGCCCTGGCGGCCATGGCCGAGTGCGAGTACGTGGTGATGACCGCGGGCTCCTTCGACCTCATGGTGGAGATCGTCTGCGAGGACGACGACCACCTGCTGGAGACGATCAACAAACGCATCCGGGCCATTCCCGGCGTGCGCTCCACCGAGAGCTTCGTCTACCTCAAGCTCAAGAAGCAGACCTATATGTGGGGAACCCGATAGCCGTGAGCAAGGACCTCAGCCGAACCGCGTACGACCACCTGTGGATGCACTTCACCCGCATGTCGGACTACGAGAACGCGCCCGTTCCCACCATCGTGCGTGGCGAGGGCACCTACATCTACGACGACAAGGGCAAGCGTTACCTCGACGGCCTCTCCGGCCTGTTCGTGGTCAACGCCGGGCACGGCCGTCACGAGCTCGCCGAGACGGCGTACAAGCAGGGGCAGGAGCTCGGCTTCTTCCCCGTGTGGTCCTACGCGCACCCCAAGGCCGTGGAACTGGCCGAGCGGCTCGCGGACTACGCCCCGGGCGACCTCAACAAGGTCTTCTTCACCACGGGCGGCGGTGAGGCCGTCGAGACGGCCTGGAAGCTGGCCAAGCAGTACTTCAAGCTCAAGGGCAAGCCGACCAAGTACAAGGTCATCTCGCGCGCGGTCGCCTACCACGGCACCCCGCAGGGCGCCCTGTCGATCACCGGACTGCCCGCGCTCAAGGCCCCGTTCGAGCCGCTGGTCCCCGGCGCCCACAAGGTGCCGAACACGAACATCTACCGTGCGCCCCTGTTCGGCGACGACCCGGAGGCCTTCGGCCGCTGGGCCGCCGACCAGATCGAGCAGGAGATCCTGTTCGAGGGCCCGGACACCGTGGCCGCCGTCTTCCTGGAGCCCGTACAGAACGCCGGCGGCTGCTTCCCGCCGCCGCCCGGGTACTTCCAGCGCGTGCGCGAGATCTGCGATCAGTACGACGTGCTGCTCGTATCCGACGAGGTCATCTGCGCCTTCGGCCGCCTCGGCACGATGTTCGCCTGCGACAAGTTCGGCTACGTGCCGGACATGATCACCTGCGCCAAGGGCATGACGTCGGGCTACTCCCCGATCGGCGCCTGCATCGTCTCGGACCGCATCGCCGAGCCGTTCTACCAGGGCGGCAACACCTTCCTGCACGGCTACACCTTCGGCGGGCACCCGGTCTCCGCCGCGGTCGGCCTCGCCAACCTCGACATCTTCGAGCGCGAGGGCCTCAACCAGCACGTCCTGGACAACGAGAACGCCTTCCTGACGACGCTCCAGAAGCTGCACGACCTGCCGATCGTCGGCGACGTCCGCGGCAACGGCTTCTTCTACGGCATCGAGCTGGTGAAGGACAAGGCCACCAAGGAGACCTTCACCGACGAGGAGACCGAGCGCGTCCTGTACGGCTTCCTCTCCAAGGCGCTGTACGAGAACGGCCTCTACTGCCGGGCCGACGACCGGGGCGACCCGGTCGTGCAGCTCGCGCCGCCGCTGATCTCCGACCAGTCCACCTTCGACGAGATCGAGGGCATCCTGCGGAGCGTGCTGACGGAGGCCTGGACCAAGCTCTGACCGGCACACCGACCTGCCGCCACCGATACACGCGGCAGTCATTTCATACGGTCCACACGGCCCGGATGCACCCGTTCGAGTGAGAAGGGGGGCATCCGGGCCGCGTACTGTCCCGACACCCCGGTCCGGCTGCCTAGCGTGCCGAGTGACCGATCGGCCTTTTTCTCGTTGTATTCGTTCCCCCGTACGGGGGACGGGAGATCTGATCCGAACCGAGGTGTACGCCATGGTGGCCCCGCCCGACAACGACGTGATCTGGGCACGTTCCCTGCACCACTCCCACAACGGCTCCCCGGGGCTCGGCGGTGTCTCGCTCGGCGTCCGGGACGGCGAGGTCCTCGCCGTGACCGGTCCTCGGGGGTCCGGGAAGACGACGCTGCTGCACTGCCTCTCCGGCCAGCTGGTGCCCGAGCAGGGTGAGGTCTGGTTCAACAGCGTGCCCGTGCACACCATGGGCCCCCGGCTGCGCGAGCAGCTGCGCCGCGACAGATTCGGCTGGATCGCCGCCGAACCACAGCTCGTGCCGGAGCTCAACACCTGGGAGAACGCCGCCCTGCCGCTGCTGCTGCGGGGGGTCTCGCACCGGGTGGCGAAGAAGGCCGCCACGGAGTGGCTGGAGCGCCTGGACATCGGCCCGCTCGCCAGGAAGAGGCCGCACACCCTCCTCCAGTCTCAGCGGCAGCGGATCTCCGTGGCGCGCGCGCTGGCCTCCTCCCCGTCCGTGATCTTCGCCGACGAGCCGACCGCCTCGCTCCACAGCGCCGAGCGCGCCCAGCTCCTGCGGACCCTGACGACGGCGGCACGCTCCCACGGCATCACGGTCGTGCTCGCCACCCACGACCCGGAAGTCGCCTCCCTCGCGGACCGTGTGATCTCGATGCTCGACGGCCGCCGCGTCAACACCGTCTCCCTGCCCGCCGCGTCCGATACGGAAGGCCGCTCGGCGTGCTCGCTCTCCGTCTGACCCGCGGTTCGCACCCCTTGGTCCTGGTGCGGCGGCTGCTCCTCGCCGCCGCGTCCGCGGGGGTCGGCTTCCTGCTCCTGTGCACCCTGGGATACGCGTCGGGGCACCCGGCACACTCCTCCGGCTCCGTGCTGAGGCTGCTCTGGTGTGTCGTCCCGCTGGCCGCGACCGTGCAGTTCGCGGTGGCGGTCGCGCGCACGGACCCGAGCACCCGGCCCCGGCCAGGCCTCTTCGCCGCCGGGCTGGGCCCCAACCGGCTCGCCGTGCTCGCGGCCATCTCGACCGCGGTGTCCACCACGCTCGGCTCGGTGGTGGCGCTGCTGTTCTTCCTCCATCTGCGCGGCGACCTGACCGGGCTGCCGTTCGACGGAGGCGCGGCGGAGTTCCTGGGGGCCGGCACCCCGCTGCCCCTCGGCGCCGCGCTCACGCTGCTGGCCCTGGTGCCGCTGGCCGCGTCGGCCGCCGGCGGGCTGGCGCTGCGCTCCCGGCCGGTCGCACCGTCCGAGGCCCAGGAGGCGGAGGACGACCTGACGCCCGCCCCGGCGCCGACGGGACTCCCCTGGGGGGTCGCGCTGACCGCGGCCGGACTCGCGGTCGAGGCCTACACGAGCCGCGGCTCGGGCGGCAATCCCTTCCCGCTGCCCGGGCGGCTGGACTCCACCCCGGCGGCCGTGCTCGCGGGCTGGGTGCTCACCGCGATCGGCCTGGCCATGGCCGGTCCCGGCCTCACCCATCTGTGCGGGCGGCTGCTCCAGGCGGTGCGCCCCGGGGCCGTACGGCTGCTCGCGGGCAGGGCCCTGATGGACGAGGCGACCAGGATCGGCCGTCCGCTCGGCGTCGTCTGCGCGGTGCTGTCCGGGGTGATCGCCGCATCCGTGCTGTACTCCGGTGAGCCGCGCCCCTTCGGCCCGCTCACCGCGCTCGGCGCCGTACTCGTCCTCGGCTGCACCACGGCGACGCTGCTGACCTCCGCCCTGGAGGCCAAGCAGGCGCGGGTCCGTACGGCCAGGACCTTGCTGCGGATGGGCGCCCCGGCCTCCGCGCTCCGCTCGGCCGCCGCCCTGCGCGCGGTGACGCTCCTGGCCGTCTTCGCTCCGCTGACCTGGGCGATCGCCTGGCTGGCCGCGCTCCCCCTGACGGAGTGACACCCGGCGCCGGGGCCGGTCCGTAGCATGGCGGCGTGGAGAATCCGGACGAGAACACCTACGCACCCGGCGTCGAGATCGAGACGCTCGCCGCCTTCGACCTGGCCGTGGCGGCCGGCAGCCTGGCGGACCATCGTGTCCAGTCCGTCGATCTGACGGCCCGGACGGAGGCGCTGCTCACGACCGGGACGCGGGGCGCCGTCTTCCTCGGCTGCCGGATGGAGCCCCGCGCCGACGCGAAGATACGGGCGGACGGGGCCTTCGTCTTCCCCCCGGTGCCCGGTCTGCCCTTCGACCCGTACCGCGGTCTGCTCTACAGTCCCGAAGCCCTGTACGAGGGCCTGGCCGAGGGCGGTTACGCGGCGACGCCGGACGCACGGGCCTACGGCTGGTTCCAGCTGACCAAGGCGAACGGCGACGTGTTCGCATCGATGCTGCGGGCGCTGCACGACGACGCGGTGTCCGACGCGCTGGACGAACACCTGGCGGGGGCCCGGGTGGTGGGCGTGATGGGCGGCCACGCGATGGCCCGGGGTTCCGAGGAGTACCGCGGCGCGGCCACGCTGGGCAGGGAGCTCGCCCGCAGCGGCCTGACGGTCGCCACGGGTGGCGGGCCCGGCGCGATGGAGGCCGCCAATCTGGGCGCGTACTCCGCCCCGCACTCCGACGCGATGCTGCTCAAGGCCTGCGAACTCCTCGCTTCGGCACCTTCGTTCAGCCCGTCGGTCACCGACTGGGCGACGGCTGCCTTCGCCGTTCGGGAGCGCTGGCCGAAGGGCGGGTCCTCGGTCGCGATCCCCACCTGGTTCTACGGTCACGAGCCGCCGAACGCCTTCGCGGACCACATCGCCAAGTACTTCGCGAACGCCGTGCGCGAGGACGGGCTGCTGGCCCGCTCGACCGCCGGTGTGATCTTCCTGCCCGGAGCGGCCGGGACCGTCCAGGAGATCTTCGACAACGCGACGCCGAACTACTACGAGTCGCGTTCCGCGCCCACCCCGATGGTGCTGGTGAACCGCGCGCACTGGACGGAGAAGCTCCCCGCCTGGCCGCTGCTGCGGGCGCTCGCGGCGGACCGGGCGATGGAGGCGCGTATCGCGCTCGTCGACACGGTGGAGGAGGCGGCGGGGGCGCTCGCCCGGCTGACGGGCTGACCCGGCCGGGGGCTCAGCGGGAGGTGACCCGGTCCCTCGGCCCCGCGATGACGCGGGTGGTGTCGATGCCCTCGCGGGGTGACCCGGCCATGTCCCTGTTCCTCTCCGGCGCCCTCGTCCGGAGGACCGGCTCCGTGCGGGGGCGCCACCCGGGCCGTGGCGGCCCGCGCGGGGACCTCCTTCAGGCCGGCGGCAGGACCACGGTCTCGGCCGGGTCGAAGGTCACGCCCACGACCGTCCCCTCCTCCGGGGTGTCGCGCAGGGCGCACTCCGCCTCCAGGGGAGGCCCGTCGCCGGGGTGGAGGGTGACGGCGACGTGGTGGCCGCGGAAGGTGCGGACGCCCACCGTGCAGCGGAGTCCGTCCTTCGGGCCGCCGAGCCGCACACCGCCCGGCCGCACGAGCAGCTCGTGCTCCCCCTGGGGCGAGCCCTCGGGTACCGGCACCTTGCCCCAGGGGGTGTCGGCGGCCGTTCCCGTCACCGTCGCCCCCACCACGTTGTCGAAGCCGAGGAAACGGGCGACGAAGGCCGACGCGGGGCGCTGCCAGACCTCCAGGGGGGTGCCCGCCTGGGCGATGCGGCCGTCCCGCATGACGACGACCCGGTCGGCCAGCGCGAAGGCCTCTCCCTGGTCATGGGTGACGGCGAGCACCGTCGTGCCCAGCCGGGCGAAGAGGGAGCGCAGTTCGACGACGAGCCGTTCGCGCAGACTCCGGTCCAGCTGGCCGAGCGGTTCGTCCAGCATCAGCAGCTTCGGGCGCGGGGCCAGCGCGCGTGCCAGCGCCACCCGCTGCTGTTCACCGCCGGACAGGGCGGCGACGGCCCGCCGGCCCGCCCCTGGCAGGCCCACGAGGTCGAGGAGCTGGCCGACCCTGCGGTCGCGCTCGGCGCGGGAGACGCCGTGCATCCGCAGCCCGAAGGCGACGTTGGCGCCGACGTCCCGGTGCGGGAACAACTGGTGGTCCTGGAACATCAGCCCCAGCCCGCGCCGGTGCACGGGCAGCGGGGCCTGGTCGACGCCGTCGACGAGGACCCGCCCGCCGTCCAGGTGCTGCAGTCCGGCGACCGCCCGCAGCAACGTCGACTTGCCGCTGCCGCTCGGCCCCAGCACACAGACGATCTCGTGGTCCGCGACCTCCAGGTCGACCGCGTCGAGCGCGGTCCGCCCGCCGAACCGGACCGTGGCCGACTCCACTGCCAGCATCTCTAGAACTCCCCGGATCGGTCGGTGCGGATACGTTCGAGCAGGAGCAGCGACACCGCGCAGACGAGCATCAGAATCGTGCTGAGGGCCATCGCCTGGCCGTAGTTGAGCTCCCCGGAGCGGCCGAGCAGCCTGGCGACGGCGACCGGGAGCGTCGGGTTGTCGGGGCGGGCGATGAAGACGGTCGCGCCGAACTCCCCGAGCGACACGGCGAAGGCGAAGCCGGCCGCCACCAGGAGCGCGCGGCGCATCAGCGGCAGGTCCACCTCGCGCCAGGCCCGGAGCGGCGAGGCGCCGAGCACCGAGGCGGCCTCCCGCAGCCGTTCGTCGACCGCGCGCAGGACGGGCAGCATGGTCCGTACGACGAAGGGCACGCCCACCAGGGCCTGTGCGAGCGGGACGAGGATCCATGACGTACGCAGGTCGAGCGGCGGCTCGTCGAGCGTGATCAGGAAGCCGAAGCCGACGGTGACCGCCGAGACGCCGAGCGGGAGCATCAGAAGGGCGTCGAAGCCCCGCACGAGCCGGCCCGCGCGTCTCGTGAGGGCCGCCGCGGCGAGGCCGCCGATCAGGAGGGCGATGAGCGTCGCGACCAGGGCGTAGCGCAGGGAGTTCCCGATGGCGTCGATCGGTGGCACGAGGAAGGTGGAGCCGCCGGCGTCGGCCGATCCCAGCGCGCGGTAGAAGCCGAAGCCGTAGCCCCCGGAGGTGTCGAGGGAGCGTTCGACGAGTACACCGAGGGGCAGCACGACGAGGAGCAGCACGGTCAGCAGTACGCCGCCGAGCAGCGCCCGCTGCCCGGCGCCCCGGGGCGGCCTGGAGGTCTGGGCGGGGTCGACGAGCCTCAGCGCCGTCTCCCGGCGCCGCACGGTCCAGGCGTGCACGGCGAGGATGCCGGCGACCGCCGCGAACTGCACCAGCGTCAGCACGGCGGCGGTCGGCAGATCGAGCAGCTGCGCGGTCTGGCGGTAGATCTCCACCTCCAGCGTGGAGTACGCCGGGCCGCCGAGGATCTGGACGACTCCGAAGGAGGTGAAGGTGAACAGGAAGACCATCACCGCGGCACCGGCCACGGCGGGGGCCAGCGCGGGCAGCGTCACCCGCCGCCAGGCGGCGAACCGTCCGGCGCCGAGCACCCGGGCCGCCTCCTCCTGGCGGGGGTCGAGCTGCGACCACAGGCCGCCGACGGTGCGGACGACGACGGCGTAGTTGAAGAACACGTGGGCGAGCAGGATCGCCCACACCGTCGTGTCGAGCCGGACGCCCCAGAGCTCGTCGAGGAATCCGCCGCGCCCCAGCAGGGCCAGGAACGCCGTACCGACGACGACGGTCGGCAGCACGAACGGCACGGTCACCACGGCGCGCAGCAGCTGTTTGCCGGGGAAGTCGAGCCGGGCGAAGACGTAGGCGCCCGGCAGCGCGATCAGCAGGGTGAGCGCGGTCGAGGCGAGCGCCTGCCAGGTGGTGAACCAGAGGACGTCCAGGATGTCCGGCCGGCTCAGCACCGTACCGATCCGGCCGAACTGCCAGACGCCGTCCGCCCTCAGCCCCCGGCCGACGATCGCGACGACCGGGTAGGCGAAGAACAGCGCGAAGAACGCGACGGGCAGGGCCATCAGCCCGAGCCGCACCGCGTTCCCCCTCCTGGAGGGCCGCGCGACTACTTCACGACGAGCGAGGACCACGACTGGACCCACTGCTCACGGTTCTTGGCGATCTTCTCCGGTGCCACGGTCGCGGGCTGCTCGACGGTCGCACCGAACTTCGTGAAGAGCTCCGGCAGCTTCGCGTCCTTCACCACCGGGTTCACGAACATGTTGAGGGGCATGTCCTCCTGGAACCGCTTGCTGATCAGGAAGTCCAGCAGCGCCTTGCCGCCGGCCTCGTTCTTCGCGCCGTCCAGCAGTCCGGCGAACTCGATCTGGCGGAAGCAGGTGCCGGTGGCGACACCGGTCGGGGCCTCGGTGGGCTGCGGCTCGGCGTACAGCACCTCGACCGGCGGGCTGGAGGCGTACGACACGACGAGGGGCCGGTCGGCCTTGGCCTTCTTGCCGCCGGCCGAACCGGAGAACTCCTCGTTGTACGCCTGCTCCCAGCCGTCGACGACCTTGACGCCGTTGCTCTTCAGCTTCTTCCAGTAGTCCTGGTAGCCGGTCTCGCCGTAGGTGCCCACCGTGCCGAGCAGGAAGCCGAGGCCCGGTGAGGAGGTCGCGGCGTTCTCGGTGACGAGGAGGTTCTTGTACGCAGGCTTCAGGAGGTCGTCGAAGGAGTTCGGCGGGTCGAGCTTCTTGTCGGCGAAGTACTTCTTGTCGTAGTTCACGCAGATGTCGCCGGTGTCCACGGGCGTCACCCGGTGCTCCTTCGCGTCCAGCTGGGTGGCGGACGCGACACGTTCGAGGCCCTTCGCCTCGTACGGCGTGAACAGGCCGTTGTCCAGGGCGCGGGAGAGCAGCGTGTTGTCGGCGCCGAAGAACACGTCGCCCCGGGGGGATCCCTTGGTCAGGATCTCCTGGTTGAGCGCGGCTCCGGCGTCACCGCTCTTGAGCACCTTGACCGTGTAGCCGGTCTCCTTCGTGAACGCCTTCAGGACGGCGTCCGAGGCGTTGAACGAGTCGTGGCTGACCAGGGTGACGGTCTTGGAGCCCTTCGACGACCCGGTGGCGCCGGACTCGTCGTCGCCGCCGCAGCCCGCGAGCACGGAGACGCCGAGCGCGGCGGCGAGCGCCGTCGCGGCGTACCTCGTGGTGGTGTTCATGTGATTCCTCCTGGAAGTGACCAGGAAGAGACGCGGCCCCGCCCGCTCGGCGAGCGGGCAGGGCGCAACAGCTTGAGTAAGGTCCGAACTTCCTACCCGGAATGACCCGGGCGAGGTTCAGAGGGTCTGCGGCCTACCTGTTCCGGTGCCGCACTCTCAGCGCTGTGGCGCTCCCCTGTCGGAATATGAAGTTGATTTCCGGACCAGGCTACACCGGCCGGATCTTGCCGTACCGGCCGCCCGACCGGTGCCCGGCCGGAGGGACCGCGCGCCGAGCGGCCATCGGGCGGCCCGTCCGGTCCGTCCTCAGCGCTCCGAGGCCGCCAGCTGGCCGCAGGCGCCGTCGATCTCCTGGCCGCGGGTGTCCCGGACGGTGACGGGCACACCGTGGCGCGCGATGGCCTCGACGAACGCCTTCTCGTCCTCGGGGCGCGAGGCGGTCCACTTGGACCCCGGAGTCGGGTTCAGCGGGATCAGGTTGACGTGCACCCGCTTGCCCTTGAGCAGCCGGCCCAGCAGGTCGCCCCGCCACGCCTGGTCGTTGATGTCCCGGATCAGCGCGTACTCGATGGAGATGCGGCGGCCCGACTTCTCCGCGTACTCCCACGCCGCGTGCAGGACCTCCCGGACCTTCCAGCGGGTGTTGACGGGGACGAGGGTGTCGCGCAGCTCGTCGTCCGGGGCGTGCAGCGAGACCGCGAGGCGGCACTTGAAGCCCTCGTCGGCGAAGCGGAGCATGGCCGGCACGAGGCCCACGGTGGAGACGGTGATCCCGCGCTGCGAGAGTCCCAGCCCGTCGGGCTCCGGATCCGTCAGCCGGCGGATCGCCCCGACGACGCGCTTGTAGTTGGCCAGCGGCTCGCCCATGCCCATGAAGACGATGTTGGACAGCCGGGCGGGCCCGCCCGGGACCTCCCCGTCACGCAGCGCCCGCATGCCGTCCACGATCTGGTGCACGATCTCGGCGGTCGACAGGTTGCGGTCGAGACCCGCCTGCCCCGTCGCGCAGAACGGGCAGTTCATGCCGCAGCCCGCCTGGGACGAGATGCACATGGTCACCCGGTCCGGATAGCGCATGAGCACGGACTCGACGAGCGTGCCGTCGTGCAGCTTCCAGAGCGTCTTACGGGTGGTGTCGTCGTCGCAGCTGATGTGGCGCACGACCGACATCAGGTCGGGGAACATCGCCTCGGCGAGCTTGTCCCGGGACGCGGCGGGGATGTTGGTCCACTCGGCCGGGTCATGGGCGTACCGCGTGAAGTAGTGCTGCGACAACTGCTTGGCGCGGAAGGGCTTCTCGCCGGTCGCGGCGACTGCCTCCTTGCGCTCGTCGGGCGTGAGGTCGGCGAGGTGCCGCGGGGGCTTCTTGGCTCCGCGGGGCGCGACGAAAGTGAGTTCTCCGGGCTTAGGCATGGTTCATCCAGTGTTACAGACACGCCGAGGTCGCAGAAACCTTCGCCTGCTCGGAAGGGGGCGGGGATCGGCGTACCGGTCGCCGTCGGCGGCCGTCACGCGACGTCGGCGCCCCTTCGACGGCCCCGATACGCCCCGGGGCGGCGCTCGGGCCGTGACCGATCGCACGGCGGGCAGGAGGTGCGCGCGCGGACCCACAGACCTCTCGCAGACCCACTGCGCCTTAGAATCGAATACGTGTCCGAAAACCTTTCCCGTCTGGATCGCCTGCGGATCGTACGCGAGTGGCAGGCGTATCAACTCGGCCGAACCGATCGGACCATCGCCGACCTGGAAAGGCGTGAGGCCGCGGCGGCCCGGGCCGCGCGCACCGCGCCACCGCCTCCGCCGTCCTGGAAGCTGTCCGTACTGCGCGTGGGGGCCGGGAGCCGGTCCGACGCGGTGCACACGGGCGACTGCGGTATGGGCGGGGGCAGCACACGGCCGATGACGCGCGAGCAGGCCCTGCGCGCCCTGACGGAGGACGGCATCCCGGCCTGCCCGTACTGCCGGCCGGACCGGGACCTCGGGGTGCTGTGACCATGGGGTTCGATGGCCCTCCCCCGTCTGCCCGGTACGCCCACGGGTCGGGGTTCGCGGGGGCCGATGAGTTTCCCGGCGGACTCAGGTCCTGACCCATTCGGCGGGTGTGCCGGCCGTGCCACGGCACATCGGCCCTGCCGATCTCACCGACTGGCCGCGGGTCTGCGACGCGATCGCCGGGGCGGAGCCGCGGTGGCGGCCGGGGACGAGGACCACGGCTCGCGGACATCACCGCGGCCCGGATCGGCCCACCGGCCTGAGTCCCGGCACCGGCGGCCGGGCGGGTCGCGGCGCGCTACGGAAGCCGGACGACCGCCGTACCGCGCGCCAGGTCCACCGTGGTGCGGTTCGGGGGCGCGCCGTCCGCCTCGTCGTCCCGCATCAGCAGGGCCGACTGCCGCTCCTTGAGTTCGCTCTGCTTCCCGGGCGAGAAGCTCGCGTGGAGCTGCTCGAAGCCGGTGGCCGAGATCTGGCCCTGCCGGGCACTGTTACGCCACGGCAGGACGCCCGCACGGCCCGCGCGCATCAGGAACTGATCGACGAAGGCCAGGAGCGTCAGGACGACCACCAGTCCCGGCAGAGTCATGAAGACCGCGAATGCCATGCACGTAGTATCCGCGCCCGCACTCGGCCCGTGAACGCCGCTGGGGCCGTCGCTCCTGGCGACGGCCCCACACGGAACACTTCCGGCGTGGTCTCAGCCGGCCCCGACGAACAGCACCAGCAGCAGCCACACCACCGGCGCGCTCGGCAGCAGCGAGTCCAGCCGGTCCATGATGCCGCCGTGACCGGGCAGCAGCGTGCCCATGTCCTTGATCCCCAGGTCCCGCTTGATCATGGACTCGCCGAGGTCACCCAGGGTCGCACTGGCGGCGACCGCGAGGCCCATCAGCAGCCCCTGCCACCAGCTTCCGCCGTCGATCAGGAACTCCATGCACAGGGCACCGGCCACCATCGCGAAGCCGACCGCGCCGAACAGGCCCTCACGGGTCTTTCCGGGGCTGATGCGCGGCGCAAGCTTGTGCGTACCGAAGCGCCACCCGACGGCGTACGCGCCGGTGTCGCTGACCACGGTCAGCAGCAGGAAGGTCAGGACCCGCCACGGACCGTCGTCCGCGGTGAGCATCATGCTGACGAAAGTGGCCAGGAACGGGACGTAGAAGACGGCGAAGACACCCGCCGTGACGTCCTTGAGGTAGCCCTCGGGAGGCTCCGTCATCCGCCACACCAGCACGGCGAGGGCGGTGAGGGCCATGGCGACCCAGGCGCCCTCGGCCTCCCGTACGTATCCGGCGACCACCATCGCGGCGCCGCCCACGGCGAGCGGCACCAAGGGGGCGTTGATGCCCTTGCGCTCCTTGAGGCGGGACGTGAGCTCCCACAGCCCGACGACCACGGCCAGCGCGACCACACCGACGAAGACGGCCTTCACGACGAAGAGGGAGCCGGCGACGAGCGCACCGAGACCCAGCCCCACCCCTATGGCCGCACGCAGGTCGCGCCCCGCACGCTTCTTGGGCGGCGTGGGGGGCGGCAGCGGGGTGGACATGGGCTCCTGCGGCTTCTCGTCACGGAACAGGGGGCCGCTGACGCGCGCGGCGTCCCCGTTCCGGTCGTCGCGGTCGTCAGCGTCTCTACCTGCGTCGGGAACGTCCGGCACGATGGGCATGGGCCGAGTCTGCTGGGCGCCGTGCACATCGTATGCAGGACCCGCCGGAGCGGCCCCCATCTCGGGCGCGCCCCAGTAACCGGCTCCCTGCGGGGCGCCCCAGGAGGAGTCGTTCATCAGACTTCGAGCAGCTCGGCTTCCTTGTGCTTGAGCAGCTCGTCCACCTGCGCGACGTACTTCGCGGTGGTGTCGTCGAGCTCCTTCTCCGCGCGGCGGACCTCGTCCTCGCCGGACTCCTTGTCCTTGACGAGCTTGTCGAGCGACTCCTTGGCCTTGCGGCGGATGGAGCGGATCGAGATCTTGGAGTCCTCGGCCTTGGTCTTCGCGACCTTGATGTACTCCTTGCGGCGGTCCTGCGTGAGCTCGGGGAACGTCACACGGATGATGTTGCCGTCGTTGCTCGGGTTGACGCCGAGGTCGGAGTCACGGATCGCCTGCTCGATGTTGCGCAGCGCGGTCTTGTCGAACGGGGTCACCACAGCCATCCGCGGCTCGGGGACCGAGAACGAGGCCAGCTGGTTGATCGGGGTCAGCGCGCCGTAGTAGTCCGCGACGATCTTGTTGAACATCGCCGGGTGCGCACGGCCGGTACGGATGGCGGCGAAGTCTTCTTTCGCGACCACGACGGCCTTCTCCATCTTCTCCTCGGCCTCGAGGAGGATTTCTTCGATCACCACGTGCTCCTGCGTGTCTTGAGCGGACCCGGCATCGCCGGGTCCTGCGGATCCTGCGTCGCGTCCTCACCTGCACGGTGTCCGACCGGCAGGCCGTTGTCCATCTTCTGGGCCGTCAGGCCCGGGTGCTCTCGTCGCTCACCAGCGTGCCGATCTTCTCACCCTTGACCGCGCGGGCGATATTGCCCTCCGCGGTCAGCTCGAAGACGAGGATCGGGAGCTGGTTGTCGCGGCACAGCGTGATGGCGGTGGCGTCGGCGACCTTGAGGTCGCGGGCGATCACCTCGCCGTACTCCAGGGCGTCGAACTTCACCGCGTCCGGGTTGGTCTTGGGGTCGGAGTCGTAGACCCCGTCCACCCCGTTCTTCCCCATCAGCAGCGCCTGGGCGTCGATCTCCAGGGCTCGCTGGGCGGCGGTCGTGTCGGTGGAGAAGTACGGCATGCCCATGCCGGCGCCGAAGATCACGACGCGTCCCTTCTCCAGGTGCCGCACGGCACGGAGCGGGATGTACGGCTCAGCGACCTGGCCCATGGTGATGGCGGTCTGGACGCGTGAGTCGATTCCTTCCTTCTCCAGGAAGTCCTGCAGCGCCAGGCAGTTCATGACCGTGCCGAGCATGCCCATGTAGTCGGACCGCGCCCGGTCCATGCCGCGCTGCTGGAGCTCGGCGCCACGGAAGAAGTTGCCGCCGCCGATGACGATCGCGATCTCCGCGCCGTCGCGCACGACCGCGGCGATCTCGCGGGCGATGGCGTGCACGACGTCGGGGTCGACACCGAGGCCTCCCCCACCGGCGAAGGCCTCGCCGGACAGCTTCAGCATGAAGCGTCCGGAAATCTTGCCGTCGTCGCGCTTGTGGTCACCGTGTGTGGCGTCCGCGCCCTTGTTCATGGAGATTCTCCTCGTGCACATACGAAGAAGGCCATTGCCGGTGGGGCTGTCGTCCCTGAGCGGCAATGGCCTCCTCGTCAGATCTGCGGTCGTCCGGCTGGGTGCGGCCGACGACTGCACCAGACCCTATCGGGGTCCACCGTTGTTCGCGGACGGACTCAGATGCCGACCTTGATGCGCGTGAAGCGCTTCAGGCTGACACCGGCCTCGTCCAGGACCTTCTGGACCGACTTCTTGTTGTCCAGCGCGTACGGCTGGCCGAGGAGGGTGGCCTCCTTGAAGAAGCCGTTGACGCGACCCTCGACGATCTTCGGGAGCGCGGCCTCGGGCTTGCCCTCGGCACGCGTGGTCTCCTCGGCGACGCGGCGCTCGGCCTCGACGACCTCGGCGGGGACGTCCTCGCGGGACAGGTACTTCGGGGCGAAGGCGGCGATGTGCTGCGCGAGGCCCTTGGCCAGCTCGGCGTCGGCCTTGTCCAGCTCGACCATGACACCGATCTGCGGCGGCAGGTCGGGCATCGTGCGGTGCATGTACACGGAGACGAAGGCACCCGTGAACTGCGCGAAGCGGTCCAGGACGATCTTCTCGCCGAGGTTGGCGTTGGCCTCGTCCACGTACGCCTGGACGGTCTTGCCGGGCTCGATCTCCGAGGCGAGCAGCGCCTCGATGTCGGCCGGGGAGGTCGCGGCGACGTGCGCGGCCAGCGCGTTGGCGACGGCCTGGAACTTGTCACCCTTGGCGACGAAGTCCGTCTCGCACTTCAGCTCGACCAGCACGCCGGACGTCTTGTCCTCGGAGAGGAGGGAGACGACGGCGCCGTTCTCGGCCGAACGGCCCTCGCGCTTGGCGACGCCCTTCTGGCCCTTGATACGGAGGGCCTCGACCGCGCCGTCGACGTTGCCGTCGGCCTCGTCGAGCGCCTTCTTGCAGTCCATCATGCCGGCGCCGGTGAGCTCGCGGAGCTTCTTGACGTCAGCGGCGGTGTAGTTCGCCATGAGTCTGTTTCTCTCTCGAAGTCTGAAAGATCTACGGGTGAACGGCGGGGGCGGTGCCTGCGCACCGGCCCCCGCCGTCATTCAGCCGTGACTGACGGGTGTCAGGCCTGCTCGCCGTCGGCGGCCGGGGCCTCGGCGGCGGGCGCCTCAGCGGCGGCGGGGGCCTCGGCCTCGGCCTGCTCCTGAGCGGCGGCGGCCGGCTCGGCGTCGGCGGCCTTCTCGGTCTCGGCGGAGGACTGGACCTCCGCGTCGTCCTTCTTCTCGCCCGCGAGCAGGTCGCGCTCCCACTCGGCGAGGGGCTCGCCGGCGGCCTTCTCGCCCGGCTTCGAGTCACCGGTGGCGGCACCGGAACGGGCGATGAGGCCCTCGGCGACGGCGTCGGCGATCACGCGGGTGAGCAGGGTGACGGAGCGGATCGCGTCGTCGTTGCCCGGGATCTTGTAGTCGACCTCGTCGGGGTCACAGTTGGTGTCGAGGATCGCGACGACCGGGATGTGGAGCTTGCGCGCCTCACCGACGGCGATGTGCTCCTTCTTGGTGTCGACGATCCAGACGGCGCTCGGCACCTTCTGCATCTCGCGGATACCACCGAGGGTCTTCTCCAGCTTGGCCTTCTCGCGGGAGAGGACCAGGAGCTCCTTCTTGGTGAGGCCGGAGGCGGCCACGTCCTCGAAGTCGATGAGCTCGAGCTCCTTCAGACGCTGAAGGCGCTTGTAGACGGTGGAGAAGTTGGTGAGCATGCCACCGAGCCAACGCTGGTTGACGTACGGCATGCCGACGCGCGTCGCCTGCTCGGCGATGGCCTCCTGGGCCTGCTTCTTCGTACCCACGAACATGATGGAGCCGCCGTGGGCGACGGTCTCCTTGACGAACTCGTAGGCGCGGTCGATGTACGACAGCGACTGGAGCAGGTCGATGATGTAGATGCCGTTGCGCTCGGTGAAGATGAAGCGCTTCATCTTCGGGTTCCAGCGACGGGTCTGGTGACCGAAGTGGACGCCGCTTTCCAGCAGCTCCCGCATCGTGACGACGGCCATGGCCGTACTCCTTGAGGTGCTCGGTTGTCGCGACAGCAGGATTGCTGCCGCGCCTGACGCCCCGACGCGCCGTGCCACGAGGGACCGAGAGGCGCGGCCACCGTCCGCAGAGAGGGAGGTGGAGGGGCGTGCGAAGTCGACCCGGTGACCCGGATCGCCAGAAGAAGTGTACGGGACCCGCCGGGTGCCGGGTGACGGCGATGTCCACAAGCGGCCGGCTGTCCACAGATCCGGGCCATGATCCCCACGGAACGGACGGCCGGGAGATCGTGACGCCATGCCCCGTACACCTGGAACACGGCTGTCCCGGCCACCGTCCTTCCGCATCGCCCTGCCCTCGGCGCCACTCGCGCGCGCCGTGGCCGCCGCGCTGCCGACCGCGCTGCTGACGTTGCTGCCGGCGTCGTTGCCGGCGTCGTCGCCCGCGGTGCGGCCCGCCCCCTGGGCAGGGGCCTCGCAGCCCACCGCCTGGTCCGCCTCCCGGGAGTCCACCGACCGGGACGCGGCTTCGGGGCCCAGAACCGAGGCCGGGACACGGGCGTCCACCGATCGGGACGCGGCCTCGGGGCCCGGGGCCAGGGCGGGGGCGCGGGGGCCCGGCGGTGACCGTGTCTGGCCGCTCGCGGGCCGGCCGCTGGTCGTGCGGGGATGGGAGCCGCCCGCGGGGCCCTACGGGCCGGGCCACCGCGGCGTGGATCTCGCCGCCCCACCGGGCACCCCGGTACGGGCGGCTGCCGCGGGCCGGGTCGCCTTCGCGGGCCAGGTGGCGGGGCGCGGGGTGCTCTCGGTCGACGTGGCCGGGAGCGGTGAGCCCCCGCTGCGCTTCACGTACGAGCCGGTGCGGACGCGTGTCACCAGGGGCGAGACGGTGGCCGCGGGGCAGCTGGTGGGAGTGGCCGGCCCTGAGCCGTCCCACTGCGCCTCCGGCTGTCTGCACTGGGGGCTGCGCCGGGGCGGCGTCTACCTGGACCCGCTGTCGATGCTTCCGCCCTCACAGCTGCGGCGGGGCCCCTCCAGGCTGCTGCCGGTGCTGGGCGTGCCGTTGCCGGACACGGGGGGCCCGTCACCGGAGACGGGGAGCTCGACCGCTCAGCCGCGTACGCCGCGCAGGATCATGGCCACGGCCGTGTCGGCCACGGTGCCGGGATCCTCCGCCGCGCCCAGCTCGATCCTGCGCACCGCGGCGTCCACGGAACCCTGCAGCAGCATGGCGGCGAGTCTCGGCTCGGTGTGGCCCAGGTCGGCCAGCGCCTCGACGATCATGGCGATCAGGCCGCCGTGCGCGGCGCGGATCTTCTCGCGCGCGCCCGCGTCCAGCTCGCTCGCGGAGATCGCCACGACGGCCCGGTGCCGGCGGTCGCCGACCAGGTCGAGCTGCCGGCGCACATAGGCCTCGATCTTCGCCTCGGGTGTGGCGGCGCGCTCCATGGCGTTCTCCACCTCGGCCGCCCAGACGGGGAAGTCGACGGCGCAGAGTTCCTCGACCACGGCGGCCCGGGAGCGGAAGTACTCGTAGACGGAGGACCTGGCGAGGCCGGTGCGCTCGGCAAGGGCGGGGAAGGTCAGCGCTTCCGTGCCGCCCTCGGACAGCAGGGAGCGCGCGGCGTCCAGGAGGGCGCCGCGCTGCATGGTCCGGTGCTCGGCCACGGAGGCCGCTCGAATCCTGGGCACCCGTCCACTCTACGGCGGGGCCCGCCCGAAGGGGGGTGCGCGTCCGCCACGAGGTGGCCGAAGCGGCTCCGGCTCAGCGGCCGGCGTCGGCCAGCTTCGCGCGGAGCTGGAGCACCGACTTGGTGTGGATCTGGCTGACCCTGCTCTCCGTGACTCCGAGGACGTTGCCGATCTCGGCCAGGGTGAGGCCTTCGTAGTAGTACAGGGTGACCACGGTCTTCTCCCGCTCGGGGAGCGTGTTGATGGCGCGGGCGAGCAACCGTCTGAGCTCGCGGTCCTCGGCGACCTCGACCGGGTCGTCCGCCGCCGTGTCCTCCAGAGTGTCCATCAGGCTCAGCCGGTCACCGCCCTCGCCGCCCACGTGCAGCAACTCCTCCAGTGCCACCACGTTGGCGAGCGACAACTGGCTGAAAACCGCGTGCAGTTCCTCCAGGGCGATACCCATCTCCGCGGCGACCTCGGACTCCGACGGTGTACGCCGCAACTGGGCCTCGAGCGTGGCGTAGGCGCGCTCGACGTTGCGCGCCTTCTGCCGCACGGACCTGGGAATCCAGTCCAGGGCCCGGAGTTCGTCGATCATCGCGCCGCGGATCCTGGTGATCGCGTACGTCTCGAACTTGATGGCGCGCTCGATGTCGAACTTCTCGATCGCGTCGATCAGCCCGAACACTCCGGAGGACACGAAGTCCGCCTGTTCCACGTTGGACGGCAGCCCCACGCTGACCCGCCCGGCGACGTACTTCACCAGGGGCGAGTAGTGCAGGATCAGCTGCTCCCGCAGCCGCTCGTCACCGGTGGACTTGTACGAACGCCACAACTCGTCGAGCGAGGAGGGGGCGGGAGGGCGCACAGTGCCACGCGCAGCCGGTGGTACTGCCGCGCGGTCAGACCCGGAGGTGTGCTGGGGCATGTGGTGCCTTGAGCCGTTCTGCCGTGACGTGCTGGGGACGTGTCTCTGGGGCGGATTCCTTGTGAGCGTAGCGTGACTGAGGTGTTGCGGTGCGCGCAGGACAAGGGAACCGTGCGGTGCGATTGCGTTCCATTTCCCCCGCCGCCGGAGACGGCCCGACGGCGGGACCGTCACCGCGCGCACCGGCCCCAGGGGCCTGTAGAGGTACTGCCGAGGTCATCGGCATCACCTTTTCACCCGAATGCTCCGGGTCAAGTAACGCCTCGCCGCGCGTCGCCATTGCATGTCCGTGCGGACGTCAACCTCCATCCGTCGCCTTGGCGTTCGACGAACCCCAGTGAGTGAAGTTCGTACAGGTGCCCGAGTGCTTCGTCCGTGGACGTCCCGGCGCTCCGGGCGATGTCGCGGCCGTCCATGACGCCCTTGCCCGGCAGGGCGTCCAGCACCCGGGCGGAGACGGCGTCGAGGTGGTCCCTGGGCAGGACGGGCCCACGCCTGACCGGGGCGAGGTCACCGATCTCCCCCACGAGTTCGACGATCTCGGCGGCGTCGGTCACCAGGACGCCCTCGCCGCGCAGGAGTTCATGCACCCCGGACGACAGACCGCTGGTCGCGGGGCCGGGCACACCCATCGTGAAGCGGCCCAGCTGCTGTGCGTTCCTGGCGGTGACCAGCGAACCGCTGCGGTACTCGGCCTCCACGACGACGGTCCCCCTGGTCAGTGCGGCGATGACCCTGTTGCGGAGGATGAATCTGCTACGGGTGGGATGACCGGAGGGCGGCAGTTCCCCCATGACCAGGCCCTGTTCCGCGATACGCCCGATCAGCTCGGCGTGGCCCCGGGGATAGGCCACGTCCACTCCGCAGGCCAGCACGGCCATGGTCGCCCCACCGGCCGCGAGCGCCCCCCGGTGGGCGGCGCCGTCCACGCCGAACGCCGCACCGGAGACGACCACCCAGCCCAGCTCGGCCAGTCCGGCGCCGAGGGTCGCCGCCATGTGCGCCCCGTAGGGCGTGCAGGCCCGGGCGCCGACGAGCGCCACGGAGCGCAGCGCCCACAGGCGCAGATCGCATCTGCCGCGTACCCAGAGTCCGATGGGTCGCGCGTCTCCCAGGTCGTCGAGCTGGCTCGGCCACTCCAGGTCACCGGGGCAGACGAACCGTCCCCCGATCGCCGCCGTGTCGGCGAGGTCCTTGCGGGGATCGACGTCCGATGCCCGTAAGCGGTAACCGGCGAGCCGGGTCTCCGTCATCCCGGCGAGCGCCTGCGCCGGTCCGTCGTCCGTGCCGCTGAGCCTCCGCACCAGCTCGACGGCGCCGACCTCGCGGAGCCAGCGCCCGCCCCGCTCGTCGCCGGGCTCGAAGACCCGGGTCAGGGCGGCTCGCGCCAGCCGCTCGCGCTCGTCGACGGCGGGCGCGCCGTTCATGAGGCACCGGCCCGCATCGGCACCCCGCGCTGGATGCCGGTGCGCAGCTCCAGGGCCACCGCGATGTCCGAGGCGTCCGGCCGCTCGGCGGCCCTCAGATCGGCCACGGTCCAGGCCACCCGCAGGACGCGGTCGAGCCCACGGGCTGTGAGGATGCCCCGCTCCATGTCCCGCTCGGCGGCCATGAGCGCACCGGGCGCCGCGACCAGCCTCGTCCGCAGCTCATGTCCCGGCACTTCGCTGTTGGTCGCCCAGGGAGTGCCCGTGAGACGCGCGGCGGCCCGCTCCCTGGCCTCCGCCACCCGGGCGGCGACGGCGGCCGAGGGCTCCCCGCGCCCGCCGTTCCCCATCAGATCCGCCCGGCCGACCGGCTCGACCTCGACCCGTAGATCGACCCGGTCGAGCAGGGGGCCCGACAGTCGCGACTGGTAGCGGCGCACCAGGGAGGGCGGGCATTCACAGCCGGCGCCCGCCAGGGTGTGCCTGCCGCAGGGGCAGGGATTCGCGGCCAGGACCATGAGGAACCGCGCGGGCAGCCGCACGACCCCGGCCGCGCGCGCGACCACCACGTGCCCGGACTCCAGGGGCTGACGCAGCGCGTCGAGGGCCCGCACGGAGAACTCGGGGGCCTCGTCCAGGAAGAGCACGCCCCGGTGCGCCAGGCTCACCGCGCCCGGCCGCGGCAGGCCGTTCCCCCCGCCCACGAGCGACTGCATCGTCGCCGAGTGGTGCGGTGCGCAGTACGGTGCCGTGCCGATCAGTGGTTCGCCCGGGGGGAGGATGCCCGCGACCGAGTGCACCGCCGTCACTTCGAGGGATTCCTGCCGGGTGAGCGGCGGCAGGATCGCCGTGAGCCGCTCGGCCAGCATGGTCTTCCCGGCGCCGGGCGGCCCGGAGAGCAGCAGATGGTGTCCGCCCGCCGCGGCCACCTCCAGCGCCTTGCGCGCCCGGCCCTGGCCGGCGACGTCCGACAGGTCGGGGGGACGTCCCGTGCCGTCGGCCGCATGCGGGGCCAGGCCCGTGCCGATGCCCGCTCCCGGCACCATCAGGCCGCTCAGCATCGTGTCGGGACGGCTCCGGTCGGCAACGGGCTCGTCGGGCACCGGTTCGTCGCCGAGGACGGCGATCAGCTGGCGCAGACTGCGCACGCCGAGCACCGAGACTCCCGGGACCAGGGCCGCCTCCCCTGCCGTCTGCTCCGGAACCACGACGTGGCGGTACCCCGCCTCCGCCGCCGCGAGCACCGCTGGCAGCACCCCGCGCACGGGACGCACCCGGCCGTCCAGCCCCAGCTCTCCGATCATCACCACGTCGGCGATGGCCGCGGGGTCGATCCGCTCCGCGGCGCCCAGCACCGCACACGCCACCGCGAGGTCGAAGCCCGATCCGCCTTTGGGAACGGACGCGGGCGACAGGCCCACGGTGAGCTTCTTCTGCGGCCACTCCGCGCCGGAATTGACGACCGCCGCCCTCACCCGGTCGCGGCTCTCCACCAGGCTCTTGTCCGGGAGGCCGACGAGCGCGAACGCCGCGACGCCCGGTTCCAGATCGGCCTGGACCTCCACCACCACACCCTCGACGCCGACCAGCGCCACCGAGCACGCCCGCGCGAACCCCATCAGGCCACGCCCCGCACGTGCTCGGCGACCGGGGCGCCCCGCCTGGGCAGGATCACGCCGACCAGATCGATCCGGACCCCGCCCGGCGGAGGACCACCGTGCCGGGAGAGCCAGATCTCGGCGAGCCTGCGCAGCCGGTCGGCCTTGGCCGGTGTGACGGCCTCCATCGGATGTTCGAAGAAGCCCGCCCTCCGGGCCTTCACCTCGCAGATGACCACCGCGTCGCCGTCCCTGGCGACGATGTCGATCTCTCCTGCGCGACAGCGCCAGTTGCGCTCCAGGACGGTCATTCCGGCTTCGCTCAGCAGCCGCGCCGCCAGATCCTCGCCGTACCGCCCGAGTGCCCCCTGTGCGTTCATGTCGGCACCACCTCCGGCACCGACTCTGACGCGCCCCGCCGGATCTTTTGGATCTTGGTGGACAACCTTGGCGATGTGAATATCCCGGCCACTCGTACGAGTGAAATATGTCGATACGAGTGGACCGGGATACCGGTACATGGACCGGCACGGGCACGGGCGGAGCACGGGCGGAGCACCGGGATGGGGGCGGCGCACCGGCACGCGGACCCCCACGCGGGAGCCCGCGCGCTCAGCCGGGCGACCGAGCCGTGCGAATCAGCCGCCCGGAAGCTCCAGGTCGGTCTTGTTGAGCTCCTCGATGTTCACGTCCTTGAACGTCAACACTCGGACCTGCTTGACGAACCGCGCCGGTCTGTACATGTCCCAGACCCAGGCGTCCGCCATGGAAACCTCGAAAAAGACCTCACCCTGGACCGAGTGCACCTGCATCTCGTAGTCGTTGGTGAGGTAGAAACGCCGTTCGGTCTCGATCACATATTTGAACAGACCGACGACATCGCGGTACTCCCGGTAGAGCTTCAGCTCCATCTCGGTCTCGTACTTCTCGAGGTCCTCGGCGCTCATGGCATGTTCCCCTTCAGCCGTGCGTCCCCCCATTGTGCGTCAGCCTCACGCACCCCTGGCCGATTACACGATTTCGGGGGCGAGAACCAGCGGAACACTCGGGGGACCCTCGTCGAGCAGCGTGCGCAGCAGCCCGGCGAGCTTGGTCGGATACACCGTCTCACGCGTGGCGAGAAGTTCGGCGGACGTCCACCACCTCAGACCGGCGATGCTGCGCAGCTCCAGCTCGGTCAGGCCCTTCTGGTCCGTGACGGTCTGCGACGTACGCCCCAGGAAGTACCACTCGTCCTGGTCCCAGCGCCGCCCGTCGAAGGGGAAGGAGCAAATCCTCGTCCACAGCAGCGGCCCGAGTGAGACGTCCGTGATCCCCGTCTCCTCCGCCAGCTCGCGCAGTGCGGCCTGCTCTCTGGTCTCGTCTCCCTCCAGGCCACCGCCCGGGGTGAACCACCAGCTCTCGGCCGGATCCTCCGGCTCGAAACCGTGCAGCAGCAGGATCCTGTCGTCCGGGTCCAGGAGCACCACACGGGCGACCTTCCGGGTCTCAGTGAGCACCGGTGGACACCCCGTGCCGCTCGGTCCGGCGGGCGGACCTCCGCGCCGCGATCGGGCCGTAGGCCGCTCCCCCCAGGATGAGCACCACGCCCACCACGAGGCATGTGAGCTGGAGCCGCAGCGGGCCGGTCGACGAGATCCCACCGGGCAGAGCGGCGAAGGCCTCGGGCCGGTCGATCATGCCGTTCAGGGGCCATGCCACCGCGTCCACTCGCGCCTGGACGGCGCTGCGCGGCACCGAGCCCTGCCCCGGGTCCTCCAGATGGACGCGGGAGTCCATGGAGGTGTTGCGCTCGTCCCCCAGGAGGAAGAGCTGTCCCTCGGGCACCTCGGCCGTGAAGTTCTGGGGTGAGGCGGGGCCCTTCCCGTCAGGACCGCCGAGCGAGGAGGCGCCCTCCGCCCGCAGATACGGTTCGTCGACGGGCTTGCCGTTGACGGTGAGCCGGCCGTCCTTGCCGCAGCAGGCCACCTTGTCACCCCCCACGCCGACGACGCGCTTCACCATGGGCACATCACCCCAGGTCGAGTCGGTGAAGACGACCACGTCGCCCCGCCGCACGTCGTCGCCGTCCACCCGCTCCGCGAGCACCCGGTCCCCCGCGTTCACCGTCGGGGTCATCGACCCGGTCGGCACGGTGTACGGCTTGTACACCACCGCTCCCCAGGCGAAGGCGCCGAGGAAGAGCACACAGCCGACGGCCACGGCCAGGTTCGACAGCACACTGCCGAGCCGGCCGCGGCCGTCGTCCCTACGTCCTGTTCCACTCATCCCAGCGCTCCCCCATCGGAGATCGACAATCGCTGATCCGAGTCGGCACCCTACCCGGCGGTACGCCCATGGGTCAGCCTGCGGCGACGCCAGAACACGAGGGGCAGTGCGCCGGCTACACCCAGTGCTCCCGGCACCGCGGCGGCGGCAGCCGCGTTGAGGCCTGGCTGGTCGAAGGTGCTCGGCACCGGCAGGGTCGCCCAGCGGTTGACGGGCCACGCGATGACGACGGCTCGTCCGACGACCTCGTCCGTGGACACCGTGCCCTGGCCGGGCAGCTCCTGGTGGTAGCGGGAGTCCAGCGAGTTCTGGCGGTGGTCGCCCATCACCCAGATCCGGCCCTCGGGCACGTGGATCGGCCCGAACGGCTCGTCGTCGCAGGCGCTGTTGCCCTCGAAGATGAAGGACTTGTCGTCCAGCGCCTTGCCGTTGACCGTGACCGGCCCGTTCTTCTTGCACTCGACGGTGTCACCGCCGACCGCGATGACCCGCTTGATCAGGTCCTTCTCCTCGGCCGACGGCATCAGCCCGATGAAGCTCAGGAACTTCTGCACCGCGTTCGGCTCGGGCGTCGCGGTGTCCTCCAGCCAGCCGCCCGGGTCGTGGAAGACCACGACCTCGCCGCGCTCCGGCTCCGAACCGAACCACGGGGTCAGCTTGTCCACCAGCACCCGGTCACCACGCTGCAGCGTGTTCTGCATGGAGTCCGAGGGGATCGAGAACGCCTGCACCAGGAACGTCTTGATCAGCAGCGCGAGGATGAGCGCGATACCGATGAGGAGCGGCAGTTCCTTCCAGAACGAGCGCGGCTTCTTCACCGCCGTACTGCCTCCGTCCGTGGATTCGCCGTCACTCCCCGCACCCACCGGGTCCCCGCCGCCCGTCGGACGGTCCTCGGGTTCGTCGTGTCCGGATCGTGCGCCGACCGCCAAATCCCCCACATCCACTCCTCACTCCGTGCCACCGCCCACGCCGGATCCGGCGCAGGCCCACCACTCCCATAACGAGCGGGAGTTCCGCAGGGGTCGGGAGCAGGACCATTCCGTTGCGATCCTGGGAGGACACACTATTCGACGGGCCCGGCGCGGCCGTCGTCCCGGCGCGCCCGTCCGGGACCGAGGCGTACGTCCCTGGCTCCTCCAGCCTGCGCCAGTGGGCGAAGGGCCAGGCGATCACGACGGCCCGTCCCACGACCTCGTCCTCCGAGACCGTGCCCTGTCCAGGCTTGTCGAGATGGAAACGCGAGTCAGCGGAATTCGAGCGGTGATCGCCCATCACGAAGATCCGGCCCTCCGGAACCTTTACCTCGAATTTGAGGGTGGACGGCACGTCTCCGGGGTTCAGATACGGCTCGTCGAGGGCGACGCCGTTGACCGTGAGCCTCCCGTCGGTGCCGCAGCACTTCACGGTGTCGCCTCCGACGGCCACCACTCGCTTGATCAGGTCCTGCTCGTCGGCCGAGGGCAGCAGCCCTATGAAGGTCAGTAGCTCCTTGACCTGCTTGACGCCCGCGGGCGGTTCCTCGGGCTCGGCGGTCTCCTGCTGGAGCCAGCCGCCGGGGTCCTTGAAGACGACGACGTCGCCGCGCTGCGGCTTCGAGCCGAACCACGGGGTCAGCTTGTCCACCAGCACCCGGTCACCGATCCGGATGGTCTGTTCCATCGACCCGGAGGGGATCACGAAGGCCTGGACCAGGAAGGTCTTGAGCACCAGGGCGATGATCAGGGCCACGAGGACGAGAAGGGGTATCTCCTTGATCGCGGACCTGCGCCTGCGGCGTCTGACCTTGCGGGCCAGCTTGCGGCGCTCCGCCCGTGTCGGCAGCGAACGGCCGGTGGCGGGCCTGGACCCGGTGGGCAGCGGCGGGTCCGCATCCGGTGCTCCCCGTTTACGCCCCCGGTTACCCATGGTCCGCGCCCGCCGGCCGTACGCCCGCGAACGCGCCGGTCCCCTCCAGCGAGCCGAGCCTGCCGAGCGGCCAGCCGAGCCAGTCCACCCGCCCGATCACCCGGTCGACCGGGACCATGCCGCCTCCCGGCTGCCCGAGGTGGTCCCGGGAGTCCCGGGAGTTGCTGCGGTGGTCGCCCATCATCCACAGGGTGCCCTGGGGCACCACGATGTCGAAGGCGACGGCGGACGGCCGGTCTCCCGGGTGCAGGTACTCCTCGTCCACCGGAGCGCCGTTCACCTCGAGCCTCCCCCGCTTGTCGCAGCAGACCACCCGGTCGCCCCCCACGCCCACCACCCGCTTCACGAAGTCGGACCCCGCGGGCTCGACCAGCCCGAGGGACGCCGCCGCCCCGCGCACGAGCGCGCCGAGGGCGTTCTCTCCGGACGTCTCCCGCACGAAGGATCCGGTGCCGTCGAAGACCACCACGTCGCCGCGTTGCGGCTCCGAGCCGAAACGGTACGCCAGCTTGTTGACGAGGACCCGGTCCCCGACCCTCAGCGTGGGCTCCATCGAGCCGCTGGGGATGAGGAAGGGCTGCAGCACGAAGGCGCTGAAGAGCAACAGGACCGTCGTGCAGAGCATGCCCAGAAAAGCGGTCCGCCCCCAGGACATCGACGCGACCCGCGAGTCCCGGACATGCGTGAAGCGCGACCCCTCCTCAGGCCCGTCTGCGGGGCCGGAGGAACGATCGCGCTCCATGTGCTGTGATTCCGTGTCCATCGGGGCCGAATCCTATCCGGCCACGCTGTGGACGCCGGAGGGGAATCAGCGGTCGCGCTTCTCCTTGATCTTCGCGGCCTTGCCGCGCAGCTCACGGAGGAAGTACAGCTTGGCGCGACGGACGTCACCGCGGGTGACGAGCTCGATCTTCTCGAAGATCGGGCTGTGCACCGGGAAGGTGCGCTCGACGCCGACGCTGAAGGAGACCTTGCGGACCGTGAAGGTCTCGCTGACGCCCGAGCCCTGGCGGCGGATGACGATGCCCTTGAACTGCTGGATACGGGAGCGGTTGCCCTCGATCACGCGCACGTGGACGTTGACCGTGTCACCGGGGCGGAACGCCGGGAGGTCGGTACGGAGCGAGGCGGCGTTGACGCCATCGAGCAGGGAAGCCATGTTGTCTGCTTTCTTCGCCGATGCCACAGGTCATCGACGGGAGAGAGTGAAGTTCGGATGCTGATCACATCGGGCGGGCGTCTTTCCCCCTGTGGCAGGGGCGCACGCCGGACGTACAGCGGGCCTATTCTTCCACGGCCTCGGGCCTGCGCCAAAATCGTCCGCCGGGCTCCGGGGACCAGCCGAGGATGGAGAGGATCTCGCGGTCCTTCTTGTCGAAGCCGGATGCCTCGCAACGCTCGATGAGATCAGGCCTGTTGAGCGCCGTACGGCGGAACGCCTCGTCCCTCCGCCAGCGCGCGATCCGTCCGTGGTGGCCGCTGAGCAGCACGTCGGGGATGCCCCGCCCGCGCCACTGGGGCGGCTTCGTGTAGACCGGCCCTTCGAGCAGGTCGGCCATCGCCCCGGGGGCGAAGGAGTCGTCGCGGTGCGACTCGGCGTTGCCGAGCACTCCGGGCAGCAGCCGGGCCACCGCCTCCGTGATCACCAGGACCGCCGCTTCCCCGCCGGCCAGGACGTAGTCACCGATGGACACCTCCACGACCGGCATCCGGGTCGCGTACTCGTCCATCACCCGCCGGTCGATGCCCTCGTAGCGGGCCGGGGTGAAGACCAGCCACGGCCGCTCGGAGAGCTCCACGGCCAGCTCCTGGGTGAAGGGCCTGCCGCTCGGGGTGGGGACGACGAGCACCGGGGAGTGCGCTCCGGCCTCGTAGCCGTCGGCGAGCACCTCGTCCAGCGCCTCGCCCCACGGCTCGGTCTTCATGACCATGCCGGGCCCGCCCCCGTAGGGGGTGTCGTCCACCGTGTTGTGCCGGTCGTGGGTCCACTCCCGCAGGTCGTGGACCCGTACGTCGAGGCTGCCCCGGGCGCGCGCCTTGCCGACGAGCGAGACGTTCAGCGGTTCCAGGTACTCGGGGAAGATCGTGACGACGTCGAGCCGCATCACGCGTCGCCCTTCTGCCCGCCGGGGGCGGCATCGCCCTCGGCATCGTCCTCCTCGGCGTCACGGGCCGAGGCGACCACGGCCTCGCTCTCGTCGATCAGGCCCGGCGGCGGTGTGATGACGATGCGCTGCTCCTCCAGGTCGATCTCCGTGACGATCTCCTCGACGAAGGGGATCATCACCTCGCTGCCGTCCGGCCGTTCCACGATGAAGAGGTCCTGGGACGGCAGGTGCGAGATCTCGGTGATCCGGCCGATCTCCGTGCCGTCGGTGAGGACGACGTCGAGGTCCATGAGCTGGTGGTCGTAGAACTCGTCGGGGTCCTCGGGCAGTTCCTCCGGGTCGACCTCGGAGATCAGCAGCGTGTTGCGCAGCGCCTCGGCGGCCGTACGGTCGCGCACGCCCTCGAACCGCAGCAGCAGCCGGCCGCTGTGCACCCGGCCGGTCTCGATCGTCAGGGGTCCCACATGGGCGGGCTCCGTGACCAGCACGGCCCCGGGCCCGAGCCGGAGCTCGGGCTCGTCGGTGCGCACCTCGACGGTGACCTCGCCCTTGATCCCGTGGGCGCGACCGATCCGCGCAACTACCAACTGCACGCTACTTCTCCCGATGATCTCTTACTGAGGAGGCGGTCATGTACGGACGACAAAGGCCGGGGACGGCTCGAAAGCCCTCCCCGGCCCCTGCCGGTGTTCAACTCTTTCAGCGAACCTGGTCCACATCGACGAGGTCGACACGGATTCCACGTCCGCCGATGGCACCCACGACGGTACGCAAAGCGCGCGCGGTGCGGCCGTTACGGCCGATCACCTTGCCGAGGTCGTCCGGGTGGACCCGGACCTCCAGGACGCGCCCACGGCGCAGGTCACGCGAGGCGACCTGCACATCGTCGGGGTTGTCGACGATGCCCTTCACGAGGTGCTCAAGAGCCTCCTCGAGCATGCTCAGGCCTCGGTCGACTCGGTGGACGCAGCGTCAGCCGCCTCGTCCGCCTTCTTGTCCGACTTCTTGGCCTTCTGGGTGATGGCCTCACCCTTGGCCTCGTCGCCGTCCGTGGCCAGGGCCTCGAACAGGGCGCGCTTGTCAGCCTTGGGCTCCGGCTGCAGCAGCGGCGCGGGGGCCGGGAGGCCCTTGTGGGCCTGCCAGTCACCGGTGAGCTTCAGGATCGCGAGGACCGGCTCGGTCGGCTGGGCGCCGACGGACAGCCAGTACTGCGCGCGCTCCGAGTTGACCTCGATGCGGGAGGGGTTCTGCACCGGGTGGTACAGGCCGATCTCCTCGATGGCCCGGCCGTCACGGCGGGTACGGGAGTCGGCGACGACGATGCGGTAGTGAGGCGAACGGATCTTGCCCAGACGCTTCAGCTTGATCTTGACTGCCACGGAAGTGGTGTCTCCTGGTCTCTGACGTGGTTGGGCACAAAAGATGCCACGTGGGGTTGCGGTACTCGGGTGCCCGATGGACGCGTCAGCCGGAGGAGAGAGGGGTCCTGTGCGACTGTCGAGTACAGCTGACCATTGTGCCACACCGCATCGGGTCACCCCACCGCGACCGCCCCTTCGGGGATACGGAACGGCTTTCCGCACCCGCCGCAGACGATCGGCGCCTGGGCGAGGACCGAGGGGACGACGCGGACGTTGCGCCCGCAGTCACAGACGGCCTTGACCCGCACCCCTCCCCCGGACGAGCCGTGCCGCGCCGCGGGACCGCGGAACGAGCGCTTGGTGTCCGCGGCGGTGGCGACCGTGTGCGCCTTCAGCGCACGCTGCAGCCGTTCCGTCGTCGGGCGGTATCTGCGTTTGGCCTCGGGATTCAGCGTCACCAACGAGAATCCGCTGCTGGGGTGGGGCTCCTCGGCATGGTCGAGGCCCAGCTCCTCGGCGATCGCGAGGAAGCGTCGGTTGTGGTAGCGGCCGGCCCGGGAGGTGTCCCGGACACCCCGCGCGGCGGCGATGCCGTGGACTGCCTCATGGAGCAGCCGTTCGAAGGAGAGCTCGGCGCCACAGGCGGACGAGGACTCTCCGATCAGGGACTCTGGCGCGGCAAGATCGGGCAGCTCGGGGTGGTACCGCTGAATGTCGGCCCACGCCTGTGCCAGCTCTGCGGCAAGTACAGGTGGTGTCGTGCTCACGTCGTGACAACGAGCCTGAGTGCTCCGGTGTTCCTATTCCGGGGCATCCCAAATAATTTGCACGTACCAGTCAGTTGCCATTGATGCGTCCGGACGAGGGCGGGTGCGCAGAACAGCGGAGAACACGCACAGCTCGCACCAAGGTGGTACGTAGCAACGCGTACGCACCGGCGCCGACAAGGTCCGCGCGGGCGACATTACCCGGCACGGAGCAACCGGCGCACACCGGTCGCGGGCCGGGTGCGGAGCGCTCGACGTGCTGCGCCCCGCGTGTCGGGTAAGACTGTGAGGAAGCGAGCGGCAGGCGTGCCGCCGTCGGCGCCCGCCCTCCACCGCGCGGCGCCGGGGGCGCACGACCGGAGCACGCGAGCAATGCCATCCCACCCCGTCCGACCCCTGGACGGGACCGCCGATGCGGAGTTCTCTGGCATACGGGGGCTGTGGGCACGCATACGCAGACATAGACATGGGGGACCTCACTCGGGCACGACCGACCTCACGGCGGATTGGGGCGCATTCCATGACACCTACGCTCGTCCGGCACCACAGGTACGCGGATTCGTCCGCCTCGGTGGACGCCGGCACCCGCGCCCGTGACTGGGCCGAGATCCAGGAGCGCATGCTGGCACCGCTCTACGAGGCGGTGTACGAGCGCCTCGAAGTCGGGGCCGGAACACGGATGCTCTCCCTCGGCTGCGGTTCCGGGCTGGCGCTGCTGATCGCGGCCTCGCGCGGGGCGCGCGTCACCGGCGTCGACAGCGACCGTGAACGGCTGGCCCTGGCACGTGAGCGCCTCTCGCCCGATCAGGGGCCGGAGACGGGCCTCGACCGTCCGCACCCGCGGGCCAGGCTCGTGGAGGGCGTCTCCGCGGCCGAGCCGGAGGGCGCGCCGTACAACCTCGTGACGGCCTTCCAGCCTGTCGGCTGCGCGGCCGGTGACTCCGAAGGGCTCGCGCCCGCGCTCGCCTCCGCCGTGCCGCTGGCCGTGCGCGGCGCCACGGTGGTGCTGGCCGGCTGGGGGCCGCCGGAGCGGTGTGCCACGGCTCCCGTGCTGGAGGTGGCGGCGCGGCTGACCGGGTCGTCGCGTGCCCCGCGTCCGGCGAGCGGGTGGCGGCCGGCGCTGCGGGACGACCTGGAGGAGGTCGCGGCGCGGGCCGGACTGAAGCCGGACGGCTCGGGCCGGGTGTCCTGCCCGTTCGGCTACGCGGACGTGGACAGCGCGGTGCGCGGACTGCTGTCGACCGGGTTGTTCGACGCGGCGATACGAGCGACCGACCGCTCCCAGGTGGAGAAGGAGATCGCGGAGGCGCTGCATCCGCATCTGCGGCCGGACGGCACGGTGTGGATGCCGAACGTCTTCCGCTACCTGGTGTGCGTGGCGTGACCGCACAAAAGGTGGCGTGACCGCCCGGAGACGACGTGACCGCCGGAAAACGAAGGGGCGCCCCGCCGGGCGGGGCGCCCCTTCCTCCGGGTCCTGGGCCGGTCAGCCCATGAACTTCTTGAACTCGTCCGGGAGTTCGAAGTTCTTGTCCTCCTGGGCGGGCAGACCGAACGCGCCGCCCTGCGCGGCCTGCTCGCGCCGTGCCGCGGCGGCCTGCTCCTCGGCCTTCCGCTTCATCGGGTTCCCGCTCTTGCGCTTGCCCTTGGCCTGCTTGACCTGCTTCTTCTGACGGCCGGCGCCGCCGCCCATCCCCGGCATGCCCGGCATCCCGGGCATGCCGCCGCCCTGGGCCATCTTCGACATCATCTTGCGGGCCTCGAAGAACCGCTCCACCAGGTTCTTCACGGCGGAGACCTCGACGCCGGAACCCTTGGCGATACGGGCCCGGCGCGAGCCGTTGATGATCGTCGGCTCGGCGCGCTCCTTCGGGGTCATCGACTTGATGATCGCGGCCGTACGGTCGACGTCGCGCTCGTCGATGTTGTTGATCTGGTCCTTGATCTGCCCCATGCCGGGCAGCATCCCGAGCAGCTTGGAGATGGAACCCATCTTCCTGACCTGCTCCATCTGCGCCAGGAAGTCGTCGAGCGTGAAGTCCTTGCCCTTGCTCGACGCCAGCTTGGAGGCCATCTTGGCGGCCTCTTCCTGGCTGAACGTCTTCTCCGCCTGCTCGATCAGGGTGAGGAGGTCACCCATGTCGAGGATGCGGGAGGCCATGCGGTCCGGGTGGAAGGCGTCGAAGTCCTCGAGCTTCTCGCCGTTCGACGCGAACATGATCTGCTTGCCCGTGACATGGGCGATCGACAGGGCCGCACCACCGCGGGCGTCACCGTCGAGCTTGGAGAGCACCACGCCGTCGAAGCCGACACCGTCGCGGAAGGCCTCGGCGGTGTTGACCGCGTCCTGGCCGATCATGGCGTCGACGACGAAGAGGATCTCGTCAGGGCTGACCGCGTCGCGGATGTCCGCGGCCTGGCGCATCAGCTCCTCGTCGATGCCGAGGCGGCCGGCGGTGTCGACGATGACGATGTCGTGGACCTTGGACTTGGCGAACTCGATGGAGTCCTTGGCCACCTGGACCGGGTCGCCCACGCCGTTGCCCGGCTCCGGTGCGTACACCGCCACACCGGCGCGGTCGGCGACGACGCTCAGCTGGTTGACGGCGTTGGGGCGCTGGAGGTCACAGGCGACGAGCAGCGGGGAGTGGCCCTGGGCCTTGAGCCAGAGGCCGAGCTTTCCCGCCAGGGTGGTCTTACCGGCACCCTGGAGACCCGCGAGCATGATCACGGTGGGCGGGTTCTTGGCGAACCGCAGCCGCCTGGTCTCGCCGCCGAGGATGCCGACGAGTTCCTCGTTGACAATCTTGACGACCTGCTGGGCGGGGTTCAGCGCCTGGGAGACCTCGACGCCACGCGCCCGCTCCTTGACGTTGGCGATGAACGCGCGGACGACGGGGAGGGCGACATCCGCCTCGAGCAGGGCGATACGGATCTCGCGAGCCGTGGCGTCGATGTCCGCCTCGGACAAGCGGCCCTTGCCCCTGAGGTTTTTGAAAGTCGCGCTAAGGCGGTCGGAGAGAGTATCGAACACGGCGCTCGTCGGTCCTCAGGGTCGGGGGCGGGGCAGGTCAGTCGCCCTCCAGGGTATCCGGACCCCGGGGAACGCAAAGCCCTCGCCCGTTTCTCGTGACGAACGGGGCCGGGGCCGGGCTTCAGCCGAGCTCCTTCTCCACCTCCCCGGCCACCTCCGCGGCGCGTTGCGGCGCCAGCGGTTCGCCGTCCTTGTCCGTGACGTAGAAGGCGTCCACGGCGTTCGCTCCGAGCGTGGAGACGTGGGCGCTGCGCACCCGGACCTCGCTCTGTTCCAGTGCCCGGCCGATCCGGTGCAGCAGTCCGGGGGCGTCCTGGGCGCGGACCTCGATCACCGTGGCCAGGCGGGAGCCGGCCGGCGCGACGGTCACCCGGGGCGGGGGCGCCTTCACTCCGCGCCGCCGCGGATAGGCGGCCTCGCGTTCGGCGAGGCGGGCCCGGATGTCCAGAGCCCCGTCCAGGGCGCGTACGAGGTCGGCGCGGAGCCTGACGGCCTGCGGGAGCGAGCCGTACTCGGCGGCGACCCGCCAGCTCAGCACCAGCAGACCGGCCGTCTCGCCCAGCTCGGTCGGGAGCTCGACGGCGCGCAGGTCGGCGGCGCGGACGGTGAGGCGGTGCAGGGCCAGGACGCCGGCCGCCGCGGGCAGCACCCCGGGGCGGTCGGGCAGCGCGATGAGCAGTTCGACGCCGACGGGCTCCGGCTCGCCGTCCTCGGCGGCCGGTTCGGGCCGGGTGTGCAGGGCGAGGACGGGCTCGCCGGTGCGCAGTGCCTCGACGGCGAGGCGTTCCTGCTCGGCGCTGGGCGCGAGCGGTTCCGGCTCGGGGGGCTCCTCCCCGGCCAGCAGTGCCGCGACGCGCTTGACCAGGTCCGTCACCAGTGAGGCCCGCCAGGAGCTCCAGGCGGCGGGTCCGGTGGCCAGGGCGTCGGCCTCGGTGAGGGCGTGCAGCAGTTCCAGGGTGGACGCGCTGCCCACGGCGTTGGCGACGGAGCGCACGGTCGCGGGGTCGTCGAGGTCGCGCCGGGTGGCCGTCTCGACGAGCAGCAGGTGGTGGCGCACGAGCGTGGCGACGACGGCCACGTCCTGCTTGTCGAAGCCGATCCGGGCGGCCATGTCGCGGGCGATGACCTCACCGGCGACCGAGTGGTCCCCGGGCCAGCCCTTGCCGATGTCGTGGAGCAGGGCGGCGATCAGGAGGAGGTCCGGGCGTCCCACCCGGCGGGTGAGCGAGGAGGCGCGGACGGCCGTCTCGACGAGGTGGCGGTCGACGGTCCAGGTGTGGACGGGGTTGCGCTGCGGACGGCAGTGGACCCGCTCCCAGTCGGGCAGCAGGCGGGTGATGATGCCCTCCGCTTCGAGGGCCTCCCACACGCCGACGGTGGATTCGCCGGCGCCGAGCAGGGTGACGAGCTCCTCGCGGGCCTGGGAGGGCCACGGGACGGGGAGCGGCTGGACCGCGGTCCTGAGGTGCCGTACGAGATGACGGGAGAGCGGCAGCCCGGCCTCGGCCGCCGCGGCGGCGGCCCGGAGGGTGAGCACCGGGTCGCGTTCGGGGCGGGCGGTGCGCGCGAGGACGACCTCGCCGTCCGCCTCGACGACGCCCTCGGCCAGGGGGGTGCGGTCCGGGGCGGTTCGGGCGCCGCCGCCGAGGATCGACCGCAGCCGTGGCCGTGCGGAGCGGGCGCGCAGGACGCGGTTGACCTCGCGCCAGGTGACGTCGGTGGCGTACGAGACGGTGCGCGCGGCCTCGTACACCTGGCGCAGCAGGGCGTCGGAGTCGAGGAGGCCGAGGGCCTGGGCGACCTGGTCCTGTTCCTGCAGTGCGAGCCGGTCGGTGGCCCTGCCGGTGGTCAGGTGGAGGGCGTCACGGGCGTCGAGGAGGACACGGCGGGCTTCGGCGAGCCCTTCGCGAGGTGCGTCGGCCACCCAGGAGGCGGCCACGGCGCGCAGGGCGGTGGCGTCGCGGAGGCCGCCTCGTGCCTCCTTGAGGTCGGGTTCCAGGAGGAACTGGAGCTCGCCCATGCGTTCCGCACGCTCACGGCAGAGTTCGTCCAGGGCGGGCAGCCGCTTGGGTGCCTGGTTGCGCCAGTCGGCGAGTACGGCCGTGCGCAGTCCGGCGACGAGGCCGAGGTCGCCCGCGACGGGGCGGGCGTCGAGCAGTCCGAGCTGGACCTTGAGATCCTCGCCGGCGGTCCCGCGCGCTTCGGCGGGAGTGCGTACGGAGTGGTCGAGGGCGAGGCCGAGGTCCCAGACGGGGTACCAGATCCGGTCCGCGAGGGTGGCGACGGCCGCGGAATCGGCGCTGCCGTCGTGCAGGAGGAGCAGGTCGAGGTCGCTGCGCGGGGAGAGCTCGCCGCGGCCGTACCCGCCGACGGCGACGAGGGCGGCTCCGCGCACGCCCGCCTCCTCGGCCGCCGCGTCGAACAGCGCGGTGAGCCAGTCGTCGGTGAGCCGCGCCAGGGCGGCACGGCGCGGCGGCCCGGACCGCGCCTCCTCCTGGAGGAGGCGCAGCCGGGCCGCCGCATAGCCGCTGGGTCCGGAGTCCTCTGCTTCGGTCGTCACTTCGGTGCTCGTCACCCAGCTGCCTTTCCGTTCACAGGAACCGTCGGTCAGAGTGCGTCCGGGCCGCGCTCACCGGTCCGTACGCGGATCGCGGTGTCGACCGGGACGCTCCAGACCTTGCCGTCGCCGATCTTGCCGGTGCGGGCCGCCTTGACCACCACGTCGATGAGCTGCTCGGCGTCCGCGTCCTCGACGAGCACCTCGATGCGGATCTTCGGTACGAGGTCCACGGTGTACTCGGCACCACGGTAGACCTCGGTGTGCCCGCGCTGACGCCCGTAGCCGCTCGCTTCCGTGACCGTGAGGCCCTGGACGCCGAAGGCCTGGAGGGCCTCCTTGATCTCGTCCAGCCTGTGCGGCTTCACGACTGCGGTGATGAGCTTCATGCGTCCACCTTCTTGTTCGTCGGGGCTGCCGTGGTGCCGGGCGCCGGAGGTGTGGTGCGGGTGGCGGAGCCGCCGCCGGCGCCGCTGAAGTCGTACGCGGTCTCGGCGTGCTCGACCTGGTCGATGCCGGAGACCTCGTCGTCCTCGCTCACCCGCATCCCGATCGTCCTGTCGAGGACGAAGGCGAGGACCGCGGAGACGACCAGGGAGTACGCGAGGACCGCGAAGACACCGACGGCCTGCTTGCCGAGCTGGTCGAGTCCGCCGCCGTAGAAGAGGCCCTTGGCGTCGGACTGCACTCCGCCGGTGGCGAAGAAGCCGACGAGGAGGGAGCCGAGGATACCGCCGACGAGGTGGACGCCGACGACGTCGAGGGAGTCGTCGTAGCCGAACTTGTACTTGAGGCCGACCGCCATGGCGCAGACCACACCGGCGATGACACCGACCGCGATCGCGCCCAGCGGGCTGATCGCTCCACCCGCGGGGGTGATGGCGACGAGGCCGGCGACGGCGCCGGAGGCGGCACCCAGAGTGGTGAAGGAGCCGTGGCGGATCTTCTCGTAGGCGAGCCAGCCGAGGACTGCCGCACCGGTGGCGACCTGCGTGTTGACGAACATGACCGCGCCCACGCCGTCGTCGTTGCCGAGCCACGAGCCCGCGTTGAATCCGAACCAGCCGAACCACAGGAGCGCGGCACCGAGCATGACGAGCGGCAGGCTGTGCGGCCGCATCGGGTCCTTCTTGAAGCCGACCCGCTTGCCGATGACGAGGATCACGCCGAGGGCGGCGGCACCGGCGTTGATGTGGACCGCGGTACCACCGGCGAAGTCGATGACACCCAGCTCGAAGAGCCAGCCGCCGGCACCCCAGACCCAGTGCGCGACCGGGAAGTAGACGACGGTCACCCACAGGGCGATGAACAGGGCCCAGGAGGTGAACTTGACCCGGTCGGCGAGGGCACCGCTGATCAGGGCGGGAGTGAGGATCGCGAACATCAGCTGGAAGACGGCGAACACATACACCGGAATGGTGTAGCCGTCCCAGAGTTCGGTGACGCCGATACCGCTGAGGCCGACGAAGTCCGAGCTCCAGCCGATGACCGAGCCGATGTCGGAGCCGAAGGCGAGGCTGAATCCGTAGAGCACCCACAGGATCGTGACGATCCCGAGGCTGATGAAGCTCATCATCAGCATGTTCAGGGTGCTCTTGACGCGGACCATGCCTCCGTAGAAGAAGGCCAGACCCGGGGTCATGAGCATCACCAGCGCGGAGCAGATGAGCATGAACCCTGTGTTGGCGGCAGACAGCTGCGGAGTGTCTGCGGCAAGCGTCGTGATGCCTGGGGGCATCGGCGTCTCCTCGTCGTCGGTGCGGCCACGTGCGGGGGTGCGGGACCACGGTGAAAAGGTGCGGGCCGGTTATGCGCCATGAGATTCGCGCAGCGCGGTTTCCACGAATGCCGCACGATGTTTCACCGCAGTGACGAAGGAGCGCGACGTGTTACGTACCGATGAACCACGAGTGTCGGCGCCGTTGTGCTGCCTACCATGCTGCCCGCGCCGCATACGGCGGGGTTGAAACGCCCGGGGACGTGAACCGGCCACGACGACGACCCGCTGACCTGGCACATGGGGGAGCCGGTCTGGTGGTACGGGTGGCTGTCGTGGCCGGTGGCAGGGATGCCGGTCAGACCGCTTCGGCGGTCTCCGGGAGCTGCTCGGAGAGCAGCTCGGTGAGCCTGGCGACCTCGGGGATGTCACCGAAGTCCCTGGCGGCGGTGTCGACGGTCTTGCGGAGCCTGGTGTTGACGCGCTCCGACCTCACCCTCCTGGCGACCTTCAGTGCCTGCGTGGCCAGCACGGTCGACTCCTCGGGCTCGCGCTGGAGGAGGTGCACGGTGGCCATGCCGATCAGGTTGAGGGCGTAGGACCTCTGGTGCTCGTCGTCCTCGCCGAAGAGCTCGACGGCGCGGGCCATGACGGGCTCGGCCAGCGAGGCGTAGGTGGGGCTGCGGCCGGCGACATAGGCGAGGTCACGGTAGGAGTGGGCGTTCTCGCCGTGCAGTTCGGCGTCGGAGAAGAAGCGGATCCAGTCGGGCTCGGGCTCGTCGTCGAGGGCGGCGTCGGCAAAGGTGTCCTCGGCCATCCGGACGGCTCGCTTGCACTTGCTCGGCTGCCCCATGTTGGCATAGGCGCGCGCCTCCATCGCATACAGCATGGCCTGGGTCCGTGCGGTGGCGCAGTCACGGCTGCCGTACTGGGCGAGATGGATGAGTTCGAGTGCGTCGTCGGGCCGGCCGAGGTGGATCATCTGGCGGCTCATGCTGGAGAGGATGTACGACCCGAGGGGCTTGTCGCCCGCTTCCTTGGAGGCGTGCAGCGCGAGCACGAAGTACTTCTGGGCGGTGGGCTGGAGGCCCACGTCGTAGCTCATCCAGCCCGCGAGCTCGGCGAGTTCGGCCGCGCAGCGGAACAACCGCCTGGCGGTGGCCTCCGGCTGCGGCTCCTGGAGGAGGTCCGTGACCTCGTGCAGCTGCCCGACGACGGCCTTGCGGCGCAGCCCGCCACCGCACTGGGCGTCCCACTGGCGGAACATCGCCGTGGTGGATTCCAGGAGGTCGAGCTCGGGTCCGGAGAGCTTGGAGGGGCGGCTCTCGGAGGCCGGGCGCTCCGGCTCCGTGCGGCCGGGCGCGACGGGCACCAGCCAGCGCTGCATGGGCTCGATGAGGGTGGGACCCGCGGCCAGCGCGAGGGAGCTGCCGAGGAATCCGCGCCGGGCGAGCATGAGATCGCTGCGGGAGAACTCACTGAGCAGCGCGACGGTCTGGGGCCCGGCCCACGGGAGGTCGACGCCGGCGACGGAGGGTGCCTGGTGGGCGGTGCGCAGTCCGAGGTCCTCGACGGCGACGACGCTGCCGAACCGCTCGGAGAAGAGCTCGGACAGGATGCGCGGGATCGGTTCGCGCGGCTGCTCGCCGTCCAGCCAGCGACGCACCCGGGAGGTGTCGGTGCTGATGTGGTGGGCGCCGAGCTGGCGGGCACGCCGGTTCACCTGGCGCGCGAGCTCGCCCTTGGACCAGCCGCTGCGCACGAACCACGATCCCAATTGCCCGTTGGGGCGCTTTCCGGCATTCGTCTCGCCTGCGCCGCTGCCACTCACTGGAACGCCCCCATCCCGCTGAAATCTGTCGCGCGAACCTCTATCAGAATGCCGTGCCTCCGTGCTGCCTGTACGAGCCTTGCGCACCGTCGAACGGATCATCGGGTTGCCCGGGGCATACCCACGCGCACATGCAATTGCAGGTTCGAGTACCGACGGTAATCCTACGATCACCGTCTCCGCGAGGGGTGTTGCGGAAACGCCACCATTCGCCACCCCTTCGGATGAACCCGTTCGACACAGTCCGCGATTCACTTGACAGGCCGCGATCACCTATCGGGCGGAGTGAAGCATTCAGGGGCGCGGGAGTCGCATCGCGCACCCTGATGACACCACCCCGTGCGCCGGTGATCGCCGGCGGCGACGGAGGACGTCCCGGACTCCAGGTCGTAACCACCGGTGAGTCGGACCCGTTGGAGGGGGCATGGGCTTCACGATCGGCGGCATCCGCGAGATGCGGTCCGGCACGCGGCGCCGCGGCCGTGCGGCCGGGGCGAGTGCGGTGGCCGAGTACACAGGACTCTGGGGCTGGGCGGTGGCACCGGGCGCGCGTGCGGCGGCCGGTGCCTGCTCGTGCGGTGACCCCGCGTGTGCCGCCCCGGGCGCGCATCCGCTGGACTTCGCCCGGGAGGTGCCTCCGGGCGCCACGCACGGCACGGCCGCCGACACCTGGGCCGAGGTCCCGGGCGCCTCGATGCTGCTGCCGGTGGGCCGGACGTTCGACGTGCTGGACGTGCCCGAGGCCGCGGGCCGGCGCGCGCTGGTGCGGATGGAGCGCATGGGGCTGCCGCTGGGGCCCGTGGCGGTGACCCCGACGGGCCGTACGCAGTTCTTCGTCGCCCCCGGGGCCGCCGCGGGTCTGCCCGGGCTGCTCTACCGGATGGGCTGGGACGACGCGGACCTGGACCTGCGGGCGCTGGGCCGGGGCGCGTACATCACCGCCCCTCCCTCGGACCTCGGCGGGCTGGGCCCCGTCCGCTGGCTTCGTCCGCCGGCCCCCGGGACCGCCGCTGCTCCCCCGCAGGCCAGGCTGCTGCTGGGCACCCTCGCCTACATATGCCACCGCGGGTGAACGCCGGAGGGCGGTGAACCCCTCACGGGTCCACCGCCCTCCGGCGTTCCTCGGCCGTACGCCCGTCAGTCGCCGATCAGCGCGTCGACGAAGGCGCCCGGCTCGAACGGGGCCAGGTCGTCCGGCCCCTCACCGAGACCGATGAGCTTCACGGGCACGCCCAGCTCGCGCTGGACGGCGATGACGATGCCGCCCTTGGCGGTGCCGTCCAGCTTGGTGAGCACGATGCCGGTGATGTCGACCACCTCCGCGAACACCCGCGCCTGGACCAGCCCGTTCTGACCGGTCGTGGCGTCGAGGACGAGCAGGATCTCGTCGAGCGGGCCGTGCTTCTCGACGACCCGCTTGACCTTGCCGAGCTCATCCATCAGGCCGGTCTTGGTGTGCAGCCGGCCGGCGGTGTCGATGAGCACCACGTCGGCGCCCTCGGCGATGCCTTCCTTCACCGCGTCGAAGGCGATCGACGCGGGGTCGCCGCCCTCGGGCCCGCGCACCGTACGGGCGCCGACGCGCTCGCCCCAGGTCTGGAGCTGGTCGGCGGCGGCGGCCCGGAAGGTGTCCGCGGCGCCGAGCACGACACTGCGGCCGTCGGCGACGAGTACGCGGGCGAGCTTGCCCGTGGTCGTCGTCTTGCCGGTGCCGTTGACCCCGACGACCATCACCACGCCGGGCGTCTCCTCGCCGCCCTCCGTCTTCACCGCACGGTCGAAGTCGGGGCCGAGCAGGGTGACGAGCTCCTCACGCAGCAGCGTGCGCAGCTCCTCGGGCGTACGGGTGCCGAGGACACGGACCCGCTCACGGAGCCGTTCCACGAGCTCCTGGGTGGGGGCGACGCCGACGTCGGCGGTGAGGAGCGTGTCCTCGATCTCCTCCCAGGTGTCCTCGTCGAGGTTGTCGCGGGACAGGAGCGTGAGCAGCCCCTTGCCCAGGGAGTTCTGCGAACGGGCGAGCCGGGCGCGGAGCCGCACGAGACGGCCGGCGGTGGGCTCGGGGACTTCGAGCGCGGGAATCTCCGGCTCGACGACGACCGGGGTCTCCTCGACGGGAGTCCCGGCGCCGGGAAGACCGGCCTCCTCGATGGTGCGCCGCGCTTCGTCGCGCGGCGCCTCGGCTTCCTCGCCGACACGGGGCTCGGCGGGAGGAGTGATGGTCGGCGTGCTCGACGGTGCCGAGGGCGGCAGCTGCTTCTTCTTGCGGCTGCTGACCACGAGCCCGCTGATCAGGCCGACCGCGACCAGGGCGATGACTACAGCAAGGATGACGATTTCCATAACCAGTCCAGTATCGGCCACAGCGGGGGTCCGGGCGCGGTTCGGCGGGACGGCGTCCGGGCCGCATGAGTGGTATGCCACTTTTGGGGGTAAAGGTACGCTGCTGCCCGTGGAGAACCGCGGCCTGGACCCCGTCCCCGAGACCGAGCGCACCGGTCGGGTCCGTACCCTCTTTCCCACCTGGGTGACGGCCAACATGACCGTCCTCCTGCTGACCGTGGGCGCCGGCCTCACCGTCTTCAACGGGCTGAATCTGTGGCAGGTTCTGGCCGTGGCGGCCATCGCCCCCGTGGTCGCCTTCGGACTGGTCGGGTTCGTGTCGATCGCGGGCAAGCGCGGCGGGGCGCCCGGCATGGCACTCTCCCGGGCGGTCTTCGGACAGCGCGGCAATCTGCTCCCCGGCGCCCTGCTCTGGGTGGCCCGCTGGGGCTGGGAGACCGCCAACGCGGTCACCGGCTCCTACGCGCTGCTGGCCGTGCTCGGCCTGCTGTTCGGTATCCACGTCACGCACACCCTGGTGCTGGTGACCCTGACGGCCTTCGTCGCCGCGAGCTTCCTCGTCTCCGGCCTCGGCATCCGGGCCCTGCGGGTGTCCTCCCGGCTCTCCGTGTACCTCTTCGGCGGCGCGAGTCTCCTGCTCCTCGTACACCTGGCCGGCGCCACCGCGTGGCGGGACGTTCTGGACCGGCCCGCCGGTCCGGCGGCGATGATGATCGCGGGCATCGGGACGCTGGCCGCCGGGGGAATCAGCTGGGTCCCCTCGGCCCCGGACTTCACCCGTTACCTTCCGGCTGCCGCGTCCGGCCGCGCCATGGTCGCCGCGGCGGTGGGCGGAGCCCTGGTCACCGTCCTGCCGATGGTGATGATGGGAGCGGTGATGGCCGAGGACTCCCCCGGCCTCGCCGCGACGCAGGACCCGGTGGCCTTCATCGGCGAGCTGCTGCCGCGATGGATCTCGGTGCCGTATCTCCTGACCGCCCTCGGCGGCATGGTGCTCATCAACGCGATGTCCATGTACTCCGCCGGATTCACCGCGCAGACGCTCGGATTCACGGTCCCCCGCGCCTGGGCGGTGGGCGTGAACGCCGCCATCAGCCTGCTGCTCGGCGGGCTGCTGACGATGGTGGCGACGAGCTTCATCGGCACGTTCACGTCGTTCCTGTCCCTCCTCGGTGTGACGTTCTCCGCCTGGATCGGGGTCTTCGGCATGGATCTGCTGAGGGGCCGCACCTACGACCCGGAAGCACTCCTGGACACCTCGCCGCGCAGCGCCTACTGGTACGCCGCCGGATTCAGCGGACCGGCCGTCGGCGCGTGGGGCGCGGCCCTCGTGGTGGGGCTGCTCCTCACCGATGTGGAGTGGTTCACCGGTCCGCTCGCCGCCACCTGGATCGGACGCCACGGCCTGGGCTGGGCGGTGACGATCCTCGTCGCGGCGGGGGTGTACGCGATGGCGCCGCGTCCCGCCGGCCGGACAGCCCCGGAACCGGAGAGCTTCTGACGCCACACGAGGCCGGCCGGGCACGTCGGGCACCGGCGCGGCGACCTCACGATGAACGCTGCCCCGGACCGGCATGGGCCGGTCCGGGGCAGCGGGTCGAGGAGAGGGGCAGCGGGGATCAGCCCATCTCCTCCAGCGCCTTGCCCTTGGTCTCCTTCACGAACATGAGCACGAAGGGGATCGAGAGCACGGCGAAGCAGGTGTAGATGATGTAGGTGCCCGAAAGGTTCCAGTCGGCCAGGCTCGGGAAGCTCGCGGTGATCGCCCAGTTGGCGATCCACTGCGCGGAGGCGGCGACGCCGAGCGCGGCGGCGCGGATCCTGTTCGGGAACATCTCGCCCAGGAAGACCCAGACCACGACACCCCACGAGAGGGCGAAGAAGAGCACGAAGACGTGGGCGGCGACCAGGGCGACGACGCCCTCGGTGGTCGGCAGCTTGCCGTCGACCAGGTCCGCGGAGAAGGCCCAGGCCTCGAAGGCGAGGGCGATGGCCATACCGGCGGAACCGACGAGCGCGAGCGGCCTGCGGCCCACCCGGTCCACGAGGATCATGGCGATCACGGTGCCGATGATGTTGATGATCGACGTCGTGAACGAGTAGAAGAAGGAGTCTGTCGGGTCGATGCCGACGGACTGCCACAGCGTCGCCGAGTAGTAGAACGCCACGTTGATGCCGACGAGCTGCTGGAAGACCGACAGGCCGATACCCACCCAGACGATGGGCAGGAAGCCGAAGCGGCTGCCGAGCAGGTCGCTGAACTTGGACTTGTGCTCACGGCGCATGGCCGTCTCGATCTCGTTCACGCGTGCGTCGAGGTCGACGTTCTTGCCCTCGACCTCTTCCAGGATCTTCCGGGCCCGGTCCCTCTTGCCGACGGAGATCAGGAAGCGCGGCGACTCGGGAATCGCGAAGGAGAGCAGCCCGTAGAGGATGGCCGGTACGACCATCACGCCGAGCATCCACTGCCAGGCCTCGAGGCCGCCGATCTCGCCCCGCTGGTCGCCGTCGGCGATCTGCAGGATGCCGTAGTTGACCAGCTGCGAGATGGCGATGCCGACGACGATGGCGGCCTGCTGGAAGGAGCCGAGGCGGCCACGGTAGGCGGGCGGTGAGACCTCGGCGATGTAGGCGGGGCCGATGACCGAGGCCATGCCGATCGCGAAGCCCCCGATGATCCGCCACATGGCGAGGTCCCAGAGGGCGAACGGCAGGGCGGACCCGACGGCGCTGATGGTGAAGAGCACCGAGGCGATCTGCATGCAGCGGATACGGCCGATGCGGTCGGCGATGCGTCCCGCCGTGGCCGCGCCGATGGCACAGCCGATCAGGGCGATGGCGATGACCTGCGCCAGGGTCCCCGACCCGATGTCGTAGCGGTCCCGGATGGCCTCGACGGCGCCGTTGATGACGGAACTGTCGTAGCCGAAGAGGAAGCCGCCCATCGCTGCGGCTGCCGTGATGAAGATGACATGGCCGAGATGGTCCGGGTGGGCCTCCCGGGCTCCGGACTCCGGTCCGCGCGCTGTGCTGGTCACATGAACTCCTGGTACCTGGCCGCAACGTCAGGTGTGGGGGGTGAGCCCTCCTAGTGGCGCACAACTTCCAGCCGACCACCACTTGAAGGTAAAAACAACATTTCCGAGGTTATGCGTTCAAGTTTCGAAGTCAAGACTCGGTTCTTGTGAAGGGGTGGCTCACAAGTACCCAGGGATACCCAAAAGGTGCGTTCAGATGTTGAAGATTAGGTAAAGGGGATGTGACTGCCCCTCAGTCCGTCTACCCCGGAGTCCGGCGCAGACGCTGACTGATCACCTTGGATACGCCGTCGCCCTGCATGGAGACGCCGTAGAGCGCGTCGGCGACCTCCATCGTGCGCTTCTGGTGCGTGATCACGATGAGCTGGGAGCTCTCCTGGAGCTCCTCCATGATCCGGATCAGACGCTGCAGATTGGTGTCGTCGAGCGCGGCCTCGACCTCGTCCATGACGTAGAACGGGCTCGGCCTGGCCTTGAAGATCGAGACCAGAAGGGCAACGGCCGTAAGGGATCGCTCGCCGCCGGACAGCAGCGAGAGCCGCTTGACCTTCTTGCCCGGGGGCCTCGCCTCGACGTCGAGACCGGTCGTCAGCATGTTGTCCGGGTCGGTCAGGACGAGGCGGCCCTCACCGCCCGGGAAGAGCCGCGAGAAGACGCCTTCGAACTCCCGCGCGGTGTCCCGGAACGCCTCGGTGAAGACCTGCTCGACGCGCTCGTCGACCTCCTTGATCACCTGCATGAGGTCGGCCCTGGTCTTCTTCAGGTCTTCGAGCTGCTCCGAGAGGAACTTGTGACGTTCCTCCAGCGCCGAGAACTCCTCGAGAGCGAGCGGATTCACCTTCCCGAGTTGCTGATACGCCCGTTCGGCCGCCTTGAGCCGCTTCTCCTGCTCGGCCCTGACGAACGGCTTCGGCTGGTTGCGCGGGTGCTCCGGATCGTCGGGGAGCTCCTCGCCCTCCGCGGCGGGCGACGGGGGCACCAGCTGCTCCGGCCCGTACTCGGCGGCCAGGCCGGCCGGCTCGACGCCGAACTCCTCCAGGGCCCTGGCCTCCACCTGTTCCATGCGCATCCGCTTCTCGGCCCCGAGCACCTCACCCCGGTGCACCGAGTCGGTGAGCCGGTCGAGTTCGCCCTTCAGGTCGCGGGCCCGGCCGCGTTCGGCGGTGAGCTCCCGCTCGCGCTCGGCCTTGGCCGCCTCCGCCCTGGACCGCTCCTCCTCGGCCCGTACGACGGAGACCTCCACATGGGCCAGCAGCTGCCGGGCGCCCGAGGCCACGGCGGTGGCGACGGCGGCCTCGTGGCGCAGCCGGGCACGGCGCTGCTCGGCGCGGGAGCGGGCCTCACGCTCGGCGCGGGCCCCCCGGTCCAGCGCGTCGGCCCGCCCGGCGAGTGCCTTGACGCGTTCCTCGTGGGTACGGGCTTGCAGGCGGGCCTCCATCTCGGTCTGCCGCGCGTTGGCGCCGTCGGCGGCGAGCCGGTCCCGTACGGAGGTGTCCGGTTCCTCCTCCACGGGTGTCTCCTCCGCGACCAGCAGCCGTTCCGCCAGTTCCTCGGCCTCCTCGGTGGCACGTTCCAGCGCCTCCTGGGCCCGGACGGCCGCCGCGGTCGTGCGCTCGGCCTCCCCAGCGGCGCCCCGGGCCTGCCCGGCCAGCCTTCCGAGCTGCTGCGCGACTCCTGACTTCTCCCGCTCGGCCGCCCGGCGCCGCTCGCCGAGCTCCTCGACCAGCGCGGCCGACTCCCCGCGCCGTGCGGCCACCAGGCGCTGGGCCGAGGCGAGCTCCTCGCAGCGCACGGCGAGCTCGGCCAGCTCGGCCGCGGCCTCGTCGACGGACGCCTGCACCTCCAGGAGGCTCGGCGCCCCGGCCGATCCGCCGTGCGCGAAGTGGGTACCGAGGACGTCGCCCTCGGCCGTGACGGCGGTCAGCCCCGGGTGCGCGGCGACCAGCTCCTCGGCGTCCTCCAGGGTGCCGACGACGACCATGCCGCGCACCAGCCGGCGTACGGCGGTGAGCAGTTCGGCCGGACCCTGCACCAGGCCCGCGACGGCGGGCGCGGCGCAGTCGCCGACGGCCAGGCCGGCCGCGGCCGGCGCCGGATCCCCCGCGTACATGGACCCGGCCGCTGTGGCAGCGTGTTCCGACCCGGGCAGGCCTGCTCCGTGTCCGGCTCCGGCCGTGACGGCGTGTCCGGCACCGGACGCCTGACCCGGCACCTGGCCGCCCGCGGTCGCGGCGGGCTCCGGCCGCTGTTCCGTGCCCTGGGCCGGCACCTGTCCGGCTCCGGTGCCGCCCGGCACCAGCGCCGCGCGCCCGGCGTCCTGTTTGCGCAGCAGCCGGATCGCGTCCGCCGCCGCGGCGGGGTCCGTCACGGCGATCGCGTCGGCCGCCGCGCCCAGCGCCGCGGCCACCGCGACCTCGTGCCCCGGGGCGACCGTGAGCAGTTCGGCGAGCGGCCCGAGCAGGCCTGCGAGCCGGTCCCCCGCACCGAGCAGGACCCCGGTTCCGTCCTTGCGCCTCAGACCCAGCGACAGCGCTTCGTGGCGGGCCGAGAGCGCGGCGCGGCTGCGCTCCGCGTCGGTGACCGCCTCCCGCGCCGCGCCCAGCGCCGCCTCCGCCTCCGCCAGCTCCCGCTTGGCGGCCTCGTGCTGCTCCGCCAGTTCCGCGTCGCCCGCGTCGAGGCCATCGACCTCGGCCTTGAGCTGTTCGTACTCCTCCTGCGCCGCGACGGCCCGCTCCTGCGCCTCGTCGCGGGACGCGGCCAGCCGGTCGATCTCGGCCTGCGCCGAACCCGCCCGGCTCCGGGCCGCGTTGACCTGCCCGTTGAGCCGTGCGAGACCTTCCCGGCGGTCGGCGATGGCCCGGGCCGCGTCCCTGAGCCTCCGCTCCTCCACCGCGAGCTCGCGCTCCAGTTCGGCCCGGTGCGCGGTGGTGTCCTCCAACGCGTGCTCGGCCGCTTCGAGAGCCGCCTCCAGCTCGGCCTCCTGCTCGCGGATGCGGGCGGCCTCGCGTTCCATGTCCTCGGGGTCCCGTCCGCGCCGCTCCTCGTCGGGCGCGGCGGTGGCGCTCTTCACCCGGGCGTCCGCGAGCGAGATCGTGCCGCGCACCCGCTCGGCCAGCTGGGACAGCTCGTACCAGGTCTGCTGGGCCCGCTGGAGTCTCGGTGCCAGTCGCCGGACCTCGTCCTCCAGCCCGGCCTCCCGTGCGAGCGCCGCCCGGAGTTCGGCCTCCGCCGCTTCTCTGCGCTGCTTGAGCGCGGCCTCGTCGGCGATCTCGCTGCGCAGCGCCTCGCGCAGCGAGACGAGGTCGTCGGCGAGGAGCCGCAACCGGGCGTCGCGCAGATCGGCCTGGATGACGGCGGCCCGGCGGGCCACGGCAGCCTGCCGGCCCAGCGGTTTGAGCTGGCGGCGCAGTTCGTCGGTGAGGTCCTGCACGCGGGCGAGGTTGGCCCCCATCGCCTCCAGCTTCCGCAGCGCCTTCTCCTTGCGCTTGCGGTGCTTGAGCACGCCCGCCGCCTCCTCGATGAAGGCGCGGCGCCCCGTCGGATCGGCGTGCAGGACGGAGTCCAGCCTGCCCTGGCCGACGATGACGTGCATCTCGCGGCCGATACCGGAATCGGAGAGGAGTTCCTGGATGTCCAGCAGTCGGCAGGTGTCACCGTTGATCTGGTATTCACTGCCGCCATTGCGGAACATGATCCGGGTGATCGTGACCTCGGCGTAGTCGATCGGCAGCGCGCCGTCGGAATTGTCGATGGTCAGCGACACTTCGGCGCGGCCCAGAGGCGGCCTTCCGGTGGTCCCGGCGAAGATCACGTCTTCCATCTTGCCGCCGCGCAGCGATTTGGCTCCCTGTTCACCCATGACCCAGGAGAGCGCGTCCACCACATTCGATTTACCGGACCCGTTGGGTCCCACGACACAGGTGATCCCGGGTTCGAACCGCAGGGTCGTGGCGGAGGCGAACGACTTGAAACCACGGAGGGTCAGGGCCTTGAGGTGCACGCCGCCGGACTCTACCTTTCACTCTCGGTTTCGCTGATGAAGGTGCAGGGCACATCAGACGGTAAGCGAAGAGCGATACGCCGGTGAGGGTCCGGGGGGAAAGAAAGAAGGGACGCCGGAGCGTCCCTTGTGAAACTCGCACGGTGCGGCGTGTACAGCCCTCCGTGCACGGCCTTGCGTTACGGATCGCGAGCGGACCGGATCACGAGCAATCCTCGGTGTTCCAGGACGGCGATCCGTGACGAAAGACATTCGTTGGATTGATCCCGAGCAGCTGGCGTGCGGCCCGACCGGCCCCGGCAGGGCCTGGGGGTCAGGTCAGCGCGGGCTCCGCCTGGGGTACGTCGATGTCGATGCTGTCGAGCAGCGACTCTTGGTGCTGGGCGGCGGCGTTGAGCGCGTCGTTCTCGTCCTGGATCCGTACGAGCTCGGATTCCAGGTCCTGGACGCGCTTCTGAAGCCGTCGCATCTCGGCGAGGAGTCGCGGGTCGGATCCGCCGACGTAACCGAGAAGCGCCTTTGCCATGATGGATGGTCCTCCACACTGAGTGACCGACCGATGCGGTGTGGGTCGTGGTCGTGAGGGAATCGCACCCGCGGTGCTCGGCAGTGCTCTGTTCTTCACTGCTGTTCTGCTGTCACCAGCCCTGCCGAACAGCTGCGGTGCGCGGGGTTTTCAGCGTCTCACCAAAAAGTTTGACGGTCAACACGATCACACGCCAGGGAGCCGGGTGTCCCGGGGGTGCGCGGCCTGACGATCTTGCGGCGCGACTCTCCTGCGGGTCCCCGAGGGGTGGGTAGATCTTCGTCAATGCCGCAGCCTGGCATGCCGGAGCGTTCTTGGCAACCATGTGCCGGGACCTGACATTCCGCAGGTCATTTCGGGTGCGAGGCCTTCAAGGACCTTCCGGTCACCGCGTGCCGCGCCGTGCGCACGCAGCGGATCCGGGTGGGCATTCCCCGCCGGTGTCAGCGAATCGCGAAACCCTCGTAACCGCCGCGCGGCGTGTCCCAGATCTCAGTGACCCCGTCCACGCGGCCGGGTGTGTCGCCGGTGGCGAGCCAGTCCAGCAGACGGTGGCAATTCTCACGTGGGCCTTCGGCGACCACCTGCACCCGGCCGTCGTCGAGATTCAGCGCGAAGCCGGTGAGTTTCCCGATCTCCAAAGCATTTGCCCTGGTGAACCAGCGGAATCCTACTTGCTGTACTCGGCCGCGTACCCATACGACGAGTCGTGCATCTTCGTTCATGCCCGAACGCTAACCGGCCAATTGCTCACGGAGCACGTCGCCCCAATCCGTCATGGCGTAGGGTCCCCTCGCAATAGCCTCACCCGAACGGGTGAGTTTGATCATGAATACGGTGACGTCGACCAAGACGCCCGGAGCACGAGGAAGGCACAGCGCATGGGACGGCATCGACGCGCAGGCGCGGCCCCCGCCGCTGAGCAGCACACGGCGGACGCGGCGGACGGGCCGCGCGGTGCACGCCGGAGGAAGCGGGCGGGGATACCCGTGCGCGCCGGGCTTCTCGGTGTGTCCGCGGCAGTGGCCGTAGGAGCGGTGGCCGTGGCCTCCGGCCTGCTGCCCGGCGGTGGCAGCTACGACGTCAGCGGTGGCCGGTCCTCCGACAGCGTCCACGCGGGCGGCGCTCCCGACCTGCTGACCCAGGGCGACGCGTCCGCCGAGCCGACCGGCCGCACGTCGGCCTCGGCATCGGCCGAGGCGAGCAGGGGTGCCGGCCGTTCCGCGGCCCCCTCCGCGTCCGCCTCCCCGACGCCGGAGAGGACACCGTCCGAGAAGCCCTCGGCCACCGCGTCGAAGCAGGCGGCGAAGACTCCGGAGCGCACGAAGGCGGCGGCCCCGAAGCCCAGGAAGAGCGTGTCGTCGGCGCCCGCCGCCAAGGCGCCGGCCGCGCCGAAGACCGCCTCGGCCAGCCCGAGCGCCCAGCCCAGCACCTCCACGAGCCCGTCCGCCGCCTCCGCCCGGGCGGCTGTGCTCGCACTGGTCAACCAGGAGCGCGCGAAGGTCGGCTGCAGCCCGGTCACGACGAGCGCCTCGCTGACCGCGCTCGCCCAGGACTTCAGCGAGGACATGGCCGCCCGCGACTTCTTCAGCCACACCGACCCCGACGGGGCGACCCCCTGGGACCGCGCCGCCGCAGCCGGCGTGGAGGGTCTCGGCGGGGAGAACATCGCCCGCGGGCAGGCCGACGCCCAGGCCGTGATGGACGCCTGGATGGCCAGCGAGGGCCACCGCGCAAACATTCTCAACTGCGATTACAGGACGCTCGGCGTGGGCGTGCACCTCGGCTCGGGCGGCCCCTGGTGGACGCAGGACTTCGGCTTCTGAGAACTGCCGGCAGCAGGCCCCTGTCCGTCGGGAACGGACAGGGGCCTGCTGCCGTCTCCCGGGGCTACAACCATGGCCCGCCATCGGGAGTCTTGATCTTTCGGCAGTCACATCCCGCCACAGATGATCAAGACCGAAGGAACGCATGAACCGACCCAGAGGCACCACGGTGGCCACCGCGAGCGCGGTGGTGCTCGCCACCGCGGGTGGCCTGCTCGTCACCGCCGCCCCGGCCTCCGCAGCCGTCACCTGCGCATCGCCCGTCTTCAAGCGGACGTTCTACGCGAACACCACGTTCTCCGGGACGCCCAAGGGCACCGACTGCGACTCCGTGATCGACCAGAACTGGGGCACGGGCGCACCCGGTTACAAGGGCATGCCGTCCAACGACTTCGGCGTCCGCTGGTCCACGACCCGCGACTTCGGCTCCGGCGGGCCGTTCACCTTCACCGCGTCCGCCCGTGACGGCATACGCGTGTACGTCGACGGCGTACGCAAGCTCGACATGTGGAAGAACGTCGCCACGGCCGTCTCGAAGACGGTCAACCTGACGATCCCGTCCGGCACCCACAGCCTGCGCGTCGACTTCGTGAACTGGACCGGCGCCGCCGACGTCAAGTTCGCCTACACTCCGCGCACTTCTGCGACCGTCGACAAGGTCAAGCCGCTCGTCCCGACCGGGACCACCGTCGCCTACAGCACCACCACGACGTCCACGAAGATCAGCTGGGCCAGGAACAAGGAGATGGACCTCGCCGGCTACCGCGTGTACCGCCGGCTGAAGGGCGCGGCCTACCCGGCGAAGGCCCTGGCGACGACGACGTCGACCACATACACCGACACGGCCGTACCCAAGGACGGCAACGTCTACTACTACGAGGTACGCGCGTACGACAAGGCGGGCAACACCTCGTCGGGCACCGCCGACGCCGGTGTCACCACGGTCGACCGGACGGCTCCCTCCGCCCCGAAGGGTGTCGAGGACAACTGGGCCATCGGCAACCCCACCAAGGTCACCCTCTACTGGGACGGCAACGGCGAGCCCGATTTCGCCGAGTTCCGGGTGTACCGCTCGACCTCACATCCGGTCGCCCTGACCGCCGCCAACCTGCTGGCCACGTCGGGCGGCGGCTACACCGGACCGCTGCCGCAGACCGGTGACACCTACTACTACGTGGTCACCGCCGTCGACACCCACGGCAACGAGTCCGCGCCCTCCGGTACCGCCGTGTACTACAGCGACGACCTCACCGGCCCGGTCGACACCGCGCTCGGCGCCCGGGCTTCCGAGAGCGAGGCCGGCGTCACCGTGACCTGGGACGCCTCGGCGGTGACCAGCGCGGACTTCGCGGGCTATTCGGTCTTCCGGACCAGCCGCCCGGGAACCAGCACGGCCACGCGCACGGAGGTCGGCAAGGGCATCAGGGGCACCTCCTTCACCGACGCCGCCCCGCCCGCCGGAGCCACGTACGCCTACCACGTCGTCGCCCTGGACCACGAGGGCAACGGCGGTACCCCGTCCGCCGCGCTCTCCGTCGCCGTCGTGGGCAACAGGACCGCGCCCGCCGCCGTCGCCGGGGTGAGCGCCGTCCCGAAGGCGAACGGCGTCACCCTCTCCTGGGAGGCGAGCACCGACCCCGGACTCGACCACTACCGCGTGCTGCGCGGCGCACTCGTGGACGGGCAGTGGACGTACACCCCCGTGCCCCACCCCTCGAACTTCCAGCCGTGGGAGGTCGAGGAGACGACGTTCCACGACGCCGTGCCCGCCGACGGCCAGCAGGTCCGTTACGCCGTCGTCGCCGTCGACCAGTACGGGAACCAGCTGACCCCCGCGGCCGGCGCGACGGCCGTCGACGTCACCGAGCTGGACCTCCGACCGACGGCCCCGGCGGCGACGGGCGCACCGCTCGCCTACCTCGGCTCCGATCAGAACGCCTGGCTCTCCTGGGCCCTCGGCAGCTCCGAGACCCTCGGTGAGGTCTCCGGCTTCGCCATCCACCGCTGGAACCCGCAGACCGGGGTCTTCGATCTGGTCCGTACGGAACCGAAGGGTGCCGGCACCACCTGGAACTGGAAGGACCCGGCCGTCCCCTCGGAGACCACGGTCTATTACCGCGTCTCCGTCCTGTACGCCGACGGAACCACCTCGGGGGCGAGCGAGACCTCCGTCGTGACCCGCTGATACGCCGTACGCTGCGGCCACCGCGCCCGCGCAGCGCTCACCGTGAGTGAGCGCTGCGCGGGCGTAAGCTTGCGTCATGGGCGAGACCGAGACGCTTCCGGTGACCGACGACGACGGTTCGCCCTTCGACGTGTTCTCCCGGCTCTGCCCTTCGCGCGGGACGCTGGAGCACGTCACCGGCCGCTGGGGCGGCCTGACCCTGGGCGCGCTGTACGAGAGCGGCGCCCGCTTCAACGAACTGCGCCGACGGGTCGACGGGGTCAGCGAGAAGATGCTCTCGCAGACGCTGCACGCGCTGGAGCGCGACGGCCTGGTCCTGCGGGAGGCGCAGTTCACCAACCCGCCGCGCGTCGACTACGAGCTGACGGACCTCGGCCGCGAGGTCACCACCCGGCTGCTGGAGCTGATCCGGCTCGTCGAGGGCCGCATGCCCGAGGTCATCGAGGCCCGGGCACGATACGACGCCGCCCACGCGGGCTGAGGCCGGGTCCCGACCGGTGAGGCCGGATCCCGCCTGGCGATGCCTGACCCCGGGGGCGGCGGAGCCCGGTCCTCAGGAGGCCGGGGAGATACGCGGGGGGCGCTGGCAGCGCGGGCAGAAGTAACTGGAGCGGTTCATCCAGGGCCGCCGCCGCATCGGCGTACCGCAGCGGCGGCAGGGCTCGTCCTCGCGTCCGTAGGCGTCGAGCGACCTGTCGAAGTAGCCCGACTCGCCGTTGACGTTGACGTACAGGCTGTCGAAGCTGGTGCCGCCCTGCTCGAGGGCCTCACGCATCACGTCGCGGACATGGCCGAGCAGCTCTGTCGTCCTCGGGCGGGTCAGGGTCGCGGTCGGCCTCTCGTAGTGCAGCCGGCTGCGCCACAGCGCCTCGTCCGCGTAGATGTTGCCGACCCCGCTGATCAGGGACTGGTCGAGCAGCGCGCGCTTGAGAGTCGTACGGCGCAGGCGCAGCGCCGCGTGGAAGGCGGCGTCGTCGAAGGCGGGGTCCAGGGGGTCCCGCGCGATGTGCGCGATGACGTCGGGCAGCCCCTCCGGGGTGTTCTCGTGCAGCGACAGCCCGCCGAAGGTCCGCTGGTCGACGAAGCGCAGCTCGGTCCCGAGGGCGTCGTCGAAGCGGATCCTGATGCGCAGGTGCTTCTCGTCGGCGGCCGCCTCGGGCTGGACGAGCAGCTGGCCGCTCATGCCCAGGTGGCCCAGGAGTGAGGAGCCGGCCTCGTCGAGGGGCACCCAGAGGTACTTGCCCCGGCGCATCGCCGTGCCGAAGCGCAGCCCACGCAGCCGGGCGGCGAAATCCGCGCCGCCCGCGAGATGCCTGCGGACCGCGCGCGGATGCAGGACCTCTACGGCCTCGACGATCCGCCCGGCGGTCCAGCGCTCCAGACCCCGCCGCACGACTTCGACCTCGGGCAGTTCGGGCACGGCGGGCACTCCTTCGGGGAGGTGGCAGGACAGCGAGAACCCCCCGGTGCACCAGGGCACCGAGGGGTTCTCCCTTGGTTCAGGCCGGAGCTGCGTCCGAGTGCGGCGACGGGACGGCAGGGGTGTCGGCGGCCCCTCCGTCGGCAGCGGCCTTGGCCGCCGCCTCCCGCGCTTCCGCGGCGGCGCTGATCTCGCGCCAGGCGGACTCCGCCGCCTGCTGCTCCGCTTCCTTCTTGCTACGGCCGGTGCCGGTGCCGTACGAGACACCACCGACGCGAGCAGCAGCAGTAAAGGTCTTCTCGTGGTCGGGACCGGTCTCCGTGACGAGGTACTCGGGGACTCCGAGGCTCTCGCTCGCGGTGAGCTCCTGGAGACTGGTCTTCCAGTCCAGGCCGGCTCCGAGGTTGGAGGACCTGTCGATCAGCGGGTCGAAGAGCCGGTGGACCAGCTCCGAGGCCGCGCTGAGGCCCTGGTCGAGATAGACGGCGCCGATCACCGCTTCCAGTGTGTCGGCGAGGATGGAAGCCTTGTCCCGGCCACCCGTGCCCTCTTCACCGCGGCCCAGCCGGATGAAGGAACCGAGTTCGAGGCCGCGGCCCACTTCCGCAAGCGCACGTGAGTTGACCACCGCGGCCCGCAACTTGGCCAGCTGGCCTTCGGGCAGGTCGGGGTGGGTGCGGTACAGCGTGTCCGTGACCACCAGGCCGAGCACCGAGTCCCCGAGGAATTCGAGCCGCTCGTTGGTGGGCAGACCGCCGTTCTCGTACGCGTACGAGCGGTGGGTCAGCGCACGCACCAGAAGGGCGGACTCGAGGTGATACCCGAGCCGCCCTTCCAGAAGCGTGTGGGACGAGGCTGTGTTGATGTTGTCTGCCTGCTTCTTGGCGCTGGACAACTCAGACATCGGGCCTCTCACCAGCCGCTCAGACCTCGAGGACCTGGCGCTTGTTGTAGGTGCCGCAGCTCGGGCACGCAATGTGCTGGAGCTTCGGCTCCTGGCAACGCTCGCACGAAACCAGGGTGGGGACCGCAGCCTTCCACTGCGACCGGCGGTGGCGCGTGTTGCTGCGCGACATCTTCCGCTTCGGAACAGCCACGGCTACTTCTCCTGCTTCTCGTCGACGCCAGGTTCGGCGCCGCCCATGTTGTCCTTCTCGCCGTCCTGAACGGTCTCGGCGAGTCCTTGCAGTGCCGCCCAACGGATGTCGGCGACGTCGTGGTGGTGGCCGGGATTCTCGTCCAGCCTGATTCCGCACTCGGAACACAGACCGGCACAGGTCTCCTTGCACACCGGCTGCAGCGGCAGTGCGAGCACCACCGCGTCACGCAGCACAGGCTCGAGGTCGAACGAGTCGTCCTCGAGAAAGAACCTGTCCTCGTCGTCCTCGGCGTCGTCGACCGGGTCCGCGGTCCTGCTGCGGTTCCGGTCATCGGCGTCAGGGTACGAGAACATTTCCTGGAAGTCCGCCTCGACCTCGAGGGTCAGCGGCTCCAGACACCTTACGCACTCCCCCTCGGCCGTCGCACGGGCGGTGCCTGTGACAAGCACCCCTTCCATGACGGACTCGAGGCGGAGGTCCAGCGCCAGGGGCGCGTTCTCCGGAACGCCGATGACCCCGTCGATGCCGAGGTCCTTCGGTGCTTCCGCCGTGCGGGTCAGCCGCTTCATGGCACCAGGACGCCGGCCCAGCTCGCGCGTGTCGAACACGAGAGGACTGCGATGGTCGAGGTGGCCGTTCAGGGCTTTTCCTGCTTTCGAGATCATGTGCGTGGTGCGGCTCAGGGTGGGCCGCCTCCGTCCGGAAGGAGGAGGGCAGCCGGGATCGCGGACATACGCGCGACCGAAGAGCCAGGATACTGGACGTACCGCCCAGCTCCCAATCCGGTCGGGCCCGTCCGGTCAGCGGCCCTGTTCGTAGCGGCGCAGCTGCTCCAGGTCGATCATGCTCGTGTCGAAGAGGCTGGTCTCGTCGAGCGCGCTCTCACCCTGCTGCGCGGGCGCCTGGGCCTGCTGCGGCCAGCCGTAGTCCTGCTGCTGGTTCGGGTCGTAGGCCTGCTGCTGGTAGGCGGCGTACGGGTCGGTCTGCTGCGGGTAGGCGGCGTAGGGGTCGGCCTGGCCCTGCTGCTGGTCCTGGTAGCCGTACGTCTGGGCGTACTCCTGCTCGGGCCGGACCTGCGCGGGGAAGGCGTTCTGCGTGGGGTCCTGGTAGCCGGCCACCGGCGCGTAGGCCGGCTGTACGGGCTCCGCGTAGGAGTGGGGCTGGGGGCTCTCCACCGGCTCGGGGGTGGAGAGCTCGGCCAGGCCCGCCCAGTGGTCCTCGTCACTCGTGTGCGGCCGACCGCCCGCGGCGTCCTGTGCCGCCATGTGCGCGCCGAGCTCGTCGGTGGCCACCCGGCCGTGCAGCTTCTGCCGCCCCCGGCCGACGGCCTCCAGCGTCTTGGCGAGCACGGCCTCGAAGGCGCCGAGCTTGGTGTCCACGTAGTCGTCGGCCCGCCTGCGGAGCGTCTCGGGGTCGGCGCTGCGCTCGGGCGCCTCCGCGAAGTCGGGGTCCTCGTAGCCCTGCTCGTCGACGCCCGCCCCACGGCCCAGGAGCTTCTCCCGGCCGCGGTCGACGGAGCCGATGGTCTTGGTGAGGACGACCTCGAAGTTGGCGAGCTTGCTGTCGACGTACTCGTCGGCCTCGGCGCGGACCTCGTCGGCCTCCCTGCGGGCCTCGGACAGGATCCGGTCGGCCTCGGCCTGGGCGCGCTGGGCGATCTCCGTGCCGGAGATCAGCGAGCCGCGCTCGGCGCGGGCGGACTCGATGATCCGCTCGGCCTCCTGCCTGGCCTGCTCCACGAGTTGCTCACGGCCGCCGATGAGCTCCTCGGCGTGGGCGAGCGAGCCGGGGAGCGCGTCGCGCACCTCCTCGAGCATCGCGAGCAGCTCGGCGCGGTTGACCACGCAGGACGCCGACATGGGCATGGAGCGGGCGTTCCCGACCGTTTCGACGATCTCGTCGAGCTTCTTCTGCACGTCCACCGTGTGCTCGCCACTCTCTGCTGCTGTTGGAGACGGACGGGACGACTGTAAGGCCAGTCGCCTCCCGTCCGACACCTGGTGACGGGCGGTCAGCGCATCACTTCTCGCCGAGACGCTTCACGAGGGCCTCGTGGACGGTGGGCGGAAGCAGGTGCGCCACGTCGCCACCCCAGGTGGCGACCTCCTTGACCAGGGAGGACGACAGGAAGCTGTACGTCGGGTTCGTCGGCACGAAGAGCGTCTCGACCCCGGAGAGACCGTTGTTCATCTGGGCCATCTGCAACTCGTAGTCGAAGTCGCTGACGGCCCGCAGGCCCTTCACGATGGCCGGGATGTCGCGCTGCTTGCAGAAGTCGACGAGCAGGCCGTGGAAGGACTCGACCTGCACGTTGCCGAAATCCGCCGTCACCTCGCGGATCAGCTCGATCCGCTCGTCGACGGTGAACAGACCCTTCTTGGACTGGTTGATCATCACGGCGACGTGCACGACGTCGTACAGCTTCGAGGCTCGTCCGATGATGTCGAGATGTCCGTTGGTGATGGGGTCGAACGACCCCGGACAGACGGCGCGGCGCAACGTGGTTCCCTCGCTCTCCGGTGCGGTCATCGTGCGTCTTCGCACGTAGAGGCGGCGCGACCGTACCAAAACGTGGCTTCGCCGTAACGACGCGCCCGCAGTGGCTCGAATCCTTCGGGCCAGTTGAATTCCCCGCCTCTGGTGCTCCGTTCCACCGTGACGAGAGCGTCGCCCGTGAGCCACCCCTGAGCACGGAGTGTGAGCAGGATCTCCCGAAGATCGTCGTCGGTGACGGCGTAGGGCGGATCGAGGAAGACCACGTCGTACGGGGCGGAGGGCGCCGGTCCCGTCACGATCTGCTCGGCTTTGCCCGCCCGGAATTCGGCACCGGGCAGACCGAGGGTCCGGATGTTGTCGCGGACGGTGCGCGCGGCCGTGGCGTCGGCCTCCACGAGCAGCGCGTGGGCCGCTCCGCGCGAGAGCGCCTCCAGGCCCACGGCGCCGGATCCGGCGTACAGATCGGCGACACGGATGCCGTCGAGCGTGCCCAGCAGCGCCTGCCAGGTGGAGAACAGGCCCTCGCGCGCACGGTCGGAGGTGGGGCGGGTGCCGGTGCCGGGCGGGACGGCCAGGCGGCGTCCGCCGGCCGAGCCGGCGATCACGCGGGTCATGGGTGTCGGTCCTCGGGTCGCGGGCGGCACACAGGACGGGACGCGTGCCGTGCTCCCACGATATGGCGTCGGCGCGGATCCGCCCGGTCACCCCTTGTCGAGGTACTCCTCCCGGTCCTTGTCCAGCAGTGCGTCGAGGGCGATGCGCAGCTCCGGCAGCGTCTCCAGGGAGGGGTCGGCGGCGACGACGCGTACGGCCTCCTCGCGGGCCGCCGCGATGACCTCCTCGTCGTCGATGACGCTGAGCACCCGCAGCGAGGAGCGGACGCCGGACTGGGCCTGGCCGAGGACATCGCCCTCGCGCCGCTGTTCGAGGTCGATGCGGGAGAGCTCGAAGCCGTCGAGTGTGGCGGCGACCGCGGAGAGCCTGGCGCGGGCGGGGCTCGCCTCGTGGGCCTCGCTGACCAGCAGGCAGAGTCCGGGGGCGCTGCCGCGGCCGACACGGCCCCTGAGCTGGTGCAGCTGGGAGACGCCGAAGCGGTCCGCGTCCATGATCACCATCGCGGTGGCGTTCGGGACGTTCACCCCGACCTCGATCACGGTGGTGGCGACCAGGACGTCCACCTGCCCCGCCGCGAACCGGCGCATGACGTCGTCCTTGTCGTCGGGCTGCATCCTGCCGTGCAGGATCTCGATGCGCAGACCGGCGAGCGGGCCCTTGGCGAGCTGTTCGGCGATGTCCGTGACGGCGAGCGGGGGCCGCTTCTCGGCGTCCTCGCCGGCGGCGGGCTTTCCCTTCTTCGCCGCGGCCTCGTCGGCGTCGTCGCCGATGCGGGGGCAGACGACGTACGCCTGGTGGCCGTTCTCCACCTCCTCGCGGACGCGTTCCCAGGCGCGGCTGAGGAAGTGGGGCTTGTCCTTGGCCGGCACGACATGGCTGGCGATCGGCGAGCGGCCGGCCGGGAGCTGGTCGAGTACGGAGGTCTCCAGGTCACCGAAGACGGTCATCGCGACCGTACGGGGGATGGGGGTGGCCGTCATGACCAGCAGGTGGGGCGGTTGCTTCCCCTTGGAACGCAGTGCGTCGCGCTGCTCCACGCCGAAGCGGTGCTGCTCGTCGACGACGACGAGGCCGAGGTCGTGGAACTTCACCTTGTCCTCGATCAGCGCGTGGGTGCCGATGACGATCCCGGCCTCGCCGGTGACGAGGTCGAGCAGAGCCTGCCGGCGGGCCGCGGTGCCCATCGAACCGGTGAGCAGCACGACCTTCGTCCCCTTGTCGGAGCCGCCGAGCATCCCTCCTTCGGCGAGTTCGCCCATCATCTCGGTGACCGACCGGTGGTGCTGCTGGGCGAGCACCTCGGTGGGCGCGAGCATCGCCGCCTGGCCGCCCGCGTCGACGACCCTGAGCATGGCCCGCAGCGCGACGAGCGTCTTGCCGGATCCGACCTCTCCCTGGAGCAGCCGGTGCATGGGGTGTTCCGTGGCCAGGGCGTCGAAGATCTCTCCGGTGACCTTCTGCTGGCCCTCGGTGAGGGTGAAGGGGAGGGTGGCGTCGAAGGCGTCGAGCACCCCGGCGGACACGGGCTTCCTGGCCACCGCCGGAAGCTGGGTGTCGGCGTAGCGGCGGCGGGCGAGGGCGACTTGGAGAACGAAAGCCTCGTCCCAGCGCAGCCGGTCCCGCGCGGCCGCGATGTCCGCCTTGGTCTGCGGGCGGTGGATCCTGAGGAGCGCCTCGGGCAGGGGGACGAATCCGCGCCCCTCGCGCAGCGCAGGGGGCAGCGGGTCCACGGCCTCCGGGGCGCTGGGCAGGACCGTGTCGACGGCCTTGGCGATCCGCCAGGAGTCGAGCTGCTTGCAGGCGGGGTAGATCGGCAGCAGCTGCCCCGCGAAGGCGTCCACGGCCTCGGTCGCCTCACCCTCGTCATGGGCGTCGAGGAGCTGGTAGGTGGGGTGGGCGAGCTGCATCTTCCGGTTGAAGACGGAGACCTTGCCCGCGAACATCGCCCTGCGGCCGGGCAGGAGCTCCTTGTGGGGCTTGTGGACGCCGTGTCCGAAGAAGACCAGCTGGAGTCTGCCGCTCCCGTCGGTGAGGGTGACCTCGAGCCGCTTGCCCCGGCCGTTGTTGAACATCATGACCCGCGCGTCGGCGACCTGTGCGACGACCGTCACGTGCTCGTCCAGCGGCAGTTCGGTGAGCGCGGTGAGGCGGCCCCGCTCCTCGTAGCGCCGCGGGTAGTGGTGCAGCAGATCCCCGACCGTGTGCAGGTCGAGGTGTTCGGCCATCACCTTCGCGGTGGCTCCGCCGAGCAGCTTCTTGAGGGGTTCATCGAAAGCGGACACGCACTCCATTGCACACCACGCCACTGACAGATGTCGCCGGGCGCAGCGGCGCGCGGTGTCACTCCACGCCGATCAGCAGGGGTGCCGCCTGGCGGCCGCCCCGGTAGACGACCGTGTCGACGGCGAGGTAGCCCTCCCGGACGTGCTCGCCGAGTTCCTCGGCCAGGGAGTCGGGCACGTCCTCGCCGAGGATCAGGGTGACGAGTTCGCCGCCGGCCGAGAGCATGCGGTCCAGGACCGTGCGGGCCGTGCCGGGGACGTCCTCGCCGATGACGGCGACGTCGCCGTCGATCAGGCCGAGGATGTCGCCGGCCTGGCAGATGCCCGCCATGGTCCACGACCGGTGCTCGGCGACGGCCAGTTCGGCGTACCGGGTGGCGCCGGCCGCCGAGGTCATGGCGACGACGTCCTCGTCGAAGCTGCGGCCGGGTTCGTGGACGGCGAGGGCGGCGATGCCCTGCACGGCGGCGCGGGTGGGGACCAGGGCGACGCGGACGCCTTCGGCCCTGGCCTGTTCGGCTGCCGCGGCGGCGGTGTGGCGCAGCTGCGCGTCGTTGGGCAGCAGGACGACCTCACGGGCGTGGGCCCGGCGGATCGCGTCCACCAGCTCGCCGCTGGCGGGGGGTTCGCCGGGGCGGGCCAGCACGGTGGTCGCCCCGGCCTCGATGCACAGCTCGGAGAGCCCGTCGCCGGGGACCACGGCGACGACGGCGCGCTGGACGGGCTCCCGGTCGGCCCTGATCCGGTCGGCTGCGAAGTGTGTGATCCGGATGCGGTACGGCCGGCCCGCCTCGACCCCCGCCTCGACGGCCGCCCCGGCGTCGTCGACATGGACGTGGACGTTCCACAGGCCGTCCCCGCCGACCACGACCAGGGATTCGCCCAGGGCGTCGAGCCTGTTCCGCAGGCGGTCGACCGCGTCGTCGGGGGCTTCCAGGAGGTAGATGACCTCGAAGGCCGGGCCGCCGTCCGGGTCAGCCTCCGCGCAGTCACCGGTCAGGGGCGGGATCTCGGGGGCGGACGGTACCGCGCGCTCCCCGCGCCGCCCGCCGGCCGCTTCCAGCAGCGCCCCGAGGACGGCCACCAGGCCCTGTCCGCCCGCGTCCACGACTCCGGCCCGTCCGAGGACGGCGAGCTGGCCGGGGGTCCGGGCGAGGGCCTGGCGAGCGCCCTCGTACGCCGCGTCGAGCACCTCCGTGAGGCCCTCGCCGACGGTGGCACCGGCCGCTGCCGCGGCGGCGGTGGCGACGGTCAGCACCGTGCCCTCGACGGGGTGGGCGACGGCCAGCCGGGCCGCGGCGGCGGCCTCCTTCAGCGCGGCGCGCACATGATCCGCGTCACCCGACTCGGCCAGCACCCCCGCCATGCCGCGCAGCAACTGGGCCAGGATGGTGCCGGAGTTCCCGCGGGCGCCGATCAGGGCCCCGTGCGCCATGGCACGTACGGCGTCCGCGGTGGCGGGGGCGGTGGCGCCGGTCTCATGGGCGGCGAAGACCGCCTCGACCGCCGCCGCGGCGGATTCCACGGTCAGGTACAGGTTGGTGCCGGTGTCCCCGTCCGCGACGGGGTAGACGTTGATGGCGTCGATGGCCGCACGCTCCCGGCCGAGGGCCTCCAGGGCCAGTGAGCACCAGGTGCGCACCGCGACGGCGTCGAGATCGTCGGGGAACTGCGGCACCGTTGGTCCTCCTTGGGGCGGCCGTGGGGGGGCTGGCTGCACCGCAGAGTAGCCCTCGTCCTCAGGCCGGGCGGGCAGAGGTGCGGGACGGAGTGCTCGGGGAGCCGTGGTAGTTTCGTATCTCCGACGCAGCCGTTGTATGCTGCTTCGGTTGCCCGACGAGAGTCGGGACAATCCCTCCGGTACCGCCACTTCAGTAAAATGATTCCGGCGTGCCGGAATTCACTGTAAGTGCATCTGAAGTCTTTGGAGTGACCCGTGGCTGCCAACTGCGACGTTTGCGGCAAGGGGCCGAGCTTCGGCAACAGCATTTCGCACTCGCACCGCCGTACGTCCCGTCGCTGGAATCCCAACATCCAGCGCGTGCGTGCCGTGGTCGGTCGGACGCCGAAGCGGCTCAACGTCTGCACCTCGTGCATCAAGGCCGGCAAGGTCGCGCGCTGACGTCCCCGTCGTAGCGCAGCCTTCCGGTTGCCCAAAAAGCCGGTCCACCTCGGTGGACCGGCTTTTTGCTGTGCTCCGGCGGACCGGCCTCAGCGGGCGCTGCGTGTCTGCCAGCCGTGGTCGACCGGGCCGATCCCGGCGCCCAGCGCGAAGCCGCCCCTGATCGCGCCGGTCACGTACTCCTTCGCGCCCCTGACGGCGGCCGGCACGTCCTGGCCCCGGGCCAGTCCGCAGGCGATGGCGGAGGCGAGGGTGCAGCCGGTGCCGTGGGTGTGCCGGTTGTCGAGCCTCGGTGCGCGCAGCCAGTGCTCCTCGCTGCCGTCCGTCAGCAGGTCCACGGCCTCGCCTGGCAGGTGACCGCCCTTGATCACCACCCAGCGCGGGCCGTACGCGAGGATCTGCGCGGCGGCCCGCCGCATCCCGGCCTCGTCGGTGACGGTGGTGCCGGTGAGCTGTGCCACCTCGTCGAGGTTCGGGGTGGCGACCGTGGCGACGGGCAGCAGGCGCGTGCGTACGGAGTCGAGGGCCTCGGCGGCCAGCAGCGCGTCCCCGTGCTTGGAGACGCCGACGGGGTCGACGACCACGGGCGCGTCCGTCGCCGCGAGGAGTTCCGCGACGGTCTCGACGAGTGCGGCCGAGGACAGCATGCCGGTCTTCACCGCCTGGACGCCGATGTCGTCGACGACACTGCGGTACTGGGCGCGTACGGCGTCGACCGGAAGTTCCCAGGCTCCCCGCACGCCGAGCGAGTTCTGGGCCGTCACCGCGGTCAGCACGCTCATGCCGTGGGTTCCGAGGGCCAGCATCGTCTTCAGGTCCGCCTGGATACCCGCACCGCCGCCGGAGTCTGATCCGGCGACGGTGAGGACACGGGGCGGTATCGGCGCAGGTGCGGTCATGCCCCGGAATTTACTGGGAGTCCTCGATGGATCCGAAATGGTCCCAGCCGCCCTTGCTCGTCCAGGGCGCCCCGTCGACGGTGACCTGGGGCAGCGCCGAGGGGTTGAGGACCTCTCCGATGACCTTCCAGCGGGCGGGGAGCTTCACGTCGGCGGGGAAGGTCGCCACGATCGCGTGGTCCTCTCCCCCGGTGAGCACCCACTGCAGCGGGTCGACGCCCACGGCCTGGCCGATGTCGGACATCTGCGAGGGGATGTCGATGAGCCCGGACCGCAGGTCGATGCGGACCTTGCTGGCCTCCGCGATGTGCCCGAGGTCGGCGACGAGTCCGTCACTGACGTCGGTCATGGAGGTGGCGCCCAGGCCGGCCGCCGCCGGGCCCGCGTGGTACGGCGGTTCGGGACGCCGGTGGGCCTCGACGAAGGCGCGGGGCGAGCGGAAACCCCGGGAGAGCACGGCGAATCCGGCCGCGGACCACCCGAGCCATCCGGTGACGGCCACCACGTCGCCGGGCCGGGCACCGGCCCGGGTGACGGGCTCGTGGTTGCGCAGGTCGCCGAGCGCGGTGATCGAGACGGTGATGGTGTCGCCGCCGACGACGTCGCCGCCGACGACGGCCGCCCCGGCGACCTGGCACTCGTCGCGCAGGCCGTCCATCAGCTCGGCGGCCCAGGTGACCGGCAGATCGGCCGGGACGACGAGGCCGAGGAGCAGCGCGGTGGGCACGGCGCCCATGGCCGCGATGTCGGCGAGGTTCTGGGCGGCGGCCTTACGCCCGACGTCGTACGCCGTCGACCAGTCGCGGCGGAAGTGCCGCCCTTCCAGCAGGATGTCCGTACTGGCCACGACCCTGCGGTCGGGAGCGGCGACGACCGCGGCGTCGTCGCCGGGTCCCAGCCGTACCGCCGGAGTGGTGGTGAGCCGGGACGTGAGCTCTCTGATGAGCCCGAACTCCCCCAACTCGCCCACGGTTCCCTTCACCGAGTCTCACCTCTCATCTATCGCACCGGACACCTGTCCGGGCTGCTTCGGCGGCCGGAGACCCGGACCGTGGGCGAGGGGCCCACGGGGGGCCATGGCCCCGGGACGTGCAGGCATCACCGTCCCCCTTCCGCCTCGGTGGGCTTGCGGTCGCGAGCCCCACCTGCTGTCGGTACCGTCAAGAGATACGTCAACTTCCGTGGTGCACGCGCCACGCTGTGGACGTCGACCGGCCCGCAGGTCTCCCCGTGGCCCGGGGCAACGCGATAACGTGGCGTCCCTTTCCCCCACATGATCCTCGTGGCCGCCCTGGAGGTTCCGTGGTACAGGCGTACATCCTTATCCAGACCGAGGTGGGCAAGGCGTCGATCGTCGCCGAGACCATCGCCAAGCTTCCGGGAGTGATCCAGGCAGAGGACGTCACAGGCCCCTACGACGTGATCGTGCGCGCGCAGGCCGACACGGTGGACGCGCTCGGCCGCATGGTGGTCGCCAAGGTCCAGCAGGTGGACGGCATCACGCGTACCCTGACCTGCCCGGTCGTCCACCTCTGACCCCTGTCTACGCTGGTCCGGTGACTCACACCCGTCGCCGGTCCCCCCGATGCCGCGTTCTCGCTCCGTCCGCCGCCCTGTTCGTCCTGACGGTGGCGGGCTGTTCCTCCGGCACGCAGCCCTCGGTGACGGTGCCCACGCCGTCGTCGGAGGCCGCCGGGTACTGCGAGGCACTGCACGAGGAGCTGCCACGGACCGTCGCCGGTCTGGAGCGGAGCGATCCCTCACCGGCTTCGGACCTGACCGCCGGCTGGGGGGACGGGGCGATCGTACTGCGCTGCGGCGTCCCCCGCCCCGCACGGATGGATGATTCCCAGGCCAAGGGTGTGGACGCGGACGGCGTCAACTGGCTGCTGGAGCAGCGCGATGACGCCGGTCCGCGGTTCACGACCACGTACCGCAAGGCGTATGTCGAGGTGACGCTCGGGACGGAGTACGCCCATGACATCACCCCTCTGTCGGCGTTCGCCGTACCCGTGAAGAAGACGGTCCCCGACAGTCTGTGACTCTGCCGGCGCGCGAGGACCCGCGTCAGCGCAGGCCGGTGGGTCGGTTCAGCGCGGAGGTGATCAGCCGGTCCACCAGCTCCGGGTAGTCCACCCCGCTCGCCTGCCACATGCGCGGGTACATCGAGATCGGCGTGAAGCCCGGCATGGTGTTGATCTCGTTGATGACGAAGGTGCCGTCCTCGGTGAGGAAGAAGTCGGCGCGCACCAGTCCCTCGCAGGAGGCGGCCTCGAAGGCGTCGACGGCCAGCCGCTGGACCTCGGCGGTCTGCTCGTCGGTGAGCGGCGCGGGCACGAGACCTGCGGCCGAGTCGATGTACTTGGCCTCGAAGTCGTAGAAGTCGTGCGCGGTCACGGGCGGGATCTCGGCGGGCACGCTGGCGCGCGGCCCGTCCTCGAACTCCAGCACACCGCACTCGATCTCCCGGCCGCGCAGCAGGGACTCCACGAGGAACTTGGGGTCGTGCCGCCGGGCCTCCTCGATCGCCTCGTCGAGTCCCGCCGGGTCGTCGACCTTCGTGATGCCCATGGAGGAGCCGCCCCGGGCGGGCTTCACGAAGAGCGGCCAGCCGTGCTCGGCGGCGAACTCCATGATGCGCTTGCGGGCGGCGGGGCGGTCCGACTCCCATTCGCGGGGCCGTACGACCTCGTACGGGCCGACCGGAAGCCCGAAGGAGATGAACACCCGCTTCATGTACTCCTTGTCCTGGCCGACGGCCGAGGACAGGACACCGGAGCCGACGTACGGCACGCCGGAGAGCTCCAGGAGTCCCTGGAGCGTGCCGTCCTCGCCGTAGGGGCCGTGGAGCATCGGGAAGACGACGTCGACCTGTCCGAGGACCGTGGGCACGGCACCGGGCTCCCCGACGACGACGTCGCGGTTTCCGGGGTCGACGGAGAGCGTCACGGACCCGCGTGCGGTGCCGGACCCGGCCAGTTGCTCCACGTCCGGCACCTGCCGGTCGGTGATGGCCATGCGGGCCGGGTCGTCGGACGTGAGGGCCCAACGCCCGTCCCTGGTGATGCCGATCGGCAGGACGTCGTACTTCGTCCGGTCGATGGCGCTCATGATGGCGCCGGCCGTGACGACCGAGATGCCGTGTTCGGAGCTGCGGCCACCGAACACGACGGCCACGCGCGGCTTGCGGCCCGGCGCGGAGCTCTGCTCGGAGCTCAGGGGGCTCTCAGGGCTCTGGGGGAGGTTCTGGCTGCTCATATCGCGATGAGCGTACCTGCTGGTAGGGCCCGAGTCAGCGCCGCTCGGGCTTGGCGCTGCGCGACATCAGCTCCTTGAGCGCGACCACCGGCGGCTTGCCCTCGTGGACGATGCCGACGACGGTCTCCGTGATCGGCATGTCGACGCCGTGCCGGCGCGCCAGATCGAGCACCGATTCGCAGGACTTGACGCCCTCGGCGGTCTGGCTCGTGACGGCGACCGTCTCCTGGAGCGTCATCCCGCGTCCGAGGTTGGTGCCGAACGTGTGGTTGCGCGACAGCGGCGAGGAGCATGTGGCCACCAGGTCGCCGAGCCCAGCGAGTCCGGAGAAGGTGAGCGGGTCCGCGCCCATCGCGAGTCCCAGGCGGGTGGTCTCGGCGAGCCCGCGGGTGATGAGCGAGCCCTTGGCGTTGTCGCCGAGGCCCATCCCGTCGGCGATGCCCACGGCGAGGCCGATGACGTTCTTCACCGCTCCGCCGAGCTCGCAGCCGACGACGTCCGTGTTGGTGTACGGCCGGAAGTACGGGGTGTGGCAGGCGGCCTGGAGCCGCTGGGCGACGCTCTCGTCCGAGCAGGCGACGACGGCCGCGGCGGGGCGGCGTTCGGCGATCTCCTTGGCGAGGTTGGGGCCGGTGACGACGGCGATGCGGTCCGCCGGGACCGCCGTGACGTCCTCGACGACCTCGCTCATCCGCTTGGCCGTGCCCAGTTCGACGCCCTTCATGAGGGAGACGAGGACCGTCTTCGACTCCAGGTGCGGGGTCCAGTCGGCGAGGTTGGCGCGCAGCGTCTGGGAAGGCACCACCAGGACGGCGAAGTCGGCGCCACGCAGCGCCTCGGCCGCGTCGGTGGTGGCCCTGATCGAGGCGGGGAGCTCAATTCCCGGCAGGTATTCGGGGTTGGTGCGCGTCCGGTTGACGGCCTCGGCGACCTCGGCGCGGCGCCCCCAGAGGGTGACCTCGCAGCCGGCGTCGGCGAGGATCATGCCGAAGGCCGTACCCCATGAGCCGGTTCCGAAGACGGCAGCCTTGGCGGGGTGCGTCACGTGGATCCCTTTCCCTCTGCCTTGCGCCGCTGTTCAGCACGGGCCTTGCGGTGATCGTAGAGCTCGGCCGGGGCCTTCTCGCCGCGCACCTCCTCCAGCTGGGCGGTGACAGCGGCCATGATGGTCTCGGTGGCCTGGCGCAGCACGTCGGGGGTCGGTTCGAGGCCGTAGTAGCGGGAGAGGTCGACCGGCGGTCCCGCCTGCACCCGCAGGGTCTTGCGGGGGAACAGCTGGAGCCTGTTCTCCTTGGCGTACGGCGGCATCGCGAGGTTGGCGCCCCACTGGGCGACGGGGATGACGGGGGCCTTCGTCATCAGCGCGACGCGGGCGGCGCCGGTCTTGCCTGCCATCGGCCACATGTCGGGGTCCCGGGTGAGCGTGCCCTCGGGGTAGAAGGCGACGCACTCGCCCCGCTCGATGGCGTCGACGGCGGCGCGGAAGGCGTCGAGAGCGTTGGTCGACTCCCGGTAGACGGGGATCTGCCCGGTGCCGCGCAGGATCATCCCGACGAACGGGGTCCTGAACAGCCCCGCCTTGGCGAGCAGCCGCGGCACGCGGCCGGTGTTGTACTGGAAATGCCCGTAGGACAGCGGGTCCAGATACGAGTTGTGATTGACCGCCGTGATGAATCCGCCCTCGGCCGGAATGTGTTCCATTCCCCGCCAGTCACGCTTGAACAGAACCACCAGGGGCGGTTTTGCGATGACCGCGGCCAGGCGGTACCAGAAACCGATTCTGGGGCGGGACACTCGGACGCCTTCCTCTAGGGACTGAGCTGCTGCGGGGACGGCGGCACTGCTGTGCCCGGCCGGGGTCCCTGCTGTGTGGAGAACACCGTACGCCTCACCCGTGGGGGCGGACCTCCGGGTTGTCGTGCCGGCAGGCGAGAATAAGTCCTGATGCGTACGGAGGGGGAGATCGCCACGAACACCGACCCGACCGGCCCCTGGTCCCTGGTCGTCCCGCTGAAACCGCTCGCACGGGCCAAGAGCAGGCTGGGCCGGGCCGTGGGAGGAGATCTGCGTCCGCGGCTGGCCCTGGCGTTCGCCCAGGACACCGTGTCGGCGGCGCTGTCCTGCCGGGCGGTGGGCGATGTGGTGGTCGTCACGGACGACGCGGTGGCCGGTGCGGCTCTGGCCGCCCTGGGCGCGCGCACGGTGGCGGACGTCCCGGCGGCAGGTCTCAACGCCGCGCTGGAGCACGGCGCGCGCTCGGTGCGCGCACGACGCGGGGCTGTGGCGGTCGCGGTGCTGAACGCGGATCTGCCCGCACTGCGTCCGGAGGAATTGGCGCGGGTGCTCGATTTCGCCGCAGAATTCCCCCGTACATTTGTCTGCGACGCACAGGAAATCGGTACCACTTTTCTTTCCGCTGCACCCGGGGTGGAATTGCGGCCGGCTTTCGGCGGCGCGTCGAGGGCACGGCATCTGGCTTCGGGCGCGGTGGAGATCGAGCTGCCGGGCCTCGATTCGGTCCGCAGGGACGTGGACACGGGCGAGGATCTCGCGGCGGCGCTGGCGCTGGGGGTGGGGCGGTTCACGGCCGGCCCCGCGGCCCCGCTGGTGGCCGCCGGGGACCGATAGGCTGCCGCTCATGCAGGCCACCTCGTTCACGTACGACCCCGAGAGCCGTACCGGCAGCGTGCTCCTCGACGACGGCACCCCGGTGGACTTCGACGCGGCCGCCTTCGACGCGGGCGGGCTGCGGCTGCTGCGTGCGGGGCAGCGGGTGCGCATCGAGACCGAGGGCGAGGGCGACTCCCTGCGGATCACCCTGGTGACGCTCCAGACGCTCTGAAGCGCCCCTGAACAGCCCGCGGGCCGGGCTCCCCGAGGGGAGCCCGGCCCGGCGCGTACGAGAACGAGCGGTGCCCGGTCTCACTTCTTGCGTGCGGTGGCCTTCTTGGCTGTGGTCGTGCGCGCCGTGGTCTTCTTCGCGGGCGCCTTCTTCGCCGTGGTCTTCTTCGCGGGCGCGGTCTTCGCGGCGGCGGTCTTCTTCGTCGCGGTCGTCTTCTTCGCCGGGGTCGCCTTCTTCGCCGTCGCCGTGGTCTTCTTGGCCGCCGCGGTGGTCTTCTTGGCGGTGGTCTTCTTGGCCGGGGCCGTCTTCTTCGCCGCCGCGGCGGTGGTCTTGCGCGCCGTGGCCTTCTTGGCCGTGGCCTTCTTCGCGGCGGCCTTGGCCGTCGTCCGGGTGGAAGAACCGCCCGAGAGGCTGCCCTTGGGGGCCTTCTTGACGGAGACCTCGCCGCCCTTGGGGAGCTTCTTGGAGCCGCTCACCAGGTCCTTGAAGCCCTGTCCCGCACGGAAGCGGGGCACGGAGGTCTTCTTGACCCGCACGCGCTCGCCGGTCTGCGGGTTACGGGCGTACCGGGCGGGGCGGTCGACCTTCTCGAACGAGCCGAAGCCGGTGACCGAGACCCGGTCCCCCGCGACAACCGCGCGGACGATCGCGTCGAGTACCACGTCGACTGCGTCTGCGGCCTGCTGGCGGCCGCCGACCTTGTCGGCAATCGCTTCTACGAGCTGCGCCTTGTTCACGTCTTCCCCTTCGGAGACATTGCCGGAACGAAACTGTTCAGGCTTTTTCGCACGTTAGGCAGATATATACCGCAAATCAAACACGAAACGGGCTAATCACCCTAGTGCCGCAACGAAGTCGACCGCTGCGCCGTCCGCAGAGTCAGTCACCTTCGGGGAATCGGCCCTCGTCGAGGTCCTTCATCAAACGGTCCAGACGTCTTGCCGCGCCTGGGAGATCGTGCTTAGCCGTGGCCGTGACGGCCAACAGCTTCCGGGACAGCGCCATCCGTACGCCCTCCGGGACTTGCAGTGTGCGCACCCTTGCGTGCGCTTCTTTCAATCGGTCGGCGACGTGGCCATAGAGCTCGAGTTGGCTGTCGCGTTCCATGCACCGATTGTGCCATCTGGGGCGAGTTGTCGCCCGAGGGGGTCTCAACAAGCGACTGCGCCCCCTGCCATGCGGCAGGGGGCGCAGTTCGGGAAAAGCGCTGCTCAGGCGACAATTGTACGCGGCTTGTGGGACGGCCTGGCCGCCTCATAAGTCGCAATGTCCGCTTCGTTCTGAAGGGTGAGGCTGATGTCGTCGAGGCCGTTCAGCAGTCGCCAGCGGGCATTCTCGTCGAGCTCGAAGTCGACCGTGACGCCCTCCGCGAGGACCTGCCTCTTCTCCAGGTCGACGGTGATCTCGGCGGTCGGGTCCGCCTCTGTCAGGTCCCACAGCGCGTCGACGTCCTTCTGGCCGAGGACGACGGTCAACAGACCGTTCTTCAGGGAGTTGCCCCGGAAGATGTCCGCGAACCGCGAGGAGATGACGGCCTTGAAGCCGTAGTTCTGGAGTGCCCAGACGGCGTGCTCACGGGAGGAACCCGTGCCGAAGTCGGGACCGGCGACCAGGACCGAGGCACCCTTGCGCTCCGGGCGGTTGAGGACGAAGTTCTCGTCCTTGCGCCAGGCCTCGAAGAGCCCGTCCTCGAATCCGTCGCGGGTGACCTTCTTCAGCCAGTGCGCGGGGATGATCTGGTCGGTGTCGACGTTGCTGCGGCGCAGCGGGACGGCCCGGCCGGTGTGTGCGGTGAATGCTTCCATGACTCTCAGACTCCGGCGGGCGTACGGACGTCGGACAGATCGGCCGGCGAGGCCAGATGGCCCAGCACGGCGGTGGCGGCGGCGACCTGCGGGGACACCAGGTGGGTACGGCCACCCTTGCCCTGCCTGCCCTCGAAGTTCCGGTTCGAGGTGGAGGCGGAGCGCTCACCGGGGGCCAGCTGGTCGGGGTTCATGCCGAGGCACATCGAGCAGCCCGCGTGCCGCCATTCGGCGCCGGCGGCGGTGAAGACCTTGTCCAGGCCCTCCTCGACGGCCTGGAGGGCGACCCGGACGGAGCCCGGGACGACCAGCATCCGTACGCCGTCGGCGACTTTGCGGCCGTCCAGGATCGCGGCCGCGTTGCGCAGGTCCTCGATGCGTCCGTTGGTGCAGGAACCTACGAAGACCGTGTCGACGTCGATCTCGCGCAGCGGCTGGCCGGCGGTCAACCCCATGTACTCCAGCGCCTTTTCGGCGGCGTGGCGCTCCGAGGCGTCCTCGTACGAAGCGGGGTCGGGGACGTTGGCCGACAGCGGCGCGCCCTGGCCCGGGTTGGTGCCCCAGGTGACGAACGGCGCGAGCGAGGCGCCGTCGATGACGACCTCGGCGTCGAAGACGGCGTCGTCGTCGGTGCGCAGCGTCTTCCAGTACTCCACCGCCGCGTCCCAGTCCTTGCCCTCGGGCGCGTGGTCGCGGCCCTTCAGATAGGCGAAGGTGGTCTCGTCCGGGGCGATCATGCCCGCGCGGGCGCCGGCCTCGATCGACATGTTGCAGATGGTCATCCGGGCCTCCATCGAGAGCTTCTCGATGGCGGAGCCGCGGTATTCCAGGATGTAGCCCTGGCCGCCGCCGGTGCCGATCCGCGCGATGATCGCCAGGATCAGGTCCTTGGCGGTGACACTGTCGGGGAGTTCGCCCTCGACGGTGATCGCCATGGTCTTCGGCCGGGCCAGCGGCAGCGTCTGGGTCGCCAGGACGTGCTCGACCTGGCTGGTGCCGATACCGAAGGCCAGGGCCCCGAACGCTCCGTGGGTGGAGGTGTGCGAGTCGCCGCAGACGACGGTGGTGCCGGGCTGCGTCAGGCCGAGCTGCGGGCCGACCACGTGCACGACGCCCTGCTCGACGTCGCCCAGCGGGTGCAGCCGCACGCCGAAGTCCGCGCAGTTCTTGCGCAGGGTCTCCAGCTGGGCGCGCGAGACCGGGTCGGCGATCGGCTTGTCGATGTCGAGGGTCGGGGTGTTGTGGTCCTCGGTGGCGATGGTGAGGTCGAGTCGCCGCACCGGGCGGCCGGCCTGACGCAGGCCGTCGAACGCCTGCGGGCTGGTCACCTCGTGCAGCAGGTGCAGATCGATGAAGAGGAGGTCGGGCTCGCCATCGGCGCGCCGGACGACGTGGTCGTCCCAGACCTTCTCCGCGAGTGTCCTACCCATCGCTTTCCCTCCGGCCGGCATCCTCGCCGGCCCAACTAGAGATTCGGGTGCCGCCGTCCGGACCCCCGAGCGGGGCGGTGGCTGTGGGCCGTCGTACGGCCGCACGTACAGGTTCGCAACTTCCGGGGAAAATTGAACTTGCGTTTCACAGAGTGAGACGCGAGTATCGTCGTATGGACAACTCTAGCGGCGTCGGCGTTCTCGACAAGGCAGCTCTGGTATTGAGCGCCCTGGAGTCCGGTCCGGCCACCCTCGCCGGGCTGGTCGCGGCGACAGGGCTCGCACGGCCGACGGCTCACCGACTGGCCGTGGCACTCGAACACCACCGCATGGTGGCGAGGGACATGCAGGGCCGGTTCATTCTCGGTCCCCGGCTCGCGGAGCTCGCGGCCGCGGCCGGCGAGGACCGCCTCCTGGCGACGGCCGGACCCGTACTCACACACCTGCGCGACATCACGGGCGAGAGCGCGCAGCTCTACCGGCGGCAGGGCGACATGCGCATCTGCGTGGCGGCGGCGGAACGCCTGTCCGGTCTGCGGGACACCGTGCCGGTCGGCTCCACCCTCACCATGAAGGCGGGTTCCTCCGCCCAGATCCTGATGGCCTGGGAGGAGCCGGAGCGTCTGCACCGGGGACTGCAGGGGGCCCGCTTCACGGCGACGGCCCTCTCCGGCGTACGCCGCCGGGGCTGGGCCCAGTCGATCGGCGAGCGCGAGCCCGGTGTGGCCTCCGTCTCCGCCCCGGTCCGCGGTCCCTCGAACCGGGTCGTCGCGGCGGTGTCCGTCTCCGGACCGATCGAGCGGCTCACCCGCCACCCGGGCCGGATGCACGCGCAGGCCGTCATCGACTCCGCGGCGCGGCTGAGCGAGGCCCTGCGCCGCACGGGCTGAACCCCCCGAGGGGTTACGCCCCTTCGCCGTACGCGGCCGGGATCCGCACCCGCACTCCGCCTCCGGCACGCACCCTCCCCCGAGGCCGCCCCAGCGTCGTGGCGGCCCCCTTCCCGACCAGCACGCACGCACCCCGCAACAGGCCCGCCTCGTACGGGAAGTGGCCGCACCGCCCCCTCAACTCCCCTGCGCCGCCCGGAACACGGAGAAGGCCCTCCACCGGGGTGAAGGGCCTTGCCGTACTGCTGTGTTGTACCCCCGACCGGATTCGAACCGGCGCTACTGCCGTGAGAGGGCAGCGTGCTAGGCCGCTACACAACGGGGGCGTGGTTACTGCTGACTTGCGCTGGGCTACCAGGACTCGAACCTAGAATGACGGTACCAGAAACCGTAGTGTTGCCAATTACACCATAGCCCATGGTGTGACAAGTACCCCCGACCGGATTCGAACCGGCGCTACTGCCGTGAGAGGGCAGCGTGCTAGGCCGCTACACAACGGGGGCCCTAGCGATCCTGCATCGAAAACGTGGGTGCGACCCAGGTGTTCTCGCGGGAAGGATCTGTACCCCCGACCGGATTCGAACCGGCGCTACTGCCGTGAGAGGGCAGCGTGCTAGGCCGCTACACAACGGGGGCTTGTTACGTGGTCTTGCGCTGGGCTACCAGGACTCGAACCTAGAATGACGGTACCAGAAACCGTAGTGTTGCCAATTACACCATAGCCCACTGAAACGCAACCCCTGGGGGCTGTGTCTCTGTCTGCGCTTCCCGGCCGGATCTTTCGGCCCGCTCGGGCGGCGCAGGAAGAACATTACCTGAAGGTGTCCGGCGCTCCAAAACGGGTATCGCCTGCCAGCAGGCCGGGAAGCTCGGCGAGCCCCGTGATCCGCACGAGCTCCGGGCGCCCGCCCCGTCCACGCCGGTCCAGCCACACCCCGGCGAGACCGGCGGCCACGGCTCCGGCCGCGTCGATGTCCGGCTGGTCCCCGACGTAGACGACCTCGTGCGGATCGAGCTCCAGCGCCTCGCAGGCCGTGCGGAAGGCCCTGGCGTCCGGCTTGTAGACGCCGAGTTCCTGCGCGCACAGCAGGACCTCGAAACGGTCCCGCACACCGAGGGCCCGCAGCTTCCGCTCCTGGTGGTCGACGGAGGAGTTCGACAGGACCGCGTGCCGGTGCGTGGCGGCCAGCGCGTCGAGAACGGGCACGGCGTCCGGGAAGAGCTCCCAGGAGCTCTCGTAGTGCCCCACGTACCGGCGGAACCACGCGTCGGCGTCCTCGTCGCTCAGCTCCGCGTCCAGGAACTCCCGCACCCGGTCCCGGCAGTGCGCGGGCCAGTCCGACTCCCCGGCGGCGACACGCGCCCAGTGAACGGAGGCGATACTCATCCAGCGGCCGTGGTGGTCCTCGTCACTCTCGGCCAGCCCCTCCGCGCGGAGATGCCGCAGCAGACCGGTCCGGTCCGAGCCCGCGTAGTCGAAGATCGTGTCGTCCACGTCCCAGAGGACCGCGCGAATCACCATGTCCAGGAACCTACCCGCCCGAAAACGCGCGGAAGCCGGAACACGGGAATCCGGGGACCGGCCCCCGCTGCCGGCTTCCGGTGCCGTGAACGGCCGGAGGCCGGGCTCCCCGTGGGGACCCGGCCTCCGGCGTGCGTACGGACCGCTACGCGGCGAGCTTCGCCAGCGCGGCGTCGATGCGGGCGATCGTCCTCTCGCGGCCCAGGATCTCCAGGGACTCGAAGAGCGGCAGGCCGATCGTGCGGCCGGTGACGGCCACCCGGACCGGCGCCTGCGCCTTGCCCAGCTTCAGGCCGTGCTTCTCCCCGGCGGAGAGAACCGCCGCCTTGAGGGCCTCGGCGTTCCACTCGGCGGCGGTCAGCTCGGCACGGGCCGTGACCAGCAGGGCGTCGGAGCCCTCCTTCATGGCCTTCGCCCAGGACGCCTCGTCGTGGACGGGCTCGTCCAGGAAGAGGAAGTCGACGTTGGCCGTGATGTCCGAGAGGACCGTCACACGCGTCTGGGCGTGCGGGGCGATCTCGGCGAACTTCTCCGCGTCGAAGGCCTCGGGCGCCCACGGGGCGAAGGGGGCCTTCAGCCAGGGGCCGCAGGCCTCGGTGAAGGTCTTCACGTCGAGCATGCGCAGGTGCTCGGCGTTGATGTGTTCGGCCTTCTTCAGGTCGAAGCGTGCCGGGTTGGCGTTGACGGCGGAGATGTCGAACGCCGCGACCAGCTCGTCGCGGCCGAAGATGTCGCGGTCCTCCGCGATCGACCAGCCCAGCAGCGAGAGGTAGTTGAGCAGCCCCTCGGGCAGGAAGCCCCGCTCGCGGTAGAGGTTCAGCGAGGCCTGCGGGTCACGCTTGGAGAGCTTCTTGTTGCCCTCCCCCATGACGTACGGGAGGTGACCGAAGGCGGGGATGTCCTTGGCGACGCCCAGCTCGATCAGCGCGCGGTAGAGCGCGATCTGGCGCGGGGTGGAGGAGAGCAGGTCCTCGCCGCGAAGGACGTGGGTGATCTCCATCAGGGCGTCGTCGACCGGGTTGACCAGCGTGTAGAGCGGGGCCCCGTTGGCGCGGACGATGCCGTAGTCCGGCACGTTCTCCGGCTGGACGGTGATGTCGCCACGGACCAGGTCGGTGAAGGTGATGGCCTCGTCGGGCATCCGGAAGCGGACGATCGAGGTGCGGCCCTCGGCCTCGTACGCCGCCTTCCGCTCGTCGCTCAGATCGCGGCAGTGGCCGTCGTAGCCCGACGGCTTGCCGGCGGCGCGGGCGGCGTCGCGGCGGGTGTCGAGCTCCTCGGTGGTGCAGTAGCAGTGGTACGCGTGCCCGGCGTCCAGGAGCTTGGCGGCGACGTCCTTGTAGAGGTCCATCCGCTGCGACTGGCGGTACGGCTCGTGCGGGCCGCCGACCTCGGGGCCCTCGTCCCAGTCGAGCCCGAGCCAGCGCATCGAGTCGAGCAGCTGCTGGTAGGACTCCTCGGAGTCGCGGGCCGCGTCGGTGTCCTCGATACGGAAGACCAGGGTGCCCTGGTGGTGCCGGGCGAAGGCCCAGTTGAACAGGGCGGTGCGGACCAGGCCCACGTGGGGGTTACCGGTCGGGGAGGGACAGAAACGTACGCGGACTGGTGCGTTAACCACGCTTGATCACCTTGTTGGTGAGAGTGCCGATGCCTTCGATGGTGACGGCGACCTCGTCGCCGACGTGCAGGGGTCCGACTCCTGCGGGGGTTCCCGTGAGGATCACGTCACCCGGGAGCAGCGTCATGGCTTCCGTGATGTGGACGATCAGGTCCTCGACGGAGCGGATCATGTCGCTCGTCCGGCCGAGCTGGCGCTGTTCGCCGTTGACCGTGGCCTGGATGGCCAGATTGCCGGGGTCGACGTCCGTCTCCACCCACGGGCCGAGCGGGCACGAGGTGTCGAAGCCCTTGGCGCGGGCCCACTGGCTCTCCCGGCGCTGGACGTCACGCGCGGTGACGTCGTTGGCGCAGGTGTAGCCGAAGATGACGTCCTTGACGCGCTCACGCGGAACCTCGCGGCACATCCGGCCGATCACCACGGCCAGCTCGGCCTCGTGGTGCAGTTCCTCCGAGAAGGAGGGGAACTCGATGGAGTCGCCCGCGCCGATCACCGACGTGGTGGGCTTGAAGAAGGCGACGGGCACATCCGGGACCTCGTTGCCCATTTCGGCGGCGTGTTCCGCGTAGTTGCGGCCGATGGCCACGACCTTGTTGGGGAGCACGGGCGGGAGCAGCCGGACCTTCTTCAGCGGGACCTTGGTCCCGGAGAGCTCGAAGTCGGCGTACGGGATGCCCTTGATGATGTCGAGGACGAGGCTGTCGGGGCTGTCGCCCTCGACCGCGCCGAAGGCGACATTGCCGTCGATGGAGAACCTGGCGATGCGCACGGGATGCTGTCGCCCCTCACTTGCTGGCTGGCTGAAGACTGACGCTCCAGGCTATCGCCTCGCCCGGCCGGACACCGGCTGCGCGTGAGGGGCGGCCGTGCCGGTGACGGCGGGTGGGCCCGCGCCGGCGGGCGGACCGTGCCGGGTGGGTGGGCCCGCGTCGGCAGGCGGACCTGTACCGGTGTGCGGCCCGTCCTACTTCGCAGCCGCGGCCGGTGCGTCCATGAGGATGGTGCGGCGCGGGTTGGCCGTCTGGGTGGGCAGGTCGACGGCGTGCTCCCGCTGTTCCGGCGTCCGCAGCGCCTCGGCGTCCGCGAGGTGCGCCAGCGTCGTGCGCCGGGGGTTGGCAATGTTGCGGAACGTCATCGTCGTCTTCATCTGCCGTGTGGACCCTTGTCGCTGGGGCGCTGCCCGGAGGTGCGCCGGTTGTCGGATTCGCTATCCCTGTAAAGCGTCAGGCTAAACATCCGATTCCCCGACGTGGCCGGGATGAGACGGCGATCATCATGTGAGTTTGCTCACGAAGTTGCCGACAAAACAGTCATTACGGTCACTTGATCATGGGATGCAAACCAGACAATCCGTCATTGAATCTGGCATTCCGCTCCCGATCATCGCGTCTGGGACACCGGTCACCCCGGGAGGGCCCACCCCTAATCGACCGTTTTGACAGTGAACGCACTCCACACCTTGTCACTCAGTCATCACACCGTGTCACCCAGGTCACAGCCCGGTACGCGGGCCTTGTTGGAGATCCTCCTCTGTGCTGGAATTCCACGCACCGCCGCGGGTTTCAGGCCCAGCGCGCAGGGGCGCAACGCAGCGCCGAGTGGCGGCGGGAGGGGGAAGTACGCCGGTCACTCACGACCACCTTGGGGCGCGTCCAGCGCCCCACGACGCCGACACCGTCCTGCCGCGCCCACGCGCGAAGGGACGCCTGGTCCAGAGGTTGCGACGCTAGTGCAGGGACGTTTCAAGAGGGATGGCATGGGGTCGCCCCAGCCCCGCCAGGGCCGAGGGGAAGCTCCGGCGGATCAGGAACCGCGCGGTGGCAGCGACCGCGGTTCCGTGCCCCAGCACGCCCAGAACTCCGGCCCGGCCGGGGACGGCGGCGACCGCGCGCAACGCACCGGCTCGACGGGGCCGACGGGTACCGGAGGCGGAGACGCCGCGACGCCCCACAAGCCGGTCGGTCCTGGCAGCGCCGGCTCACGCATAGCCCTGCGCAACTGGCGCATCAGCACGCGTCTGGTCTCCCTCCTCGCCCTTCCCGTGGTCGCCGCGACCACCCTCGGTGGCCTGCGCATCAACGAGTCCATGAACGACATGGACCAGTTGGAGCACATGCAGCTGCTCACCAAGATGACCAAGCAGGCGACCGCGCTCGCCAACGCGCTCCAGTACGAGCGCGACAACTCGGCCGGCCCGCTGTCGAACGGCGTGAAGGTCACCGACTTCAAGGTCACCGAACCGCGCAAGCGCACCGACCGTGCCAAGGCCGCCTTCTTCGACGCGACCGACGAGATCGGCAACACCCCTGGTGACGCGGCGCTGGACAGCATCCACGCGAGCGTCAGCCAGATCGGCAACCAGCTGGGCAACATCACCAGCATCCGCAAGGACGCGTACGCCGCCGACAGCCCCAGCCTCAACACGATCGACCAGTACAGCCAGCTGATCACCTCCCTGCTGAGCCTCTCGCAGGACATGGCCCAGGCGACCAGCAACCCGGAGATGATCAAGCGCACCCGCGCCCTGGCCGCCTTCTCCGCCTCGAAGGAGTACGCCTCGGTCGAGCGCGCGATCATCGCGGCGGCGCTGCCCGGTGGCGACAGCGACAAGACGCACCTGAACGACAACGACCAGGCGTTCGGCCGTAACGCGCTCAACAAGGCCGGCACGACGCTCAAGACCTTCGAGACGACCTACGAGTCCATGGGCAAGAGCTCCGCCGAGCTGCTGGCCCCGCTGGACAACGGGAATCCCGAGATCACCGCCGCCGACATGTACGCGAGGAAGGTGCTCGACAGCCCCCTCGGCATGGAGGGCAGCGGCAAGACCCGTACGTACATGGACTGGTTCGACCAGAGCTCGAACAAGATCAACGCCATGGGCACCATCGAGCAGACGCTGCTCGGTGAGATGGAGAGCAAGGCCCGCGAGCTGCGCGAGGAGTCGCAGCGCGACGCGATCCTCAACGGTGCGATCATCCTGATCGTCCTCGGGGTGTCGCTGGTCGGCGCCTTCGTCGTGGCCCGCTCCATGATCCGCTCGCTGCGACAGCTCCAGGACACCGCGACCCGGGTCGCCCAGGACCGTCTGCCGGAGCTCGTCAAGCAGCTCTCCGAGACGGACCCCCAGGACGTCGACACCTCGGTCGAGTCGGTCGGTGTGCACTCCCGGGACGAGATCGGCCAGGTGGCCGCGGCCTTCGACGACGTGCACCGTGAGGCCGTCCGTCTCGCCGCCGAGCAGGCGCTGCTGCGAGGCAACGTCAACGCGATGTTCACCAACCTCTCGCGCCGCAGCCAGGGCCTCATCCAGCGCCAGCTCTCGCTGATCTCCGAACTGGAGTCCCGCGAGGCCGACCCGGACCAGCTGTCCTCCCTCTTCAAGCTCGACCACCTCGCGACCCGCATGCGCCGTAACGGCGAGAACCTCCTCGTCCTCGCGGGTGAGGAGCCGGGCCGCCGGTGGACGCGCCCCGTGCCGCTGGTCGACGTGCTCCGCGCCGCCGCCTCCGAGGTGGAGCAGTACGAGCGCATCGAACTGGCCGCGGTGCCCGCCACCGAGGTCGCCGGCCGCGTCGTCAACGACCTCGTGCACCTCCTCGCCGAGCTGCTGGAGAACGCCACGTCGTTCTCCTCGCCGCAGACGAAGGTCCGGGTCACCGGTCACGCGCTGCCCGACGGCCGTGTGCTCGTCGAGATCCACGACACCGGCATCGGCCTCTCCCCGGAGGACCTCGCCGCGATCAACGAGCGGCTCGCATCGCCGCCCACCGTGGACGTCTCGGTCTCCCGCCGCATGGGTCTGTTCGTGGTCGGCCGCCTGTCCCTGCGACACGGCATCCGCATCCAGCTGCGCCCGTCCGACTCCGGTGGTACGACCGCGCTGGTCATGCTGCCCATGGAGGTCGCGCACGGCGGCAAGCAGCCCCCGAAGCCGGGCCAGGGACAGGGCCAGCAGGGCAAGGGTGCCCCGCAGGGCGGTGCCCCTGGCGGGCTCCTCGCCGGTGGCGCTCCCGGCACGGGCCAGCGTCCCGGGCTCGCGGGTTCCGCCGCGGCTCCCACCAACGGTCTGGGCGCGGGCGCGCCGCGCGGGCAGGTGGGTGCGGGCTCGGCCCCGCGTGCCGCACTGCCCTCGCGCGACGGCGGCGCCGGACCGCGTCAGCAGCAGGGCCCCGGACAGCAGCCCGGCGGCCCGCAGGGCCCCGGCCTGCCGAACCAGGGCCGGCCCGAGGGACCGCGTCAGGGCGGCGGCCTCGCCGGCGCCTTCGCCGGCGGTGCCCGCCCGGGCGCCCGTCCGCCGCAGGACCCCTCGGCCGGTGCGGACTCGGGGCGGCCCAACCTGTTCGGCCACTCCGGCCAGCAGAGCGGCCCGCCCGCCCGTCAGGCTCAGCAGCAGGGCCAGGGTGACCAGGGACACCGGCAGCAGCCCGGTGGTCCCGGACGCCAGCTGCCTCCGCCCGGCGGCCCCCGCGCCGAACTCCCCGGCGGCAACCCGCAGCCGCAGCGCCCGCAGGGCACCAGCTGGGGCGTCGAGGAGCAGGGTGCTCCGCGGCGTACACAGCCGGACGCTCCGCGCGGTCACGAGGAGCACGACTCCGGCCGGTTCGCCCGGCCGGGCACGTCCGCCCCGAACCAGCCGTTCACCCCGCCGAACCAGCGTCCGCCGATGGACGACCGCCAGGGACCCGCTGCCACGGCGGAGTTCGCCCGGCCGGACTTCTCGGCACCGCCGGCCCCGCAGGCGCAGGACCCGGCGAGCACCGCGCAGTTCGCCCGCCCGGACTTCAACGCGCCGAGGCCGCAGGACCAGGGCTACGGCGCCCAGTCCCCGCAGATGCCCGCACCGCGTCAGCCCGGGAACGCCGACTTCGGCGCCCCCCGGCCGCCGGCCCCCTCCGCGGGTGAGCCGCCGCGCCGCCCCGCCCTGCCGCAGCAGCCCGAGGTGCTGCCGCCGGCCGGACCGGGTGACGGGCGTACGCCGTTGTACGACACGCTCGAGACGAACTGGTTCCACGGTCCGCAGCAGGGTGGCCAGCAACAGCCCCCCGCCGCCGAACCGCAGGAACCGGCCGCCTCTCAGCCCGCCGGCAGCCCGGCTCCGCCCATGCCCAGGCGTGGTGCGGCGGACACCGGTTCATGGCGCGCTTCGCCGAACGACGAGCTCGTGCGGCAGGCGGAGCGGGTCAAGAAGCCCGCCGCGGGCGGCATCACCACGTCCGGCCTGCCCCGCCGTGTCCCACGTGCCAATTTGGTTCCGGGCACCGCACAGCAGCAGAATCATCAGTCCGGACCTCAGGTTTCGCGTGCGCCCGATGACGTACGCGGCCGTCTGACCAATCTCCGCCGGGGCATCCAGCAGGGACGACAGGCCAACAACGGCCCGTCTACCGGCAGTTTCCAACTCGGCCCCACTCACCAGCAGGAGCGTTAGTTGAGCCCCATGAGTCAGGCCGCGCAGAATCTGAACTGGCTGATCACCAACTTCGTGGACAACACCCCTGGGGTGTCCCACACGGTGGTGGTCTCCGCGGATGGCCTGCTGCTGGCGATGTCCGAAGGTTTCCCACGCGACCGCGCCGATCAACTGGCGGCCGTGGCCTCCGGTCTGACGTCGCTGACGGCGGGTGCCTCCCGGATCTTCGAAGGCGGCGCCGTGAGTCAGACGGTCGTGGAGATGGAGAGGGGATTCCTCTTCCTCATGTCCATCTCCGACGGCTCGTCACTCGCCGTCCTCGCCCACCCGGACGCCGACATCGGTCTGGTCGGGTACGAGATGGCGCTCCTCGTCGACCGCGCGGGAACCGTCCTCACCCCTGACCTCCGCGCCGAACTACAAGGAAGTCTGCTGCACTGATCGGCTATGCGGCAGACACCTGACACGATCACCCCAGGTACTACTCAAAACCCTCACCCATCCGGCCGCCACAGCCCCTCACCGGCCACCTTCAGACGGCAAGCCGACATCCTGCTGTCACGCCCGGAGGATTTATGACCCCGCCACCCGCCTCACCCGATCCGTACGGCGCACTGCACCACGCGTCGTACGACGGTGAAGGCGACCAGCCGCTGGTCCGTCCGTATGCCATGACCGGTGGCCGGACCCGGCCGCGCTACCAGCTCGCGATAGAGGCTCTGGTCAGCACCACAGCGGACCCCGCCCACCTCGGGACGCTGCTCCCCGAGCACCAGCGGATCTGCCACCTGTGCCGTGAGGTCAAGTCGGTGGCCGAGGTGTCGGCCCTGCTGTCCATGCCGCTCGGCGTGGCCCGGATCCTCGTGGCGGACCTGGCGGAAGCCGGCATGGTGGCCATCCACCAGCCGGGCAACGGAGAGGCCGGCGGCGCGCCGGATGTGACACTGCTCGAAAGGGTGCTCAGTGGACTTCGCAAGCTCTAGCGACGGTACGGCCCGCGCCACCACCTCGGCGAAGATCGTGGTGGCAGGGGGCTTCGGCGTGGGTAAGACCACGTTTGTCGGTGCCGTCTCGGAGATCAATCCGCTGCGCACCGAAGC
>NZ_JBEXPD010000021.1:0-102815 GCF_040611875.1 Streptomyces sp. NPDC006516
CGTTTCCTGACCGGGTAAACGATCCTTGAGCGATCATTTCTGGATGAATCGCTCGCCGGCGATGCGCGGAACGGTGTTTCGCGGGAGCTCACGAGACGTCTCTCCGGGGCCCGACCCCCTGTGTAAGGGGCAGGAGCAGATTTTCGTCAAGGGGTTGACGGCATAGGTATCCTCAGCGGAGCTTTGGAGTTCATAACTTGTACAAGGTTCGGTCACCCAGGGTGACGCGGGCCACGGATAAGGGCGGGTCAATGGAGACTCCGGGGTCGCAGACATCTCTGCATCGGGCCAACCTTGAGCGGGTCGTACGTGCCGTGAGGATGGCGGGGTCCCTGACCCAGGCGGAGATCGCCAGGAGCACCGGTCTCTCCGCAGCCACCGTCTCCAACATCGTGCGTGAACTCAAGGACGGCGGCACGGTCGAGGTGACCCCCACCTCGGCGGGCGGGCGCCGAGCCAGGAGCGTCTCCCTGAGCGGGGACGCGGGCATCGTCATCGGGGTGGATTTCGGGCATACCCACCTCCGGGTGGCCATCGGCAACCTGGCCCACCAGGTGCTGGCCGAGGAATCCGAGCCGCTGGACGTGGACGCCTCGTCGGCGGAGGGATTCGGCCGGGCGGAACAGCTGGTCAACCGCCTGATCGAGACCACGGGCATCAGCGCCGCGAAGGTGATCGGCGTGGGCCTCGGGGTGCCGGGACCGATCGACGTGGAGTCCGGCACGCTGGGCTCCACCTCGATCCTGCCGGGCTGGACGGGCATCAACCCCAGCCAGGAGCTCGCCGGCCGCCTCGGGGTGCCGGTGTACGTGGACAACGACGCCAACCTGGGCGCGCTGGGCGAGCTCGTGTGGGGCAGCGGCCGCGGGGTCAAGGATCTCGCGTACATCAAGGTCGCCAGCGGCGTCGGAGCCGGACTGGTGATCGACGGGCACATCTACCGCGGCCCCGGCGGCACCGCAGGGGAGATCGGCCACATCACGCTCGACGAGGCGGGCCCTGTGTGCCGCTGCGGCAACCGCGGCTGCCTGGAGACCTTCACGGCGGCCCGGTACGTCCTGCCCCTGCTCAGGCCCAGCCACGGGCCCGATCTCACGATGGAGCGGGTGGTGCAGCTGGCCCGCGAGGGCGATCCGGGCTGCCGCAGGGTCATCGGGGACGTCGGCCGGCACATCGGCAGCGGGGTGGCCAACCTCTGCAACCTGCTCAATCCGAGCCGTGTGGTGCTCGGCGGATCCCTCGCGGAGGCAGGGGAGTTGGTCCTCGGGCCCATCCGGGACTCGGTCTCGCGCTATGCCATTCCCAGCGCCGCGCGGCAGCTCTCCGTGCTGCCCGGCGCCCTCGGCGGACGGGCCGAAGTGCTGGGGGCACTGGCCCTCGTGCTCAGCGAGATGGGGGATTCATCCCTTTTGGAGAGCACCCTCCCCGCCGCGACGCCTGCCTTCACTTAGATAACGAATGGCACCGTTGTCATCTCGTTAAGTATTTACTCCTTGACGCTGACCTCGCGGCCGAGTTGACTTCCAGCCACCTCGGCCGCAACGTCGCGGCCTCGTCAGGGAGGTTCGAAATGAACACGCGTATGCGTCGTGCCGCCGTTGCCGTTGCCGCCACCACCATGGCCGTCTCGCTCGCTGCTTGCGGGAGTGCCAAGGAGTCGGGCGACAAGGCCACCACCGACTCGGGCAAGAAGGGCGACGATCTCAAGATCGGTCTGCTCCTCCCCGAGAACGTCACGGCCCGTTACGAGAAGTTCGACAAGCCGATCATCGAGAAGAAGGTCGGCGAGCTCACCGGCGGTAAGGCGGAGGTCGTCTACGCCAACGCCAAGCAGGACGCCACGCTGCAGTCGCAGCAGGTCGACACCATGATCACGAACAAGGTCGACGCGCTGATCATCGACGCGGTGGACGCCAAGGCCATCGAGAACAGCGTGAAGAAGGCCAAGGACGCGGGCATCCCCGTCGTCGCCTTCGACCGCCTCGCCGAGGGCCCGATCGACGCCTACACCTCCTTCGACAACGAAGAGGTCGGCCGCGTGCAGGGCACGGCCCTGCTGGAGGCCCTGGGCGACGCCGCCAAGCCCACCATCGTGATGATGAACGGCTCGATCACCGACCCGAACGCCGCGCTCTTCAAGAAGGGCGCCAAGTCGGTCCTCGACGGCAAGGTGACGTACGGCAAGGAGTACGACACCAAGGAGTGGAAGCCGGAGAACGCCAACGCCAACATGGAGGGCGCGATCACGGCCCTCGGCAAGGACAAGATCGCCGGCGTCTACTCCGCCAACGACGGCATGGCGGGTGGCATCATCCAGGCCCTCAAGTCCGCCGGTATCTCCAAGCTCCCGCCGGTCACCGGCCAGGACGCCGAACTCGCCGGTGTGCAGCGCATCGTCACCGGTGAGCAGTTCATGAGCGTCTACAAGCCCTACCCGCAGGAGGGCGTCGTCGCCGCGGAGATGGCCGTCGCGCTCGCCAAGGGCGAGAAGCTCGACACCATCGCCACGTCCAAGGTCGACAACGCCGGCACGAAGGGCATCGCCACCGTGCTCGTCCCGGTCGTCTCGCTGACCAAGGACAACATCAAGGACACCGTCATCAAGGACGGCATCTACACGCTCGACGAGATCTGCACGGCCAAGTACAAGGCCGCCTGCACCGCCGCGGGCCTGAAGTAGGCCCCTTCCGCCCGGCCGGCCCTCCACGGCCCGCCGGGCGGCCCCCGAAGCCTGTCCGGTGCCTCGCCCACCAACTGTCCCGCTGCCGGGCGGGGCGCCGGACGGAACGCTTCGGCCCCTTCTTTTTCATGCTTCTGCTCAAACCACCGCGCCTTCCCCCAGGCGCGGTATCCCCGCCGGGTCAGGCGGCGAAGGAGATGGTTCACGTGTCCGCTACGCCCGTGTTGGCGTTGCGAGGGGTCTCCAAGCGGTTCGGTGCCGTCCAGGCGCTCACCGACGTAGAGCTTGAGGTCCACGCCGGTGAAGTGGTCGCCCTGGTGGGTGACAACGGTGCCGGTAAATCAACGCTGGTCAAGACGATCGCCGGGGTCCACCCCATCGATGACGGTGTCATCGAGTGGGACGGCCGCGCGGTCCAGATCAACAAGCCGCACGATGCCCAGAACCTGGGGATCGCGACCGTCTACCAGGACCTCGCGCTCTGCGACAACATCGATGTCGTCGGCAACCTCTACCTCGGCCGGGAGCTCCGCAAGTTCGGAATCCTCGACGAGGTCGAGATGGAGCGGCGGTCACGCGAGCTCCTGAGCACGCTGTCGATCCGCATCCCCAGCGTCCGCATACCGATCGCGTCGCTCTCCGGCGGTCAGCGCCAGACGGTCGCCATCGCCCGTTCGATGCTGGGCGAGCCCAAGCTCGTCATCCTCGACGAGCCCACCGCCGCACTCGGTGTCGAGCAGACCGCCCAGGTCCTCGACCTCGTCGAGCGGCTGCGCGAGCGAGGCCACGCGGTCATCCTCATCAGCCACAACATGGCCGATGTGAAGGCCGTCGCCGACAAGGTCGCCGTGCTCCGGCTGGGCCGGAACAACGGGGTCTTCGACGTGAAGACCACCTCGCAGGAAGAGATCATCTCCGCCATCACGGGTGCCACGGAGAACGCCGTGACCCGTCGTGCGGCGCGCAACGCGGAGGCCCAGAAGTGACAACCGACAAGACGTCCACCGCAGTGGTCAACCCGGAGGCGGCCAAGGGCGCCGACACCGTGGTCGACCCCAGGCTCCTCGTGCGCGAGCAGGGCCTCGGCGGCTACATCACCGAGTTCAAGCGCAAGATGCGCGGTGGTGACCTCGGCTCGATCCCCGTGATCATCGGCCTGATCATCATCTGCGTCGTCTTCCAGAGCCTGAACTCCGAGTTCCTCTCCGCGAAGAACGTCAGCGACATCGCCGTCACGATGGTGGCCACCGGCATGATGGCCGTCGGCATCATCTTCGTGCTGCTGCTCGGCGAGATCGACCTCTCGGTCGGCTCGGTCAGCGGTGTCTCCGGCGCCGTCGTCGCCGTGCTCAGCGTCACGCACGGGATGAACGAGTGGCTCGCCGTCCTCGTCGCGATCGTCAGCGGCGCCGTCATCGGCGCCATCCACGGCTTCTTCTTCGCGCGGATCGGCGCTCCCGCGTTCGCCGTCACCCTCGCCGGTCTGCTCTTCTGGCTGGGCTTCATGCTCCAGCTGCTCGGCGACACGGGCACGATCAACCTGGACAGCGACGGTGTCGTCGGCAAGCTGACCACGTACTACTTCTCGGATGTCGCCGCCGCCTACGGCCTCGCCGCCGTCGCGGTGATCGGTTACTTCCTCTCCGCGTTCCTGGACACCCGCCGCCGCGAGGCCGCGGGCGTCCCGTCGCGGCCGCTGGTCGACATCGTGATCCGCACCGCCGTCCTCGCCGTCTTCGGCTTCGGCGCGGCGTTCATGTTCAACCAGTACCGCGGTCTCCCGCTGGCCCTGGTCCTCTTCCTCGTCGTGCTGGTCGGTACGGACTTCGTCCTGCGCCGCACCGCCTACGGCCGGAAGATCTTCGCGCTCGGCGGCAGCGTCGAGGCGTCCCGCCGCGCGGGCATCAACGTCACCGCGATCCGCGTCTCGGTCTTCGCCATCGCCGGCACCTTCGCGGCGATCGGCGGCCTGTTCTGGGCCTCCAAGATCGCGGCGGCCAACCAGGGCTCCGGTGGCGGCGACCTCCTGATGAACGTCATCGCCGCGGCCGTCATCGGCGGCACCAGCCTCTTCGGTGGCCGGGGCCGCACGTGGAACGCGCTGCTCGGTGTCATGGTGATCGTCTCGATCCAGTACGGTCTGGCCCTCGAAGGCATCGCCACGCCGATCAACTACATGATCACCGGCGCTGTTCTTCTCGTCACGGTCGTCATCGACTCCATCACCCGCAAGACGCAGAAGACCGCCGGCCGCGCCTGACCGTCGTACCTGCACACACGTGCCCGGCATCCTCCGTGATGCCGGGCATGTGCGCGTCCGGCCGACCCCGGCGCGGCGCGGCTGAATGCGCCGCCCGATGACCGGGTCCGCCGGCGGAACATTAGACTCATCGGATCGACTCGCTCGACCAGCTCACACGCAAGGAGGCACGGGTGGATCTGCTGACCCGCATCAGGGGACCGCGCGACCTGGACCGGCTCGACTCCGAGCAGCTGGACCAGCTCGCCGACGAGATCCGTACCTTCCTCGTCGAGGCGGTGTCCAAGACCGGCGGCCACCTCGGCCCGAACCTGGGCGTGGTCGAGCTGACCATCGCCCTGCACCGGGTCTTCGAGTCCCCGCAGGACAAGGTCCTCTTCGACACGGGCCACCAGAGCTACGTGCACAAGCTCCTCACCGGCCGGCAGGACTTCTCGAAGCTCAAGAGCAAGGGCGGCCTCTCCGGCTACCCGTCCCGCGCCGAGTCCGACCACGACGTCATCGAGAACTCGCACGCCTCGACGGTGCTCGGCTGGGCCGACGGCCTCGCCAAGGCCAACGAGGTCCTGGGCAAGGACGACCACGTCGTCGCCGTCATCGGTGACGGCGCGCTCACGGGCGGTATGGCCTGGGAGGCGCTGAACAACATCGCCGCCGCCAAGGACCGCCCGCTCGTCATCGTCGTCAACGACAACGAGCGCTCGTACGCGCCGACGATCGGCGGCCTCGCCAACCACCTCGCCACCCTGCGCACCACCGACGGGTACGAGCGGTTCCTGGCCCGTGGCAAGGACCTCCTGGAGCGCACGCCCGTAGTCGGCAAGCCGCTGTACGAGACCCTGCACGGCGCGAAGAAGGGTCTCAAGGACTTCATCGCACCGCAGGGCATGTTCGAGGACCTGGGCCTGAAGTACGTCGGCCCCATCGACGGCCACGACATCGAGGCCCTGGAGTCGGCGCTCCAGCGGGCCAAGCGCTTCGGCGGGCCCGTCATCGTCCACTGCCTCACCGAGAAGGGCCGTGGCTACACCCCGGCGCTCCAGGACGAGGCGGACCGTTTCCACGCGGTCGGCAAGATCCACCCGGACACGGGGCTGCCCATCTCCACCTCCGGCCTCGACTGGACCTCGGTCTTCGGCGAGGAGATGGTCAAGCTCGGCCACGAGCGCGAGGACATCGTGGCCATCACGGCCGCCATGCTTCAGCCCGTCGGCCTCGGCAAGTTCGAGGAAGCCTTCCCGGACCGGATCTACGACGTCGGGATCGCCGAGCAGCACGGCGCGGTCTCCGCGGCCGGCCTGGCCACCGGTGGGCTGCACCCCGTCTTCGCGGTCTACGCGACGTTCCTGAACCGCGCCTTCGACCAGGTCCTGATGGATGTCGCCCTGCACAGGTGCGGGGTGACCTTCGTCCTGGACCGGGCCGGTGTCACGGGCACGGACGGCGCCTCGCACAACGGCATGTGGGACATGTCGATCCTGCAGTGCGTGCCGACCCTGCGCATCGCCGCCCCGCGCGACGCGGACCAGGTGAGGGCCCAGCTGCGCGAGGCCGTCGAGGTCGACGACGCCCCCACCGTCGTCCGCTTCTCCAAGGGCGCGGTCGGCCCCGCGGTCAAGGCCGTCGGCACGGCGGGCGGCATGGACATCCTGCGTGAGGCGGGCTCGGACGCGCCGGACGTCCTCCTGGTCTCCGTGGGCGCCCTCGCCCCGATGTGCCTGGAGATCGCCGCTCTGCTGGACGCCCAGGGCATCTCCACGACGGTCGTCGACCCGCGCTGGGTCAAGCCCGTCGACGAGGCGCTCGCCCCGCTCGCGGCGAAGCACCGGGTCGTCGTCACCGTCGAGGACAACAGCAGGGCCGGCGGCGTCGGCTCCGCCATCGCCCAGGCACTGCGCGACGCAGACGTCGACGTGCCCCTGCGCGACTTCGGCATCCCCCCGGTCTTCCTCGACCACGCCTCGCGCGGCGAGGTCATGGCGGAGATCGGGCTGACCGCGCCGGACATCGCCCGTCAGGTCACCGGCCTCGTCGCCAAGCTCGACGGACGGTACGAGAGCCGGGCCGTGGAGCCCGTCCGCGACTGATCCACCAGGCGTGCCCGATGGGCCGGTCGCCACCCCGCACGGGTGGTCCGACCGGCCCATTCGCGTGAAATCGGGCCGCGCGGAGCCTGCCGGGGGCGGCCGTTTACGAATCATGGCGTGCACGACGAGTGCGTGGAGGTACGCCGGTGAGCACGCAGCAGGACATGCCGCCCAGCGGAAACGGGCTGTTCAGGACCAAGACGGTCGAACAGTCCATCCGTGACACAGAGGAACCGGAGCACGCGCTCAAGAAATCCCTCTCCGCGCTGGACCTCACGGTCTTCGGAGTGGGTGTCATCATCGGCACCGGCATCTTCGTCCTCACGGGCAAGGTCGCCAAGGAGACGGCGGGCCCGGCGACGGCCCTCGCCTTCGTCGCGGCGGGCATCGTCTGCGCGCTCGCCGCGCTCTGTTACGCGGAATTCGCTTCCACCGTGCCGGTGGCCGGATCGGCGTACACCTTCTCGTACGCCTCCCTGGGCGAGCTCGTCGCCTGGATCATCGGCTGGGACCTGGTGCTGGAATTCGCCCTGGGCACCGCGGTGGTGGCGGTCGGCTGGTCGGGCTACGTCCGCTCGCTTATGGACAACGTCGGCTGGACCATGCCCGACGTGCTCTCTGGCCCGGACGTGGCGAGCGGATTCGGCTTCGACGTCCTGGCGTTCGTCCTGGTGCTGATCCTGACGGTCATCCTGGTGCTCGGGATGAAGCTCTCCGCCCGGGTGACCACCGTCGTCGTCGCCATCAAGGTGGCCGTCGTCTTCATCGTGATCATCGCGGGGCTCTTCTTCATCAAGGCGTCCAACTACACGCCCTTCATCCCCGAAGCCGAGAAGCAGGAGGGCGGATCGGGCCTCGACGCCCCTCTGGTCCAGCTGATCTTCGGCTACGAACCGACGAACTTCGGCGTCATGGGCATCTTCACCGCCGCGTCCGTCGTCTTCTTCGCCTTCATCGGATTCGACGTCGTGGCCACCGCGGCCGAGGAGACCAAGCTCCCGCAGCGTGACATGCCGCGCGGCATCCTGGCCTCGCTGGTCATCTGCACCCTGCTCTACGTCGCCGTCTCCATCGTGGTCACCGGCATGCAGAACTACACCGAACTCTCGGTCAGCGCCCCGCTCGCCGACGCCTTCAAGGCGGTCGGGCACCCCTTCTACGCGGGTGTCATCAGCTTCGGCGCCGCGGTCGGCCTCACCACGGTCTGCATGATCCTGCTGCTCGGCCAGACCCGGGTGTTCTTCGCGATGAGCCGCGACGGGCTGCTGCCGAGGTTCTTCTCGGTGACGCACCCCCGCTTCGGCACCCCGTACCGCCCGACCATCCTGCTCGGCGTGATCATCGCGGTCGTGGCCGGCTTCACGAGCATCAACGAGCTCGCGACGCTGGTGAACATCGGCACGCTCTTCGCGTTCGTGGTCGTCGCCCTCGGCGTGATCGTGCTGCGCCGCACCCGCCCCGAGCTGCACCGCGCCTTCCGCACCCCGTGGGTTCCGCTGCTGCCTATCGTCTCGGTGGCCGCGTCGGTCTGGCTGATGCTGAACCTCCCGGCGGAGACCTGGCTCCGGTTCGGGATCTGGATGGTGCTCGGCGTGATCATCTACTTCGCGTACGGGCGCAGGAACAGCCTTATGGCCAAGAGCCGTTGACCGTCGGCCAGTCAGGCCGTGGCGGCTGCGGCGGCGTACGGCACGCGCGGGTCCCTGCCTCGCGCGTGCCGTACGCCCCGGGGCCTGCCCCGGTCGCCGCGGTTGCGCCGGATCAGCCGCCGGTGGCCGGAGACTTCTTGGCCGACTCGGGAATGGTGCCGTCCGTCCGGATCGCCTTCCAGAGGTCACCGGCCTGGGGTTCCGCCGCCACCACGCGGTTCGGGTCCCGCTTGTCGTAGGCGACCGGCAGCATGATCGTCTCCATCGAGGCGGGATCGACGCCGTTCATCGAGCGGGCGAACTCCGCGAGGGAGGTCAGCGAGGCGAGGCCCTCGTCGGTCGTGAGCGACTTGGTGGCGGAGTTGGCGATCTTGTACGTGCTTGTCGGACTGCCCAGCAGGTCCTGCGACTTGATCTCAGTCAGCAGGGCCATCAGGAACTGCTGCTGGAGCCCGATGCGGCCCAGGTCGCTGCCGTCGCCGACCCCGTGCCGGGTACGCACGTAGGCGAGGGACTCCGTGCCGTCGAGCTTGTGCGTGCCGGCGGTCAGGTCGAGCCCCGACGCCTTGTCCTTGATCGGTTCCTCGACCTTGACGGTCACACCGCCGATCGCGTCCACCAGGTCCTTGAACCCCGCGAAGTTGATCTCCAGGTAGTGGTCGATCCTGACCCCGGACATCTTCTCGACGGTCTTGACCACGCAGGCCGGACCGACCTGCGAGTACACGGAGTTGAACATGACCCGCTCCGCGGACGCCATCTTCGAGCCGTCACCCTTGACGCACTCGGGCCGGGTCACCAGGGTGTCGCGCGGGATGGACACGGCGACCGCCTCGGTACGGCCCTCGGGTATGTGCACCACGAGAGCGGTGTCGGAACGGGCCCCGCTGACACCGCCGCCCCCGCCCAGCTCCTTGTTCTCCGCCCCGGCGCGCGAGTCGGATCCGAGGACGAGGAGGTTCTGCCCGGTGGTGGGGAGCTTCTCGGGGCGGTCCTCGCCGAGCGCCTTGTCGATGTCGACGCCCTTGATGTTGCCGTCGAGGTCCTGGAACATCCAGTACGCGGTGCCACCGCCGGCGAGCAGCAGGACGACCAGCACCCCGAGCGTGATCTTGAGGCCGCGGCGGCGCGTTCGTTCCTTCTTCCGGCCGCGCTTCGGTGCTTCCGCCCGTCGAGAGGCGCGCGGGCCCGGGGGTACGGCGTCGTGGCTCATCCTGCACGAGTCCCTTGGTCTGTGGCCCGTGAGGGCTGAGTGTGGAGTTGGGGACTCGGGTGGGGCCGGTCCACTCATGTGGGGGGCTGGCCGAGTAGTATAGACAAATTTTCGAATCGTGTGTAATTCTTCGCGGGCTCTTCGCGTCCCGTACGCATTCGCCCCAGCTGCAGGGGGAGGTGAGCGACGGGGTGCGGAAGGGTGAACGCGGGTCGGCAGTTCGGTGGCGATCGAACGGGGATTCTATGATGGCGGGTGCCAGACCCTTCGCGCGTCCCTGACGCGGCCGTGCGGCAGCCGGCGCCGGGTCCCGGCGGGGAATCGTGGGAAGGACGACCTCACATCATGCGGGTCAAGTCTGGGCGCACCGACCGAGGAGCCGCCCCGGTACGAGCTGTACGGGACAACGGGAGCGGCGAACGCCACGCGGCCGTGGGCGCTGTCGCAGGCCAGTGGCTGCTGCGTGGCAAGGACGGAAGACTCACCGCGTACGCGCGCCACCCCGACGGGGTGCTCCGGTGGACGGAGACGCGGCCAGGGGGACCGGAGTGGTCGGGCCCGGATCTCTTCAGGATTCCACGGCTGACGCACCTGTCCCTCGCGCAAGGCGCGGACGGATACGTGCATTTCCTCGGCCGCCGATCCGTCCCGAAGAAGGACGGCCCACCCGTCGTCGATGTGATGCATGCCATCCAGTACCAGAGCGGCAGGGCTCTCAGCTCGTGGCACTCCCTCGGCAATCCGCGCAAGAACACCGACCAGGCGTCCGGCATGGGCGCACCGGTCGGCACCGTGAGTCCGTCCGGGCTGCTGAACTTCTTCGTGCGGACCGGCGCAGGCGGTGTGATGCTCCGGCGCGACGACAAGGACGGCAAGTGGGAGTCGTGGCACAACATGAACGCCCGTGGCGCCGAGGAGGGGATGGCCGTCACGCAGGGCGCGTCAGGCGCTGTGGACCTCCTCGTCCAGGGAGCGGGTCTCGCGATGCACTGGACTCAGACCTCTCCGGGCGGGGCTTTCACGCGGCAGCAGGACATACCCGTGCAGATGGCGCCGGCCAGTGTGACGGGACTGGAGACCGCCCCGGGGCGGTGCACGTACTACTGGACCGATCCCGCGACGGGCGGCGTGATGGCGTACCGGGTCGGGGGCTGGGTGATCCCGCTGGGCGGAACTCCGGCCGAGGGGCCGGTCTCCGTCCTGCGGGCCGGGCTCGACGGCTACGACTGCACGGTGCTGGCCCATCGAGATCTCGACGGGCATGTCATGGTCGCGGCGTGCGGCACCGAGAACGAGGGCGGTGGCCTGTGGTGGTCGCCGACCGGTGAACGGACGGACATGCCCCCTGCTCTGGCGGTCGACAGCGCGGGGCGTGTGGTGCTCGCGGTGATCGGAGCCGACGGGGCGCTGTACGTCGCCCGTCAGAACCGCGAGCCGGGCCTGGCCATGGCGCCCGCCGTGCGCGTCTGAGATGCGAACCTCGGGCGAGACCTGTCGGTCATCGGCGCCATGACCGATATGTTCCTGATGTCGACCCTTTTGGCGTTTTGTGGCTTTCGGGGTCGACATTGACACGGAGCCTACAACTGATGAAGATGTGATCGCTCTGTGAAAGTTGAAAGTTCTTTCAGTCGCCATCAATGACTACTTGTGGCAGATGAAGCTCGCAGAGTAAGCGGCATCCACGGGGGATCCGCGAAGGCTCTGCTGGTCGTCGACCGCAGGCAGATCAAGGAGTGATGGCGCGTGCTGCGGCGATGGTCCGGCCCTGGTGGGGGGTGGCGGGGATGACGATCATTCCCGGACCCGCTGTGCGGCCTGTCGCGGACACGGTGCCCGGTCCCGCGCCGACCCCTCTCGCGGCCGCGCCCTCGCCCGCTCCGCAGCCGAGCGCGCCGGGCGGTGCGACGGACGACGTCTACGTCGAACCGGGACTCACTCCACTCGGCGCCCGGGAGGCCAATCGCTCCGCCGTCGCCGACCTGCTCCAGTCCGCGGGGGTGTCCTTCTTCGCCGTGCGCGGAACCTCCGACCACGGGACCGTCGTCGCGGTCGCCGAGGAGGACAGGGAAGCCGTCCTCGGCGCCCTGTTCAGGGGCATGGGGCAGTACGCCGGCCACCTGAGTGTCATCGACGCCGGCCAGGCCGCGCCCGTCGCCCCACGCTCGTCCAGGGACCCCAAGGCCTGGCGGGGTGTCCGTACGGCGTCCGCCGTGCAGGTCAGCTGGTACCGCACCGACCCCGGCAGACACCTGCTGATGGGCCACGAGTACGGATGCACGGTGGAGTTCTGGCGGTGGCACGGGACACATCTCGTCGCCCCCCGGGCCAACCGGGTCACCTGGGCCGTGTCGGCTGAGGGGGGCAACGTGCTCGGAGCTCCGCGTCTGTTCAGCCGCTTCGTGTCCGACCACACGTCGCCCCGCGACGCGCCCCCGCTCGCCACTCGTCCCGAATTCCTGGTCGGTTGCGTCGAGGACATCGCCTTCCCGGTCGATGCCGTGTACACGTGGGTGGACGGGAACGACCCCGCCTGGCAGCAGCGCAAGGCGTCGGCGAAGGGTGAGGTCTATCACGCCGAGTCCGCGAGCGACGCCCGCTTCATCAGCCGCGACGAGCTGCGCTACTCGGTCCGCTCGCTCCACATGTTCGCCCCCTGGGTGCGCACCATCTACATCGTCACCGACGACCAGGTCCCGGCCTGGCTCCGTGAGGACGTACCCGGCATCCGGGTGGTGAGCCACCGGGAGATCTTCCGGAACCCCGCAGACCTGCCGACGTTCAACTCGCACTCGATCGAGAGCCAGCTGCATCACATCGAGGGGCTGTCCGAGCACTTCCTGTACTTCAACGACGACATGTTCATCGGCCGCCCGGTGGCGCCGCACGCCTTCTTCACGCCCAGCGGAACGGCCCGGTACTTCCCCTCGCGCAACCGGATACCGCAGGGGCCCGTAGTCGAGACCGACACCCCCGTCGACGCTGCCTGCAAGAACAACCGCGCGCTCCTGAAGGAACGCTTCGGCAGGGTGATCACCCAGCCCATGGAGCACATCCCCTACGCGCTGCGCCGCAGCGCGATGGAGGAGGCCGAACGCGACTTCCCCCAGGCGTGGGCCCGTACGGCCGCCAGCCGCTTCCGGTCCATGACGGACCTGTCCACCACGTCGTCGTTCGGGCTGTACTACGCGGCGCTGACCGGCCGGGCGCAGCCCGGGACCATGCCGTTCACCTACCTCCAGCTGGCGGTCCCCGACCTGGCGGACCGGCTGCAGCGGCTCCTCGACGGCCGGAGCCAGGACTCCTTCTGCCTGAACGACGCGTTCTCCACGCCGGAGGACATCGAGGCGCAGCAGGAACTGCTCGACGGATTCCTCAACGCCTACTTCCCTGTCACCAGTCCCTACGAGCGATGAGTCGGGGTTCATGACATGACCGATTCGAGTTCGGCCGCAAGGGTCTACAAACGCATCGTCCCCCAGCCGGTGCGTGCCGTCGCGGGCAGCCGGGTGCCGCCCAAGGTCCGGCGCAAGGTCAAGGGCGGCCTCGTACGCACCCTGAACCGCCGTGAGGCGCGCCTGCACCGACGCGCGCTCCGGCTGGTCAGGAAGGGGGACTTCGCGAGCGCGTCCGAACGCAGGACGCGCACTCCGGACGGCCGTGTCGGGCATGTGCACCAGGGCCTGACCGTCGACCTGGCGCGCCGCCTCGACCATGATCTGGTGACCTCGGCCCTGGACGCCGCCGACATCCCCTGGTTCGCGGTGCCCGCACTCGACGACCGGCGTATCTGCCTCGCCGTCGAACAGCAGGACAAGGGGCAGGTCCGCAGGGTCCTGCGCGCACTGCTCGAGGAGCACACCGGCTACGTCGTGTCGGCGTCCCCCGTCAACAACGAGACCCGCGCGGTCCCGGGCAGCCACCTCAAGGCCTGGAAGAACTACGGCAGGGCCAAGGCCATCCGGATCACCTGGCTGCGCACCGAACCCACCGAGAACCTGTGGGTGGGCGAGGACCAGGGCATCGAGATCGAGTTCTGGACGGTCAACACCGATCTGCCGCACGAGCGTCTCGTGGGACCCCGCCCCAACCGTGTCCAGCGCGTCGTCTCCAGGGACGCCGTGGGCATCGAGATCGGCTTCGACCGGCTGTCGGGCTACAGCGACATCGACGGTGACATGGACCCGTCGGTCACCCTCGAACATTTCGACATCCCCCGCCTCGAAGAGATCACCTTCCCCGTGGACGCCGTGCTGCTGTGGCAGCATCCGGGAGCCTGGGGCGAGGAACTGCTCAGGGCGTCGCTGCGATCCCTCCACCAGTACGCCCCGTGGGTCGACCTCGTCCACGTGGTGGCCCAGGAACCGGCGCCCGCGTGGCTGAAGGGCGACGACGGCAGGCTCGCCGTGGTCCCGGACCGGCACGGGGCCGGGGGTCACCTCCACCTGCTCCCCGACATCGCGGAGCACTTCCTGGTGTTCCGCCCCGGGGCGCTGCTCGGACGCCCCACGCGTCCGTTCGACTACTTCACACCGACCGGCACGACCCGCCCCCGGCGCGGGGTGTGGACGGCCGAGGAGTCCTTCGCACCCTGGACGGCGCAGGCATACTCGGCGACCGGCCGAGCCGTGACGCAGTCCTTCGCCCCCGGGCCCCAGCCGTACACCTGCTCGGTCCTCAGCCGGCTCGCGGAGAGCGGGGCGGTGGCGGAGGCCCCGGCCGACGGGCAGGTTCACCCCAAGCTCCCCGGCTCCCACCCGGCCGACGGGCTGGTCCACCACTTCGCGTACGCCCACGGGCTCGCTGATCCGTCGGGCGGGACGACGGCCGTCGTACACGCGGCACTGCCCGACATCGCTCGTCAGCTCGAACGGCTGCTCGTGCGCCGCGACCTGCAACAGCTTCACTTCTTCGGGCTCGGGAGCGACGAGGCTCTCCGCCGTGGCGGCACCAAGGCGGTCGTCGACTTCCTGCACCGCTACTTCCCCGTGGCAAGTCCGTTTGAGCACGGCCATCCAGAGGACCCGGAAACGTACACGTGAGCACAAGTAATCCGGAGGCATCCGCTGTCGTCGGGGTGTACCGCACGTTCGTTCCCCGCTCCCTGAGACGACGCGTCGCCCGGCGCGTTCCCATGCGCCTGCGCACCGGTCTCAAGGGGCTGCTGCGACGCCTCCACATCCTCACCCTGGCCGCGCGCTTCGTCCGGGGACGCCGGGCGCGCCGTCGCTGGCCGCACCTCTTCCGCGCCTCGGAAAGCCTCGCCGTGCTCTCCGGGCGGGGAGGGATGATCGCGCTCGTGCGGTCCACCGCGTCCCCGCTCGGTCTGCGGGAGGCGAACCTGGAGCTGATCGTCTCGCTCCTCGACGAAGCGGGCATCGACTACTTCGCGGTCCGGGGCAGCTCCGACTTCAGGTCCGTGCTCGGCGTGTCGGAGGCGGACCGGCAGCGCGTCGTGGCCGCCCTGGCGACGACCCGGCTCACCGCCCCCGTGTACGTCTCCGCCCTCTCCGGGGAGCGGCTCGCCGGGAGAACGGCCCTCTGCGGCTCCGCCCGGGCCCGTCGCACCGGCAGCCGGGCACGCGTGCTGCGCACCGGCATGGTGTGGGCCGATCCCGGCAACTCCCTGGTGCTCGGCCTCCGTTACGGCTGCGACATCGAGTTCTGGCGCCCCGAGGACGGCCGGCTCGTCGCACCCCGGCCGAACCGTGTCACCGAGGACGTCGCCCTGGACGAGCCGCGGGTCGAGGTCCCCGTCAGCCGGCTGACCGGGTTCGCCGCCCTGCACACCCGCCGCACCCGCTCGGTGCGCACCATCGAGGCCTGCGCCGATGTGCTCCCCGAGGACGTGCGCTTCCCCGTCGACGTCGTCTACACGTGGGTGGACGGATCGGCCCCGGAATGGCAGCGGCGCCGCGCCCAGTTCGGCGACGGCGGCTACCACACCGAGTCGGCGAACGCGGCCCGCTACATCAGCCGTGACGAACTCCGCTACTCCCTGCGGGCGCTGGAGCAGAACGCGCCCTGGGTACGCCACGTCTACCTGGTCACCGACCGGCAGCGGCCCGAGTGGCTCAGCCTGCGCAGTTCCCGTCTCACGGTGGTCGACCACACGGAGATATTCCAGGACCAGGCCGCCCTGCCGACGTACAACTCGCACGCCATCGAGAGCCAGCTGCACCACATCGACGGCCTGTCCGAGCACTTCCTGTACTTCAACGACGACATGTTCCTGGGCTGCCCGACCACGCCCAAGGACTTCTTCCTGTCCAACGGGATGACCCGCACCTTCTTCTCGCCCTCACAGGTCCCCAGGTGGGGCCTCACCGTCGGGGACCGGCCGGTCGACGCCGCCGGGAAGAACAACCGGAAGATCATCCTCGACAACTTCGGCTCCGCCATCGTGCAGAAGCTCCGGCACGCGCCGTACGCCCTGCGGCGCAGCGTGCTCTACGAGATGGAGAAGGAGTTCGCGGAGGCGCACCACAGCACCTCGCACAGCAGGTTCCGCAGCGCGACCGACATCTCCATCCCGTCCTCGCTCTACCATTACTACGCGTACTTCACAGGACGAGCCGTGCCTTCCGACATCAGCTTCGCCTACCTCGATCTGGCGAAGCCCGAGATCTCCAGAAGGCTGGGCATCCTGCTGGCCCGGCGTGACCGGCAGGCGTTCTGCATCAACGACACGGTCTCCGACACCTTCGAGGTGAACAGGCAGACCATCATGCTCAACACCTTCCTGGAGTCCTACTTCCCGGTGCCGAGCCCGTTCGAGCAGAGGGAACGTGAGGTCCGGTGAAGATCTCGTTCCTGATCAACAACATCTACGGCATCGGCGGCACCAACCGTACGGTGATCAACCTCGCCGAGGCGCTCGCGGTCCGGCACGAGGTCGAGATCGTCTCGGTCTTCCGGCGGACCACCGCGACGAAGTTCGAGATCTCCCCGCGCATCACCGTGCGAGCCCTGGTGGACCTCCGCTCCGGATCGGCGGACGTGAAGGCCGCGGGCAGCGACGAGCCCAGCGAGGTCGTCCCGCGCCAGGAGGAGTTCTACGCCCAGTACAGCAAGTTCACCGACGCCAGGATCATCCAGGACCTCAGCCGGACCGGCGCGGACGTGGTGGTGGGCACCAGGCCCAGCCTGAACCTGTTCGTGGCGCGGTACACCCGTGACTCGGCCCTGCGCGTCGCGCAGGAGCACATGACCCACCTGGCGATCCCGCCGGCCGTCCGGGCCGAGATGGCCCGCGTCTACCCGCGCCTCGACGCCGTCACGACCGTCACCGAGGCCGACGCCCGCTCGTTCGTGGAGAACACCCCGGTCCCGGGCATCCCCGTCATCGGTATCCCCAACAGCGTGCCGCGCCCTGTGGTCGAGCCCGCCGACGGCTCCCACAAGGTGATCGTGAGTGCCGGCCGTATGCACCGGGTCAAGCGCTACGACCTGCTGGTCCGTGCCTTCGGCATGCTCGCCGACGAGTTCCCGGACTGGCAGCTGCGGATCTACGGCGACGGAGGCGAGTCGGCCGAACTGCGGGCGCTCACCACCGAACTCGGGCTCGCCGGCCGAGCACTGCTCATGGGCGGTTTCTCACCCATCGAGTCCGAGTGGGCCAAGGGATCGATCGCGGCCGTCACCTCCAGCGCCGAGTCCTTCGGGATGACGCTGGTGGAGGCCATGCGCTGCGGGCTGCCCGTCGTCTCCACCGACTGCCCCGTGGGGCCGCGGGAGATCCTGCGCCACGGCGAGGACGGCCTGCTGGTAAGGACCGGGGACGCGGACGCCGTCGCGCAGGGTCTGCGCACGCTGATGGCCGACGACGCGCTCCGCCGCGCCATGGGTGTGGCCGCCCTGCGCAATTCCGCGCGCTACGACCCCGAGGCGGTGGCGGCACGGTACGTCGAGCTGTTCGAGGACGCGGCGCGCCGCCGCGCCGCGTCGGACCGCGGCTACCGGGTCCCCGCCACTGACACGCGCACCGTCGCCGCGCCGCCGACAGTGCCGCCCGTCTCCATCGCCGCCGCCACCGTGGACGTCGCGGCCGACGACGCGGGATGGCTGAGGTTCTCCGCCGTCGGACCGCAGGACGGCAAGCACCGCTGGCAGTTCGTCCTCCGGCACAACCCGTCCGACGGGAAGCGGCTGCCGGACATGCCCCTGCGCACCACCCGCAAACCCCTCGGCAACGGGGGCACGCGCTACACGGCCGCGCTGACCCCCTCGGCGCTGGACGACCTCGGCGACGGCAGGTGGCGGGTCACCATGTCCAACGCCAAGTCCGTCAACGTCCACATGAAGGCCGGGATCCGCGACACGCGGAAGCTGATCGGGGCACGGGCGGCCGTACTGGCCGGCTCCGGGCCGGCGCCCGTCGGATGGAACCTCCCCTACGCGCAGCCCAACGGCAAGCTGATGCTCCGTACCGTCCTGCGGCAGGACCACGTCGAGTCGACCGCCGTCGACGTCGACGAGCACGGGATCACGCTGACCGGTGTCCTGTGCGGCGCGAGCCGGATCGAGCCCGGAGCGCTCCTCGTGGTCAGCAGACGTGGGCCCCACCCGGCCAACTTCACCGTGCCCGTCAGCGTGCTCGCGGACAACACCTTCCGCGCCGAGGTGCCGGTCAGGAAGGTGGTGGACCACCGCCTCGACCGCTGGGAGGACTGGGACTGGTGGCTCCAGCCCTCTCCGGACAACTGGCGCAAGTTCCGGGTGTGTCACCTCCTGGAGGACTTCCCCGACGTCAAGGGTGCGTTCGTGTACCCGGCCGTACCGGTGGTGGGGGACGAGACGACGGACTTCGTGTGTGTGCACCCCGCCAAGCCCGTCCAGGTGCGCCCGTACTGCTCCGCGTCAGGGGCCATGGCCATGAACGTCGTCGACCGCTAGAACTCCTTGAATGGGGATAAAATGAACCGCACGATATTTGTCCTCGGGGATTCCGTTCCGGCGCCGCGTACGGACGAGGAGGCCCCCATGGCCGGCTGGGGGCAGAAGATCCAGGAACTGCTCGTCGGCCCGATAGAGGTCGCGAACTACGCGCGCAGCGCGATGACCACCCGCAAGTACTACACCGAGCGGTTCGCGGGACTGCTCAACCGGATGAAGCCGGGGGACATCGTCCTCCTCGGGTTCGGCGGTGTGGACCACATGATCCACAACGGCATGCGCTACGTCCCGGTGCCGGAGTACCAGGAACTCCTCGGGCTCTTCACCGAGTACATCCGGAGCGAGGGCGGAGTGCCGGTCATGGTCACCCCCACCGCGCGCTACGCCTTCTCCGCGACCGGCGAGGTGAAGAACACCCGGGGCGCGTACCCGCGCGCCATGGCGGAGACCGCCGCCGCGATCGGCGTCCCCCTGATCGACCTCACCGGCATCACGATGAGCCTGTGGTCGAGGATCGGCCCGACCCGGTTGCGCCAGTACTTCTGCTGGGTCGACGCCGGCGAGCACCCCCTGCACCCGGACGGAAACATCGACTCCAGCCATCTGAACCACCCCGGGGCCTACGAGGTCGCCCGGCTGGTCGTCGCCGGCCTGGTCGAGCGGTCCGTCCTGACCCGGGCCGACGTGGACATCGCCGCGCTCATGGAGCCCGAGGGGCTGCCCCCGGTGTCCCACGAGTTCACGGTCCAGTCGCCCGAATCGGCCCTCGACTACGGCATGCGCAGCGGCGGGGCACCGACCTTCGCCCGCCCGGTCGCGGGCGCCACCGTCGGCCCCATGACCAAGTTCTCCGGCACGGCCGCGCCCGGAACGGACTACCTGCTGTTCTTCGAACAGGGGCAGTACATCGGCGGAACCGGCGTGGGCGCGGCGGGCCAGTGGCTGTGGCGCCGGGCGGTCGAGTGGACGCCGGGGGAGCACGTCATCCAGTGCGTCGGTCTCAGGGCCGACGGGTGCTCACCGACGGCCGAGCAGCACTTCCAGGTGATCTCCGGAGTGGCGCCCGCCGTCATCACCGCGCCGAAGGAGGACAAGTTCGCGGGACCGAAGGTGCGGTTCGCGGGCCGTACCCAGCCGGGCGCCACCAAGGTCGTGCTGATGGAGAGCGGACGGCTGATCGGTGCGACGGCCGTCGACGAGAAGGGCGAGTGGCACTTCACCCACGCCCACCGCTGGCGGGCGGGCCACCACGCCGTGGACGTCATCGCGCTGTTCGGCGCGCAGGAGTCCGCTCCCTCCACCGTACGGTTCAAGGTCGTCGGCATCCCGGAGAACAGCAGCATCCGCACGGCGGGGAGTTCCCGCGAGGACGAGTGCGGCGAGACGTGCAACCACAGGCCGTTCACCGGTACCTGGTGACGGACGGGACGGGAGAAGGGCCGGCCGGGGTGATCCCGGCCGGCCCTTCGTCTGCGTCCGTTCCCCCGGCCGCACACGGCCGGGCCGTCCCACGCCGGGCATGGGAACGGGCCGTACGGAAACGATCCCGTACGGCCCGTCCGGTGAGGAATCCGCGTTACGCCGGAACGCTCGCCACGCCCGGCGCCAGGAACGGCTTGCCGTTGACCCGCTCGGAGACGCCCTCGCGGTCCAGGTACGGCGTGATGCCGCCCAGGTGGAAGGGCCAGCCCGCGCCGGTGATCAGGCAGAGGTCGATGTCCTGCGGCTCGGCCACGACGCCCTCGGCCAGCATCAGGCCGATCTCCTGGGCCACCGCGTCCAGGACGCGGTCACGGACCTGGTCCTCCGTCAGGACGGTGTCGCCCTGCTTGAGGAGCGCCGCGACCTCGGGGTCGAGGACCGGCGCGCCCGAATCGTAGACGTAGAAGCCGCGCTTGCCCGCCTTCACGACCGCCGCGAGGTTCTCGGAGACCGTGAAGCGGTCCGGGAAGGCGCGGTTCAGGGTCTCGGAGACGTGCAGACCGATCGCCGGGCCGACGAGCTCCAGCAGCACCAGCGGGGACATCGGCAGGCCGAGCGGCTCGATGGCCTTCTCCGCCGTCTCGACCGGGGTGCCCTCGTCGATGATGTTCTGGATCTCGCCCATGAAGCGGGTGAGGATGCGGTTGACGACGAACGCCGGGGCGTCCTTCACCAGCACAGCGGTCTTCTTCAGCTTGCGCGCGACACCGAAGGCCGTGGCCAGCGAGGCGTCGTCGGTCTGCTCGCCGCGGACGATCTCCAGCAGCGGGAGGACCGCGACCGGGTTGAAGAAGTGGAAGCCGACGACCCGCTCGGGGTTCTTCAGCTTCGACGCCATCTCGGTGACCGAGAGGGACGAGGTGTTCGTGGCGAGGATCGCGTGCGCTGGGGCGACCGCCTCGACCTCCGCGAACACCTGCTGCTTGACGCCGATCTCCTCGAAGACGGCCTCGATGATGAAGTCGGCGTCGGAGAAGCCCTCCGCCTTGTCCAGCACACCGGAGACCAGGGCCTTGAGGCGGTTGGCCTTGTCCTGGTTGATGCGGCCCTTGCCGAGGAGCTTGTCGATCTCGGCCTGCACGTAACCCACACCCTTGTCGACCCGGTCCTGGTCGATGTCCGTGAGGACGACCGGGACCTCCAGGCGGCGCAGGAAGAGCAGTGCGAGCTGGCTGGCCATCAGGCCGGCGCCCACCACACCCACCTTGGTCACCGGGCGGGCCAGGGACTTGTCCGGGGCACCGGCCGGGCGCTTGGCGCGCTTCTGGACCAGGTTGAAGGAGTAGATGCCCGAGCGCAGCTCGCCACCCATGATCAGGTCGGCGAGCGCCTGGTCCTCGGCGTCGAAGCCGGCATCCAGGTCGCCGGACTTCGCCGCGGCGATGATCTCCAGCGCGCGGTAGGCGGCCGGGGCGGCGCCGTGCACCTTCGAGTCGGCGACGGCCTTGCCGCGGGCGACGGCCTGGTCCCAGGCGTCACCCCGGTCGACCTCGGGACGCTCGACCGCGATCTCGCCCTTGAGGACGGACGCGGTCCAGATCAGCGACTGCTCCAGGAAGTCCGCGCCCTCGAAGATCGCGTCGGCGATCCCGAGCTCGAAGACCTGCTTGCCCTTGAGCTGGCGGTTCTGGTTCAGCGAGTTCTCGATGATCACCGAGACGGCGCGGTCGGCGCCGATCAGGTTGGGGAGCAGCGCGCAGCCGCCCCAGCCGGGGACCAGACCGAGGAAGACCTCGGGCAGCGAGAACGCCGGCAGCGCGGAGGAGACGGTGCGGTACGAGCAGTGCAGACCGATCTCCACACCCCCGCCCATGGCCGCGCCGTTGTAGTACGCGAACGTCGGGACCGCGAGGCCGGAGAGGCGGCGGAAGACGTCGTGGCCGCCCTTGCCGATGGCCAGCGCGTCCTTGTGCTCCTTGAGGAGCTCGACGCCCTTGAGGTCCGCGCCGACCGCGAAGATGAACGGCTTGCCGGTCACACCGACACCGGTGATCGAACCCTCGGCCGCCTCCTTCTCGACCTGGTCGATGGCGGCGTTCAGGTTCGCCAGCGACTGCGGGCCGATGGTGGTCGGCTTGGTGTGGTCGAAGCCGTTGTCCAGCGTGATGAGCGCGAAGCGCCCCGCGCCGCCGGGAAGGTCGAGGTGGCGTACGTGCGCCTGCGTGACGACCTCACCGGGGAACAGCTCGGCCGCACCCTTCAGAAGCTCAGTGGTGGAGCTCACTTGGTGCCTCCGTTGAAGTTCGGGTTCTCCCAGACGACCGTCGCGCCCATGCCGAAGCCGACGCACATGGTCGTCAGGCCGTAGCGGACCTCCGGCTGCTCCTCGAACTGGCGGGCCAGCTGAGTCATCAGGCGGACGCCGGAGGAGGCGAGCGGGTGGCCGTACGCGATCGCGCCGCCGTACTGGTTGACGCGCGCGTCGTCGTCGGCGATGCCGTAGTGCTCCAGGAAGGCGAGCACCTGCACGGCGAAGGCCTCGTTGATCTCGAAGAGACCGATGTCGTCGATGGAGAGACCGGCCTTGGCCAGTGCCTTCTCCGTCGCCGGGATCGGGCCGTAGCCCATGACCTCCGGCTCGACACCCGCGAAGGCGTACGACACCAGGCGCATCTTGACCGGGAGACCCAGCTCGCGGGCGGTCTCCTCGGACGCGAGCAGCGAGGCGGTGGCGCCGTCGTTGAGGCCCGCGGCGTTACCGGCCGTCACGCGGCCGTAGGCGCGGAAGGGGGTCTTCAGGCCGGCCAGCGACTCCATGGTGGTGCCCGGGCGCATCGGCTCGTCGGCGGTGACCAGGCCCCAGCCCGTCTCGCCCGCCTCTGCGTTGGTGCGGCGCACGGAGACCGGCACCAGGTCCTGCTGGATCTTGCCGTCGGCGTACGCCTTCGCGGCCTTCTCCTGCGAGCGGACCGCGTACTCGTCGGCGCGCTGCTTGGTGATCGAGGGGTACCTGTCGTGCAGGTTCTCCGCGGTCATGCCCATGAACAGGGCGGACTCGTCGACCAGCTTCTCCGAGACGAGACGCGGGTTCGGGTCCACGCTCTCGCCCATCGGGTGACGGCCCATGTGCTCGACACCGCCGGCGATGACGACGTCGTACGCGCCGAAGGCGATGGAGCCGGCCGTCGAGGTGACGGCGGTCAGGGCGCCCGCGCACATGCGGTCGATGGAGTAACCGGGTACCGACTGCGGCAGCCCGGCCAGGATTCCGGCGGTACGCCCGAGGGTCAGGCCCTGGTCGCCGATCTGCGTGGTCGCGGCGATGGCGACCTCGTCGATCTTGGCGGGGTCCAGATCCGGGTTGCGGCGCAGCAGCTCCCGGATGGCCTTCACGACGAGATCGTCGGCGCGGGTCTCGTGGTAGATGCCCTTCGGGCCCGCTTTGCCGAACGGGGTGCGGACGCCGTCGACGAAGACGACGTCCCGGATGGTACGAGGCACGGTGGCTCTCCTCCAGGGTGCGGGATGGCACTGCTGCGGGGCGCACGCATCGGCGCGCCGCCACCCACATGCTACTTGCGGGTAACCAGACTGCCCACCCCCCACCACCGGAGCGGCGAACGTCACACGGGACGAGCCGCCACCGGTGCCCGGGAGAGACCGGTAACTGGCGCGAATTCGATCCTCGCCGACGGGCGGCACGGGGGCACGGCCCCGACACGCGTGTGCCCCCTGCCGGTCCTCCGGCAGGGGGCACACGCGAGAGAGCTCAGGCGCTCTTGTCCAGGGCGTCCAGCAGGAGCGGTCCGACCTGTTCGATCTGCCAGCGGCGCGCGCCGTACCCGGCGAGGGCGGTCTCCACGGCCCCCGGCGTGAGGGTCTTGGGCGGCTCCCAGCAGACCCGGCGCACGGTGTCCGGGGTGATCAGGTTCTCCTGGGGCATGTGCAGCCGCTCCGCGAGCTCCGACACCGAGGCGCGCGCGGCCGAGAGGCGGGCGGCGGCGGCCGGGTCCTTGTCCGCCCAGGAGCGGGGCGGCGGCGGGCCGGCCGGCTGCTGACCGGGCTGCGGCAGCTCCGATTCGGGCAGCGCCTTGGCGCGGTCGACGGCCGCCTGCCACTGCTCCAGCTGACGGCGTCCCATGCGGTGGCCGAAGCCGGGCAGTGCGGTGAGGGCTTGCACGTTCGCGGGCAGCGCCAGGGCCGCCTCGATGATCGCGGCGTCGCCGAGCACCTTGCCGGGGGAGACGTCGCGACGCTGCGCCACCTGGTCGCGGGCGTTCCACAGCTCCCGTACGACGGCGATCTGACGGCGGCGGCGCACCTTGTGCATGCCGGAGGTCCGGCGCCACGGGTCCTTGCGCGGGGGAGCGGGCGGCGCCGACGCGATCGCCTCGAACTCCTCCAGGGCCCACTCCAGCTTGCCCTGGCGGTCCAGCTCCACCTCCAGGGCGTTGCGCAGGTCCACCAGCAGTTCGACGTCGAGGGCGGCGTAGCGCAGCCACGGGTCGGGAAGCGGACGCGTGGACCAGTCGACCGCCGAGTGGCCCTTCTCCAGGGCGTAGCCGAGGACGTTCTCCACGATGGCGCCCAGTCCGACGCGCGGGAACCCCGCGAGCCGTCCGGCGAGCTCCGTGTCGAAGAGCGACGTCGGGGTCATGCCTATGTCGCGCAGGCAGGGCAGGTCCTGGGTGGCTGCGTGCAGGATCCACTCACTGCCGGTGAGGGCCTGACCGAGCCCGGAGAGGTCGGGGCAGCCGACCGGGTCGATCAGGGCACTGCCCGCGCCCTCGCGCCGCAGCTGTACGAGGTAGGCGCGCTGCCCGTAGCGGTAGCCGGAGGCGCGCTCGGCGTCGACGGCCACCGGGCCGGTGCCCGCGGCGAAGGCCGCGATCACCTCGGCCAGCGCGTCGTCGGTCGCCACCACCGGAGGGATGCCCTCGCGCGGTTCGAGCAAGGGGATCGGCGCCGGGGCGACGTCGTCCGGGGGAGCGCCCCCGGTGGTTCGCAGTGATGTGTCTTCTGCGGTCTCTTGGGCGTCGGTCACATGCCAAGGGTATCTGTGTATGCGCGTCGCCCGTCGACGGAACGTTCCGCCGACGGGCGGCCATGCGCGTAAACCGGCCGGGTGCGCGTCCGCGCAGGTGCCGGTGGGGTGGGGGCGTCAGTGGATGATGCCCGTACGCAGGGCCACGGCGACCATTCCGGCTCGGTCTCCGGTGCCGAGCTTGCGGGCGATGCGGGCGAGGTGGCTCTTGACGGTGAGTGCGGAGAGGCCCATCGAGACGCCGATGGCCTTGTTGGACTGGCCTTCGGCGACCAGGCGGAGCACCTCCACCTCACGGCCGGAGAGTTCGCGGTAGCCGCCCGGGTGGCTCGGGGAGCCGGGAGGCCTGCGGTGCATGCGGGCGGCGTTGGCGCCGATCGGGGCGACGCCGGGACGGGTGGGGTGGCCGATGTTCGTACGGGTGCCGGTGACGACGTAGCCCTTCACTCCGCCCGCGAGGGCGTTGCGTACCGCGCCGATGTCATCGGCGGCGGAGAGGGCGAGGCCGTTCGGCCAGCCGGCGGCTCGGGTCTCGGACAGCAGGGTCAGCCCGGAACCGTCGGGCAGGTGGACGTCGGCAACGCAGATGTCGCGCGGGTTGCCGACGCGGGGGCGGGCCTCCGCGATGGACGACGCCTCGATGACGTCACGAACACCGAGAGCCCACAGATGGCGGGTGACGGTGGAACGGACGCGCGGGTCGGCCACGACGACCATGGCCGTCGGTTTGTTCGGGCGGTAGGCGACCAGGCTTGCGGGCTGCTCGAGGAGAACGGACACCAGGCCTCCTGGGGGGAGTGTCGGGACGGGCCGGCTAGGGGGAAGCCGGGGCGAACCGTGCTTGAAGGGTCATTGACCTCTTCGGCAGCAGGTGCGTCCTCCTTTAGAGGAAGATCACGGATTAGTGAGTAACAATTCGGGCAAATAGGACGCGCGATCGATTGTACGAAAAGAGAGCCGGTCCCTGTGCGACCGGCTCTCCGAATGATGACGCTGCGTCATGGCGCCTGGGGTCCGCGCCTTTGCGGCAGGGTCACCACCGCCGCGTCCGCGGTGCCCGACGGCGGCAGGCCCGCCAGCTGGCAGAGCAGATCACCCCACGCGGACAGGTGCGCCGCGGTGTCGGGCACCCCACCGCGCCCCTCGCGCGGCGTCCACGAGGCGCGGATCTCGATCTGCGTGGCGGGACGGCGCGCACCGAGCGCGCCGAAGTAGTGCGAGCCGGCCCGCGTCACGGTGCCGCCGGCCTCCCCGTACGACAACCCTCTGGCATCCAGTGCGCCCGTCAGCCACGTCCAGCACACCTCAGGCAGCAGAGGGTCCGCCGCCATCTCCGGTTCGAGTTCCGCCCGCACGAGGGTCACCAGCCGGAAGGTGCCCTGCCAGGCGTCGTGCCCCGACGGATCGTGCAGGAGCACGAGGCGGCCGTCGGCGAGATCGTCGTCGCCGTCGACCACCGCGGCTTCCAGGGCGTACGCGTGCGGGGCGAGCCGTTTCGGCGGGCGCGTGGGCTCGACCTCCAGTTCGGGGCGCAGACGGGCGGAACGCAGCGCGTCGACCGCCGACCGGAACGCGGGCGGAACCGTTTCGCCGTCCGCACTCTCCTCGCTGTCAGTGCCATCGGAATGATCGGAATATTGTCCCTGAGCCGGAGCCATGCGGGGAAGAGTAGGCGGAACCGGAGCCCCGTGCAGGGAGGGACACCCATGCGGGGTCCGGCTCGTTGCCGCTCCGTGCGAAGATTCTGTGCGTGAGTGCCAACGACCTTCCCCAAGAGCTCAGCTCCGTCCGATCGGGGGAGGGCCCGACCCCGGGCCTGCCGACGACCCCCGCCACCCACGAGTCGGCGTTCCTCAAGGCGTGCCGTCGCGAGCCGGTGCCGCACACCCCGGTCTGGTTCATGCGTCAGGCGGGGCGGTCGCTGCCCGAGTACCTGAAGGTCCGCGAGGGCATCGCGATGCTCGACTCCTGCATGATGCCGGAGCTGGTCACCGAGATCACGCTGCAGCCCGTGCGCCGCCACAAGGTCGACGCCGCGATCTACTTCAGCGACATCGTCGTGCCCCTCAAGGCCATCGGCATCGACCTCGACATCAAGCCCGGCGTCGGCCCGGTGATCGCCGAGCCGATCCGCACCCGCGCCGATCTGGCCCGCCTGCGCGATCTCACCCCCGAGGACGTCCCGTACGTCACCGAGGCCTTCGGGATGCTCACCGCGGAGCTCGGCGCCACCCCGCTCATCGGCTTCGCCGGTGCGCCGTTCACTCTGGCGAGCTACCTCGTGGAGGGCGGCCCGTCCCGCAACCACGAGCGCACCAAGGCCATGATGTACGGCGAGCCGGAGCTCTGGGCCGAGCTGCTCGACCGGCTGGCGGCGATCACCGGCGCCTTCCTGAAGGTTCAGATCGAGGCCGGCGCCTCCGCGGTCCAGCTCTTCGACTCCTGGGTCGGGGCCCTGGCCCCGGCCGACTACCGCCGCTCCGTAATGCCGGCCTCCGCGAAGGTCTTCGACGCCGTCGCCCCGTACGGCGTCCCGCGCATCCACTTCGGCGTCGGCACCGGCGAGCTGCTCGGCCTGATGGGCGAGGCCGGCGCGGACGTGGTCGGCGTGGACTGGCGCGTCCCGATGGACGAGGGTGCCCGCCGGGTCGGTCCCGGCAAGGCGCTCCAGGGCAACCTCGACCCGGCGGTGCTCTTCGCGCCGACCGAGGCGGTCGAGGCGAAGACCCGCGAGGTGCTCGCCGCCGCCGCGGGGCTCGAGGGCCACATCTTCAACCTGGGGCACGGCGTCCTGCCGTCCACCGACCCGGCTGCCCTGACGCGCCTGGTGGAGTACGTCCACGAGCAGACGGCCCGTTAGTCAGACGTCCTCCCGGAGGCTCGCCCGCACCGCCGAGACGGCCTTGCGGGCGGCCACCAGGACCGGGTCCCAGACCGGGGAGAACGGCGGGGCGTATCCGAGGTCGAGTGCCGTCATGGCCTCCACCGTCATCCCGGCGGTGAGTGCCACGGCAGCGACGTCCACCCGCTTCGCCGCCCCCTCACGGCCCACGATCTGCACGCCCAGCAGCCGTCCGGTGCGGTACTCCGCGAGCATCTTCACCGTCATCGGCTTCGCCCCCGGGTAGTAGCCCGCGCGGCCCGTCGACTCGATCGTCGCCGTCACGAAGCGCAGGCCGACCGCCGTCGCGTCCTTCTCGCGCAGGCCGGTCCTGGCGATCTCCAGATCACAGACCTTGCTCACCGCCGTACCGACCACGCCCGGGAACGTGCCGTAGCCGCCGCCGACGTTGGCCCCGATGATCTGGCCGTGCTTGTTCGCGTGGGTGCCGAGCGCGATGTGCCGGGTGCGGCCGGCGACGAGGTCCAGGACCTCGACGCAGTCCCCGCCCGCCCAGATGGCGTCCTGCCCGACGACCCGCATCGACAGGTCCGTCAGGAGGCCGCCGTGCGGGCCCAGCGGCAGACCGGCCTCGCGGGCCAGGGTGGTCTCCGGCTCGACGCCGATGCCGAGCACCACGATGTCCGCCGGATAGGTCTCCTGCTCCGTGGCCACCGCCGTGACCCGGCCGTCCTCGCCCGTGTCGATCCGGGTGACCGAGGCGCCGTTGACGGTCGTGATGCCCAGCCCGTCCATCGCGTCGTGGACCAGCTGCCCCATGTCCGGATCCAGCGTCGCCATGGGCTGCGCGCCGCGGTTGAGCACCGTCACCTCGAAGCCGCGCTTGAGCATCGCCTCGGCCATCTCGACCCCGATGTAACCCGCGCCCACCACGACGGCCCGGCGCCCCGGGGCCCGGTCCAGCGAGTCCAGGAGCGCCTGGCCGTCGTCCAGGGTCTGCACCCCGTGGACGCCCGGGGCGTCGATCCCGGGAAGAGCGGGACGGACGGGCCGGGCGCCCGTGGCGATCACCAGCTTGTCGAACGGTGTCCAGTACGTCTCACCGCTGTCGCGGTCCAGCGCCCGCACCCGCCTCCCGTCGACGTCGATCTCCGTCACCTCCGTGCGGGTGCGCAGATCGATCGAACGGGCCCGGTGCTCCTCGGGCGAACGGGCGATGAGGTCGTCGGGGCCGTCGACGTCGCCGCTCACCCAGTAGGGGATGCCGCAGGCGGAGTACGACGTGAAGTTGCCGCGCTCGAAAGCGACGATGCTCAGCTCGCCGGGCCCCTTGAGCCTGCGGGCCTGTGACGCGGCGGACATGCCCGCCGCGTCGCCTCCGACGACCACCAGTCGTTCCGCCGCCATGCCGGGTCCCTTCGCCGCCGTGTGCAGGTCGGGGACCAACGCTACGGCGGTTACGGGGCCGGTGTGGGCCGCGGGGTCCGCGGCGGCTCCCCGGACGCGGCCGTCGGGGTCTGCGGCGGCTCCTGGGGCGCCCTGCGGCGCCGGGGCAGGCGGCCGCGCAGCAGCCGCCACAGGAGCGCCAGCACGACCGCGGCGGCCAGGAACGGAGCCGTGGCGCCGATGGCGACCGCGATCCACCGGAGCATGGTCAGGAACGCGTCCCAGCCCCCGGCCAGGGCGTCCAGGAAGCCCGTGTCCTCGTCCTCGGGGTCCTTGCCCTCCGCGTACGGCTCACTGAGTTCGAGGGTGATCGTCGCCAGCGACGTACGGTCCTTCAGCGACGCCTGCTGGGCGAGCAGGGACTCCAAGTCGGCCTGCCTGCTGCTCAGTTCTCCTTCCAGTGCCACCACGTCGGTGAGCTTGACGGCCTTGTCCATCAGATCGCGGACCCGGGTGACGCTCGCTCGCTGGGTGGCGATGCGGCTCTCGACGTCGACGACCTCCCCGGTCACGTCCTTCGCGTTCGACGTCCGGGACAGCAGCTTCCCCGACCCCGCGAGGCCGCGCAGCACCTCGTCGTACCGGTCCTGGGGTACGCGCAGGACGAGACGGGAGACGTCGTGCTCCTCGTCGAGCCGTTCGGTGCTCTCGTCCGCGACGAGTCCGCCGGCCCCTTCGGCTGCGGCCCGGGCCGCGGCGACCGCCTTCGGCACGCTCTTCACCTCGATGTCGAGCGTGGCCGTGCGGATGACGTGGACCGCGACCGCGGAGTCCGTCTTCCGCGTGGACGAGGAGCGGTCGGCCTCCTTGCCCGCGGCCTGGTCGCCGGCTCCCTCCGCGGCGGGAGCCGCCGCCTTCTTGTCGGACGCGGAGTCGAGCCCCTGCGAACCGCTGTCCGAGCCGGCCCCGCACGCACCGGTGCCCAGGAGCACCACGAGCAGGCCGGCGGCGGCCAGCGCGCGTGAGCGCCGCGGTCCGGAACGAGTGGATGGATGGCTGCCGGTGTGGTGTCCGTAAGGCATGACGTGTCCCCCCGAGGGTCGTTGTCGATGGTGCCGGTTCGACGTAGGAGGCCCTGGTGCGGGTTGCCGTCAGGCGGTTTCGAAGTGGTCACGTTCGGGACTCGGTAAGGGTTTGAGAGAGTGGACCCATGCAGCGTCCTCTTCAGCGCGACACCACACGTACGGGCCATGCCGTCGTCATCGGCGGTGGCATCGCCGGACTCGCCGCCGCCCACCGGCTGTTGGCCTCCGGCCTCCGCGTCACCGTCCTGGAGGCGACGGAGCGGCTCGGCGGAAAGCTGATGACGGGCGAGATCGCGGGCACCCAGGTCGACCTCGGTGCCGAGTCGATGCTCGCGCGGCGGCCGGAGGCGGTCGGGCTCGCCACCGCGGTGGGCCTCGGCGAGCGGCTCCAGCCGCCCGCCACCGCCACTGCCTCGGTCTGGACCCGCGACGCCCTGCGGCCCATGCCCAAGGGCCACGTGATGGGCGTACCGGGCGACCCCGCGGCGCTCAGCGGTGTGCTCTCGCCCGAGGGCCTGGCCAGGATCGCCGAGGAGCGTGACCTCACGCCGACCGCCGTCGGCGACGACGTCGCGGTGGGTTCGTACGTCGCCGACCGGCTCGGCCGGGAGGTCGTCGACCGGCTGGTGGAGCCACTGCTCGGCGGGGTGTACGCGGGTGACGCCTACCGGATCTCCATGCGCGCCGCCGTGCCCCACCTCTTCGAGGCCGTGAAGGAGGGCGGGCCGCTCCTCGACGGCGTGCTCCGCATCCAGGAGCGGGCCGCCGCCCGGCAGCAGACGGGGCCGGTCTTCCAGGGCATCGAGGGAGGCATCGGCACCCTGCCCGGCGCGGTGGCCGACGCCGTACGGGCCGGGGGCGCCGAGATCCTCACGGAGACCCCGGTGCTCGGCCTGACCCGGTCGGCGCGGGGCTGGGACGTGCGCACCGACAGCCGGGTGGTCGCGGCCGACGCCGTCGTCCTGGCCACCCCCGCGTGGTCGGCGTCCACGCTGCTCGCCGCCGAGTGCCCGGCGGCCTCCGTGGAGCTGGCCGCCGTCGAGTACGCCTCGATGGCCCTCGTCACCATGGCCTTCCGGCGCTCCGACCTCGCGGGGACCGCGGCCCTCCAGGGGCGTTCCGGCTTCCTCGTGCCCCCGGTCGACGGCCGCACGATCAAGGCCGCCACCTTCTCCACCAACAAGTGGCGGTGGGTCGCCGACTCGGCCCCCGATCTGTTCCTGCTGCGGACGTCGGTCGGCCGCTACGGCGAGGAGGAGCACCTGCACCGCGAGGACGACGAACTCGTCGACGTGTCCCTGGGGGACCTGGCCGCGGCGACCGGACTGACGGCGCGGCCCGTGGACACCGAGGTCACCCGGTGGATCGGCGGGCTGCCCCAGTACCCCGTGGGGCATCTCGGCAGGGTCGCCCGGATCCGTGACGAGGTCGCCAAGCTGCCCGGTCTGCGCGTGTGCGGAGCCGTCTACGACGGGGTCGGGATCCCGGCCTGCGTCGCCAGCGCGCACCGCGCCGCGGACGAGATCGCCGCTGACATCGAGGGCCGCTCCACGGGGGAGACCGGCAACACTCCGACCCGGGTTCGGGGCTCGCGGAGCGAGGCGGGACAATAGCCGTATGAGTGCGCCAGAAAAGCTTCCGAACGCAGGCAAGAAGGCCAAGGACCTCAACGAGGTCATCCGCTACACCCTGTGGTCCGTCTTCAGGCTGAAGGATGTCCTTCCGCTCGACCGCGCCGGCTACGCCGACGAGGTCCAGGAGCTGTTCGACCAGCTCGCGGCCAAGGACGTCACGGTCCGCGGCACCTACGACGTGTCCGGTCTCCGGGCGGACGCCGATCTGATGATCTGGTGGCACGCCGAGACGTCCGACGAACTCCAGGAGGCGTACAACCTCTTCCGGCGCACGAAGCTGGGCCGCGCCCTGGAGCCGGTCTGGTCGAACATGGCGCTGCACCGCCCCGCCGAGTTCAACAAGTCGCACGTGCCTGCCTTCCTGGCCGACGAGACCCCGCGCGACTACATCAGCGTGTACCCCTTCGTGCGCAGCTACGACTGGTACCTGCTGCCCGACGAGGACCGCCGCCGCATGCTCGCGGACCACGGGAAGATGGCCCGCGGCTACCCTGACGTGCGCGCCAACACGGTCGCCTCCTTCTCGCTCGGCGACTACGAGTGGGTCCTCGCCTTCGAGGCCGACGAGCTGTACCGCATCGTCGACCTGATGCGTCACCTGCGCGCCTCCGAGGCGCGACTGCACGTGCGCGAAGAGGTTCCGTTCTACACCGGACGCAGGAAGTCCGTAGCAGACTTGGTGGCCGGACTCGCATAGCCAGCGTTTCCGGTCATCCCGACCCGGAAGATCAGTTGGCGGGCAACGGCGCGTGTGACGCCGCCCGTCGTTCCAGCGACACCGGGTCCGGTACCGGGTGCACATCGGCCGAGGGCCGGCGAAGCGCCGTGGCGCGCGGGGGAGTCAGCCATTCCTCCCCGTGGGCCGCTCCATCTCGCCGTCCCAGGCCGATGTGTCCCGGGCCGCACAACTGGACAGCACGCCACAAGGGCCGCCCTCCGGGGCGGCCCTTGTGGCGTCTTCACGTCCTGGCGGGTCATCCGCCGGTGCGGGCCCCGCTCAGCAGCGCGGCCCGCAGCGCCGGATCCCGCACGGCGCCGACGCCCCGCACGGCCACCGCGGCCAGCAGGTCGCGGTCCGCGCCGTGCACCGGCGCGGGCAGGGAGTCCAGCCAGCGCTGCCCGGACGGCGACGCCCACGGGCTGTACGGGTGGTTCTCCACCCGGGCGATGGCCAGACAGCCCAGTGTCAGCACCAGCGGCAGCCCGAACCACGCGACCACCGGGCCCGCGTAGCCCGTCTCCTGACCTGGCATCAGCACGGCCGTGGCTGCCAGGACCACGACCAGCACGGCAGAGCCCCGAACCGCGCGTACGGCCGACTCCAGGCTCGTCCGGGTGCCGTGAGGGACGGCGAGCCCCGCCGCGACGAGGCGGTCGGCGAGGGAGCGCACGGCTTCGGCCGCCGCCGCTGCGGCCCGTATCGGGGCTATCCGGGACTGGCCCTCCGGGCCGATCGCGCGGATCACGGTGCGCTCGACCTCGTCCTGGCCCTCCGGGTCGACCACCGTGGCCCAGCCGGTGTGGGCGAGCAGCAGCCGGCGCCGCAGATGCATGGAGACCAGGGCCAGATCGGCGACCCGGTGCGGGCCGCCGGCCAGGAACGCCGTCTCGTACAGGTTGAGTTCAGGGGCGACGGGCGCCGGTGCGGAGTGCGCCGGCCGCTGGGCCGCACCCGCGGTGACGAGGCACAGCCGGATACAGGAGACGGCGGCGGCGCTCCACGCCACCAGAAGAAGCAGAACCCAGAGCATGGCGGAGTTCTATGCGAAACCGGCAGGGAAGCGCCATGCCCTGTTCACGATATGGACCAATCTCGGTCACAGGCGGTCATCGGTGGCTGAATTCGTACGCATGCCGAGCCGGGCGTTCGGACTCCGCCCCCCGGCGCCACGCCGCAGGGGCCCGCACGGGCCCGCCGCCCTCGACGCACCGGCGCGGAGACGGCGGGCGGGCATCAGGAACCGCCGCCACCGCAGCTCGAACCGCCGCCGCCACCGCAGCTCGAACCGCCCCCGCCGCAGCTGGATCCGCTGCTCCCGCAACTCGACCCCGAACTGCAGGAGGAGCTCGTCCCGGAGTCGCCGCCACCACCGGTGGACCCTCCGCAGCCGCCTCCGCCGGGGCCCACCCCGGCGCACCACATCACGGGCACGAACGCGGCCGAGGAGGCGGACGAGGACGAGGAGCCCGAGGAGGAGCCCCTGGAGGACCGTTGGCGGGCGGCGGCCGTCAACTGGACCTGGAGCTCCGGGTCGGGGAGTGCGCCGAGTCCCTGGGTGGCTACCAGGTGGGCCGGGTCGGTCACGTGGGCATTGGCCACCTGGAAGCCCGCGGCGGCCCTGCGGCCCGCTTCGGTGAGCCGCGCCTTGGCCGTCGACGCGGTGACCAGACCGATCACCGCCCCGGCCACGAGTGCGGGCAGGACCTTCAGGAAGAAGGGGAAAGGGATGTCCGAGTACCCGTCGTACAGGGCGTACTGCGTGATGGTCAGGGCGATGGCCACCGGGAACCCCACGATGCACCCGATGCCCAGGCCCAGCCCCCAGGCGCGACGGGTCCGGCTCTCGCCGGGCGCGACCAGCAGTCCACGGGCGGCGAGACCGTCGCCGATCTCCTGCACCGCCGGGTGCCGCATCACGTTCTCCCGGAGGGTGTGCAGGGCGCCGCTGGGAGCGGCGGCCAGCTCCTGGAGGACGGCCCGTTCCACCGCGTCGTGTGCCTCGTCCCGCAGGACCGCGACGATGCCGGGCCCGCCGATGGTCAGCCGTCCGTCCGTGTGCATGCGGGTGAGGGCGGTGTCCACCGCCCTGGCCGGGCCGCCCTTGAGGAACGCCTCCTCGAAGAGGTCGTGCACATGCGCGGCGGTGCCGCCGCCCCGCAGCCCGGCGCGTCGCGTCGCGACGATCAGGAACACCGAGGAGACGGCCACGGCCAGCGTGAGTACGAGCGCAAGAGTGTTCATGGCGGTCACTTTCCGAGGAGGGCTGCACGGGCGGCGTGGACCAGGCGGGTTCCCCGGCGCGGAGGGCGGGGGCCGGAGCGCTCCCGCCACCAGCGCGTCAGCCTCCGCCGGGCCGCCTCGTCGGCCGGCCGGCCGGTGATCAGGAGGTGCTCGGCGAAGCCGAGCGCGTCACGGCGGTAACCCCCGGACATCGGCCGGTTCCTGGCGTACGCGAGGAACGCCTTCCGGTATCCGTCACCGAGGATCTCGGGCAGTTCCGGCGCCACCTTGGCGATGACGTCGGCGCGCTTGGCGGCCAGCGCGCGGCTCTGCACCTCCAGGCGGCGGCGGTCGAAACCCTCCGGCGCGGGAGTGCCGGCCACGAGCGAGGAGAGCAGCGCGGTCTGGGCGACGGCGGTCCGGTCGCGGTCCCCCGCTCGCCGGGTGGGCGGCTCCTCCGGCACGCCGGGCCTTCGCCGGGGCGCCGCCCCAGCGGCTGCCGCCTCCGCCAGCGTGCGGCGGATCGCGGTCAGTTCACCGGCCAGTTCCCCGGCGGGCGGGAAGTCGTCGTCACGTTCCAGCAGGACTCCCGGCGGATCGACGCGGGAGCGCAGTTCGCTCAGGACGTCCAGGACCGGGCGCGTCACGGGGTGGGCGTGCGTGTCGTGCCAGACGCCGTCCTTCTCCACGCCGCCCGCCACATGGACGTAGGCGATGGCCTCCACCGGCAGTTCGTCGAGCGCGGTCGCGGGGTCCTCGCCACGGTTCACGTGGTTGGTGTGCAGATTGGCCACGTCGATCAGCAGCCGTACGCCGGTACGCTCCACCAGTTCCGCGAGGAACTGGCCCTCGGTCAGCTCCTCGTCGGGCCAGGAGATCAGCGCGGCGATGTTCTCCAGGGCCAACGGCACGGGCAGCGAGTCCTGCGCGATGCGTACGTTCTCGCACAGGACCTCCAGCGCGTCCCAGGTCCGGGGCACCGGCAGCAGATGCCCCGCCTCCAGGGACGGCGAGGCGGTGAGCGGCCCCCCGGCCCGTACGAAGGCGATGTGCTCCGTCACCAGGGGCGCGCCGAGAAGGGCGGCCCGTGCGGCCAGTCCGGCGAGGCGGGCGGGGTCAGGGCGGTCGGCCCCGCCCAGGCCCAGCGCCACACCGTGCGGGACGACGGTGACGCCGCGCTCCCGGAGGCGTTCGAGGGACGCGGGGAGATGGTCCGCGCAGATGTTCTCCGCCACCGCCTCGACCCAGTCGATCCCCGGCAGAGCCTCGACGGCGTCCGCGATCTCCGGCCGCCAGCCGATCCCGATTCCCAGCTTCATGTGTCTCCTCCCCGTTGTGCAGGGGTCATGGCCCCGCCACGCGGCGGTGAATCCGAAAGAGGGGACGTTCAGAGCTGAATTTGAGGTTCCCGGAGCTGCTTACGGCGCCGCCTCACGCGACCGTGACCTCCGCGGCGGCCCGGCTGGTCCCGCGTCGACCCGCGGAAACGGGGGGTGCGCAGATGTGCCGACGAGCCGACGCGGTGGTGCCCGGGGTCCCCGGGGCGCAGTGGACCGGCCCAGGGGGCAACCGCCTGGACGTCCGCCGCCGGGACCGCGACTGCCCCCGCGCTCCGGCCGCCGACGCCACGGCTGAGGGCGTTACGGCTGAGGCAGCGGGGCCATCGTCGGAGGCACCGGGCGGGAGGTGAACGACTGGTCGCCGCTCGGTGTCACCGGCACCGGCACCTGGGGTACGACGCCGGACGGCGCGGGCGGCCCCGACGGGCTGGCCGTCGAAGCTCCGGCCGCTTCGCGTGCCAGGCCGTCGAAGTCCACGAAACCGGTGCGCTCCAGCATGGTGATGTGGTCCAGCACCGTCTGGTTGGCGTCTGAGGCCAGCTGCCTGATCAGCGAGTTGCGCGTGGTGTGCCGGACCTGTGCGACCAGTGCGAACACCTTGCCGTGCGCGGCACGCAGGAGGTTGGCGAACTTCAGCTGGTACTCCTCGCCGTCGGCGGCGGTGAGCTCCCGGAGCCAGCTCTGCTGCTGTTCCGTGGGCTGGTTCGGGAGCTCCACCCCGAGCTTCGCGGCCACGTCCCGGGCCCGCCGGTCCAGGTCCGTGTGGCCCACCACCAGGTGGTCACCGGCGAGCTTCACCGCCTCGCTCGGCGCGCGTTCGATCGCCTGCTGCCCCGCGGGGAGCTCCCACAGCCCGGCCAGCCGCACCTTGACCAGGAAGTCGCGGTCGGTCGCGGAGAGCGGGCCCCACTGGGTGGCCACGCTGGACGCGTTCAGATTGGCCGCGCCGGTGCCGGAGCGGTCGTCGTAGGACCACACGGGGAAGGCGAGCGCGCCGATCGTGGCCAGCAGCGCGGCGATGATGAGGGCCGTTCCGTTGATGCGTCGCAGCAAGGTGTCTCCCGGGCCGGTGCGTATCAGCTCGAATCAACCGCCAACTGAGTCGGCGTTCAACCTACTTGGCGGTAATGCCGGTGCGGCAGTACGAGGAGATACGTAGATCGGCGCAGAAGTGTTCAGCCGGGCCGGAGGGAAACCGCGCGACCGGGGGAGCGAAGGGGCGGGTCCGGGGCCCGCCCCACCGGTCAGCGGCCCGGCGCCGGGTGGGTCAGCGGCGCAGCGCCGGGTGGTCGGCGACGACCGTGCAGGACCCCGGAGCGACCTCCGTGAACCCCGCGTCCCGTACCACCGGCAGTCCGCTCGCGGCCAGTTCGCGCCAGTGGCCGGCGTCCGGGGTGGCCACCGAGAGCGGGAACCCCGCCTCGCGCCATGCCTTGCGCTCCGTGTCCGACAGCTCCCACCAGGCGAGCTGCGCGCCGTGCCCGGCCTGCGCCATCGCCTTCCCCGCCGACATGCCGGTCTCCGGGCTCATCCAGAGCACCGGACCGTCGAGGACGGGCGCGGCCGGGGGCTCGGCGTCCTCCAGATCCGTGCCCGACACCTGGAGCTTGGCCAGCTCCTTGGGCCAGCCGTCCAAGGGGACCGGCGGGTACACCCGGACCTCGGCCCGCTCGCCGGTGACCGTGATCCCGGGGAGCGCGCACGCCTTGCGCCACTCCGCGCCGCGCGCCCGCCGCACCACCTTGCGGATCCTGGCGTCCTGCCAGTCGCGCATGGCCTGGGCCCACTCGCCCTCGCCCGCCCCGTCGTCCTCGCCGAGCGAGCGGGGGTCGGAGAGGATCGTGAGCACCGCGCGGGCCGCCGTCACCAGGGCGTCGTTGCGCGCCGGGGGGTCCGCCTTCTCGATGTGCACGACGAGCGGCAGGACGAACTGGGGGGCCTCGTCGCGGGCCGTCGGCTCCGTACGGAACGGGCTGTCGGCGGAGGTCGCGGAGGGTACGGGAAGGGGCTCAGGGATGCTGTCGCTGCTCACGCACCCAGTCTGCCAGGCCCCGCCACGACTCCTTCTTGGCGGAACAACTGCCTCCGGGTGAGGATGCACGCCATGAAGAGCGACCTCTTTTCCAGCGAGCACATGGCGCAGCAGGCCACGGCCCCCGGCATGACCCTGCAGAACGCCAAATCCATCAAGTACGCCGTCAACGGTGAGATGCACGCGCGGCAGGGGTCGATGATCGCCTTCCGCGGCAATCTGCAGTTCGAGCGCAAGGGCCAGGGCATAGGCGGCATGCTCAAGCGCGCGGTGACCGGTGAGGGGCTGGCGCTGATGGCCGTCACCGGTCAGGGCGAGGCGTGGTTCGCCCACGAAGCGGCCAACTGCTTCATCGTGGAGATGGAACAGGGCGACGTCCTCACCATCAACGGCCGCAACGTCCTCTGCTTCGACGCGAGCCTGTCCTACGAGATCAAGACCGTGAAGGGCGCCGGTATGACCGGTGGCGGCCTCTTCAACAGCGTCTTCAGCGGATACGGGAAGCTCGGCCTCATCTGCGACGGCCAGCCCATCGTGATCCCCGTCACCGCACAGCAGCCGGTGTACGTGGACACGGACGCGGTCGTCGGCTGGAGCGCTCAGCTCTCCACCTCCCTGCACCGCTCGCAGAGCTTCGGCTCGATGGTGCGCGGCGGATCGGGCGAGGCGGTCCAGCTGATGCTCCAGGGCGAGGGGTTCGTGATCGTACGTCCCAGCGAGCTCAAGCCGGAGAAGGCTGCGGCCCATTGATCCTGCGGGGAGTGGGCCGACGGTACGGGGTGCGGGGGCCGTGGGTGCTGCGCGGTGTCGATCTGGACCTGCCCCCGCACACCCTGGTCCGCGTCGAGGGCGTCAACGGCACCGGCAAGTCGACCCTGTTGCGGTTGCTCGCCGGGGTCGACGCGCCCACCGAGGGGCGGATCACCGGCCGGCCGCGCACGGCATACGTCCCCGAGCGGTTCCCCGCCGCGCTGCCGTTCACGGCGTTCGGCTACCTCGTCCACATGGGCCGGGCGCACGGTCTCACGAGCGCCGAGGCCGCCGCGCGTGCGCTGGAGTGGCTGGAGCGGTTCGGGGCGGCCGGGCACGCGCGCACCCCCATGGCGGAGCTCTCCAAGGGCACCAGCCAGAAGGTCGCCGTCGCCCAGGCGCTCCTGGCACGACCGGAGCTGCTCGTCCTGGACGAGGCGTGGACCGGCCTGGACACGGGCGCCCGGGGCGAACTGGACCGGGCCGTCGCCGAGCGGGTCGCCGAGGGCGCCACGGTGGTCTTCGTCGACCACGACCCCCGGCGGCTCGCCGGATCGGCCGGCCTCGCGTACCGGCTGGAGGGGCTCACCCTCACTCCGGCCGGCTCCGCCGCCGCGGACCCCGGCCCAGGCGTCCGGATCGAGGCGACGGGCATGGCGTCGGCCGCCGTGCCGGGCGGCCTGCCCGGCACGTCCGTCGTCGAACGCGATCCCGGGAACCCGCGCGTGCTCCGCCTCACGACGACCGCGGCGCATTCGGACAGCGTCCTCCACGCCCTGCTCTCGGCCCGGCCGCCCTGGCACATCACCGGGGTCCTCGTGCTTAGGGACCCTGTTCCGGCCGGCACGGCCGCAGACCTGCTGCCGGAGCCGGCCGCCGGTGCGGGAACACGCGCCGAGGCCGCACGGGCGGCCGCGCCCACGCCGGCGCGTACGGCCGTGCCTCCGCCCGCTGCCCCGCCTTCGTCCGCGCCCCCGCCTTCCTCTAAGCCCTCCCCCTCTTCTGCGCCCTGGCGTGCGCCCGCGCCCGCACCGTCGCTCACAGCCGCGCCGGCGCAGGTGTCCCTGCCGGGCGGTGCACCGAAGCCCGCGTTCCGTCCCGCGCCCCGACCCGCGGTGCGCCTCATCGCCGCGCCGACGCGCTACCACCTCGCTCTGCTGGCTCGCTCACAGCGCTGGCTCGCCCCCGTCCTCCTGTACGCGGCCGTCCTCGGCGTCGGCCTCCGGCCCGGGCAGCCCGTACTGGACTCGCTCGGCTACGCCGCCGCCGCGCTGGTCCCCGTCGCCGCCTGGCTAGCCCGGCTCTGTGTCACCCAGGAGCCGCCCGCCGCCCGGACCGTCACCGCGTCGGCCGCCGGGCCTTCGCGCGCGCACGTCGCCTCACTGCTCGCGGCCCTGGGCAGCGCGCTCGCCCTGGGCGTCGCGGGTACCGGGATCACGCTGCTGATCAGCGAGCCCTCCAGCACCGGCCACACCGTCGACGTACCGATCCCGCCCGCCGCCCTCGCAGGGCTGCTCGCCGCCGCGTGCTGTGCCCTGCTCGGTACGGCCGTGGGGGCGCTCTGCTCCCGCCCGGTCCTGCGTCGCCGAGGATGGTCGCTCCTGGTGACGCTGCTCGGTGTGCTGCTGGCCCTCGTGGGCAGGGGCTCGCCCGCCCGGGAGGCGGTGACCGGACTCGTCTCCGGGTCGGCGACCGGCACGGTGCGGGTACCCCTGCTGCCGCTCGGCGTGGCCGTGGCCGTCGCCGTCACGGTGGCCGCCCTCACGTCCCGGATCGCCTCGCTGCGCGAGTGAGTACGCTCGACGGCATGGACGATGCGTACTGCGAGACGCCCGAGCCGGCCCCCGCTCCCCAGGACGCCGGGCCGCCGTACGCCGAGTGCGTGCTGTGCCGGAAGCCGACCGAATACCCGGAGTCCACGAAGGGCAGCACCCTGTGCCCCGTGTGCGCCTGGCAGGAAGCGGGACGCACGGCCTGCTCCGGCTGACGGGCCGGGCGTGCGGGACGAGGCCGGGCGCGCCTGGGGCCGGGCGCCGGGCTGCCTGAAGCGCCGCGCCCGAGCGCCGCGCCCGACGGGCCGGGCGCGGCGCCGCCGCCGTTCAGCCGCGCATGAGCTCGGAGACCTTGACGAAGCGGTAGCCACGCTCACGCAGCTCGGGCACGATCCGGCGTACGGCGTCCTCGGTCACGGGTGCGGCGCTGCGTGTGCAGTGCATGACCACCAGAGACCCGGGCCTCACCCCGTCCAGCACCTGCTCGGCCACCGCGTCCGCGTCGGTCGCGAAGGCGTCACCGCTGACGACGTCCCACTGGACCGCGGTGACCCCCGTGGGGGCCAGGGCCTTCAGCGAGACGTCGTCGTAGCAGCCCCCGGGGAAGCGGAAGTACGGCACGACGTTGCGCGCCCCGGTCTGCCGGATCGCGGTGAAGGCCCGGTCCACGTCTCTGCGCATGTCGGCCTTCGCGACGGTCGGCAGGCCGTAGCAGGGCGAGGCGAAGGCGTAGTGGCTGAAGGAGTGGTTGGCGATCTCGAAGAGGGGATCGGTGCCGATCGAGCGGGCCTGAGCCGGGTACTCCTGCGCCCACCGGCCCGTCATGAAGACCGTCGACGGGATCTTCAGCCGGCGCAGCGACGCGATCAGCCCGGGGTTGTCGAAGTGCTCGCCCTGGGCGGCCCGTGGTCCCTGATCAGCCGTCATGTCCGCGTCGAAGGTGAGCGCCACGACCTTGCCGCCGCTGCTCCGGGGCGAGGTGTTCTCCGCGCGGCGCTCGAAGACCGGCGTGAGCCCGGCGGGCCCGGGGGCGAGAACGGGCGGCTCGCCCCGCGGAGGCGGCGACGGGCTCGCGGACGCCGTGGCGGACCGTGTCGCGGGCTCGGGGGAGGCCGTCGTGAGCGCGGCACCTCCGGACGGCGCTGCCGCGACGTCCCCGGAGGGCGCGGCCTCCGGGCTTCCGGCCCGCACGCTTTCCGGCCCAGCGCAGCCGACGAGCGCCCCGCTCAGAAAGGCCCCACCCAGAGCAGACAGAACGATCATCGTACGAACGGATTTGATCACCGAAGGACGCTAGCTGAAAAAGGATCAGCTGCCGTCCACGGCACTCCGGGCCGACGCGCGGCCGGCCCGGATCACCCGTCTGCCGAAGCCGGTCAGCGCCAGGGGCCCGTCACCGCGAAGGTGGTCCCCGGCGTGTAGCAGTTCACGAACATGGTTCTGCCGTCCGGCGAGAACGTGACCCCGGCGAACTCACCCCACTCCGGCTCCTCGGCCGTCCCGATGTTCTGCCGCCCCCGCGCCATCGGATAGACCTCGCCGCGCCGCGTCACCCCGAGCACGTGCTGCGCGCCGCCCCCGTCCTCGCAGACCATCAGCCCGCCCCCGGAGGCCAGGCAGATGTTGTCCGGGGACTCGCCGGGGAGCTGCACGTCGGTGTCCGGGCCGAAGACGATCACCAGCGTGAGCCGGCGCCGCTCCGGCTCGTACCGCCAGACCTGGCCGAAGTGGTCGGCCGCCGAACCCTCCGCGCTGCGCGCGTAGCTGGAGACGAAGTACACCGACGAGCCGCCCCAGTAGCAGCCCTCCAGCTTCTGGGCGTGGGTGACGCCCTTCGGCCCGAAGTCCTGATGCCGGATGGGCGTTCCGGCCGCCTGCGGATCCGGTACGGGGACCCACTCGACCCGCTCGAAACGCGCACCGATCTCCTGGATCAGGGAGAGATCGGGCACCCCCGGTACCCGCATGGCCTCCAGCGCTCCGCCTGCCCGCAGCGAGCCCGTCCCGCCGAGCGGCTTCTCCGGAAGGAAGCGGTAGAAGAGCCCGAAGGGCCTCTCGAACGCGTCCTCCGTCTCGTACACGATGCCGTTCGCCGGGTCGATCGCGACGGCCTCGTGCTGGAAGCGGCCCATCGCGGTCAGCGGAACGGCCCCGGTCCGGCGCGGATCGGCGCCGTCCACCTCGAAGACGAAACCGTGGTCCTTCGTGTAGCCGTTGGTGCCGGCCTTGTCCTCGGTCTCCTCGCAGGTCAGCCAGGTGTTCCAGGGAGTGGGGCCGCCCGCGCAGTTGACGGCCGTCCCCGCGACGGCGACGCGCTCGCCCCGGACCGCGCCGCGCGCGTCGAGTTCGATGGCCGTACAGCCGCCCTTGCCTGCCGGGTCGTAGGTGAGGCCCTCGACGGTGGGGACACCGATCTTCCCCGTGACCCTGTTCTCGTGGTTACGCACGAGATGGACCCGGCCGTTGCGGCCCCTGAAGGCGGCCATGCCGTCGTGGTTGCTGGGGACCAGGCCCTCGCCGGAGCGGAGCGGGTCGCCCTCCCGGGAGAGGACCCGATAGCGGAAACCTTTCGGCAGGTCGAGCATGCCCTCGGGATCCGGCAGGAGGGGGCCGTAGCCACTGTGGCCCCGGGCATCGGCGGTGCCGGCGAAGAGTTCGGTGAAGGCGCCGGTGAAGGCGACAGCGGCGCTGCCGGCCAGGATCTGTCGTCGTGTCGCGAGCCCGCGGGACGCTGATTCCGTCGCGAGGCGTCGAGGTGCGGATGTCATGAGGCAACTCCCTGTTGGCGGACAGGTGAAGTGACCCGCATGTGTGTACCACGCGTCGCGGCGCGCGGGAACCATGCGGGCCACGGTGCCCCCTGTGTCCCTGGGCCGCACGAGGCCCCAGGGACGTGCGGGATCAGGCCAGCGACGCGCTGAGCGTGATGGTGGTGCCCGTCAGCGCCTGGCTCACCGGGCAGTTCGCCTTCGCGTCCTCGGCGGCCTTCACGAAGCCCGCCTCGTCGAGACCCGGAACCTCACCTTCCACCGTGAGGTGGATGCCGGTGATGCCCGTGCCGGGCTGGAAGGTGACCTCGGCCTGGGTGTTCAGCCGGGTCGGCGGAGTGCCCGCGGTGGCCAGTCCGTTGGACAGAGCCATCGAGAAGCAGCTGGAGTGCGCCGCCGCGATCAGCTCTTCCGGGCTGGTCTTGCCGTTCGCCTTCTCCGCGCGGGAGGGCCAGGAGACCGGGTACTCCCCGATCCCGGAGGAGTCGAGGGTGACAACGCCGTTGCCCTCGATCAGGTTGCCTTCCCAGACCGTGTGCGCCTGACGCGTGGTAGCCATACTGGATCCCTTTCGGACGGTGTGCGCGGTTGTACGCGACGCGCGGGCGCCGGACAGCACCCGCACGCGCTCGACCTCGAACCTACTGCCCCACAAGTCCCTTTGCGTCACGTGCCAGCGCAGTGAGCCGCGAGATGGCCCGGAAGTACTTCTTGCGGTACCCGCCGTTCAGCATCTCGTCGCTGAACAGCCGGTCGAAGGGGAGGCCGGATGCGAGCACCGGGATTTCGCGGTCGTACAGCCGGTCGGCGAGTACCACCAGGCGCAGGGCCGTCGACTGGTCGGGTACCGGACGCACATCGGTGAGGCAGACCGCGGTGATCCCGTCCGTCAGCGCGCCGTACCGGCTCGGATGCACGCGCGCGAGGTGGTCGAGCAGGGACGGGAAGTCGTCGAGGGCGGCGCCCGCAGTCGCGTAGGCGGCCCTGGTCACCTGGTCGTCGGAGTACGGCGGCGGAGCCTCGGGCAGCCCTCGGTGCCTGTAGTCCTCGCCGTCGATGCGCAGTGGCCGGAAGTGCGACGACAGCCCCTGGATCTCGCGGAGGAAGTCGGCCGCGGCGAAGCGGCCCTCACCGAGCTTGCCGGGCAGCGTGTTCGAGGTGGCGGCCAGTGCCACCCCCGCCTCGACGAGCCTGCTGAGCAGGGACGACACCAGGACGGTGTCACCCGGGTCGTCCAGTTCGAATTCGTCGATGCAGAGCAGCCGGTGCCCGCTGAGGGTCTGCACGGTCTGCTGGAAGCCCAGCGCGCCGACCAGGTTCGTCAGCTCGACGAACGTGCCGAACGCCTTGAGGGAGGGATCGGCGGGTGTGGCGTGCCAGAGGGAGGCCAGCAGGTGCGTCTTCCCGACGCCGTACCCGCCGTCGAGATAGACCCCGCGCGGCCCCGTGGGGGCCGCCTGCTTCTTCCCGAACCGCCCGCCCGCCGCCCGCCACCACCCCATGGAGGAGGCGCTTCGCGCTTTCCCGGAGCCCGTCGCGTGCGCACCGCCGAGCCCGGCCGCGAACGAGGCGAGCACCTCGACCGCCTCGGTCTGGCTCGGCTGGTTCGGGTCGGGTACGTACGTATCGAAGCGCACCGAGTCGAAGCGCGGCGGTGGCACCATCTCCGCGACCAGGCGGTCGGCGGGGACGCGCGGTTCGAGGGCGCACAGGGACTGCGGGGCCGTTTCGGCTATGGGGCTCTGCCCCGGCACGGCTGTGGAGGACGACACAACTCTCCACTCTAAGGGCCGTGCCAGACTGCTGGGCATGCGACGCCTGCTCCCTGTGACGGACCTGACAAACCCAGCCGCTGCCGCCGACCGCGAGTGGACGCTCGACGAGCTGGCCGAGGCCTACGCGTATCCGGAGGCCGGGCGCTCATGGCTCCGCGCCAACATGGTCTCCACCCTCGACGGCGCCGCTCAGCACGACGGCCGCTCCCAGGGCATCTCCTGCCCCACGGACATGCGGATCTTCGGCACCCTGCGAGGGCTGGCCGACGCGGTCGTCGTGGGCGCCGAAACGGTGCGCCTCGAGGGCTACCGGCCCGCCCGCGCGCGTGAGGCGTTCGCCGCCCGGCGCGCGGCGGCCGGGCAGGGTCCGGCTCCCGCCATCGCCGTCGTCAGCGCGAGCCTGGACCTGGACTTCTCGCTCCCGCTCTTCGTCTCGCCGCTGGTACCGACCTTCGTGATCACCGGTACGGCGGCGCCCTCGGACCGGGTCCACGCCGCCCGGGACGCGGGGGCCGAGGTCCTGTTCGCCGGGGACGGCGCCGCCGTCGAGCCGGCCCGCGCGGTGGCGGAACTGACGGACCGGGGTTTCGGCCGGCTCCTCACCGAGGGGGGACCGCGTCTGCTCGGCCAGTTCGTGGCGGCCGGCGTGCTGGACGAGCTCTGCCTGACCGTCTCACCGCTGCTCACGGCGGGAGCCGCGCAGCGGATCGCCGGCGGGCCCGCCGTAGCCGTGCCGGAACGTTTCTCCCTTGTCTCGCTCCTCGAAGAGGCAGGATTCCTCTTCAGTCGTTATACGAAGATCTGATACTCGCCGGAAGCTGGTGCACGAAGATCTGACACTTAGCGGAATTTGCCGTTCCGGTTAGCTTCCGATGGGCACACTTAGTCCTGCAACCCCGTGCGACTGCGGGGAAAAATGGTTTCAGCAACAGCGGCCGTCCCCGCGGCCGACGAGATGTAGCGGAAGGGCGCCTGTCGTGTTCACAAGCGTTTTGATGATCGAGAAGCCGCTCACTGCCGAGGACGTGGAGTTCGTCACGACCCTCCACGGCGAGGAGCGGATCTCGTTCGTCGTACTGATGCAGCCCCGCAGCGACCAGGCCGACGTGCTGCTCCGCGCGATCGACGACGTGGCGATCGGCGAACTCCGGGAGGCCGTCCGCGAGGGGGAGAGGCCGGAGGGCAAGGAGGCGAGAGAGCCGGCCGAGATGGCACTGGAGTACTCACTCCGGGAGCTGCGGCAGGCGGGCTCGGAAGCCGTCGGACAGGTGATCGAGGACCACCCCCTGGACAAGCTGAAGACGGTGGTCGACGACTCCGGGGCCGACGAGGTCATCGTGCTGACGGCGCCGCACTACGTCGAGGAGTTCTTCCACCGCGACTGGGCGTCGCGGGCCCGCCACAAGGTCGGCGTACCGGTGCTCAAGCTCTTCGCGCACAGCGAATAGGCTGGGGCGGACCCAGACACACGTCACACCTCGGGAGAGACACGTATGGCACCCGGTATTCCTGCCGCCCTGGAACGGCCGCACTTCATCGGCATCGGCGGCGCCGGAATGTCGGGCATCGCGAAGATCCTGGCCCAGCGCGGCGCGAAGGTGGCGGGCAGCGACGCCCGGGAGACCGCGACCGCCGGCGCCCTGCGTGCGCTGGGCGCGACCGTCCACATCGGGCACGCCGCCGGGCACCTCGCGGACGACGCCACCTCGGTGGTCGTCTCCAGCGCCATCCGCGCCGACAACCCCGAACTGGTCCGCGCCGCCGAGCTGGGCATTCCGGTCGTGCACCGCTCCGACGCGCTCGCCTCCCTGATGGACGGCCTGCGCGCCGTGGCGGTCGCCGGCACGCACGGCAAGACCACCACCACCTCGATGCTCGCCGTGGCCCTGTCCGAGCTGGGCCTCGCCCCCTCGTACGCCATCGGCGGAGACCTGGAGGGCCCCGGCACCAACGCCACGCACGGCGGCGGCGACATCTTCGTCGCCGAGGCCGACGAGAGCGACCGGAGCTTCCACACGTACGCCCCGCAGGTCGCGATCGTCCTCAACGTCGAGCTGGACCACCACGCGAACTACGCGTCGATGGACGAGATCTACGAGTCCTTCGAGACCTTCGTCGGCAAGGTCGTCCCCGGCGGCACCCTGGTCGTGGCCGCCGACCAGCCCGGCGCGGCCGAGCTCACGCGGCGGGTCCGCGACATCTCCTCGCTCCACGTCGTCACCTACGGTGAGTCCGAGGGCGCCGACGTACGCGTCCACAAGGTCACCCCCCGCGGCCTGACCAGCGAGGTCACGGTCGTGCTCAACGGCAAGTACCTCACCTTCACGGTCTCCGTGCCCGGCCGCCACTACGCGCACAACGCGGTCGCCGCGCTCGCCGCCGGTGTCGCCCTCGGCATCCCCGCGCACAACCTGGCCTCCGCCATCGGCAAGTACACCGGGGTCAAGCGCAGGCTCCAGCTCAAGGGCGAGGCGGCCGGCGTCCAGGTCATCGACTCGTACGCGCACCACCCGACGGAGATGACCGCCGACCTGGAGGCCATGCGCGGGGCGGCCACCGACGCGCGCATCCTGGTGGTCTTCCAGCCGCACCTCTTCTCCCGCACCCAGGAACTCGGCACGGAGATGGGCCAGGCGCTCGCCCTCGCCGACGCGTCCCTGGTCCTGGACATCTACCCGGCCCGTGAGGATCCGGTCCCGGGTGTCACCAGCGAGCTGATCATCGACGCCGCGAAGGCCGCGGGCGCGGAGGTCACGGCCGTCCACGACAAGGCCGCCGTCCCCGCCGCCGTCGCGGGAATGGCGAAGCCCGGCGATCTCGTTCTCACCATGGGAGCGGGCGACGTCACCGACCTCGGCCCGCAGATCCTGGACCACCTGTCGAGCTGAGGGAGCCACCGTGTCGTACGACGTCGAGAAACCGGACGAGCAATGGCGGGCGGAGCTGACCCCCGCCGAGTACGCGGTGCTGCGCAAGGCGGGCACCGAACCCGCCTTCGTGGGTGAGTACACCGACACCAAGACGGCGGGCGTCTACTCCTGCCGTGCCTGTGGCGCGGAACTGTTCCGCTCGGACACGAAGTTCGAGTCGCACTGCGGCTGGCCGTCCTTCTACGACCCGAAGGACACCGACGCGGTCGAACTGCTCCAGGACAACAGCCTGGGCATGGCCCGCACCGAGGTGCGCTGCGCCCGCTGCGGTTCGCACCTGGGCCATGTCTTCGAGGGCGAGGGCTATCCGACCCCCACGGACCAGCGGTACTGCATCAACTCCATCTCGCTGACCCTGGCGCCGGACGAGAGCTGATCCCGCCACCGGACGCGCAGAGGAACGGCCCCGCCGGGAGGACTCCTCCCGGCGGGGCCGTTCCGTCACGCGAGGCCCGCTCCCGGACGGGGGCGGGCGCGTGCTCACGTCTTCACGAGCTCGACGGCCTGCTCCGGTGCCGGGATCCGGCTGCTCAGCCGCTCGCCCTCGATGTCCAGGTCGGGCAGCGCCCGGTCGACCGTACGGGGCAGCCACCAGGCCGCGCGTCCCAGCAGGTGCATGACCGCGGGCACCAGTGCCATCCGTACGACGAACGCGTCGATGAGCACGCCGATCGCCAGGGCGAACCCCATGGACTTGATGACCGGGTCGTGCATGAAGACGAACCCGCCGAACACGGCGGTCATGATCACCGCGGCGGCCGTCACGACGCGCGCGTTGTGGCCGACACCGCTGATGACGGCCTCGCGCGCGTCGGCACCGTGGACGAAGTCCTCCCGCATCCGCGAGACCAGGAAGACCTCGTAGTCCATGGCCAGGCCGAACAGGATGCCGATCAGCAGGATGGGCAGGAAGCTGACCAGCGGGCCGGGGGTGTCGAGGCCGACCAGCGACGCGAGATGGCCCTCCTGGAAGATCGCGACGGTGATGCCGAAGGTGGCACCGATGGTCAGCAGGAAGCCCAGCGCCGCCTTGACGGGCACGAGGAACGACCGGAAGACGAGCATCAGCAGCAGGACGGACAGCCCGACCACCAGCAGGAGATAGACCGGCAGGGCGTCGGCGAGCTTCTCGGAGACGTCGATCCCGACGGCGGTGGCACCGGTCATCGCGATCGCCGCACCCCGCACCTCTCCCACCCGGTCACGGATCGCGTGGACCGTCTCCTCCGTCGCGGCGGCCGTAGGACCCGTCTTCGGGATCACGGCCAGCAGGGCGGTGGTGCCCTTCTCGTTCATCTGCGGGGCGGCGACGGCCAGGACGCCTTCGGTGGAGGTGATGAGCGCGGCGGCCTCCTTCGCCGCGACCTCGGTCGACCGCGCGTCGTCGCCGGACACGACGGCGATCAGCCGGCCGTTGAAGCCCTCGCCGAACCCTTCGGTGGTCAGGTCGTAGGCCTCACGGTTGGGCGACCCGACCGCCTCGGTGCTCGCGTCCGGAAGGGAGAGCCGCATGTCCTGCACGGGCAGCGCGAGCGCGCCGAGGCCGACCACGCCGAGCAGGAGGACCGGAACGCGGAGCCGCGCCACGATGCGGCCCCAGCGGAAGCCGAAGGCGCTCCCGGCCGGTGCCCCGGCCGCCTCGTCCGCCGGCTGAGCCTGAGCGGGCACGGGAGTGCGCTTGCGGAGCTTGCGGGGCAGGACGCGGTCACCGGCGAAGCCCAGGACGGCGGGAAGCAGGGTGAGCGAGACGAGTACCGCGAGAGCGACCGTGGCGGCGGCCGCCAGCCCCATGACCGTGAGGAACGGGACACCGGCGACCGCGAGGGCCGCCAGGGCGATGACGACCGTGGCGCCGGCGAAGACGACGGCCGAACCGGCGGTTCCGGTGGCCCGGCCCGCCGCCTCCTCCGCGTCCATGCCTTCCGCGAGGTACTGGCGATGACGGGAGGTGATGAACAGCGCGTAGTCGATCCCCACGGCCAGCCCCAGCATGAGCGCCAGGATGGGCGCCGTGCTGGTCAGCTCCACGGTGCTGCTGAGCGAGAAGAGTCCGGCCATACCGGCACCCACCCCTACCAGCGCGTTCAGCAGGGTCATGCCCGCCGCCACCAGGGAGCCGAAGGTGAGGACCAGCACCAGGGCGGCGACCGCGACACCGAGGGCCTCGGTCGAACCGACCTCCGGGACCCCGCGCATGATCTCACCGCCGTGTTCCACGCGGAGGTCCGCGACGGACGAGCCCGCCTCCCGGAACGCCTCCCGCTGCGCGTCGGTGATGCCGTCCACGCCGGACGTGAACTGCACCTGTATCAGGGCGTAGCGGCCGTCCTGCGAGACGGCCTTCGACGCGAACGGGTCGACGGCGGCGACGACACCGGGAACCTTCGCGGCCTCCTCGGTCACCGGGGCCACGGCGGCGGGCGTGAGCTTCCCGCCCTCGGGCGCGGCGACGACGATCGTCCCGGTCGCACCACCCGCCTGCGGGAACTCCCGGGCGAGCGAGTCCAGGGCCTTCTGGGACTCGGTGCCCGGTATGGAGAACTTGCTGGTGGTGGGCCCGCTGAAGGCTGCCGCGCCCCCGCCGAGCAGTGCGAGCAGCAAAAGCCACAGGGCGAGTACGCGCCCTCGGCGGCGGAAGGAGAACCGGCCGAGCCGGTACAGCAGGATAGCCATGCGAAAGAGGCGTCTTTCTCTTCGGTCCTGACGAGACGACTTCTGTCAGCTGGTGGGATGTCCGAGGGTCCTCAGTGCTCCCTGGACCAGTTCGGTGCGCAGGGTGTCCGGCTCGACGCCCACATCGGCCGCGACCGTGACCGCCACGCCGCCGATCACCATCTGGGCCATGGCGCGGGCGCGCGGCTTCCGGGACCGTCCGGCCAGCGCGTCCGCGAGCTGGTCGACCGCCTCCGGGATGACGGCGAGCACCGGATGGCTGAGCATGTCGGGAAGTTCGGCGAAGATGATCTTTACTTCCAGGTGGAACCGCATCGCCAGGGCGATGTAGCCCGTCACGGCCGGTTCCACGGCGCGGCCGCCCTCCAGTGGTGCCAACTCCTCCCGCAGGGCGGAGAGCCCCTCGGCCGGCGGGGTCAGCAGCTCGGTGAGGATCGCGTCCTTGCCGGCGAAGTGGTACAGCAGGGACGCTTTGGAGCAGTGGGCCTCGGCGGCGATGTCCTGGAGGGAGGTCCCCTTGAAGCCGTGCTCGGCGAAGAGGCGCAGGGCGGAGTCGAGGATGTGATGTCGCATCGCGGAAGGCGGACGTGGCATGGGCCCACCGTAGCTGACCGATCGGTCAGGCCTCACCACGCGGTCAGGGTCCGCGCGCCGGACCCTCGCGGAAACTCCTGCTCCGGGTGTCAACTCCGGTGCTAGCGTTGCTCTTCGGCCTGGGGGAGGACCACGCGTGACGTCGACGGAGTTTCGTGTCGGAGGGGACCTGGCGGTGCGGCGGCTCGGTTTCGGGGCCATGCGCCTGCCGACGGAACCGGGCCCGCCCCGCGAGGGCGCCGTCGCGGTCGCCCGGAGGGCCGTCGAGCTGGGGATCACCCTGATCGACACGGCGTACCTCTACGGCGGCGGAGCCAACGAGGAACTCCTGGCCGAGGCGCTCCATCCGTATCCGGACGACCTGCTGATCACCACCAAGGTGGGAGTGGCGCGCTCGGACGAGACCGGCGAATGGGCGCTCGACGGACGGCCGGCCGTGCTGCGCGACCAGGTGGAGAACGCCCTGCGACGCCTGCGCGTCTAAAGGGTCGAGCTGCTGCAACTGCATCGGATCGACCCTGCGACCCCGCTCGCCGATCAGGTCGGCACGCTGCGGGACCTGCGGACCGAAGGCAAGATCAGGCGGATCGGACTGTCCGAGGTCACCGTCGCCGAACTCGACGAGGCGCGCGGGATCGTCGGCATCGCGAGCGTCCAGAACCGCTACAACCTGCTCGACCGCAAGCACGACCCGGTGCTCACGGCCTGCGAGGAGGCGGGGATCGCCTTCCTGCCGTGGTGCCCCGTCGCCTGGGGCGACGCGGGAGCCGAGGCCGAGGTCGCCGCCGTCGCGGCCGAGCTGGACGCCACCCGAACGCAGGTGGCGCTCTCCTGGCTCCTCGGCCGCTCGCCGGTCGTCCTGCCGATCCCGGGCACCGGCCGGATCGACCACCTGGAGGAGAACGTCGCGGCGGAGCGCCTCCAGCTGACCCGGGCCCACCGCGATCGCCTCGACCGTCTCTCCGGGGCCGGCCGTCCGGACCGCTCGCCCGGTCCCTGAGGGGCCCGGCGGCGAGTTGCCGCCCGTCGCCCGGCCCGAGGGGGCCCTACTCGTCCTCGGAGTCCGTGCCCGTCTCGGCCCGCAGCAGCGGGTGCGCCACCCCGGGAAACACCCGGGCCCTGACGACCTCCTCGGCGGCCCCGCCCCGCACGACGGTCTCGGCCACGCCCCAGGGGCGCCCTGCCAGCCGGATGGTCAGGGTGTACGACGCCGAGCAGCCCATGCACTCGTACCGGTCGGCCCAGACCTCGACGTCCGTGACGCTGCCGGGGTAACGCTTCACGTGCCGGTGCCGGGCGTGGCAGCGGTCACAGGTCTCGCCGGGCTCGCACGTGCCGCCGCAGGGGCACGGCACGTCCAGGGACTCCGCGGGCCGCCAGCGCTGGACGAGCAGGGCCTCGCGGGTGGCGCCCATGTCCTTCATGGCCTTGAGATTGCGGGCGGCGACGTTGTACGACTCGCCGGTCGCGGCCATCCGGTCCCGGATCACGTCCTTGCGTCCGCGGTTCGTCGTCATGTGTTCCTCCTGGGTGTACGCAGCCCGCCAGGAGGCTCACGAAATCGTCCTCCCTACGGTACCTGCCGCGCCGTACCCGTGAACCCGGTAGCCGGACGGCCCGGCAGGGGAGACCGGTGCGGGAGCGCCGAGGACACGGAGAATCGCCCCCTCCGGTTCGGAGGGCGGAGCGGCGGGGAGGACGACGGAGACAGCCCGAGAGAGCTGATGCACCACCTGGGTAAAGGAGCACCCGATGGCAACGCCTCTGTCTGCTGACAAACTGCTCAAGGCCCTGCGGGACGAGGGTCTGCGTGTGGTCGAACACCGGAGCTGGCGCACACACAACCGCAACCACAAGGGCGCATGGGGCCCCGTGCACGGGGTGATGATCCATCACACCGTGACCTCGGGCACACAGAGCTCCGTGGACCTCTGCTACGACGGCCACTCGACCCTGCCGGGCCCGCTGTGCCACGGGGTGATCGCCAAGGACGGCTCGGTCCACATGGTCGGCCACGGCCGCGCCAACCACGCCGGACTCGGCGACGACGACGTCCTGCGCGCGGTGATCGAGGAAAGGGCACTGCCCGCCGACAACGAGGCCAACACCGACGGCAACCGCTCCTTCTACGGCTTCGAGTGCGTCAACCTCGGCGACGGCAAGGACCCGTGGCCCGCCGCCCAGCTGCTGGCCATCGAGAGGGCGGCTGCCGCCGTCTGCCGTGCGCACGGCTGGAACCACCGCTCGGTGATCGGCCACAAGGAGTGGCAGCCGGGGAAGGTCGACCCGCGCGGCTTCACGATGGACTCGATGCGCGGAAGAGTCCGCACCCGCCTCGCCGGCCGCCCGGACGGCCCGCCCCCGCCGGCCACGTACGAGCCGTTCCCCGGAGCCGCGTTCTTCCGGGCGGGCAGGCACAGCGCCGTCATCACGGCGATGGGGAAGAGACTCGTGGCCGAGGGCTGCGGAAGGTACGAGGTGGGCCCCGGCCCGGACTGGTCGGAGGCGGACCGCGCGTCGTACGCCGCATGGCAGCGCAAGCTCGGCTACTCGGGAAGCGGCGCGGACGGCATCCCGGGCAAGGCCAGCTGGGACCGGCTCAGGGTGCCCAACGTGTGAGCCGGCGTCGCCGGACCGGCAGGTGATCCGCGAGGCTGCCCAGGGGACCTGGGACGACGGCCGGCCGACGAGCCGAGGGCGCGCGGATCACCGTCGGTCAGACGCAGTTCAGTTCCCGCTCCGCGAACGACACGAACTGCCGCAGAAAGGGGCCGAGGTGGGCGGCGGCCTCTGTCGCCGGTCGGCATGAGGAGCTACGCCCTTCTTCGTGAAGACGTCCCAGCAGATCCGTTCGGGCGCCTTCGGGACGGCTTTGTCCTCGCCGCCGGAGCAGCCGGTGAGGTGGCGGGCAGCGTTGCCGTCCCCACGGTTGCCCGGACGTCTGTCCTCAGTGCGTGCACGAGCGAATCCCCTTGGCTCGGTCAGCCCCGGCGCACCCGGCCCGCGATGCGTTTGCCGAGGCGTCCGAGGGAGCGGGACGGGCGGTTCCAGGTGCGGAAGGCGTCGAGGGTGCGGCTGCTTCCCTCGCGCTCCACGGCTTGCTCCACCGCCGTGACGCCCTCGGGTGCCAGCGCCCGAACCGCCGGGCGCAGCACCTCGTCGAGCAGGGGGGTCCGGGTCCGGGTCCAGACGGTGCCCGCGTGCGGGTGGGCGGTCCAGACCGTGTAGCAGTCCGCCACGTACGTGGGGTCGGCCAGCAGCAGGGTCCGTGTCTCCTCGCGGCGGGCCGCCCTGCCGTACGCCGACATCAGGTCCTCGTCCCCGCTGTGGACGAAGGCGTACAGCTCCGCCTCGGGCCGGTCCGGGGCCAGCAGCCGTTCGGCGAGAGCGCCGTAGGCGTGTTCGAGGATCGAGGGCTCCACCGGCTCGGCGCGGGCCCGCAGTTCGCGCACGCGTTCCGCCCAGCCCGGTTCCGCCGCTCCCGCGCGCAGGTCGCGGGCGAAGTCCAGCAGCATCAGGCAGGCGCGCACCCGGGCGGTGATCTCCTGCGGGAAGCCGCGCAGCAGGTCGTGGGCGAGCTGGGGGCCGTCCTCGTCGCCGTGAGGCGCGGCGAGTGCCGCCTCGACGAGGTGCGCCCACGTGCCGGCCACCCGGTGGGCGTCCGACGTGGTCTCGGTGAGCAGCGACCGGGCCTCGCCCGCCGTGGGGGTCTCGTCGCCCCAGACGAGGCCGACGGCGGTCCGCAGCACCAGCGGTTCGGCGAAGGGGGACATGCCCGCGGCGCGCAGCACCGTGTGCAGGACCTCCACCCGGTCCGCGCCACGCGCCTTCGCCCCCGGCGCCTCGGCGCACATCCGCAGGTGCGGCAGCGCCTGTGTCCCGGTGAACGGCAGGGAGACCCGGATCAGCAGCCTCTCCGCGCCCGCCGGGTCGTCCGGGGCGAGCCGGTCCAGCTCGCCCAGGAGCGCCGTACGGACGTCGAACTGCTCGTCCAGCAGGTCCAGCAGTGCGGGACACGCGCCCGCCTCGGGGTCGTCCAGGAGCGCGCGGGCCAGCCGGTGCACCACGCCGGGCAGCAGATCGCCGCAGTCGATGCCGAGCAGCCGCACGATCCGCAGCAACTGCACCGTCCGCGCGACGTCCCGGGAGGCTCCGGGGGAGAGTTCGGCCAGCAGTTCGGCGCCGAGCTCCTCCACCAGTGCGGTCAGGGCGCGCTGTCCGGCGGGCTCCTCGAAGGCCGAGCGCGCGGGCGGCTCCAGACCGGGGTCGGCGCCCCGCACCGCCTCCGTCACCAGCAGTGCGGCGAGCGGGGCGGTGACATCGGCGGGGCAGCGGCCGTCCAGGGCGGTCAGCAGCCGGAGCGCGGCGGCGCACTCGCCCGCCGTGCGGTCGTCGGCGGGCGCGGTCAGCGCGTCGGTCAGCTGCCGGGTGCGCTTCTCGTCCAGCGCGTACGGCCGCACGGCCGCCCAGTCGGCAGCCGCGGCGCGTTCGTCGGACCCGAGCGCGATGCCCGCACCCAGCGCGGTCACCGCGAGCGGACCGGCGGCGAAGGGCTCGCCCGGCAGTTCCGCGGCCTCCCGGAACAGCTCGGGGGCCCGGCTGCGCCAGATCCGGGCGGCGGTCCCCGCCCAGGCGTCGTCCACCACGCCGGGGCGCGGGCCGGAGGCGGCGTGTACGCGGAAACGGGGGTCACTGGGATCGGGGGCGTCCTCAGGAAGGACTCCGACGACCTGGTGCGCGGTACGCCCGGGATGCCGTGTGTACGTGGTGAAGGTCAGCCGCTCGGCGTGCTCCCTGGGCAGCACCGCCGTGGCGAGCGCGACCCAACGGGCCACATCCGCGCTCTGCCGTTCCACGAGCACGACCGCGGGCGCGGCCGGGTCCTCGCTCACCCGGCGCATATCGCTGAGCACGGCGGCGAGCCACGGGCTGCGGGCCACGGCGAAGTCGCCGAGGCTCTCCCGGGTGAGCCCGCGGGAGGGGCCCTGGGCGGAGCCCATCGTGGTCAGCGGGTCGGGCTGCGCGCGGTCCGGCGTCGCGGACAGCCAGCCTGCGGCGCCCCACGCGGCGACGGGGAGCACCCGGCCCGGCAGCGGCGTACCCGCAGGCAGGTGCACGGCGTGGGCGTGGAATCCGCCCGTGGAGGCCGCCACTGAACGGCTGAGCAGATGACTGCCGTCGGAGAGTGCGGTGAAGCCGAACGCGACGGGCAACGTCCGCAGTTGGGTGTCGGTGAGCCGGTCGGGAGTGCCTGCCGGTGCGTCGTAGGCCAGCAGCGGTGCGGCCTCCGCGCGTACCGGCCCGGGTATCGCGGGGGTGGCGGCGGTGAACCGGCCGGCGGACTCCCCGTCACCGGACGCGACGGAGGTGTAGTGCAACTGCGGGAGGCTCATGCGTAGGCCCTCATCGTCCCTGCCACGTGCGTCCCCGTCACACGCACCGGCCGCCGCTCGCCGCCCTGTCGGTGCGGCCCGGCCCGGCGGAGCGACGACCCCGGCGGGGAGCTTTCCGTAGTCGTGCGGGCGACGCTATCAAGCCCTGACGCCCCGTTGGGCCGCTCGCCGTACCAGGACGCCCTAGGTTGGGGGTATGACCGAAGTGACGCTTTCCGCAGGAGTGGTGGAGTACGAGGACACGGGCGGCGACGGGCCCGTGCTGGTCCTTCTCCACGGGGTGGCGATGAACGGTTCGCTCTGGCGCCACGTCGTCGCCGGGCTGCGCTCCGACTTCCGCTGCGTCGTGCCCACTCTGCCGCTGGGAGCCCACCGCAGGCCGATGCGCCCGGACGCCGATCTGACGGTCGTCGGGGTGGCCCACCTGGTGGCGGAGTTCCTGGAGAAGCTCGACCTCCGGGACGTCACCCTCGTGATGAACGACTGGGGCGGGGCGCAGGCCCTCGTCGCGGAGGGCCGGGACCAGCGGATCGGCAGGCTGGTGATCACCTCCTGCGAGGCGTTCGCCAACTACCCGCCCGGCCTGCCCGGCCGCAACCTGTACGCCGCGGCCAAGGTGCCCGGTGGTCTGAGGGCGGCCTTCGCCCTGCTCAGACTGAAGCCGATGCGCAGACTTCCTCTCACCTGGGGGTGGATGAGCAAGCGTCCGGTCCCGCACGAGGTGATGGACGAGTGGTTCCGGCCGTTGTGGACCTCCGCCGCGATCCGGCGTGACCTGCGGGCGTACGTGCTCGGGGTGCCGCAGAAGGACGTCCTCCTGAGCTGGGCCGAAGCCCTGCGCACGTTCGACCGCCCCGCGCTGGTCGTCTGGGCAGCCGAGGACAAGGTCATGCCTCCCGCCCACGGCCGGAGGCTGGCGGACATGCTGCCCGACGGCGAACTCGTGGAGATCGCCGACAGCTTCACCCTCATCCCGGAGGACCAGCCCCAGCGGCTGACCGAGGCCATCAGGGCGTTCGTACCGCGGCCCTGACAACGGCCCGGCCGGGTACGGAACGCGCAGGTGTGCGCGCCCGCACCCGGCCGGGCCGGACCGCAGGGGCCTCAGTCCTCCACGGTCTCCGGTCCGGTCCGGCCGCGCATGCCCATGGCGGCCAGCAGAGCACCGGCGACACACAGGACCGCGGTGACGATCACGGCGGAGTGCACACCGTTCATGAACGCGTTGCCGCTGCCCTCGACGACGGCGGCCCTCAGCTGCGCCGGCATGTCGGCCGACACGGGCGAGACCCCCATGGCCACGGCGTCCTTGGCCTCCTGGAAGCCGGCCGCCGCGCCCGCCGGAACACCGGCGGAGGTCAGCTCGCCGGTCAGTGTGGACCCCACCTTGCCGCTGATCAGGGAGACCAGGACGGACGTGCCGAGCGCGCCGCCGATCTGCAGCGAGGTCGCCTGCAGACCTCCGGCCACACCCCCGTCCTTCTTGGGCGCGTTGCCGACGATGGCGTCGGAGGAGGCGGACATCACCATGCCGACACCGAGGCCGATGGCGAGGAACGGCGGCCACATCGCGGCGTAGGAGGAATCGGCGTCCCAGGTCAGGATCCAGAGGGATGCCGCGGCCTGGAGCACCATGCCGACGGGCATGGTCAGTCGCGGACCGAAGCGCTGGGTGAGGGCGGCGCCGAGCGGCGAGGCGACCACGGTGGCCAGGCTGAGCGGCAGGGTGCGGATACCCGCCTCCACGGGGGTGAAGCCCCGCACGTTCTGCAGGTACAGCATCAGGAAGAAGATGACGCCGAGCAGGACGAAGAAGTTGATCGCGGTGACTGCGGTGCCGATGGTCAGGGACCGGTTACGGAAGAGGCGCATCGGCAGCAGCGGGTGCTCCTGACGGGTCTCGTACCAGCAGAAGACGGCCAGCAGGACCAGACCCGCTGCCATCGACCCCAGTGTTCCGCCGGAGGTCCAGCCCCACGTCTCGCCCTTGACCACACCGAAGACCAGGGCCACAAGGCCGACCGCGAGCAGGATCACGCCGGGCACGTCGAAACGGTGACGGCCGGTGGAGTCCTTGCTCTTCGGGAGTACGAGCAGGCTGATGACCAGCGCGACGACGCCGATGGGGGCGTTGATGTAGAAGACCGACTCCCAGTTGACGTGCTCGATGAGCAGGCCGCCGACGATCGGTCCGAGCGCGGTGGAGCAGGACGCCACCATGGCCCACAGGCCCACGGCCATGCCGAACTTGTGGGGCGGGAAGACCGCGCGCAGCAGACCGAGGGTGTTGGGTATCAGCAGGGCGGCGAACAGCCCCTGCGCCGCGCGGAAGGCGATCACACCCTCGATCGAGCCCGAGAGACCGATCGCCACCGAGGCCAGGGTGAAGCCCACGGTGCCGACCATGTAGACCGTGTGACGCCCGAAGCGGTCCCCGAGTTTGCCGCCCAGGATCAGCAGGGCGGCCATGGCGATCAGATAGGCGTTGGTGACCCACTGGAGGTCGGCGGTGGACGCGTCGAGGTCCCGGCCGATCTCCGGGTTGGCGATCGCCACGACGGAGCCGTCGAGGTTGACCATGAACAGACCGATGGCCACGGCGATCAGCGTCAGCCAGGGATTGGTGCGCCGGCTCTTCTCGGGTGCGCCGGATGGCGGCCCTGCGGGCATGGAGGACTTGTCCACGGTGGTGGAGGACATGGAAGTGCCTTGTCTGTGTTCGTACTCAGGGGTGTGGGCGGACGGCGCCCGGAGGCGTCGGCACGGCCGTACGTGTACGGCGGGGACGGCCGTGTCCACGCGCGCAGGTGCCGGCCAGGGGGCCCAGGCGTCGTCGAGCCCGGGAGTCTGGCCGGAAACAGCGCGTGCGTGTCAGCCGGCGGAGGAGTGGAGGCGCCGTGTCAGTGACTTCAGCGCGCCCAGAGCCGCACCGAGGGCGTCGAGATCGCCGTCGGTGAGGGTGGTCAGCGCGCGCGCCACGTGCGCTTCCTTGAGGAGACGCGCCTCGGCGAGGCGCTCCCGGGCCGTGGTCGTCGGGTGCAGATGGGCCACCCGCTTGTCGGCCGCGTCCTGCCTGCGCTCCAGCAGGCCGAGCTCGGTGAGCTGCGAGACGAGAGCGCTGACGTTGTTCGGCTTCATCAGCAGGGCCTCGGCCGATTCGCGGACGGTGATCCCCTCGTGCTCCTCGACGAGGAACAGCAGCGCGAGCTGGCCGTCCGGAAGCCGGGGATGGGGGAAGTCCCGCGCGACCTGCCGCTCCAGGGCCCGGTGCAGTCCGGGCAGGAACGCCACGAGCGCGGAGGCTACGTGGTCGGCGTCCTGCGAAGGCACACGGGGAGCGGGCATGCGCCGACTATAAGTACCAGGTAATAGCTATGTCAAAATATCTAAATGCGCGCCGGGGTGTGAAGCACAGCTGCGGCGGCGCTTAAGAAATCCTCGATGGACCTGAGGCCCCGCCGTGCGGCACATTTCTCTGTGACGGCGGAGGGCGGCGCACCGGTCCAGGGGACGGACCGCAGCGCACCCACTCGCCCGCCGTACCCCTCAGTCGCTCCGGGCCGCCGGCCGTATTCGGCGTGCCCGGGACCGGGGTGTTCGCCACGTACCAGGTACAGGGAGCCGCAGCCGTGAAGGCACTCGTGAAGCACAAGGCCGAGCCGGGACTCTGGCTGATGGACGTGCCGGAGCCGGAGACCGGCCCGGGGGACGTGCTCATCAAGGTCCTGCGCACCGGTATCTGCGGCACCGACCTGCACATCCGCGACTACGACGGCTGGGCGCAGCAGGCCGTGCGCACCCCGCTCGTCCTGGGGCACGAGTTCGTCGGCGAGGTCGCGGGGATCGGCGCGGACGTCGTGGACATCAAGATCGGCGACCTGGTCAGCGGTGAGGGCCACCTGGTCTGCGGCAAGTGCCGAAACTGCCTCGCGGGCCGGCGCCACCTGTGCCGCTCGACCCTCGGGCTCGGCGTCGGACGGGACGGGGCCTTCGCCGAGTACCTGGCCCTGCCCGCCTCCAACGTCTGGGTGCACCGGGACAAGGTGGACCTCGACGTCGCCGCGATCTTCGACCCGTTCGGCAACGCCGTCCACACCGCCCTGTCGTTCCCCCTGGTCGGCGAGGACGTCCTGATCACGGGCGCGGGCCCGATCGGCATCATGGCCGCCGCCGTCGCCCGCCACGCCGGTGCCCGCAACGTCGTCATCACCGACGTGAGCGAGGCCCGGCTCGACCTCGCGAGGAAGGTCGGCGTGGACCTCGCCCTGAACGTCGGCGGCGCCACCATCGCCGACGGCCAGCGCCGGCTCGGACTGCGCGAGGGCTTCGACATCGGCCTGGAGATGTCCGGACGCCCCGAGGCCATGCGGGACATGATCGCGAACATGACGCACGGCGGCCGGATCGCGATGCTCGGACTGCCGTCCGCGGAGTTCCCCGTCGACTGGTCACGCGTCGTCACCTCGATGCTCACCATCAAGGGGATCTACGGCCGCGAGATGTACGAGACCTGGTACGCCATGTCCGTGCTCCTGGAAGGCGGGCTCGACCTCGCCCCGGTCATCACCGGCCGGTACGGCTACCGCGACTTCGAGGCCGCGTTCGACGACGCCGCGAGCGGTCTCGGCGGCAAGGTCCTGCTCGACTGGGCCGCCTGACACCTCTCGTACGCACCCGTACCCACCTGGGAGACACCCGACATGTTCGAATCCGTACGCGACGACCTGCGCACCACCCTCGACGAGATCCGCGACGCCGGTCTCCAGAAGCCGGAACGCGTCATCGGCACCCCGCAGTCCGCCACCGTCGCCGTCACCGCCGGGGGCCGCGCGGGCGAGGTGCTCAACTTCTGCGCGAACAACTACCTCGGTCTCGCCGACCACCCCGAGGTCGTCTCCGCCGCGCACGAGGCGCTGGACCGCTGGGGCTACGGCCTCGCGTCCGTCCGCTTCATCTGCGGCACCCAGGAGGTCCACAAGGAGCTGGAGCGGCGGCTCTCCGCCTTCCTCGGCCAGGAGGACACGATCCTCTACTCCTCCTGCTTCGACGCCAACGGCGGAGTCTTCGAGACGCTCCTCGGCCCCGAGGACGCGGTGATCTCCGACGCCCTCAACCACGCCTCGATCATCGACGGCATCCGCCTCTCCAAGGCGAAGCGATACCGCTACGCCAACCGTGACATGGCGGACCTGGAGCAGCAGCTCAAGGAGGCCTCCGGCGCCCGGCGCCGCCTCGTCGTCACCGACGGCGTCTTCTCCATGGACGGGTACGTCGCCCCGCTGGCCGAGATCTGCGACCTCGCCGACCGCTACGGCGCGATGGTCATGGTCGACGACTCGCACGCCGTCGGCTTCGTCGGCCCCGGCGGCCGTGGCACCCCGGAACTGCACGGAGTGATGGACCGGGTCGACATCATCACCGGCACGCTCGGCAAGGCCCTGGGCGGCGCGTCCGGCGGCTACGTCGCCGCGCGCGCCGAGATCGTCGCGCTGCTGCGCCAGCGCTCGCGCCCGTACCTCTTCTCCAACTCGCTCGCCCCGGTCATCGCCGCCGCCTCCCTGAAGGTCATCGACCTGCTGGAGACCGCCGGCGACCTGCGTGAGCGGCTGAATGCCAACACCGCGCTCTTCCGCTCCAGGATGACCGAGGAGGGCTTCGACATCCTGCCCGGCGACCACGCCATCGCCCCCGTCATGATCGGGGACGCGGCGAAGGCAGGCAGGATGGCGGAGCTGCTCCTCGAGCGCGGTGTGTACGTGATCGGGTTCTCCTACCCCGTCGTCCCGCAGGGGGCCGCGCGCATCCGCGTCCAGCTCTCCGCAGCGCACTCCACCGAGGACGTCAACCGCGCCGTGGAGGCGTTCGTCGACGCGCGGGCCGCACTGGAGGCGTGAGCGGCCCCTGCGAACAGGGACAATGAGCGCATGATCGATGTGCGGCGGCTGCGTGTCCTCCGAGCGGTGGCCGACCACCGGACGGTGACCGCTGCCGCCGCGGCGCTGTATCTCACGCCCTCCGCCGTCTCCCAGCAGCTCGCCGCCCTGGAGCAGGAGACCGGCCACCGGCTGGTCGAGCGCGGGGCGAGAGGCACCCGGCTGACACCGGCCGGGGAGATCCTGCTGACCCACACCAACGCGGTCCTCGCCCAGCTGGAGCGGGCCGAGGCGGAGCTCGCCGACTACGGCGCGGGCGTCGCCGGGACGGTCACCGTCGCCGCGTTCGCCACGGGCATCGGACTGGTCCTCGCCCCCGCCATCGCCGCGCTCACCCGCACCGCGCCCGGAATCCGGGTGCGGGTGCAGGACGCCGAGGGCGACGCGAGCGTGCCGATGGTGCTCGACCGGCTGGTCGATGTGGCGGTCGCCGTGGAGTACCGGGGGGCGCCCGGTGACGACGACCGGAGGCTGACCAGGCTGCCGCTGTACTCCGAGCCGTTCGACGCGGTGCTGCCGGTCGGCCACCGCCTCGCGGACCAGGGGCACGTGGCCGTCGCCGATCTCGCCCAGGACGCGTGGATCGGCCCTTACCCGGGCAACCCCTGCCACGACGTGGTGGTCCTGGCGTGCGAGTACGCGGGTTTCGCGCCCCGGCTGGAGCACTCGTCCGACGACTTCCACGCCGTGGTCGCTCTCGCCGGAGCGGGCGCCGGAGTGGCGCTGGTGCCCCGCTCGGCGCTGCGCGGAACCGAGCTCGGACGGGTCGTCGTACGCCCCGTCGAGGGTGCCGCCCCGACCCGGCGGGTGTTCGCCGCGGTGCGCCAGGGGGCCGAGGGCCACCCGCTGATCAAGCCGGTCCTGGAAGCGCTGGCCGCGGCGGCGGAACCCGTATGAGAACGGCGGCTCACGCGGGCTGCAACAGGTCCCAGCGGTTGCCGTAGAGGTCCTCGAACACCGCTACCGAGCCGTACGCCTCGTGCCGGGGCTCCTCCAGGAAGCGGACCCCGGCGGCGCGCATCCGCTCGTGGTCGCCGGCGAAGTCCTCCGTGTGCAGGAAGAAGCCGACCCGGCCGCCCGTCTGTGCCCCGACGCTCGCGCGCTGCGCGTCGTCCTTGGCGCGGGCCAGCAGAATGCCGGTGCCCGACGTGCCCCGCGGCCGCACGACCACCCAGCGGGAGCCGTCGCCCCGGTCCGTGTCCTCGGCCAGCTCGAAACCGAGTGCGCCGGTGTAGAAGGAGAGGGCCTCGTCGTAGTCGCGGACGACCAGCGTGACCAGGGCGATGTGAGACATGGGGATCCTCGAAGTTGCGTGCCATGGTGTAGTTATACGTAACACTAACGCGGGCCGGGCCCGTCCGGGGAGAATGCCCGCCATGGACACGAGTGACCTCGCCGCGCTGACCGGCCGTGCTCGCCGCCTCGCCGGCGCCGGCGGGCGCCGCATCCTCGGCATCGCCGGCGCGCCCGGCGCAGGGAAGTCCACGCTGGCGGCCCGCGTCGTCGACGCGCTCGACGGGTGCGCCGTCCTCGTCCCGATGGACGGCTTCCACCTGGCCGGGGCGGAGCTGGAACGCCTGGGGCGGGCGGACCGCAAGGGCGCCCCCGACACCTTCGACGCCGCCGGATACGCGGCGCTCCTGCGCCGGCTGCGGCACCCGGGCCCGGACGCGGTCTACGCACCCGCCTTCGACCGGGCCCTGGAGGAGCCGGTCGCCGGATCGGTGCGCGTACCCCTCGGCACACCGCTCGTCGTGACCGAGGGCAACTACCTGCTGCTGGACGAAGGCCCCTGGGCACCGGTGCGCGGCCTGCTGGACGAGGTGTGGTTCCTGGACGCCGAACCGCGGGCCCGGATCGGCGGGCTCGTGGACCGGCACGTGCGCTTCGGGAAGTCCCGGCCGGACGCCGAGCGCTGGGTCGCCGAGTCCGACGAGCGCAACGCCCGGCTGGTCGAGCGGCACCGCGACCGCGCCGACCTCGTCGTACGCCGTTCCTGAGCCGCGAGGCACGGCGGCCCGGATACCGCTCGCGTGCACCGGGGCGGACGGGCAGGATGCTGTGTGCCGCGTCGCCCCGCCAGGAGGTCCTCATGCCCAGCACCGACCAGCCCGTGCCCTTCACCGCCGACGACTACCGGAACCGGATGACCCGGGCCGCCGAGTCCGCCGACGCCGCGGGCCTGGCAGGTGTCCTCGTCGCGCCGGGTCCCGACATGGTCCATCTCACCGGCTACCGGCCGACCGCGGACACCGAACGCCTGACCCTGCTCGTCCTGCGGGCGGGTCACGACCCCGTCCTCGTCGTACCGGCCCTGGAGGCGGCCGACGCCGAGCGCGCGGTGGGCGCTCCCGCCCTCACCCTGCGGGACTGGACCGACGCCGCGAACCCCTACGCCCTGGCCGCCGGACTCCTCGACGCCAAGGGCCGGTTCGGAATCAGCGACAACGCCTGGGCCCTGCACCTGCTGGCGCTGCACGCGCTGCTGCCCGACACCTCCTACGCCTCGCTCACCGAGGCCCTGCCGATGCTGCGCGCGGTCAAGGACGCGGCCGAGCTGGAGCGGCTGGCGGCGGCGGGAGCCGCCGCGGACGCGACGTACGAAGAGATCCTCAAGGTGCGGTTCGAGGGTCGCAGGGAGAGTGAGGTGGCCGCGGATCTGGCCGGCCTGCTCACCGAACACGGCCACTCCCAGGTCGACTTCACCGTGGTCGGCTCCGGCCCGAACGGGGCGAACCCGCACCACGAGGCGGGAGACCGCACGATCGAAGGCGGTGACATGGTCGTCCTGGACTTCGGCGGACTGAAGCACGGCTACGGCTCCGACACCTCCCGTACGGTCCATGTCGGCGAACCCACCGCCGAGGAGCAGCGCGTCCACGACGTCGTAAGGGAGGCGCAGGAGGCGGGCTGTCGTGCCGTGCGGCCGGGAGTGGCCTGCCAGGAGATCGACCGGGCGGCCCGCGCGGTGATCACCGAATTCGGTTACGGCGAGCGGTTCATCCACCGCACCGGCCACGGCATCGGCGTCACCACGCACGAGCCGCCCTACATGATCGAGGGCGAGGAGCAGCCGCTCGTGCCGGGGATGTGCTTCTCCGTGGAGCCGGGCATCTATCTTCCGGGCCGCTTCGGCGTCCGTATCGAGGACATCGTCACGGTCACCGGGGACGGGGGCAGGCGGCTGAACACCACGCCCCGCGAACTGGCGATCGTCGAGTAGGGATCGCCCGCGCGCCGCGTTCGATGGTGTTTCCGGCAGGGGAAAAGCTACGTTGCGTTCAAAGATCCTTCAACACCTCTGTCGCTAGAGGAGTGAGTAATGGCAGTTGGATGGCCCTATGTCGTTGCAGCGGCCTGAAATCTAATGCAACGTCAGACGCTGGATCGTTGCAATGAAATAAAAATGAAGGCTATGCTGAGGGGGTCAGGGACGCCACGAAGGGGGAGACCGCTGTGCCGGGAGGCAGGCTCACTCAGCAGGAACGTCAGCAGATCGCGCTGGGGCTGGCCGACGGGCTCGCCTACGCGGAGATCGCCAGACGTCTCGACCGCCCGACCTCGACGATCACGCGCGAGGTGATGCGCAACGGCGGTCCCGCCGGCTACCGCGCCGACCTGGCCCACCGCGCCACCGAACGGCGCGCGCACCAGCGCAGGCAGACCGCGCCCCGCGGGCCGGAGGCGCCCCCGCAGGCCCACGGACGCGACCCCGAGGCCGTGCGTGCCTACGAGGAGACGTTCACCGCCGTCCTCATGCAGTCGGGTCTGCCCAAGATGACGGCGCGCGTGCTGGTCGCCCTCTACACCACCGACGCCGGCAGCCTCACCGCGTCCGAACTCGTGCGGAGCCTCCAGGTCAGTCCGGCGTCCGTCTCCAAGGCGGTCGCGTTCCTCGAGAACCAGGGCCTCCTCCGCCGCGAGCGCGAAGAAGGCCGCCGCGAGCGCTACTTCGCCGACGACGACGTCTGGTACCAGTCGATGATCGCCGCCGCCCGGTCCAACACGCTGCTCGTGGAGACCGCGCGGCAGGGTGTCGGCATCCTCGGCCCCGGCAGCCCGGCCGCCGCCCGCCTCGAGAACATCGCCCGCTTCATGGACTTCGTCGCCGAGAGCCTCGCCCGGGCCGCGGAGCAGGCGCGCGAGATACTCCACCCGAAGGCCGAAACGGCGCCCGACGAGGCGTCGGGGCCCAGCCCGGAGCGCGGACAGCCGGCCGCCGGCCCGGGTGCCCGAGCCGGTGAGCCGAAGTGAGCTCGCGAGCAGGGGAGTCGTTCAGTCGTCGGCGAGTACCACGCACGACTCCGGCGGCAGGTGCAGCAGTCCGTCGGAGCCCGGAGGCTCCACCGGGTCCCAGGCGGCCAGCACCCGGCCCGCGCCGCGGCGGTGCCGTCCCGCCCCCAGCGGGATGGCCGCCGGCTTCCCCGACAGGTTGACCGCGACCCTCAGATCGCCCCTGCGGTAGGCGATCCAGCCCGAGTCCTGGTCGTACGCCGTCTTCACGGAGGCGAGGTCCGGATCGGAAAGGTCCGGCAGGGTGCGCCGCAAGGCGATCAGCTCGCGGGACCAGGCGTGCAGCCTGGCGTGGGGTTCACGCCCGGGCTCGCTCCAGTCGAGGCACGAGCGGTCCCGGGTGGCAGGGTCCTGTGGATCGGGGATGTCCTCCTCCGCCCAGCCGTGCGCCGCGAACTCCCTGCGTCTGCCCTCGCGGACGGCGCGGGCGAGATCGGGATCCGTGTGGTCGGTGAAGAACTGCCAGGGGGTGCGGGCACCCCACTCCTCGCCCATGAACAGCATCGGCGTGAAGGGCCCCGTGAGCACGAGCGTCGCCGCGCACGCCTGGAGTCCGGGGCTCAGCGAGGCCGCGAGCCGGTCCCCGAGCGCGCGGTTGCCGATCTGGTCGTGGGTCTGGGCGTAGCCGACGAAGCGGTGCGCGGGCGTGCGGGTGACGTCCACCGGGCGGCCGTGCGTGCGGCCCCGGAAGCTGGAGTAGCTGCCGTTGTGGAAGAAGGCGCTGGTCATGGTCTTGGCGAGCGCGGTGAAGGGGGCGGTGGCGAAGTCCGCGTAGTAGCCCTGGGACTCGCCGGTGAGTGCGGTGTGCAGGGCATGGTGGAAGTCGTCGTTCCACTGGGCGTGCAGTCCGATGCCGCCCTCGGTGCGCGGTGTGGTCGTCCGTGGATCGCAGAGATCGGACTCCGCGATCAGACCGAGCGGCCGGCCGAGCTCGGAGGCGAGAGCGTCCACGGCGGTGGAGAGCTCCTCCAGGAACGTGAGCGCCCGGCCGTCGGCCAGCGCGTGTACGGCGTCCAGGCGCAGGCCGTCCAGGTGGTAGTCCCGCAGCCAGGCCAGCGCGCTCCCCAGCAGATACGCGCGCACCTCGTCCGAACCGGGGGCGTCGAGGTTCACCGCCGAGCCCCAGGGGGTGTGGTGGGTGTCCGTGAAGTACGGCCCGAAGGCGGGGAGGTAGTTGCCCGAGGGGCCCAGATGGTTGTGGACCACGTCCAGGACGACGGCGAGACCCAGGCCGTGCGCCGTGTCGACGAAGTGCTTCAGCCCGGCCGGGCCTCCGTACGGCTCGTGCACCGCCCAGAGTGACACCCCTTCGTACCCCCAGCCGTGTGTTCCCGGGAACGGGCAGACGGGCATCAGCTCCACATGGGTGATGCCGAGGTCCACCAGGTGGCCGAGCCGCTCGGCCGCCGCGCCGAAGGTGCCCTCCTCCGTGAACGTGCCGACGTGCAGTTCGTACAGGACGGCGCCCGGCAGGCCGCGCCCCGCCCACGCGGCGGTCCGCCAGGGGTACGCCGAGTGGTCCACGACCGCGCTCCGGCCGTCCGGCCCGTCCGGCTGACGGCGGGAACGCGGATCGGGCAGCACGGGGCCGCCGTCCAGCGAGAAGCCGTAACGGTCGCCGTCCGCCGCCTCGGCCTCGGCCGTCCACCAGCCCGCACGCCGCTCGTCACGGTCCATCGGACTCTGCCCGCCGGCCGTGCACAGCACGACCGACTCCGCGGCAGGGGCCCACACCTCGAACTGCATTCACCACTCCTCGTCCATGAACGGGATGCCTCACCCGGAGGCCCCCATGATCGGCGGAAGTCGCACACACGGCCCCGGGACACTGGAGCGAGTCCGTAACTGGCGATTAGGGTCTGGTCCTGATCATTGCCCTGCCGGGTTCTGCTCATACGTAGTGAACCCGGGCAGTACCACCGAGGTCCCTCCCACGGCTGCTGGAGGCCGAGATGACCGTGCCGACCTTCCCACCCGGCTTCCTGTGGGGAGCCTCCGCCTCCGCCTTCCAGACGGAAGGCGCCTTCGACACCGACGGCAAGGGGCTCTCCGGCTGGGACGCCTTCGCCGCACAGCCCGGCCGCATCAAGGACGGCACCGACACCACCCGCGGCACCGGCTTCCACGAGCACTACCGCGAGGACGTCGCGCTGCTCGCCGGACTGGGCGCGGACGCCTTCCGCTTCTCGATCAGCTGGCCCCGCGTCGTCCCCGGTGGCAGCGGCTCCCTCAACCCCGCCGGACTCGACTTCTACGACCGGCTCGTCGACGAACTCTGCGCCCACGGCATCACCCCGGCCCCGACGCTCTACCACTGGGACACCCCGCTCCCGCTGGACGAGGCGGGCGGCTGGCTCAACCGGGACACCGCCTACCGCTTCGCGGAGTACGCGGGCATCGTCGCGGAACGCCTCGCCGACCGGGTGCCCATGTGGATCACCATCAACGAACCGGCCGAGGTGACGATGCTCGGCTACGCCCTCGGGGAGCACGCACCCGGCCGCACCCTCCTCTTCGACGCGCTCCCGGCCGCCCACCACCAGCTGCTCGCCCACGGCCTGGCCGTACGGGCCCTGCGCGCCGCGGGCGCCGGCAACATCGGCATCGCGCTCTCCCACACCCCTGTCTGGACGGCGGGGGACACCGACGAGGACCGCATGGGCGCCGAGCTCTACGACACCCTGACCAACTGGCTGTTCGCCGACCCGGTCCTCACCGGCCGCTACCCGGACGAGGGGTTCGCCGCCCTGATGCCCGGCCCGGTCGAGGACGACCTCAAGACCATCTCCACGCCGCTCGACTGGTACGGGGTCAACTACTACAACCCCACCCTCGTCGGCGCCCCCAGGCCCGAGGCGCTGGACTCCTTCTCCGGTTACTCGATGCCCCCCGGACTCCCCTTCGGCATAAGGGAGATCGAGGGTTACGACACCACCGACTTCGGCTGGCCCGTCGTCCCCGAGGGGCTCGCCGAGACGCTCGGGGGGCTCCGGGACCGCTTCGGGGACCGGCTGCCGCCCGTCTACATCACGGAGAACGGCTGCGCCGTCGACGAGCCCGTCGCCGACGGCCGCCGCATCGCCTTCCTCGAAGGACACCTGGAGGCACTGGGCAGGGCCATCGACGCGGGCGTCGACGTACGGGGCTACTTCACCTGGTCACTCACCGACAACGTCGAGTGGACCGAGGGCGCCAGCAAGCGGTTCGGCCTGGTGCACATCGACTACCGGACCCTGCGCCGCACCCCCAAGGAGTCCTACGCCTGGTACCGCGACCTGATCAGCGCGCAGCGCACCGGCGCCGGTGCGCCACGGCCCGAACTCACACCAGGTGAACACGCTCCTGGGTGATGCGGTGCCCGGCGCGTGCGAACGCGGCGGCCATCGGCACGTTGCCCCGGTCCGTCGCACCGGCGACGGACGTGGCGCCCTCCCCGGCCAGGAACCGGGTGCACTCCACCAGCAGGTCGTAGCCGTAGCCGTGGCCGCGCGCCTCGGGCACGACCCCGATGAAGCCTATGCACGGCCCGCCCGGGTTGCGGGCGGGCACGTGGATGCCCGCGAGTTCGCCGTCCGGGGTGTACGCGAGCTGCCACCACCCGCGGGGGGAGGGGCACCAGTTGAAGAAGTCCAGCTCCTCCTGGGCGGCCTGTTCCAGACCGCCCGGGCCCTCGATGGTGCGCAGGGCATGGGCGTCCAGCGTCACGGAGTGGACGCGGCGCAGCACGTCCAGGATCACCGCGTCGTCGGGCTCGGCGCGGAACTCCAGCCGGCCCGGCGGCTCCGGCAGCCCGTCCGCCGGAGTCCACTCGTAGCGGTAGCGCTCGACCAGCGGCTTCATGCCGGCCGCCTCCGCCGCAGCGACACGGGCCGAGGCGGCGGCCCGGACCTCGGGCTCGTCCCGCCATCGCGGCGGCATGATCAGCTCGTACTCGACGGACCACGGCGCCCGGCGCAGGAGTTCGGCGGCGGCACCGTCCTCGCCCTCGGCGAAGTCGAAGTAGTTCAGCAGCACGGGCTCGGTGTCCTCGGGCCCGCCCCACCAGGCGGCCCTCGCGACGACGACGCCGTCGCGCAGGGCGACCCACGTCCACTCGGGGCGGTACTCACCGCCCTCGTGCACGGTGGCGTAGCGGTGGCCGAACGCGGCCCGTCCGACGAGGAAGGGGCCCGGCAGGGTGTGGAAAAGACGCGATTCGCTCGGCGTGAGCGCACGGATGACCGGAGAGGTCATGGGTGTGTCCTCCAGGACTGGGTGGCGAGGGGCTTGCGCTCCCGGTCAGACCGAGTCCGACACCGTCCTGCGGACGGGACGGGAGCGCGGGCACGAGGTGGTACGCACGTGTCTCGCCTCCTTCCGCGTCCGGGGTCGTTGTTCCTCCGTGAGGGTACGGGCCCCGGCGCGCGGCGGCCACCGGTTTACGGCCGGTCCCACACCATGTTGAAAGCGCGCTCGAAGTTCACGTACCCCAGACGCTCGAAGGACTTCGCCATCGGGACGTTGCCGAGGTCCGTCGCCGCCCTGATCCGGTCCACTCCCTGGGCGGCGAGTATCCGGGTGCCCTCGGCCAGGATGCCGTCGACGTAGCCACGTCCGCGATGGGCCGGCAGCACGCCGATGTAGGCGATCACCGGGTGGTAGTTGTTCCGGGCGGGGACCACGAAGCCCACCGGTTCACCGTCCGGCAGTTCCGCGATCCGCCACCACTCCCGCGGTGTCCTGAAGTGCGCGAACTCGTCGTCGTAGTGCTGCTCCGCCGCCTCCCGGGCGCTGAGTCCGGACGCCAGGTCCTGCTGCCCGTGGGCGTCGAGCGTGCCCTCCAGCACCGGGGTCATCAGGGCGAGGAGGTCCTCACGTCCGGAGACCGCGCGGAAGACCAGCCGGCCGTCGTCCTCAGGAACGGGCGTGCCCTCACGCCACTCCAGTCGCAGCCGCTCCACGAGCATCCGGGCCCCGGACGCCTCCATGACCCGTGTCCGGGCCTCCACGACCTCGCGCGCCGCCGGGTCGTCGCGCCAGCCCGGCGGGATGAACCGCCCGTACTCGGGCCGGGCCGCCCCGGCCGGGACGACGGCCTCCGTCGCCGTCTCCAGCAGCTTGAGCCCGATCGCGCCGCGCTCCGGCTCGGGCAGCGAGTCGTCCAGGTCGAAGAAGTCCAGTGCCTGCGGCCCTGACCCGGGCCGGCCCGTCCACCAGGCGACGCGGGCCAGGACACGGTCGCCGCGCAGTGCCACCCACATCCACTCGGGGCGGCGCCGGCCGGTGTCCAGATCGTCGGCGAGCTCATGGTCCAGGACGTAGGAGAGACGGCGGAACAGCCCGAGTTCGTCCGCTCCGGTGAGCGGACGGATGGTCAGGCCGGGCGGTGCAAGGGTCACAGAATCTCCTCGGCAGGGGTACCGCCCGATCGGTCGGGACGGCGCGTGACCCTAACAACTCCCGCGCCGCCGGCGTACGCCATTTACGCGTGCGGTGCAGGTCAGGCCTGCCGGAATCGGGCATCGTCTGGACACCTCGGGCGTCTCGGCCCGACAATCGTTGCGTGACGTCCTCCTTCGAGCCCTACACGCATCCCGCGCGGCTTTCGGACGCCGAGCGCGACCGTGTCCTCGGTGTGCTCAGAGACGGCGCAGCGCAGGGAAAGCTCTCGCACGACACCTTCCTGCGACGCATGGAACTGGCCCTGAGCGCACGCCGGTCCGACGAGCTGAAAGCCCTCACCTCCGACCTGGAGACCCGCGGCCGCTGGTCGCGCGGGCTGTTCCGCGCCGTGGGCGGGGTCTCGGCCTTCCCGGCCCGGGTGCGCATGGCGTGGCAGTCCGAGAGGCTGCCCAGACTCCTGCTCCCGGTGCCCGGCCCGCACCCGTTGCGCATCGGCCGCGACCCGGGCAACGGCCTCCGCCTCGGTCACGAGACGGTGTCGCGGATGCACGCCGAACTGACCGCGTACGGCAGCCGCTGGATCCTGCGCGATCTCGGCTCGACGAACGGCACATGCGTCAACGGCCAGCGGGTCGTCGGCTCGGTGGTGGTGCGCGACGGCGACCAGGTGAGTTTCGGCAGGGTGGCCTTCCGGCTCACCGCGTCCCTGCCCGTCCCGCCTGCCTGAGGCGCCGCCGCCCGTCCCCAGGGCTCCAGGAACGCCGTCCGCCGGCCTCTCAGCGCCCCACTCTCGTCAGCAGCGCCACCGGCCGGTCCGCGAAGAGCTCCGCCACGGAGACCGCCACGCCCGTGAACTCCCGCCCCGGACACAGGAGATCGGTCCACGGGCCCTCGTCGGGCAGCATCAGCTCCGTCCCGCGCCAGCCGCCCTCCTCGTCGAGCCGCAACGCCAGCCGGGTCACCGCGGTGACCACCTCGCCGGACCGGCAGAACGCCAGGCAGTGGGCAGCTGCCGGCCCCCGGGCGGAGAGCGGGGCGTAGGTGCCGGACTCCCCGAAGAGCTCCGGGCGGTCCCGGCGCAGGCGCAGCGCGGCCGTCGTCAGCGCCGCCTTCTCGTCATGGCCGCCGGAGGGCCTGGAGAAGGGCCTCCGGTTGTCCGGGTCGACCAGCGCGATGTACTCCCGCTCCGTGCCCTGGTACAGATCGGGCACCCCGGGCATCGTCAGATGGACCAGGGCGGCGCCCAGGACATTGGCCCGTACGAAGGGGGCGAGCGTGTCCGCGAAGCGGGTCATCATCTCCCGGGCCTCGCCCGCGTCGCTGCCCGGACCCGCCGCCACGAAGTCGGTCACCGCCCGCTCGTACGCCGGATCCGGCTCGGTCCAGCTGGTGAACAGGCCCGCCTCGCGCACCGCCTTCAGCAGCGCAGGCTCCAGCCTGCCCGCCATCTCATTCACGGGTACGCCCGCGCAGCCGTACGCCGACTGCCAGGCCTGCCAGGCCAGCTGGGGATCCGGCGCCGGCACCGTACTCGCCCTCGCCAGCTGTGCCACCAGCGTGGACCAGCGCTCCGGGCACTCGGACAGGACCGCGATCCTGGCCCGCACGTCCCCGCTGCGCTTGGTGTCGTGGGTCGTCAGCACGGTGCCGGTGGCGGGCCAGTCCCGGGCGGTGCGGGCGCAGAAGGCGTGGAAGTCCTCCGGGCTCACCGCCGGCTGACCCGGGTCGCCGCCCACCTCGGTCGCCGAGATCAGCGGGACGTAGCGGTAGAACGCCGTGTCCTCCACCGACTTGGCGTGCAGCGCGGAGGCCGTCTGCGCGAACCGCGCGCAGAAGGCCGCGTGCTCCGGCCCGTCGCCGAGCCGGCCCAGCGCCAGATCCCGCACCACGTCGACGGCCTCCGCCTCCTGGGAGACCGAGAACACCGCCTTGGCATCACGCACGGCCTCCGCCGGGAGCGTCGACTCGGCGATCTCCGTGAGCGGTCCGCCCGCCGTGACGTACGGCCGGTACACGGGGACGCGTACGAGCAGCTCGCGCACCGCCGTGTGCAGCGCCCACGGCGCGTGGTCGTGCAGCGCCTGATCAGCGGCGCACGCCTCGACCGCGAGGCGGGTCAGCCATTCCGTCTCGGCCGCCAGCTCATGGGTGACCACGCGATACGCCGCACGGCGGACGGTGGCCTTCCAGTAGCCGCCGCGGTCCCCGGCCGGCCCCGCGAAGTCGCGGTAGCGGCCGAGCAGGTCCGCGGCGCCCATCGGGTCGGTGAACAGCCCGTCGATCCGGTGCAGCGCGTCGTAGCCGGTCGTCCCCGCGACCGCCCAGCCGGCCGGCAGTGCTTCGGAGCCGGTGAGGATCTTCTCGACGACCGTCCACCGGCCGCCGGTGGCCTCGCCCAGCCGTCCCAGGTAGGCGGCGGGATCTGCCAGCCCGTCGGGGTGATCGATACGCAGCCCGTCGACGACCCCGTCGGTGACCAGTTCGAGGATCTTGGCGTGGGTCGCCGTGAAGACCTCCGGGTGCTCCACCCGGACACCGATCAGATCGGAGATGGTGAAGAACCGCCGGTAGTTCAGCTCGGTCCTGGCCAGCCGCCACCACGCGAGCCTGTAGTGCTGCGAGGCCAGCAGCTCCGGCAGCGGAAGGCCCGCGGTCCCCTCGCGCAGGGGGAACTCCAGGTCGCCGTAGCGGAGCACGGGCGTGCCGTCCTCCCTGACGCCCGTCTCGAAGCTGCCGCTCTCCTCACCGACGCGCCCGGCGAGCACAGGCAGCAGCACCTTCCCGCCGCCCGCCGCCCAGTCGATGTCGAACCATCGGGCGTACGGCGAGTCCGGGCCCTCGCGCAGCACCTCCCACAGCGGCAGGTTGTGCCGGGGCGCGGCGGCCATGTGGTTCGGCACGATGTCCAGGACCAGCCCGAGGCCGTGGGCCCGCGCCGTGGCGGCCAGCCGCCGCAGCCCCTCCTCACCGCCGAACTCCGCCCGCACCCTGGTGTGGTCGACGACGTCGTAACCGTGCCCCGAGCCCGGCACCGCCTCCAGGACGGGGGACAGATGCAGATGCGAGACGCCGAGCTCGGCGATGTACGGCACGGCGTCCGCGGCGGCGGCGAAAGGGAAGTCCGGTTGGAGCTGCAGCCGGTACGTGGCGGTGGGCGTCATGGACTCGTACGTACCCACACGGGCGCCTCTCTCCCACCTTCTCCGCCACCTGGTACCGGCCGGGCGGTGCCCGCCCGGCCCCGGACACCCCGATGGCCTACGCCGGACGCTTGAGCACCGTCAGACTGCGCCCCACCAGCGTCACCCGCTCGCCCGCAGACACCTTCGGGCCCGCGCCCGGCGGCACCCCGTCCGGAATCGCCGTGTCGACGACGACCTGCCACTGCTTGCCGTGGTTCATCGGCACGGAGAATTCCAGCGACTCGGCCCCCGCGTTGAACATCAGCAGGAACGAGTCGTCCGAGATCCGCTCACCACGCGGCCCCGGCTCGGAGATCGCGTGGCCGTTGAGGAAGACCGTCATCGCCTTGGCGTGCGCCGCCTGCCAGTCCCGCTGGGTCATCTCCTCACCCCGGGGGGTGAACCACGCGATGTCGGAGAGCTCGTCGTGCGTGCCCTCGACGGGCCGCCCGTGGAAGAAGCGCCTGCGCCGGAAGACCGGGTGGTCGCGGCGCAGCCAGACCATGGCCCGGGTGAACTCCAGCAGGCTCGTGTCCGTGCCGGAGCCGTCCGTCTCGCCGTCCTCGGCGCGCGAGGCCGCGGCCGGGTCCGGCCAGTGCACCCACGAGAGCTCGTTGTCCTGGCAGTAGCCGTTGTTGTTGCCCCGCTGCGTACGCGCGAACTCGTCGCCGTGGCTCAGCATGGGCACGCCCTGGGAGAGCATCAGCGTGGCGATGAAGTTGCGCATCTGACGGCTGCGCAGCTCCAGGACCTCCTTGTCCTCGGTCTCACCCTCCGCCCCGCAGTTCCACGAACGGTTGTGGCTCTCGCCGTCCCGGTTGCCCTCGCCGTTGGCGTCGTTGCGCTTCTCGTTGTACGAGACCAGGTCGTGCAGCGTGAAGCCGTCGTGGCAGGTGGTGAAGTTGATCGAGGCCAGCGGGCGCCTGCCGTCGTCCTGGTAGAGGTCGGAGGAGCCGGTGAGGCGTCCGGCGAACTCCGCGAGGGTCCTGGGCTCACCGCGCCACAGGTCCCGCACGGTGTCCCGGTACTTGCCGTTCCACTCGGTCCACAGCGGCGGGAAGTTCCCCACCTGGTAACCGCCCTCGCCCACGTCCCAGGGCTCGGCGATCAGCTTCACCTGACTGACCACCGGGTCCTGCTGCACCAGGTCGAAGAACGAGGACAGCCGGTCCACCTCGTGGAACTGACGTGCGAGCGTCGCGGCCAGGTCGAAGCGGAAGCCGTCCACGTGCATCTCGGTGACCCAGTACCGCAGCGAGTCCATGATCAGCTGGAGGACGTGCGGGGACCGCATCAGCAGCGAGTTCCCCGTGCCGGTGGTGTCCATGTAGTACTTCTGGTCGTCTGCCAGCCGGTAGTACGAGGCGTTGTCCAGACCGCGGAACGAGAGCGTCGGGCCGAGGTGGTTGCCCTCCGCCGTGTGGTTGTAGACCACGTCGAGGATGACCTCGATGCCCGCCTGGTGGAGCGCCTTCACCGCCTGCTTGAACTCCAGCACCTGCTCGCCGCGGTCGCCCCAGGAGGCGTACGCGTTGTGCGGGGCGAAGAAGCCGATGGTGTTGTAGCCCCAGTAGTTGGCCAGCCCGGCGTCGGCGAGCCGGTGGTCCTGGACGAACTGGTGGACCGGCATCAGCTCGATCGCCGTGACGCCGAGCTCCGTCAGATGGGCGATGATCTCCGGGTGCGCGAGCCCGGCGTAGGTGCCGCGAAGCTCCTCGGGGAGACCCGGGTGGAGCATCGTCAGGCCCTTCACATGGGCCTCGTAGATCACCGTGCGGTGGTAGTCGGTGCGCGGCCGGCGGTCGTCACCCCAGTCGAAGTACGGGTTGACCACGACCGAGCTCATCATGTGGGGCGCCGAGTCGAGATCGTTGCGCTCGTCCGGCTTGCCGAAGGGGTAGCCGTACACCGCCTCGCCCCACTGGATCTGCCCCGAGATCGCGCGCGCGTACGGATCGAGGAGCAGTTTCGCCGAGTTGCAGCGCTGCCCGCGCTGCGGCTCGTACGGACCGTGCACCCGGAAGCCGTAGCGCTGCCCCGGCATCACCCCGGGCAGATAGGCATGACGCACGAAGGCGTCGGTCTCGCGGAGCTCCACCGCCGTTTCTGAACCGTCGTCGTGCAGCAGGCACAACTCGATTCGGTCGGCGGCCTCCGAGAAGACCGCGAAGTTGGTTCCGGCGCCGTCGTAGGTGGCGCCGAGGGGATACGCGTGTCCCGGCCAGACCTGCATAGATAGGACTCTTCCACTTCTGATCCGGGTGCTGGGGGTTTTCGACCCGATACTCCCCGAAAGACGGCCCTGTACCTAGTACGTCGGGCGGTGCGGCCGGGTTCCGTCGGCGTGTTCCCGCCGCACCGGTCAACCTCGGGCACGTCATGTCGCCCGAACAGGGGGGCCGGGCCGCCCGGTCGCTCCTCCGTCCGTCGTACGGCGTGCGAGGGGGTGCGCAATCGCTATGAACCATCTCACTCCACCCGATCTCGCCGCAAGGAACAGGCCCTTTTCATGGGGGAGTTGAGAAAGGAGGCTGTGCATCCGGCTGCACGGCTCCCGCTCGCGGAGTACCCTTCCTTGATCGTTGATGGGGGAGTGGAAGGCGGTACGCGGGTGAGCTCGGGAGGGTTCGAGCTGCCCCCAGGTGACGCGGGTCACGAGGGGGAGCCGACCGATGCCCCGCCGGGGGCTGTCTCCCTCGCGCAGCCCATGGAGATCGGCGCCGAGCTGGACTGGGGAGCGGACGCCTGGAACGAGGTGCGCACGCGCGCCCAGCGTGCCGGGCGCGCGTACATCTGGCTGAATCTGGTGGAACAGCGGCTGCGCGCCGTGGTCTCCGCCGTGATCCGGCCGATCTACGAACCGGTGCACGGCGAGGACTGGGTGGTGGCCGCCGCGGGGCCCGCCGGGCAGGAGTGGGTGCAGCGCGCCGTGGCCGTCCGCGAGGTCTCGCGCCGCAAGGGCTACCTGCTGGACCCGGCCGACGACAACGTCCTCAGCTTCCTGACGCTGCCGCAGCTGCGCGAGCTGATGGTCCAGCACTGGCCGTGTTTCGAGCCGTACTTCGACGACCGCCGCGAGGTGGAGCTCGCCCTGGACGAGCTGGAGGTGGCGCGCAACGTCGTCTCCCGCAACCGAGCGCTGAACGAGGCGGTGCTGGCCCAGGCCGAGCGGGCGTCCGCACGGCTCCTGGAGATCCTCGGCAGCGGCGCGGCGGTCCCGTCCGCCGACCGGCTGCCCGTGGACGCGGTGGAGGAGCTGGTCGGCGACCGGTACGCCGACGTCGTCTCCGTCCACCCCGACCGCGTGCGGCTCCAGCGCCAGCTGCCCGCCGAGGACCTGTTCGGCGGCGCGCGCCGGCTGGACGCGATCGGCATAGGCCTCAACCTCCTGACGCAGAACTTCTCGGGGCGCCGGCTGGTGCGCCTCGCCGAGTCCGGCTGCCGGGTGCGGCTGCTGTTCATCAACCCCGCGAGCAGCGCGGTCAAGCGCCGGGAGCGTGAACTGGGCCTCAAGAAGGGCGAACTGAGCCGCTCCGTGGAGATGAACATCCTCCACATGCGCCGGGTCCGTTCCAAGCTCCGCGACCCGGGAGCCTTCCAGATCCACGTCTTCGACGAGACGCCGCGCTTCACCGCCTACCTGGTGGACGGCGACGGGCCGGACGCCGTCGGGGTCGTCCAGCCGTATCTGCGGCGCGCACGCGGGATGGAGGCACCCGTGCTGGTGCTCCGGGGCGCCGGGCGTGCCGTGGTCAGGGCGGGGCAGGACAGCGAGCACGGCCTCTTCGAGACGTACCGCGAGGAGTTCGAGTCGGTGTGGACGGACTCCAGGCCCGTCTCCTGACGCCCCTTCCCGTGTTGTCAGTGGTGCGTGCGAAGGTGGTCATCACTTGGGGGAGAGCACCACAGGAGGAGGTACGGGATGAGCTGGCACCAGGAGCGCCTGGTCGGCTTCGACCTGGAGACCACGGGAACCGACGTCGAGACCGACCGCATCGTCACGGCGGCGGTCGTCACCGTGGATCCGGACGGGCGGCAGCCGGAACCCCGGACATGGCTGCTCGATCCAGGGGTGGCCATCCCCCGGCAGGCTTCGGCCATACACGGCATCTCCACGGAACACGCCCGTGAGCACGGTGCGCAGGCGGCTCCGGCGATCGAGGAGATCACCTCGGCCCTCGCCGAGACCCTGAACTCGGGCATCCCGCTCGTGGTGATGAACGCGCGGTACGACCTCTCCCTCCTCGACCGCGAGTGCAGGCGTTACGGGATCGAGCCACTGGCCAAGCGGCTGCGTGGCGAGACGTCTCCCGTCATCGACCCCCTGGTCCTGGACAAGCACGTGGACCGGTACAGGAAGGGATCACGGAACCTCCGGGCTCTCTGCGAGTACTACGGAGTGCCGCTCGACAACGCCCACAACGCCGTCGCGGACGCCGTGGCGGCGGCACGGGCGGCGCGGACCATGGGGGTCAAGCACTCGGTCATAGGCGCGCTGGCGCCGACGGACGTGCACAACCTTCAGGTGCGCGCGGCGGCCGAGCAGGCCGCGTCGCTCCAGCAGTACCTCCGGCGTACCTCCGACCCGAAGGCGACTGTCGAGCCGGCCTGGCCCGTCATCCCCTACGTCAGCTGACAGCCGCTGGATCAGAAGGGGTACCAGCGCACCTCGGGGTCGTCCTCGCGCAGGGACGCCACCCTGCGGCGGAATTCGGCCAGGGCCTTGGGGTTCGCCGGGGCGTGCTGGGAGACCCAGGCACAGCTCGCCGTCTCGCGGGCGCCCCGCAGCACCGCGCAGCCCTCCCAGGCGCGTACGTCCCATCCGTACGCCTCGGTGAACGCGTCGTAGGACTCGGCCGGCAGGCCGTACCGGTCGCGGGAGAGGGCGAGGACCACCAGATCGTGCTCGCGCAGGTCGGCGGAGAAGGTCTCCAGATCCACCAGGACCGGTCCGTCCGGGCCGACATGGACGTTGCGGGGGAGGGCGTCGCCGTGGACGGGGCCCGGCGGCAGATGGGGGGCGAGTGCGGCGGCTGCCTTCGCGAAGCCGTCGCGCCGGCCGCGCAGATAGTCGGCGTCGGCCGGATCGATCGCGTCGCCCGCGAGCCGCAGCCAGCGCTCGACACCGCCCAGCAGCTCACGCCGGGGCAGGGTGAAGTCCTCCGGGGTGGCCAGCGCGTGCACCCGGGTGAGCAGCGGGGCCAGATCGCGGGGCTCGGGCGGGCGCACGGCATCGGGCAGCCGGTGCCACAGGGTCACCGGGTGGCCCTCCACGAGCCGGGCCTCCGCCTCCGCGGCCCGTACGGCGGGTACGCCCGATTCGGCGAGCCACCGGGCGACGGCCACCTCGCGCGCGGCCCGCTCCCGCAGTTCGGGGTGGTCCGTGGCGTCCCGGCCGACCTTGACCACCAGGTCACCGACGGCGAACACCGCGTTCTCGCCCAGAGCGATGAGCTCCGCTCCGCCGGGCAGCCCGGCGGCCGTCAGTACCTCGCGGGCACGCATGTCGTCCATGGCCGGATTTTCTCATCCCCGCAGGGGCACCCCGACGCAGGCCACCCCCTTCGGCCGGTGGGCCGGCGACGGGCCGTCGCCGGGTTCCGGCACGGGCGACCCGGGCACCGGGCTCCGGACGCAGAGCGGCCGCGCGCGCCGGCAGAGCGGCGCCGCCTCACCGGTAGGTCACCGGGTGACGAACGGCTCGGTCAGGTGCGGGGTGGCGAGGTGGAGGGTGCCGGCGTCCCGGCTGCCCAGCACCTGTTCCCTCGACGACCTCGCCCGCGCGAGATCCATCTCGTGGGCGTAGGCGAGCTCGGGGTGGAGCAGCTGGATCGCGTGCACGAGGAGATCACCGGTGACGGCGACCGTTTCGTGCGCGGAGCCGACGAGCACGCTCTGGTGCCCGGGTGTGTGACCGGGTGTGGAGACGACGCGCTCGCCGCCGCTCAGCGGGGTGTCGCCGTCGAGCAGCCGTAGCTGACCGCACTCCCGGAGCGGAGCGATCACGGCGGAGCGCAGCTGCGGGTTGACCACCTCGATCGCGTCGAGTTCTGCCTGCTGCAACAGGTATGCGGCGTTCGGGAAGAACGGCCGCCCCTGTGCGCCGCCGACCACGGCCCAGCCCACATGGTCGGTATGGAGGTGCGTGAGCACCACGGTGTCCACGTCGGACGGTTCGATGCCCGCGGCGGCGAGTGAAGCCGGGAGCGCCCCGGGCACGGGAGCCCACGAGGCCGCCGGGCTGCCTGCCGGGCCGATCCCCGCGTCGACCAGCGTCACTCGCTGTTCGCTGCGGATCGCGAAGGCGCGGAACTGGAGCCGCCAGCGCCCCTCGGCGTCGAGCGCGCCGGGATCGAAACGGTCGGCCGCCGCCCACTGCTCGGCGGTGGCGCCGGGGAACGCCTCGGACCTGGGGGAGAAGAAGGGGCCCTCGCCGTCGGCGAGCGCGACGACGGTGTACGGGCCGACCTGAAGGGAAGGGGGCATCTCACAGATGGTGCCACCGGCGGGCGGCCCGACACCGCCGATCCGGTGAGGTGGAGGGCGCCTTCGCTCACCGGTCGTCCCGCCCGGCCCGCCTCCGCCGTCCACCGCGGCTCCAGCAGGCCACCGGGACCGCAGGCCACCTTGACGAACCGTCGGCCCGTCAGCACGATGACGGGGACCGCCCCGGCGGTCATACAGGTATGAAACCGATCCGAAGCGGCAAAGGGGTCGAATTCATGACACTGGCGACCGCGATGACGCGGTCCGGGCGCAAGGCCCCGCCGGGCGGACGGGGTGGGGGCCGCCGCCGACGCGACGGCGCCACATGGTTCCTGGTGCTGCCCGCCCTGCTCCCGATCCTGATCCTGAGCGTCGGCCCGCTGCTGTACGGCATCGCGCTGGCCTTCACCGACGCGCAGTCCGGCCGCACCCGCTCCACCCAGTGGATCGGCACACTCAACTTCCAGGACCTGCTGCACGACACGCTCTTCTGGGACTCCTTCCGGATCGGTCTGCTGTGGGCGGTCGGCGTCACCGTCCCGCAGTTCGTCCTCGCGCTCGGCCTCGCCCTGCTGCTCAACGCGAACCTCCGGATGCGCTGGCTGGCCAGGGCGCTGGCGATCATCCCCTGGGCCATGCCCGAGGTCGTCGTCGGCATCATGTGGCGGCTGGTCTACAACCCCGACGCGGGCATCCTCAACGAGACCATCCGCGACCTCGGACTCGGTGACGGCCGGGACTGGCTGACCGGACTCGCCACGGCACTGCCCGCCGTGATCCTCGTCGGGATCTGGGCCGGCATGCCGCAGACCACGGTGGCCCTGCTGGCCGGGCTGCAGAACACCCCGCACGAACTCCACGAGGCGGCGGCCCTGGACGGGGCCGGGGCGTGGCGCCGCTTCCGCACGGTCACCTGGCCCGCCATCAGGCCCGTGGCGCTCGCCATCAGCGCCCTCAACTTCATCTGGAACTTCAACTCCTTCGCCCTGGTCTACGTCCTGACCAGCGGCGGTCCCGGCGGCCGCACCAGGCTGCCCATGCTCTTCGCCTACGAGGAGGCCTTCCGCTACGGGCAGTTCGGCTACGCCGCGGCGATGGGCTGCGTGATGGTCGCCGTGATCTCGGTGCTCCTCGCGCTCTTCCTCGTCGGCCGGCTCAGGGGAGGCGACGACACATGAGTCTTCGTACCGGCAGAACCGCGCGCGCCGGACAGTACGCCGCGCTCCTGTGCTATCTGGTCTTCCTGGCGTTCCCCTTCCTCTGGCTGATCTCCACCGCCTTCAAGCCGGCCCGTGAGCTGGGCTCCCTGCACCCCACCTGGATCCCCGAGAACCCGACGCTGGACAACTTCCGGCAGGCCTTCGACGAGCAGCCACTGCTCCGGGCGGCGGCCAACTCGCTCACCGCCGCGCTCTGTGCCGCCCTGATCGCCGTCGTCATCGCCACACCCATGGCCTATGTGATGGCACGTCACCGGACCAGGCTGTCCACGGCGGCCACCGGCTGGGTCGTGATCAGTCAGGCGTTCCCCTTCGTCCTGGTGATCATTCCGCTCTTCCTGGTTCTCAAGAACCTGCACCTGATCAACTCGCTCTGGGGGCTGATCCTGGTCTACGTCGTGTGGTCGCTGCCCTTCGCGCTCTGGATGCTGGCGGGTTACGTACGGGCGGTGCCCCCCGAGCTGGAAGAGGCCGCGGCCGTCGACGGGGCCGGGAAGGGGCGGATCATCGTGTCGGTCGTCGCCCCGCTGCTGGCTCCCGGGATCGTCGCCACGGGGCTCTTCGCGTTCATCACCGCGTGGAACGAGTTCTTCTTCGCACTCGTCCTGCTCAAGACACCGGAGAAGCAGACCTTGCCGGTCGTACTGACCCACTTCCTCGGGGCCGAGGGCGTGGCCGACCTCGGCCCGCTCGCCGCCGCCGCCTTCCTCGCCACCCTCCCCTCGCTCGTCCTCTTCGCGATCATCCAGAAGCGGATCACGGGCGGTCTGACGGCCGGGGCGGTGAAGCACTGATGCGACGTCCGTACGCCGCCGCGGCAGCGGTGATCACCGCGCTCACCCTTCTGCTGGCCGGCTGCTCGGGAGGCGGAGGGCGGGACAGTGAGGCGGACGGCACCATCCGGCTCAGCTTCCAGTCACTGGCCTGGCAGAAGGAGTCCGTGGACGCCAACAAGGAGCTCGTGCGCGAGTGGAACGCCGCGCACCCCGGCATCCAGGTGGACTACGTCCAGGGGAGCTGGGACAACGTCCACGACCAGCTGCTCACCGCGTTCGAGGGCGGTGAGGCGCCCGACATCATCCACGACGCCTCCGACGACCTCGCGGACTTCGCCTACGGCGGCTACCTCGCCGACCTGCGGCCCCTGCTGCCGGACCGGCTGAAGAAGGACATCCCGCGGCAGTCCTGGTCGACGACCACCTTCGGCGACGGGGTCTACGGAGTGCCGTTCCTCCAGGAACCGAAGGTGCTGATCGCCAACACGAAGATCCTCGAGTCCTCCGGCGTCCGGATGCCGACGCCCGCGAAGCCGTGGAGCTGGGCCGAGTTCCGGCAGGTCACCGAGAAGCTGACGAAGAAGGGGACGTACGGTGTCGCCTGGCCGCTCAGGGAGCCCGTCTCCGTCACCCTCAACCTGGGTCTCTCCGCCGGCGGGCAGGTCTTCCACCGGGGAGCGGACGGCAAGGCGGTCATCCGCTTCGGCGAGGACGACCAGGTCATGCCGGAAACGGTCAGGGACCAGGTGAACTCCGACGGGAGCGCGGCCCGTACGGCGCTCGGCATGGGTGGTTCCGACACCCTCCCCGGCTTCTTCGGCGGCAAGTACGCCATGGTCCCCCTGGGCTTCTCCTACCGCCAGCAGGTCGTCGAGCAGGCGCCGAAGGGATTCGACTGGACGGTCCTGCCCGCCCCGGCGGGCGACGGAGGGCTCGCCCAGGGAGTCAGCCCCCAGACCCTCTCGGTGGCCGAGGACAGTCCGCACAAGCAGGAGGCCGCGCAGTTCATCGACTTCCTCCTGCGGCCGGCCAACATGGTGCGCCTCGCCAAGGGTGACTGGATGCTGCCCACGGGAACGGAGGCTCTGGCCGACCCCGCGCTGCACACCACCGAGAACGGCTGGGCCACGGGCGCGGCGCTCGCCCGCGCCCTGCGCCCGGCCCCCGCGCAGTCGGTGCGCGGCTACCCCGAATGGAAGGACAAGGTCGCCACGCCCGCGCTCCAGGAGTACTACAGCGGGGCGATCGACACGAGGGAGCTGAAGAAACGCCTGGTCGAGGACGGTAACCGGGTGCTCGCCCGCTATCAGCGCTGATCCGGACCCCCAAATGACTGGACGAGACGTATCGTCTCGTTTACCGTTGCGGACATGACGCCGACCGCGCCCTCACACATCGCCATGTTCTCCATCGCCGCCCACGGACACGTGAACCCGAGCCTCGAAGTGATCCGGGAGCTCGTCGCCCGTGGGCACCGTGTCAGCTACGCCATCCCGGCCTCCTTCGCCGAGAAGGTCGCCGCCACCGGCGCGGAGCCGGTGATCTACACGTCCACCCTGCCCACCGAGCCGGAGGGGTGGGGCAGTGAGCCCATCGACTACATCGAGCCGTTCCTCGACGACGCCGTCCAGGCGCTCCCGCAGCTCGCCGCGGCCTTCGAAGGGGACGAGCCGGACCTCGTCCTGCACGACATCACCGCATACCCGGCCCGTGTGCTCGCCCACCGCTGGGGCGTCCCCGCCGTCCAGCTCTGGCCCAACCTGGTGCCCTGGGAGGGTTACGCCGAAGAGGTCGGGGAGCCCATGAACGCCGAGCTGAGGAAGACCGCGCAGGGCCGGGCGTACTTCGCGCGGTTCGCCGACTGGCTCGCCGAACACGGTCTCGGCGACCTCTCCGTGGACGACTTCGTGGCCCGGCCGCGCCGCGGCCTCGTCCTGATCCCCGAGGCGCTCCAGCCGAACGCCGAACGCGTGGACCACTCCAGGTTCACCTTCGTCGGAGCCTGCCAGGGCGAGCGGGCCGAGCAGGGGGAGTGGAAGCGGCCGACCGACGCGGGAAAGGTCCTGCTGGTCTCCCTCGGATCGGCCTACACCGACGAACCCGCCTTCTACCGCGCGTGCGTCGAGGCCTTCGGCGGCCTGCCGGACTGGCACACGGTGCTCCAGATCGGCTCGCACGTGGACCCCGCCGCACTCGGCGACGTACCGCCGAACGTCGAGGTCTGCTCGTGGGTTCCGCAGCTGTCCGTGCTCAAGCAGGCGGATGCGTTCATCACCCACGCGGGCGCAGGCGGCAGCCAGGAAGGGCTGGCCACCGGAACCCCGATGGTCGCCGTCCCCCAGGCCGTCGACCAGTTCGGCAACGCGGACATGCTCCAGGCTCTCGGTGTAGCCCGGCATCTGCCCAAGGAGAACGCCGACGCGGCTTCCCTGCGCGCCGCCGTCCTCTCGCTGGTGGACGATCCGGAGGTCGCCGCGAAGCTCGCTCGGATCCAGGAGCGCATGGCGGGCGAGGGCGGCACCCTGCGGGCGGCCGACCTCGTCGAGGCCGAACTGCCCGCCTGAGCACCGCTGTCGTCAGCCGTGCCGCGAGGCCTTCCCGGGGCCGGCGCCCTCGGCGGCCGGCCTCACCGTGAGGGAGGTGAAGCGCGGCCGGGGGCCGTCCGGATCGCCGTTGCGCACACTGATGGCGAAACCGCCTGAGGCGTCGCCGCCGGTCACCTGTGCGCCGGAACGCTTGATCTGCACCGTGCCGTCGACGGCGACCACGGTCATATCGCCGTCCACGGTGACCGTGACGCGGTGCTCGGCGGCGTTCCTGAGCTTGCGGCGGCCCACCTCCTGCCAGCGGCCGTCCCGGCGTTCCATCAGGCGGACGTAACTGAAGCTGAGCGCGACCGCCAGCGGGTCGAGACTTCCTTCGCGCACGATCAGGCCGACGTTGTTCTTCGACTCCCGCAGCCGGCCCACCCGGGCGTCCACGGCGTAGGCGGACCAGTCGGCGGTGCTGGTCGGCCGGTACGAGGCAGCGGCGTACCCCGCGCGGTCCGGATGAGGGCCCGCACCGGTGAGCGCTCCCAGACCGGTGGTGCCCGAACTGTCGTTGCGCCGCCACAGCGCCGGCCGGGTGAGCGGGGCCGGGCACGCGTCCGGGGAGACGGCGGTCCATCGCTCGACACCGGCCATCAGATCCCGGACACCGGTCCGCCCGGTGACCTCCACCCGCTGCACCTCGTGCGCCGCCGCCGCCCGGCGTCCGGCCGGCAGCGGGCGGTCGGAACTGTTGGTCAGGGCGGCGGTGAACCGCGCGTCGAGCGCAGCCCGCAGCGTCGGGTTCGTGGGCAGCTCCGAGCCGTTGCCGCTCGCCTCGGAGAACGGGTAGGCGAAGAGCCGCGGTGCGGGCAGCCCGTGGCGGGTGATGTCGGCGTTCGCGCGGTCCAGGTCCTCCTCGACCCGTCTGCGGTACTCCGCCTCGGTCTCCCGCCGCTTCTCCCCGGGCAGCCACACGCGGGAGGTGAGGACGGAGGACGTGTGGCCGTCCGCGTCCACGGCCCCCCGCCGGTGCAGGTCGTGCGTGTGGTTCTGGAAGTCCCAGCGCCCCGACCGGGCCATCCGGCCGATCTCGTCCCAGGAGAGGTAGTACGGACGATGGCTTCCCACCACGCGCGTGATGAGGAAGGCGGCGGCTCGCATCCGGTACCTGGCCAGGATGCGGTCGGCGTGCACCCACAGCCCGTGCGCGCCGTCGTCGAAGGTCAGGAACACCGAGCGCGGTCCGGGCGCCCTCCCGCCCCGGAGGTACGCGACGAACTCCGCACTGCTCAGGGTGCGGTAGCCGGCCGCCGCGAGGGCGGCGAGCTGGGCTTCGAAGGCCTCGGGGGTCACCGTGTAACGGCTGGAGCTGTCACGCCCGATGTCGTGGTACGCCAGCACGACGGGCGGTGCCCCCCGCGTGCCCGGCCCGGCCGTGGCCCGCTCCCGCGAGGCCGCAGCCCCTGGCGCCGGGCGGGGTGGTGCCTCCTGCGCGGCCACCGTCCTGCGGAACTCGTGGAACCGCCACGCACCGTAGAAGGGTACGCAGACCAGGGCCAGGGCCAGCAGTCCGAGCAGCGCCCGGGCGGGTGCGGAGCGGGTCACGGAAGAGTCCCCCGGGAGAGCACGAGGAGGTACACGGCGGCGACCGCCGCCGTGCTGAGCAGCGCGGCCAGGGCCCGGAGCGCCGGACGGGCCGGTCTTCTCATGCCGCACCCCTGGACCACACGCCACGCCGCACGGTGAGCAGGGAGTAGGGCAACAGCCAGGCGAGGAGCACCGATGAGAACAGACTCATGAGCGGCCGGTACCGCCAGCGCGTGTCCCCCGGATGGTCGATCTTGTACGCGAGACCCCAGACGCAGCCCTTGAGTACCACCCCGCAGAAGTACAGGAGCGTCAGGAAGAACGCGCCGTGCACCGGTGCCCAGAGCAGGTGCCGGAACGCCATCACCGGAGCCGCCAGCACCCACAGCGCGTGCCCGTAGTAGAGCGCGGCGGGCCCGAAGCCCCGGCGCCACATGAACGAGCCCGTGAAGAAGAGGTTCCGGATGAAGCTCTTCTTCCAGCGGATCTGCTGACGCAGGAGGGGCCGGAGCCGGGCGGGCACATCGGTCCACACCTTCGCGGAGCGTACGTACCCGACGCGCCACCGGCGCTCGGCGAAGTCCTCCTCGACGAAGGGGGACCCGGCGTACCGGCGCTTGAGCGCCGCGCCCCTCCACGCCTGACCGAGCACGTACCCGGTCAGCTGGCGGTCCGTGGCGAAGCGGAACGGGGCACCCATGAAGCGGTCGTCAGCCCAGGCCGGGAGGTAGTTGTAGACGGCGTCCCGGCGGAAGACGGCCAGGGGCCCCGAGACGCAGGAGACCGAACCGAAGGACGCCTCCGCGGCCTTCGCGACCCTGAACTGGCCCTCGTACCAAACGTCCTGGACACGGGCCAGCAGACTCGACTCCGTGTTGAGCGCCCGGCAGTGGCCGCTCACGGCGCCGAGCTCGGGGTGGGTGACCAGGGCGCGTACGCAACGCCGCAGCGCGTCGGGGGCGAGGACGCAGTCCGAGTCGGTGAAGGCGATGATCTCGGTGTCGGCGAGCTCGCAGGCCCTCACCAGCGCGTGCTTCTTGCCGACGTTGGCGCCCAGGTGGATGACGGTGATGCCCAGCTCCTGACTCAGCCGGCGCAGCACGTCGCCGGTCCCGTCCTCGGAGTGGTCGTCCACCACGACGATCCGTACCCGTGGGCAGTCGGAGGCGGCCATGGAGCGTACGCACGCCTCGATGCCGTCCACCTCGTCCTTCACCGCGAGCAGGAAGGTGACGCCGGGTTCCTGGGACAGCGGGGGGAAGTCCTCACCCGGGCCCGGGCGCCCCCGCAGCTCGCCCTCGGCGGGGTCCTCGTAGCGGCTGTAGGCGATGTACAGCGTCACGATCGTGCCGGCGAGCACGATGAGTCCGTAGCAGACCGCAAGGTTCATACGGGGCAGCAGGCGCGCGGACTGGGACGCCAGGAGGAACAGGAGCGGCATCAGGCAGAGCAGGACGAGCAACCGGCGCACCCCGTGGCTGAGCGCGGGGCCGGTGGGTGCGCCCCGGCGTCCCGGTGCCCTGGCGCTCCCGGGTGCGGGGGCCTGCGCCGGCCCGGCTGTCGGGCGGTGGAGCGTAGTCACCCGTGCCCCACCTCCGGACGGAGGCTCTCCGGCCAGGGCCACCCCGGGCGGGAAGCCTCCGGCGGAGCGCCGGTGCACCGACGGCCGTCACCGGCCCCCGCCGCCGTGAAGCCGAAGAAGGCCATGTCGGTGTTGTCGCCCCGCAGTCCGACCCCACCCGGCTCGGCCAGCCTGCCCGGCGCCCGGTCCTCCGCGTCCAGCACCGTCCGCCCGTCGAGGGCCAGCGTGATCCGCACCCGGTGCGTTCCGCAGCCGCTCACCGTGGCGGCGACCTGGTGCCAGCGGCCGTACTCCATGGCGTGGTCGCGGGTCGCGAGCGTGGTGTACACCCCCTCCTCGTCCACGGGGCGGCCGGGCGCGGGGTACTTGCGCTTGATGACAACCTTGCCGTCACGACGGCGGAAGCTGAGGGCGTACAGCTCCTGCGCGCTGTGGTAGCGGAGCCAGAGGTGCGCGCCGTCCCAGTCGCGTGCGGGAGTGCGCCCGGTGGCGCCCGGCGGCTTCAGGAACACCCAGCACCGCACCGCGGTGTCACCGAAGTCCCGGCGGCGGGTGACCAGCCGGAAGACGGACGAGCCGGTGTGCAGGCCCGAGTCGGGGCCCGGGGCGTCGCCGTCCGGTTCCCCGGTCCACCCGAAGCCCCACCGTGAGAAGAGCGATCCGCTGGTGACGGCCCAGTCGCGCGAGAGACGGGCGTCGTCCGCTCCCGGGTCGCGATAGGCGTATTCGTTGGTGACCAGGCCCTCCGAGGGAAAGAACGCGTGGAAGGAGCCCCCTGGACGATCCGCGGTCTCAGGCCCGGCCGGCGCCGTCGGAGCGGGGGAGGGCGAGCCGCCGGATGCCTTGCCGTCACCGGGCCGGCCGGCCGCCGCGGGCCCGGGCGCGTCCGAGGCGAGGGCCGCGGCCAGCCCCGCGGCCGGCGCGGCGACGGCCGCGGCGAGCAGGGCCCGCCGGGTCGTCGTACGGTCCCGTGCCGGTACCGGCGTGGAGCCCTGGCTCATACGGCGGCCCCGGCCGCCGCGCCGGCCGGCCTGCGGGTGACGTCGAGGACGACCGGGCTGTCCGCCGGCCAGCTCACGTCGACTCCGGGATGCAGGGTGTGCACGAGGACGAGATCCCACTCCGTCGCGCCGGGGACGCCGACACTGTGGCGTACCACTCCGTGCCGCTCCAGGCGGGGCACCAGCGGGTCGGCGTACTCGACGGTGGCGCCCCAGGCCGCGAGCCGGTCCATGATCTCCAGTGCGGGGCTCTCGCGCAGATCCGCCACCCCGGGCTTGTAGGCGACGCCCAGGATCAGCACCCTGGCCCCGGCGGTGCCCAGTCCCCGTGCGGCGAGGGCTTGCCGGGCCTTCGCGGCGACCAGGGCGGGGCGCTCCGCGATCGCCGTCATCGCCACGTCGACCAGCGGGGACGGGACCTTTCTCGCGCGCAACTGCCACAGCAGGTAGTGCGGGTCGCAGGGGATGCAGTGCCCTCCCACGCCGGGGCCGGGATAGAAAGGCATGAATCCGTAGGGCTTGGTGGCCGCCGCCTCGATGACGTGCCGGGGTTCGAGGCCGAACTCCAGGCAGTTCTCGGCGAGTTCGTTGGCCAGCGCGATATTGACGGCTCGGAAGGTGTTCTCCCACAGCTTGCTCATCTCCGCCGCCTCCGGGCTGTCCACCCGGTGGACCGACGGCGCGGTCCCGGCCAGCAGGTACGCGGCCAGCTCCGTGCACCGGTCCGTGACACCGCCGATGACGCGGGGCGTCCGGTCGGGGGAGTGGGAGGGATTCCCCGGGTCGATCCGCTCGGGGGCGAACGCGACGAAGACGTCGGTGCCGGGCCTCAGTCCCCGGGCCACGAGAGGCTCGACGAGGAGTTCGCGCGTGGTGCCGACATAGCTGGTCGAGGTGAGGACCAGGAGCTGCCCCGGCACCGCGTGGGCGACCGCCGCGGCACAGGCGGCTTTCAGGGCCCGGAGATCGGGTGCGAGCCGTTCGTCGACCGGAGTCGGGACGCAGATGATCACCGCGTCCGCCTCCAGGGCGGCCGCGGGGTCGGCCGTCAGCCGGAAGCCCGGGGCACGCAGGGCCTCCGCCAGCCGGACCTGCTGCGCGGGCAGCAGGTCCACCCGCACGTCACGGATGTCCGCCAGCCGGGATTCGCTCGTGTCCACGCCGACCACGGTTCGGCCAGCCGTGAACAGGGAGAGCGCGGTGGGCAGTCCCACGTAACCGAGGCCGACGACCGCGACGTCGGCCAGGCGGCCGTGTTGTGACTGCGCGGGCAGGTTCGCCGTCAAGGAGTCGGGAGACAGGGCGACGGTGCACCTCACGCTCGGGCCTTCGTCGTCCTGGGTCCTGGTTCGAGCGGTCCGCCATGTGCCGTCGGGCGGGACACGGGGTGAGTTCTCGTCAGCGATCTGCACAACCGAAACATGTCATTCCGCGGCAGTGTTCCCCTGTAACGAATGGACCGGCCCTCGTCCGTCCGGGCCGAGTTCACTCGTGCGGGAAAATACGTTCGCCCTAATGGGCAGGTGTGGCGCGCGTAGACGCCGCGACTCGGGGGAATTGCGGCGATTTACTGTGACGGAAGTTTGCCGACTACGTGACGGCTACATGAAGGTCTTGATCTGGGCGCGTCAATCGAGCAGGGTTTCGAGGCAGCCCCCGGAGAATTTCCGGCCGGGGGCCAATCCCCCCACAAAGAATGACGAGGAGACCCCTCTTCATGGCAATTCACAAGCGCACCCGGTCGGTCAAGCTCACCGCCGCGATAACCGCCGTGGCGGCGGCGGCCGGTGTCACCCTGCTCGCCACCCCGTTCGCCGGAGCCGCACCGGCCCCCGCGACGGGCATCGTTTACGGCGCTGACGCGGCCACGGCCGTCTCCGGCAGCTACATCGTGATGCTGGACCAGAAGGCCGACAAGGCCGATCTGGCCGAGGAGTACGGCGGCACCATCGAGCGGAACTACAAGTCGGCCATCAACGGCTTCTCGGCCAGCGGGCTTTCGGAGACGGAGGCGAAGCGGCTCGCCGCCGACCCCGCCGTCTCCAAGGTCGTGCAGAACAAGAAGTTCCACATCGACACCACCCAGGACAACCCGCCGTCCTGGGGTCTGGACCGCATCGACCAGGCCGGGACCGAGGGCGACGGCGCGTACACCTACCCGGACGCCGCCGGCGGCGAGGTCACGGCGTACGTCATCGACACCGGGGTCCGCGTCACCCACAACGACTTCGAGGGCCGGGCCACTTCGGGCTTCGACGCCGTGGACAACGACGAAGACGCCGACGACGGCAACGGTCACGGCACCCACGTGGCCGGGACCATCGCGGGAGCCGCCCACGGTGTCGCCAAGAAGGCGAAGATCGTGGCCGTCCGCGTCCTGGACGACGCGGGCTCGGGCACCACCGAGCAGGTCGTCGCCGGGATCGACTGGGTGACCGCCAACCACGAGGGCCCGTCCGTCGCCAACATGAGCCTCGGCGGAGGTGCCGACCCGGCACTCGACGCCGCCGTGCAGAAGGCCATCGCCTCCGGTGTGACCTTCGCCGTGGCCGCGGGCAACGAGTCGAGCGACGCCGGCGAGGGCTCCCCCTCCCGTGTCCCCGAGGCCATCACGGTCGCCTCGTCCACCGCGGACGACGAGCAGTCCTCGTTCTCCAACTTCGGCTCGGTCGTGGACATCTACGCCCCGGGTTCGGACATCACGTCGGCGTGGAACGACAGCGACGACGGCACGAACACCATCTCCGGTACGTCGATGGCGACCCCGCACGTGGTCGGCGCCGCCGCCGTCTACCTCGGCGGCCACCCGGAGGCCACCCCGGAGGAGGTCGCCACGGCGCTCACCGGGGGAGCCACCCCGGACGCCATCTCCAACGCGACCGAGGGCACGGCGAACAAGCTCCTGAAGATCGTCGAGTAGCCCGCCCGGCACACCGTCACCTGACCGCCGCGCCCTCCCCCACGGGGCGCGGCGGTCGCCACGTGGGGCGGCGCCGTGGTGCGGCCGGCACCCTCTAGGGTGGTGACCATGAGCACGATGTACGCGGCGCTGCTGCGCGGGGTCAACGTCAGCGGCCGACGGCGGGTCCCGATGCCGGAGCTCCGCGAGGTGCTCGGCGAACTGGGCCACGAGGACGTCGCCACCTACCTGCAGAGCGGGAACGCCGTGTTCAGCAGCGCGTCGGGTGACGAGAGCTCCCTGGCGGCCGAACTGGAACGCGCGATCGAGGCCCGCTTCGGCTTTCCGGTCGACTGCCTCGTGCGCTCGGCCGGCTATCTCGCCGCGGTGGCCGAGGCCTGCCCGTTCCCCGCCGCCGAGCTGGAAGCCAAGCAGCTGCACGTCACCTACTTCGACCAGCCCGTCGACGCCGCCCGCTTCGCCGCGCTCGACGCCGCCGCCTTCCGTCCCGAGGAGTTCCGGCTCGGAGAGCGTGCCCTGTATCTGTACGCGCCCGAAGGGCTCGGCCGCTCCAAGCTGGCCGTCGCGCTCGGACGGCCGGCACTCACCCGCGGCCTCGTCGCGACGAGCCGTAACTGGAACACCGTGGTCAAACTTGTGGAGATGACGCGTGACTGAGCCTTCGCCCGCCGTGGCAGCAGCGATCGAGGGCGAACTCCGCCTCCTCGATCCCGTGGTGCGGAGCTCCGCGGACGTGCTGGCCGCACTCCTGCATCCGGACTTCCGGGAGATCGGCACCAGTGGCAGGCTGTGGGAGCGTAGGACGATCATCGCCGCTCTCACCGCACCGGACGCCCCGCCCCCCGGGCCGCTCACCGCGTCACGGATGCGCGGCGACCAGCTCGCGTCGGACCTGGTGCATCTGACCTTCGACACCGAGTCCAGGGGGCTGCGTTCGCACCGCAGTTCGCTGTGGCGGCTGACCGGGAGCGGCTGGAGGCTCTACTTCCACCAGGCCACCCCCTTCATCGACGATCCCTTCGCCGAGGTCTGAGAGGCCCGCCCGGCCACCTTCGCTCCTCCCCGCGCAGCACACCCGGATCGGCGCCGCAAGAGTGCCGCCCCGGTCTGATCTGTGCCCGTCGGCAGGCCGGTAATCGCTGGAAGGGCTGATTCCGGCCACCCCGAACCCCGGGGCAAAAGGCTGGTAAGCCGCCCGAACGGTCGGTGCCTTCCTGAGCCCGCTCCGGGGCGCGACGCCGCTCGGGCGAGACCGTCCCGGGCGGCCGGCCTGTGTGTGAACGCGACGCCGGGGGAGAAGTGCGCTCGTCGCGCGCCTGTTCGCGGCTTTGCTGCAATTCGCCACCGGCGTCCGTTCGATGAGCGGACGCCGGTGTTCGGAGCCCGGCCGTACGCATTCCGGAGCGGGAGGTCCGCTCTGCGTCGTGGTCCGGAAGGCGACCTTGTCACCGGACCAAGTGGAGTCAAGGATTCGAGCCGTGCGGTTGGCAGGTCCACGACCAGAACCCGCGGTCGAGGACAGTCGCACGGCGCGGGCCGCCCACCCAGCGGTCCGAACACCCCCCATCGACGGAGGATCCTGTGACCTTCAAGCGCTTCGCCCCCCTCGGCTCGATCTCCAGACGCGCCCGCCTCATCGCGGCGACCTCAGGTCTGGTCACCGCCGTCGCGCTTGCGGCCCCCACCGCGGTCGCCCAGGCCGCACCCGACACCACCGTGACGAAGGCGGAACTGGCCGAGGCCAGCTCCGCCGTACGCGGCGCCGACATCGCGGGCACCGCCTGGTACACCGAGGCGAGCACCGGCAAGGTCGTCGTCACCGTCGACAGCACGGTCAGCGCCGCCGAGATCGCGACCATCAAGAAGTCGGTCACCGACTCCGGTGCCAAGGCCGACATCAACCGCACCGAGGGCACCTTCAACAAGCTCATCGCGGGCGGCCAGGCCATCTACGCCGGCGGCGGCCGTTGTTCCCTCGGCTTCAACGTCCGCAGCGGCAGCACGTACTACGCGCTGACCGCCGGGCACTGCACCGAGATAGGCAGCACCTGGTACACCAACTCCGGCCAGACCACCACGCTCGGCACGCGTGCCGGTTCCAGCTTCCCGACCAACGACTACGGGCTCATCCGGCACTCGAACTCCGCCGCCGCGGACGGCCGGGTCTACCTCTACAACGGCAGCTACCAGGACATCACCTCGGCCGCCACCCCTCGCGTCGGGCAGGCCGTCAAGCGCAGCGGCTCCACCACCGGGGTCCACAGCGGTACCGTCACCGGCCTCAACGCCACCGTGAACTACGGCGGCGGTGACATCGTCTACGGCATGATCCAGACCAACGTCTGCGCCGAGCCCGGCGACAGCGGCGGCTCGCTCTTCTCCGGAACCACGGCACTGGGCCTCACCTCGGGCGGCAGCGGCAACTGCTCCTCGGGCGGCACCACGTTCTTCCAGCCGGTCACCGAAGCGCTGAGCGCCTACGGCGTCAGCGTCTTCTAGGACCGCTTCGCACCACCCGCCCCGCGGGCCGCGCTCACCGAGCGCGGCCCGTCGCCGTGTCCCGCCGTCCCCGCCCCGGCCACCGGCGGGGGGCTGTCGTGTTTCTTCAAGACCGGCCACCCGGGCGGCCCGCACGATGGGCGCATGAAGAACGCGTACACGCACATGGACGAATGCGCCACCGAGGCCGCCAGGGTCGCCCGGGGCGTGGACGTCCCGCCGCCGGTCACCGCCCCGACCGTCTGCGAGGGCTGGGACCTGCGGGAACTGATCAACCACTGGGTGCTCCACACCGGCCACGGCCTGGAGTGCCGTGCCAGACGGACGCCCGTCCCCGACGAGCTGACCGGCCGTGACTTCGTGGCCGACGCGGACTGGGCCGAGCGGTACGCCGCCCAGATCGAGCGGGCGGTCGCCGCATGGTCCGACCCGGCGGCCTGGGAGGGGGAGATCGACACCGGGAACGGTTCCTCGCCGGCGGCGGACACCGCCGCGATGCTCGTCATGGAGACGGCGCTGCACGGCTGGGACGTCGCACGGGCCACCGGGCAGGAGTTCCGTCTCTCCGGCCCGGCGGCGGCTTTCCTTCTGGAGACCGTCGAGGGCTACGCCGCTCTCTACCGCCGGTACGAGGGCTTCGCCGGGGAGGCACGCGCGCCCGAGGCGGCGTCCGACTTCGAGCGGGCGCTCGCACTCAGCGGGCGCGACCCGCGGTGGTCCGGCACCGTGTGAGGACCCGGTGGCCCAGCGGAACGGCGGGCCAATGGCCCAGGGCCCGGAGCCGCCGCCTCCCTAGGCTCTCGGCATGAGCACTGACGTGAACGAGAGCACGGGCCGGACGGCCGTCGACTTCTGGTTCGACCCCGCCTGCCCGTTCGCCTGGATCGCCTCCCGCTGGATGCTGGAGGTGGAGCAGCGGCGCGACATCGAGCTCCGCTTCCACGTCATGAGCCTGTACCTGCACAACACCGGCAACGAACTCCCCGGCTGGTACCGCGAGCTGGTCGACAAGTCGATCGGCCCGGTCCGGGTCGCGGTCGCCGCTGCCGCGGACCACGGGCCGGGTGTCCTCCGGGACCTGTACACCGCGCTGGGCACCCGCATCCACCAGGGGAAGAACGAGGACTTCGACGACGTCACCAGGCAGGCCCTGGCCGAACTGGGCCTGCCCGCCGCCCTCGCGGACGCCGCGCACACGGATGCGTACGACGAGGCCGTGCGGCGCAGCCACGACCGGGGAAAGGACCCGGCGGCAGGTTCCTACGTCGGCACCCCGACGATCCACGTGGACGGCACCGTCTGGTTCGGGCCGGTGCTCAACTCCGTCCCGCGCGGCGAGGAGGCGGCGAGGCTCTTCGACAGCTTCCGTGTGCTGGCGGGCCACCCGGACTTCTTCGAGCTCAAGCGCGAACGGACCGGCAGCCTGGACCTCGGCTGACGTCGATGCGCCCCGCCCGCCCGCGGTGACCCGGTCCGCATCGTGACGGGCGGCCTCGGCCTCTGTAGCCGGCCGGCCTTGTCCTCGCGTCGCTCCAGGACCACGGCTGGTCCTCCCCTCACGGACGCGCCGGCCGGCGTTCTCGGCGAGGACGGTACGTCAGGCGCTCAGGGCCGCAGGTGCGAGGACGCGCGCCTCGTCGTAGCGCGTCAGCAGCAGGCGCGCCAGCTCCGGCGACGGGCCGAGCACGCTCGCCAGCACATCGGCGCCCGCCTCCTCGGCCCCGCCGGCGATGCGGTCGGGAAGGCGGCCGGGCGCGATGACGTACGGAGCCACCGCCACCCGCCGCACGCCGTCGGCCCGTAGAGCGCGTACGACGTCGGCGGTGCGGGAGGAGCCCTCGGCAACTACAGCGGAGGCGAACGCAGGCCGCACGGCGCACCAACCGGTGTGCCGCAGCTCCCGCGCGATTTCAGCGATCACTGCGATCGCCTCCGGGTCGGAGGAACCCGCCGAGGCCAGGACCAGCCCGGTCGAGCTCTTGTCGCCGGGGGCCACCCCGGCCTCGTACAGCCGCTGTTCCAGTGCCGCGTTCAGCAACGGGGACGGGCCGAGGACATCGGCTTGGCTGATCCGCAGGCGGGGGAGCCGGCCGCGGGCCTCACGCAGTACGGAGGGGATGTCCGTCTTGGCGTGGAAGGCGCGGGTCAGCAGCAGGGGAAGCGCCACGACCTCACCCGCCCCCTCCGCGGCCAGGCGCTCCAGCACCTGGGGCACGGACGGGGCGTTGAACTCGAGGAATCCCGTCTCCACGCGCAGCCCGGGCCGCAGCGACCGCACCCGCGCGGTGAGCGCGTGCACGGTCGCCGCGTGCCGCGGGTCGCGGCTGCCGTGGGCGATGACGAGCAGGACAGGGGAGGCCATGAGTACTCAGCTCTTGACGAGGAGACCGCGGCTGCGCAGCACCCGCCGCTCCAGCGGGCTGAAGATCAGCAGGTCGATCGCGATGCCGACGAACAGGATGAGGAGGATCGCCAGGAAGATCCCCGGCATGTCGAAGTTGTTCCGGCCGTTCTCCAGCAACTGCCCCAGACCCAGACCCAGATCGGGCGAGGAAGCGATGATCTCGGCGGCCATCAGCGAGCGCCAGGAGAAGGCCCAGCCCTGCTTGAGACCCGCCAGATATCCGGGCAGCGCCGCCGGCAGGACGATGTGGATCGTCCCGCGCAGCCCCGTCGCGCCGATGGTGCGGCCCGCCCGCAGGAACAGCGGCGGCACCTGGTCGACACCGGAGACCAGGCCGTTGGCGACGGAGGGGACCGCGCCGAGCAGGATCACCGCGTACATCGTCTTGTCGTCGAGGCCGAGCCAGATGATGGCCGGCGCCACCCATGCCACGGACGGCAGGGACTGGAGCCCGGACAGGATCGGCCCGATCGCCGCCCGGACGACCTTCACCCGTGCGACCAGCATGCCCAGCGGGGTGCCGATCGCCACGGCCATCACGAAGCCGAACAGGCCGCGCGACACACTGGTCCAGATGACCTCCAGCAGGGTGCCCTGCACCCACATGTCGGTCAGGCTGTCCCAGACCGCCGCCGGCGGCGGCAGCTTGTAGTCGTCGGTGACCTTCGCCCAGACCAGCAACTGCCAGACGAGGACCACCAGGACGACGGCGACGACCGGCGGCAGCACCTTGTTGAGCAGGATCTCGCGGGCCGGAGTCCTGCGTACCTGTACGGCGTCGAGCGCGTCCAGGCCGGCTTCGAGACCTGCCAGGTCGTCGGCCTTCGTTTCAGTGCTGGCCATGTCGGCGGATCTCCCCACGCAGTTCTTCGGTGATCTCGACGGACAGTTCCGCCACGGCGGTGTCCTCGATGCGGCGAGGCTGCTCGATGTCGACCTTCCACTCCCGGGCGATCCGGCCGGGCCGCGACGACAGCAGGATGACGCGCTGGGCAAGCCGCACCGCCTCGCGCACGTTGTGGGTGACGAAGAGGACGGAGGCGTTCGTCTCACGCCAGATCCGGGTCAGCTCGTCGTGCAGCACGTCGCGGGTGATGGCGTCGAGCGCGGCGAACGGCTCGTCCATCAGCAGCAGTTGGCTGTCCTGGGCGAGCGCACGGGCCATCGCGACCCGCTGGCGCATCCCGCCCGAGAGTTCGTGCACCCGCTTCCCGTACGCCCCGGTGAGGCGTACGAGTTCGAGCAGCCGCTCCGCCTCGGGGCGGCGCTCGGACTTCGGGACCCCGCGCAGCCGCAGGGCGAGTTCGATGTTCTTGCCCGCGGTCAGCCACGGGAAGAGGGCGTGCTCCTGGAACATCAGAGCCGGCCGCCCGCCGGGGGTCTCGATGGACCCCGCGGTCGGGCGGTCGAGTCCGGCAACCAGGTTGAGCAGGGTGGACTTACCGCACCCGGAGGCTCCCAGGAGGGTGACGAACTCGCCCGGAGCGACATCGAGCGTGATGTCGTCCAGGACGAGCTGCTGCCCCGTGGGTCCGGCGAAGGACTTGGAGACGTGCGTGATACGAGCGGCGTGCTCGACCGCTGCACGGTCCTCGGCCTTGGTGAGGGTGGTGGTCGCCATGGTCGTCACCTCCTGGGAGTCATCAGGAAATCCTGGTGCGGTCGGGTGGGCTACTTGACGCCGAGACCGGCGTCGGCGACCTCGGGCCGGCCCGCGGCCTTCAGGATCTTGTTCAGCGGCTTCAGGTCGTAGATGCCGTTGAGGTCGGGCTTCTCCAGCAGACCGGCCGACACCGCGTGGTCGGCCTGCGCCTGCAGCGTGGCGGCCAGCGGGTCGTCGGTGATCTGGATGGACTCCCAGGCCGGGTCGAGGACCTCGGGGGGCAGCGCCTTGCCGCTCAGCTCCTTGAGCGCGGCGTTGGCCGAGGCCTTCGCCTCGTCCGGGTTGGCGTTGATCCACTTGTTGGTGTTCACCGTGCCGCGCAGCACGGCGTCCACGACGTCCGGGTGCTCGGAGAGGAACTTCTGCGACACGATGATGTTCGTGATGACGAACTTGTCGTCCGGCCACAGCGTCGACTCGTCGAGCAGGACCTTGCCGCCCTCGGCGACCAGCTTCGAAGCGGTCGGCTCCGGGACCCAGGCGCCGTCCAGGGAACCGGCCTTGAAGGCGTCCGGAGTCACCTTGTTGTCCGAACGGACCACGGAGACGTCGCCCTTGCCGCTCTGGGCGTCGACCTTCCAGCCCTTTTCGGAGATCCAGTTGAGGAACGCCACGTCCTGGGTGTTGCCGAGCTGCGGGGTGGCGATCTTCTTGCCCTTGAGGTCGTCCAGGGTCTTGATCTTCTTCGGGTCGACGACGAGCTTCACACCGCCGGAGGCCGAACCGCCGATGATGCGCAGGCTCTGGCCCTTGGACTTGCTGTAACCGTTGATCGAGGGGGAGGGGCCGATGAAGCCGATGTCGATCGAACCCGCGTTGAGCGCCTCGATCTCCGAAGGGCCGGCGTTGAACGTCGAGGGCTTGACCGTGGTGCCGCCGAGCTCCTTGGCGATGAGGCCTTCCTGGATACCGACCAGGGCGGTGGCGTGCGTGAGGTTCGGGAAGTACCCGATCTTCACGGTGTCCGCCGAGAGCTTCTTCCCGCCGGCGGAGACGTTCGACTTCGCGGAGTCGTCGTCCTTCGCCTCGGAACCGTAGCCGCAGGCGGTGGCCGCCACGGCGAGCAGCGGCAGAGCGGCGGCGGCGGCGAGGCCGCGGCGGAGGGTGGTACGGGTGGCACGCACGGGAGGCTTTCCTCTCGTTGGCCCGGTGCTCACGTCCCCCTGGAGTCAGGTGGCGCGGCCGGGCGGTCGGCAGGTCTTCGTCTGAACTGGCGGTGCGGGTGGTACGAGCGGGCGCGCAGGCAGTGCGCGTACGTCATCACGCACATCGCCCGACCCCGCCCTGGCCGCTGCCGAGGGCGCCGCTGCCGACACGGCCGCCCTCCTTCGCGAAGGTCGAGAAGAAGTCGGTGATCATCAGAAGTCCCACTCCGCGTCCTCGGCGGAGGTGTCCGCGTCCACGTCGGCCTCGGCGGCGAACGAGGCGCCCGCCATGCCGGCGGTCAGCGTCGTGCCGTCGGCGGGGTCGATCAGCAGGAACGAACCGGTGCGCCGCGAGTCCACGTAGGCGTCGAGCGCGAGGGGCTCGGCGGTACGGATGACGACGCGGCCGATGTCGTTGGCCACCAGGGTGCCGGGGGCGGGGTGCTGGGAGAGGTCGTCGAGGGTGAGGCGTGAGGGGATGTCCTTGACGATCGCCTTGACCGTGCGGGTGGTGTGCTTGAGCAGCACCCGCTGGCCGACGGTGAGCGGTTGGTCGGCGACGTGGCACACGGTCGCCTCGACGTCCTGCGTGGTGGCCGGCGTGTCCGAGCTCGGCGCGATGAGGTCGCCGCGGGAGATGTCGATGTCGTCGGTCAGTCGGATGGTGACGGACTGGGGGGCCCAGGCGATGTCGACGCTTTGGCCGAGCGCGTCGATGCCTTCGATGGTGGTGGTGCGTCCGGAGGGCAGGATGGTGATGTGTTCGCCGACGCGGAAGACTCCGGCGGCGATCTGGCCGGCGTAGCCGCGGTAGTCGGGGTGTTCGGTGCTCTGGGGGCGGATGACGTACTGGACGGGGAAGCGTGCGTGGCAGGCGGTGAGGTCGTGGCTGACGGGGACGGTTTCCAGGTGTTCCAGGACGGTGGGTCCGCCGTACCAGTCCATGTGGGCGGAGGGTTCCACGACGTTGTCGCCGGCGAGCGCGGAGATGGGGATGGCGGTGATCTCGGGGACGCCGAGGGAGGCGGCGTAGGCGGTGAATTCTT
>NZ_JBEXPD010000022.1:0-60008 GCF_040611875.1 Streptomyces sp. NPDC006516
CGTGTCCGATTCCCGGTCGAAGCGGGTTACTGCTTGTTTCGCTTTCCAGTTCTTCGCTTTCGCGTTTCCCTTTCCGGCGAGTCCGACTCTATCAGGCCTTTTCCTATTCCCTTGACCAGGGTCCCGCGGGCATGCGGAAGCTCGATCAGAGTTACAGTCTTGGCTCGGGAGTCGCCGCCGACCCCGGACCAGAGGTCTCGGTGGGGCCAGGCAGGAGTACGACAGTACAGCTCCCCGTTAGACGAGGCAAATCGTTTCCGGTGTGCCTCTAGGTCCGCCAACCGGTAGCTCTCGGGCGGAACCGGGACTTCATATGACTTACGCTGCTGATCAGTACGCCGCCCTCCATCCGTGGCGGTGACAGACGGATCCCCACCCCTGGGAGGCTCTCCATGACCACAGTGACGTCCCCTCTTGCCGGCCGCGCCATCGGGCTCACCGCGGTCCCCGACCCCGTGTTCTCCGGAGCGATGGTGGGTCCCGGTACAGCGATCGACCCCGTGCGCGAGCCTTCCGAGGCCGTCTCGCCGGTCGACGGAATCGTCGTCTCCCTGCACCCGCACGCCTTTGTCGTCGTGGACGACCAGGGGCACGGGGTGCTGACGCACCTCGGGATCGACACGGTGCAGCTCAACGGCGAGGGCTTCGAGCTCCTCGTGAACAAGGGAGACACGGTGACTCGCGGCCAGGGCATCGTGCGCTGGGACCCCGCCGGCGTCGAGGCGGCCGGGAAGTCGGCGATCTGCCCGGTCGTGGCCCTGGAGGCCACCGCCGAGTCGCTCTCCGAAGTACGTGAGGACGGCGACGTGAAGATCGGCGAGACGCTGTTCGGCTGGCAGTGACCCCCTCGGCGCACTGACGAGCCAGTTCGGGTACCCACCGCGGTGGCACAGCCGCCGCACAATCGGAGACGGTGAAATGGAGACAACGCTGCGAGGCGTCGGCGTGAGCCACGGGGTGGCGATCGGCGAAGTTCGGCACATGGGCACTGCGGTTCTCGAACCGCCGGCCAAGCAGATTCCCGCGGAGGAGGCCGAGCGCGAGCAGGGGCGCGCCCGCCAGGCCGTGGAAGCTGTCGCGGCCGACCTCATCGCGCGCGGCAACCTGGCCGGGGGCGAGGCCCAGCACGTGCTGGAGGCCCAGGCCATGATGGCGCAGGACCCCGAACTCATCGCCGACGTCGAGCGCCGTATCGCTGTCGGCAGCACCGCGGAGCGTGGTGTCTACGACGCGTTCGCCGCTTACCGGGCCCTGCTGGCCAATGCCGGGGAGTACCTGGCGGGGCGGGTGGCCGACCTCGATGACGTCCGGAACCGGATCGTGGCGCGGCTTCTCGGTGTTCCGATGCCGGGTGTGCCGGACAGCGACGAGCCGTACGTGCTGATCGCGCGTGACCTGGCTCCCGCGGACACGGCGCTGCTCGACCCCACGCTGGTGCTCGGTTTCGTCACGGAGGAGGGCGGGCCGACCAGCCACAGTGCCATCCTGGCGCGGGCGCTCGGGGTGCCGGCTGTGGTGGCCCTGCCCGGAGCGGGCGAGATCGCCGAGGGCACCGTCGTCGCGGTGGACGGCAGCACCGGTGAGATCTTCGTCGAGCCGAGCCAGGAGAAGCGCGCCGAGATGGAGAGCGCCTCGGCTGCCCGGAAGGCGGCCCTGTCGGCCGTGACCGGTCCCGGGGCCACCTCCGACGGTCACAAGGTGCCGCTGCTCGCCAACGTGGGCGGTCCCGGTGACGTGCCCGCGGCGGTCGAGGCCGGAGCCGAGGGCGTCGGGCTGTTCCGCACGGAGTTCCTCTTCCTGGACGACAGCAAGCAGGCGCCGTCCGAGGAGAAGCAGATCGCGGCGTACCGCGCGGTGCTGGAGGCGTTCCCCGAAGGCCGTGTCGTCGTACGGGTGCTGGACGCGGGTGCGGACAAGCCGCTGGACTTCCTGACCCCCGCCGACGAGCCGAACCCCGCGCTGGGTGTGCGTGGTCTGCGCAGCCTGCTGGACCACCCGGACGTGCTGCGGACCCAGCTGACGGCACTGGCCCGGGCGGCCGAGGGGCTGCCGGTGTACCTCGAGGTCATGGCCCCGATGGTGGCGGACCGTGCCGATGCGAAGGCCTTCGCCGATGCCTGCCGCGAGGCGGGGCTCCAGGCGAAGTTCGGCGCGATGGTGGAGATCCCGTCCGCCGCGCTCAGGGCCCGCTCCATCCTCCAGGAGGTGGAGTTCCTGTCGCTGGGCACCAACGACCTGGCCCAGTACACCTTCGCGGCCGACCGTCAGGTGGGCGCGGTGTCGCGGCTTCAGGACCCGTGGCAGCCGGCCCTGCTGGATCTGGTGGCGCTGTCTGCCGAGGCCGCCAGGGCGGAGGGCAAGAGCTGCGGTGTCTGTGGCGAGGCCGCCTCGGACCCGCTGCTCGCGTGTGTGCTGACCGGTCTGGGTGTCACCTCGCTGTCGATGGGTGCGGCGTCCATCCCCTACGTGCGGGCGACGCTGGCGAAGCACACGCTCGCGCAGTGCGAGCGTGCCGCCTCCGCCGCGCGTGCGGCGGACTCCGCCGACGAGGCACGCCTCGCGGCGCAGGCGGTGCTGTCGGGCGAGTGAGACGGGCCCGGGCCGCGTGCGCGCGGACGGGCAGGTGAAGGGGTCCCGCCGGTGACGGCCGGGGCCCCTTCCGTCTGCCCTCGCTTCTCAGCGGTGTGCCTCCGGTGCGTCGGCTCCGATGTCGAAGCCCGCGCAGTACTCCACGCCCGGCTCCGGGGAGACGGGGTCGCCCGTGTCGGCGTCGGTGCAGTAGACGCTGAAGACCTCGCCCGCCGTGAGCGGGAGGAGGCTTCCCCTGTGCAGACGCCAGCCGTGCACGCGGTCCGGCATGCCCGGGGCGGTGGTGCGCAGGACGACACCGCCCCGGGTCTCCAGCGCGATGCCGACCGCGAGGACGGTGGCGAACTCCGCTCCCTCCGTGGACGCGAGGCGTGCCGGCCCTTCCGGGTCCCGCGCGGTGTGCAGGACGGCGAGGAGCTGTTCGCTCTCCGTGGGAGTGCTGCACACGATGTGGTGGGTACCCGGCCCCGCGGTGTCCAGCAGCCGCGCCAGCAGATGGGAGGCACGGTCGAAGGCCGCCCTGCCGATGTCCTGCCCGCAGTCCGCGCAGTCGCCGAGGTCGGCGAGCAGCATCGTGGCGTACTCCCATGTCGCGCGGCGGACCGCGCGTGAGACGAGCAGCGGAACCAGCGTGTCGATGGGCTGGCCTGCGTACGCCACGGTGGCGCCCGTCGCGGCGACTTCGGCGGTGAAACGGCCGCGGTTCGTGCGGTCGTCGGGGTCGAGGCCCTCTTCGGCACAGAACTCGGCGTAGTCCTCCGGGTCGAAGAGGGCCACGGTGGTGTGGGTGCCCTGCGAGGCGAGCGTCCTCAGCAGGCCTTCGACCTGCCGGAGGTAGACGGAGTGGTCGTCGAAGGTGAAGGTGCGGTAGCGGCGCATGGCCGCGAAGTCCTCGGGGTCGACCAGGAGGCCGACCGTGCTGGTGGCTTCGCGGCGCAGTGCGCGGCGGATGGATGTCCCTGCCCGGTGCCGGGTGCGGGTGGTCTGCTGCTTGTCGTGCGCCATGAGTCCCCCTGTGCGCTGTGGATCGATGCTCACTCAGCGTAATCAGGGGGACTGACAAAGGCCCTCCGGCCGGTCCGGTCAGTGGCGTTCGCGCGCGAGGTCCTCGTAGAAGTGGAGGAGTTCGAGGTTGTCGATGGAGCCCGGGTTGACCGCCTTGGACAGGGCCGTGCCCTGGAGGAGCCGCTTGACCGGGACCTCGATGCGCTTGCCGGTGAGGGTGTGGGGGATGCCGGGCACCTCGATGACCTCGTCCGGCACATGCCGCGGCGAGAGGTTCTCGCGGATGGTCCGCTTGATGCTGTCGCGGAGTGCGTCGTCGAGCGTGGCGCCCTCGGCGAGGTGGACGAAGAGCGGCATCCAGTAGCCGCCGTCCGGCTCCTCGATGCCGATGACGAGGGATTCGCGGATCTCGGGGAGCCGTTCCACCGCCTCGTAGATGTCGGCGGATCCCATGCGCACACCCTGCCGGTTGAGGGTGGAGTCGGAGCGGCCGTGGATGACGACCGAGCCGCGCTCGGTGAGGGTGATCCAGTCCCCGTGGCGCCAGACGCCGGGGTACATGTCGAAGTAGCTGTCGTGGTAGCGGCTGCCGTCGGGGTCGTTCCAGAAGCGGACCGGCATGGAGGGCATGGGGGCGGTGACGACGAGCTCGCCGACCTCGCCCGTCAGCGGTTCGCCCGCGGGGTCCCAGGACTGGAGGTCCGTGCCGAGGCAGGGGGCCTGGAGTTCGCCGATGTGGACCGGCAGCGTGGGCACCGCGCCGGCGAAGCAGCTGCAGACGTCGGTCCCGCCGCTGACGGAGGCGATCCACAGGTCCTCGGCGACCTCGTCGTGGAGCCAGCGGAAGCCGTCCGGCGGGAGCGGGGAGCCGGTGGTGGCGACGCACTGGACGCGGCTGAGGTCGTGGTCCCGGCCCGGGTGGACGCCGGCCTTGCGGCAGGCCATGACGTAGGCGGCGGAGGTGCCGAAGAGGGTCGCGCCGGTCTGTTCGGCGACGCGCCACTGGGCGCTGACGTCCGGATGGCCGGGACTGCCGTCGTACAGCACGACGGTGGTGCCGGTGAGCAGGCCGGAGACGAGGAAGTTCCACATCATCCAGCCGGTGGAGGTGTACCAGAAGAAGCGGTCGTCGGGACCGAGGTCGCAGTGCAGGCCGAGCTGCTTGAAGTGTTCGAGGAGAATCCCGCCCTGGGACTGGACGATCGCCTTCGGCAGCCCGGTGGTGCCGGAGGAGTACAGCACCCACAGCGGATGCTCGAAGGGGACGGGTTCGAAGACCGGCTCGGTGTCGGCAGCCGTGAGCGCCGACCATTCCAGGGCGCCTTCCGGTGCCTGGGTACCGAGGAGCGGGATGTGCACGACCGCCCGCAGGGTGGGGAGTTCGCGGCGCAGCTCGGCGACGGTGGTGGTGCGGTCGTGCTCCTTGCCGCCGTAGCGGTAACCGTCGACGGTGAACAGGACGACGGGCTCGACCTGCTGGAAGCGGTCGAGGACGCTGCGGGCGCCGAAGTCGGGGGCGCAGGAGGTCCAGACCGCGCCGACGGCGGCGGTGGCGAGGAACGCGACGACCGCCTGCGGGATGTTGGGGAGGTAGCCGCTGACCCGGTCGCCGGGGGCGACACCGAGGTCACGGAGTCGCGCGGCCAGCGAGCCCACCTGGCGCCGGAGTTCGGACCAGCTGGTCGCGGCCTGCGTGTGGGTCTCGTCGACGTACAGCAGGGCGGGGGTCTCGGCGCGCAACGGGTCGGTGGCCGTGCGCAGGGCGTGTTCGGCGTAGTTGAGGGTGGCGCCTGGGAACCACTGGGCGCCGGGCATGGCGCGGTCACCGATGACGGTCTCGTACGGGGTGGAGAAGCGTACGTCGAACCAGTCGGCGACCGCCTTCCAGAAGGTGTCGAGCTCGTCGACCGACCAGCGGTGCAGCGCCGCGTAGCCTCCGTCGGCAGGTGCTCCGTACGTCCCGGCCGCCCATTGCTGGAAACGGGTGACGGCAGCGGCCTCGACGCGCTCGGGCCCGGGCTGCCAGAGGGGTGCTTCGTCGGCTGCTGAGGTCATGGCGGCTCCCTGGTCTTTCGGGGTGTACGCGGGGTGTGCGTCCGTCGCGCGCACGAGCGGGGATGTGCGCGTGAACGGCACTCACGGACGATGCCATGTGATCGTCTTGCGCACCAGGGTCCGCCTGCCATGGTTGCGTGTCCCGTTGTGTGGTGGAGCCACAGGTGAACGGGAGCTGAACGGGGCACGTTTTCGTCCTGGCTGATGGCAGGGTGGCCGCCATGGATGGTCGTGACCTGCTGCGCTCGGTGAAAATGGTCGGTTCCGTACAGGGGATGCGTTCGGTGCGCTCCGCCTGGCGGCACCGGCGCGCGGATGCCCGGGAGCTGGTGCCGCGGGGCGCGGAACGAGCGCGTGTGCCCGGCCTGCTCGTCAGTGCGGAACCGGAGCCGGGCGGGGGTGTCGTCCGGTTCGCCCGCTCCGAGCTCAGGATCCGGGTGGCGGTCGGGGGTGCGGTGTTCTGGTCCTGGGACGGCGCGGCACCGCTGCCGTCGTACGCCCTGCCGGGAGCGGCGCCGGAGCCGGACACGCGTGCGCGTCTGGAGCCGGACACGAACGGTGGCTGGCAGGTGGTCGCCGAGCGGCTGACGGTCGTGGTGTCGCGGCACGGGGCGGTCGAGCTGCGCACGCCGGGCGGGGTGGTGCTGCGCCGTGAGCTGCCGCCGCGCTGGTGGGAGCCGGTGGACGGGGGCGCGCCGCGGTGGGTGCAGAGGTCCGAGGTCCCGGCCGACGCGCGGTTCTTCGGGCTGGGCGGGCGGGCCGGCGGGCCGAGGCTGCGGGAGGGCACCTACCGGTTGTGGAACACCGACCCGGGAGGCCGCTTCGGTCCCGGGGACGATCCGCTGTACCTGACGATGCCGGTGCAGCTGGTCGTGTCGGACGCGGGGGTGCATCTGGCGTTCCATGACAACAGCTGGGCCGGCGCTGTGACGCTCCGGGAGGGTGAGGAGGGGGCGGGTTCGGGCCATGACCGGCCGGGGGCGTGCGAGGTGCGGATGGAGGGCGGCCCGCTCCGCTGCTGGGTGGTGGTGGGGACGCCGGCCAGGGTGCTGCAGGGCTGGACGGCGCTGACGGGCGCGCCCGCGCTGCCGCCGTCATGGGCGCTGGGGCCGCAGCACGCGCGGTGGGGATTCGGCAGCGCGCAGGAGGTGCGCCGTGTCGTGGCGGGGTACCGGGAGAGGGGGCTTCCGTTGTCGGTGCTGCATCTGGACATCGATCACCACGACGCGCATCAGGTGTTCACGGTCGACCGGGAGCGGTTTCCCGATCTGCCCGGGCTGGCGGCGGAGTTGCGCGAGGCCGGGGTGCGGCTGGTGTCGAGCGTCGATCCGGCGGTGCGTGCCGCGGTGGGGAACGCGGTGTACGACAGCGGTACGGCGGTCGGTACGCGGGGGGCGTTCGTACGGGACGCGCAGGGGCGGCCGGTGCTCGGTGAGGTGTGGCCGGGTGAGTGCGTCTTTCCGGACTTCACTGATCCGCTTGTGCGGGAGTGGTGGGGTTCTCTGTACGAGGAGAGGCTCGCGCAGGGCTTCTCCGGGGTGTGGCACGACATGAACGAGCCGGTCTCCTTCTCGGCCTTCGGGGACCCGACGTTGCCGCGTTCGGCGCGGCACGCGCTGGAGGGTGCGGGCGGGGACCATCGGGAGGCTCACAACGTGTACGGCCTGACGATGGCGCGGGCCGGATACGAGGGGCTGCTCCGGCTGCGCCCCGACGAACGGCCCTTCCTGTTCTCCCGTTCGGGCTGGGCGGGGATGCAGCGGTACGGGGGTACCTGGTCCGGGGACGTGGCGACGGGGTGGCCGGGGCTGCGGGCCTCCCTGGCACTGGTGCTGGGGCTCGGGCTCTGCGGGGTGCCGTATTCGGGCCCCGACATCGGGGGGTTCGACGGGTCGCCGTCGCCGGAGCTGTACCTGCGCTGGTTCCAGCTGGGCGCGTACATGCCGTTGTTCCGCACCCGTGCGGCCCTCGACGCGGGGCGCCGGGAGCCGTGGGAGTTCGGTCCGGAGGTGCTCGCGCACGCCGGGGAGGCTCTCCGGGAGCGGGAGCGGCTGCTGCCGTACTTCGTGACGCTGGCGGAGCTGGCCCGGCTGGCCGGTGCGCCGTATGTGCGTCCGTTGTGGTGGGGGGCTTCCGGGGACCGGGCGCTGCGGGACTGCGAGGACGCGTTCCTTCTGGGCGACGCGCTGCTGGTGGCCCCTGTGCTGGAGGAGGGTGCGGTCCGCCGGCCGGTGCGGCTGCCCCCGGGGCGGTGGTACGACACGGCGACGGGCCGGGCGTACGAGGGGCCGGGGCAGATGATGGTGGAGGCGCCGCTCTCCCGGATCCCGGTGCTGGCGCGCGCGGGTGCGGTGATCCCGGTGCGGGGTGCGGACGGTGGCCCGGAGTTGGAGGTGTGGGCGCCACGGGCGGGGCGCACGGGTGGCGGTCTCGTCGTACGCGACACGGGCGACGGTTGGGAACGTGCGGAGCCCGAGCGGTACACCTCGCGCCTCGTGGCCGGGCGTGTGGTGGTCGAGCGGGAGGGCGGGAAGGGCGCGGTGGAGTGCCCGGTCCGGGTGCGGGGCCTGGGTGAGCCGGCTCAGCGGTAGTGGCCGTCGAACCAGGACCGTACGGCCTGGGTGTGGAGCGGGAAGGCGAGTTCGTCCGGGGTGCGCAGCACGGCGTACCCCGAGGTCTCGTCGGTCGGGACGGAGGGCGGGAGTGCGTCTTCGGGACGCTGCGGGAGCAGTCCGAAGAGCAGGAGGTGGCCGTCCGGGGAGCTGAGGGCGTCGGCGAGGCGGACGTCCGTCTGCTCGGCCCGGATGCCGGTCTCCTCGACGAGTTCGCGTACGACGGCGTGGCGCCAGTCCTCGGCCTGGTCGATGTACCCGCCGGGCAGGGCGATGCCGCCCCGGTTCGGAGGGATGGTGCGGGTGATGACGACGAGGCCGGTGCCCCGCGGGCCGGTGACGGGCAGGAGGGCGACGGCGACGGGCAGCGGGTTTCGGTAGGCGGTGTGGCCGCATGTCCCGCAGGTGCGTGGCCAGTTGTCGGCGCCGGTGGCGTACGGGGTCCCGCAGAAGCCGCAGTGGGAGTCCTTCACGGGCGGACTGTATCCGATCACCCTTCTCCTGCGGCTCCGAAACTGATAGACGGTGTGCCCATGACAGGAATGAACCGTGTCCTCCGCGCCCTGGGCACCACCGCTGCCGCGCTTCTCGCCCTGACCGCTGCCACCCCGGCCGCTGTGGCACGCCCCGAACCCAAAGCTCCCCCGGAGTTCGTCGACCTTCGCTCCGTCGATCCGACGATCATCACGGAGATGCGCTACACCACCGCGCACAACTTCATGGGAGAGCCGGTGGACGGCTACCGGCAGCCCCTGTGCATCCTGACGCGGCCCGCCGCCCTCGCCCTGCGCACGGCTCAGCGGAGCCTGTTGCGGCAGGGCTACTCGCTCAAGGTGTACGACTGTTACCGGCCTCAGCGGGCGGTCGACCACTTCGTGCGCTGGGCGAAGGATCTCGACGACCAGGCGATGAAGGACGAGTTCTATCCGCAGGTCGACAAGTCGCGGCTGTTCGAGGACGGTTACATCGCGGAGAGGTCCGGCCACAGCCGGGGCAGCACCGTGGACCTCACCCTCGTGAAACTGCCCGCTCTCCCCACCAGGCCCTACGAGCCGGGCGAGGAGCTCGCGCCGTGCTACGCGCCGCAGGCCGAGCGCTTCCCGGACAACTCGGTGGACATGGGAACGGGGTACGACTGCTTCGACACCCTGTCGCACACGGATGACCCCCGGGTGCAAGGGGCGCAGCGCGCCAACAGGCAGCTCCTCAAGGGGACCCTCACCGGGCTGGGTTTCGTGAATCTGGCCGAGGAGTGGTGGCACTTCACCTTCAAGCCCGAGCTCTTCCCCGAGACCTACTTCGACTTCCCGGTCTCCCGGCGTTCCGTCGCGGGTCACTGAGGGCCACCCCCGGAAGGACGGGGAAACGGGCGACCGGGACCACCCCCGTGGGCGCCGGCCGCCCGTTCCTCCACTCGGACGCGCGACCGCCGTATCCGGTTGCGCTTCGAGCCATTACGGTGCCCTCATGTCACAGCAGACGTTCAGCTCCTATGAAGAGTTCTGGCCCTTCTACGTCGCGATGCACTCCAAGGCGACGACACGCTGGGTCCATCTCACGGGCACCCTGACAGGCCTCGCGCTCACCGCCTACGGCCTGGCGCGCGGCCGGAAGCGCTACGCGCTGGCGTTGCCGCTGATCGGGTACGGCACGGCGTGGCCCGCGCACTTCCTCATCGAGAAGAACAACCCCGCGACGTTCGGGAACCCCGCGTGGTCGCTGCGCGGCGACGCGCAGATGATCCGGATGATGCTGGCCGGACGGGACGGGGAGCTCGCCGAGACGGCGGAGAAATGGCTCGCGGAGAACGCGTGAGCCCGCCGCGCGCGCGGGGTTGACGACCCGTCAGCACGGGTGAAGACTTCGCTCACACCTGCCGCCCCCCTCACCGTACGCGCGGCCCGTACCCCGGTCGGCGGGGGTACGGGCCGCGTTCGGTCCTGCCGTCAGGTCGTGGCGGGTTCCCTGAGCCCGTCGGCACGCACCATGGCGTGCTCGACGACGGCGACCAGCACATCCCGTACGGACGTCCTGTCGCGTGCGTCGCACAGCAGGACCGGCACCTCGGGGTCGAGATCGAGGGCCGCCCGGACCGTCTCCGTGGGGAACCGCTCGGCGCCCTCGAAGAGGTTGACGGCGACCGTGAAGGGAATCGCGCGGCGCTCGAAGTAGTCGACCGCCGCGAAGCAGTCCTCCAGCCTCCGGGTGTCCGCGAGCACCACCGCTCCCAGGGCGCCCTGGGACAGTTCGTCCCAGAGGAACCAGAAACGGTCCTGCCCGGGGGTCCCGAACAGATAGAGGACCAGGTCCTCACGCAAGGTGATCCGGCCGAAGTCCATGGCCACCGTGGTGGTGCTCTTGCCCTCCACCCCTGCGATGTCGTCCACGGGACGGCCCGCCTCGCTCAGCCGTTCCTCCGTACGCAGCGGTCTGATCTCGCTGACCGCCCCCACCATGGTCGTCTTGCCCACACCGAAGCCGCCGGCCACCAGGATCTTGAGGGTGACGGGCTCGACGGGCCGCTTCCGGCGGCTAGAGCGCCCGAAGGCCATTGATCACCTCGCGAAGAATGCTCACGTCCGGCAGCTCGGCCGGCGGAACGGGACGGGTGACGTGCACCAGTTCGTCCTCGACGAGATCACCGACCAGGACTCGGACGACCCCGACGGGGAGGTCGAGGCCTGAGGCCAGTTCGGCGATCGACTGGGGCAGGTCGTTGCAGAGTCGGACGATCTCCACGTGTTCCGGGGAGAGCGTCTGGTCGCGGCCCGGATCCTCGGCCGCCGGTTCGGGGACGACGATCGCGATCAGGTCGAGACGGTGGCGGGACGCGCTGCTGGTACGCCCCCGGGTCATCGCGTAGGGCCGGACCACCGGGCCCGCTTCGGCGTCGTACCAGCGCGAGGAACCCGCCGCGGCGGGAGCGGGTGGTGGTCCGGATGCGGTGTCCCGGACGGAGTCGGCGCTCATGCCCTCGCCTCACCCTCCGGCGGGCATACCGGTGGTCCGGGGCGAGTTGGCCAGGTGGGCACCCACGCGCTTGACCATCAGGGTCATCTCGTACGCCACCTGCCCGACGTCCGAGTCGGAGTCGGCCAGGACGGCGAGGCAGCTGCCGTCACCGGCCGCCGTCACGAAGAGGAAGGCCTCGTCGAGCTCGACCACGGTCTGCCTGACCCGTCCGGCGTCGAAGTGGCGGCCCACGCCCTTGGCGAGGCTGTGGAATCCGGAGGCGACGGCCGCGAGGTGCTCGCTGTCCTCGCGGGGCAGGTCCTTGGACGTGCCGGTCGCGAGGCCGTCACTGGAGAGGACCAGCGCCTTGCGGATGCTCGCGACCCGCTCGACCAGTTCGTCGAGGAGCCAATTGAGTTCGCCTGAGCCCTGGCGTGCGGCGTCGTGTGCTGCTGCGTTCGGTGCGGTCATCGACCGTCCCCTCCCGGAGTCGTTCCTGGTGCTGTCTCGCCGGGGCCGGCCTCGTCCTCGGCGTTCTGCCGACGACCGCGCTGCCAGCCGCGTTGTAGCGAAGCCATGCGATTGCGTACTTCGTCCGCGTCACGTTCGAGGTCCTCGTCGGTGTCCGCGGGCGCGTGGCCGGAAGGCCGCCCTGCGGAGTCCTCCCGGAGCTGTGGGGCGAGGCTCGCCTGCCGGACCCTGCGCGGGAGGCCGCCCACCGTGTCCTGGGCGGGCACCGGGGAGACCGGGCGGGGCCGCGCCGGGGCGTCCTCGCCCGCGCTCCGGCCGGGCTCCTGCGCGAGGCCGCCGGAGCGGGTGGCCGTGGGGAAGCCGTCCTGGGCCGTGGGGTGGGCGCGCCCACCGCCGGCCGGCCGGCCGGGCCCGCCGATGCGGCGGCCCTGGTCCGCGACCAGCTTCGGCGGCGTGCGGCGCGGCAGCGGGACGGGGCCGGCGGGCCGCATCGGCCGGACGTCGGCGGAGGTGTCGCCGGACGGGTCGAATGCCTGCTGGTGCTGCTCGCGGTCGGTTTCCCTGCGCAGGTCACGGGCGCGGAAGATCCCCCCTCGCTCGCTCTCCGTGTCCTCGAGATCGGAGACGCCGTCGAGGACGGGGCCGAGCGCGGGATCGAGTGCCCTGTCGAGCGCCGGATCGCCGGTGAAGCCGAAGGTGCCCACCGGACCCTCCAGCTCGACCGGGCCGTCGAGCAGGGACGGGTCGGTGAGGCCGGCGGGGACCGGGGAGAGCCCCGAGGGCCTGCCCGGGATGCTCGTGTCGGCGACCCCGTCCCTGCGGGCCTTGTCGCTGCCGGGCGCGTCGCTGACCGGGCGGCCCGTGCCGATGGCCTTCTCGGCCCGCCGGTCGAGACGGAAGCCGGTGCCGTGCGTGTCGGGTGCGTCGGTGAGCAGCTGGGACGGGATGAAGACGACAGCGGTCGTCCCTCCGTACGGCGACGTCTGGAGCGAGACCCGGACGTTCTGCCGCTGGGCCAGCCGGCTGACGACGAAGAGGCCGAGCCTGTCGGTGTCGGAGAGCTCGAACTCCGGGGTCTCGGCGAGCCGGAGGTTGGCGTCCAGGAGGACTTCCGGCGCCATTCCGAGGCCCCGGTCGTGGATCTCCAGGGTGAAGCCGTTCGCCACCCGTTCGCCGTGCACCTGGACCGCGGTGTGCGGGGGCGAGAACACCGTGGCGTTCTCCAGCAGTTCGGCGATCAGGTGGGTGAGGTCGGCCACGGCGGGCCCGCCCACGCCGATGCGGGGCAGTCGCCGGACCTCGACCCGCTCGTAGTCCTCCACCTCCGCCACGGCCGCCCGCACCACGTCCATCAGCTGGATCGGCTTGCGCCACTGCCGGGAGGGGGCCGCCCCGGAGAGGATCACGAGGCCTTCCGCGTGGCGCCGCATGCGGGTGGTGAGGTGGTCGAGACGGAAGAGGTCGGCGAGCTCGTCGCTGTTCTCGGTGCGCCGCTCCATGGTGTCCAGGAGGGTCAGCTGGCGGTGCAGGAGGACCTGGTTGCGGCGGGCGAGGTTGACGAAGACCTCGGAGACGCCCCGGCGCATGTCCGCCTGCTTGACGGCGGCTTCGACGGCGGCCCGCTGCAGGGTGTTGAGCGCCTGCCCGACCTGGCCGATCTCGTCACGCTCGTAACTGAGGTGCGGGGCCTCGGTCTCGACGTCGACCTGCTCGCCGGCGGCCAGTCGCCGCATGACGCTGGGAAGTCGCACCCCGGAGACCTCGTGGGCGTCCTTGCGCAGCCGGGAGAGGTCGCGGATGAGCTCGCGCCCCACGCGTACGGAGACGAAGACCGACACCAGCAGGGCGGCGAACCCGAGGACACCGGCGACACCGGCCAGGATCAGGACCCTGTAGCCGGCGGGCTCGGCGCGGTCCTGGAAGCGGTTGGACATCTCGGTGCCGTCGTTGGCGAGGTGGTCCAGGACCGTGGGGGCGACTTCCTCCCAGCGTGCGGCGTCGACGTCACCCGGTTCGGTGAACGGCCCGGCGGCGATGAGCTTCTGCTCGGCGCTGCGCAGGGGCTCGGTGTCGGGACCGCCCCAGTACTGCTCCATTCGGGAGCGTTCGCTTCCCGGCAGGAGTTCGAGGTTGACGTCGTACAGGAGGGCGCGGCTGGCGGCGAGGTCGGAGACGACCCGGAGCTCGGGTGCGCCGAGCCGCCCGGCCACGAGGCCCGAGGCGACCAGGGCGTCCTCACGAGAGAGCATCTCGCGGGCGCGTGAGATGCCGACAAGAGCCCTGACCTGCTTGTCCATCGATACGTTCTCCATCGTGTGGAGACCGTTCAGGAAGCGGTAGCAGGGGTCGACCAGTCCGTTGTAGAAGTCCAGCGCCCGGGTCCGGTCGATGGTGCGCCTCTCGACGGATCCGCGCAGCGCGTCCAGGCCGTCGACCTCGCTGAGGATCGAGTCGAGCCGCGCCTCGGACTCCGGACTCAGCTTGTCCCGGACGTCCTTGCTCCTGGCGCTCCGGCGTACGTCGGCGACGACCCGGTCGGTCGCGGCGCGCTGACGCTGCAGGAGTGGCAGGGCGTCGGAGGCGCGGGGGTCGGCGAGGAACACGAGTGTCTGGCGGCGCTCCTCCTGCACGGCGCGGATGGTGTCCTCGAGCGGGTGGCCGACCTTCTCCACGACGGCGCTCGCGCCCATCAGTTCCTGGGCTTCACGGCCGGTCACATAGGTGGCGAAGACCCACAGGCCGGTGAGGGAGGCGAGCGGCACCAGGAGCAACGCCACGATCTTCCTGCGGATGGACTTCCCGCGAAAGCGCATGGCCTCCCCCAGCTCGGCCCCGCACCGCGGGGGTGGTTGTGTCGGTGTAGTCCGGCTTCGTTCCGGTTGTCACGGTTGGTCCAGTCATCCCGCCGCGGCCCACCGGGTGCGGCCCGGGTTCCGCCAACAAACGGCGCGAGCCTACTACTGACCCACGAGTAACTCGAAGGCGTGTCCGGACGTTTTCCAGCCGCTCTTCCTTGGCTTGCCCACCAGTTGTCCTGGTATTTCTGGCGAAGAAGTTCGCGAAAGCGACAGACAAGCCCTGGCCGAAGGCGGTGCATCCACACAAGGCAGTTGGCTGGAATTCTTCGTTCCGTGACCTTTCGGGGCCGGTTGCGGCCTCCGGTCGGGAATCTTCACCCTCTGGCGTTCGTCCAGATGTACGGGGCAGAAGAACCTCACGGGGGTACGTGCGACAGCCGAACGGCATCGTCCGCGTAGAACGGGCGCGAGCCGGGCAGCCACCCTGGAGTCGGACAGTGGCGGGGAGTTGAAGGTCCTTGGAAACGGACGAGCGCCGGGACGGCGCTGCACCACCGGCGGCCGGTTCGGCGGCAGGCCGCATCCCACGGCAGCTGTGGGTGGAGGAACCCGCGATACGGCGCAGAATGCCGGACCCGGTCCGGACGGCCGCGGTGCGAGCCGTCCTCATCATGTCGCTGACCATCATTCAGGCCATGGTGGCCTTCCTCTGCACCGTCGCGGGGTCCTGGTTCGCCTTCCCGATGGTGCTGGGCGGTGTCGCGGGCACGGTGGTCGCCACCTGGTCGGTGCTGGACGTGTGGGTGACCCGCCAGGTGTGGAACCAGCGCAACGGCGTGGTGTCCGTACCGAGCAGCACGGCACGCCGGATGCGGCGGGAACGCCGGGCCGCCAGGCGCGCCGCCAAGGCGGCCGCACGCCGGGAGGCACGGATACGGCGCCGGGGCGAGGGCAGGCTCTCCCGAGCCTGACGGCCTCGCCCCGGGGACTCACGGCTTGGCCGGCGCCTGCGTCATCTCCGTGCGCATCTCGGGGACCGGCGCCCCTCCCGGGGCGTCCGGTGCCTGGCCGCTCCGCTTGAACATGCGCGTCGCGGTGATCTCGCCGTGCACGGTCTGGCCCTCGGGGTCCTGCTGGGGCAGTCCCGGCCGCAGGTGCTCCTCCACACTGATGTACTTCAGCCCCGCCCGCAGGTCTGCGTCGTTGCGCAGCCGGATGACGAGCGGGAACTCGGCGAGCGCCGTCGTGTCGAACAGCCCGGTCGTGTAGAGGAGCTGGACGCCCAGGGCGTCGGAGACCGCGCGTTGCAGCTCCAGCAGGTAGGTGGCGTTGGCCCGGCCGATGGGGTTGTCGAGGAAGAGCGTGCCCGCGTGGCGGTGCCGGTCGCGTCCCCTGTCGTTGCTGCGCAGCGCGGCCATCGTGCAGTAGAGCGCGATCGCCGCGGTGAGCAGCTGCCCGCCGGAGAAGACGTCGCCCATCTGCCCGACGGGCACGCGCTCGGCGCGCAGCACCGCGTCCGGCTTCAGGATCTCCACCGCGATCCCCTTGGGCTGCAGGGCCGCCTGAACGCCGCGCAGCAGGAGGGACATGCCGTCCCGGCGCAGATCGGAGTTCTTCTTGAGCGCGGCGTGCGTGGCCTCGTCGATGACCTCGCCGAGCCGCTCGGTGAGCGTTGCCTGGTCGGGCTCGTCGAATCGGATCCGGAGGAACTCCTGGCCTGACCACTCCCCCAGTCCTTCGGGGAGCTGGGAGAGCCGCTGGGCGGAGCGCAGCGTGGTGAGGGCGGACTCCACCAGGCCGCGCAGCCGGTCGACGATGGAGTCGCGATTGCGTTCCAGCTGCGCCAGCTCGTCGGTGAGCACGCGCAGCCTGGGCGCGAAGGCCGCCGCCCACTTCTCCGCGTGGTCCGGCAGCGCGACGGCGGGAAGTTCCCTGATCTGCTGGCGGGCGGGCGTGCGTACCTGTTCGTAGCGGGTGGAGTTGGCGTGCCGTACGAGGATGTCACTCGCCTCCCGTACGGAGCTCTCCGCCGCGGACAGGTCGGTGGCGCAGCCGCGCAGTGAGCGGCGGGCCTCGGCGGCCGACTGCCGGGCCTCCTCCAGGGTTCCGGGGTACGGGTCGGGGGCGTCGGTGTCGTCGTCCGTGCCCGGGTCCCTCAGCAGGTCCCGCAGGAGCGCAGCGGTCTCGTCGAAGCCGCTCGCGGAGTCCTCGGCGGTGCGGTGCGCGCGCAGCAGTTCGGCGTGGGCGGCGCGTGCGGTGTCCAGCGCGGCGGTGGCGGCGGCCAGTTCGGTCGTGGCCGTGCGCAGCAGGGTCTGGGCCTGTTCGGCGTCGGCGGGGACGAGATCGGCGGGGAGCTCGGTGTGGTGGAGGGCCTCGTCGGCGGGCGCGAGCCGTTCGGCCTCGCCCCGGAGACGGCCGAGCTGCTCACTCGCGGCGGAGGCCCGGGTCTCCAGGATCTGGACGAGCGACTCGGCGCGGGCCGCGGCTGCCTGCCGGGAGGGCCCGTCGGCTCCGTCCGTGCCTTCGAGGAGCTGGGCGGCGCGGGTACGGACCTTGTTGGTGAGGCGGTCGAGTTCGGCCAGGGCGGCGCTCTCGTCGCTCTCGGCTCGGGCCTGCTCGGCACGCAGATCCGCGCCGACGCCGACCTTCTCGTACAGCCGGGACGCGGCACGGTAGGCCTCGCGCAGGGCGGGGAGTGAGGTGCGCGGGGCGGTGGCGTCCGGCTCCGGGAGGGTTTCGGGGGCTCCGGCGATCTCGGCACGCTCGGCGCGCAGGGCCCGGGCGGTGCGGTGGGCGTCGTCGGCGGCGCGCTGGGCGGCCCTTCGGTCCTCGTCCGCGGCGCGTGCGCGCTCCAGGCACGCCGTGGCGCGGGCCTCGGACTCGGCCGCCTCGTCGGTCAGTTCACGGAGCCGCGCCTGCCACCCGGCCCGGTCGCGGAGGCGGTGAGCGAGGCCGGCGAGCGCGTCGGCTGCGCGACGGGCGCGCTGGGCGGCCTCCTGCCGTTCCTCGCGCACGCGCGCGGCGTCGGCGGCTGCCTCGTCGGCCTCGGCCCGGAGGGTGCGCGCCTCGGCGAGTGCGGCAGCCGCGGTCTCGGCGGTGGCACGGGCGGTACGCGCGGCTTCTCCGAGCTCGGCGAGCGTGCCGGGCGGGCAGTCCGCCCGCCAGGAAGCGATGCGTGCGGCGAGCGACCGGTCGGCGGTGAGCCGTGCCGCGAGCGTCCTGATGTCCTCGTCCCGGGCGGCGGCCCGGGCCCTGAGCGCCTGGCGCTCCTCGTCTGCGGCGTGTTCGTCGTGCATCGCCGGGTTCGGCGGTACCAGGAACACACCGTCGCCGGCGCCGGACGCCGGTACGGGGGCGAGCAGGGCCGCGGTGGTGCCTACGGCCACGGCCGACCTCGGCAGCAGGGCGGCGGCGGCGAGGACCTCCCGGGCGCGGGTGTGCGCGTCCGGGTCGGTGATGACGACCCCGTCGACGAGCTCGGGGCGTGTGGCCAGGACCGATGCGTGGTCCGCGGGGTCGACCGCCTGGGCGAGGTAACGCCAGCCGGGCAGGGCCGGGATGCCGTGCTCGCCGAGATGCTCGACAGTGGCGAGGACATCGGGGCCCGGGGGCAGCAGTCCTCCGTCGCCCAGAGCCCCGAGGATGCGCGAGTCGTCGGCCGCGGCGGTGCGCAGGTCGAAGAGCCTGCGTTCGGCGGAGGCGATGCCCTGGTCCAGGAGTTCGCGCAGCTCGTCGGCGCTGTTGTCGAACTCCTCGGCCGTGAGGAGAGGCGCGTCCCGGAGGGCGGTGCCGTCGGCGCCGTCCGTCGCGGCGGTCCCGCGGGGGCGGGGCACTCCGGCGGAGGCGGCGGGGAGACCCAGCAGGTCGGCGAGGCGGGTGTCCGCCGCGATCGACTCCGCCGCCCTGCGCTCGGCCTCGTAGGACTGCTCTGCCGCCTGGGCGCCGTCTGCGGCGCGGGCCGCGGCGAGTTCGGTGCGGCTCTCCGCCGCCGCGGCTTCGCGCGCCTGGTCGGCGGTGGCGCGGGCCGCCTCGCGCGCGGTGTCCCAGGCGGCGACCGCGGACTTCTCCGCGTCGTTGGCGGCGAGGGCCGCGCGGGCCGGGTCGGCGTCCGGCGCGGAGTCGTCGAGCCAGCCGGCCCGGACGGCCTCGGCGGTCTCCTGCTCGACCTCGGCGAGACGCTGGCGCAGGTGACCGGCCTCGCTGCGGGCGCGCTGCGCCTCGGTGGCCGCGGTGGTCGCGTCCCGGTGCGCCGTCTCCCCGGTGGTCTGGAGGATCGCGGAGCGTTCCTCCTCCTCGTCCGCCACCCGCTCCCCCGCCTCGGCGGCGGTGTGCAGGGCGCGTACGAGGTCGGCGGCGGCCGTGGCGCGAGCCGCGAGGGCCGGGGCGGCGTCGCGTTCCGCCTCCTGGATGGCCGCGGCGACACGGGCGGAACGGTCGGCGGCGGCGCGGTGGCGCAGCACTGCCTCGGCGGCCTGCCACGCGGCGTGCAGGGTGCGTGCCTCGCCCAGCTCGCGGCGCTGGGCCGCCGCGCTCTTCTCCGCGGCGGCCAGGGCGAGAGAGGCGTGCCGGTAGGCCAGTTCGGCGGCGACCAGGTCCCGGTGGCCCCGGGTCCTCTCGGCCTCGGTGACGGTGTGGGCGGCGGCTGTGACCTCCTGCGCCAGCTCGGCGGTACGGCCACGCTCCTCGGCGGCGCGGCCGGAGAGCCGGCGGGCCAGGGTGCGAGTGCGCCGCTCGGCACCGGCGTGGACGTCGCGGCTGCGGGCCCGGGTGGCCGTGGCGTCGACGATCCTGCCCAGCAGGTCGACGGAGCCGGCGGTGAAGTCACGCTCGGCGGTGAGTTCGGCACGGCGGCCGAGCTTGTTGCCGAAGCCGCTGACGAGGTCGGCGAGGCCGTCGGTGTCCCGGGTGTCGGTGACGGCCCGCAGCAGCAGGTCGGTGAAGTCGGAGTCCTTCTTGACGGCGAAGAGACCCGCCGCCTCGCCCTCGTCGGCGTTCATCTCGCGCTGGTAGCGGAAAAGTTCGGGGTCGAGACCGAGGTCGCCGAGGTGCTCGTTCCAGCGGTCGTGGATCTCTTCCCAGTGCACGTCGAGGTGCGGGTAGAACTTGCCGGCGTCCGTGAGGGCGTCCCGGAAGCCCTTCATGGTGCGGCGCCTGCCGCGGGCGCCCGAGACGCCTTCTGCCGGGCGGCCCACCGAGGTGGCCTCGGCGACGGGGAGGCTGTCGAGGCTGAGCCCGGGGCCGGGCCGGAAGGAGTACCAGGCCTCGGCGAACTTGCGGGGGTCGTTGGAGACCTGCCGTCCGCGCCACTCGCTGACCTTGCCGACGACCACGCACTCGCCGGTGAGTGTGTGCTGCCACTCCAGGGCCACGTGCCCGCAGTCGTCGGCGAGCAGGAACTTGCGCAGGACGCCGGAACTGGCCCCGCCGAGGGTGTTGCGGTGGCCCGGCAGCATCACGGAGAAGATCAGCTTGAGCAGGACCGACTTGCCGCCGCCGTTCTCCAGGAACAGCACTCCGGCGGGCGCCGGGCGGCGGGGCGGCCCGACGGGTTCCTCCTGGAAGAACTCCGCCTGGGCCGGGGCGGGGCTGGGGACCGGCTCGCCGACTCCGCGCAGGTCGAGCACGGTGTCGGCGTAGCGCGCACCGGCGGGCCCGATGGAGTAGAGGCGGACCCGGGACAACTCGTACATGGCGGCGGACTCTCGTCGTTCAGGCGGCGGGCGGGCAACTGCTCGGGCAGCGGGGGCGGGGTGTCTCGGGAGGGCGGGATGTCGCGGGAGCGACAGGGCGTCTCAGGCGGGGCGGGCGTCTCAGGAGTGGAAGGGGAGCCCCGCGTCGGCGGCGAGCTCCAGGCCTTCGGCGTCGGGCGGGGGCAGCAGGGTGGCCGAGCCGTCGGTGACCGGGACGACGCCGAGCTCCAGGAGTTCGGCCATGGCGGCGCTGCCTGCCATGTCACGTACCTGGAGCTGGTAGCGGGCCGTGGTGCGGTAGGCGCCCCCCGCGTCGTCCCCGGTCCGCTGGAGGAAGCCGGAGTCGGTGAGGAAGGCGACGGCCTTGCCGATGATGCCGGTGGTGGAACCGGCGAGTCTGCGGGCGTCCTTGGTCGCCCCGGTGGAACTGCGGCGGGCGTAGATCCGCCAGGCCGATTCCAGGCCGGGGGCGTCGGTGGCCGGGTCGGTGTTGTCCCCCTGCTCCTCTGCCCGCTCCTCCAGGCGCCGGCATGCCTGGCGCACGAAGGCGTCCACGCCGTTGACCGTGATGCGGCCGATGTAGGAGTCGTCGGCCAGATCCTCCGGCCGGGGGAAGGCCATGGCGGCGACGGCGAGGTGGGCGAGGCCGTGCAGGAAGCGGTCGGCGGAGTCCGTGGAGGCGCGGCGTGCGTAGTCACCCATGCGTACGGCGAAGACGGAGTCCTCGGCCGCGGTCACGGCCATGCCCGCGCGGGTGGACACCTCCAGGACGATGAGGCCGAGGCCGGTGGCGACCGCGTCGGCGAGCCGGGCGAAGGCGGGCTCCTCCCGGTAGCGGCGGAGCAGCTCGGCGTATTCGGCGTCGCGCGCCGGCATCAGCTTGGGCTGGAGTCCGAAGGAGACGAGCCGGGCCGCGTCGGCCGCGTCGGCGGGGGTGACAGCGGCGGGAGCGGCCTGCCGTGCGGCGTCGGCCGCCTGCGGGAAGGGCGGGTCGCCCCACGCGTCGGTGTGCTCGGCGTGCTGCTCGCTCAACTCGGTGACTCCTCGGTGCCTGTGGGGGTGCCGCGTCCGGGAGGACGCGGGGTGGTGCTGCGAACGGGGCCGCCACGCTCGGGCGGACGCCGGGTGACGCTGCCAACAGGGGCGCCGCACCCGGGCGGACGCGGGCCGGCGGTGCGCACGGTCATGAGGCGTCCTTGCGGTCCGCGGCCATGCCCGCGGCGTCCAGGAGTGCCGTGCCCACTATCAGGTCGGCCCCGCCGAACTCGTGGTCCTCCAGCTGTGTGCCGTCGTCGACCGCGAACAACAGCCGCCGCTCGCCCTGGCGGTAGGCCGTGCCCACCGGAGGGCTTGCCGCGTGGACGACGAGGAGGGCGACCAGGTAGGGCAGCTCGGGGTCTCTGAGCCGGGCTTCGGCGAGGAGTCCGGAGAGCCGGCGGGGGGCGTCGTGCTCCAGGTCGAGCAGCTCCATGGCGAATCCGAGCTGCTCCTCGCTGAACCGGCTGTCGTCGGGGGTGGCGATGAGGTCGGGTTCCGGCATCTCGGCGCCCAGGTGCTCACGCTCCACCGGGGGCGTCAGCAGCAGGTCGGTCAGGTCTCCGACGCGGACCGAGGTGGGGATGCGCAGCCCGGTGCCACGGGTGAAGAACGCGTCCGTGACACGGCTCGCCTCCTCCACGGGGAGCGGCAGCAGCGGGGCGAGGAGCTGGCCGTACAGGTCGAGGCCGACCCGGGCGGTGGGGGTGGCGAACGCCTGCCGGTCCTGCTCCGCGCGGAAGAGCGGCCCCGCCTCCAGCAGTCGCGACTGGAGCTGGGTGTGGCGGCGGATGCAGTCCTTGACGATGTCGACGAGCTCGGCGGCCCGGCGCTTGTGCTCGGGCTCCTCGGCCTCGTCCCGGGCCTTGCGGATGTTGGTGAGGATCGCGTTCTCGTGGCGGTAGCGGTCGGCGACGTGGTCCAGCGCCTCGGTGATCATGTCGGGGACGGCGTTCAGCCAGTCGACGGCGCGGACGTTGCGCCGGGTCGCCTCCAGTGTCCTGCGGAGCGTCTCGGCGTACTGCACGGTGCGGTAACGGGCCTGTTCGGCGGCGAGCTGCGCGTCGGCGAGGCGGCCCCGGCTGATGAGGACCTCCAGCTTCACCTCGGCGGCGATCTGGGCGCTGGTGACATCGGTGTCCAGGGCTCCGACCAGGACGTTGACCGCCTCGTCGGTGGCGCGGAGGTAGACGCTGCCGCCGTGGCCGGGGACCTCCTCGATGAGTTTGAAGTCGTAGTCCCTGCGCACGTAGACGCCGTCGGGCCCGAAGGTGCCGTAGACCGCGCGGAATCCTCGGTCCACGCTGCCTACGTTGATCAGGTTCTCCAGGACCCAGCGGGCCACCCGCTCGTGTTCGGTGGCGGGGCGGCGAGGCGCCTGGGCGGCGACCCGGGGAATCAGCCTGGCCACTATCTGGTCGTGGTCGGCGCCCGTGTCGAAGTCCATGTTGAGGGTGACCAGGTCGATCGCGGCGAGCGCGACCTCGGCCATCGCGTAGACCGTGTACTCCCCGGCCAGATTCGCCTTGCGCACGTCGAGGTCGTGCAGCGGGGCGGTGCAGGCGAGCGCGCGGAGCCGACGCGAGAGCCCCTCATCGGCGGCGGGCCCCGGGGCGGGCCTCGGTCCCGCGCTGAGCTGGGGCGCAGCGGCGCTGGTGTCGGCAGGCGAAGTCACGCTGCACAGATTAGGTCCTCACACCGACAACGGTCGAAACGGTGCGGAAGCGACCGCTCACCCGCGCCCGTAGCCGCCCCCTCCCGGGGTACGCAGCACGAGGACGTCCCCGGGGTCCAGCTCGGCGGTGTCGCAGCCGTCGAGCGGTGTGACGGCGGCGCCGTGGGCACGCTCGACGAACTGCTCGCCGAGGGCCCCGGGCCCGCCGCCCTCCATGCCGTACGGCGCCACCCTGCGGTGTCCCGACAGCAGGGCGACCGTGACGGGTTCGAGGAAGCGGATCCTGCGTTCCACGCCCCGGCCGCCGTGCCACCGGCCCGTGCCGCCGCTCCCCTCGCGTACGCCGAAACTCTCGAGCAGGACCGGGTAGCGCCATTCCAGGATCTCGGGGTCGGTGAGCCGGGAGTTGGTCATGTGGGTCTGTACGGCGTCCGCACCGTCGAATCCGTCGCCGGCGCCGGATCCGGAGGCCACGGTCTCGTAGTACTGGACGCGGTCGTTGCCGAAGGTGAGGTTGTTCATGGTGCCCGATCCCTCGGCCTGGACCCCGAGGGCGGCGTACAGGGCCCCGGTGACGGCCTGGGAGGTCTCCACGTTGCCCGCGACGGTCGCCGCGGGGTGGACGGGTGCCAGCATCGATCCCTCGGGGACGCGTACGTCCAGGGGTTTCAGGCAGCCGCTGTTGAGCGGGATGTCCTCGTCGACGAGTGTCCTGAAGACGTAGAGGACGGCGGCCATGACCACGGACTTCGGGGCGTTTAAGTTGCCCGGCTGCTGGGGCGAGGTGCCGGTGAAGTCGAGGACGGCCCGGCGGGCTTCGCGGTCCACGGTGACGGAGACCTCGATGACGGCGCCGTTGTCGGTCTCGTAGCGGCAGGAGCCGTCACGCAGGCCCGCGACGAGGCGGCGTACGGACTCCTCCGCGTTGTCCTGGACGTGGCCCATGTACGCCTCGACGACGTCCTGGCCGAACTGGTGGGTCATGCGGCGCAGTTCCTCGATGCCCTTCTCGTTGGCGGCGATCTGGGCGCGCAGGTCCGCGAGGTTGGTGGCGGGGTCGCGGGAGGGGTACGCGGCAGTGGTGAGGAGCTCCCGGGTCTCCGCCTCGCGAAGGGTTCCGTCGCGTACCAGCAGCCAGTTGTCGAAGAGGACGCCCTCCTCGTGGACGGTGCGGCTGAAGGCGGGCATGGAGCCGGGGGTGATGCCGCCGATCTCCGCGTGGTGGCCGCGTGAGGCCACGAGGAAGCGCAGACGCCGCTCCTTCCCGTCCGCCGGCTCGTCGAAGACGGGCGTCACGACGGTCACGTCGGGCAGATGGGTGCCGCCGTGGTAGGGGTCGTTGACGGCGTAGACGTCGCCGGGGCGCAGGGAGCCCTCGTTGCGCCGCAGGACCTCCTTGATGGACTCCCCCATCGATCCCAGGTGTACGGGGATGTGGGGGGCGTTGGCGACCAGACCGCCTTCCGCGTCGAACAGGGCGCACGAGAAGTCCAGCCGCTCCTTGATGTTGACGGAGTGCGCCGTGTTCTCCAGGCGCACGCCCATCTGTTCGGCGATCGACATGAAGAGGTTGTTGAAGACTTCGAGCATGACCGGGTCCACCCGGGTTCCGACGGCGGTCCTTTCGGGCCGCGGGTCCGTCCGGTGCAGCACGAGATGTCCGGTCCGTCCCGTCGTGGCCTGCCAGCCTGGGGCGACGACGGTGGTGGCGTCGTCCTCGGCGACGAGGGCCGGGCCGGTCACGGTGTCGTCGGGGCGCAGGGCCTCCCGCCGGTACAACCCGGCGTCGCGCCATCCGTCCCCGGTGTGCATCCGAACGCTGCCGGGCGGCCCGAGCGGCCCGAGCGGGCCTTCGCGCCCGTCCTCGCCCGGGGTGTACGGGAGGTGCGGTCCCGCGGCGCCGGTGGCCTCCACCGAGACGGTCTCGACCACCAGGGGTTTGTCCATGGTGAATCCGTAGCGGGCCCGGTGTGCGGCGCCGAACTCCTCGCCCATGGCGTCGGGCGTGCCGGGTGCGACGGGCAGGGCCGCGTCCGTTCCGGCGTAGCGCAGGAGGATCCGGGCCCGGGTGCTGATGGCGCCGTCCGGGACGCCGTCGGCCCGGAGTTCGGCACGGGTGCGCGCTGCGAGGCTGTCGCAGATCTCCCCTGCCCGGGTCCTGGTCTCCTCGCTCAGTTCGGCCTCGACCGACTGCTCGCGCATCGCGGTGGCGTCGGCGAGGCCGATCCCGTAGGCGGAGAGGACACCGGCGAGCGGGGGTACGAGGACCGTGTCGATGCCCAGGGCGTCGGCCACGGCGCAGACGTGCTGACCGCCCGCGCCGCCGAAGCCGGTGAGTGCGTAGCGGGTGATGTCGTGACCTCGCTGGACGGAGATCTTCTTGACCGCGTTCGCCATGTTCAGCACGGCGATCTCCAGGAAGCCCGCGGCCACCTCAGCGGCGCTCCTGGCGCGGCCGGTCGCGTCCGACACCTCCTGCGCCAGTGCGCCGAAACGCTGTTCCACGAGCCGGGCGTCGAGCGGCTGGTCGCCGCCGGGGCCGAAGACGGCCGGGAAGTGTTCCGGACGGATGCGGCCGAGCATCACGTTGGCGTCGGTGACGGTGAGCGGCCCGCCCCGGCGGTAGCAGGCGGGACCGGGGTCGGCTCCTGCCGAGTCGGGTCCCACCCGGTAACGCCTGCCGTCGAAGTGGAGGACGGAACCGCCTCCGGCGGCGACGGTGTGGATGCTCATCATGGGCGCACTCATCCGCACCCCGGCCACCTGGGTGCCGAGTTCGCGCTCGAACTCGCCCGCGTAGTGGGACACGTCGGTGGAGGTGCCGCCCATGTCGAAGCCGATGACCCGGTCGTGTCCGGCCTCCTCGGACGTACGCGCCATGCCGACGACGCCCCCGGCGGGCCCGGAGAGCACGGCGTCCTTTCCCCGGAAGTGCGCGGCCTCGCGCAGTCCGCCGTTGGACTGCATGAACATCAGGCGGATCCCGGCGAGTTCGGCGGCCACCTCGTCGACGTAGCGACGCAGGATCGGCGAGAGGTAGGCGTCGACGACGGTGGTGTCGCCGCGCGGCACGAGCTTGATCAGCGGGCTGACCTCGTGCGAGCAGCTCACCTGGGTGAAGCCCGCCTCCCTGGCCTGTTCCGCGACGGCCTTCTCGTGGTCCGGGTGGCGGTAGCCGTGCATGAGCACGACGGCCGCGCTGCGGAGGCCGTCGTCCGCGGCGGCCCTCAGCCGCTCGGCCACGGTGGCGCGGTCGAGGGGGCGCACGACACCTCCCCGGGCGTCGACGCGCTCCGGGACCTCGACCACCCTGTCGTACACGGCTTCCGGGAGCAGGATACGGCGGTCGAAGAGGCGTGGCCGGTTCTGGTACGCGATCCTCAGGGCGTCCCGGAAGCCTTCGGTGACGACGAGCACGGTCGGCTCGCCCCGCCGCTCCAGGAGGGCGTTGGTGGCGACAGTGGTGCCCATCTTGACGCTCGCCACCCGGTCGGCGGGTACCGGGTCGCGGGGACCGAGCCCGAGCAGGAGCCGGATCCCGGCCGCGGCCGCGTCCTGCCGGCGGCCCGGGTCGTGCGACAGCAGTTTGCGGGAGACCAGGTTCCCGCCGGGGTCGCGTCCCACCACGTCCGTGAAGGTGCCGCCGCGGTCGATCCAGAACTCCCAGCGTCCGGTCATTCCTCCATTCTCGCGTGGGGGAAGAACCCCCGCATGGAGGGCGGGGCAGGGCCACGCGCGGGAAGGATTCGGTGACGATGACGACACGCATGAGGGTGTTGTCACCCCGCCGGGAGCGGCTCCGTCGACGTGGATCCGTCCGCCTGGGGAACGGGAACGTCCCGTGGGTTTTCGCGCCGCGCGCCCCCGGCGCGCGGCATCCGGGCTCCGTCGGTCGGCGGAGCGCCGGCTCAGACGGCAGGTGCGTCGGGCCCGATCCTGCTGCGCACCGCGGTCTGGACCTCGGCCTCCTCGGCCGGGTCGGCGGCGAGCCGCCTCAGTCGTTCGGCGACCCGGATGTCCCCGGTCTCCGCGTGGAGCGCGGCCAGTTCCCGGGTGGTCTCCTCGCAGTCCCACAGGCATTCGACGGCGAAGCCGGTGGCGAAGGACGGGTCGGTCGCGGCCAGCGCGCGGGCGGCTCTGCCCCGCAGGTGCGAGGAGGACGTCTCCCGGTACACATGGCGCAGTACGGGTGCGGCGCAGACGATGCCCAGGCGGCCCGTGCCGTCGACGAGGTTCCAGAGGCGGGGGGCGTCGGGGCCTTCGCCCCTCACGGCCTCGCGCAGCGCGGCGAGGACCAGCGGGGCGTCCTGGCCGGTTCCCCGGCAGGCCAGGACTCCGGCCGCCGAGGCTCCGAGAGCGTCGGGGCGGTGGGCCCATCGCCTGGCCCGTTCGACGGCCGCTTCTCCGCACATGCGCTCGAACGCGGCCACGGCTGCCTCGGCGACCGTGCGGGACGGGCCGACCGCGGCCAGCTCGACGAGGTCGAGCACGGCGGGGTCCCGCGCTTCGGCCAGGTAGTGCAGGGCGGCGCAGCGCGCTCCGTCGGAGCCGCTGCGGGCGGCCTCGACGATCAGGGGCCGGTCCTCCACCCCCGCCACGGCGGAGAGGCAGCGGGCCGCGGGCACATGGAGGACGCTGCCGCGCTCCAGGCCTGCCTGGGCCCAGTCGAAGACCGCCTGGACACTCCAGCCGGGGCGTGGTCCGCCCGGCCGCATCTGCCGCTGCCACCGGTCGAAGGAGCCCTGCTCCGTCGCCGCCCTGATGCGGGCCCCGACCGCTTCGCGCGGGTCGTCGGCCCACAGCCGCCAGGGGCGGGGCTCGAAGGCGTCCCGCACGGCGGCGGCCAGCTCGGCGGTGCCGTCGGCGGTCGCGGGGAAGCGGGCGAGCACCGGTTCGGCGAGGGAGCGCAGCCCGGCGTCGTCGTCGCGCAGGGCGAGCTCGTCGAGCGCCCAGGCCCAGTTGGACCCGGTGGCCGCGTATCGGCGCAGGAGCACGAGGGCGTCGTCGCGCCCGTAGGAGGCGAGGTGCCCGAGTACGGAGAGGGCGAGGCCCGTACGTGAGTCCTCGGTGTCGAGGTGGTCCTCGGGGTCCCACAGGTGCCGCTCGATCTCCTCGGTGCCGCCGTCGAGGTCGAGGTAGAGGCGCGCGTAGTAGAGGGAGCGGTTCTCGACCTGCCAGTCATGCCGGGGGTCGCTCAGGACGCAGTGGTTGAGAGCCGCCAGGGCCTCGGTGCGCGGTGCGGCGAGCGCGTGGAGCGTGCCGTCGCCACGGCCCCTCTGCAGCAGGCCGAGCAGGGTGCCGCTCGGCGCTATGAACGGATCGAACATGGGGAAAGCCTCACATCAAGCTGTCGACGCAACCGGGACTGTGCTGTTCCATGTGCCGGGGTGACATCCCCTAGGCCGCGCAGCAACATGATCGGCCGACCGCCGTCTTCTGCCTGGTGCTCATCTTCCTCTGCCTCTCGTCGGTGGTCCTGAGCGGACCCGCGACGTCATGATGACCCACCCATTTCGCCGACGCGACCACATTTACGGCGCCCCGGGCGGCCAGGGGCCGGGACGGCGTCTCAGCGCGCACCGAAGAGTTCCAGCAGGTCGTCCTTGCCGAACATGCGCGCGGTGTCCACGGCGGACGGTGTTCCGGCGGCCGGATCGGCCCCTGCGGCGAGGAGGGTGTCGATCACCGCGCGCTCGCCCTTGAAGACGGCTCCGGCCAAGGGCGTCTGCCCCCGGTCGTTGGCCCGGTCCGGGTCGGCCCCGCGGTCCGCGAGGGCCGCGACGGCGGGGGCGTGCCCGTGGTAGGCGGCGAGCATCAGCAGGGAGTCACCACGGTCGTTGGTGAGGTTCGCGGGGACACCCGCGTCGACGTAGGCGGCGAGCGCGTCACTCTCGCCCCGGCGGGCCAGGTCGAAGACCTTGGCCGCCAGCTCGACCACCTCGGGATCAGGGGCTTCGCTCATCGGACGGACCGCCTTCCATTGCCTTTGTCTGAGCTGGTGGGGACGTACGACAGGGGCCGTACGAGTGAATCGTCAGGGTACTGCTCCCGGGCAGTCGTCAGTCTGCCCCTGTGCGGCAGAAGATCACCCTGCGCGGCCTGTTTTCCGGGTGGAACGGGGCCGCCGGGGCCCGTGGGCCGGCGCTTTTCACCCACTGGTGGAGTGAAATCGAACGATATTCACTCACTTGCACCTTTTATCGTATAGGTACATGTTGTGATCCTGGAAGTACTCATGGTGACTGTCCCCTCAACCAGGAGAACCGCTCATGATCCTCTCCATCTCCGGCGTGGTACTGCTCGGCATCATCGTCTTCCTGTTCTTCAAGAAGGACGGGCTCAAGGCGTCCCACGCCCTCATCTGCGCTCTGTTCGGCTTCTACCTCGCCGGCACAGCCATCGCCCCCAGCATCACGGCCGGCGGGGCGAGCCTCGCCAGCATGCTGGGCGGGATCAAGTTCTGACGCTCCGAAACCGCTCCCACATCTCCAGGAGACCGACGTGGCCCGGCGACCACTCCCCCGCATTCTGAGCAGCGGCAGCGCTTCGATCACCCGCGGTCGCGAGATCGCGCGCACGGCCGCCGACAACGCCACCGACGTCCTCCATCCGCTGATCACGGTCACCCGGGGTCTGCGGTTGCTGGCGGGAGCAGGGCGGCAGAAGTGGGCCGCGACCCCCAGGGAACGGCGCGGACACGTGCTCTTCCTCGTCGCGGCCTGCGTACTGACGGTGGCGCTCATCCCCTACGGGCCCCTGCTGGCCCTCATTTCGGTGATGGGCGCTGCCGCGTGGCGGGGCCGCGAGCGCACTCCCGCGCGGACGGGCCCCGACGAGGCGGAGACCGCACGGCTCCAGGCTCTCTACGAAGCCCTCGTGCCGCACTTCTCCGCGCCCGAGGACCCCGGTCCGCTGTTCTCCCACGGCGGCGACTGGGAGAAGGCCTTCGGCACGTCCTACGCCTTCGACGGCGACGGCCGCATCACCCGCCTCCAGGTGAACTATCCGGCCTACTTCACCGACGGCGACCCCGAGTCCCGCGCCCGGGTCGAGCAGGTGCTCCACGCCAAGTCGGGCCGCGGCCGCGAATACCACTTCGCCTGGGACGAGGAGAGCAACCACCTCCTCATGACCGTGCTCGCCGCGCTCCCCACCTCCATCGCCGCCCAGCGCTTCGTCACCGCACCCGGTGAGACCGTGCTGGGCTTCACCGACGCCGACGCGGTCCAGCGCACGGTGCCGGTCCAGGACGGCGACACCACACGGGACGCCTCGCCGGTGATCTGGCGGACCGGAGCCCGGTCCACCGAACCCCATCTGCTGGTCGCCGGGCACCCCGGGAGCGGCACCACGACCCTGATGCGCTCCCTCGCCCTGCAGGCGCTGCGGGACGGTGACGTGCTCGTCGTCGACGGCGGCGGCACCGGTGAGTACGGATTCCTGGCCGGCAGGGACGGTGTGCTGGCCGTGGAGTGCGGTCTGGCCGGGGCTCTCGCGACGCTCGAGTGGGCGGCGCACGAGACCGAGCGGCGGCTCATCGCGGCCAACCGGGCACGGCAGGCCGGGCACCCCGAGCCCGAGGACACCAAGCGCCCCCTCTGGATCCTGCTGGACCGCCCGAGCGTGCTGGGGCACCTGGCGGCGGCCGACGGCAGGCAGGACCCGCAGGAGCTGCTCCAGGTGCCACTGCGGCACGGCCGGGCCGCCGGCGTGACGGTCGTCGTCGCCGACCAGTTCGACAGCCTGGACTCCCTCACCGAGGCGGTACGGACACACACCAGGGCCCGCGCCGTGCTCGGCCCGGCGACCCGCGAGGAGGTGGCGGCGGTCCTGGGGGCACAGCCGCACACGACCCCCACAGCGGACGTGCCACCAGGACGCGGCTACACCCGCCTGGGCACCGGACCGGTCCTGCGGCTCCAGGTGCCGGCCACCCCGGACCCGTACGACGACGCGACGAGCGAGGCGCACCGGCAGGCCGTGCTCGACCTGCTGCCGGGCGCGGCGCCCGCGCCGCAGCCGGCCGAGCCCACAGCCGCGGTCGAGGCCGCGCCCGTCCACACGGACAAGCTCGTCGCGACCCCGGCCGTCGCGGAGGGCTGAGAACCCGCCCATCCGCGGCAGCCGCGCGCGCGGACGCCCCGTGCGCCTCAGGCCACGAAGGTCCGGGGCGCCTCGGCGCTGGAACTCGCCCCGGAGCCGACCAGTTCGGCTGCCGCGGCGAGCCGCAGTGCCGCCTCGTCCGCAACCGGCCCTCCCACCGTGAAGGGAAGGCGCACATAGCCCTCGAACGCCCCGTCGACCCCGAACCGGGGCCCCGAGGGGACGCGTACGCCGACCCGCTCACCGGCCACCGCGAGCCGGGAGCCGGAGAGCCCGCCGGTGCGCACCCAGAGCGTGAGGCCGCCGCGCGGCACCTCGAACTCCCAGGCGGGCAGCTCACGGCGCAGCGCCCGTACCAGGTCGTCCCTGTTCTCCCGCGCCTGGTCGCGCCGCACCGCCACGGCCTGTTCCCAGCCGCCCGTCCGCATCAGCCAGTTGATGGCCAGCTGCTCCAGCACGGGGGTCCCCATGTCGGCGTACGCGCGTGCCGAGACCAGGCTGCGGATGACGTCGGGCGCGGCCCGCACCCAGCCGATCCTCATGCCGGCCCAGAAGGCCTTGCTCGCGGATCCGACGGTCAGGACGGTGCTGCCCGCGGGGTCGAACCCGCAGACCCTGCGCGGCATGTCCACGTCGGCGTCCAGATGCAGCTCGTTCATGGTCTCGTCGACCACCAGGACCGTCCCCGCGGAGCGGGCGGCCTCGACCAGGGCGCGGCGCTGCTGCTCGTCGGCCAGGGCGCCGGTCGGGTTGTGGAAGTCCGCGACGACGTAGGCGAGCCTCGGTGCCGCGTCCCGGAGCACCTGCCGCCAGCGGTTCATGTCCCAGCCGCCCAGTCCCTCCTCCATCGCCACGGGCACCAGGCGCGCGCCCGCCTCCCGCATGAGCTGGAGGATGTTGGCGTAGCTCGGGGACTCCACGGCGATGCGTTCACCGCGGCCCGCGAAGAGGTGGCAGATCGCGTCGATGGCTCCCATCGCGCCGGTGGTCACCATGATCTGCTCGGGCATGGTGGGGATGCCGCGCTCGGTGTAGCGGTCCGCGATCATCCGGCGCAGGGCGGGCAGCCCCGCGGGATAGTCGCCGTGGGTGTGTGCGTACGGCGGCAGCTCCTCCAGCGCGCCCTGGACGGCACGGGTCAGCCACGGCTCGGGGGCGGGCAGCGAGGCGCAGCCGAGGTCGATCATCGAGCCGAGGGACTCCGGGGGCAGGGGTTCCAGGCCGCGGGCGGGGAGCGGATTGCCGGCCGGGACCGCGGTCCAGCTGCCGGCTCCGCGGCGCGACTCCAGGAAGCCCTCCGCCCGCAGGGCCTCGTAGGCTGCGGCGACGGTGGTGCGGCTGAGCGAGAGGGCCAGCGCGAGTTCCCGCTCGGCGGGCAGCCGCGCGGCGACCGGGACCCGGCCCTCCAGGACGAGCAGGCGCACCCCGTCGGCCAGGGCGCGGTAGGCGGGGGGCTTGCGGGTGCCGGGTGCCAGGGGGCGGGCCCGCTGGGCCTGGAGCTGGCGTGCGAGCTGCGCCGCGCCGACCGTCGAAGTCCACTGCGCCATACAGATCAGTCCACCTTCCTCGGATTGGCCATAGTTGGCAGCCAATCCCCTGCCACAGAGTGACACGCAACAGTCCACCACCACCACACAGGGGGCACCACGTGTCCGATTCCACGGTCCGGAGCAGCCCTCGGCTCGCCCGGCGGCTGATCCATCTGTACGCCGGCCTGGCGCTGTACGGAGCGAGCTCGGCGCTCCTGGTCCGCGCCGGCCTCGGGCTCGAACCGTGGGGGGTCCTGCACCAGGGGCTCGCCGAGCGCACCGGCATCTCCATCGGGGTCGTCTCGATCGCCGTCGGAGCGGTCGTCCTCCTGCTGTGGATCCCGATCAGGCAGCGGCCGGGGCTGGGCACCGTCTCCAACGTCTTCGCCGTAGGTCTGGCGATGGACGGCACGCTCGCCCTGGTGCCGGACGCACACGGGCTCTGGACGCGGATCACGGTGATGGCCGCGGGGATCGCGCTGAACGGTGTCGCCACCGGTCTGTACATCTCGGCGCGCTTCGGGCCCGGACCGCGTGACGGCCTCATGACGGGGCTGAACCGGATCACCGGCCGCTCCATCCGGCTCGTGCGTACGGCGATCGAGGTGGCCGTCGTGGTGACCGGTTTCCTGCTCGGCGGTTCCCTGGGCGTGGGCACGGTCCTCTACGCACTGGCGATCGGCCCGCTCGCGCAGTTCTTCCTGCGCTTCTTCGCCCTCCCCGCGCCGGACGCCGGCACCCGGGCCGTCGCCGGGCGGTCACCACGAGGGGCGATACTTCCGCGGTGACCGCAGTGACTTCTGGGCGCCATCCCTATCTGGACCACCCTTCGACGATCCCGTTCGCCCATCGCGGCGGTGCGGCGGACGGTCTGGAGAACACGGCAGCCGCGTTCCGGCGGGCAGCCGGCGCCGGCTACCGCTACTTCGAGACCGACGTGCACGCCACGGCTGACGGCCGCCTGGTCGCCTTCCACGACTCCACCCTGGACCGGGTGACGGATTCCCGGGGCCGGATAGCCGCGCTCCCCTGGAGCGAGGTGAGCAGGGCGAGGGTGGCGGGCAGCGAACCGCTGCCGCTCTTCGAGGAGTTGCTGGAGGATTTCCCGGACGCCCGCTGGAACGTGGACATCAAGGCGGAGTCCGCCCTCGTCCCGCTGATCGACCTGATCCGCAGGGCCGGCGCCTGGGACCGTGTGTGCGTGGGGTCGTTCTCGGAAGCGCGCGTGGCCAGGGCACACCGCCTCGCGGGCGCCCGGCTGGCCACCTCCTACGGGGTGCGCGGAGTGCTCGGCCTGCGGCTGCGCTCGTACGGCATCCCGGCGGCGCTCCGGGCGGGCGCGGTCTGCGCGCAGGTTCCCGAGGCCCAGAACGGCATCCGCGTCGTCGATCGCGCCTTCGTCCGCACGGCCCATGCACGGGGCCTGCAGGTCCACGTCTGGACCGTCAACGAACCCGAGCGGATGGCGGCCCTCCTCGACCTCGGCGTGGATGGCATCATGACCGATCACATCGAGACGCTGCGCACGGTGCTGAGCGAGCGGGGGGCATGGGCCTGACGCCAGGGCCCGCCGCGTCCGCACGGAACGAGCGAGGGGGCGCGGCGTGAGCACCGACACCGCAGGAACGGCGGATCCGGCCGGGCATCCGGACGGGGCCGAGGGACGCAGGCGCGAACAACGCGGCTGGTACTTCTACGACTTCGCCTGCTCCGTGTATTCGACCAGCGTCCTCACGGTCTTCCTGGGCCCCTATCTGACGTCGATCGCGAAGGCCGCCGCGGACGCGGACGGATTCGTCCACCCACTGGGCATACCCGTGCGGGCGGGTTCCCTCTTCGCGTACGCCGTGTCGGTGTCCATCGTCGTGGCGGTGATCGTCATGCCGGTCGCCGGCGCGGCGGCGGACCGCACCGGGCGCAAGAAGCCGCTGCTGGCGGCAGCGGCGTACACGGGCGCGACGGCGACGGCCTGCATGTTCTTCCTGGAGGGCCACCGTTATCTGCTGGGGGCCTTCCTGCTGATCGTGGCGAACGCGTCGATCTCCGTGTCGATGGCCCTGTACAACGCGTACCTCCCGCAGATCGCGACCCCGCAGGAGCGTGACGCGGTCTCCTCGAAGGGCTGGGCCTTCGGGTACACCTCGGGCGCGCTCGTCCTCGTGCTGAATCTGGTCCTCTTCACGGGCCACGACTCCTTCGGGCTCTCCGAGTCCGACGCGATCCGGATCTGCCTCGCCTCGGCAGGCGTGTGGTGGGGGGCCTTCGCCCTGGTGCCGCTGAGGCGGCTGCGCGACCGGCGGGTGACTCCCGGCGGCGAGGGCGCGGTCGGCTCCGGCTGGCGCCAGTTGCGGGCGACCCTGCGCGACATGCGCCGCCATCCGCTGACCCTGTCGTTCCTGCTCGCCTATCTGGTCTACAACGACGGCGTCCAGACGGTGATCTCGCAGGCCTCCCTGTACGGCTCCGAGGAACTCGGACTCGACCAGACGACCCTGATCACCGCCGTCCTGCTGGTGCAGGTGCTCGCCGTCGCCGGTGCCCTCGGGATGGGACGGCTCGCCCGGCTGTACGGCGCGAAGCGCACGATCCTGGTTTCGCTGGCCGTGTGGACGCTGATCCTCGCGGCGGCCTACGTGCTGCCCGCCGGTGCTCCGGTCTTCTTCTACACGCTCGCGGCGGCGATCGGGCTGGTGCTGGGCGGCAGCCAGGCACTTTCCCGTTCGCTCTTCTCGCACCTGGTGCCGCGCGGGAAGGAGGCCGAGTACTTCTCGGCCTACGAGATGAGCGACCGGGGACTCAGCTGGCTCGGCCCTCTGGTCTTCGGCCTCTGCTACCAGCTGACCGGCAGCTACCGGGACGCTCTCCTGTCCCTGGTGGCCTTCTTCGCGCTGGGCGCCGTACTGCTGGCGAGGGTCCCCGTACGGGCCGCGGTGGCCGCCGCGGGCAACGCCGTCCCTGAACGGATTTAGACGTTGAAGTGAAAGGCCGGTAGTGTACGCCTTTGGCCTGCCCGGAGGACCGTTACTGCGAGTGGAAGACGTCAAACCGTTGGGTGACAACTTCAACCAGAGGTGACAAACCGGGCAGCGGAGGGTACTCAACCCAGACAAAGCAGCGGCACGACGGGCGACGCATGACCGGCAACGGGAATCTTTGCCGCCGACCGGACGTTGACCGGATGACGACGACAGCGACATTTGTCCTGTGGGCGACAAGCCCGGGAGGCACGATTCATGAGTGAGCGAGCTCTCCGCGGCACGCGACTCGTGGTTACCAGCTACGAGACGGACCGCGGCATCGATCTGGCCCCGCGCCAGGCGGTGGAGTACGCATGCCCGAACGGACATCGATTTGAGATGCCGTTCTCGGTAGAGGCGGAAATTCCGCCGGAGTGGGAGTGCAAGGCGTGCGGCGCCACGGCACTCCTGGTGGACGGGGATGGCCCCGAGGAGAAGAAGGGCAAGCCGGCGCGCACGCACTGGGACATGCTCATGGAGCGGCGCACCCGCGAGGAGCTGGAGGAGGTGCTGGCCGAGAGGCTGGCGGTTCTGCGCTCCGGAGCCATGAACATCGCCGTGCACCCGCGGGACAGCAGGAAGTCTGCCTGACCGCATCTCCGCACTGATCGAGCCGCGGGCCGTGACACAGATCCTGTGTCACGGCCCGCGGCTCTTCGTGCGTCCGTGCCTCGTGCTCGGGAGTCCGTGCCGCGGTCGCTGTGCCGCGCAGGCCGCGCCCCGGGCTCCGGAGCCGCGTCAGCCGGTCAGCGGCGGGCGCGGACGGTCCACGCCCGGCCCCTCCTCGGAGCGTGCGGGTGAGCCGTCCTCGCGGATGACCTCGCCCTGGACGACCTTGCCGTCGGGGCGGTGGATACGGGCCTGCTGGAAGGCGTCCGAGAAACCGCCTGGCGCCGCCGCGCGCATGCGCCGCTCCAGCGAGCGCTCGGCGTAGCGGCTGAGGACGGAGCGGACGGGAGGCAGCAGGAGCAGGAGCCCCGCCGCGTCGGAGATCATGCCGGGGATCATCAGGAGCAGGCCGCCGAGCATCAGGAACCCGTTGCCCTTGCCTTCTGTGGGCGCCACGGCGGGGCCGGTGGAAGCGCCGGGCTGCCCCGGCATCTGCTGGAGGGTCTCGGTGAGCGTGCGGAAGGCCCGGCGGCCCGCCCGCTTGATCACCGCGGCACCGAGCACGGCGCCGGCCACAAGGATCAGCAGCACGGTGAAACCGTTCGCCGCGCCGGCCACCAGCGTCAGCAGCCAGATCTCCAGCACCAGCCAGGCGGCGACGCCCAGCGGCAGGAGGGTGCGGGCGCGTGAGCGCCGTGGACGGTTGGGAGGCGGTGTGCCGGTCGTCATGCCCCCAGTGTGCCTGTACGCGCGTGCGAGCGGCGTAAGGGGGTGATCATGGCCCTCAGGAGCTCTTGCGGCCCAGCACCTTGTTGGCCCGGCCGGAGATGCCCCAGCCGGTGACCCGCCACAGTGCCTCGACGAGGATGTCCCGGCTCATCTTGGAGTCGCCGATCTCGCGCTCCATGAAGGTGATCGGCACCTCGACGACGTGGTAACCGGCCTCGACCGCGCGCCGGGCGAGGTCGACCTGGAAGCAGTAGCCCTGGGAGGCGACCTCGTCGAGGCCCAGACCCTCCAGCGTGGGCGTACGGAAGGCGCGGTAGCCGCCGGTCACGTCGCGGACGGAGAGGCCGAGCAGCATCCGGGAGTAGAGGCTGCCGCCGCGCGAGATCATCTCGCGGTGCCTGGGCCAGTTGACGACCCGGCCGCCGGGCACCCAGCGGGAGCCGAGGACCAGGTCGGCCCCCTTCAGGGCGGTGAGGAGCCTGGGCAGTTCCTCGGGCTGGTGCGAGCCGTCGGCGTCCATCTCGACCAGGACGCCGTAGCCGTGCTCGGAGCCCCAGCGGAAGCCGGCCAGGTAGGCGGCGCCGAGCCCTTCCTTGCCCTTGCGGTGCAGGACGTGCACCTGGCCGTCGCCGGCCGCGAGCTCGTCGGCGACCTTGCCGGTGCCGTCGGGGCTGTTGTCGTCGGCGATGAGGATGTCGGCTTCCGGAACGGCGGCGCGCACCCGGGCGACGATCAGCTTGACGTTCTCGGCCTCGTTGTAGGTCGGGATGATCACCAAGACTCTGCCGAGCGGGCCGAACTGCCTCTGACCGCCGTCGTTCACTACTGCCCCTTAAAGTCCGTACGCAGGTGCACACCATATCCAGCGCACCACGGCAGGACTCCGACGCGGTCACGGGGTGGCGCGGCACGCGTGGACAGAAGCGTGGAACTACGGACAGAAGGACAGCACTGCGGGTCGGGGCCCGGTGTCCTTCGGGCCGACCCTGGGACCCGCCGGCTGCGGGTCGGCCGAAGGCCGTTGTCTACTGAACCTCCGGGCCCCACCCGGGTCACACCTACCGCCCAGCCGAAACCTTCCGTCGCCCCCGAGGCGCGAGCGCTGAACCTGGCTGCCAGTTGTGGTGCACCGGTGCGGCACACCACCCCGTGACCCAGCGGCGTTCGACGACTGCGTGGAGGTCTGACCGGTCGGACGTCCAGTGGTGGACCCGGCCGAACCTACCGGCCCGTGGGCGCTTTCTGTCAACAGTCGCCCGACCTGCGGTTTCATCGGAAAGTGCCTGGTCAGCGGGGAGGACTCCCAGGTCGCGGCAGAGTCTCCGCGCCTACGATCGGCGGTAAGGAAGATCGCGACGTCACTCGTTCGGCCTCACGTGGACGGTTCGCCCGCGGACCACCGTGCGCAGGCAGACCGGAAGCTCCGCGCCCGGGGTGAGATCCGGCAGGCCGGGGGTGCCGGAGCGAGGGTCGGTGGACCAGCGCGCCACCCTGTCGTCGGGCGCCTGCACCAGCAGTTCGCCGGTACGCCAGACGGCGTAGTCGGCGGGGGCGCCCGGCACGAGCACACCTGCGTCGTCACGGCCCACGGCACGCCAGCCGCCCCGGGTGTGGGCGGTGAAACCGGCGCGTACGGAGATGCGGTGCTCCGGGGTGCGGTGATGGGCCGCGGCCCGCACGGTCCCCCACGGGTCCAGCGCCGTGACGGGGCTGTCCGAGCCGAACGCGAGCGGCACACCGGCGCGCAGCAGGGCGGCGTAGGGGTTGAGGGTCGCCGCGCGCTCCGCACCGAGGCGCTGTGCGTACATGCCGTCGGGGCCGCCCCAGGCCGCGTCGAAGGCGGGCTGGACGGAGGCGGTGAGGCCGAGTTCCGCGAAGGCCGCGACGGTCTCCGGGGTAAGCATCTCGGCGTGCTCGACCCGGTGCCTGGCGGCCCGGACCCGGGCGAGTCCGAGCGTCTCGGACGCGGCCCTGACGCCGGCGACGACGGCGGAGACCGCCGCGTCGCCGATGGCGTGGAAACCCGCCTGCAGCCCGGCTTCGGTGCACGCCGTCACGTGCGCGGCGATGCGGCCGGCGTCGAGCCGCGCACTGCCGGTGTGCGGGGCGTCGGCGTACGGCTCGTGCAGGAGGGCGGTGTGCGAGCCCAGCGAGCCGTCGACGAAGAGGTCGCCGGCCGCGCCGATGGCGCCGAGCTCGCGGACCCGCTGGGCGCCCTTCTCGTCCTCGATGTGCTCCGCCCAGTAGCCGAAGACCCGGGGGCCCGGCTCCTGGGCGGCGAGTTCGAGCAGGCCGGTGAAGTCGTCCTCGTCCGAGATCTCGGGGCCCGCGCACTCGTGCACGGTGCCGATGCCGAGCGAGGCGGCCCGGGCGAGGGCGGCGCGCTGGGCATCGGTCCGCTGCCGCGGTGTGACGGCACGGTGGGCGGCCGCGCGGACGGCGTGGTGGGCGTCGCCGGTCAGCGGGGCGTCCGGGTGGTAGCCGTCCATCGCGGTGACGCCGGGGACGAGGTCCAGCAGTGCCGAGGTGACGACGGCGGAGTGGACGTCGACACGGGGCAGGTAGACCGCGCGGCCGCCTGCCGCCTCGTCGAGTTCGGCGCGCGAGGGGGGCCGCTGCCCGGGCCAGCGGGCGGCGTCCCATCCGTGGCCCAGGATCACGCCGAGCGCCGGGTGGCCGTCCGCGAAGGCGCGGACGAGCCCGAGGGCCTCGGTGAGCGTGCGCGCGCCGGAGAGGTCCAGGCCGGTGAGGGCGAGCCCGGTCGACGTGGTGTGGACGTGGGAGTCGGTGAAGGCCGGGGTGACCAGAGCCCCCTCCAGGTCGATCACCTCGTCGACTCCGCTCGCGAAGGCGTCGGCCGCCCCCTCCGAACCCACCCATGCGACATGGCCGCGTTCGACGACCATCGCGGTGGCGAACGGATCGGCGGGGCTGTGGACGTCTCCACCGCGCAGCAGCACGGTGCGGTGTTCGCTCTGGGGGGCGGTGCTCTCGGTCATGGGACCAGTCTCCCGCCTGCCCGGGGCCCCTTCGCCCGCGCCCCCTCCCCCGCCGGTTCGCGGCGCACGGCGGGGCCTCTCAGACGCGGGGCGGACGTGCCTCGTACGGCGTGGACAGGACGACGGTCGTACGCGTGGAGACCCCTGCCAGCGTGCGGATCCGGGTCAGCAGGTGTTCCAGCTCCAGAGGGCTGGAGACCCGCACCTTCAGGATGTAGTTCTCGTCGCCCGCGACACTGTGGCAGGCCTCCAGCTCGGGCACCCCGGCGAGCCGTTCGGCGATGTCGTCGGGTGCGCTCGGATCGAAGGGTTTCACCGAGATGAACGCGGTGAGGGGCAGGCCGACGGCTTCGGGGTCGACGACCGCGGCGTAGCCACGGATCACCCCGCGCTGCTCCAGCCGGCGGACGCGCTGATGAACGGCCGACGTGGACAGGCCCGTGGCCTTGCCCAGGTCGGTGTAGCTCATCCGCCCGTCCTTGACGAGCAACTCCACGATTTGACGGTCCAGCTCCTCCATGCGGATCAACCTATGGCCCCGGGTCCCTCCAGGCACAGTCGTGGGCCCTCCGGAAAGGGCACGTTCGAGGGACGTGTGACGAATGCCACATGTTTACGGGTGGGTAGCCGACGACCTCGCGATTACGGCTGACCCCGGGCGGGAAGTGCTTGCTGTGGCCGGGGCCGTGGCGGCTTGCCGGCCCACCCGAGGGGGGAAATCCCATGCAGAGCCTGAAGCTCACCGGACGTACCGAACCGGAGCCCGACGCATTCGCGGCACCGGACGAGGACAGTGTTCCCGACGCGTACGACACATTCGAGATGTACCGGGTGATCTGCCCGGACTGCACCCAGCCGATCGCCCTGCTGGCGGACGAGGACGTGCTTCCCGAGCACGCGCTCTGCCCGACGCCGTGGAATCCGTTCGTGCTCACCGTGTGCCCCGGCACAGCCCGTGACGCCTCCCTCGCACGCCCGGCGGACGAGACGCTCGAGGCCCAGGAGCAGGAAACGGCGCTGCTGTTGACGCTGCCCCAGGGGCTCGACTGGCGGACGCAGCCCTTCTCGCACGCCGGCGGTCCCGGCTCGCGCCCCCGGCGGTACATGCCGCAGACCCGGCGCCAGGCCGCCTGAGGTCCCACGGACCGCACACCACCTCTGCGCGCACCACGACGGCCGGTCCGGCGTGGTGCCGACAGTTCACCGGACGGCCGGTGACCGGGCACCCGAGGAACGGGCGCGCGAATCGGCCGGACAGTGACCCCGGGCCCCGTACGGGCGTTGGTTCTGTATGACCACCCCGCATCCGACGGTCGGCCACGTCAGGCGCCGCCTCGCCGCCCCGACAGCCGGAGAATCGGTTCCGCAGCCCGGACAGCCGAGCCGGGAGTCCGCACGCCAGGCCGTGCCGCACACCACCGATCCGCCTATCTACCGCGCCATGCTGCGCCATTGGGAGAGCACCGGCCGGACCATGCCGGGTCACCACGATCAGGAATGGAACCGGATCATGACGACGCCCGTCCGGTCCGACCGGCCGATCCGGGTCAGCGCGTCTCGGGACCCGCGAGGTGACGGGCGATGACCATGCGCTGGATCTGATTGGTGCCCTCGACGATCTGGAGCACCTTGGCCTCGCGCATCAGCCGTTCGACGGGGAAGTCGAGGGTGTAGCCGTAGCCCCCGAGCACCTGCACCGCGTCGGTGGTCACCCGCATGGCCGCATCGGTGCAGAACAGCTTCGCCATCGCGGCCTGCCGCGAGAACGGCAGGCCGGCGTCACGGAGCCTCGCCGCTTCCAGGTAGAGCGCCCGGCCCGCCTCGATCCGGGTGGCCATGTCGGCGAGCATGAAGCGCAGCCCCTGGAAGTCGGCGACGGGGCGGCCGAACTGGCGTCGCCCCGTGGCGTATCCGACCGCCTCGTCCAGGGCCGCCTGGGCGACACCGACGGCGCAGGCGGCGATTCCCAGCCGGCCCGAGTCGAGCGCGGACAGGGCGATGGCGAAGCCCTGCCCCTCCTCGCCGATGCGCCTGTCGCCGGGGATCCTCACACCGTCGAAGTGGAGCTGGGCCGTGGGCGAGCCCTTCATGCCCATCTTCTTCTCTGGCGCGGCGGCGTTGAGCCCGTCGGCGCCGCCGGGGACGAGGAACGCGGTGATGCCGCGAGGACCCTCTTCCCCTGTGCGGGCCAGCACGGTGTAGAAGTCGGCGACGCCGCCGTGCGTGATCCACGCCTTGGTGCCCGTGAGCACCCAGTCCTCGCCGTCCCGTACGGCCTTGGTGCGCAGCGAGGCGGCATCGGAGCCGGAGGCGGGCTCCGAGAGGCAGTAGGCGCCGAGCAGCCCGCCGGAGAGCATCGCGGGGAGGTGCGCGGCCCGTTGCTCCTCGGTGCCGTAGCCCGCGAGCGCGTGACAGGCCAGCGAGTGGACGCTGACGCCGAGCCCGACGGTGAGCCGGGCGGCCGCGAGCTCCTCCAGGACCTGGAGGTAGACCTCGTACGGCTGGTCACCGCCTCCGTGCGCGGAGTCGTACGGCAGGCCGAGCAGGCCCGCTTCGGAGAGCAGGGTGAAGACCGCGCGGGGAAAGACGCCCGCTTCCTCCTCCTCCGCCGCCCGGGGAGCGATCTCCTTCGACACGATGTCGCGTACGAGCTCGACGAGCTCGACGAGCTGCCGGGACTCCTCGGTGGGCAGACGGCGTTCCACCGGCTGCGGGGCACGGTCGGACATGACGGCGCTCTCCTCCCTGTCGGGCGTTGCGGCGGTCACGCGCGGGGTGTGCGCGGCACCGCCGGGTCGTCCCGGGCACTGCCCGGAAAAATCTACGGTTCCTCAGCCGATCCTGCCTTCCCGGATCACGGGAGGCGCTGGCCAGCGGCTGTGGCGCGTCGCAGTATGCCCGATCGGAGCGCGTCCGTCACCGGGTCCTCATGCCGGTGATCAGCGAAATTGGTCCGAACCATTGACCCAACTGGTCTAGTCCTTCTACGGTCTCCCCCAATGCCTCATCGCGTCCATGCCAACTTCCAGGTGGACCGGGCGGCACCCCCCACGACCAGCCCTCCCCCACGAGGAGCCACAATGACCGGACTTCACCGTCCCCGCGCCCGCCTCAAGGCGCTCGCCGCGACCGTCTGTACCGCCGCACTCGGCGCCGCCCTGCTCGGCGTCGCCGGCACATCCCCGGCAGGCGCGGCCCCCACCGCCTCCACACCGGCCGTCTCCGGAGCCGCCCCGACCGCGGCGGGTGACAAAGTGGTCGGATACTTCACCAACTGGGGTGTCTACCAGCGCGATTACCACGTCAAGGACATCGAGACCTCGGGATCGGCCGACAAGCTCACCCACATCAACTACGCCTTCGGCAACGTCCAGGGCGGCAAGTGCACCATCGGGGACAGCTACGCCGACTACGAGAAGGCCTACACGGCGGAGCAGTCGGTGGACGGCGTCGCGGACACCTGGGACCAGGAACTGCGGGGCAACTTCAACCAGTTGCGCAAGCTGAAGAAGCTCCACCCCGACCTGAAGGTCATCTGGTCCTTCGGCGGCTGGAGCTGGTCCGGCGGCTTCGCCGAGGCCGCGCAGAACCCGGCGGCGTTTGCCGCTTCCTGCTACGACCTGGTCGAGGACCCACGCTGGGCCGACGTCTTCGACGGCATCGACATCGACTGGGAGTACCCGAACACCTGCGGTCTGACCTGCGACACCAGCGGACGTGACGCCTACGGCAACCTGCTGTCGGCACTGCGGGCGAAGTTCGGCACCGGCAATCTGATCACCTCGGCGATCACCGCCGACGGCTCCGACGGCGGCAAGATCGACGCCGTGGACTACGCAGGGGCGGCGCAGTACCTCGACTGGTACAACCCGATGACGTACGACTTCTTCGGCGCGTTCGCCGCGCAGGGGCCGACGGCTCCGCACTCTCCGCTGACCTCCTACCCGGGCATCCCCTCGGAGGGGTTCAACAGCGACGCGGCGATCTCCAAGCTCAAGGGGCTGGGCATCCCGGCGGAGAAGCTGCTGCTGGGCATCGGCTTCTACGGGCGGGGCTGGACCGGCGTCACACAGCCGGAGCCCGGCGGCACGGCGACGGGTGCGGCGCCGGGGACGTACGAGGCGGGCATCGAGGACTACAAGGTGCTGAAGAACAGCTGCCCTGCGACGGGCACGGTCGCGGGCACGGCGTACGCCCACTGCGGCACGGACTGGTGGAGCTACGACACGCCGGCCACCATCACCACGAAGATGGACTACAAGAACCAGCAGGGCCTGGGGGGCACCTTCTTCTGGGAGCTCAGCGGCGACACGACGGATGGCGAGCTCATCAAGGCCATCAACTGACGCAGGCGGGGTAGACGCGTCACAGGGCGGGTCAGGGGTGGGGTGCCGGGCGGGCGCCTCACCCCACCCGTCGTGAGGGGCCGACGCAGGTCAGCTCACATCAGCCCGGCCTGCGTGACGAACATGGCCAGTACGACGACGAGCGTCCAGCCGAGGATGTGCTCGAGGATCTTCGGCCCGTCCTCGGGTCCGCCGGTCCGGGCACGGCGGGCATGGGTGGTCTTCTCGGCTGCGGTCGCGGTCATGGCATCTCGCTCGGTCGGTCGGTCGTGGCATCCCCCCGTGACCCGACCACAGTGCCAGCGCAGGCGCCGGCGCGGTAGAGACGCGGGTCACAGCGACCGGCTGCTGCTGGGACGCCCAAGGCCCGTCCGCCCGTGTCCCCGCCGGGTTCCGGGGCGGGGACGGTACTGCGCCCCCTCGTCATGTGCGCTACGCCATACCCCGAAGCCGGCCTGACCGTCGGCCGTCAGAGGTCCGCGAGGAGGCCGTCGAGCAGGGCCGGCGCCCGGTCGGTGCCGAGGGCCTCGACGAGGACCCGGCCGTAGTGGATCTTGCGCCCCTTCTTCGTACCGAAAAAGCGCCGCAGCTGCTGTTGCGACGTGCGGCCCCGCTGCGCCGGCTGGCGCAGGAAGGTCTGCAGGGCGCGCAGGTCGCCCTCGGCCCGGACGAGCTCCTCCACCCGCTCCGGACCGAGCGCGCGGATGAGTTCGTCCTCCAGGTCCGCCGCGCAGACGAAGAACCCCTGCTCCGCCGCTCCGGCCCGGGCGAGACCACGGGCGTAGTAGGGGTACTCCGCCTCGTCGCACAGCCCGGTGAGCCGGAGGCCGAGGCCTGGGGGCCCCAGGATGTGGGCGAAGCGGGCGATGCTCATGGCACCGCCCATCGGCAGGACACAGATTCCCTCGGCCGCCAGGTCACGGCCCCGGCTCTGTGCCAGCGCGTCGACAGCGGCGACATCGCTCGGCCCTTCCAGCAGGACGGCCGTCCGTACGTCCAGGCGCGCGGCCAGTTGGCGTGCCTGGTCGCCGGGGCCGTGGGCCGCCCATGCGACGACCGCGTCCCTGAACGCCCCCATGTCAGTCATGGGGCGAGTCTGCGCCCCCTCCCGCCTTCGGCGGAAGCGCATTTCCGCCGAGGGCCGGTCACGGTGAGGCCGGGCAGGTGCCGGATGCGCGGCCTGCGCGGATCCGGGCCAGGCCGGTGGAGGACGGCGGGCGGGCCCGTGCCCGCCCGCCGTCCGGGGTCACGGCACGGGTGCGGGCTCGACGGCCACCAGGTGGCCGCTGCCGCTGAGCGACGTGAGGTCGATGTCGGCCACGCAACGGACCTTCACGTAGTTGAGGGTGAGCGTCCCCTCGATGTGCACGCGTCCGGTCCCCTGCGCGAAGTCGGCGTCGCCGAGCTCCGTGGCCGCCCCGTCCACCCGGACACCGAGATCCGTGGACCCCCCGGAATCAGGGAACTTGACGAAGACGTAACCCCTGTCGACCAGGCGTCGCCGGAACTCCGCGTGCGAGGGCGCGGGGCCGCCGACGACGACCTTCTGCCCTTCCTTGGAGAGACGCTCGACGAGCTCGTCCATGAGTGCTTCCTCCATGACTGGTACGGAATGCTGTCAGGTCAGGTGATCGGGCCGGTCAGCCGGTTGTCCGCTCCATCTGGAGGCGCAGGCTCCGGGGGCGCATGTCGACCCACACGTCCTTCACGTAGGCCAGACACTCCTCCTTCGAGCCGGTCATCTCCGTCTCTCTCCATCCGGCGGGAACGTCGAGGTACGTCGGCCACAGCGAGTACTGGTCCTCGTCGTTGACCAGGACCTTCATGCGGTTCTCTTCCATCGCTCTGCTTCCTCTGCTGTCAGGAACGTTCGTCTGCTGTCAGGGACGGGTCACCGGGCCCGTGCGCGGGGCCGGGCTGCGAACGCCGGGCGCGGACCGCTCAGGCGAAGAGCCAGGGCGCTTCCTGCCTGCGGCGCTCTTCGTAGGCGCGGATCTGGTCACGGTGGGAGAGGGACCAGCCGATGTTGTCGAGGCCCTCCATCATCGAGTTCTTCTTGAACGGGTCGATGCCGAAGGCGAAGGACCGTCCGTCGGCGGTCGTCACGGTCTGGGCCGGGAGATCGATGTGCAGGGTCGGCGACGAGGCCGTCGCCAGTGCCTCGCAGATCTCGTCGACCTCCCGGGCCTTCAGGGCCACCGGAAGGATGCTGCTGTTGAAGCAGTTGTTGTGGAAGATGTCAGCGAAGCTGGGGGCGATGATGCAGCGGATGCCGAACTCCCGCAGCGACCAGGGCGCGTGTTCACGGGAGGAACCGCAGCCGAAGTTCTCCCCCGCGACCAGGATCCCGGCGCCCTCCTTCCCCGGCTCGTTGAGGGGGAAGTCCGGGTCGGGCGTGACCCCGTCCTCCAGATAGCGCCAGTTGGCGAAGAGGTGGTCGGCGAAACCGGTGCGGCTGATCGACTTGAGGAACCTGGCCGGGATGATGTCGTCCGTGTTGACGTTGGACCGCATCATCGCCACCGCGATGCCTTCGTGCGTGATGAATTTCTCCACGGGGTTCTTCTCCCTGCGCGTGTGTTCAGAGGTCACGGACGTCGGCGAAGCGGCCCGTCACGGCCGCGGCCACCGCGGTCACCGGGCTGACGAGGTGGGTGCGGCCCCCGCGGCCCTGGCGCCCCTCGAAGTTGCGGTTGCTGGTGGACGCGCAGCGCTCGCCGGGAGCGAGCCGGTCCCCGTTCATGGCGATGCACATGCTGCATCCCGCCTCGCGCCATTCGAAGCCGGCCTCGCGGAAGATGTCCGCCAGCCCTTCCTCCTCGGCCTGCCGGCGTACGTTCATCGAGCCGGGGACGACGATGGCCCGGGTTCCCTCGGCGACCCGCCGGCCGGCGGCGTACCGGGCCGCGAGCCGGAGGTCCTCCAGCCGCGAGTTGGTGCAGGAGCCGATGAAGACGGTGTCCACCGTGATGTCCTGGACGCGCTGGCCGGCGTGCAGACCCATGTACTCCAGGGCGCGTTCCATGCCCGCCCGCGTCACGGGGTCGCTCTCGCCGGCCGGGTCGGGCACGGTGCCCGTCACGTCGGCGACCATCCCCGGGTCCGTACCCCAGGTGACCTGCGGAACGAGGGGGGCGATGTCGAGCTCGTACTCCGTGTCGAACCGCGCGCCGGGGTCGCCGGCGAGCTGCTTCCAGTGCTCGGCGGCCCTCTCGAAGAGCTCCCCCTGGGGAGCGAAGCGGCGCCCGCGCACGTACTCGACGGTGACGTCGTCGGGGGCGACCATGCCGGCCCGGGCGCCGGCCTCGATCGCCATGTTGCAGAGCGTCATGCGGCCCTCGACCGTCAGGGCACGGACCGCCGCTCCGCTGAACTCGATGACGTGGTTGGTTCCGGCGTCCGTGCCCAGGCTGCGGATGACGAACAGCGCGATGTCCTTGGCGGTGACCCCCGGGGCCGGCGTCCCCTCGATCCTGATGTTCATCGTGCGTGGCTTCTGCTGGAGCAGACACTGGGTGGCCAGGACGTGTTCCACCTCGCTGGTGCCGATGCCCACCGCGAAGATGCCGAGGGCACCGTGCGTCGAGGTGTGGGAGTCACCGCACACCACGGTCATCCCGGGCAACGAGAGCCCCAGCTCCGGCCCGACGACGTGCACGATCCCCTGGTCGGCGTCGTTCATGCCGAGCAGCCGCACCCCGAACTCGCGGGCGTTGTCCTCCATCGTCTCGATGCACAGGACGCTCTGGCTGTCGACCACGTCGATGAGACGGCGGCCCGGCATGGTGGGGACGTTGTGGTCGATGACCGCGACCACGCTGTCGGGACGGTGGACGGGGAGACCGCGCTCCCGCAGTCCGGCGAAGGCCTGCGGCGAGGTCGCCTCGTGGGTGAGGTGCCGGTCGATGTACAGCATCGGTATCTCACCGGGCTCGTCGCGCACCGTGTGCGCGTCCCAGATCTTCTCGAACATCGTCTGTGGCATCGTGCGCTTCTCTCCTCATGGGTGCGTGCCGCCGGGGAGACCTGGCGGAGGGAACGGCTGGGACCGGCCGGCGTCCGCGTGCCGCTGCGCGCGTACACCGGAGGGCCGGATCCCGGCGGCGCGGCGCGTACGCCGCACGGCTCGCGCTCAGGAGCCGTGACGGGCATGTGTCTTCGCGAAGCCCTCCGCGAGTTCCTCGGAGGTCAGTTCGCGGCCCAGCTCGCCCGCGCGGGCCAGCAGGCTCTCGACGGTCTCCTGGGACAGGTCCCTGAGGTCGCCCCCACTCGCCATGTAGGCCAGCTTCACGGAGCTCCCGCCGCTCCACGGGCTGACCGACACGGAGGGGACACCTCCGACGGCTGCCGGGTCGACCGCGGAGTACACCGTGCGGGACATCTCCCGCAGTGAGTGCTCCAGCTTCTTGTCGCCGGCGTCGCGGGCCCGGTCCGCCAGGTGGTGGGCCTTGAGGATGGCGTCGGTGTGGATGCCGGACGAGGTGTGGCTGTACCGCTTCCCCAGCACCCCGTGCTCCGGTGTGCTGACACCGACCATCTCCTCGTAGAAGGTGATCAGCCGGAGCAGTTGCGGCATGTCCCACGAGACGGGCAGGCCGGCCTCCTCCTCGATGGCGGCGAAGTTCAGCACGACCTCCTCCAGGGAGGCGTTGCCGGAGCGCTCACCGACACCGCGCGAGACCACATGCACGCGGTCCGCGCCGGCCGCGACCGCCGCCATCGCGTTGCCGAGGGCGTTCCCCGTGTCGCGGTGACCGTGCCAGTCCAGCCGGATGCCGGGCATGTGGAGGGCGTCGAGCTCGTCGCGGACGAAGCGCACCAGCCGGTACGTGCCGAGCGGCCGGATGACACCGATGGTGTCGGCCATGGCCACGGTGTACGCGCCGCTCTCCACCTGGACGCGGGTGATGGCGCGCAGATCCTCCGGCGAGGTCTGGCTCGTGTGCTCGGTGCCCGCGATGACCGGGATGCCCCTGTCCACGGTCTTCTTGATGAAGGTCTCCAGCCCGTGCAGGATGAAGTTGAGGTCCCAGCCCTGGACGAGCCTTCGGGAAGGGGCGCTGCCCATGAAGACGACGGCCTCGAGCCCCGGGTGGACGTCCTTGCACTCGACGGTCCACCGCAGGGACTCCTCCGTACACATGGAGAGCACGGAGGGCACCATGCGGGGGAGTTCGTCCCTCATGCGCGCCAGCAGCTGCTTCATGGTCGCGCTGAGTCTGTTGGCCTCGCCCGGGTAGATGCCGACCGTCGCACAGGTGATGCCGAAGGCGTCCAGCAGGTGCAGGTACCGCATCATCTCGTCGACGCCCGGGTAGCCGGGTATGCCCTGGAGACCGTCGCGCAGGCACTCCGAAAGGATCTGCGTCCTGGCCACCTGCTCCGCGAGCGGCTCACCGGGAATGCCCTGGGGCACGGCGGAGAGGGGGCTCTCGTCGCAGTTCCAGTTGAAGTTGACCGCGATGTCGAGACCGGTGATGTCCGTCTTCGCGTATCCCGTTTCCTTCTGCATGGTTCCTCGCCTTCGTTGTCTGGAATTCGGCCGTTCCGGTGGTGTGCTGCCTTCACTCCGGTGCGACCGGAAGAATGCCGACCGAGAACCGGATGTAGTCGTCGGAATAGCCGAAGGTCGTGCCGGGAATCCCGGCTATTCCGGTCTTCTCCAGAACGGAGAATGCGTCCTCACCGGCTCTGAGCCGGCTCCAGTTGTAGATGGTGGTGTCGTCGTCGACATGGATGTGTTCGAAGAGCCGGTGCTCTTCGTCGAACCGCTGCAACTGGGCCCGCAGACGGGCGCGGCGCAGGCGGTAGAGTCCCCGGATCTTCTCGATCAACTGCGGATTCCGGCGGAAGAGCGAGTGATAGGCCATGAATCTGAGCTGCCATTCACCGGGCAGACAGCTGATGCTGCTCATCCAGCTCGACCGCATCGCGACGGAGAACGCCGCGTCCCCGAAGACCGCCCAGCCGAAGCGGTCCCCGGTGAGGGTGTAGGTCTTGGAGAAGCTGTTCACGTAGATCATCGCCTCGGCCACGTCGGTGGCCGAGGCGAGACTGCGCATACGGGCACGGTCGTCGGCGGGCCGCCCCGTCCCGACGTACGCGAGATCCGCCAGGACGTGCAGGCGGCGCCCGCGCCGGGTGAAGCGGCGCACGACGTCCATCACGGCCGAGAGCTCCTCGGGCGAGTACGCGAGCGTCGTCGGGTTGTTCGTCACCGTCAGGTAGAGCACCCCGATGTCCGGGTTGTCCTCCAGGTTGCGGGTGAGGAGGCCGGCGGTGAGCCTGAACCCGTCCTCGGCCCGCGTGGTGACCCGGTGCAGCCGGAAGCCGTAGGCCTCGGCCTGGAGTTCGGGCATGTTGAAGCCGGGTGCCGCGAAGAGCACCGCTCCGGGTGCTTCGGAGCGCAGCCGGGCGAAGTGGGCGAGACCGCGCAGGATCTTGTCGATGCAGTCCGTCGCGCCGAGCCCGAGGGCCACGTTCTCGTCGGTGGCCTCCACTCCCCAGGCCCGCATGTCCTGGGCCAGCAGGCCGCGCAGCACCGGGTTCCCCACGCCCTGGATGTCATAGACCCGGGGGTCGTAGCCGGACTCCAGGAGCTGCCGCTCGGTCGCCATCATCTCCTCGCGCAGCCAGAGGTAGCCCTTGCCGGAGGCGATGTAGCCGTTGAGGTCCTCGCCGGGCAGGGCGATGCCCAGCTCGTCACCGAGCGTCCGGTAGTCGCGGGCGCCGCCCTCGTCCCCCTCGCACTCGGTGATGCGGCGGACGTTGACGTCGCCGATCGTCCGGTTGACGATCTCCAGGCGGGTGGCGGCCGGGTCGAACCGCCGCTGGGCGCACTCCCGTTCCAGGTCGTCGACGAGACGCGCCATGACCCGGATCGGCGGTTCGGCGCCGTACGTGGGGCGGGCCCTGTGACGCCGGACCATCTCGCCGCGGGCCCGGCGTACGAGCATGCGCTGCTCCGCGAGACCCGGCGGGTCCTGCGGGTGACTCTCTGACCTCATGGCTGGACGACCTTCGTGTGTCGTTGAGCGCGTCTGCGGGGGCTCGGGAAGGGGGGCGGTGTCAGGTCCGCCGGAGCCGGTCCACGATGCGCCGGCCCATCTCGCGGGTCCCGACGGCCGCGTGGCCCGCCTCGGCGATGTCCACCGTCCGGCAGCCGTCCCGGACGACGTGTTCCACGGCGGCCTCGACGGCAGCCGCCTCCTGGTCCAGGCCGAGGGAGTGGCGCAGCAGGAGGGCGGCGGACAGGACCGCGCCCACCGGGTTGGCCATGTCGCGGCCCGCGATGTCGGGCGCGGAGCCGTGGACGGGTTCGTAGAGGCCGAACATGCCGGACGCGGTGCGCCGGGATCCGAGACTCGCCGACGGCAGCATGCCGATGGAGCCGGTCAGCATGGCGGCCTCGTCGGTGAGGATGTCGCCGAACAGGTTCTCGGTGACGATGACGTCGAAGTCGGCAGGTGTCCTGACCAGACGCATGGCGCAGGTGTCGACGAGCATGTGCTCCCAGGCCACCGACGGGTGGTCGGCGGCGACACGTTCGACGACCTCCCGCCAGAGGACCGAGGAGCTCAGCACGTTGGCCTTGTCGACCGAGGTGAGCCTGGACGCCCGGGCCTCCGCGATCTCGAAGGCCGCCCGCACCACCCGCTCGATCTCCTCCTCGGTGTAGAGAAGGGTGTCGACGGCCTCGGTCCTTGCCGCCGTGCGGCGGATCTCGCTGGGCTTGCCCGGCACGGATTCCAGCCGCCCGTAGTAGAGGCCGGCCGAGAGCTCCCGTACGAAGATCATGTCGGTGCCCTTGAGGTGCTCCGGCTTCAGGCTCGACGCGCCGTACAGCGGCTCGAAGGGGTGCACCGGCCGCAGGTTGGCGAAGAGGCCGAGCTCCTTGCGGAGGCGGAACAGTGCCTGCTCCGGCCGGGGGCCGTCCGCCCGGGCCTGCCCCGCGGGCAGACTTCCGACCGCGCCGAAGAGGACGGCGTCGCTGTGGGCGCAGGTCTCGAAGGTGCTGTCGGAGATGGCCGTCCCCTCGGCCCGGATGGCGTCCAGGCCGACGAGGCCCTCGTGGAACGTGAAGGAGTGGCGGTACCTTTCCTCCACGACGGCGAGCACGTCGAGTGCGCAGGCGGTCACCTCCGGCCCCACTCCGTCTCCCGGAAGCACCGCGATCGTTGCCTTGCTCATTGGACTCACCTTTCTGGGACGGATGTGGTTCTCATGCACGACTGAATTCGATGCGATGTCTCCGTCACCGGGTCGATTCCTTCCTGGGGCGGGGGTGGAAGGAAAGAAGGCGTTCCACGATCGTGCCGCGCCAGCAGATCATGTCGTGACCTCCCAGGTATTCCTGGTAATCGACCTCGTAACCCTTGTCCACGAGGACGTCACGCATGTTCTGATGCGTCGTCATCGGGTCGTAGTCGACGATCGCGCGCTCCAGGCTTCCGATGTCCATGGAAAAGCGAAGGGGAAGCCTGGGGCTGTTCTCGAACTGCCGGGTGAGCCATTCCTCTTCCCGCTCGGGCACGCCTTTCCCCGGCCACCAGAACGACCCCGACTGGGATATGACGTTGCCGAACCGAGTGGGGTTACGGAAGGCCGCGTACGCAGCCGCGAGGCCGCCGAAGCAGGAGCCTCCGACGACCGTGCGGGCGGGGTCGTCGGTGACGTGGTAGTTCGCGTGCACCCATGGCATGAGCTCTTCGTCCAGGAACGCGCTGAAGGGCTCGTGGCAGGGCAGTTCCCGGGCCCGTACCTCCTGGTCCTCGTTGGTGTGCATGACCAGGACGTACGGGGGGATTCCACCGGCGTACAGGAGGTTGTCCAGCACGGTCGTGATGGCCGCGAAGTTGTAGTAGGACCATCCGTCGAAGAGGACGAAGACGTTGTAGTCGGCGCCCTCGGCGGAGTAACCGGGGGGAACGTGCACGGTGATGTGGTGGCGGGTCCCGAGGTGGGTGCTGTCCATGGTGTGCATGCGGCTCGTCCCCTTGGGGACCCCGCGGCGCGACAGGTTCCACGGCTGCTTCGGGGCCTGGGGGAGTTCGAGCACCGACACCTTGAACTCGTGCGGGTTGCCCATGAGCGTGTAGTCACGCGGGTTCAGCGGATCGGGCCGGTACTCGGACAGGCGCTGGAGCACCTCCGCGTAGGAGGCGAAAGGGACCATGGAGTTGTTGACCGAGTACAGATAGGTGGTCCGGAGCCGGGAGGGCAGGAAGTACGAGCGGTACCAGAGGTCGGTGCCGGGCAGGTGCTCCATCCGGAACTCGCCGAAGTCGCCGCCGGGTGCGCTGCAGAAGAGCACCACGACGTTCTCGGTGTCTCCGGGGTCCCGCCACAGAAAGGTGACCAGGGTCCGGGAGTCGTCGTCCCCGACCTGTTCCATCAGCGGGGAACCGGACTCCGCCGTCTCCTTCCAGAAGGCATCGAGAGCCTGGTCGTCGCCCGCCTTGACGGCCTTCGCCACGTGGGCGATCCGTGGACTGGTCAGGGTGGTCTCCGCAGCGAACACTGTCTGGTCTCCTTAGCGACGTGCGAGGCGTGCGTGGCTGTGCGGGGCGTACGAGGCGCTGTGCGGGGTGTACAAGGCGTGCGTTTCCCTGCGAGGCGTACGAGGCTGTGGCAGGCGTCGGTGTACGAGGTGCGCGAAGTGCCGTGCGGCGGGCCGGGACAGGGGTGCACGGCGTGTACGGGTGCACGCGGCGTGCGGGGCCGGGCCCGCCCCGGCGGCCGTCAGAGCAGGTCGAAGAGTTCCGCCGCGTCCAGTTCGTCCTCGTCGCCCTCTTCGACGCTCCGGTCGATGATCCGGGCGAGCGCGGCGACGGTCCGGTTCTGGAAGACGGTGGTGAGCATGAGCTGGATGCCCCACCTCTCCTGGACCTCCGTGGCCATGGAGGCCACCAGCAGGGAGTGGCCGCCGAGCGCGAAGAAGTCGTCCTCGACGCCGACCCGTTCGAGCTCCAGGAGCCGGGCCCAGAGCTCCGCCAGGGTCTCTTCGGTCCCGGTGTGCGGTGCCACGTAGCCCTCCCCCGCGCGTGCCTGCCGCACGATGCCGGACAGGTCGGGCAGGGCCTTCCGGTCGGCCTTTCCGTTGGCGGTGAGCGGGAAGGCGTCCAGATGCACGAAGTAGGTGGGCACCATGTACTCCGGAAGCCGTTCCAGCAGGTGCGTCCGCAGCTCCTCCTGGGGTGGTTCCTGTCCGTCCCGCGAGGTGAGGAAGGCCGTCAGCCGCTTGTCCGCCGGCGTGACCTCGTGCACCACGACGAGGCAGGCCAGGACGGCCGGATGGTCGGTCAGGACTGCCTCGATCTCCTCGATCTCGATGCGGTAGCCGCGGATCTTGACCTGGTGGTCCTTGCGTCCCGCGTATTCGATGACCCCGCCGCTCCGGTACCGGGCGAGGTCGCCGGTGGCGTAGAGCCGGCCCGGCCCGAAGGGGTTGGCGACGAACCGTTCGGCGGTCAGGTCCGGGCGTCCCAGATATCCGCGGGCCAGCTGCACGCCCCCGATGTGGAGTTCACCGATCACTCCGTCGGGCACCGGCTCCATCGCCTCGTTCAGGATGTACAGCTGCGTGTTGGCCACCGGACGGCCGATCGGCACGGTGGTCGCCCCCGGGGTGGGCCGGCACTCCCAGAAGCTGACGTCGACGGACGCCTCGGTGGGGCCGTAGAGGTTGTGCAGCCCGCTCTGCGGCAGTGCCAGGTGGAACTGCTCCTGTACCTCGGGCGGCAGGGCCTCTCCGCTGCACACGACATGACGCAGCCCGGAGCAGTACCGGGACACCGTCTCCTGCCGCAGGAACGCCTGCAGCATCGAGGGGACGAAGTGGAGTACGCCTATGCCCTGCTCCTCGATGAGCTCGGCCAGGTAGGCGGGGTCCCGGTGCCCCTCGGGCCGGGCGAGGTGCAGGTGCGCTCCGGTGATCAGGGGCCAGAAGAACTCCCAGACCGACACGTCGAAGCTGTACGGGGTCTTCTGCAGGACGCGTTCGTGTCCGCGCAGCCCGTAGGTGTCCTGCATCCAGAGGAGCCGGTTGCAGATGCCCCGGTGCGACAGCATCACGCCCTTGGGGCGCCCTGTGGATCCGGAGGTGTAGATGACGTAGGCCAGACCGTCCGGGCTCACCTCGACGTCCAGGGGATCGGGGCGTGCGTCGAGCCAGGAGGCGTCGTCCCCGCCGAGTTCGATCAGCCGGACCCCCCGCTCCGCCAGGAAGTCCACCCTGTCCACGGTCCCGGGCTGCACCAGGACGAACGCCACCCTGGAGTCCTCGGCCATGTACGAGAGCCGGTCGGCCGGGTGGTCCGGGTCCAGCGGGACATAGGCACCGCCCGCCCGCAGGACGGCCAGCAGACCGGTCACCAGGTCCAGTGAGCGGTGCATGCACACACCCACCCGGGACTCCGGGCCCACACCGAGGTCCCGCAGCGTCCGTGCCAGCCGGTTCACCCGCCGGTCCAGCGCGGTGTAGCTCAGCTGCTCGTCCTCGTAGGACAGGGCGATGCGGTCGGGCGTGCGGCGCACCTGCTCGGTGAAGAGCTGGTGGAGGACGACGGGGCGCAGGGCCTCCGGGTCCTGGGTGGCATTCCGCTCCTCCAGGATCCGTGACCGCGTGGCGGCGGGCATGAGCGGAAGACGGTGGACAGGTGTGTCCGGCCGTGCCAGGGCGGCTTCGAGGAGCGTGCGCAGGTGCTCGCCCATCCCGGCCACCGTGTCGCGTTCGAACAGGCTGGTGCTGTACTCGAAGGTGTACCGGAGGTCGTCGTCGCGCCGCTGGATGCTGATGCCCAGGTCGAACTTGGCGACGCCGATGCCGTCCCCGGTCACGTCGTGCATCCAGGCGGGCTGCTGCTCCTGCGAACCGGACGGTTCGTCGAAGAGCTTGTCCAGACCGGTGAACATCACCTGGAAGACCGGGCTGTAGCTGAGGCTGCGCTCGGGCTTCAGCTCCTCGACGATGCGGTCGAAGGGCACCTCCTGACGGCTCTGTGCCTCCAGGAGCTTCCAGCGGACCTGGGTGACGACGTCCGAGAAGCCCGGCTGCCCCTCGAAGTCGACGCAGAGCGCGACGGTGTTGACGAGGAAGCCGATGAGCGGCTCGGTCTCGATGCGGCTGCGGTTGGCGACCGGCACCCCGATCACCACCTTGTCCTGGCCGCTGTAGTGCGCGAGCAGGGTGGCGAAGGCACTCAGCAGCACCACGAAGTCCGTGGTCCGGTGGCCGGCCGCGAGCTTCCCGACCTGCTCGACGAGCTCCGCCGGCAGGGTGCGGCTGAGGTTGGCGCCCCGGAAGTCCTGGACCGCAGGGCGGGGGCGGTCGGTCGGCAGCGATATGAGTGCGGGCGCGTCGGCCAGCTGCTCCTTCCAGTACCGCAGGTGCGGCTGGAGCCGCTCCTCCTCCAGCCACTGCTGCTGCCACACCGCGTAGTCGGCGAACTGGAGGGACGGAAGGGCCGGCATCGGCGGCCCCTCGGGGCCGGACGCGTCGTGGATCCTGAGCAGTTCGTCGTTGAGGAGACCGACGGAGTAGCCGTCGAAGACCGCGTGATGTGCGCTGAAGGCGAGGAGTGTCTCGTCGCCTGGAAGGCGTACGAGCAGAGTACGGAAGAGCGGTCCGGCGGTCAGGTCGAACGTCTGTGTCCAGAGCTCCCGGGTGGCGGCCCGGACCTGCTCGTGGCACCCCTCGGGCGCGGTCGCGGTCAGGTCCGCCTCGGTGAGGGACACGGTCCCGGTCGCGGCGATCTCCTGCCACACCCGCCCGCCGCTCTCCCGGAACGTGGTGCGCAGGATCTCGTGGCGGGCGAGCAGCTCCTCCAGCGCGCGCCGGATCCGGACGGGGTCCAGGGCCGTGGGCCTGTGGAGCAGCCATCCGACGGTGTACAGCGAGCTGTCCGGGTGCAGGCGGTCCATGTACCAGAGCCGCTGCTGGTCGAAGGTGGCCGGGACGGGCTCGTCACGGGGTACGGGCCGCAGGGGGACCACGGGGTACGGCTGCTGCTCCTCCATGAGCGTGTCCAGTTCCGCCGCGACCTGGGCGAGGGCCGGCTGTTCGAAGAGGACGCGGACGGGGAGGTCGACGCCGAAGGTCTGGCGGACGCGGGCGGCGACCTTCACCGCGAGCAGCGAGTGCCCGCCCAGGACGAAGAAGTCGTCGAGCACACCGACGGGGCTGTGGCCCAGCACCTCTTCCCAGATCTCGGCGAGCCGGGCCTCGGTCCCGGTCCTCGGGACCGCGTCCGCCGGCAGTGCCCGCACGGGGCCGTCCTCGGGCTGCGGCAGCGCTCGCCGGTTCAGCTTGCCGTTGGCGTTGAGGGGCAGTTCACCCAGGAAAACGAAGGCGGAGGGCACCATGTAGGCGGGCAGCTGCTCCCGCAGATGCGCCCGGAGCGTCTCCTGGGGCTCTGCGGGCTGGGGAGACAGGCCGTCGGGCACCACATAGGCGACCAGGCGTCTTCCCTGCCCCTCCGGGACGGCGAGCACGGCGCACCGGTCCACCAGGGGATGTTGATCGAGCACCGCCTCGATCTCGCCGAGCTCGATGCGGAAGCCCCGGATCTTGACCTGTGTGTCGACACGCTCGACGAACTCGACGGTTCCGTCCGGCAGATAACGGACGAGGTCACCGCTTCGGTAGAGCCTGCCGCCCGGTTCGTCCCCGAACGGGTCGGCGACGAAGTACTCGGCGGTCAGGTCCGGCCGGTTCATGTAGCCGCGGGTCACGCCCGCGCCGCCTATGTGCAGTTCCCCGGGCACTCCGACGGGAACGGGCCGCATGTAGGGGTCGAGCACGTAGAACCGCACGTTGGTGATCGGCCGTCCCATGTGGAGGACGTCCAGGTGCTCGTCGGTGCGGCCCCCGGTGGCGAAGACCGTGGTCTCGGTCGGCCCGTAGACGTTGAAGAACGTACGGCCCGGCGCCCAGGTACGGATGAGGTCCGGCGAGTACGCCTCACCGCCGACCACCAGGGTGCGCAGGTGCGGGAGCGGGTCGTCCGTCGGAAGGGTGGCGAGGGCGCCGGGGGTGAAGTTCAGGCTCTCGATGGCCCGTTCGGCAAGGATCTCCTGGAGGTCGGTGCCGATCATGCGCAGTCCGGCGGCCGGGATGTGCAGCGTACCGCCGGTCACCAGCGGAAGGAGGATCTCCCACACGGAGAAGTCGAAGCTGGTGGAGGCGACCTGCAGGACGTTCTGCCGCCGGTCGAAGCACGGGTTGTCGCGTATCCACGGCACGATGTGCTGGACGCACCGGTGAGCCACCATGACGCCCTTGGGCCGCCCCGTGGAGCCCGAGGTGTAGATGATGTACGCCAGGTTCTCCGCGGTCACCGGGGTCGCGGGAGGCGTGTCCGGCCGGTCCGCGAGTGAGGGCATGGCGGTGTCCAGACAGAGTGTCTCCAGGTCTCCGCCGGGCAGCCGGTCCGTCAGGTGCGACTGGGTGAGCATCAGTCGCAGCCGTGCGTCCTCCACTACGTAGCTCATGCGGTCGAGGGGGTACCTCGGGTCGACCGGGACGTACGCCCCGCCGGCCTTGAGGATGCCCAGGAGGCCCACGACGCCTTCCAGTGAACGGTCGAGGCAGAGTCCGACCAGTACGTCGGGGCCGACCCCCCGGTCCTGGAGCCAGTGGGCCAGCTGGTTGGCGCGGCGGTCCAGCTCGGCGTAGGTGAGATGCCCGTCCTCGTGGACCACGGCGACCGAGTCCGGGGTGGCGCGTGTCTGCGCCTCGACGAGGGTGTGCAGGAGTACGGGTTCGAGGGGGGAGGTGCTGTCGGTGCTCCACTCCCCCAGGGCCCGGTCCCGCTCGTGGTCCGTGAGCAGGCTCACCTCGGCAAGGCTCTGCCGCGGTTCGCTCACCAGCGCGTGGCAGATCTGCCGCAGGTGCCCCGTCATGGCCTCCACCGCCGGTGTGGCGAAGCGGCGCGTGTCGTGGAGGATGCTGATGCCGATCCGCTCGCCCAGGGTGATGGCGGTGTTGAGCGGATAGTGCGTCTGCTCCTGCGAGCCGAGCGCTTCGAAGCGCAGGGAGCCCTCGGGCCCCTCCCCTTCGGGGTAGTTCTCGAAGACGAACAGGCTCTCGAACAGGGGTGTGCCCGCGGGCATCCCGCTCCACTGCTGGACCAGGCCCAGAGGGCTGTACTCGTACTGGCGCATGCTCAGGTTCTGCTGCTGGAGGTCCTGGAGCCAGTCGAGGACAAGGCTGTCTCCGGGGAGCCTGACCCGGAGCGGGAGCGTGTTGATGAAGAGCCCGGACATGTTCTCGACGTCCTCGACGTCGGCGGGCCGCCCGGAGACCACCGTGCCGAAGACCACGTCGTCCGTTCGGGCGTAGCGGCCGAGCAGGAGTGCCCAGCAGCCCTGGAGGACGGTGTTCAGGGTGAGCCTGTTCCGCTGCGCGAATTCCTGCAGGGCCGCGGTCTCCGTCTCGTCGAGGAATGCCTCGGCCCAGGCGTACGGGGCAGGGTCGCCCGGGCCGCCGTCCGGGGCGGCCGGCGGCTTGCCGAGGTTGGGGACGGTCGCCTCGTCGATGCCGTGCAGGGTGTCGCGCCAGTACCGTTCGGCCTGTTCGAGGTCCTGTTCCTGGAGCCAGGAGACGTAGTCACGGTAGGGGCGCGCGGGCGTCCGCTCCAGTCGGCCTCCCTGGGAGAGCGCGCCGTACCAGGCGGCGGCCTCCTGGAGGATGAGGCTGATGCTCCAGCCGTCCAGGATGGTGTGGTGCGCGGACCAGACCAGCTCGTGGCGGTCGTCGGCGACGCGGGCCAGGAGCATCCGCCACTGCGGGGCGT
>NZ_JBEXPD010000023.1:0-51215 GCF_040611875.1 Streptomyces sp. NPDC006516
TCTTCGTGAAGGGCGAGGTCATCAAGACCGTCCCGGAATCGAAGATCGTGGAGACCCTCATCGAGGAAGCCATGAAGATCGCGGAACAGATGGAGAAGGACGGCATCCCCTCGGGCGAGCCCAAGATCTCCATCGCCGGCTGACCCTCCGGCCCCGGCTCCCCGTGCCCCGCAGGTCCCGTCCTGCGGGGCACAGCCGTGTCCGGCCGGCATCCGCCTTCCCCCCGCGGGGCGGCACCTCACAGCCTTCTCGGTTACAGTGCGGAAACCAGTAGACCGTTCGGTGAGGCCCCAGTGTTGACGCAGACCACTACCCGGGTCCTCGACCCCGGCGAGCTCCCTGCCGCGCTCGCCATCCTCGAGAGCGAACCCGTGGACAACGCGTTCGTGACCTCCCGCGTGCAGATCGCCGGACTCGATCCCTGGCGTCTGGGCGGCGAGATGTGGGGATGGTACGCCGACGGCCGGCTGCGCTCGCTCTGCTACTCCGGCGCCAACCTCGTGCCCATCTGCGCCACCCCCGAGGCCGTCAGGGCCTTCGCCGACCGTGCCCGGCGGGCCGGGCGCCGCTGTTCCTCGATCGTCGGGCCGGCCGGCCCCACCTCCCAGTTGTGGCGGCTGCTCGAACCCAGCTGGGGCCCCGCCCGCGAGGTCAGGCCCAACCAGCCGCTCATGGTCACCGACGCCCCCTCCGCCGAGGTGGCGCCCGACCCGCTCGTGCGCAGGGTGCGCAAGGACGAGATGGACGTCCTCATGCCGGCCTGCGTGTCCATGTTCACCGAGGAGGTCGGCGTCTCCCCGCTGGCCGGTGACGGCGGGCTGCTCTACCAGGCACGCGTCGCCGAACTCATCAGCACCGGCCGCTCCTTCGCCCGCATCGAGAACGGCAAGGTCCTCTTCAAGGCCGAGATCGGGGCGGCCACCTCCCGCGCCTGCCAGATCCAGGGCGTGTGGGTCGCCCCCGAGGCCCGGGGCCGCGGACTCTCCAAGGCGGGCATGGCGGCCGTCCTGCGCTACGCGCTCCACGACGTGGCACCGGTCGTCAGCCTGTACGTGAACGACTACAACACCGCCGCACGCAGGGCCTACAGCCGCGTCGGCTTCCGTGAGACGGGCGCGTTCATGAGCGTGCTGTTCTGACCTGACGGCGCGGCCAGTAGGGTTCCCGCATGGCAGCCGCAACGCCCGCGTCCCCCCAGGGCTCCGGGGCCCCCGACATCGTGGTCGGACCGCTCGACCTCGCCGCCCGCGTCGACGAGGCACTCGCCGTGCAGGCACTCGCCTTCGGCCTGGGCCAGGACGAGATCGACGTACGCCGCCACATCGTCCTCCGGCACCTCGACCACCCCCAGGCCCGCGCCCTCGGCGCCACCTCGGCCGACGGGCGGCTCGTCGGATTCGTCTACGGGCTGCCGAACAGCCGCACGCACTGGTGGTCCACCGTCGTCGAGCCCTACCTGCGCGCCACCGGATCCGACGACTGGCTCGACGACTCGTTCGTGATCACCGAACTCCACGTCCACCCGGAGTTCCAGCAGCGCGGCATCGGCCGCAGCCTCATCACCACCATCACGGACGCCGTGGACCAGCCGCGGTCCATCCTCTCCGCGATCGACACCGAGAGCCCCGCCCGGGGCCTCTACCGCGCCCTCGGCTACCGCGACCTGGCCCGGCAGGTGCTGTTCCCCAGCGCTCCCAGGCCCTACGCGGTCATGGGCGCGCCCCTCCCGCTGCGCCGCGGCTGACGAATCGATTTCCGCCCGCGCGGGCCCCCCGGCTAACCTCGGGCTCACCACCCTTCCGAGCAGGAGTTCATCATGGCCCAGGTCCAGCGCATGTCCCGATTGATGATCAAGACACTGCGCGACGACCCGGCGGACGCCGAGACGCTCAACCACAAGCTCCTCGTCCGCGCCGGATACGTACGCCGCACCGCGGCCGGCATCTGGTCCTGGCTGCCGCTCGGCAAGAAGGTGCTGGAGAACATCACCCGCGTCGTCCGCGAGGAGATGGACGCCATCGGCGGCCAGGAGGTCCTGCTCCCCGCGCTGCTGCCCAAGGAGGCGTACGAGGCGAGCGGCCGGTACGACGAGTACGGCGACCTGCTGTTCCGGCTCAAGGACCGCAAGGGCGCCGACTACCTCCTGGGCCCGACCCACGAGGAGATCTTCACCCAGGTCGTCAAGGACATGTGCTCGTCCTACAAGGACCTGCCCGTGATCCTCTACCAGATCCAGACCAAGTACCGCGACGAGGCCCGCCCCCGCGCCGGTGTGCTGCGCGGCCGCGAGTTCCAGATGAAGGACTCGTACTCCTTCGACACCACCGACGAGGGCCTGGCCGAGGCGTACCAGCTGCACCGGGCCGCCTACATCCGGATCTTCGAGCGCCTCGGCCTCGACCACCGCATCGTCTCCGCCGTCTCCGGCGCCATGGGCGGCTCCGCCTCCGAGGAGTTCCTCGCCCCGGCGCCCGCCGGCGAGGACACCTTCGTCGACTGCCCCAACTGCGACTACGCCGCCAACACCGAGGCCGTGACGTACAAGGTCACGACCGCCGCCGACGCCTCCGCGGCCGGACCCGTCGAGGAGCTGGACACCCCCGACACCCCGACCATCGAGTCCCTCGCCGCCCACCTCGGCGTCCCGGCCTCCGCCACCCTGAAGAACCTCCTGGTCAAGGTCGACGGCGAGATCGTGGCCGTGGGCGTGCCCGGCGACCGCGAGGTCGACCTCGGCAAGCTCGGTGAGCACCTCGCCCCGGCAGTCGTCGAACTCGTCACCGCCGAGGACTTCGTGGGCCGCCCCGACCTCGTGCGCGGCTACGTCGGCCCGCAGGGTCTGGAGAAGGTCCGCTACATCGCCGACCCCCGCGTCGCCGCCGGTACCTCCTGGATCACGGGCGCCAACAAGGAGGGCAAGCACGCGAGGAACGTCGTCGCGGGCCGCGACTTCGAGGTCGACGACTACCTCGACGTCGTCGTCGTCGAGGCGGGCGACCCCTGCCCCAAGTGCGGCACCGGCCTCCAGGTGGACCGCGCCATCGAGATCGGCCACATCTTCCAGCTCGGCCGCAAGTACGCCGACATCTTCTCGCTGGACGTCCTCGGCCAGCAGGGCAAGCCCGTCCGCGTCACCATGGGCTCGTACGGCATCGGCGTCTCCCGCGCGGTGGCCGCCCTGGCCGAGCAGACCGCCGACGACAAGGGCCTGTGCTGGCCCCGCGAGATCGCCCCGGCCGACGTGCACGTCGTCGCGGCGGGCAAGGCGCTCCAGACCGAACTGGCCCTCGACGTCTCCGAGAAGCTGGCCGCCGCCGGCCTGCGCGTGCTGGTCGACGACCGCGCCGGAGTCTCGCCCGGCGTCAAGTTCACCGACTCCGAGCTCATCGGTGTCCCGAAGATCCTCGTGGCGGGCCGTCGCTCGGCCGAAGGAGTCCTGGAGCTCAAGGACCGCCGCACGGGCGAGCGCGAGGAGCTCACCGTCGACGAGGCGATCGCCCGCCTGACCGACCGGCGCTGACCTGCCGCACAGCACGACGGGCCCCGCGCACCGCGCGGGGCCCGTCGCACATGCCGCTACAGCCAGTCCGCGAACTCCAGGGACAGCTCGCCGTCCTGCCTGCGCCCCACCGTCAGTGCGCGCGTGCCGGACTCGACGGCCCGGAACAGTGTCCAGCCGCGCAGCCGCGCCTGGTCCACCTCCAGCGATTCGGCGAGCTTCTTGATCCGGCGGCGGGCCGTCGCGGCCCCTCCGGGCGAGGCGATCAGATCCTCGACCCGGTCCCGTACCAGCCGCGCCAGGTCGTACGCACGCTCGCCGGTCAGCGGCTCCGGACCGACCGCCAGCCACGGGGCACGCTCACCGGACAGGACCTTGCTCTGCCGGAAGTTGCCGTGGAGCAGGAAGAGTTCGGGGGAATCGGCGACGAGCTCCTCGCGGGCGGCGACGGCGGCCGAGACGAGCGGGCCGAGCGCGGGGTCCCGCACGGCGGCCGCCCTCATCGGCTCCACCTGCCGGGCGGTGCGCTCCTGGACGGTCTCGAAGGAGTGCCCCGGCGGCGGCTCGACCCACAGCCTCCGTACCGTGCCCGCGGCCTCCAGCAGGGCCTTCGCCTCGGGGAGGGAGCGCAGCGACACCTCGTGGTGCAGCCGCTCCAGGAGCAGCGCGTCAGCGGGCACCGGGGCGTCCCGCGTGGCCAGGAGCTCGACCGCGCCCCAGCCCTTCCAGTGCGCGAGAGCCGCCCGCTCCAGCTCGGGCGCGGCGCCCGGAGCCGCGATCTTCAGCACCGCGGGAGTGCCGTCCGTCCGGTGCACCAGGAGGACGAGACTGCTCCGCCCGCCGGGGGCGACGACCCGGTCGGGCAGGACCTGGTGGCCGGCTGCGGACAGCGCGTCGCCGGTGAGCGCGGGGAGCCGTTCGAGCCATTCGGCGGCGGCCGTCTCCCCGCACGTCTCGCCGAGCGCTCGCACCAGACGCTGCGGCGGTTCGAAACCCATACGTGCCTTGTTCCCTTTCAGAGCTTCCTCAGTGCGTGACACCCGTGGCGCCGGCCTCCGCCGTGTTCTCCGGCGGCGCGGCCTTCTCGGTGAGCCCAGGAAAGGCTACGCCGGTGCCACGCCAACGGGCCGCGCGCACCGCGGCCTCCCGGAGCGCGCCCGCCGCATCCTGCCGCAACGGCCCCCGGGCGGCCCGCACGAGGTCCGAGTACACCCCCGCGACCCGGTCCTCCAGCACGGCGGCGAGCCGCAGCGCGCTCGCCGGGTCCCGTACGGCGAAGGGCAGAGCGTACGCGGCCCGGGCCGCCACCGGTGTGCCGCCCAGGTCGCGCACCGTCCGGGCGAGCGCGTCGCGCCGGGCGCGGTGCGCGTCGCCGGCCGCCGTGGCGTCGCGGCGGCGGCCGCCTTCCAGCCGCCCGCCCAGCGTGCCGTAGCCGTACACCGCGGCGTGCTCGGCGGCGAGTGCGGACTGTGCGGCCCGCAGCGCGTCCGCGGTGTCGCCGGTGCCGGCCTCCTGTGTCCTGCCCGTCATGCGGGGGTCTCCTTGGCCAGTTCGGTGAGCAGATACGCGTGGGCCGCGCCGGCCGCGGCGATGGAGGCCAGCAGTCTGGCCAGTTCGGGTTCGGCCTTCAGCAGGGCGGCCGCGCGGACGTCGGCGAGCCGGCGCTCCTCGGCGGCCAGTTCCCTCAGGGCGGTCCGCACGTCGGCCGCCGGGGCCGCGGGGGCGGGGGAGGACGGGACGCCCGTACCGGCCCGGCCGCCGAGCGCCGCCACGTGTTCCCGGACGGCGGCCCGCATCGGCGCGAGTCCGGCCTCCGTCAGCGGGTGGGCGGCCACCACCTGGTCATAGCGGGCGAGCAGAGAGACGCCGGAGCGGGCCTCCGCCGCCTTCAGCGCCGTACTCGCGCGGAGCGAGACCGTCCTGGCGTCCGCGCCCGTGGAGTCATGCCGCGGGGCTCCACCGCCGCTCCCGCAGCCCGTGAGCACCGCGCCCAGGCCGAATGCTCCCGTAGCGGTGAGCGCACTCCTGCGCGTCGTCCCCGTGCGGCGCACTTGTCTCCTTCAGCCTGGTTTTTGACAGTTTCTGACCTGAAGTGATCACCGAAGGTGAGCGTACCCGCGGCAGGGCGGGAGGCGGACGGCAACACCCCTGCGGACCGGATACCCTTTGACCTGACACGCGACGATCCCCACAACAGCACACGCGGCCGAGGAGTCACCCGGATGAGCACCACCCAGAGCGACAGGCTGCGCGAACTGCTGGAGCCGCTCGTCGGCGCCAAGGAGCTGGACCTCGAGGAGATCGAGGTGTCCCGGGCGGGCCGCCGCCGGGTGCTGCGGGTCATCGTGGATTCCGAGGACGGCGTGGAGCTCGACACCTGCGCGGAGCTCAGCCGCGCGATCTCCGAGACGCTGGACGAGACCGATGCCATGGGCGAGGGCGAATACGTCCTCGAAGTGAGCTCTCCGGGCGCCGACCGCCCGTTGACCGAGCACCGCCACTACGTACGCGCCACCGGCCGGCTGGCCAGGCTCACCCTGGGTGAGGGCGGCGAGCTGGTGGCCCGCATCCTCGGGGTGGACGACGAGGGGCTCGATCTCGAAGTGCCGGGCGTCAAGGGCCGCAAGCCCACGGCGCGCCGTCTCGCCTTCGACGAGATCGCCAAGGCGCGCGTGGAGATCGAATTCAACCGCAAGGACAAGAAGGAAGAGGAGGCGTAGCCGTGGACATCGATGTGAAGCTTCTGAAGGGCTTGGCGCAGGACAAGGAGATCCCCTTCGACGTGCTCGTCGGGGCGATCGAGTCGGCCCTCCTCATCGCGTACCACCGCACCGAGGGCAGCCACCGGCGTGCGCGCGTCGAGCTGGACGCCAACGGCCATGTCACGGTGTGGGCGAAGGAGGACCCGGCCGACCTCGAGGAAGGCCAGGAGCCCAAGGAGTTCGACGACACCCCGTCCGGCTTCGGCCGTATCGCCGCGACCACCGCCAAGCAGGTCATCCTGCAGCGGCTGCGCGACGCCGAGGACGACCGGACGTTCGGCGAGTACGCCGGCCACGAGGGTGACGTCGTCACCGGCCTCGTCCAGCAGGGAAAGGACCCGAAGAACGTCCTGGTCGACATCGGCAAGCTGGAAGCGATCCTGCCCGTGCAGGAGCAGGTCCCGGGCGAGGAGTACACCCACGGCCTGCGCCTGCGCACATACGTCGTGCGGGTGGCCAAGGGTGTCCGTGGCCCGTCGGTGACGCTCTCGCGCACCCACCCCAACCTCGTCAAGAAGCTCTTCGCGCTCGAGGTCCCGGAGATCGCTGACGGCTCGGTCGTCATCGAGGCCATCGCCCGTGAGGCCGGTCACCGCACCAAGATCGCCGTACGGTCCACCCGGGCCGGGCTCAACCCCAAGGGCGCCTGCATCGGGCCGATGGGGAGCCGTGTCCGGAACGTGATGGCCGAGCTGCACGGTGAGAAGATCGACATCGTGGACTGGTCGGACGACCCGGCCGAGATGGTCGCCAACGCGCTGTCACCCGCACGGGTGAGCAAGGTGGAGGTCGTGGACCTCGGCACGCGCTCCGCGCGGGTGACCGTCCCCGACTACCAGCTGTCGCTGGCCATCGGCAAGGAGGGGCAGAACGCCCGCCTGGCCGCGCGGCTCACCGGCTGGCGCATCGACATCCGTCCCGACACCGAGACCGATGCCGAGCGTGACATCGCCGACCGGGAGCGCGCCGAGCGCGCCCGGGAGCGGTCCGAGCGCGGCTGAATCCGGTACCACGCCGGGCCGCCCAGGCGCGCTGCGGCGGGGTACGAGGGAATAGATCGAGGCGTCACGTCGCTGAGATCACGACAACATCCGTTCGATTTTTGCCCCAAAGGGGTGAGGTCGGTGCGGGGAGGTAGACTTAGCCGTGTCTGGCCGGACGCACGCCCGCGCTTGCCCCGAGCGAACCTGTGTGGGATGCCGGGAGCGAGCGGCCAAGAGCGAGCTGCTGCGCATCGTGGTGGACGAGGGAGAGGTTGTCCCTGATCCACGCGGTACGCTGCCCGGCCGGGGTGCATACGTACACCCCGCCTCTGTATGTCTCGACCTGGCGGTCCGCCGCCGGGCGTTCCCCCGGGCCTTCAAGGCCAAGGGGCCGTTCGACTCCGCCGCACTGCAGCGGTTCGTCGAGCGGGTGACACCGTAAGAAAGTGAACGGCACGGGTCCCCGTGCGGTCAGGTACCTCGCGAGTTGGAAGTAGGTCGAGATTGCGATGAGCACTCGATGAGTACGCGATGAGTACGCCCATGAAGTAGCGACGGTCCGGCGGTAACCCGGACCTAAAAGGAGCGAAGTGGCTAAGGTCCGGGTATACGAACTCGCCAAGGAGTTCGGCGTGGAGAGCAAGGTCGTCATGGCCAAGCTCCAAGAACTCGGTGAATTCGTCCGTTCGGCGTCCTCGACGATCGAGGCGCCGGTTGTACGCAAATTGACTGACGCACTGCAGGGGCCCGGCGGCAACGCCGGCAAGTCCGCTGCGAAGCCTGGCGCGCCTCGTAAGGCCGCCCCCGCAAAGCCCGCGGCGCCGTCTCCGGCCGCCGCGGCACGTCCTGCTGCCCCGAAGCCCGGCGCACCGGCCCCCAAGCCGGCCGCTGCCGAGGCCCCGGCGAGCAGCACCCCCGCGGCGCCGGCCGCGCCGGCCGCCCAGTCCGGCGGACCCCGTCCGGGCCCCCGGCCCGCGCCGAAGCCGGCCCCGGTCACCCCGGTGCCCGCCGCCGAGTTCTCGGCTCCGGCTCCGGCCCAGCAGCCTGCCGCGCCGCAGCAGGCTCCCCGTCCCACCGGCGCCACCCCCGGCCCGCGTCCCGCCCGTCCGGCTCCGGCCGGCGGTCAGCGTGACGGCGGCCAGCGTGACGGCGGCCGTGGCGGCGAGCGCGGTGGCGAGCGTGGCGGAGACCGTCCCGCACGTCCCGCGGGCCAGGGCGCACCCCGCCCCGGCGGCGCACGTCCGGCCGGTCCCCGTCCGGGCAACAACCCCTTCACCTCCGGCGGCACCACCGGCATGGCGCGCCCCCAGGCGCCCCGTCCCGGCGGTGCCCCGCGCCCCGGCGGCGGTCAGGAGCGCCCCGGCGCCCCGCGCCCGCAGGGTGGTCCCGGTGGCGCCCCGCGCCCCCAGGGCCAGGGTGGCGCTCGCCCGTCCCCGGGCGGCATGCCCCGTCCGCAGGCTCCCCGTCCGGGCGGTGCCCCCTCGGGTAACCGTCCGAACCCCGGCATGATGCCGCAGCGTCCCGCTGCGGGCCCGCGTCCCGGCGGTGGCCCCGGCGGTGGCCGTGGTCCGGCCGGCGGCGGTCGTCCCGGTGGCGGCGGCGGTCGTCCCGGCGGCGGTGGCTTCGCGGGCCGTCCGGCCGGTCCCGGTGGTGGCGGCGGCGGCTTCGCCGGCCGTCCCGGTGGTCCCGGTGGCGGTGGCGGCGCAGGCCGTCCCGGTGGTGGCGGCGGCTTCGGCGGTCGTCCCGGCTTCGGTGGACGTCCCGGCGGCCCGGGTGCCCGTGGTGGCACGCAGGGTGCGTTCGGCCGTCCCGGTGGTCCCGCGCGTCGCGGTCGCAAGTCGAAGCGTCAGAGGCGCCAGGAGTACGAGGCCATGCAGGCCCCGTCGGTGGGCGGCGTCATGCTGCCTCGCGGCAACGGGCAGGCTGTCCGGCTGTCGCGCGGTGCGTCCCTGACCGACTTCGCGGAGAAGATCAACGCCAACCCGGCGTCGCTCGTCGCCGTGATGATGAACCTCGGCGAGATGGTCACCGCCACGCAGTCGGTCTCCGACGAGACGCTGAAGCTCCTCGCCGAGGAGATGAACTACGTCCTGGAGATCGTCAGCCCGGAGGAGGAGGACCGCGAGCTGCTCGAGTCCTTCGACATCGAGTTCGGCGAGGACGAGGGCGGCGAAGAGGCCCTGGTCTCCCGTCCGCCGGTCGTGACCGTCATGGGTCACGTCGACCACGGTAAGACCCGGCTGCTGGACGCGATCCGCAAGACGAACGTCGTCGCGGGCGAGGCCGGCGGTATCACGCAGCACATCGGTGCGTACCAGGTCTCCTCCGAGGTCAACGGCGAGGACCGCCGCATCACCTTCATCGACACCCCGGGTCACGAGGCGTTTACCGCCATGCGTGCACGTGGTGCGAAGTCCACCGACATCGCGATCCTCGTGGTCGCGGCCAACGACGGTGTGATGCCTCAGACGATCGAGGCGCTGAACCACGCCAAGGCGGCCGAGGTGCCGATCGTGGTCGCGGTCAACAAGATCGACGTCGAGGGTGCCGACCCGACCAAGGTGCGCGGTCAGCTCACCGAGTTCGGTCTGGTGGCCGAGGAGTACGGCGGCGACACGATGTTCGTCGACATCTCCGCCAAGCAGGGCCTCAACATCGAGGCGCTGCTGGAGGCCGTCGTCCTCACCGCCGACGCCTCGCTCGACCTGCGGGCCAACCCGGAGCAGGACGCGCAGGGTATTGCGATCGAGTCCCACCTCGACCGCGGCCGCGGTGCCGTCTCGACCGTCCTCGTCCAGCGCGGAACGCTGCGCATCGGCGACACGATGGTCGTCGGCGACGCGTACGGCCGTGTCCGGGCGATGCTCGACGACAACGGCAACAACGTCCAGGAAGCGGGTCCCTCGACCCCCGTCCTGGTCCTGGGTCTCACCAACGTCCCGGGTGCCGGCGACAACTTCCTGGTGGTCGACGAGGACCGTACGGCCCGTCAGATCGCCGAGAAACGTGCTGCCCGTGAGCGCAACGCCAACTTCGCCCGCAAGGGTGTCCGGTTCTCCCTGGAGAACCTGGACGAGGCGCTCAAGGCCGGTCTGGTCCAGGAACTCAACCTCATCATCAAGGGCGACGCGTCCGGTTCGGTGGAGGCTCTCGAGTCCTCGCTGCTCCAGCTCGACGTCGGCGAAGAGGTCGACATCCGTGTCCTGCACCGCGGTGTGGGTGCCGTCACCGAGTCGGACATCAACCTGGCGACCGGCTCCGACGCCATCGTGATCGGCTTCAACGTGCGCGCCGCAGGGCGTGCCGAGCAGATGGCCGAGCGCGAGGGCGTGGACGTCCGGTACTACTCGGTCATCTACCAGGCGATCGAAGAGATCGAAGCGGCCCTCAAGGGCATGCTCAAGCCGGAGTACGAAGAGGTCGAGCTCGGCACGGCGGAGATCCGCGAGATCTTCCGCTCGTCCAAGCTGGGCAACATCGCCGGTGTGCTGGTCCGCTCCGGCGAGGTCAAGCGCAACACCAAGGCGCGGCTGCTGCGCGATGGCAAGGTCATCGCGGAGAACCTCAACATCTCCGGTCTGCGCCGCTTCAAGGACGACGTCACCGAGATCCGCGAAGGCTTCGAGGGCGGTATCAACCTCGGGAACTTCAACGACATCAAGATCGACGACGTCATCGCGACGTACGAGATGCGCGAGAAGCCGCGAGGCTGATCAACGGGGATTCCCGGGGGGAGACCCCCGGGCTCTCTTCCACAGTCGGGGCCGGTCGACGGGTCGTATTTCCGTCGATCGGCCCCGGCCGTTCCGTGTACGGTTCTGGTGTCCCTGCCAAGCGATGGCGGGGCGTGAACCCGAACCGGCGGGACATCCGGACACACATGTATGTGGGGACTCTGTCCTTCGATCTGCTCCTCGGCGACGTACGGTCGCTGAAGGAGAAACGCTCCGTCGTCCGCCCGATCGTCGCCGAGCTCCACCGCAAGTTCGCGGTGAGCGTCGCGGAGACGGGGGACCAGGAGCTCTACCGCAGGGCCCGGATCGGCCTTGCCGTGGTCTCCGGGGACACCGGGCACCTCACAGACGTACTCGACCGGTGCGAACGCATGATCGCGGGCCGGCCGGAAGTGGAGCTGCTGTCCGTACGACGGCGGCTGCACAGCGACGAAGACGACTGAGCAAGGCTTAAGAAGGAGACGGACCAGTGGCCGACAACGCGCGGGCAAAGAAGCTGGCGGACCTCATCCAGGTGGTGGTCGCCGAGAAACTGCAGCGCGGTATCAAGGACCCGCGTCTGGGCACGCACGTGACCATCACGGACACCCGGGTCACCGGCGACCTGCGGGAGGCCACGGTCTTCTACACGGTCTACGGCGACGACGAGGAGCGGGCCAGCGCGGCCGCGGGCCTGGAGAGCGCCAAGGGCATCCTGCGCTCGGCGGTCGGCGCCGCGGCGGGGACGAAGTTCACCCCGACCCTGGCCTTCGTGGCCGACGCCCTGCCGGACAACGCCAGGGCGATCGAGGACCTCCTCGACCGGGCACGTGCCTCGGACGCCAAGGTCCGCGAGGCGTCCTCCGGTGCCACGTACGCCGGCGACGCGGACCCGTACCGCAAGCCGGAGGACGAGAACGACGAGAACGACGGGGACTCGCCTTCCGCATGACGCAGAACAAGCAGGACAGGACGCCGGACGGCCTCGTCATCGTCGACAAGCCGTCCGGTTTCACTTCGCACGACGTCGTGGCCAAGATGCGCGGCATCGCCCGCACCCGGCGGGTGGGCCACGCCGGCACGCTGGACCCCATGGCGACCGGCGTCCTCGTGCTCGGGGTCGAGCGGGCGACCAAACTTCTCGGCCATCTCGCACTGACCGAGAAGGAGTACCTGGGGACCATCAGACTCGGCCAGGACACCGTCACCGACGACGCCGAGGGCGAGATCACCTCGTCCACCGATGCCTCGGGGGTCACTCGCGAGGGCATCGACGCCGGGGTCGCCGCGCTGACGGGCGCGATCATGCAGGTGCCGTCCAAGGTCAGCGCCATCAAGATCGACGGCAAGCGGTCCTACGCGCGTGTGCGCGGCGGCGAGGAGTTCGAGATCCCGGCCCGCCCGGTGACCATCTCGTCCTTCCGGGTCTACGACGTCCGCGAGGACGTCGCGGAGGACGGCACCCCGGTCGTCGACCTGGTCGTCTCCGTCGTGTGCTCGTCGGGTACGTACATCCGGGCCCTGGCCCGCGACCTCGGCGCCGGGCTCGGCGTCGGCGGGCACCTGACGGCACTGCGGCGCACCCGTGTCGGCCCGTACGGTCTCGACGCGGCGCGCACCCTCGACCAGCACCAGCAGGAGCTCACCGTGATGCCGGTGGCCGAAGCGGCGGCTTCGGCGTTCCCCCGCTGGGACGTGGACGAGAAGCGCGCCAAGCTGCTGCTGAACGGCGTACGCGTGGACATGCCGTCCTATCCTCCGGGACCGGTCGGTGTCTTCGGTCCGGACGGGACCTTCCTGGTGCTCGTCGAGGAGCAGAAGGGCAAGGCCAAGAGCCTCGCCGTCTTCGCCTGATCCGTCGGCGAGGAGCTCCAGCGGTTCGCCCCGCCGTGGAGCGGGCCCTCCCCCCGGAGCCCGCTCCACGATCCCCCTCCCGCGATCATCTCTGTCCAGACGAACCCACCTGTTCACCCCAATGGACGGGCGCTCGGAGTGACGGAGGGGCGTGCGGGGGGCGCTTTCGCCCCCCGCGTTTCTCGTGGCGATCACCCGGGATCTACCGTCGGACCATGGGCAGCGGGGACCGGTCGAAACTGGTGAGAATCTGTGATCAGGCCGGCCGGCCGCGGGGGACCGGGTTCGTCGCGGACGACCGGGGCACGGTCGTCACCGCACACCAGGCCGTCGCGCGCTCCGTCCCCCTGACGCTGCACGGCGCGGACGGCCGCAGCTGCTCCCTCGCCGCCGGTGACATCACCCCCCTGCCCGCGCTCGGCCTCGCCCTGCTGCGTACAGGCGGCCCCGAGGCCCTCGGCGTGGAGCCGCTGCCCATCGCGGTGCGCGAGAGGATCGGGACGGGCACCTACGTACGCATCGCCGCGCACGGCTGGCGCGAGGCGCGGGTGCTCGGAGCGGTCCCGGCGACGTACACCGAAGGGGGGCGCGACCACCCGGTGAGCGACGCCCTCGAGCTCGCCCTGGGCACGGACGGGCGGGACGCGCTGCGATCCGGCGGAGCCGCGGTCGGCGGGCCCGTGACGGACCCGCGCACCGGAGCGGTCCTGGGCGTGCTCTCCACGGCGCTGCGCACCGCTCACGAGGCCGCCGGACTCGCGGTGCCGTTGACCGCCGGGGACGCCCCGGGGCCGCTGGCGGAGGTGCTCCGGCGCAACGCGAACGGCGTCCCGGGTTACGGATGCGACCTCAACCTCGCGGGAGCACTCCAGCTGACCGCCACCTCGCTCGGCCAGGCGGACAGCCGCCCCCGCGGCACGGAGGCCGTCGAACGCCCCCGCGTCAGGGCCGAGTTCACCGCCTTCGAGGGCGGCACCGGTCCGGTCCTCGGGTTGGTCGGCGCCCCGGGTACCGGCCGGACCACCGAACTGGCCGCCCTGGCAGCCCGCCGGGCGCGCGGCCCCGTACCGGCCCTCACCCTCTGGCTGCGCGGGGCGGATCTGCTGGCCGACGACACCTCGGTCACCGACGCCATGAGCCGGGCCCTCGAGCGCTCCGGGAGGATCCTCACCGCCGCAGGGGCCCGGGGAGACATGGCACCGGCGACTCCCGAACGCGTGGCGCGCCTCGCCGCGGAGTCCGGAAGCCCGCTGCTCGTCGTCGTGGACGGCCCCGAGGAGATGCCTCCGCTGCTGGCCCACCGGCTCGCCGGCTGGACGCGGGCGACGGCCGCCTGGCTCCGGTCCCACGAGGCGCGGATGGTCGTGGCGTGCCGCCCCGAGCACTGGGAGACCGCGGGCGCGCTCTACCCGCCCGACGCCCTGCACCGACCCGAGCGGCCCGCCGGAGGACTGCCCCCGGCCGTCCGGCTCGGCGACCTCACCGCCGACCAGGCCGCACGGGTCATGGAGGGATACGGCATCCCGCCCGGCGCGATCGCGCCGGGCCACGACCGGCACCCCCTCACCCTGCGCCTGCTGGCGGAGGTCCGGGAGGCCCTTCCGCCGGACGTGGCCGGCCGGCCCGGGACGGAAGAGGTGTTCGCCGCGCACCTGGACCTCAGCTGCGTCCGGATCGCCGTGCGGATCGGAGCCCAGGCCGAACCGAGGCTCCGCGGCAAGGCGGTCCGCAGACTTGCCGCGAAGGTGGCGGGCCAGGTCCACGAGGCGGCCAGGCGCTGCCTCGGGCCCGGCCAGGGGGAGCTGGACCGGGAGGCGTTCGAGGAGATCTTCCCCTGGCGTACGGGATGGGCCTCCGCCGTCCTCACCGAAGGCCTGCTGGTGCCCGCGGGCGGTGGATACCGCTTCGCCCACGAGGAGCTGGGCGACTGGGTACAGGGTGCCCACCTGGACCTGGACGCCGCCCTGCACTCCCTGGTCCACCGCTGGCACGGAGACGAGGCCGCGCGGGAACCCGCCGGGTCGGAAGAGGAGGACCCCGGCGAGGAGCCCCGCAACCTCCCCGTGCCGCGGCACCGCATCGGCCCCGTGATCCAGGCGATGCTCCTGCTCGGGCGCAGGCAGGGACCCGCGGCGCTGGCCCACCGGATGGCGGACCTGATCGAGGCGATGGACCGCCTCCCGGCCGGGGCGGGCACGGCGGGCCGGCACCGCGACGCCGCGTGGTGGGCCGCCCACCTGCTCCGGGAGAGCCTGCTCAGGGTGCCCGACGCCCGGCCGTGCCTCGGGATCCTGCGGGTGCTCACCGGGCGGATCACCCGGCGGTCCCTCTCCCCGGACGGGCCCGCCGCGCTCGGCCCCTACGCCGCATTCGGTCCCTGGTTCTGGCGCCGCGTCCAGCTGCCCGAGGAGGACCGCATCGACCTCCTGCGCCGGCTCCTGCCCGCCGACGGAGCCCGGCGCGCGGACGGCGGCGAACGCTATCTGGACGCCGTGTCCAGCCGCCTGGCCGCCCACCCCAGGACCGTGCAGGCACTGCTCTGCCGCTGGTTCACCGACGAGAGCCCCCTCCCGTCCCAGGACGGTGTGCCGGTACGGCTCACCGTGGCCGCCGCGGCCCAGGCACTCCTGTACGCCCGCCGGGACCTCGCGCTCGACGACCTCACCGAGGCCCTCGTCGACACCTCCCACCCGCGCGCCGCCGAACTGCTCGCCGCCCTCGCGGAGGACGAGCCAGGCGCGCTCTGCCGTGCCGTCGACCGGTGGGCGCGCGACGAGGAGCACCCCGAGCGGCGTGCGGCTGCCGCCGCCCACGCCACGCTCACGGCCGCCCTCAGCCTCACCGACGAGGACCGCGCCCTGCTGCGCGGCGCGGCACTCACCCTTCTCGCCCGCCCGGACGACACCGCCCTGCACGCCCAGGCGCTCACCGTGCTCGTACGCGATCCGGGGACCGGGGGCCGTCATCTGCCGCAGGCCCTGCGCGTCTTCGCCGCCGGCGACCCGAGGCTGCCGTTGTCCCTGCTGACGGACGTGCTGCCCGAGCACCCCGAGCCGGTGCTCGCCGCGCTGCGCGCCCGTCTGTCGCTGCCGGGGGAGGCCGCCGACGAGGTGCTGCGGGAGCTGGCCGCCCTGGACACACCGGCCCTGGCGCTGCACGCCCCCGGCCTCGTACGCCGGTACATCGACAGCCGCCCCGGCGGGGGCGGGGCACGGGCGGCGGCCTATGTGGAGCTCCGGCTGGAGCACAGCCCGGCCGCCCGCGCGCTGCTGCTGCCCCTGGTGACCGGGCTGCTGCGGGACCGCCCCGCGCCGCCGCCCGTGCGCGCCGCGCTGGCCCGGGTGCTCGCCGCCCAGGGGAGCCCCGCCTCACGGCCCCTGCGTGCCGAGCTGCTGGAGGTGCTGCTGGAGTTCGAGCAGGACACCGGGAAGGACCCCGAGGTCCTCGAAGCCCTGCTGCGGGCCGCGGCGGCCGGATCCGCCCGCCGCCCGGAGGCCCGCACCCGGGCGCTGGTGCACCGCACCGGAATGCTGCTCGTACGCACACCCGAGGGCGCCGGGCGCTTCGACCGGGCCCTGGTGGAACTCGCCCGGGACGTTCCCGGGTTCGCGGCACTCGTCACCCGGTGGCTGGCCGACGCCCCGCAGGAGTGGGCCGCCGTGGTGGGGGCCGCCGCCCGGCGCACGATGGAGGCCATGGAAGGGGCGCGGCCGGGGATGCAGGTGCCGATGCAGGCCGCGGGACGTGAGCATGGCAGTCTTAGACCTGCGTAATGGACTTACACACGTACACAGGTTCGGGCGAGGAGCGGTCACAGTGCAGTGCTGGCGTGGCTTGGAGGACATCCCCGAGGGCTGGGGACGCAGCGTCGTCACCATCGGCTCCTACGACGGGGTGCACCGCGGGCACCAGCTGATCATCGGCCGGGCCGTGGACCGGGCGCGTGAACTCGGCGTGCCCTCCGTGGTCGTCACCTTCGACCCGCACCCCAGCGAGGTCGTGCGCCCCGGCACGCACCCGCCGCTGCTGGCCCCGCACCAGCGCCGCGCCGAGCTGATGACGGAGCTGGGGGTGGACGCGGTGCTGATCCTGCCGTTCACCGCCGAGTTCTCGCAGCTCTCGCCCGCCGACTTCATCGCGAAGGTCCTCGTCGACAAGCTGCACGCCCGGCTGGTCATCGAGGGCCCCAACTTCCGTTTCGGGCACCGCGCGGCGGGCAACGTGACGTTCCTCGCCGAGCTCGGCGCGACGTACGACTACGAGGTCGAGGTCATCGACCTCTTCGTCAGCGGTGACGCGGGCGGCGGCGAGCCGTTCTCGTCGACGCTCACCCGCCGTCTGATCGCCGAGGGCGACGTCGAAGGGGCCGCGGAGATCCTGGGCCGCCCGCACCGCGTGGAGGGCGTCGTGGTGCGCGGCGCGCAGCGGGGCCGCGAGCTCGGCTTCCCCACCGCGAACGTGGAGACCCTGCCGCACACCGCGATCCCCGCCGACGGCGTCTACGCGGGCTGGCTGACCGTCGAGGGCGAGGCGATGCCCGCCGCGATCTCCGTCGGGACGAACCCGCAGTTCGACGGCAAGGACCGCACCGTGGAGGCGTACGCGATCGACCGCGTCGGCCTCGACCTGTACGGCCTGCACGTGGCGGTGGACTTCCTCGCCTACGTACGCGGCATGCTGAAGTTCGACTCGATCGACGACCTCCTCGTGGCGATGGCCGCCGATGTGAAGCGCTCCAGCGAGCTGATCGCGGCGTACGACCGCCGCTGACGCCTTCCTGTGGTGCGCGGGCGGACACGAGGGCATCGTCGGGGGTAGCAGCCGAGGAGCCGGGAGGTCCGCGTGCGTGAACTGGTGCCGGAACTGCGCGGCTGGGACACCGCGGGTACACCCTTCGCCCTGGCCACCGTCGTCGGGGTGCGGGGCAGCGCGCCGCGCGCACCCGGCGCGGTGATGGCGGTGACCGCCACGGGCCAGGTGGCGGGCAGCGTCTCCGGCGGGTGCGTGGAGGGCGACGTGTACGAGGCCGCCACCGAGACCCTGACCACGGGCCGCCCGCTGCTGCGGACGTACGGCATCAGCGACGACGAGGCCTTCGGGGCGGGCCTGACCTGCGGCGGTACCATCGACGTCCTGGTGCAGCCGTACACCGCCCGGGCCGACCTCGAGCTGCTGCGGGAACTCCTCGGCGCGATCGGCGACGGCAGGCCCGCCGCGCTCGCCACGGTGGTCTCCGGAGCGGCGCCGCAAGGGGCCCGGCGGCTCGTCCTGCCCGGCCGCGCCCGTGGTTCGCTCGGTGACGAGTCACTGGACGCCGCCGTCACCGACGACGCGCGGGGGCTCCTCGCGCAGGGCGCCACCGAGAGCATCCGCTACGGCGCGCACGGCGAGCGCCGGATGCAGGACGTTACCGTCTTCGTCCAGACCTACGCCCCCGCACCCCGCATGCTGGTCTTCGGGGCCATCGACCACGCCGCCGCCACCGCGAGGATCGGGTCCTTCCTCGGCTACCGGGTGACGGTCTGCGACGCCCGGCCGGTCTTCGCGACGCGCGAGCGTTTCCCTACGGCCGACGAGGTGGTCTGCGCCTGGCCGCACACGTATCTGGAGTCGACCGAGGTGGACGCGCGCGCGGTGGTGTGCGTCCTGACCCACGACCCGAAGTTCGACGTCCCCCTGCTCGTCGCGGCACTGCGCACCCCCGCGGCGTACATCGGGGTGATGGGCAGCCGGCGCACCCACGCCGACCGGACGGCCCGGCTGCGCGAGGCCGGGGTGGACGAGGCGTCACTCGCCCGCCTCGCCTCCCCGGTCGGCCTCGACCTCGGGGCCCGTACGCCCGAGGAGACGGCGGTCTCCATCGCCGCCGAGATCATCCAGCACCGCTGGGGCGGCACGGGGCGGCCCCTGGGGGAGCTCACCGGCACCATCCACCACACCCGGGAGCCCTGAGTCCGCTGCGGGCCTAGGTGGTGGCCGCCGCCCAGTGGCACGCGACCTGGGCCGCCCCGCCTCCGTCCAGCACCGGCAGGTCCTGGCTGCGGCACGCGTCCGCGACACCCGCACGTTCCGCCTCGCCCGAGGCGAGCACCTGGCAGCGGGCGTGGAAGCGGCAGCCGGACGGTACCTTCGAGGGGTCCGGCGGTTCGCCCGTCAGGATCACCGGTTCGCCGTCCGCCTCAGGCAGCACGGACAGCAGCGCCCGGGTGTACGGGTGCCGGGGAGCCGTGAGGATCTGCTCGACGTCACCCGTCTCCACGATCCGGCCGAGATACATCACCGCGACCCGGTCCGCGATGTTCCAGGCCAGCCCGAGGTCGTGCGTCACCACCAGCGCAGACAGGCCCAGCTCGTCGCGCAGCCGCAGCAGCAGCGCCAGGATCTCGCCGCGCACGGACGCGTCCAGCGAGGCCACCGGCTCGTCCGCGACGATGAGCTCCGGTTCCAGCACCAGCGCGCCCGCGATCACCACGCGCTGACGCTGACCGCCGGACAGCTCGTGCGGATAGCGCAGGAAGAACCGCTCCGGAGGCCGCAGCCCGGCCCGGGACAGCGCCTCGGCCACGGCCGCCCGCTCGTCGCCCGCGTACCCGTGGATGCGCAGGCCCTCCGCCACCGCGTCGTACACCGTGTGACGCGGGTTGAGGGAGCCGCTCGGGTCCTGGAGCACCAGCTGCACCCGCTTGCGGTACGCCTTGAGCGCCCGGCCCGCGTAGTCGAGGGGCTCACCGCCGAAGGTGACCCGGCCCGCGGTGGGCGGCACCAGGCCCAGCAGCGAACGGGCCAGCGTCGTCTTGCCGCAGCCCGACTCGCCGACCAGGGCGACGATCTCGCCGGGGCGGATGTCGAGGTCGACCCCGTCGACCGCCCGTGCGGTCGCCGCCCCGCGCCGCCCCGGGAAGGCGACCTCCAGGGACTGGGCGCTGAGCAGAGGCGCCGGGGGAGTGGTGGTCATGAGGTGCTCCTCGCTTCGTCGGCGCCGCCGGACAGACCCGGCGCCGCAGCGGCGCCCGGCGCCACCAGCACGCACGCGGCCCTCCGGGACGGCCCCGAGACCCGCAGCTCCTGGTCCTCGGTGGCACAGATGTCCAGCGCCGCCGGACAGCGCGGATGGAACGTGCAGCCGGAGGGCAGCGCCGACGGGTCCGGCGGGTCACCGGGGAGACCGCGTGGCGCGTGCCGTGACGAGAGGTCGCCGATGCGCGGGAATGCCGCCGAGAGGGCGCTGCCGTACGGGTGCCTGGCGCTTTCGTAGACCTGTTTGGCGGGGCCCTCCTCGACGACCCGGCCGGCGTACATCACCGCGAGCCGGTCGCAGGTGTCGGAGAGCACCGCGAGGTCGTGGCTGATCATGATCAGGCCGAGGTCCTGGTCCGCCACGAGCTTCTCGATCAGCCGCAGGATCTGCGCCTGGATCATCACGTCCAGCGCGGTGGTCGGTTCGTCCGCGATGATCAGCCGGGGGTCGCAGGCCAGCGCCATGGCGATCATCACGCGCTGGCGCTGGCCACCGGACAGCTCGTGCGGATAGGCGTCCGCGCGGGCGGCCGGAAGCCCCACCTGCTCCAGCAGCTCACCGGCGCGGGTACGCGCGGCGGCCGGGCCTGCCCTGCCGTGCAGCAGGATCGGTTCGGCGATCTGGTCCCCGATCCGGTGCACGGCGTTCAGCGAGTGCATCGCGCCCTGGAAGACGATCGACGCCCCTGCCCAGCGCACGGCGCGCAGCCGGCCCCACTTCATGGTGAGGACGTCCTCGCCGTCCAGCAGGATCTCCCCGCTCAGCGTCGCCGACGCGGGCAGCAGCCGTAGCAGCGCGAGCGCCAGCGTCGACTTCCCGCAGCCCGACTCCCCGGCGATGCCGAGCTTCCGGCCCGCCTCGACCCGTAGGTCCACGCCCCGCACGGCGGGGACGGCCGAGGCCCCGGAGCCGTAGGTGACGTGCAGATCGCGTACGTCGAGCAGCGGCGGGCCGGCCTCGGGCCTCTCGACGCTCTCGGTCTTCACAGCGGTCAACGGGACACCCCCAGCTTGGGGTTGAGCACGGACTCGATCGTCCGGCCGCACAGCGTGAACGCGAGCGCGACCACCGCGATGGCGAGTCCGGGCGGAGCGAGGTACCACCAGTTGCCGGAGCTGACCGCCCCGGCCTCGCGGGCGTCCTGGAGCAGTCCGCCCCAGGAGACGACCGTGGGGTCGCCGAGCCCGAGGAAGGCGAGGGTCGCCTCGGTGAGGATGGCGGTGGAGATCACCAGCGTGGTCTGGGCGAGCACCAGAGGCATCACGTTGGGCAGCACATGACGGGACATGATGTGGCGGTGTCCGCCGCCCAGTGCCCTGGAGCGCTCGATGTACGGGCGGGACTCCACGGACAGCGTCTGGGCGCGCACCAGCCGCGCCGTCGTCGGCCAGGTCGTCACGCCGATGGCGAGCACCGTCGTCCAGAGGGACCGCGAGAGCACGGTCGCCAGCGCGATGGCGAGCACCAGGGTCGGCATCACCAGGAACCAGTCGGTGATCCGCATGACGACGTTGCCGTACCAGCCCTTGAAGTGGCCCGCCGTGATGCCCACCAGGGTCCCGATGGCCACCGAGAGGAACGCGGCGAGCAGTCCGACGGTCAGCGAGACCCGCGTCCCCCAGACCAGCAGGGCGAGCAGGCTGCGGCCGAACTGGTCGGTGCCGAGCGGGAACGCCCCGCTCGGCGCCTCCAGCGGGCCGCCGGGCGCTTCGGTGACGCTCTGCGAGTCCGTGCCCACCAGTACAGGGGCTGCCAGCGCGATCAGGGCGATCAGCGCGAGCACGGTGAGGCCGGCCAGTCCGGCGCGGTGGGCACGGTACTGCTGCCAGAACCGGGCCGCCGCGTGACGCCGGCGGGTCCAGGTGAGCGCGCGCGGGCTGAGGGCGGGCGCGGAGTCGGTCGTGGCTGTCATCGGCCCACCCGGGGATCGAGGAGCGGATAGATCACATCGGCGAGCGTGTTCATCAGGATCACGGCGGCGGCGAAGATGAAGAACAGCGCCTGCACCAGGGGCAGGTCGGGCACGCTCAGCGCCTGGTAGAAGAGGCCCCCGAGGCCGGGCCAGGAGAACACCGTCTCCACCAGGATGGCGCCCGCCACCGTGTTGCCCAGGTTGACGAAGAGCAGGGTCACGGTCGGCAGCATCGCGTTGGGGACGGCGTGCCTGCGGCGTACGAGGTCGTCGCGCAGGCCCTTGGCACGGGCCGTCGTCAGGTAGTCGCTGCCCATCTCGTCCAGCAGCGAGGAGCGCATCACCAGCAGGGTGCGCGCGTACTCCACGGCGACGAGGGTGACAACCGGCAGGACCAGGTGATGGGCGACGTCGACGACGTACGCGAAGCCGCTCTCGCTGCCGGACTCCATGCCGCCCGTCGGGAAGAGCCCGGGGATCGGCCCGATGCCGACCGACAGGGTGATGATCAGGAGCAGGCCCAGCCAGAACGACGGGACGGAGTACAGCGTCAGCGCGAACGCCGTGTGGAAGCGGTCGCCGGCCGAGCCGTTGCGCCAGGCGGACCTGGCGCCCAGCCAGATGCCGATGACCGTGTAGATCACGAAGGCCGTGCCGGTGAGCAGCAGCGTCGCGGGCAGCGCCTCGCTGATCTTGTCCATGACGGGGGCGCGGAACTGGTACGACGTACCGAAATCCCCGGTCAGGGCCTTGCCGCAGTATTCGGTGAACTGCTGCCAGAGCGGCAGGTCCAGGCCGAACTCCTTGCGCATCGCGGCGATCTGCTCGGTCGACACCTGCCGGCCGCCGGTCATCTGCTTGACCGGGTCGCCGGGGATCAGCCGGAAGAGGAAGAAGCTGGTGACGAGCACGGCGAACAGCGAGACGGCCGCACCGGCCAGCTTGCCCGCCGCGTAGCGGAGGTACGCGGTCGTGCTGCGGGCGCGTGGACCGCGGGCCGACGGCCCGGCCGGAGCCGGGCCGTCGGTCTCGACAGCGTCCGCGCCCGCCGCGCCCTTGAGGAGCGCGGGAGTGCTTTCTGTGCTCATGGACTATTCACGGTCTTCCGCGGTGGAACGACGACGCATGGCGAACAGCAGCCCGCCACCGGCGAGGACGACTACGGCGACACCGACACCGACGAGAACCCCCGTGGAGCTGCCGCCGCCGTCGGACGAGCCGCCCGACGCGCCGGCCGCGGGGACCGCCGACCACCAGCTCCAGTAACCGTCCTGGCCGTAGATGTTGCCCGCGTCCGAGGGCATGGTCGTGATGGACTTGATCTGGTCGGTGCGGTAGGCCTCGACGGCATTCGGGTACGCCATGACGTTCATGTACCCCAGGTCGTACAGCCGCGACTCCATCTGCTTCACGAGATCGGCCCGTTTGGCGGGGTCGTACTCCGCCAGCTGCTTCGCGTAGAGCTCGTCGTACTGCTTGTCGCAGATGAAGTTGTCGGTCTGCGCCGTCTCCTTCGCCTTGGCAGGCAGCGCGGCGCAGGTGTGGATCGACATGACGAAGTCGGGGTCGGGGTTCACGGACCAGCCGTCGAAGGCGAGGTCGTACTCACCGGCGTACCAGGGGTCCGAGACGTTGTCGCGGCAGTCGACCTTCAGGCCGACGCCGAGGTCGCCCCACCACTCCTGGAGGTACTTGCCGATCGCCTTGTCGTTCGGGTCGGTGGCGTGACACAGGATGCGGAAGTCGAGCGGCTTGCCGTCCTTGCCCGTCCGCTTGCCGGCGCTGTTCTTCTTGTATCCCGCCTCGTCGAGGAGGGCGCCCGCCTTCGCCGGGTCGTGCGCGAGCTTCTGCTCGGCCGACGGCTTCCAGAAGTACGAGTCGTAGCGCGGCGGGATGTAGCCCTCGCCCTCTATGGCGTGACCCTGGAAGACCTTGTCGATGATGGTCGTGCGGTCCACGGCCATGAAGAGCGCCTGACGGACCTTCTGGTCCTGCAGTGCGGCGTGGCCGTCGCCGAACTTCTTACCGTCCTTGGTCTGCGCGCCCGGGTTGGTGGCCAGTGCGTAGAAGCGGCGGCCGGGGGCGTCGTTGACCTTGATGTTGTCCGCGCTCTTCAGCGAGTCCGCCTGGGCGGGCGTCAGGCTGGGGCTGCCGGCGACGAAGGAAACTTCACCCTTTCGGAGGGCGGCGACGGCTGCGTCCTGGTCCTTGTAGTACCGGAAGACGAGCTCGTCGAACTTGGGCGCACCCCGCCAGAAGTCCTTGTTGGCCTTGAGCTTCACATAGCTGTCGACCTTGTAGTCCGTCAGGATGAACGGCCCGTTGCCGACGATCGGGAACTTCGTGTCGTTGTTGAACTTCGAGAAGTCGCCGACCTTCTCCCAGACGTGCTTGGGAACGATGGGAACGTCCAGCGCCGTCATCGTGGCCTGAGGCTGCTTCAGCTCTATGACCAGCTTGTCCGGGCTGGGCGCGGTCACCTTCTTGAAGTTGCCGACGAAGCTGCCGTTCGAGGTGGCGGCGCCCTCGTCGGTCATCATCGTGTTGAACGTCCACGCCGCGTCCTCGGCCGTGGCCTTCTCACCGTCGGACCACTTCGAGTCGCCCCGGATGGTGTACGTCCAGGTCAACTTGTCCGGCGACGCCTCCCACGCTGTGGCGAAGCCCGGGATCGTGTGGCTGTCCTTGGCGTCGTAGTTGGTGAGGTAGTCGTACATCAGCCGGTGGATGCTCGTGGAGACCAGCCGCTGGGCGAGGAAGGGGCTCAGGGAGTCGACGCTCTGCGCGACCGCGACCGTGAGGGTCGACTTCCCGTCGTCGGCCCGCGCTTCCTGCGGGGCGGGGGCGAGCGGGTTTCCGGGGACGACCGATCCGGCGGCAAGCGCCAACGCGGCGGCTCCGGAGGCGAGAAGGATGCGCAGGCGGCCGTGTGGGCGGGAGGAGCGTGGAGGGAATCTTGTGACCATGGACGTAGACCTCGCGTCATGACTCGCACGGTGAAGGCGGGCAGATCTCTGGTTCGCCAGCTGGTGAAGCGAAGGTCTATCAGCGGCGGTCGAGTCGCGTCAACGGTCGGCGAAACCGCGTGTGGTCTGCGGGAATGCGATGAGGGCCCGCACCGGGTGAACGGTGCGAGCCCTCATTGGTTTAGACCTCTACTGCCTTACTGCTGAGGCGCCGACGGCGGCTGCGGAGGGTGCTGCTGCCAGCCCGCGGGCGGAACGGGGCCTTGCAGTTCGGGCTGGCCGGGCTGATGTGCCTGGCCATCGTGGTGCGCGGGCGCCGGAGGCGGTCCTGCCGGGTGCGCGCCGGGCTGCGGCTGGGCGGGCGGCGTCTGCTGCCAGCTGTTGTTCTGCGCGCCCTGGCCGGGGTGCGGCGGGTAGGGCTGCTGGGGTGACGCCGGCTGCTGGGGCGGCTGCTGCCCCGGGTAGGGCTGCTGTCCCCCGTACGGCTGCTGCGGAGGATAGGGCTGCTGCGGCTGCACGGGGTACGGCTGACCGGGCTGCGGCTGCGGCGCGTACTGCCCCTGGCCGGGCACCTGCTGACCCGGCGTCTGCCCGCCCGGCATGGGCGGGGCGTACTGAGGCGGCGGGTTGCCGCCGTCCGACGTCCACAGGCCCTGCTGCTGCTGGGCCCGCTGGAAGTCCTCGGCGACCAGCGCGGAGAGGTTGAAGTAGGCCTCGCGGGTCTTCGGGCGCATCATGTCGAGGTCGACCTCGGCGCCCGCCGACAGGTGCTCGTCGAACGGTACGACGACCACGCCCCGGCAGCGCGTCTCGAAGTGCTGCACGATGTCGTCGACCTTGATCATCTTTCCGGTCTCCCGGACGCCGGAGATGACCGTCAGGGAGCGCTGCACCAGATCGGCGTAGCCGTGCGCGGACAGCCAGTCCAGCGTGGTGGACGCGCTGGAGGCGCCGTCGACGGACGGGGTCGAGATGATGATCAGCTGGTCGGCGAGGTCGAGCACCCCGCGCATCGCGCTGTAGAGCAGTCCGGTGCCCGAGTCGGTGAGGATGATCGGGTACTGCTTGCCCAGCACGTCGATCGCGCGGCGGTAGTCCTCGTCGTTGAAGGTCGTGGACACCGCGGGGTCCACGTCGTTGGCGATGATCTCCAGACCGGAGGGCGCCTGCGAGGTGAAGCGGCGGATGTCCATGTACGAGTTGAGGTACGGGATCGCCTGCACCAGGTCGCGGATGGTGGCCCCGGTCTCGCGGCGCACACGGCGGCCGAGCGTACCGGCGTCCGGGTTGGCGTCGATGGCGAGGATCTTGTCCTGCCGCTCGGTGGCGAGGGTCGAGCCGAGCGCGGTGGTCGTCGTGGTCTTGCCGACTCCGCCCTTGAGGCTGATGACCGCGATCCGGTAGCAGGAGAGCACCGGCGTGCGGATCAGGTCCAGCTTGCGCTGGCGCTCCAGCTCCTCCTTCTTGCCGCCCAGCTTGAAGCGGGAGGCGCCGGAGGGGGTGCGGCTGCTCTTGGCCTTCTGCTTGCCCCGGACCAGCCGGTCCGACGAGAGCTCCACGGCGGCCGTGTAACCGAGCGGTGCGCCCGGCACGGAACGCTCCCGCTGGTCGTGCGTCACCGGGGTCGGCCAGGCGGCGCCGGTGCGCGGATCGACGGGCGGCCCCTGGGGCGCGGACTGCTGTGGCTGGTAGGCCCCGGGCGGCTGCTGCTGCGGGGCGGCGGGCAGGTCCGGTGTGCCCGGGGCCTGCTGCTGCGGGAACTGCGGCGGGAGCGGAGCACCCTGAGCCGGGAAGTGCGGCTGCTGGGGAGTCTGCGGGGCCGGGAAGCCGTAACCGCCCTGCGGCGGGGCGGCAGGCGGCAGCTGCGGCGCACCCTGGGCGGGGAACGGCGGCTGCGGCTGCTGCTGCGGGAAGCCGTAACCGCCCTGCGGCGCGGGTGCGTCGGGGCGCGCGGGCGGAGGCGTCTGCGCGGGCGGCAGCGGCGCGGGCAGGTGCGGCGCGGGCAGGTGCGGCGCGGGCTGCTGCGGTGCGGGCTGCGGCGTCTGTGCGGGCTGTGCGGGCGCTTGGGCCTGGGGGAAGCCGTAGCCGCCGCCCTGGGGAGCGCCCCCGGGAGGAGGTGTCTGCGGGAAGCCGTAGCCGCCCTGGGGGCCGGGGACCTGGGGCTGTGCCTGCGGGGGCGTCTGCGCGGGCGGAGGCGTCTGGGCGGGCGGCAGCGGTGCGGGCTGCGACGTCTGTGCGGGCCACTGGGGCGCGGACTGCGGGGTGCTCGGCTGCGGCGCGGCCGGCTGGAAGGCAGGCGGAAGCGGCGGAAGGGCTCCCTGCGCGGGCGCGGGGGTCCACGGGGCCGGCGCGCCGGCAGGCGCGTCCTGCGGGGCGGCCGGGGACGGCGGCGCGTCGGCGGGAGACGCCCCGTCCTCGGCGGCCGGGGCAGGCGGGGTTCCCTGGAGTACGGCGTCCACCGGGGCGTCGGCGGGCTCGTCGTCCGGGGCGGGTGCTTCGTCCTCCTCGGCGTCCTCGGCCCGTACGGCGTCCTGAGCCGTGTCCTTCGCCGGGGCGGGGGTGCCGGACCCGCCGCTCTCCTCCGATTCCTCGGAGCCCTTGTCGCCCGCCGGGGCGTCGGACGCGGCGGGCGGTGCCGCGCCGTCGTCCACGACGGGAACCGCGGACGGCGCGGGCTCGGCCGCGGCACCCGAGGCCGCGGCACCCGAGGCGGTCACCGCGGCCTCGGCCTCGGCCGTGGCCTCGCGCTCGGCGATCTCCCGCTTGAGCGCAGCCGGCGAGAACCGCATGGTGGCCCCGCTCTCCACGTCGCCGCCACCGAACGCACCGGACGTACCGCCCGGCACGCCGGAACCGGGGGCCGCGTCCGAGGAGGCGGAGGCCACGGGCTCGGAGACGGGCTCGGAGGCAGGTGCGGACGGAGACGCCGACGGCTCCTGCGCCGCACCCGAAGGCGCTGCGTCTCCCGTACCCACGGCTCCCGTCCCCGCAGGTGTGACACCCGAAGGCGTGACGCCCGCAGGCCCCGCGCCCCCGGAGCCCGCGCCCGCAGGTGCCGTGCCCGAGTCCGCCGTGCCGGACGGGACAGCCGGCGGCCAGCCGTCGAATCCGCCAGGGGCCGGAAGCCCCGGTACGGACAGCGGCGCCCCCTGCGGCGGTGGAGGCGCGAGGTGTGACCCCGCCCCGCCCGAGGAGTCCCCGGACGCGTTCTGGGTGTACCAGGCGGGAGGGGTGTAGTCGATGGTGAACTCACCCGTCATCTCGGCGGGCTCCGCGTCGGACGACTCGTCGACGGGCGTGTTCCATCCCCCGCGGATCTCGTCCCGATCGCCGTTCACTTTGCCTCCTGGTGTGGTCGAGCACCCTTGTGCCGTGGTGGGTGGGGGCGACCGTTCCCGTTGTCCGATCCGCCCGGCTCTCCCCCTTGCGACGCGCAGTGCCTGCCCGCAGGTTCCTCTGCCGCGCCCCCACCCACCCTAATCGCCATGGGGCGCACAACGGCAGGCCGTTTCGCACGCGAAGAACTGCCCAGTAGGTCACGTCCCGCCACAAGTGAACCAAGTGTGGACGTCAGGGCGGGTCGAAGTGGTCGAAAAAGTACATCTGCCCGCCGGGAGCGGGCTGTTCGTGACGGCCGGAGACCAGGGCCCGGGCCCCGGTCAGTCCATACGCCGCGCGCTGCCCAGCAGTCCGGACTCTGCGTCGGTCGCCTGGGTCATCACGAACTGCCGGTCGCGGTCCGTACACCACAGGGTGACCCCGTCGGCCAGGGTGGACAGCGCCTGGGTCTCGGCAGCCGGCAGATTCATGATCCGGCCGATCTGGGCCGCCTCGTCGGGGGAGACCCGCTGGACGCCCACGAGAGCCGACTTCTCCATCAGCCGGGGTGCCACCGGGCTCAGATACGGCAGCAGGGTGACCACCGACTGCCAGGGGCCCGCCACCACCCGGCCCCGTGGCGGACGCATACCGCAGTCGCGCACCACGACCACCGGGGACCCGGCCGACGCGCCCTGCGGCGGCACCCGCCCCACGTCGTGCAGCGAGATGCACGGCTGCCCGCCGCCCGCGGCCTGCGCGAGCGCCGTCCAGGCCTGCGAGCGCCCCGTCTCCACCGCGATCCGCGCGCCCGTGGCCGCCGCCCGCAGTGCCAGCACCTGCGCGGTCCACAGCCCGCCGATCAGCGTGATCTCGTAAGGCGTGGGCCTGTTGACGCCCAGGACCGCGGGACGGCCCTCCGCGTCCACGCCGATCACCGTGCCGTCGTCCCCGACGGGCACGGCCAGCGTGGCCAGTTCGTCGAAGGACACCGTGTGCCGGCCGCGGCGGGGGCCGATCAGGCCGAAGCCCAGCCGGGACCGGGAGCTCGTGACGGACGACATCAGCGGGTACCCCCGAGCGGCAGCGTGGCGAGCACACCGGGCAGCTGTTCGCGGTCCAGCCGGACCAGCGACGCCTTCACGCCCCGGGCGGTGCGCTCCAGTTCATGACGGGCCGCGAGGAGTTCCTCGTCGCTGCGCCCGGTGATACGGACATGCCCGGTGACCGAGACCGCCGAGCGGTCGCCGTGGCCCAGGGTCAGACTGAAGGTCGTCGCCAGCGCCGGGATCGAGGTGAGCAGCGCGACCAGCTGCGGCATCGACGCGCCGCCGCCGCCGAGGTGCGGCCAGCGGCTCACCCAGTAACTGGTGTGCCACCGGTCGTCGCAGCGCCAGGTGCGCGAGGTCTCCTCGGTGCGGCGGCCGGGCGTCTCCGCCCGGCTGGCCTGCGCCATGGCCAGCGGGCTGACACACGCCGACGTGGCGATCGCCGATGTCAGTTCCTGCTCCGTCAGCACGGTCGCGCGGAACCCGGCGCCCGTCAGGCGGCTGGCGAGCTGGTCCGCGGCGCGTACCGCGCACTTCTGCGCGCCGGTGATTCCGCCGCCGCGCGCCTCCACCGCCTCGGGGCAGAGTTCCGGGTCCAGCTTCAGCGCGATCCAGGTGATCCGCAGCGCCGGTGAGCCCGTCTGGGCCTGCAGGGGCGCGTAGTTGCGCGCGGCCACCGACTGCTTCGGGAGGTGCGGAGCGGGCGCGGGCTGGGTGTGCTGGACGATCTGCGCCGACTCCAGCCGGATGCCGTCGACCTCCAGCACCTCCCGCACGAGCGCCAGAGGCAGCGGCCGCGCCGAACGGTCCGGGCGCAGGGCCGTCGAGTCCGACTCGACCTGGACGACGGCGGACAGATACGTTCCGTCCCCGATCATCCCGACCGGGCGCCGGTCACGGTCACTGAAGGAGTACGTACGCAGGGCGGGTTCGCACTCCACGGCGGGCGCCAGCCCCGGCTCGGTACCCACCGGGACCGTCAGCGTGGCCGCCCGGCGTGCGCGGGCGCGCAGCGCGAAGACGGTACCCAGCCACTCAGGCAGCGAGCGGCGGTGACGGCGGACCACGGCGAGCAGCACCAGGACCGCCGCGACGACGCCCGCCGGCATGAGGAGCAGCGGCTCGATCGCCCAGGCCGAAACGAGCAGAGCCGCCGCGATTTCGATCAGTACGAGCTGTTGCAATCGGAACGAACCGATCTGTCCGGCACGTCCGTTCAGTCGCGGAGCCGCAGCGCCGCCGGGGCCCTGGGGGCCGCTCGGAGACGTACGGGAACCGCGGCGGGAAGCCCCCGGGCGGCCCGTTCCGGGACCCCTGGACGGCTGTGTGTTCCCGGCCGGACGTGTCCGCGTCGCGGAAGCCATCATTCCGGCATTCCCCCGTTCATAAGGCCCCAACTCCACCCGATCGCCCCGCTCCCGCCGGGGCTTCGGCGGCTGGATCACCCTACCCGCCCCACCGGCACGCGGGATCAGCAGGCATAGTAGGGGCCGGTCCGGCACGAGGGTCCGGTACCGGGTCCGGCACAGGGGACGGGGATGCGTACGCTCCTGGGCCGCGCGGGGAGACACGGGAGACAGACACACTCATGGCATCACGGCGGGACGAGCTCAACGCGTACACCTTTGCGAAGAAGCGCACGGTGGCCGCATTCCTCCAACCCTCGCCCACGGGTACCGAGGAGGGCGCCCCGCGCCCCCTGCGCGCCGTCGTCCCGAGCCTGATCGTCGGCGCGCTGATCGTCGCCGGATTCGGCGCCTGGGGGATGTTCAAGCCCACGGCGCCCAAGGACTGGGACAAGCCCGGCACCAAGGTGATCGTCGGCAAGAAGTCGACCACCCGTTACGTCGTCCTGGAGACCGGCGAGGGCAAGCAGAAGAAGTCACTGCTCCACCCCGTGCTCAACCTCGCCTCCGCCCGGCTGCTGCTCACTCCGCAGCAGTTCGACGTCATCCAGGTCGGCGACGACATCCTGGACGCGGGCAAGCCCCCGCGCGGCCCGATCCTCGGCATCCCGTACGCACCCGACCGGCTCCCCGAGGCCAAGGACGCGGGCACCGCCAAGCGCTGGGCCGTCTGCGAACAGCCGGGCGGCAAGGGCAACACCGTGCAGAAGGCCGCCTTCGTGTTCGCCGGGCGGGACGACAAGCTGACAGAAGGCGCCGGCCGGCTCGCCGGGGGCCAGGTGCTCTACGTGCAGGGCCAGGACCAGGCGCGTTACCTCGTCGACGCGAGCGGGACCCGCTACCTCATCGACGAGAAGGCGACCGACAACGGCCACCTGACCAACGCCCTCGTCGGCAGCAGGCAGCCGCAGGCCGTCACGGACGACTGGCTGGCCACTCTCCACGAGGGAAGCCCGCTCGTCTTCCCGGAGATCCCGGGCACCGTCGGGGCGCCCGCGCACATCCAGGGCCAGCTCTCCGCCGAGGAGAACAAGGTCGGCATGGTGCTGCGGACCAGGACCGGCGAGGGCACGACGTACTACGTCGTCCTGGAAGGCAAGGTGCAGCCCGTCTCGGAGTTCACCGCCTGGCTGCTGATCAACTCCCCGCAGACCGCTCCGCTGAACCTCGACAGCGAGGCCCGCGCCGTCGGCCTCCAGGACTTCGTGCCGGACGCGCGGACCTTCGCGGGCCAGGCGGCCCGCTGGCCGGCGCACAAGGCCGAGCAGGTCAACTCCGCCGGGCGTGACGGCAGCCGGGACACCGTCTGCAGCGTGCTGCGCAAGGTCGACGACAAGGGCCGTACGACGCTGAGCACCTGGGCCGGCCCCGCCTACCCCGCCGCCATCAACGCCGGCGGCACCAGCACCTACGTCACCCCCGGTAGCGGACTGCTCTACACCCAGGTCAGGGGCGAGCAGACCAAGCCCGACGGCTCACTCTTCCTGGTGACCGACACCGGGCTGCGCTACGCGGTCCAGGCGAACGGCGACAGCGACGCCGAGCGCTCCGACATCGGCGGCGGCCGGCAGACCGAGGACGGCAGGCCCGAGGCCAGTCAGGCGCAGATCCGGCTGGGCTACGAGAAGGTGACCCCGTCGCTCGTGCCGATCGCCTGGTCCGAATTCCTGTCCAAGGGCCCCAGGCTCGACACCAACAGCGCACGTCAGCCCCAGGGCTCGTAGCCGCACCGGCATCGTCACGAACGCGGGACCCGGGGAGAGGAACAGATGTTGCACCGGAAGACGGCCGCACTGACGGCGGCCACCGCCGCGCTGGCCGCGCTGGTGGCGCCGCACACCGCGTACGCCACCGAGGGGCCGCGTCAGGGGACCGGGCCGGTCCTGGACGGCAGCGGCGAATGCACCTTCCCGATGAAGGAGCAGTTCGAGGGCCGGCCCTGGTCGCTGCAGCGCGTCCTGCTCGACGAACTGTGGCAGGACACCAAGGGCAAGGGCGTGCGGGTCGCGGTCATCGACACCGGCGTGGACAACGCCAACCCGCAGCTCGCGGAAGCCGTCGACGTCTCCGCGGGACGCAACCTGCTGAAGGGGGGCAGCAGCGACGGCACCACGGACGAGGTCGGCCACGGGACCAAGGTCGCCGGCATCATCGCCGCCCGTCCCCGCAAGGGCACCGGGTTCGTCGGCCTCGCCCCCGAGGCGACGATCATCCCGATCCGGCAGAACGACGAGAAGAACAGCGGCAAGGACACCACGATGGCCACCGCGATCGACCATGCGATCGCCAAGGGCGCCGACGTCATCAACATCTCGCAGGACACCACGAAGCCGCTCTCGGTGGACTCCGCGCTGGGCAGGGCCGTCGCCAGGGCGCTCGCCGACGACATCGTCGTCGTCGCCTCCGCGGGCAACGACGGCATGGACGGCAAGCGGAAACAGACCTATCCTGCGGCCTTCCCCGGAGTCCTCGCCGTGGCGTCATCCGACCGGAACAACGAACGCGCCGCCTTCTCGCAGGCCGGTGACTTCGTCGGAGTCGCCGCTCCGGGCGTCGACATCGTCTCCACGGTGCCGGGCGACGGCCAGTGCACCGACAACGGGACCAGCTTCTCCGCGCCCTACGTGGCGGGAGTCGCCGCCCTCCTCGTGGCGAAGTACCCCACGTGGAGCCCCGCCGAGATCGTCGCCCGGATCGAGCAGACCGCCGAGCGTTCCATCCGGGGCCACGACGACTTCGTCGGCTGGGGCGTGGTCGACCCCGTGAGGGCGCTGGCCGGAGACAAGGACGACGTCCCGCTCGCCTCCCCGCGCCCGGACCCCGCCCCGGCCAAGGCGCCCGCGCCCCAGCCGGCGCACCTGGCGATGTCCGAGACCTCGCAGGAGCGCAGCGAGCGTTACGCGACCTACGCCCTGGCCCTGGCGGCCGTCCTGGTCTGCGTGGTGGCCGGTACGGCGACGGTCGCCCGTGATGTCCGGCGACGGCGCGGTTTGCGCTGAGAGGGCGCCGAGTGAACTGGATCTCTCACCGTAAAGCGCAGTTGGGGAGAGATGACGAAGTGGCTAGGGTGGTAGCAGACTTCACGTGTGTGACGGGGGAACGAGAAGTGGAGAAGTCCGATTCCGGGGTGCGCGAACACCGCCGGACGCTTCCGGGACCCCGTGCAGCAACAAGCCTGTCCGCGGTCCGCGGACAGGCCCGGGAACTGAGAGATAGGACCTCCGGATGAGCAACACCGGTTCCGGTTTCGGGCTTGGCGACGATCCGATCGTCCAGGCGAAGAACAAGATCATCGAGACGTCCCAGGCGGTGTCCAGGCAGTCCCGCGAACTCGCCGACATCCTCGCGACGGTCAGTGCGGGATGGACCGGTGTCGGTGCCGGTGGATTCACATCCGCACAGATCGTGATCAACGAGGACCACGACGACATCCGCCGGCTGCTGGGTGTGCTCCTCAACGGTGTGAGCCAGACCAAGAACCTCAGCAACGCCAACGACGACGAGGTCCGCGCGGCCTTCAACGCCGTCAAGGAGTCCGCCTCGTCGGGCAACACCTCCGGGCTCAACAACCTCTGAGGCCGGACGTCGTCCCCTCATCCGTACACGTTGCACGCTGAACACCAGGAGCAGACAGATGGCCGGAGCAGATCCGAACACCAAGGTCAGGTACGAGAGCGTCCAGGAGATGGCGAACCGCATCCGCACGGTGTCGCGCAACATCATCAAGGACCTCGAAGAGATGGACGCCGCCCTCAAGGTCGTCACCGACACCTGGGACGGTGACGCCCACGCCGGGTACGTCAGCCTCCAGAAGCAGTACAAGGGCAAGGCCGACCACATGAAGGACCGGCTGGAGCACGTCGCGAAGATCATCGAGAACGGCAAGGACAGCTACCGTTCCACCGACGTGAAGGCCTCGCGCCTGTTCACCGAGGCGTACTGACCGCCGGGCCGTCACCGGCCCCGTCACGCACGGAGAGCCCCGTCACGCACGGAGAGTCCCGTCACGCACGGAAGAGGGGCACGCCCACCGGGCTGTGCCCCTCTTCCGTACGCCGACGCTCCCCGGGCTCTCCGTACGCCGGCGCCTCCCAGAGGCTTTTCCGTACGCCCGGCGCCTACGTGAGGTCGAACTCGCCGTCCCGCGCCCCCAGTACGAAGGCACGCCACTCCGCCTCCGTGTAGCGCAGCACGGTCTCCGGGTCCAAGGAGGACCGCATCGCGACGGCGCCGCCCGGCAGATGGGCGATCTCCACCCGCTCCTCAGCCTCCTCCGTGCCCGGCGCGCTCAGCCACGTCACCCCCGAGATGTCGAGTGCGTACAGCTCGTCCTTCTCCTGCTGCGTACCCATCAGACGCCTTTCCCTCTTCTGCGGCGGAGCGCGTTACTCGCCGGCCGATCCGTGTGTGCTCCGCGCGCCGATTATCCCCGGTCCGGCGGCCCCGGGGGCGGGAAAGCGGTGCGGAACGCCCGGGGGGGGGCGGCTGACGTGGTAGTGAAGGCGGAAGGGCCCCCGCGCGTGCGCGGAAGCCCTTCCTCGTGCCCGGCCGTCGTGCGCCGCTCAGTGCTGTTCCGGCAGCCGTCCCGTCTGCACCAGCGGAGTCCCGCGCCGGCGCGACGCGAAGTACCCGCGGCCCGGCGGCATCGCGTGGCCCCGCACGGAGCCGATCAGATCACCCTCGGACGGGTCGCCGGCCAGCACCACACCCTGAGCGCCCAGCTCCTTGATGCGCTGCATGAAGCCCTCGTACATCGCACGCGACGCCCCCGCCGAGTTCCGCGCGATGATGAACCGGACCCCGGTGTCCCGGGCGAACGGCAGGTACTCCGCGAGCGGTGCCAGCGGATTGCCCGCGTTGGTCGCGACCAGGTCGTAGTCGTCGACGATGATGAAGATCTGCGGCCCCGACCACCAGCTGCGGTCCCGCAGCTGCTGCGGTGTCACATCGGTCGGCGGCTGCCGGCGCGCGAACACGCCCGCGAGCGCCTCCATGTGCATCTGCATGGCGCTCGCCATCGGGGCGTACTCCAGCAGATGGGACTCGGGCAGCGCTCCCAGCAGCGCGCGACGGTAGTCGCCGACGACGATCTTCGCCTCGTCGGGGGAGTAGCGCTCCCCGATCTGCTTGGCGATCAGCCGCAGCAGGTTGGTCTTCCCGGACTCGCTCTCACCGAAGACCAGGAAGAACGGATCCGTCTCGAAGTCGACGAACACCGGCTCCAGGGACGTCTCGTCGATACCGATCGCGATGCCCCGCTCGGGGAACTCGAAGCCCTTGGGCAGCTGGTCCGCCGGAAGCTTGCGCGGCAGCAGCCGTACGGAGGGAGCCACCGGGCCGGCCCAGTTCGACTTCACCGCCGCGACGAACGCCGCGGTGCCGTCGGAGAGGTCCGCGCCGCTGCTGACGGAGTCGATGCGCGGCAGAGCGCCCATGAAGTGCAGCTTCTGCGGGACCTGGCCACGGCCCGGCACCCCCGCGGGGACGTTCGCCGCGACCTTGCGGTCGAACTCGGAGTCCATGACGTCGCCGAGCCGCAGTTCGAGCCGCCCGAGGATCTGGTCCTTGAGCGCGGCCCGCACCTCCATGTAGCGCGCCGCGGTGATCACGACGTGCACGCCGTAGCCGAGACCACGCGCGGCGATCTCCGTGACGACCTGCTCCAGCCCCTCGTACTCGCCCCGGAAGCCGCCCCAGCCGTCGACGACCAGGAACACGTCACCCCACGCCTCGCCGGGCAGCTCGCCCTGCGCGCGCTTGCGCCGGTAGGTGGCGATGGAGTCGATGGAGTGGGCGCGGAAGAACTCCTCGCGCCGGTTGAGCACGCCGCCGACCTCGGCCACCGTCCGGCGGACCCGCTCGGGGTCCAGCCGCGAGGCCATCCCGCCGACGTGCGGCAGGTCCGCCAGCGAGACGAGACCGCCACCGCCGAAGTCCAGACCGTAGAACTGCACCTCGTGCGGGGTGTGGGTGAGCGCGAACGACGCGATGAGCGCCCGGATCAACGTCGACTTGCCGGACTGCGGACCACCGACGACGAGCATGTGCCCGGCCGCGCCGGAGAAGTCCCGGTACAGCACCTCGCGGCGCTGCTCGAAGGGCTTGTCGATCAGGCCGAGCGGCACCGTGAGACCACCGGGCCTCGTGTACTCGGTCGCCGTGAACCCGCGGTCCGCGGTCGGCGCGAGCCCCGGCAGCAACTGGTCCAGCGTCGGCGCCCGGTCCAGCGGCGGCAGCCACACCTGGTGGGCCGGCACGCCCTGCCCCTCCAGCCGCCGCACGATCACGTCGAGCACCGTGTCGGCGAGCGCGTCGTCGTCAGCCGAGGCGCGGGCCGCCAGATGCGCCGGGTCGGGCGCCGCGTACACGACCGGCACCGGAGCGGCACTGAAGACCGCGGGCCGCCGCTCGATCGGCAGCTGGCCCACCGACAGGTCGGGGCCTCCCGTGCGGTACGTCCCCGACACGTACGCCGCCTTGAAGCGGGTCATCTCGTCCGTACCGAACTTGAGATAGCCGGAACCCGGCACCGACGGCAGGTGGTACGCGTCCGGCACGCCCAGCGCCGTACGCGACTCGGCCGCCGAGAAGGTCCGCAGACCGATCCGGTACGAGAGGTACGTGTCCAGCCCGCGCAGCTTGCCCTCCTCCAGGCGCTGCGATGCGAGCAGCAGATGCACACCCAGCGAACGGCCGATGCGGCCGATCTGGATGAACATCTCGATGAAGTCCGGCTTGGCGGTGAGGAGTTCGGAGAACTCGTCGATCACCAGCACCAGCGAGGCCAGGGGCTCCAGCGCCGCGCCCGCCGCCCGGGCCTTCTCGTAGTCGTGGATGTTGGCATAGTTGCCGGCGGAACGCAGCAGCTCCTGCCTGCGCTGGAGTTCACCGCGGATCGCGTCGCCCATGCGGTCGACCAGCGTGAGGTCGTCGGCGAGGTTGGTGATGACCGCCGCCACGTGCGGCATCTGCGACATCCCCGCGAACGTGGCGCCACCCTTGAAGTCGGCGAGGACGAAGTTCAGCGTCTCCGAGGAGTGCGTGACCGCGAGGCCGAGCACGAGCGTCCGCAGCAGTTCCGACTTCCCGGAACCCGTCGCGCCGACGCACAGCCCGTGCGGGCCCATGCCGTCCTGCGCGGCCTCCTTCAGGTCCAGCATCACCGGCTGGCCGTCCTCGCCGACACCGATCGGCACCCGGAGCCGCTCCGAGACCGACCGGGGACGCCAGGTGCGCGCCACATCGACCGAGGCCGCGTCCCCGAGACTGAGCAGATCGGTGAAGTCCAGATTGGCCAGCAGCGGTTCGTCGTCGTCACCCCCGCCCATGCGCAGCGGCGCCAGCTGCCGGGCCAGTGCCTCGGCCGCCTCCGGCGACATCACGTCCGGCACACCCTCGTACGCGAGGCCGCCACCGGACTCCAGCCGCAGCAGCCCCGGCCGCACCACCACGGAGAGACCGCCGCGCAGCTCGTCCAGCTCGCCGGAGACCACCTCGACTATGGTCACGCCCTGGAGCCCCTCGGCCGCCGCGAACAGCGAGTCCGGCGGCACCATCCCGCCGTCCAGGACCACCACGATGTGCGGCTGGTCCAGCACGGGCTGGCTCTCCCGGCCGAAGCGGGGCCGGCCGTCCAGCCGGCTCGCCAGCAGGGTCTCCAGCTCGCCCAGGTCGTCACCGAACAACCGCTTCGTACCGGCACCGTCGACCTGGCCCGGCACCTGTGTGTGCGGCAGCCACTTCGTCCAGTCCCAGCGCGCCACCGCGTGCGGAGCCGCCACCACGGCGACCATCAGGTCCTCCGGGGAGTGCAGTGTCACCAGCTGCGCCACCAGGGAACGCGCCGTGGACTGCGCCGACTCCGCACGGCCCGAGACCGTCACGTGGTAGAACGCCCGCATCGAGACGGCCATCGGCAGTCCGTCCAGCGATCCGTGCACCGCCAGGAACTGCTGCATCGCACCCGCGCACATCGGTTCCAGCTCGTCCACCGGAGCCGTGTCGGGGGCGATCAGCGGAGTCGACAGCTGCTGCGCCCCGAGCCCCAGCCGCACCTGCGCGAAGTCCTTGTCGCCGACGCGCCGTTCCCACACCCGGCTGCCCTCCGCCACCACCGACCACAACTGCTCGGGCGCCGGGTGCAGATAGAGCTGCACATCGCGCTGGGCGCGGGCCGTACGGCGTACCGTCCGGCGGGTCTGCGCGAGGTACTTCAGGTAGTCACGTCGGACATCGCCCATTTGCCCTTGCGTACCGCGACGGTGCCGGACGATCTGCGCGACCACCATGGCGACCGTCGAGACCAGCATCAGGACACCCATGATCCGCATGAACGGAGGCGCCTGCGGAGAGAAGAAGAAGACCACCGACGAACCCATGCCGAGCACCGGCAGGATCTGCATCAGCATCCCCTCCTGCTGCCCGCGGGGCAGTTCGGGGGGAGCCTCCAAAGTCAACTCGTCAGAGGGCACTTCCGGCGGCAGAGACCGCGGAGGTCGTTTCACGACGATCTGGCTCACCGGAACATCAATCCCTCAATACGGACGGGCGGAAGGCCGGTCGTCCGCACCGACGCCCCCGTGGCTGCGATTGCTGCGGACTCGGATCCGCGCGACGGTGATCCTACTTGCAGATCACCTTCCCCCCTCCCGGTAGGGTGGCGCCGCACTGTGCGCAACCGCGAATCAGGGGGACCAGACACGTGAGTACGACCGCAGCGACGGGCTTCTGCCGCGTCACCGTCGTGGCACCCGACAGCCGGATCGATGTCGCCCTCCCGGAAGACATCGCCGTCGCCGACGTCTACCCCGAGATCCTGCGTCTCACGGGCCAGACCCAGGCCGCCGGCGCACCCACCGGTTATCACCTCGTACGCCGTGACGGCACCGTCCTGGACGGCGCCCGCACCCTCTCCGCACAGCAGGTGCTCGACGGCGAACTCCTCAGCCTGCGGCCCTTCGCCCAGTCGCTGCCGCCCGCCGTCTTCGACGACGTGTCCGACGCGGTCGCCTCCGCCGTCACCCGCGACCGCCACCTGTGGAGCGACGAACTCCTGCGCGGCGCGGGCCTGGTGGGCGGCGTCCTGCTGCTCGTCCTGCTGGGCTTCGTGCTCTGGTTCGCCGACCCCGTACGCCACGACATGCACAGCCTGCCCGGCATCGTCGCCGGCTCCGCCGGCCTGATCCTGACCGCCTTCGCCGGAGTGCGCGCCCGGGTCTACGCCGACCGCGCCACGGCGGTCGCCCTCGGACTCGGGGCGCTGCCCCTCGTCCTCATCGCGGGCTCCGGCATCATCGGCCCGGACGCGGGCCAGGGCCCCGGGCGGCTCCAGTTCCTGCTCGGCTGCGTCGCGGTCCTCCTCGCCTCCGTCATCCTGGTCGCCCTCACCCCCAGCGGTGACGCGCCCTTCGTCGCGGCGACCTTCCTCGCCACCGTCGGCACCCTCGCCACCTTCGTCGCCATCCTCACCGAGGCCACCGCCACCGAGACCGCCGCCGTCTGCGCGCCGGTCGCCCTCGGCCTGGTCGCCTTCCTGCCCGGCCTCTCCGCCCGCTTCGCCCGGCTGCCCATCGGCTACGCCTCCCCGCGCACCGCCCCCGCCGGCTACGACGACTCCTTCACCGAGCCCGGCTCCGCACCCGCGGCCGACGGCGAGCCCGTCGACGCCGACCGCATCGCGGCCCAGGCGCGCCGCGGTCACGAGATGCTCCTCGGCCTGGTCGGCGGCTGCTCCGCAGTGGTCGTCGGATCCGCCGCGGTGCTCGGCTTCTCCGACAGCATCTGGGGCCAGATCCTCGCGCTGACCGCGGGACTCTCCATGCTGCTGCGCGCCCGCCTCTTCCGTTACACCTCCCAGGTCGCCTGTGTCCTGGTGGCGGGAATCGGCGCCGTGGCCCTCCTGGTCCTGGGCCTGTCCCTCAACCCTCCGACCGATCTGCTGTACGAGCTGGTGCGCTACGGCGACCGGGGCTCCCTGGACATCCGTACGATCTGGCTCTCCGCCGCCGTCGCGGCGGGCGCCGCGCTCCTCACCGCGATCGGCCTGGTCATCCCGCGCAAGGGTCTCTCCCCCTTCTGGGGCCGGCTCCTCGACCTCACGGAGAGCGCGCTGCTGCTCTCCCTGGTTCCGCTCTGCCTCGCCGTCCTCGACATCTTCACCCGCGCCAGGGCCATGACCAGCTGACGCCCGTCCGAGGCGCTCCCGGCGACTGGTACTCTGACTGGTGGCCGTTTGTGTACGCGCCTCCGGGTCTGCCTGGGGGCTGCGCTCATCGGACCTTCGCCTCCGAGTCACGGAAGCTCCCCTGAGATCAAGACCAGGGGCACTCGTGGGCGCATCGAACACCAAGAGGAGTACGCGTGCCGCTCGACGCCGCTACGAAGAAGCAGATCATGTCCGAGTTCGCCCAGAAGGAGGGTGACACCGGATCCCCCGAGGTCCAGGTCGCCATGCTCTCCCGCCGGATCTCGGACCTGACGGAGCACCTCAAGACGCACAAGCACGACCACCACTCCCGTCGTGGTCTGCTGATCCTGGTCGGCCAGCGTCGCCGCCTCCTGCAGTACCTTGCCAAGAAGGACATCCAGCGCTTCCGTGCGCTCGTCGACCGCCTCGGCATCCGCCGTGGTGCGGCCGGCGGCGCCAAGTAAGGACGCTGTGAGAGGGAGCGGTACCCCGGTCCAGGGGGCCGCTCCCTTTGCTGTACGTGCGTGACCCGGGTCAGGCTCAGTAACCTGGACGCACGACAACAGAAAACGAGGAGAGGCGCCTGACGGCAGCCGCCGGTCCTCGGTAGTGGCCCCCGGGCAACGCCCGGGAGCTTCGATCGAAGACCGGCCCGCACACACGGTGCGCTTCTCCGCACCGTCCTCCGCCACACGGGCGGCAGGACGAAAGACGACGAGTATGGAGAAATCACTAGTGGAGAACGAGACCCACTACGCCGAAGCCGTGATCGACAACGGCACCTTCGGCACCCGCACCATCCGCTTCGAGACGGGCCGCCTGGCCAAGCAGGCCGCAGGCTCCGCCGTCGCGTACCTGGACGACGACACCATGGTGCTGTCGGCCACCACCGCTTCCAAGCGGCCCAAGGACAACCTCGACTTCTTCCCCCTCACGGTGGACGTCGAGGAGCGGCAGTACGCCGCCGGCAAGATCCCCGGCTCCTTCTTCCGCCGTGAGGGCCGGCCCTCCGAGGACGCGATCCTCACCTGCCGCCTGATCGACCGGCCGCTGCGCCCCTCCTTCAAGAAGGGCCTGCGCAACGAGATCCAGATCGTCGAGACGATCATGGCGCTCAACCCCGACCACCTGTACGACGTGGTCGCGATCAACGCCGCCTCCGCCTCCACGATCCTGGCGGGCCTGCCCTTCTCCGGCCCGATCGGCGCCACCCGCGTCGCCCTGATCAAGGGCCAGTGGGTCGCCTTCCCGACGCACACCGAGCTCGAGGACGCCGTCTTCGACATGGTCGTCGCCGGTCGCGTCCTGGAGGACGGCGACGTCGCGATCATGATGGTCGAGGCCGAGGCCACCGAGAAGACCATCCAGCTCGTCAAGGACGGCGCCGAGGCCCCGACCGAAGAGGTCGTCGCCGCCGGTCTCGAGGCCGCGAAGCCCTTCATCAAGGCGCTCTGCAAGGCCCAGTCCGACCTCGCCTCCAAGGCTGCCAAGCCCACCGGCGAGTTCCCGGTCTTCCTCGACTACCAGGACGACGTCCTGGAGGCGCTCAGCAAGGCCGTCAGCACCGAGCTCGCCAAGGCGCTCACCATCGCCGGCAAGCAGGAGCGCGAGGCGGAGCTGGACCGCATCAAGGAGATCGCGGGCGAGAAGCTCCTCCCGGCCTTCGAGGGCCGCGAGAAGGAGATCTCCGGTGCCTACCGCGCGCTGACCAAGAAGCTGGTCCGCGAGCGCGTCATCAAGGACAAGGTCCGCATCGACGGCCGTGGCGTCACGGACATCCGTACGCTCGCCGCCGAGGTCGAGGCCATCCCGCGCGTGCACGGCTCGGCGCTGTTCGAGCGTGGCGAGACCCAGATCCTGGGCGTCACCACCCTCAACATGCTCCGCATGGAGCAGCAGCTGGACACCCTCTCCCCGGTGACCCGCAAGCGCTACATGCACAACTACAACTTCCCGCCGTACTCCGTCGGTGAGACCGGCCGCGTGGGCTCGCCCAAGCGCCGGGAGATCGGCCACGGCGCGCTCGCCGAGCGCGCCATCGTGCCGGTGCTGCCGTCGCGCGAGGAGTTCCCCTACGCGATCCGCCAGGTCTCCGAGGCGCTGGGCTCCAACGGCTCGACGTCCATGGGTTCGGTCTGCGCGTCCACCATGTCCCTGCTGAACGCCGGTGTGCCCCTCAAGGCCGCCGTCGCCGGTATCGCCATGGGCCTGATCTCGCAGGAGATCGACGGCAAGACCCACTACGTCGCCCTCACCGACATCCTCGGTGCGGAGGACGCCTTCGGCGACATGGACTTCAAGGTCGCCGGTACGAAGCAGTTCGTGACCGCGCTCCAGCTCGACACCAAGCTCGACGGCATCCCCGCCTCGGTCCTGGCCGCCGCGCTGAAGCAGGCCCGTGACGCGCGTCTGCACATCCTGGACGTCATGAACGAGGCCATCGACGTCCCGGACGAGATGTCCCCCAACGCCCCGCGGATCATCACGGTCAAGATCCCGGTGGACAAGATCGGTGAGGTCATCGGCCCCAAGGGCAAGATGATCAACCAGATCCAGGAGGACACCGGCGCCGACATCACGATCGAGGACGACGGCACCATCTACATCGGTGCCCAGCAGGGCTCGCAGGCCGAGGCCGCCCGCGCCACGATCAACGCCATCGCCAACCCGACCATGCCGGAGGTCGGCGAGCGCTACCTGGGCACGGTCGTCAAGACCACCACCTTCGGTGCGTTCGTCTCCCTGATGCCCGGCAAGGACGGTCTGCTGCACATCTCGCAGATCCGCAAGCTCGCCGGCGGCAAGCGCGTGGAGAACGTCGAGGACGTGCTCGGCGTCGGCGCCAAGGTGCAGGTCGAGATCGCGGAGATCGACTCCCGCGGCAAGCTCTCCCTCATCCCCGTCATCGAGGGTGAAGAGGACGAGAAGAAGGACGACACCGACAAGTGACGTCCCGTAGTTCCGTGACGGCGGCCCGCACCTCCTCGGAGGGGCGGGCCGTCGCCCGTACCCAAACCCTTCTCAAGGGCAGCAACGGCATCGGCACCGTCCGCCGCACCACCCTTCCCGGTGGCCTGCGGATCGTCACCGAGACGCTGCCCTCCGTCCGCTCCGCGACCTTCGGGATCTGGGCGAACGTCGGCTCACGCGACGAGACACCCACCCTGAACGGCGCGACGCACTACCTCGAACACCTCCTCTTCAAGGGCACGGCCAAGCGCAGCGCCCTCGACATCTCGTCCGCGATCGACGCGGTCGGCGGCGAGATGAACGCCTTCACGGCGAAGGAGTACACCTGCTACTACGCGCGGGTCCTGGACACCGATCTCCCGCTGGCCATCGACGTCGTCTGCGACATGCTGACCGGCTCCCTGATCGCCCCCGAGGACGTCGACGCCGAGCGCGGCGTCATCCTCGAGGAGATCGCCATGACGGAGGACGACCCGGGCGACTGCGTGCACGACCTGTTCGCGCACACGATGCTCGGCGACACTCCGCTGGGCCGCCCGGTCCTCGGCACCGTCGACACGATCAACGCGCTGGACCGCGGCCAGATCGCGCGCTTCTACAAGAAGCACTACGACCCCACACGCCTGGTGGTCGCCGCGGCCGGCAACGTCGACCACGCCAAGGTCGTACGCCAGGTCCGCAGCGCCTTCGAGCGCGCGGGTGCCCTGAGCCGCACCGACGCCGTGCCCACGGCGCCCCGCGAAGGCTCCCGCACCCTGCGCACAGCCGGCAAGGTCGAGCTGCTGAACCGCAAGACCGAGCAGGCGCATGTCGTCCTCGGGATGCCGGGCCTGGCCAGGACCGACGAGCGCCGCTGGGCCCTCGGCGTCCTGAACACCGCCCTCGGCGGCGGCATGAGCTCGCGGCTCTTCCAGGAGGTACGGGAGAAGCGCGGCCTCGCCTACAGCGTGTACTCCTACACCTCGGGCTTCGCCGACTGCGGGCTCTTCGGCGTGTACGCGGGCTGCCGTCCCAGCCAGGTGCACGACGTCCTCAAGATCTGCCGCGACGAGCTCGACCGCGTGGCGAGCGACGGTCTCGCCGACGAGGAGATCAGCCGCGCCGTCGGCCAGCTCGCCGGCTCGACCGTCCTCGGTCTGGAGGACACGGGCGCGCTCATGAACCGCATCGGCAAGAGCGAGCTCTGCTGGGGCGAACAGATGTCCGTGGATGACATGCTGGCGAAGATCGCGGCGGTGACCCCCGACGAGGTCCGCGCGGTGGCGGCCGATGTCCTCGGACAACGGCCCTCGCTCTCGGTCATCGGCCCGCTGAAGGACAAGCAGGCGAACCGCCTCCAGGAAGCGGTCTCCTAACCACCCCGTAAGGAAAGAGCACATGAGCAAGCTGCGCGTGGCCGTTCTCGGCGCCAACGGACGCATCGGTTCCGAAGCGGTACGAGCCGTGGAGGCCGCCGACGACATGGAACTGGTCGCCGCACTGGGCCGGGGTGACAAGCTGGAGACCCTCACCGAGGCCGGTGCCCAGGCAGTCGTCGAGCTGACCACCCCCTCGTCGGTGATGGACAACCTCGAGTTCTGCGTACGGCACGGCATCCACGCCGTCGTCGGCACCACCGGCTGGACCGACGAACGGCTCGCGCAGCTGAACACCTGGCTCTCCGGCTCGCCGGAGACAGGTGTGCTCATCGCACCGAACTTCTCCATCGGTGCCGTCCTCACCATGAGGTTCGCGGAGCAGGCCGCCCGCTACTTCGAGTCGGTGGAGGTCATCGAGCTCCACCACCCGAACAAGGCGGACGCCCCCTCCGGGACGGCCACCCGCACCGCCCAGCTGATCGCCGCGGCCCGGGCGAAGGCGGGCTCGGCTCCGCAGCCCGACGCCACGGCCACAGCGCTGGACGGAGCGCGCGGCGCCGACGTCGACGGCGTACCGGTCCACTCGGTCCGTCTCCGGGGCCTCCTGGCCCACCAGGAGGTCCTGCTGGGCGGCGAGGGAGAGACCCTCACCCTGCGCCACGACTCGCTCCATCACAGCAGCTTCATGCCGGGCATCCTGCTCGGCACCCGCCGCGTGGTGACCACTCCCGGCCTCACCTTCGGCCTGGAACACTTCCTCGACCTGAACTGACTGGCTCACCCATGCGCGCAAAGCTCACCTACGCCGTCACCGCCGCCGTCCTGGTCTTCTACTTCGTCCTGGCCGGCAGTCGCGGTGTCCTCCTCATCCGGCACGGCACCCTGCTCACGGTCACCTTCGGGGTGGCGGTGCTGATCCTGCCGGTGATCGGCGTCTGGTTCCTCTGGAAGAACACCCAGTTCGTCCGCAGGGCCAACGCACTGGCCGCCGAACTGGACGCGGAGGGGGGCCTGCCGGTCGACGAACTGGTGCGCACCCCGTCCGGGCGCATCGACCGCGCCTCCGCCGACGCCGTGTTCGCCCGGCGCCGGGAGGAGACCGAGGACAACCCGGACGACTGGCGCAGCTGGTTCCGGCTGGCGGTCGCCTACCAGGACGCGAGGGACACCCCGCGAGCCCGCAAGGCGATGCAGCGCGCCATCGCCCTGCACGCGAACAAGCCGGTACGCGCCTGACTGGCGCCGTACCGGCTCGTGAGGGGATGGACGGTCCCGGCGGGTCAGCCGGTGCGGTACTCGTCTCCCCAGGCCTCGATCGTGTCGGTGGCCCGCTCGAAGGCCTCGGACCGGGCCAGGAAGTCCGCGTTGTGGTCCGTGACCAGGGGCGCCAGCGGCTCGCCGTCGCGGCGTACGACGATCAGGGCCTGGCCCTGGACGGTGCGCGGGAACCCGAGCCACTTCACCGGCTGCTGGACCGTGCGGACGGCGACCGCGTCCGGCCACCGCACGGTGGTCGTACGGAAGAAGCCCACCCGGCGGACCCCGTGACGGCTCACCCAGGCGCCCACCCGCAGCAGGCGCAGTGCACCGGCGATCACCAGCGCGGCCAGAGCGAAACACATGGCCGCGCCGGACAGCGATCCGGCCACTGAAATGATCACCGCCGCGAGCAGCACGAACGACGCGAGCAGCAGCAGGGTGGCCGCCGCCGCGACCCGCCACGGGCCGGGGCGGTAGGGCCGCCGCCAGCTGTCGTGGTCGTCGAACGGCAGCGCGATGTCCTCCGCGTCCGCGTCGAATACGCGGTCGGCCGTCAGAAAGGGCAGGGGCACGACTGATCCTCACTCACAAGCACGCTCGATTGCTGTGCCCGGTGAGGCTACCGAGCAGCCCCCCGGCCTACCACCCCAGGGGGCCCGTACGGGTCAGCGGTGCCGGGAGGCCTCGGAGGTCTGGCTGTGCGAGGGGGTCCGGTCCGTGTCCAGGGCGGGCAGCCCGAGGAGCAGCGATCCGGCGAAGCCTGCCACCAGCGTCAGGCCCACGAGGGAGCGAGCGGCCAGCTGCGAGCGGCTGGCGCGCTGGCGGGGAGGCGGAGTGACATTACTGCGGAACCGGTCGGCCTCGGCGACGAACGAGAACGGGACGGATTCACGCCGGCGGAACATGAGGAAGATCTCCTTGGACTCTGTAACGGGTGCTGCTGTCGAGTCAGACGTATGGCATCCCCGATCGGTGCCCCGAATCGCCGAACACATGCAGGAATTCCCGCTGACGGACGCCAGTCCCGGGGCCCGTAGAGTGGACGCCGCCCGAGCGCCGCAATTGGAAGGACCCCCGCCGGTGACCGACACCCCCGAGCCCACAAAGGCCCACTTCCGCAGCGATGTCACCGTTGACCTGGTGAAATCAGCCGCCGCCGACTCCGACGTGCTCTTCGCCGCCCGGGTGTCCACCGCAGGCGAGCAGTCCCTGGAAGAGGTCACGAAGGACCCCGAGCGCTCGAAGGGCCTCATCAACTATCTGATGCGGGACCGGCACGGCAGCCCGTTCGAGCACAACTCGATGACCTTCTTCATCAGCGCCCCGATCTTCGTGTTCCGCGAGTTCATGCGGCACCGCGTGGGCTGGTCCTACAACGAGGAATCGGGCCGCTACAGGGAGCTCGAGCCGGTCTTCTACATTCCGGGCGAGTCCCGCAAGCTCATCCAGCAGGGCCGTCCCGGCAAGTACGAATTCGTCGAGGGAACCCCCGAGCAGCACGCGCTCACCAGCCGTGCCATGGAGGACTCCTACCGGCAGGCGTACGACGCCTACCAGGAGATGCTTGCCGCCGGCGTCGCCCGCGAGGTCGCCCGCGCCGTGCTCCCCGTCGGCTTGTTCTCCACCATGTACGCGACGTGCAACGCACGCTCGCTGATGCACTTCCTCGGCCTGCGCACGCAGCACGAGCTCGCCAAGGTGCCGTCCTTCCCGCAGCGCGAGATCGAAATGGTCGGCGAGCAGATGGAAACGCACTGGCAGACGCTGATGCCACTCACTCATGCCGCCTTCAACAAAAACGGACGGGTCGCCCCGTAGGCGGTGTCCGTATTGCGACGTTTCGTGAAGTTCATCTAGGCTGATCAAACGGACCCGGCACTGCTTGAACCCCCGAGCAGGCAGTGCCGGGCTCCTCTTCCCCGTCCCCCCGAGGGGGCACGGCGCTCCGAGCAACGAGTAGCGTGTTACCCATGGCTCCGATCTCCACTCCGCAGACCCCCTTCGGGCGGGTCCTCACCGCTATGGTCACGCCCTTCACGGCGGACGGCGCTCTCGACCTCGACGGCGCCCAGCGGCTCGCCACCCATCTGGTGGACGCAGGCAATGACGGCCTGGTCGTCAACGGCACCACGGGCGAGTCCCCGACCACCAGCGACGCGGAGAAAGACCAGCTCGTACGGGCTGTGCTCGAAGCCGTCGGAGACCGTGCCCACGTCATCGCCGGCGTCGGCACCAACGACACCCGGCACAGCATAGAGCTGGCCCGCACCGCCGAGCGCACCGGCGCGCACGGCCTCCTCGCGGTCACGCCGTACTACAACAAGCCCCCGCAGGAAGGCCTCCTGCGGCACTTCGGCGCCATCGCCGACTCCACCGGTCTGCCGGTGATGCTGTACGACATCCCGGGCCGCAGCGGTGTGCCGATCGACACGGAGACGCTCGTACGCCTCGCCGAGCACCCCAGGATCGTCGCCAACAAGGACGCCAAGGGAGACCTGGGCCGCTCCAGCTGGGCCATCGCCCAGTCCGGGCTCGCCTGGTACTCCGGTGACGACATGCTCAACCTGCCGCTGCTCTCGGTCGGCGCCGTGGGCTTCGTCTCCGTGGTCGGCCACGTCGTGACCCCGGAGCTGCGCGCCCTCGTCGAGGCGCATCTCGACGGGGACGTGCAGAAGGCCACCGAGATCCACCAGAAGCTGCTCCCCGTCTTCACCGGGATGTTCCGCACCCAGGGTGTGATCACCACCAAGGCCGCACTGACCCTCCAGGGCCTGCCCGCCGGGCCGCTGCGCCTCCCTCTGGTGGAACTCACCACCCAGGAGACGGCCCAGCTCAAGATGGATCTGGCCGCCGGTGGGGTACAGCTCTGACCACAGACTTCACAACTGAATAAGCGAGGGAACTCGCGACGGAAACACCACACCTGACAACAGCAAGTGCACGAATGACATGCGCGCCACGTGCCCTCAGCGGTACGTGGCGCGCGTGGTGAGGAGAGTCTTTTGAGTCATCCGCATCCTGAACTCGGTACCCCGCCGAAGCTCCCCAAGGGCGGCCTGCGGGTCACCCCGCTGGGCGGCCTGGGCGAGATCGGCCGCAACATGACGGTCTTCGAGTACGGCGGCCGTCTGCTCATCGTCGACTGCGGTGTGCTCTTCCCCGAGGAGGAGCAGCCCGGCATCGACCTGATCCTGCCGGACTTCACCACGATCCGGGACCGCCTGGACGACATCGAGGGCATCGTCCTCACGCACGGCCACGAGGACCACATCGGTGGCGTCCCGTACCTGCTCCGCCTGAAGCCGGACATCCCGCTGATCGGCTCGAAGCTGACCCTCGCGCTCATCGAGGCCAAGCTCCAGGAGCACCGGATCCGCCCCTACACCCTCGAGGTGGCCGAGGGGCAGCGCGAGCGCATCGGCGTCTTCGACTGCGAGTTCATCGCGGTCAACCACTCCATCCCGGACGCTCTTGCCGTGGCCATCCGCACCCCCGCGGGCCTGGCCGTCGCGACCGGTGACTTCAAGATGGACCAGCTGCCGCTGGACGGCCGTCTCACCGACCTGCACGCCTTCGCCAGGCTGAGCGAGGAAGGCATCGACCTTCTCCTCTCCGACTCGACGAACGCCGAGGTCCCCGGATTCGTCCCGCCGGAGCGGGACATCTCCAACGTCCTGCGCACGGTGTTCGCCAACGCCCAGAAGCGCATCATCGTGGCGAGCTTCGCCAGCCACGTCCACCGCATCCAGCAGATCCTGGACGCCGCCCACGAGTACGGCCGCAGGGTCGCCTTCGTCGGCCGTTCCATGGTCCGCAACATGGGCATCGCCCGTGACCTGGGCTATCTGAAGGTTCCCGCCGGCCTGGTCGTCGACGTCAAGACGCTCGACGACCTCCCCGACGACGAGGTCGTGCTGGTCTGCACGGGATCCCAGGGCGAGCCGATGGCCGCCCTCTCCCGGATGGCCAACCGGGACCACCAGATCCGGATCGTCCCGGGTGACACGGTGATCCTGGCCTCCTCACTGATCCCGGGCAACGAGAACGCGGTCTACCGCGTGATCAACGGCCTGACCCGCTGGGGCGCGAACGTGGTCCACAAGGGCAACGCCAAGGTCCACGTCTCGGGCCACGCCTCGGCCGGCGAGCTGCTGTACTTCTACAACATCTGCAAGCCGAAGAACCTGATGCCGGTGCACGGTGAATGGCGCCACCTCAGGGCCAACGCCGAGCTCGGCGCGCTGACCGGTGTTCCGAAGGACCACATCGTCATCGCTGAGGACGGCGTCGTCGTCGACCTCGTCGACGGCAAGGCCAAGATCGTCGGCAAGGTCCAGGCGGGATACGTGTACGTCGACGGCCTCTCGGTCGGTGACGTCACGGAGACCTCGCTCAAGGACCGCCGGATCCTCGGGGACGAGGGCATCATCTCGGTCTTCATCGTGGTCGACAGCTCCTCCGGCAAGATCGTGGGCGGACCCCACATCCAGGCCAGGGGCTCCGGCATCGACGACGGGGCGTTCACCGCCGTGGTGCCCAAGGTCGAGGAGGCCCTCAACAAGTCGGCCCAGGACGGGGTGATGGAGCCGCACCAGCTCCAGCAGCTGGTCCGCAGGACGGTCGGCAAATGGGTGTCGGACACCTACCGCCGGCGCCCGATGATCCTTCCGGTCGTGGTCGAGGTCTGACGGAAGAGGCCTCCGACGGCCGCCGACCTGGAGCGGGGCTCCCCGATTTGCATCGGGGAGCCCCGCTCCAGTACGTTTACGGCTCCGCCTGACCGGGAAGCAGTCCGCGCACGTGTGCGCCGGGAGCTCCTCGCAGGGGCGGGAAATCCGGCTCAGAACCTCTGATAAAGTCGGGTCCGCCGAAAGGCAAAGGCCATTCCGCAGGCCGCTGGAATCAAATTCGGACCGGAAACGGAACGGAAAAGAGTCTGGTAAAGTCGGACTCGCCGGAAA
>NZ_JBEXPD010000024.1:0-45875 GCF_040611875.1 Streptomyces sp. NPDC006516
CAGGGGGGACCCTGTGGGAGAGTAGGACGCCGCCGAACAATTATTCCGGGAAAGCCCCGTGCCCTTGTGGCACGGGGCTTTTCTGCGTTCCAGAGCGTTCCAGAGTGTTTCAGGGCGTTCCAGGTCTCAGTCTCCCTCCGTTCTCCGCTCCGTACCCCTGTGCACCGTCGCCCGGAAGCTGAGGGTAAGGTCAGGGGGCATCATTGGCACGTTCTTCACAGGAGGCCCCCGGGTGGAGGTCCAGGAGACTCGAGTTCAGACGGACCGAGTACTCACCATCCCCAACATCCTCAGCATGGCTCGCCTCGTCGGCGTACCGCTCTTCCTGTGGCTGATCCTTCGCCCCGTGTTCGGTGGGCCCAACAGCGATGGCTGGGCCCTGCTGGTTCTGATGCTGAGCGGTGTCAGTGACTACCTCGACGGCAAGCTGGCCCGTAAGTGGAACCAGATCAGCAGTCTCGGCCGGCTCCTGGACCCGGCTGCCGACCGCCTCTACATCCTGTCGACCCTTGTAGGACTGACCTGGCGCGAGATCCTGCCGCTGTGGCTGACCGCCGCGCTCCTGGCCCGTGAGCTGATGCTCCTCGTCATGGTGGCAATCCTGCGGCGCCACGGCTATCCGCCGCCCCAGGTCAACTTCCTCGGGAAAGCTGCAACCTTCAACTTGATGTACGCCTTCCCTCTGTTGCTGCTCAGCGACGGAAGTGGTTGGCTGGCTTCGCTGGGCACCATTTTCGGATGGGCGTTCGCTGGATGGGGTACAACCCTCTATTGGTGGGCAGGGATCCTATACGTGGTCCAGGTCCGCCGTCTGGTCAAGGCGGATGAAGCAGCCGATTAGCTCGTTGACGTGGCGCCGTGCAGAGTCGCCGGCCCGCACCGGATAGTTATGGTGTTGCCCCGACGGGCGAAGTCGGCTGGACCGTCTCTTCGAGGAGGACGTTTCCGACATGAAGGCCGTCGTGATGGCAGGCGGTGAAGGCACCCGCCTTCGCCCCATGACCTCAAGCATGCCCAAGCCGCTCCTGCCCGTGGCCAACAGGCCGATCATGGAGCATGTGCTGAGGCTGCTCAAACGGCATGGGCTCAACGAGACCGTAGTCACCGTTCAGTTCCTTGCCTCTCTCGTCAAGAATTACTTCGGTGACGGCGAAGAACTCGGTATGGAGCTCAGCTATGCCAACGAGGAAAAGCCACTGGGCACCGCGGGAAGCGTGAAGAACGCCGAAGATGCCCTGAAGGACGACACCTTCCTGGTCATTTCCGGCGATGCGCTCACGGACTTCGACCTGACGGACCTCATCGCGTTCCACAAGGAAAAGGGTGCGCTGGTCACGGTGTGCCTCACCCGGGTCCCGAATCCGCTGGAGTTCGGGATCACCATCGTGGACGAGGACGGAAAGGTCGAGCGCTTCCTGGAGAAGCCGACCTGGGGTCAGGTCTTCTCGGACACCGTGAACACGGGCATCTACGTCATGGAGCCCGAGGTCTTCGACTACGTACAGGCCGACACCTCGGTGGACTGGTCCGGCGACGTGTTCCCGCAGCTCATGAAGGACGGCAAGCTGATCTGCGGCTACATCGCGGAAGGCTACTGGGAGGACGTCGGCACGCACGAGAGTTACGTGAAGGCCCAGGCCGACGTGCTGGAGCGCAAGGTCGACGTCGAGCTCGACGGATTCGAGATCTCGCCCGGGGTCTGGGTGGCGGAAGGCGCGGACGTCCATCCCGACGCGATACTGCGAGGGCCTCTCTACATCGGGGACTACGCCAAGATCGAAGCCGGTGCCGAGATTCGGGAACACACGGTCATCGGCTCCAACGTGGTCGTGAAATCCGGTGCCTTCCTGCACCGCGCGGTCGTCCACGACAACGTCTACATCGGCCAGCACAGCAATCTGCGTGGCTGCGTGATCGGTAAGAACACCGACATCATGCGGGCCTCGCGCGTCGAGGACGGCGCCGTCATCGGCGACGAATGTCTGGTCGGTGAGGAATCGATCATTCAGGGCAATGTCCGGGTCTATCCATTCAAGACCATCGAGGCCGGCGCCTTCGTCAACACCTCGGTCATCTGGGAGTCGCGCGGACAGGCGCACCTCTTCGGGGCCCGCGGGGTCTCCGGGATCCTGAACGTCGAGATCACGCCGGAACTCGCCGTCAGACTCGCCGGCGCGTACGCGACGACCCTGAAGAAGGGCGCCACGGTCACGACCGCCCGAGACCACTCCCGGGGTGCGCGCGCCCTGAAGAGAGCGGTCATCTCGGCCCTGCAGGCCAGCGCCATCGACGTCCGTGACCTGGAGAACGTGCCGCTGCCGGTGGCCCGTCAGCAGACCGCGCGGGGGAGCGCCGGAGGCATCATGATCCGGACGTCGCCCGGAGTGCCGGACTCGGTCGACATCATGTTCTTCGACGAACGCGGAGCCGACCTCTCGCAGGCCCGCCAGCGGAAGCTGGACCGCGTCTACGCGCGGCAGGAGTACCGCAGGGCCTTCCCCGGAGAGATCGGCGACCTCCACTTCCCGTCGAGCGTCTTCGACTCCTACACGGGCTCCCTGCTCCGCAACGTCGACACGGCGGGTATCGCGGACGCGGGCCTCAAGGTCGTCGTGGACGCGTCCAACGGCAGCGCCGGGCTCGTCCTGCCCAGCCTGCTCGGACGTCTCGGGGTGGACGCCCTGACGATCAACCCGGGGCTCGACGAGTCCCGGCCGACGGAGTCCGCCGAATCCAGGCGTGCCGGACTCGTCCGGCTCGGCGAGATCGTGTCGTCCGCACGGGCGGCCTTCGGCGTACGGTTCGACCCGGTCGGTGAGCGTCTCTCGCTCGTGGACGAGCGGGGCCGCATCATCGAGGACGACCGGGCCCTGCTGGTCATGCTCGATCTCGTCGCCGCCGAGCGCAGGAGCGGTCGGGTGGCCCTCCCGGTCACGACGACCCGCGTCGCGGAACAGGTCGCGGCGTACCACGGCACCCAGGTGGAGTGGACGACCACGTCACCCGACGACCTGACCCGGGTGGGCCGGGAGGACACGACGATCTTCGGCGGCGACGGCCGCGGCGGCTTCATCGTGCCCGAGTTCAGCAGCGTCTTCGACGGCGCGGCCGCCTTCGTCAGGCTCATCGGCCTGGTGGCCAGGACACAGCTCACTCTGAGCCAGATCGATGCCCGTATCCCGCGCGCCCATGTGCTGCGGCGCGATCTCGCGACCCCGTGGGCGGTCAAGGGGCTCGTCATGCGCAGGGTCGTGGAGGCCGCGGGAGACCGCGACGTGGACACCACCGACGGAGTGCGGGTGGTCGAGACCGACGGCCGCTGGGTGATGGTCCTGCCCGACCCCTCGGAAGCGGTCACCCACCTGTGGGCGGAAGGTCCCGACGACGCCTCTGCTCAGGCACTCCTCGACGAGTGGGCGGCGGTCGTCGACAGCGCGGGCGACTGACCCCGGGACCGCCGGGCCGGGAGCCTGGAATTGGCCGCTCCCGGCCCGGCGGTGGGGCCATTCGGCGGCAGCGGGCATGACGTGCGACGATGTGCGGCATGTCGCAGCCGCCCCCCGATCGGAGTAGCGCCCCGCCGCGTCCTCGCCCCGACGCGTCCATGTCGCTGCTGACCACCGTGATGGAACACAGCCTCGACGAGGGGTACGCCGAGGCCTCGGCCCGTCGCAGATCCGACGGCGGTGCGGGCATGCCACGCACGCTCAGGGCCAAGCTCGGTCTGGCGGCGGGTCTCGTACTGGCCGCGTTCGTGGTGACCCTTGGCGCCGCCGAGGCTCGGGTCGCCGCGCCGGTCGTGGCCAAGGAACGCGAAGAGCTCATCGACCGGGTGAACGCCGAGACCGCCACGGCTGACACGCTCGAAGCGGATGTCGAGAAGCTGCGCAAGGACGTGAACGAACGCCAGCGCAAAGCCCTCGAACGGCACGGAGGCGATCAGGGCGGGCTGGTGGCGCTGCTGTCCGGCGCAACTCCCGTGGAGGGGCCAGGCATCAAGCTGGTCGTGGACGACGCCGAGAACACCGACCAGGGCGGCGGAGGCCCCCGTGAGTCCACCGGCTTCGCGGACACCGGACGGGTACGGGACCGGGACATGCAGCGCGTGGTCAACGGCCTCTGGCAGTCCGGTGCCGAGGCGATCGCCATCAACGGGCAGCGGCTGACGGCCCTCTCGGCGATCCGCGCGGCGGGCGACGCCATACTGGTCGACAACAGGCCGCTCGTGCCGCCGTACACGGTGCTCGCGGTGGGGGACGGGAAGCAGCTCGCCGCCGCGTTCCGGGACAGCGCGGACGGTCAGTATCTCCAGGCGCTGCACGAGAGCTTCGACATCCGCACCAGCATCTCCGAACAGGAGAAGGTGCGCCTGCCGGCCGCCCCCAGCCTGATCGTACGTACAGCAGAGCCTCAGGCCGCGGACACGGACAGTGGTGCGGCAGACACAGGGAAGGGCACATCGTGATCGCCGTACTGGGCCTCGTCGTGGGAGTCGTGGTCGGACTGTTGGTCCGGCCCGAAGTGCCGGCGGTGGTCGAGCCCTACCTGCCGATCGCCGTCGTCGCCGCGCTCGACGCCGTCTTCGGTGGCCTCCGGGCCATGCTCGACGGGATCTTCGTGGACAAGGTCTTCGTGGTGTCCTTCCTCTCCAACGTCGTCGTGGCGGCACTGATCGTCTTCCTCGGCGACAAGCTCGGGGTCGGTGCCCAGCTCTCCACCGGTGTGGTGGTCGTGCTCGGCATCCGGATCTTCTCCAACGCCGCGGCGATCCGCCGGCACGTCTTCCGGGCTTGAGGCCGATGAGCAACGAACAGAACCCGCGCAACGAGGAACCGACCGGGGCGCTCCCGGCCGAGGCACCCACGCCGCCCGCGCCTGCCCCTGCGCCGCCCCCTTCCGGGGGAGTCACGGGCCGACAGCGGCTGCGGGCGGGGCTCTGGCCGCCGAGGGTGAGCAGGGCTCAACTCATCGTGGCGCTCCTGTTGTTCGTCCTGGGCCTCGGGCTGGCCATCCAGGTCAGGTCGAACAGCGACAACAGTGCGCTGCGCGGCGCCCGCCAGGAGGACCTCGTCCGCATCCTCGACGAGCTCGACAACCGCACCGAGCGCCTCGAGGACGAGAAGCAGCGCCTCGACGACCAGCGCACGGAGCTGGAGAACAGCTCGGACCAGGCGGAGGAAGCCCGTAAGCAGACGCTGGAGAAGGAACGCCAGCTCGGTATCCTGGCCGGTACCGTCGCGGCGCACGGCCCGGGGATCACGCTGACCATCAGTGACCCGACCGGTGCCGTCGAGGCGGACATGCTCCTCGACACGATCCAGGAGCTGCGGGCCGCCGGCGCCGAGGCGATCGAGATCAACGGGGTGCGGGTGGTGGCCGACACGTACTTCTCCGGAGACGGGGGAGAGTTGAAGGTGGACGGCAAGAAGATCGAGGCTCCGTACGAGTTCGAGGTCATCGGCAAGCCGCAGGACCTCGAGCCGGCTCTGAACATCCCCGGCGGCGTGGTGCAGACGCTGGAGAAGGAGCAGGCCACGGCGGAGGTGACGCGTGCCGACGACATCGTCGTGGACGCCTTGCGACCGGCGGAGCAGCCTGACTACGCTCGGTCGTCGCCCCAGTGAGGCAGGGGCGCGCAGCGCTCGAAGGACACCGGTTCGAGCTTGCGGGGGGTCGGCGCAACGGATCGGTGACGCGTGGTGGAAACTGTCGGGTGGATACGGACGTTGTGAAGATGTCCGGGTCGGCAGGTGTGTTCATTCAGGGTTCGTCCTGCCCCACGGGCGGGTCTATTTCGGTCAAGGGGAAACGCCCGTGAAGTTGTTTGCGAAGTTGTTCGGAAAGAGTGCTCGCGAGGACAGCAACAGCGCTGCCCGCCATCGCGCCCCGCGTCAGGGTCAGGGCGCCGAGGAGCAGGGCACGGAGCGCCCGCTCTTCCGCGATGAGGTGCCGGGATCCGCCGGCGGGTCCGGCGCGTCGTCTGTTGACCCTGCCGGTGCCGGACGCATAGGTTTCGGGGAACCATCAACCTCAAGTACGGGTGGAGGGTTCGCCCCCGCTCCGGAGGGCTCGTCCATGCCGGTCTGCAGCAGGTGCGGGCATCACAATGCCGAGGCCAGTCGTTTCTGTTCCAACTGCGGCGCGCCGCTGAGGGGCGGAATTCCCGAGCGTGCCTCGGAGACCACCTCGACCATCTCCATCTCCGGCATCGAGGCCTACGAGTCCGAGGTGACAGGGCAGACCGCCCTCCCCTCGCTCTCCCCGGAGGCCCAGGCCGCGGTCGACGCCCTGCCCGCCGGTTCGGCGCTGCTGGTCGTGCGCCGGGGCCCGAACTCCGGCAGCCGGTTCCTGCTGGACAGCGACCTCACGACGGCCGGCCGCCACCCGCAGAGCGACATCTTCCTCGACGACGTGACCGTGTCGCGGCGTCATGTGGAGTTCCGCAGGAATCCGGACGGTAGTTTCACCGTGGGCGACGTCGGCAGCCTCAACGGCACCTACGTCAACCGCGAGCGCATCGATTCCGTCGCGCTGTCCAACGGCGACGAAGTCCAGATCGGCAAGTACCGACTGGTCTTCTACGCGAGCCAGCGGGGCGTGTGACCCCTCAGGGAAGGTCCATGCTGCGAACACCGACAGGCGGTGCCGGTCACGGCACCGCCGCCGCGGGCGAACGCCCGATGAGCATCGGCACGGTGCTCATCCAGCTGCGCGACGAGTTTCCCGAAGTCACCATCTCCAAGATCCGCTTCCTGGAGACGGAGGGGCTCATCGAGCCCCAGCGCACGCCCTCGGGCTACCGGAAGTTCAGTACGGCCGACGTCGAGCGGCTGGCGCAGGTCCTGCGCATGCAGCGGGACCACTATCTGCCGCTCAAGGTCATCCGCGAGCACCTCGAGGCCCTGGCCCGAGGCGAGCAGGCCGCGCTGCCGTCCGACGGCGCGCAGGGCGAGCTTGCCGACGGCCGTTGGGACCAGCCGCAGGGTGGGGGCGCCACAGCGGCCCGTATCGGCCGCCAGGAGCTCCTCGCCGCCGCCGACGTCACCGAGGAGCAGCTCGAGGAGTGGGAGTCGTACGGGCTCCTCGTGCCCGCGTCCGGGGGAAGCTACGACGCCGAGGCGGTGACCGTGGCGCGGCTGGTCGCGGACCTCGGCCGCTTCGGACTGGAACCCCGGCACCTGCGTGCCGTCAAAGCCGCTGCCGAGCGCGAGGCGGGGCTGGTCGAGCAGGTGGTCGCGCCCCTGCGTCGGCACAGGAATCCGCAGACCAGAGCCCATGCGGAGGCCACGGCCAGGGAGCTCGCCGAGCTCTCCGTGCGCCTTCACGCGGCGCTCGTGCAGAGTGCCCTGAAGGTGACCTTCCACTGACCTCGGGGGTGCCCGACTATCCAAACCAGGCGGGCACGTCCTAGGGTTGCTGTGTGAACGAGCTCGACGTTGTGGGTGTCCGGGTGGAAATGCCCTCCAACCAACCGATCGTGCTCCTGCGTGAAGTGGGAGGCGACCGGTACCTCCCTATCTGGATCGGCCCTGGGGAAGCGACCGCGATCGCCTTCGCCCAGCAGGGCATGGCTCCGGCCAGGCCGCTGACCCATGATCTCTTCAAGGATGTGCTCGAGGCTGTCGGCCAGGAGCTCACCGAGGTCCGCATCACGGACCTCAGAGAAGGGGTCTTCTACGCGGAGCTGGTCTTTGCCAGCGGGGTCGAGGTGAGCGCGCGTCCGTCCGACGCCATAGCGCTCGCCCTGCGCACCGGCACGCCGATCTACGGCAGTGACGGGGTGCTCGACGACGCCGGCATCGCGATTCCGGACGAGCAGGAGGACGAGGTGGAGAAGTTCCGCGAATTCCTCGACCAGATCTCGCCGGAGGACTTCGGTACCAACAGCCAGTGACCGCCCCGCAGGGGTGGCGTCAGCGCATCCGGCAAGCCGTTCCCGTAAACCGGTCACGGGAAACCACCCTCAGGGTGATTATCACTCGGCGTGCCGAGTGTGGCGATCGTTGACGCACCCCTGGTGACTGCCTACCTTCGAGATGGCAGGTCAAGGACGGAGGTCGGCGTGAGAAGCAGCGGCGACGGTACGGCTGCGGGTGGGCCTTACCGGCAGCATGGCAGTGCGGCCGACCACTCCATCAGACAGCCGGTTCAGCCGGCGGTGGTGGCAGCGGACGGTATGGCAGCGGCGGCTGACATCGGCTATCGGGGGCCGACAGCATGCGCTGCGGCCGGTATCACCTACCGGCAGCTCGACTACTGGGCGCGGACGGGGCTGGTCGAGCCGAGCGTGCGCCCGGCCTACGGGTCGGGGACGCAACGTCTCTACAGCTTCCGGGACGTGGTCCTCCTCAAGATCGTGAAGCGGTTCCTGGACACGGGGGTCGCTCTGCAGAACATCCGCACCACAGTCCAGCACCTCCGGGCACGCGGATTCACCGATCTCGAGCGCATGACCCTGATGAGTGACGGGGCCACGGTCTACGAGTGCTCCTCGCCCGACGAGGTCGTGAATCTTCTCCAGGGGGGCCAAGGCGTCTTCGGTATCGCCGTGGGCGTCGTGTGGCGAGATGTCGACGCCGCGCTCTCCCAGCTCCACGGAGAGCGGATCGACACCGGCGAGACTCTCGTCGGGCACAATCCCGCCGACGAACTGGCACGGCGCCGCAACCGCGCGGGCTGAGCCGGCCATGCCCTCCGCCCCGGCGAACGCGTCGGGCGGAGCGGTTGTCAGTGGCGTAGGGCAGCATCTGTCCGTGTGAGAGCCGCGCCCACGATTCTGCATCTGGACATGGATGCCTTCTACGCCTCTGCCGAGCAGGCGGCGAAGCCCAGCCTGCGCGGTAAGCCGGTGGTGGTCGGCGGCCTGGGGATGCGCGGGGTCGTCGCAACCGCCTCGTACGAGGCCCGCCGTCTCGGCGTCCATTCGGCGATGCCGATGGCCCAGGCGCGGCGGCTGGCGCCCAATGCGGCCTACCTCGTCCCGCGGTTCGCTCTCTACCGGGCGGTCAGCGACCAGGTGATGGAGCTGCTCGCGCGGCTGTCACCGCTCGTCGAGCCACTCAGCCTGGACGAGGCGTTCGTGGACCTGGAGGCCGGCGGGGTGGCGGACGACTCCGCGTCCGCCCGTGCGATCGGGCAGCAGCTGCGTACGGTGATCAGGGCCGTCACCGGGCTCAGTGGCTCCGTCGGGCTCGCCGGGTCCAAGATGCTGGCCAAGATCGCCTCCGAGGAGGCGAAGCCGGACGGGCTGCTGCTCATCGAACCGGGAACCGAGCGGGAGCTCCTCGCGCCCATGTCCGTGCGCACCCTCCCCGGGGTGGGGCCCGCCACCGGCGACCACCTCCGCCGCGCCGGCATGACCGTCGTCGACGACCTCGCACAGGCGGGCGAGGCGGAGCTCGTGCGCCTGCTGGGCAAGGCGCACGGCGTGGCCTTGCACCGGATGGCCCAGGGCCACGACGACCGGCCCGTCGTCGCGGAACGGGACGCCAAGTCCGTTTCTGTCGAGGACACCTTCGACGTGGACCTGCACGACCGTGTGCGCGTCAGGAGCGAGGTGGAGCGGCTGGCGGAGCGCTGCGTGGGACGGCTGAGGGGCGCGGGGCGCTCGGGGCGCACCGTCGTCCTCAAGGTGCGCCGCTACGACTTCTCCACGCTCACACGGTCCGAGACCCTGCGCGGCCCCACGGACGACCCCACGGTCGTCAAGGAGGCCGCGGCGAGGCTCCTGGAGGGCGTCGACACCACCGGGGGAGTGCGGTTGCTCGGAGTCGGCGTCACGGGACTGGCGGACTTCACGCAGGAAGACCTCTTCGCTCAGGCCGCGGAGGCGGAGCACGCCGCAGAGGAGGCAGCGGCTGAAGCCACGGCCGATGCCACCCCTGACGCGCTGCCCGTCCCGGCGGCGGAGACGGTCGAGGGGGGTGCCGAACAGCCTGCCGTCCGGCGCTGGTCCGCCGGGCACGACGTCCGGCACGAGATCCACGGCCACGGATGGGTCCAGGGCAGCGGCGTGGGCCGGGTGACGGTGCGATTCGAGGAACCGTGGTCGCCGCCCGGCCGCGTGCGGACGTTCCGCATCGACGATCCGCAGCTGGAGCCGGTGGATCCCCTGCCCCTGGTGCGGGAGCCGCCCGACTACTCCTCCTGGCCGGCCAGCCTGCCGAAGTCCCGGTCCGGGACCGGCCCGGCCGACGGGGCGGAGTCCAGCCCGTAATGGCGGTAGAGCTGCAGTTCCTGTTCGGGCGAGAGGTGACGGCCGACCCCGAAGTCGGGCGCGTCCTTGATCAGGGCCCGGTCGAAGGGGATCAGCAGCGCGCCGTCGACGAACTCGCTCGGCTCCAGCGGGACGAACGCGTCCCTGGTGAAGAGACCGGTGCGCACGGCGGCCCACTCCGGTACTCCGGTGGCGTCGTCGAGATACACCTCGTCCACCGTCCCGATCTTGGCACCTCGACGGTCGAAGGCCTTGCGGCCGATCAGGCTGCGCGGATCGATGTCGGTCTGCACGGTGCCTCCCACTGGTCACAACTGCATCAGGGTGGTCGCAAGCGCTCCACAGGCTCTACGAAAGGCCAGATCCGGGGCATCGGCCACTCGAGACGGCCCTCTCCTGCCCCGCTGGTAGTCTGGAACCGGCTGCTGACCCCGTGCGGGAGAGTCCTCCGGAGCGATCCGGAGGCGCCGAAGGAGCAACTCCTCCCCGGAATCTCTCAGGCCCCCGTACCGCACGGACGAGGTCACTCTGGAAAGCAGGGCGGAATCCGTGCGGCACGCGCCGCGGCGGGCGCCGCCCTCACCGACGGTGAAAGCCGGCACGCCCCCCGGGCGCGCCGGTGAAGCTCTCAGGTCGAGATGACAGATGGGGAGGCCGTACGGGCAGCCACGCCGTGGCGCCCCTCGCAGGTCGTGGCAGACCAGGAGGCCTCCATCATGACCCCCCGTCGCACTCCGCTCTCCCAGCTGGAGCAGGGCATCCCCTTCGAGCAGCGCCACATCGGTCCCGATGCCGAGGCTCAGGCGAAGATGCTCGCCCAGGTCGGTTACGGCTCCCTCGACGAGCTGACCGCCGCCGCCGTGCCCGACGTGATCAGGAGCACCGAGGCGCTGAACCTCCCGGAGGCGCGTACCGAGGCCGAGGTCCTGGCCGAGCTGCGCAGCCTCGCCGACCGTAACCAGGTACTGACCCCGATGATCGGGCTCGGCTACTACGGCACGTTCACGCCGCCGGTGATCCTGCGCAACGTCATGGAGAACCCCGCCTGGTACACGGCCTACACCCCGTACCAGCCCGAGATCTCCCAGGGGCGGCTCGAGGCCCTCCTGAACTTCCAGACCATGGTCGCCGACCTCACCGGCCTGCCGACCTCGGGAGCCTCGCTTCTCGACGAGGGCACGGCAGCGGCCGAGGCGATGGCCCTGGCACGGCGTGTCGGCAAGGTGAAGGACGGTGTCTTCCTGGTCGACGCCGACACGCTGCCGCAGACGGTCGCCGTGATCGAGACCCGCGCCGAGCCGACCGGGGTCGAGGTCGTCGTCGCCGATCTCACCGACGGCATCCCGGCCGAGGTCGCCGAGCGGGGTGTCTTCGGCGTGCTGCTCCAGTACCCCGGGGCCTCGGGCGCGGTCCGCGACATCAAGCCCGTCATCGAGCAGGCGCACGAACTGGGCGCGATCGTGTCCGTCGCCGCCGACCTCCTGGCCCTGACGCTGCTCACCTCGCCCGGCGAGCTGGGCGCGGACATCGCCGTAGGAACCACGCAGCGCTTCGGTGTCCCGATGGGCTTCGGCGGACCGCACGCCGGCTTCATGGCGGTGCGCGAGAAGTTCGCCCGCAGCCTGCCCGGCCGCCTCGTCGGCGTCTCCGTCGACGCGGACGGCAACAAGGCCTACCGCCTGGCCCTGCAGACCCGTGAGCAGCACATCCGGCGCGAGAAGGCCACCAGCAACATCTGCACCGCCCAGGTGCTGCTCGCCGTCATGGCCGGGATGTACGCCGTCTACCACGGGCCGGACGGACTGCGGACCATCGCCCGGCGCACGCACCGCTTCGCCGCCATCCTGGCCGAGGGGCTGCGGTCCTCCGGTCTCGACGTCGTGCACGGCGCCTACTTCGACACCCTCACCGTCCGCGTGCCGGGTGGCGCGGCCGACGTGGTCACCGGGGCGCGGGAGCGTGGGGTCAACCTCCGGCTGGTCGACGCCGACCACGTCTCCGTGGCCTGCGACGAGACCACCACCCGCGCGTGTGTCGCCGCCGTCTGGGCCGCTTTCGGCGCCGACGGTGACATCGAGGTGCTGGACGCCGAGACGGCCGACGCGCTGCCCGAGGGACTGCTGCGGACCGACGCCGTCCTCACCCACCCGGTCTTCCACCAGCACCGCTCCGAGACGGCGATGCTGCGCTACCTGCGCCGGCTCGCCGACCGTGACTACGCGCTGGACCGCGGCATGATCCCGCTCGGCTCCTGCACCATGAAGCTCAACGCCACCGCCGAGATGGAGTCGATCACCTGGCCCGAGTTCGGCGCGCTGCACCCCTTCGCGCCCGCCGAGCAGGCACAGGGCTTCCTCACCCTCATCCGGGAGCTGGAGGAGCGCCTCGCCGAGGTCACCGGCTACGACGCCGTCTCGATCCAGCCCAACGCGGGCTCGCAGGGCGAGTTCGCCGGTCTTCTGGCCGTGCGTGCGTACCACCGGGCCAACGGGGACCACGCCCGTACGGTCTGCCTGATCCCGTCCTCCGCGCACGGCACCAACGCGGCGAGCGCCGTGATGGCCGGCATGAAGGTCGTCGTCGTGAAGACCGCCGAGGACGGGGAGGTCGACATAGAGGACCTCCGGGCCAAGATCGCGCAGCACCGCGACGAGCTCGCCGTCCTGATGATCACCTACCCGTCCACGCACGGTGTCTTCGAGGAGCACGTCGCCGACATCTGCGGCGAGGTGCACGACGCGGGCGGCCAGGTGTACGTGGACGGCGCCAACCTCAACGCCCTCGTCGGCCTCGCGAAGCCGGGTCACTTCGGCGGCGACGTCTCCCACCTCAACCTGCACAAGACCTTCTGCATCCCGCACGGCGGCGGTGGCCCGGGTGTGGGCCCGGTCGGCGTACGCGCGCACCTGGCGCCCTACCTTCCCAACCACCCGCTCCAGCCCGCCGCGGGACCGGAGACCGGTGTCGGCCCGATCTCGGCCGCTCCGTGGGGCTCGGCCGGCATCCTGCCCATCTCGTGGGCGTACGTACGCCTGATGGGGGGCGAAGGCCTCAAGCGTGCGACGCAGGTCGCCGTGCTCGCGGCCAACTACATCGCCAAGCGCCTGGAACCGCACTTCCCGATCCTGTACAACGGCCCGGCCGGTCTGGTCGCGCACGAGTGCATCGTGGACCTGCGGCCGATCTCCAAGGCGACCGGCGTCAGCATCGACGACATCGCCAAGCGGCTGATCGACTACGGCTTCCACTCGCCGACCATGTCGTTCCCGGTGGCGGGCACGCTGATGATCGAGCCGACGGAGAGCGAGGACCTCGCGGAGCTCGACCGGTTCTGCGACACGATGATCGCCATTCGCGGCGAGATCGACAAGGTCGCCTCCGGAACCTGGAGCGCGGACGACAACCCGCTGCGCAACGCCCCGCACACGGCGGCCGCGCTCGGTGGCGACTGGGCCCACGCCTACACCCGCGAAGAGGCGGTCTTCCCGGCCGGCGTCACGCCTTCGGACAAGTACTGGCCGCCGGTGCGCCGGATCGACGGCGCGTTCGGTGACCGCAACCTGGTCTGCTCCTGCCCGCCGCTGGAGGAGTACGACCAGTAGGAGGGGCACGGACACGCGTCGGGGCCGGTTCGGAGAACTCTCCGGGCCGGCCCCCTTGTTCCGTCGGCCGCGCTCAGGCGGCCTTCATCACCTGACCGCTCTTCAGCGGCCGGTGAGGGGCGATGATCTGCCCGTCCGGGAGCAGCTCACCGGTGTCCTCGAAGAGCAGGACGCCGTTGCACAGCAGACTCCAGCCCTGTTCCGGGTGGTGGGCCATCAGGCGTGCGGCCTCCCGGTCGTTGGAGTCGGCGGTCGGGCAGGGTGGCTGGTGCTGGCACATGGGTGGGTTCTTTCGCTGCGTCGATTCGAGTGTCCTGCGGCTGGACGAGGTGTTCATGGCCGCCCCCGTATCAAGTCGGTCCGTTCCAGTGTTGCCCCACGGGCGTCGATCCGCAGGGATTTCGCAGCAGCTGCTGTTCTCCTCCCATGACGCATCACCCGGCCGGGCGGTTCGATCCAACTGAACTGTCCGTTCGGATGGTTCGGGGTGGCCTGACCGGACTAGTCCGCACGGGGCAGACGGGCGCCCCCGCCGTACAGCTCGGCGGGGGCGCCTGAAGGGCGGCTCTCAGGCCGGCGACCCGAGGAGGCCCGGGAGGGGAGCCGGCGTGACACGCAGTGTCATGACGGGGAGCAGATCCGCGACGTGGTGCGGACGGTGAGCCGTGATGCCCGGCGGGGCGGGGGCCAGGGGCACCAGTACGTCGGTCGGCGCGAGGGTGCCGCCACCGGCGTCCGCGCCGGTGTCGTGGTGCAGCCACAGTGTGAGCATGTACAGCTCAGGAATGGACAGCAGGCGCGGCTGGTAGTCCACGGCCGCCGACTCCGCCTGGCGCACGGCCAGTTCGGTGGAGGCGAGGTAAGGGCCCTCGAAGAAGTGAGAGAACGTCCAGCCGTCGGCGGTCAGCATGGTGTCCGCCGCGGCGACGGCGCGCTCGCCGTTGCGGATCAGGAAGCGCCAGCCGGCGAGGCGGGTGCGTGGAGCGGCCTCGTCGGGCACGATCCGGTCCAGTACGTGGACGGGAAGCGGGAGTTCGGGGCTCAGGGATCCCTGGACGGACCTGAGTGCGGGCGTGTGGGCCTCGCGGACTGCGGTGGGAGAACCGAGTGCCGCGAGAACGCTGCGCAGTGCGGGCGCGGGGGCCGGGGAAACATGCAGCGGCATAGTGGGTCGCCTCTCACTTCGGAGACACGGTGGTGCATGGGCGGGTGCAGACGGCGCTGTCGGCGTGCGGGGCCAGAGGAAGGCCGGTGACGGGCGGAACGGGCCGGTGCGTCAACTCTCTGCCTCGTTCGCAGAGTTTATACGACAAATGTTCACACGATGTTTCGGCTAGCCGACCCGCATATTGCGCGCAAGGCTGATTCGGGCCCTTGAATTGCGGCATTTCTGGGGCTTCGGGCCGGCCTGCGACCCTGCCGTCAGGTATTTTCCCTTTGCGGCGGTAGGCTGAAACCCATCGGTGTTTCTACCACGCAACCCCGCCGCGGCGAGCGCATATGCCCATGCCTTCGGAATGTGCCTCCGGCGTCAGACACCAGCCTACTTGCTGTCCGGGGCCCGTGTGGGCGTTACGGATCATCTCGACGGGGCATTATCGATCGTGATACGAGCGGCCTGTGCCGCGGGCCGCCCACGCGAGGAGGGACCCTTCGATGGGCGAGAAGGTCGTGGCGGGTGCCTTTGCCCCGTCCGATCGGCAGGCGTACCGCGAGAAGCTCACCCAGTGCCTGGCCGGGCTGGAGAGGCTCCTGTCGGAGCGGAGGTTCGATCGGCCCAGGAATCTCATGGGGCTGGAGATCGAGCTGAATCTCGCGGGTTCGGACGGCATGCCGAGGATGCGGAATGCTGAGGTGCTCCAGCGCATCGCCAGCCGGGATTTCCAGACGGAACTCGGGATGTTCAATCTGGAAGTAAACATTCTTCCCCACCGGCTGAGCGGCAGAGTTTTCGATCAGCTCGCCGAGGAGTTGCGGACCGGACTCGCATATGCCCACCGCAAGGCCGCGGAAGTCGACTCCGGGATCGTCATGATCGGCATCCTGCCGACCCTTGGGCGTGACGATCTGGTCTCGGCGAACCTGTCGGACGTGGATCGATACACCCTCCTCAACGATCAAATGGCAGCGGCCCGAGGCGAGGAATTCCTCCTCGATATCGAAGGCGTGGAGCGATTGGTCTCCACCTCTTCCTCCATTGCCCCCGAATCCGCCTGCACCTCCGTGCAGTTGCATCTGCAGGTGACTCCGGACCGGTTCTCGGACGTCTGGAACGCCGCCCAGGCCATCGCGTCCGTGCAGATCGCCCTCGGCGCCAACTCGCCCTTCCTGTTCGGCAAGGAGCTCTGGCGGGAGTCGAGGCCACCGCTCTTCCAGCAGGCCACGGACGTGCGCCCGCCCGAGCTCGCGAACCAGGGGGTACGCCCGAGGACCTGGTTCGGGGAGCGCTGGATCAGCTCGGCGTACGAACTGTTCGAGGAGAATCTGCGCTACTACCCGCCCCTGCTGCCGATCTGTGACGACGAGGAGCCGCTGCGGGTCCTCGACGAAGGCGGGGTGCCCACCCTGGCCGAGCTCGTCCTGCACAACGGAACGGTCTACCGGTGGAACAGGCCGGTGTACGGCCTCGCCGACGGCGTGCCCCACCTGCGGGTCGAGAACCGGGTCCTGCCCGCCGGGCCGACGGTCGTCGACGTGATCGCCAATGCCGCCTTCTACTACGGGCTGGTGCGCGCGCTCGCCGACGAGTCGCGGCCGGTGTGGAGCAAACTGCCCTTCGAGGCCGCCGCCGAGAACTTCGACACCGCGTGCCGGCACGGAATCGACGCCGAGCTCCTCTGGCCACGCCCCGGCCGGGCCGGGGGTGTGGCGCGGGTGCCCGCCGTCAAGCTCGTACGGGACGAACTGCTGCCGCTCGCGGCGGCAGGGCTCGATGCCTGGAACATCGAGCCGTCCGACCGCGACCGTTATCTCGGGGTCATCGAGGAACGGTGCCGGCTCCGGACGAACGGAGCCTCCTGGCAGGTCGACACCTACCACCGCGCCCTGGAGGCCGGTCTGGAGCGGGAGGGGGCCCTCGCGGCCACCACGCGGCGGTACGGGGAGCTGATGCAGGCGGGCGAACCGGTGCACACCTGGCCGGTCGGCTTCCCCGCCCCCTGAGGGGTGGAGCCGCCCGGTGTGCCGCCGCCCGTACGCCTTCGGGCAAGCTATGACACGTAGCTGACGAAAGGTGTACAGGTGGAGGCGGGGCGCGTGGCTGAATCCATTCCTCACGAGGTGGTCTCCCGGCGGACTCTCCGCTCGGAGACGCTGCTCGTGCTGGCCCTCTCGCTCGGGGCCAGTGGAGTGTCCGCGCTGATCAGCTTCATCGGGTCGCTGACGAAGCCAGGGGGCCTCAAGGACCAGGCCGCGACGCTGAACGGGTCGTACGCCCCCGGGAGGCCGTGGCTGGACCTGGCCTGGCAGATGTTCGGCATCGCGTCCGCTCTGGTGCCGGTCGCCCTCGTGGCCCACCTGCTCATCCGGGAAGGGGCCGGCCTGCGCACCCTGGGCCTGGACCGCACCAGGCCCTGGCCGGACCTCGGCCGGGGCACCCTGGTCGCGGCGGGGATCGGCAGTGCGGGGCTGGCGTTCTACCTGGTGGCGCGAGCCTGGGGATTCAACCTGACGGTAGTGCCGGAGTCGCTGCCCGACGTGTGGTGGAAGTTCCCCGTACTGATCCTCTCGGCGGTGCAGAACTCCCTCGTGGAGGAGGTCATCGTCGTCGGCTATCTGCTGCGGCGGCTGGGTCAGTTGGGGTGGACACCGATGGCCGCACTGGTCGCGAGTTCGGTGCTGCGCGGCTCGTACCACCTCTACCAGGGGATCGGCGGCTTCATCGGGAACATGGTCATGGGCGTCGTCTTCGTGCTGCTGTACCGGCGCTGGGGGCGGGTCGGGCCGCTGGTCGTCGCGCATGCCCTGCTCGACATCGGAGCCTTCGTCGGTTACGCCTTGCTGGCGGGGAGGGTGGACTGGCTTCCCACCCCCTGAGTCCAGGGCGGCCCAGGACCCGCCGTGTTCAGAGTCCGGTCAGCAGTTCACCGTCGAGGACCGTCACGGCGCTGCCGGTCAGCAGCGTGCGCCCACCCCGCAGCGAGGTGCGGACCAGGCCCGAGCGGGCGGATGCCTGAAGCCCCGTGAGGTCGTCGCGGCCCCACCTTGCCGACCAGAACGGCGCCAGCGCTGTGTGGGCGCTGCCGGTCACGGGGTCCTCGTCGATGCCGACCGCAGGGAAGAAGCCGCGCGAGACGAAGTCGTAGCCGCTTGCGGGGTCCTCGGCCGCCGCCGTGGCGATGACGCCCCGCCGGGAGCAGTCGGTGAGAGCGCGGAAGTCCGGGCGCAGGGCGCGTACGGCCGCTTCGTCTGCCAGCTCCACCAGCAGGTCGCCGACCTGCTCACCTGTGTCGTGGACGGAGAGGGGCGACGCGCCCAGCGCTTCGGCCAGTCCGGCGGGGGCGGCCACCGGCGTCAGCGGTGCCGTCGGGAAGTCCAGCGTCAGGCTGCCGTCCTCATGGGCGGTGGTGCGCAGGATGCCGGAGCGGCTGGCGAAGCGCACCGTCGCGCCCGTGACTCCTGTGGTGTGCAGGACGTGGGCGGTGGCGAGCGTCGCGTGCCCGCAGAGGTCGACCTCGGTGGCCGGGGTGAACCAGCGCAGCGCCCAGTCGGCGTCCCCGCCCGGCGGCAGAGGGTGGGCGTAGGCGGTCTCGGAGAGGTTCAGCTCGGAGGCGAGCAGCTGGAGGCGGTCCGCCCCGGGAAAGGGCCCGGAGTCCAGGATCACGACTCCGGCGGGGTTGCCTGTGAAGGGGCGGCTGGTGAACGCGTCGACGATGCGGATCTTCATGGCCCGACCGTAGGCCGACGGTTCCGTGCGGGTCCAAGGCCAATTCCGCACAGGCGGCTCTGGCTTCTCCGGTGCGGCTGAGGGCTGCTCGCCCCTCAGTCGGAGGTCTTGCGCACCTGAGTGGTGTCAGCGTCGATGCGGGCGCCCTCGGCGTCCACCGGTACGAGGTCCGGGACGGGGGTGCCGTGCCGGTCGACGAGGGTGGAGTGGGCCTCGCCCGGTGCGAAGGCGTGCCGTTCCCCCCATTGCCGCAGGGTGAGGACGACGGGGAAGAGGGCGTGGCCGGCGGCGGTGAGCACGTACTCCTGACGGCGGCCCGACGGTGCGGTGCGCTGGGCGAGGAGCCCGTGAGCGGTGAGCTTGCGGAGGCGGTCGGTGAGGATGTTGCGGGCGATGCCGGTCCTCCGCTGGAACTCGGTGAACGATCGCGCTCCGTCCATCGCGTCGCGGACGACGAGAAGGCTCCACCGGTCGCCGACGAGGTCGAGCGTGCGGGCGACGGGGCATTCGGGGTCGGTCCAGTCAGGGCTCGGAGCGTCCATGGCGGTGGGTGACATGACACCTCCCAATGAGTTGCGGATTGAAACCATCATGCCGTACGGTCAATTTGGTTGCAATATGCTACTGATTGGATCGAAGGCGATGGACGTATGGCGGCGATTGCTGCTCGCGGTGGTGTGTGGGGTCGCTGTGGCCGGCGTCTATGCCGCGCAGCCGGTTCTGGTGCCGATGGGCCGAGATCTCGGCGTGCCGGCGGAACAGGCCGGGTGGATCGTCGCGACCGGCCAGTTCGGCTATCTGGCAGGACTGGTACTCCTCGTGCCGCTCGGGGACGTCGTCGACACGCGACGGCTCATCGCCGTGCACATGGCGATCACGGGGGCGGGCGCGGTTCTCACCGCCTCGGCATCTGCCGGGTGGGTGGCGTTCGTGGGGCTCGGCCTGTCCGGGGTGTTCGCGGTCGTCGTGCAGATCGCGGTGGCCTACGCGGCCTCGCTCTCGCCGCCTGCCGAACGCGGACGGAACATCGGAGTCGTCACCTCGGGCGTCGTGGTCGGCATCCTGGGCGCACGCGTCGTCACCGGTGCGCTCGCCGACGTGTGGGGCTGGCGGAGCGTCTACGCCGCGCTCGCGTTCCTGTCGTTCGGACTCGCGGCCCTCGTTCTCGTGATGCTGCCGTCGCGGGCGCGCCCCGGCGCACCTGTGACGTACGGGCAGGTCGTCGTCTCGCTCTGCGGGCTGTTCGGGCGCAGCGCCTTCCTGACGCGCGGGCTCGTCGCCTTCTTTCTCTTCGCGTCGTTCGGGACGCTGTGGAGCGGGTTGTCCCTGCCACTGGCGGACGCGCCGTGGGAGCTGAGTGAGGGGCAGATCGGGCTGTTCGGTATCGCCGGACTCGCCGGGGCGCTCGGCGCGGCACGCGCGGGGCGCTGGGCGGACGCGGGGCGGGCGGCCTCGGTCGCCGGGCCCGCACTCATCCTCCTGGTCCTCTCGTGGGCGGCGATCGCGCGGCTGCCGTGGTCGCTGTGGCTCCTCGTCGCCGGAATCGTGGTGCTCGACCTCGCGGTCCAGGTGGTACACGTGGGCAACCAGCACCTGCTCACCGCGGCGCACCCGGATCGCGTCAGCAGTGTCATCGGCGGCTACATGGTCTTCTACTCGCTCGGCTCCGCCCTCGGCGCAGCCGCGACCACGGCCGTGTTCGCGACGTACGGCTGGGCGGGCTCCAGCCTCCTCGGGGCCGGATTCGCGGCCTGCGCGCTGGCTGTCCAGGTCATCGGCGGCGCGCGCCTGGGCGGGAAGGCGTTCGTGCGGGAGGACGCGCGAGGCTCCGTCCGAGGGTGATGCGCGGTGCGGGTGTGCTGGTCGTGCGCACCGATTTCTGGTGGCGGGTGATCAGGGTCGCTCTGGGGGGCCGTGGGCCAAGAGGTGGCAGGGCTTGCTGCGAGATAGTTTCCGATATATCGTTGAAGCATCGCGACAGATCATAGACAGGTGTTGCGACCTGATGACGAAGAGAGGGGCGCAGTCATGCGTTCACATGGACACGATCACGGATACGGCCCCGGACGCCGGGGTGCAGGCAGGGGCGGATTCGAGGGCGGCAGGGCCGCGTTCGGTCCGTTCGGGCCGCCCTTCGGTGGTGGGCCCTTCGGCGGCGGAGGCGGTCGGGGCCGGGGCGGCGGCAGGGGGAGGGCCAGGCGCGGTGACGTACGCGCGTCGATCCTCGCTCTGCTGAAGGACCGCTCGATGCACGGGTACGAGATGATCCAGGAGATCGGCGAGCGCAGCGGAGGGGCCTGGCGGCCCAGCCCCGGCTCGGTGTACCCCACGCTCCAGCTGCTGGAGGACGAGGGTCTGATCGTCAGCGCGAGCGAGGGCGGCAAGAAGCTGTTCACGCTGACCGAGACGGGGCGCACGGAAGCCGAATCCGGCTCCGAGGCTCCCTGGGAGGAAGCCGGTCGCGGTGTCGACTGGGAAGGTGTGAACGAGATCCGGCAGGCCGGCTTCGGCCTGATGGAGGCGTACGGCCAGGTCTGGAAGACCGGGTCCGCCGAGCAGCGGCAGAAGGCGCTCGCGGTCATCAACGACGCCCGCAAGAAGCTGTACCTGATCCTCGCCGATGAGCAGTGAGCCGTGTGGCTCGCGACGTACCGAAGAAGGGCCCCGGAACTCGGGGCCCTTCTTCGTTCGGTGTGGACGACGTGCTCCCCGCGGGGGTGGCGTCTCATCCGCAAGGATGAGGGGATGCTCCACCGTGCCCGCCTTTCGCGGGAGGGCGGATGCGCCGTACCGGGGATGTTTTCGCTCCCCGGGGCTGATGGGGTGGAGACGTGCAATTCCGGACGTCAGCAATCACGGGGCAGGCCTCGCCGCACCCGCCGTGGGCCGGTGCCGGGCTGAGTGACGCGATGGCCGCCGTGGTGGGCGGTGCGCGACGGCGTGCGGTGCGTGACGGAGACCGTCATGTCGACACGGCCCATCTCCTCCACTCCCTGGTCGAGTCGGACCCGGAGGTCCGGGGAGCCTTCGACGGCGGGCCGCAACTGGCCAGGGTGCTCGGCTATCTCGTGCAGCGCAGCATCGGATACGGGCTGCGCTGGCAGGGCACGCAGGAAGGAGCGGGAGCGCTCCCGGCGATACGGGGCCCGGGCGCCGAAGGGCTGTCGCCGTCGGCGGCCGTGGCTCTGGAGTGCGCGGCCCGGGCCGCCGCGCGGCGCGGGGAGCCCCGTGCCGATGGCCTCGATCTGCTGGCCGAGCTGGTCGCTGATCCGCGCTGCCGCGCTGTGGAAGTGCTGGAGCGGGCCGGGGGGGTCACCGCCCGGCTGGCTGCCCGCGCGGCGGATCGGTCGGCGGTCCCGGACGCACGAGGGTGATCATGAACACGCCGCGTCAGGTGTGACGGGGGTGACGCTGCTGACGGCTGCTGCCATGATGTGCCGATGCACGCGTCTCAGGGGAGAAGTACCGGGCTGGGTTTGGCCCTTGTCTCGGCCTTCGCATTCGGTGGTTCAGGAGTTGCGGCCAAGCCGCTGATCGAGGCGGGGCTCGCCCCTCTGCACGTGGTGTGGCTGCGTGTGGCGGGAGCCGCCCTCGTCATGTTGCCCGTCGCCTGGCGGCATCGGCGCCTCGTGCGGGAACGGCCGGTTCTGCTGGCCGGCTTCGGGCTGTTCGCCGTGGCCGGCGTCCAGGCCTTCTACTTCGCCTCGCTCTCCCGCATTCCCGTGGGTGTGGCGCTCCTCATCGAGTACCTCGCTCCCGCTCTCGTCCTCGGCTGGGTCCGCTTCGTACAGCGGCGGCCCGTCACTCGTGCCGCCGCGGTGGGAGTGGTGCTCGCGGTCGGTGGCCTCGCGTGCGTCGTCGAGGTGTGGGCCGGCCTGAGCTTCGACGCCTTCGGACTGCTGCTCGCCCTCGGGGCGGCCTGCTGCCAGGTGGGCTACTTCGTCCTGTCGGACCAGGGGGCGGGGGACAGCGGCGCGGGCGGCGGCGAGCCTCCGCATCCCGTCGGCGTGATCGCGTACGGGCTGCTCATCGGCGCCGCCGTGCTCACCGTCGTCGCCAGGCCCTGGGGCATGGACTGGGCGCTGCTCGGAGGGCGCGCGGACATGGGCGGGCACGGCGTCCCCGCGTGGATGCTGCTCGTCTGGATCGTGCTGCTCGCGACCGTGCTCGCCTATGTCACCGGTGTGGTCTCGGTCCGTCTGCTGTCGCCGCAGGTCGCGGGCGTCGTCGCCTGTCTGGAGGCGGTCATCGCGACCGTGCTCGCCTGGGTCCTGCTCGGTGAGCACCTGTCGGCGCCGCAGCTCCTGGGGGGTGGCCTCGTACTGGTCGGCGCCTTCATCGCGCAGTCCTCCGCGCCCAAGCCGCCGTCGGGACCGGTGGCATCGGGACCCGGCGTGACTGTGGCCGGGACGCCGGAGGCGCACGAGCCGGCGGGCGGCGGCCGGTAGCCGGGGGACGCCGCCCCAAGCCGACGGGTCAGAGCGCGCTGAGGTAGTCCGGCACCTGGACGGCGGGGTCCAGGTCGTCGGACGGTACCGGCGCCGCGTATCCGGGAGCCAGGGGAACGACGCCTGCCCAGTACGGCAGGGCGAGGTCCTCGGGGGCGTCGTTCGGGCCGCCGGTGCGGATCTTGGCGGAGACCTCGTCGAGGTCCAGGCGGATCACGGCCGTCGCCGCGAGTTCCTTTTCGTCGGCCGGACGCGAGTCCTTCGACCGGCCCGCCACCACCTGGTCGACGATGGCGTCGAGCGCGATGCGCCTCTCCTCCGGATCCGTCACCGTGCGGGCGGTCCCGTGGACCACCACGGAGCGGTAGTTCATCGAGTGGTGGAAGGCGGACCTGGCCAGTACCAGGCCGTCGACGTGCGTCACCGTGAGGCACACGGCGAGACCAGGATCCCCGGCGCCCGTGGCGCGCAAGGGGCGCGAGCCCGTGGAGCCGTGGACGTACAGGCTCTCTCCGACCCTGCCGAAGAGCGTGGGCAGGACGACGGGCGCGCCGTCGCGGATGAAGCCCAGGTGGCAGAGGTAGGCCTCGTCGAGTATCGAGTGCACCGTCTCCTTGTCGTAGGAGGCGCGAGCCTTGGAGCGGGTCGGAACCGTGCGCTCGGTAGGTGTGTAGGCGGCAGCGGACCCGGAAGGGGCGGTGCTGTCGGGGGTGGCGGTGTCCGGCATTGCGTCCTCCATTGCACTAGTGCATAATGATGTTTGTGCTAGGAGAGTATCGGATCGGCGGGCGGCGTGCATCGGACATTGCCGCGAGTGTGGAGCGCGGGGTCGCCTCGGGCGACCTCGCCCCGGGGCATGTGCTGCCTCCCATGCGGGAGTTGGCGGCGAGCCTCGGTGTCAATCCGAATACGGTGGCCGCCGCATATCGCACGCTGCGGGAGCGCGGGGTCATCGAGACGGCGGGGCGGCGAGGGAGCAGGGTCCGCCCGCGCCCGGCGAGTACGTCGCGCGGCTCGCTCCGGGTGGAGGCTCCGCCGGGTGTTCGTGATCTGGGTGACGGCAACCCCGACCCCTCCCTGCTGCCCGCGCTCGGAGAGGCTCTCGCCGTCGCGGCCGAGGACTACGCCCGTACGCCGAGGCTCTACGGGGACGCCGCGGTGGATCCCCGCCTCGAGGAGCTCGCGCGTGCCGGGCTGGACTCCGACGGGGTGCCGGCGGGGCGCGTCGCAATGACGTCCGGATCCCTCGACGCGATCGAGCGTGTGCTGACGGCGCACCTGCGACCGGGGGACGCGGTCGCCGTCGAGGACCCTGGGTGGGGTGCGCTGCTGGACCTCGTACCGGCGCTCGGGATGCATGCCGTTCCGGTGGCACTGGACGAGGACGGTCCGCTGCCGGACGCGGTGGGGCGTGCTCTGGACGCGGGGGCCAGGGCGCTGGTGATCACCGGCCGGGCGCAGAATCCCACGGGCGCGACGGTGGGGAGCGGTAGGGCGCAGGAGCTGCGCTCGGTCCTCGCCGCGCACCCCGGAGTGCTGCTGATCGAGGACGACCACGGCCACGCCATCGTCGACCTGCCGGTGCACCCGCTGGCGGGGGCCACGGAGCACTGGGCCTTCGTGCGCTCCGTCTCCAAGGCGTACGGCCCCGATCTGCGGCTGGCCGTGCTCACGGGCGACGCGCTGACCGTGGACCGGGTGACGGGGCGCCAGCGCCTCGGGCCCGGCTGGGTCAGCGGGCTGCTTCAGCGGACCGTGGCGCACCTGTGGGAGTCGGGGGCGGTGGACACGGCGGCGGTGGCCCGGTCCTACGGCGAGCGCCGGGACGCGCTCGTGCGGGCTCTGGCGGAGCGGGGGATCGAGGCGTACGGGCGCACCGGGATGAACGTGTGGGTGCCCGTGAGCGACGAGACCGGGGCGGTGGCCAGGCTGCTGCACGCCGGTTGGGCCGTGGCCCCGGGTGCGCGCTTCCGGCTGACGTCCCCGCAGGGCGTACGCCTGACCGTGTCGTCGCTGACGGCCGCCGACATCGGACCCCTGGCGGACGCGGGGGCGGAGGCGGCGCGGCCCGCCCGGCCGGTCAGTTACGGCTGAGGGGCCGGCCGCTGCCTACGTGGGAGGGTTTTCCCTGGCGTGGACCGGCTCTGGGTGAGCGCGGCGCCCGCGAGGACCACCAGGGCGCCCACCGGGGTGTTCCAGCTCAGTTGCTCGCCGAGCAGCGTCACTCCGGCCGCCGTCGCGATGACGGGGATGAAGTAGGTGACCATCTGCGCGGTCGTCGGGCCGACCTCCTCGACGAGGCCGTACTGGAGAAGGACGGCCAGCCCGGTCCCCAGCGCCCCCAGGGCGACCACGGCGAGGGTGGGCAGCAGCGGGAAGTGCTCCGGCGCGGTGGTGAAGACCGGCAGGACCAGAGCCAGTTGGACCGTGCCCAGAAACAGCTGACTGCCGGTCAGGGCCAGCGTGGAGGCGCCGGTGCCCGCCAGGGTGCGGCGGACGTAGATCCAGCCGACGGGATAGCTGAGCGAGGCGAGCAGCGCCATGGCCGTACCGGTCGCGTCGAGCCCCGAGAAGCCCTGCCAGGCGCCCAGCACCGTCAGTACGCCGATGAAGCCCAGGCCCAGTCCGGCGACGCGGCGGCGGGTGGGCCGGTCCTCGGACAGGGCGACCAGGGACAGCGCCATGCCCCACAGGGGCGAGGTCGCGTTGCAGATCCCGGCGAGGGTGGACGGGATGGTCAGCTCGGCGTACGCGAAGAGCGAGAACGGCAGGGCGTTGAGGAAGAACGCTGCGACGAACAGGTGGCCCCAGGTCCGTGCGGAGCGCGGCAGCCGCTCGCGGCGCACCGCCATGGCGACGGCGAGCACGGCCGTGCCGAACAGCAGGCGGCCGAAGGTCACCTGGAAGGGTGCGTAGCCGTGGGTTCCCACCTTGATCAGCAGGAAGCTGAATCCCCAGATGAGTGACAGGGCGACGAAGCGCAGGCGCCAGTCCAGGGCGCGTCGCGGATTCAGGGGGTGGGGGGAGGTGTCGGCGGACCGCAGGATGTCCGGTGCGGAGGGGGCGCTCATGGGCCAACCATGACGACTCGCATTGCGTAGGACAAGTGAGATTTCATGGACGTATTCGCGTAGCATCGCTTACATGTTGAATCTGGAGCGCCTGCGCACGCTGGATGCCCTGGCCCGGCACGGTTCCGTGAGCGCGGCTGCCGACGGGCTCCACGTCACGACCTCGGCCGTCTCCCAGCAGATGTCCAAACTGGAACGCGAGGTCGGTCAGCAGCTGCTGGCCAGGAACGGCCGGGGGATCCGCCTCACCGATGCCGGGCGGCTCCTCGCGGACCACGCCGCGAAGATCCTCTCCCAGGTGCAGATCGCGCAGTCCGACATCGAGGCGCAGCGCGGCCAGGTGGTGGGCGAGGTCAGGCTCGCGGCCTTCCCGACAGCCGCCCGGGGGCTGTTCCCCGCCGCGCTGACCACCCTCCGCGCGGAGCACCCCGAGCTCAAGGTGCGCTCCACGGAGCTGGAGCCGGAGATGGGCATCCGCGCGGTGCTGCGCGGCGACACCGACCTCGCCGTCGTGCTGGAGTGGAGCAACAAACGTCTTCCGACCCCCGGCGGCCTCGCCAAGGCCGAACTCCTCGAGGACGCACCGGACATCGCCATGCCCGCCGGTCATCCCCTGGCCGCCCGGGCCGAGGTGGACCTGGAGGACTTCGCCGACGACGACTGGGTCTCCTGGCCTGAGGGCGAATTCTGTTACGACTGGCTGATGTTCACCTTGCGGTCCAAGGGCATCGAACCTCGCATCGCGCACCTCGCCGGCGAGCACCACACTCAGCTCGCCCTGATCGCAGCGGGCTTCGGCGTCTGCGTGGCGCCGCGGCTGGGGCGCGGACCGGTGCCCGACGGGGTCCGGCTGGTGCCCGTACGCCAGCGGATGCGGCGTCATGTGCACGCGGTGTGGCGGACGGACGCGGACCGGCGGCCCTCGATCCGGGCGGCCGTGGCCGCCCTGCGCGCAGCCGGGAGGTCCCTGCACGAGCCGGTTCCTTCGGAGTCCTCCGGCTGACGCGGCTGTCAGCCCGGCTGAGCCTGGCCGTTCGGTGCGGACAGCTTGCGGAAGTCCCAGGACGTGACGGCCTCGGGGGTGAGCCGGAGCCAGCCGTGCCGCGCGTCGTGCGGCAACGAGTCCAGGCCGAAGTACTTCGACGCGAACAGACGCTCCGGCGCTTCGAGTTCGGGGAGGTGCTCGCCCGTGCGCGGAATCTCGCCGACGAAGGAGACCTCGCCCGACAGCTCCACGCCCCGCAGTTCGCCGTACTCCACGCCGTCGTCCACCACCACGGCGACCCGAGGGTCACGCCGCAGCTGGGACCAGCGCAGGCTACGGGTGAGGGAGTAGAGCCAGAGGGAGGTGCCGTCCCAGACGAACCAGAGCGCGCCGACATGGGGCCGGCCCTCGGGGGAGACCGTGGCAACCCGGCAGGTGCGCTGCACCTGGAGATAGGCGTCCCGTTCCGCGTCGGTCATCATGATCCGACGGCCACGGCGCTGGGCAACGCTCACGGGACGCCCCTCTCGTGCGGTTCGGCCGGTTCCCGGAATCATGGATGCTTCGCAGCGATCACGCAACGGTCCCGGCCCTGCCCGCTCTCACACCAGCGTGATGGAATCACCCTCCACCCGGATCTGCTTCTCCGGCAGCGGCATGGTCGCGGGGCCACCCGTCGCCTCACCGGTCGCCGCGTCGAACGTACTGTTGTGACAGGGGCAGTTGATGACGCCGTCGGCGATCCCCTTCACCGCGCAGCCCTGGTGCGTGCACTTCGACGAGAACGCCTTGAACGTGCCGGCCGTGGGCTGCGTCACCACGACACCCTGGTCGGCGAAGACCACACCACCGCCCTCGGGGATGTCGGCCGTCCTCGCGAGCACCCCTCCACCGCCGTTCGCGCCGTCACCCTCATCGGCGGGCTGCACGGTGTCCGAGCCTTCCTGGTCCTGCGAGCCGCCGCACGCGGTGAGAGCGGCGGCCACGCCCACCGCGCCGACCGCCGCGACGACGGTGCGACGCCGGAAATGTGCCTGGCTCTCCTGCGATGCGCTCATGCCTGCTTTCCCTTCGTCGACTACGACCTCGGGTGAGGATACGGACCGGCGGGGCCGTGCGTTCAGAGGCGGACGGGCTTGCCGTCGCCCCGGCCGAGCAGCATGTCGAGGTCGACGGCATCGGCCATCGCGCGGGTACCGGCGTCACCGGGATGCAGACCGTCCCCGCTGTCGTAGGCCGGGTCCATCCGGTGCGGGTCCTCCGCCGAAGCGGTGGCCGCGGCGAAGTCGACCACGCCGTCGAACGCACCGGAGTGCCGGATCCAGTCGTTGACCGTGATCCAGGTGGCCTGGCGCTCCGGGGTCCAGACGAACGAACCCCGGAAGGGCAGCAGGGTGCCGCCGTACACCGGGACGCCCTGGGCGTGGACCTTGTCGATGAACGTCCGGTACCCGGCGATGATGTCCTCGGCAGGGGCGTCGAAGCCGATGTCGTTGATGCCCTCCTGCAGGATGACGGCGCGCACTCCGCTCTGGCCGAGCGCGTCGCGTTCCACCCGTGAGACGCCTGACGGGCCGTAGTACGGTTCGCCGTCCCGGTCCGCGATCAGGCGGTTTCCTCCCAGGCCGGCGTTGACGACGGCGAGCGACGGGCCGTGCCTGCTCTGGAGCCGGCGCGCGAGGTGGTCCGGATAGCGCTGGTTGGCGTTGCCCGTGGTGCTCGCGGTGTCGGTGATGGAGTCGCCGAACGTCACCACGGTGCCGGCCGTCCGGGCGCTCCCGCGTACGTCGACGCCGCTCACCAGCATCCAGCAGGGGGTGTCCGCGTAACGGGCGCCCGAGACGTCGAGGGTCTCGTCACCCTCGGCGAGGTAGTTGCCCTGGGCGGTGAACGGGTGGTTCGTCACCGGGCCTGTCGCCTCGTCCACGTGCACACTGACCAGCAGGCTGGACAGGGCCCGGAGCCGCATCGGCAGAGGGTCGCTGAAGAGGTCCCGGCCGGCCGGGACCGTCGCGGCGGCCCGGCCGGCGAACGTCAGCGTGCGCAAGGTGCCCGGCACGGCCGAAGCGCCTGACTCCTGGAGTGCGACGGTGACGTGACCGACGCTGAGCGGGCGCGTACCGAAGGTGTTGGCGAGCCGGACCCGGACGCGGTCACCGCCGGCGCTGACGAACAGGACGTTGCGGACCGTCCTGTTCTGCAAGCCGCTTCCGGCGGGGCAGTTGTTACCGGGGATCTCACTGCCGGCCACCTGGCTGGCGCCCCAGGCGGTGACCCACCTTCCACCTGAGGTGTGCGCGGCGGCGGGCTGCGGGACGCTGACGAGCGTCAGGGCGAGGGCGCTCATGGCCGCCAGGCAGAACCGTGCGGCGGCGGAGGTGCGTAATCGCATCGGGGGACTCCTTGGAGGGTGTCGGAGGGCGCGGCGGGGCCTCGGATGCGTTCTGGCAACGTTGTCATGTGGTGCGAGAGCGCCCGTTTGCGTTTGCTGTGATGAATGAGACCGGACCCGGGGCGGGCGCACAAGGTGCCGTTCGAGTCACCCGGGAGGGGCGTGGTTCCCCGTCGCCGACGCGAGGGCCCGGCGGCGTACGGTCGGCATCGATGGACCTCCGGTTGCGGGACGCAACGGTGGAGCCGCGTGACGTCGTCCAGCGGGCCCGGACGACGCGACGGCGTCCTGGTGGGCCGCAAGTCACGGCCTCCCGCTGGGCCCGCACGGACTCGGCCTGCCCGCGTGAGCCCACCGGGAAGACGGTCAGTCCGCCTCTGCCGGACGGCCGGTCGTCCTTGTACGCCGGTAGGCCGGTGATCATCGGCCAGTGCCAGTGCCAGTGCCAGTGCCAGTGCCCCTGCCCCCGGCTGCGCCCGGGGCGCGCTCGTCGGCCGTACGCATGGCCGCACGGAGCACGCCCGCCCCCACGTGAGTGAGCGTGTGCAGGACGGTCGGTCCGTTCCGGACGCTGGTGACGAGGCCGGCGTCGCGCAGCGCGGTGGCGTGCCTGCTGGCGGAGGATGCCGAGACACCGGCGGCGCGGGCGATCTCGCCGGTCGTGGCCCCCGAGGATGCGGCGTACAGGGCGACCGCCCGGGCGCGCCCGAGCAGGCTGGTCAAGGGCCGGCCGGGAGCGGCGAAGCCGTTCGCGTCACCCAGCCCCATGGTCCGGTGGTCGGGCTCGTGGAGCAGTGAGTACCAGAGCACGGGCGGCAGTTCGGGATCGGCGAAGGCGACTGGCTCGCCCCAGTTGAAGTAGGAAGGGACAAGGGTGATCCCGCGGCCGTTCAGATGCAGGTCCCGGTCCGCGGCCTGCGTCGGGTAGGCGGCCTCCAGCACGGGAGGCCGCCAGTGCATCATGGGGCCGAGACTCGCGAGCATGCCTTCCACTCCGCCGTCCAGGATCCCGCGGCAGCGCACGGCCCGCTCGGCCTCGATCCGCGCCTGCACCTGCTCCCCGAAGGGGGCGACGGCGGCCTCGTGGTAGGCGCGCAGCATGCCCACGAACTCCTTGCGCGCGTCCAGCCGGGCCAGTTGCCCGGCCCACGGCGGAGCTCCGACCGTCCGGTCGAGGACGGTCATCTCCTCCAGTACTCGCTGGGGAGGCGTGGCCAGGATCGACTCCAGCCCGGCCTCGAACCCGTCCCTGGCATGGACCGGAGTCAGAAAGTCCGGAAAATACGCCGCCCTGGGATACAGAGGCAGGAGGACGGACAGTACAAGTCGCTCCAGTCCTTTGTCGCGCAGCCTCTGCCGCGCCGTTCGATACCACCCTGCGTAGGCCCACCGGCCTTTCCTCGACTGCAGTCGGTGCAGGCTGGCAGCGATCTCCCACAGTGGATCGGGAGCGGCGGCAAGCCTGGTTCTGCCCAGGTCGGCGTCACTGAAATGAATGCGGAGCATCGCGTCTCCCCCGTAGAGCTCAGCTTTTTCTCTCAGTTACAACAGCATGGCCCAGCCCACGGTGTGGCGGCAATCGTGGAGGGTGCGGATCAAGTCTTTCTCCGCGTAACCGAATTCGGGATTCCGTTCGGCCTGGGCTCACGCATGCGGCATGGTGTCGAGGGGGCAGAGCTCCCGAAGGCCGGTCCGGCCGGCCCGCACGGCCGTGCGGGGGGGACCCGGGCCGTTCCCCTGCGCGGCCACCCCGAAGGGGCTGCGAGGTCGTTGTCCCCGCCCGTTGCCCACGGGAAGCGGGCCACCCGGGCTCAGCGCATTACCCTGATTCGGAGCCCACACATCAGGACGTGGTCGCCCGATGCCGCAATCCTTCGGAGGTCTTCGGCCGGGCATGGAAACCTTGGACGGGCGGCGCGTAATTCATTGCACGGGGAAAGGGGCGATCATTCGCCTCGGGCTCGTAGAACGGTCTTCCGAAAGGTGATCGCCTCGATGTTCCGGGACCATTGCTGCGAGGCCGAGCGCATCCTTCGCAACTTCCTGGCCTGCCCGCACGGCCTCATTTACGAGGGACGCAGTTACGAATGGGGCGAGGTCGACAGGGGTGCTCCCATCGATGTGGGAGAACGCGAACCCGGCCGGAGCGCGGCTTTCTCGATCCAGGAAATGCTGGGTACCCAGGACGAGCCGTCGGCCGCAATGCGTACCTCGATGGGGAAGCTCATTCGCCATCCGCAGTACGAACGGATGTCGGCCGTGCAGACGTGGCTGCTGTCGGCGGCCCGTGGATTGCCGCGTGTCCTCATGCCGTCCGTCCGACTCTCCGGGCAGCATCGACCGGATGAACCCCCCTGCGGATCCGGAGCGGACCCCGGACGGCCGATACGTGGTCATCAACCACCGCCGGTGGCGTGCGACGGATCCCGAGATTCCCGAAGACGTCGCCTCCCGCCTACGGCACCACCTCATGTCGGCGCGTCGCGCGGTGGCCGCCGCGCGACGCGCCGCCGACCCGGAAGCCGAGGGCCGGGCGCGGAATCAGGTCCACACCGCGAAGGTGGCCCTGGGCGAGCGGGGTACCCCCTGGTGGGAGCAGTCGCCGGACGAGCGCCGTGAACGCTGGGAGAGCGGGGTGCGTCAGCTCGATCGCGCGGAGCGGGAGGAGGGGCCCACCAGGTGAGACGTACGCCTTCCGGGCCGAGTCGAGCCTGCTGGGCGTGATTCCCAGGGTCGTGCGGCCGGGCCGCTGGGCGCGATTCTCGGGAACCGTCGGCACCCGCCGGTCGCTGTCCAATGACGGCGGTGCGGACACATGCTGCCCATACGCGCCGCCTCGTACGCCCCCTTGCCCTCCGCCCGCCGCCCCCTCTAGCTTACTCTGCGGTAAGTTTACTCTCTGGTAAGGAGGTTGTCGTGGCTGCCTACCGGACAGTCATGGTCGGCACGGACGGCTCGGAGTCGTCGTACTCCGCGGTCGAGGGGGCCGCAAGGCTCGCCGCCGCCTGTGGGGCCGAACTGGTCATCGCCTGCGCGTATTTACCAATGCGCGGTCCTGAACTCGCCCGCGCCCAGGACCAGTTGGGGGCAGAGGCATTTCAGGTCGTGGGCTCGGCGCCAGCCGAGGCGACTCTGCGTACGGCTGCGGAGCGCGCCCGTGCTCAGGGGGCGGACGCCATACGGTCGACCGCGGTGGAAGGCGAGCCGGTCCCTGCGCTCGTGACGCTCGCCCGGGAGTGTGCGGCAGACCTCGTGGTGGTCGGGAACAGGGGACTGCGCTCGCTCGCCGGCCGCATTCTCGGCTCCGTACCCGCGGACATCGCCAGAAGAGCGGGTATCGACGTGCTGATCGTGCACACCACGTGAGTGCGGCGGGGCAGGCGGACGGGGCGGCGGAGCCGCCCGGCGCCGACGAACTGCGGCGTACCGTCGAGGCCGTGCTGCTCGGAGGAGACCGCGTCTGGACGAGGCGGGACATCGGCGAGCGGTCCGGGGTGAGCCCCGAGCGCACGGTACAGATCTGGCGCGCGCTCGGGTTCCCGGTGGTGGACGACGACGCCCGGGTCTTCACCGACGCCGATGTCGACGCGCTGCGCGCGGGGGAACGGCTCGTCGCAGCGGGTCTCATCACCGAGGAGAACGAGACGGCGATGGCGCGGGCCCTCGGGCATCATCTGTCCCGGCTCGCCGAATGGCAGGTGCACACGCTCTGGGCCTGGCTCAACCGCGAGTCCGGCTCCGCCACCGGTGGCGAGGCGCTGGTGGAACATGCCGCGGCTCTGCTGCCGGAGATGGAGCTGCTGCAACGGCATGTGTGGCGCCGCCATCTCGCCGCGAACGCGGGACGCGTACTCGCGGAGGGGGAGGAGGACGCCCGTACGGCACCGGGGCAGGGGGCGGCCCAGGGAGGCGGCGGGCCGGAACATGTCGCGGCCGGGGGGCCCTTCGCGCCGCGCGAGGCTGCCGACGTACGGGAGCGCGCGGTGGGCTTCACCGACATGGTCGGCTACACCCGGATGACGCGTGGTCTGGATGGCTCCGAACTGGTGCGGATCATCGACCGGTTCGAGAGTCTGACGGGTGACGTGGTCGCCGAAGGCGGGGGCCGGGTGGTGAAGACGATCGGCGACGAGGTCCTCTTCGTCTGCGAGTCCGCTCCCGAAGCGGCTGACACGGCCCTGGAACTCACTGCCCGGGCCGCGGCGGAACAGAGCTTGCCCCAGGTGCGGACAGGAGTCGCGCACGGCCCCATGCTGAGCCGCTTCGGCGACGTCTACGGGGCCACGGTCAACATCGCGGCCAGGCTCACCGCGGTCGCCCGCCCAGGCACGGTGCTGGTGGACACGGCGCTCGCGGGCGAACTGGCAGGCCTGGCCCGGTACGAACTCAAGGCGCTCCGTCCTGTGTCGGTGCGTGGGTACAGCAGACTGCGACCGGTGCTTCTGCGGTCGCGTGAGGGCCGTGGGGCGGCGTCGTAGCGGAAGGCACGGCCAGTGGGCAGGGGGCCCGCGCGCGGTCGGGCCGCAGCTCGTCACTCGACTCGCGCAGTGCTGTCCCTCTGCGTGTCGCTGCCGTGGGGCGCTTGCCCGCTGCCCTGTGCTGCCTGCCTGCCTGCCTGCGGCGGCGGAGCTGTCGGCCCGCTCGGCCGGTCAGGCGCCCGGGAGGAAGAGGCAGAACGGGTGGCCGTGGGGGTCGCGGAGCACGCGGACGTCCTCCTGCGGCTGGTACGCCTCCAGCGTCGCCCCCAGAGCACAGGCGCGCGCGGTCTCGGTGCCCAGGTCGTCGACTTCCACATCCAGATGCGCCTGCATCTGCTGGGTGCCCGGCGCCTGCGGCCACACCGGGGGAGTGTGGTCCGTCTCCAACTGGAAACTGAGGCCGGGCCGTTCGTGTTCGGGAGCCCGCAACCGGACCCACTCCGGAGACCGCTCGACCTCCTGCCAGCCCAGCAGCGCACGGTAGAAGTCGGCCAGCGCGGGCGGATCGGGTGTGCCGAGGACAAAGGCTCCGAGCGATGTCGTCATGACCCCACTGTGCCCTGCCGCTCCGCCGCCATGCATCCTGGCGCGGCGGGGCGCTGGCCTGAGGGAGGCTGCCGCACCCGATTCGACGCGGCCCGGCCCTCACCGGACGCCTCTCCGGCAGCGCACTAGAGTCAACGCGCAGCCCGCGCCGGACGGGAGGCGCCGAGCTGCTGCCCGAAGCTTGAGGCCCCGGACGTGCAAGGGATGACGGGAAATGGCTGTTGAGGCAGGAACCGATCATCTACGTTTCCGCCATGACGACTTCGGAGCCCCGCACCGACCTCCGGCCGCCCGGCCTGAACGCCGACGAGAAGACCACTTTGCTGACCTTCCTCGACTACCTCCGCGAGGCCGTCCTCGCGAAGGCGGACGGCGCCCCGGAGCCCGCGGTCCGTACGGCCGGCGTCCCTTCCGGGACCAGCCTGCTCCGACTGATCAAGCACCTGACCGCCGTAGAGCTCAACTGGTTCGTCTGGGCCTACGCGGGCGCCGGCCGCGAGCGCTGGGACGACGAGGGTGTGGTGTCTGCCGATGACACCGTGTCGGACCTGGCCGACGCCTATCGTGAGGCGATCGCCCGCGCCAACGAGGTCGCTCTCGCCTGCACCGATCTGGACCGCCCCGGCGCACGCTCCCTTCGCGAGACCGCGCCTCCGTCGATGCGCTGGGTGCTGGTCCACATGATCGAGGAGACCGCCCGGCACGCTGGGCATGCGGACATCCTCCGCGAGCAGATCGACGGCTCGGTCGGACGGTGACGCGCGCGCGTTCCGTAGGCCCGTGATCCACGGGCGGGTACCGGTTCGCTCGCCCGTGGGTCTCCGGATCCCCCTGAGGCCTTGACCGAGCGGTTCCCCGGGCTCGACGGCACGGCCCGGCACCCACAGATCTCCGGGGAGCGGCGCCGCACGGACTGAAGTTGTCCGCCGGATGGTCCTGCGCTGAGGCCGAGAGCGTCGGGCAGGCTTCGGCCGAGCCCCCGCCCCGTGCGTTGAACCGGGCACGTCGCTCGTAGTAACACTGCGCGCCGGCCGGGCCGAGAACAGTCAGGTGGTCGCAGGCGCTGAGGGTCGAAATGCCGGCGGTGGGGCGCTGCTCGTTGGATCACCTTCGGCCATCGGCCGCAGAGCGAAGCTGTCGCGGGCGCTCGTAAGGGTTTTGAGCGGTCCGGAGGGGAAAGGGGCCGGGGCCCCTGCCGGCGCACACCTTCGGCGCCGGCCCGTCGGGGTCTCCCCAACGGAGCGCCGTGCCCATGGACATCACTGCGCACGGCAGGCCCACCACGTGCGGATACGTGCCTTTCGACCGTCGTGATCCCCTCGTATTCGGTGCTTCACCGTGCTTCTTCGTGTGGCAGTCACCCAGGGGTGATTAAGGGCGGCTAGGGGTGTGGAGCGCGGCTCGAATATCTCTACGGTTTGCCCGTCGCCAGTTTTCGGGGCTATGAGACGGGGTCTGGAAATGGACAGCCATGCGCACGTGGGCGGCAGCCGGTCGGCGGGCACTGCCACGGATATCGAAAGTGCGGACGAGATACCAGCAGTGGGCGAAGCCGGGGAGACGGCCGGTTTCCCTGGTGGTGAATTCGTCCATGAACTGCTCGACAAAGCCGTAGCCGCCACCCCTCACGCTCCGGCTGTCCGGGACGCGGACGAGCGGTGGAGCTACGCAGAGCTGGACGAGGCGAGCCACGCCGTGGCCGTATGGCTGGAGCGGCGCGGTCTCGGTGCGGGGGACCGGCTCGTCGTCCAGCTGCCCACCGGCCGGGAACTCGCGGCGATGTTCTACGGCGCCTCCCGCCGCGGAGTCATCTTCGTGCCGCTCAACCCCGCGATGAAGCCGTTCCATCTGCGGTCCGTGGTGGCGAACTGTCGTCCGGCGCTGTTCGTCACGGATCACGACGGCGACGCCCGCGCGGGCGAACTCACCCTCCCCGCCGAGGGCGACGCCCCCGCCGGCCCGGTGCCCCGCACCACGTTCGAGGAGATCTGGCCGCAGATCGCCGCCCTGTGTGGCAACGGAGAGCGCGCAGCTCCCGTCCCGCTGCGGTCCGAGGACCCGGCAGCGCTCATCTACACCTCGGGCAGCACCGCCGCACCGAAGGCGGTGATCTGCCCGCACGCCCAGGTCACCTTCGCCACCCGGGCTCTGGTGAGCTCCCTCGGCTACCGCGCGGACGACGTGGTGTTCTGCCGCTTCCCGATGTCCTGGGACTACGGCCTGTACAAGGTCCTGATGAGCTGCGCCGTCGGCAGCGAGATCGTGCTCGCCGACCGCGCGGAGGACCTGCTCCTGCTGCGACGGATGCGCGAGGTCGGCGCGACCGTGGTGCCCACCGTGCCCTCCCTCGCCAGCATGATCATCAAGCTGGGGCGCCGAGCCGGTGGTCAGGTGCCCCCGGTCCGGATGTTCACCAACACCGGAGCCGCGTTGCCGTCCTCGGTGATCGCCGAGCTGCGGGAGCTCTTCCCCGGTACACGGGTCGTCCGGCAGTACGGCCAGACCGAGGCCAAGCGGATCACCGTGATGCCGCCCGAGGAGGACCAGGAGCGCCCCGACGCGGTCGGCCTGCCCCTGCCCGGCACCCGGGTGCTGATCCTGGACGAACAGGGCCGTCCGGTGCCGGTCGGCGAGACCGGCGAGATCGTGGCCGAGGGCGGCCACGTGATGCCCGGCTACTGGGGTGCCCCCGAACTGAGTGCACGGACCTTCCGGCGCGACGCGGAGTCCGGTCAACTGCGGCTGCACACCGGCGACTACGGCAGCCTCGACGCCGACGGCTACCTCTACTTCCGCGGCCGGCGTGACGACATGTTCAAGCGCAAGGGTTTCCGCATGAGCACGCTGGAGATCGAAGCCGCCGCCATGGACATCCCCGGTATCCGGGCCGCTGCCGCGGTCCCGCCCGGCGAGCGGCACGATCTCGCCCTCTTCGTGGAGACGGAACTCGACCCCAGGGTCGTCATCAAGGAACTCGCGGTCCGCCTGGAGCCGGCCAAGGTGCCGGCGATCTGCCGTGCGCTGGCCGAGTTCCCGCTGACCCAGCACGGCAAGAACGCCCGACAGGAACTGGCCAGGCTGCTCGACGGGAGAGAGAAGTGAACGCCCTCACCGGTCCGGATCCGGAGGATCTGGCCAAACGTTACGGCACCCCCCTGTACGTCTACGACCTGGAGAAGGTCCGGGCCGCCCGCCACGATCTCTTCCAGTCACTGCCGGAGGGTTTCGAGGTCTACTACGCCTTCAAGGCGAACCCGCACGTCGATCTCGTACGCGCCCTGCGCGAGGGCGACGGCCCCTCCTGCCGCGCCGAGATCAGCTCCACCGGCGAACTCGCCGCAGCTCTCGAAGCGGGCTACGCGGGTAGAGACGTCCTCTACACCGGGCCCGGCAAGACCCACGAGGAACTGCGTACCGCCCTGGCGAGCGGCGTACGGCTGTTCTCCGCCGAGTCGCTCGGCGACCTGCGGCACATCGGCGAGGCCGCCCGCGAGACCGGTGTGACCGCCGACTGCCTGCTGCGTATCAACAGCGCCACCGGGTCGGCCGGCACGGGCATCCGGATGACCGGCAAGCCCACCCAGTTCGGCATCGACAGCGAGACCGTCCCGGAGCTGGCGGAGCAGCTGCGGGACGTGCCGGGAACCGACATCGTCGGCCTGCACCTGTTCTCCCAGAGCAACGCGGCCGACGAGGAGGCGCTGCTCGGGGAGTTCCGGCACACCATCACCGCCGCGGCCCAGATCCAGGAACAACTGGGCGTGCCCCTGCGGCTGCTGGACATCGGCGGAGGCTTCTCCGTGCCATACGCCACGGCCGGCGAACGCGCCCGCTACCCGGGCCTGGCCGCCGGTCTCGCCGAGTCGCTGGACGAGGCGTTCCCCGCCTGGCGCGCGGACAGTCCCAAGGTCGCCGTCGAGTCCGGCCGTTACCTGGTCGGCGACAGCGGCACGCTGGTCGCGGGCGTCAGCAACGTGAAGGTCAGCCGCGGTCAGAAGTTCGTCATCCTGGACACCGGGATCAACAGCTTCGGTGGGATGTCGGGCCTCGGCCGGCTGCTGCCGGTCACGGTCCAGGTCGCCGTCGGCGCCGAGACCGAACGCGCCACCCTGGCAGGGCCTCTGTGCACCCCCGGTGATCTTCTCGGCCGGCAGGTCGAGGTACCGCTGCTCACCGAGGGCGACGTCGTCACCGTGCCCAACGCGGGCGCCTACGGGCCGACCGCCAGCCTGCTGATGTTCCTGGGACGCCCGGCGCCCACCGAAGTCGTGCTCGACCGGGACGGGGTGGTCTCGGTGACGCGCATCGAACATGTCCGCCGCAGCCGCGCAGAGGAGCCGACGGATGTCTGAGGGGGCGGCGGTGGCCCCCGCCGAACGCACACTGCCCGCGCAGGGAGGCAAGGGCACCGTCGTCGTCACCACGGTCGCCTCCGACTCCCACACCTGGAACCTGGTCTACCTCCAGCTGCTCATCGAGGAACTCGGCTACCGGGTGATCAACCTGGGCCCGTGCGTGCCCGACGACCTGCTGGTGCGTGAGTGCCTGGAGACCGCCCCGGACCTGCTGGTCGTCAGCTCGGTCAACGGCCACGGTCATCAGGAGGGGATGCGGATGATCCGCCGGCTGCGCGAGCAGCCCGAACTCGCCGCGACCCCCGCCGTCATCGGCGGCAAGCTCGGCATCACCGACGAGGCCGACGCGCTCTCCGAGCAGCTCTCGGAGGCCGGTTTCGACGCCGTGTTCCCCGACGACGCCGACCCGGTGATCGCCTTCCGCTCCTTCGTCGAGGTCCTGGAGAGCTCCGCCCGGACCGCCGGGAACCGGGCCCTGCCCGGGCCCCGGATCACCGCGTGAAGCCAGCCCGGCGGCCGACGCGCTCCCGCCCCGTGCCGATGGGACAGTCCGGCCGGCAGTCCGCCGACTTCGGTGCCTTCGTACGGGAGCACGGGGCGGGCGGCCGGCTCGTGGTGCAGCCCCGCATGGGGTTCGGCGACCCGGCCCGCATGCGGGCCGGGCTCCTCGCCACCCGCCGCGCCGACGCCCACACCGTGGGCACCATCACCCTGGACAGCCACACCCGCGTCGGACATCTGCAGGCCGTCGAGGAGGCGCTGCGCGCCGGCTTCGACCTCAACGGCTACCCGGTGGTCAGCCACCCCGCCGAGACGACCGAACGCGTCCTGGACGGCATCCGCGGCCCTGACTTCCCCGTACAGGTACGGCACGGCTCCGCCCTTCCCCGGGACATCTTCGCCGCCATCGCCGCTCTCGGCCTGACCGCCACCGAGGGCGGCCCCGTCTCCTACTGCCTCCCCTACGGGCGCACCCCGCTCGCCGAGGCGGTCCGGGAATGGACCGAGTGCAGCGAACTGTTCGCCGAACTCAGCGGCAGCGGCGCCGAACCGCACATCGAGACGTTCGGCGGATGCATGCTGGGCCAGCTCTGCCCACCCAGCCAACTGGTCGCCCTCAGCCTCCTGGAGGCGATGTTCTTCGTCCAGCACGGGGTACGCAGCGTCTCCCTCAGCTACGCCCAGCAGACCCATCTCGGCCAGGACCAGGAAGCGGTCGCCGCACTGCGCCGCCTGTGCCGGGAGCACCTGCGCACCGACGACTGGCACGTGGTCGTGTACGCCTACATGGGGGTCTACCCGCAGACCGACGGCGGCGCGCTGCGGCTGCTCGGCCAGGCCGCCGAACTCGCCGTCAGCACGGGCAGCGAACGCCTCATCGTGAAGACCGTCGCGGAAGCCCGGCGCATCCCCACGATCCTCGAGAACGTCCAGGCGCTCGAGTACGCCGCCGACGTGGCCGAACGCATCCCGCGGCCCCCTGTCGGCCCCGGCCCGCCGGCGGAGGCCGACTCCCAGACGTACCAGGAGGCCCGGGCCTTGGTGGAAGCGGTGCTGTGCCTCCACCCCGACATCGGAACCGCCCTGATGCGCGCCTTCCAGCACGGCTACCTCGACATCCCCTACTGCGTGCACCCCGACAACTGCGGTCGCACGCGCAGCTACCTGGACAGCGGAGGCCGACTGCGCTGGGCGGACATCGGATCCCTGCCGCTGGGACACCTGGTGACCGGTCTGCGTACGGGACGTGTCACGGCGCCGGGGCTGCTCGGCGATCTCTCCTACGTACGCAGCACCTTCGACGCATCTGGCGTCGCGCCCGTTCTCCTCGACGGCACGTGACCGTCCAGGAGGGCAGCAGGCTGAGGGCCCGGGGCGATCCGATGCGGGAAATGCGGCCGTGCGTATGACGGCGGTCGCGATATCCGCGGGGCTCCGTCGCGCCCGGCAATGGCCCGCACCGCCGGAAGAGGCCCATTACCGGGCGCCACCCCCGGCAACCGGGGTCACTAGGGGTGTCAGCCGCAACCCCACCCCCTTACGTTGGCGATATCCGGTCGGAATATCCGGACCGGACCGTCGGTCACGGCAGCGATGGCAACTGCTTCGACAAATGATGTGACAGCAGATCTAGAACCGCCATGACGAAGAACGAATCCGAAGACACGATTTCCGTAATGGCCGGCACACCGTAACAAGGCCGGGTGTAGGCATATTCGCGCGCCGTCGACCGCGCGCGAACCAGTGATGACCGTGGAGTGCGCTGATGACCGAGCCCGGTTCTTTTTCCTCTTCTTCCGACAAGGCGAATGCGTCACACGCCGAAGCGGGTGACCATTCCGAATTGGTCCGCCGGCTCGAGCCGCTTCCGGTCGCCGAGCAGACGCGCCAGCTGACCGACCTGATCTGCCGCGAAGCCGTGGCGGTGCTCCGGAGGCTGAGACCGGACGAGAAGCGGGTGGCTGTCGACGCGCGCCGCCCGTTCCGCGAACAGGGCCTGGACTCCCTCGGCCTGGTCGCCCTCCACACCGGGGTCAACACCGCGACAGGACTCGCCCTGCCGCCCACGGTCGGCTTCGACCATCCCACCCCCGCGCTCCTCGCCGAGCACCTGCGGACCGAGGCCCTCGGGCTGCCCGCCACCGCCGCTGCCCTCGACCACCCGGCCGCCCGCCCCGTGGACGACGACGACCCCATCGTCGTCATCGGCGTCGCCTGCCGTTTCCCCGGCGGCGTCACCAGCCCCGAACTGCTGTGGCAGCTGCTCCAGGAGGGCGGAGAGGTACTCGGCGAGTTCCCCCGCAACCGCGGCTGGGACGTCGACGGGCTGTACGACCCCGATCCCCAGGCGCAGGGCAAGAGCTACGTCAAGCACGGCGGCTTCCTCGCCGACGCCACCGACTTCGACGCGGACTTCTTCGGGATCAGCCCTCGCGAGGCGCTGGCCATGGACCCCCAGCAGCGGCTGATGATGGAGACCACCTGGGAGGTGCTGGAGCGCTCCGGCATCGACCCGCACCGCCTGCGCGGTACGCGCACCGGCGTCTTCGTCGGAGCCGAGGTCCATGAGTACGGCGTCCGTGTGCACGAGGCCCCTGACGGCCTCGACGGCTATCTGATGACCGGAAACGCCCCCAGCCTGGCGTCAGGGCGCGTCGCCTACACCTTCGGGTTCGAAGGCCCGGCGATCACCGTCGACACCGCCTGCTCCGGTTCCATCGTCTCCCTGCACCTCGCCGCACAGGCACTGCGCCGCGACGAGTGCTCCCTCGCCATCGTCGGCGGCGTCACCGTGATGGGCAGCCCCGGCATGTTCACCGCGTTCAGCCGCCAGCGCGGACTGGCCCCCGACGGGCGCGTCAAGGCCTTCGCCTCCGCCGCCGACGGCACCGGCTTCTCCGAAGGCATCGGCCTGCTGGCCGTCGAGCGGCTCTCCGACGCCCGCCGCCACGGCCACCAGGTACTCGCCGTCGTCCGCGCGACCGCGGTCAACCAGGACGGCGCCAGCAACGGCCTCACCGCGCCCAACGGCCTGTCGCAGCAGCGGCTGATCCGCGACGCCCTGGCCACCGCCGGACTGACCGCCGCCGACGTCGACGCCGTCGACGCGCACGGCACCGGCACCACCCTCGGAGACCCGATCGAGGCCCAGGCGATCATCGCCACGTACGGGCAGGGGCGCCAGGAGGGCAGCCCGCTGTGGCTGGGCTCGGTCAAGTCCAACCTCGGCCACACCCAGGCCGCGGGTGGCGTGGCGAGCATCATCAAGATGATCCTCGCGATGCGGCACGAGGTGCTTCCCAAGACGCTCCACGTCGACGAGCCGTCCCCGCACATCCGCTGGGAAGCGGGCGACGTCCGGCTGCTCACCGAACCGGTGGAGTGGCGCACCGGCGAACGCCCCCGCCGCGCCGGTGTCTCCGCGTTCGGTATCAGCGGCACCAACGCCCACGTCATCCTGGAGGAACCCGCTGACGAGGAGACCGCTGACGAGGAGGCCACTGCGGCTCTCGACTCCGGCTCCGCGGAAACCACCGGCGCCGCCACCGACAGCAACCGCGAGGACGCCCCCGGCACCGACGCGCCGGAGACCGCCCCCGGGCTGCTTCCGCTGTCGCTCTCCGCCCACAGCGAGCCCGCGCTGCGCGCCCAGGCCGGCCAGCTCCGCACGCACCTCGACGCGCACCCCGGCACTCCGCTGCCGCACCTCGGACACTCCCTGGCGACCACGCGTGCCGCGCTCAGCCTCAGGGCCGTCGTCACCGTCAGCGACCACGCCGGGCTCGACAGCGCGCTGCGCGCCCTCGCCGAGAACACCGACCACCCCGACGTGGTGCGTGGCGAACCCGCCACCGGCCGGCTCGCGTTCCTCTTCACCGGCCAGGGCAGCCAGCGCGCCGCCATGGGACGTGAACTGTACGAGCGGTACCCGGTGTTCGCCGACGCCCTGGACGAGGCCATCGGCCATCTCGACGTCCAGCTGGAGAAGTCCCTCTGGGACATCCTCTTCGCCGACGAGGGCACCGAGGACGCCGCCCTGCTGAACCAGACCCAGTACGCCCAGACCGGTCTCTTCGCGCTGGAGACCGCGCTGTTCCGGCTGCTGGAGTCCTGGGGCGTACGGCCCGACTACCTCGCCGGGCACTCCCTGGGCGAGCTGTCCGCCGCGCACGCCGCCGGTGTCCTCTCCCTGGAGGACGCCGCGACCCTGGTCGCCGCGCGGGCTCGTCTGATGCAGGAACTGCCCGCGGGCGGGGCCATGGTCGCGGTCCAGGCCACCGAGGCGGCGGTCGTCGCGGCCCTGGCGGACGGCGACGGCACGGTGTCCCTCGCCGCCGTCAACGGCCCGAACTCCGTCGTCGTCTCCGGCGCCGAGCAGGCCACCCTCGCCCTGGCCGAGCGCCTTGCCGCAGGGGGTGCCAAGACCAAGCGGCTGCGCGTCTCCCACGCCTTCCACTCGCCCCTCATGGAACCGATGCTGGACGAGTTCCGGGAGATCGCGCGACTGCTGGAGTACCGCGCACCCCTCGTTCCCGTCGTCTCCAACGTCACGGGCGAGATCGCCACCAGCGCCGAACTCTGCGACCCCGAGTACTGGGTGGGCCACGTCCGCAGGGCCGTCCGCTTCGCCGACGGAATCGACACCCTCGCCGCCGCCGGGGTCACCACCTTCCTGGAGCTGGGCCCTGACGCCGTACTCACCGCCATGGCGCAGGAAGCACTGACCGACGCCGGTGACACCACGTCCGCCGACGACGCGCCCGCCTTCCACTGCGTGCTGCGCCGCGGCCACGACGAGCAGCGGGAACTGCTCACCGCGCTCGGCGCCGTCCACGTCCGCGGCTTCGACGTGGAGTGGGGCGCCGCCTGCGCACCGGACGGCGCACCCCGCGTGGAGCTGCCCACGTACGCCTTCCAGCGCCGGCGCTACTGGCTCACCCGTGGCATCACCGACTCCGGCGACCCCACGGGCCTCGGTCAGGTGGCCGCCCGCCACCCGCTGCTCGGCGCCGTAATCAGCCGCGCGGGCGAGGACGGCATCATCCTCACCGGCCGCGTCTCGCTGCGCTCCCACCCCTGGCTCGCCGACCACGCCATCGCGGGCACGGTCCTGCTGCCCGGCACGGCCTTCGTCGAACTGGCCGTCCGTGCCGGTGATCAGGTGGGCTGCGACGCCATCGAGGAACTGACCCTCGCCGCCCCGCTCACGGTCCCCGCCGACGGCACCGGCGTCGCCCTGCAGATCCAGGTCGCCGCCCCCGACGGCGGCGGACGCCGCGCCATCACGTTCTTCTCGAGGCCCGAGGACGCCACCGACGACGAGCCGTGGTCCCAGCACGCCGACGGGCTGCTCGCCCCCCTCGGCGCCCCCGCCGCCGACCGTGCCGGTTTCGGTCTCGCCGAGTGGCCCCCGAGCGGCGCCGAGCCCGTCGACCTCACCGGTCTCTATGAGGACATGGCCACGAAGGGCTACGGCTACGGCCCGACCTTCCAAGGTCTCCGCGCGGTCTGGCGCCACAACGGCGAGGTCTATGCCGAGGTCGTCCTTCCCGAGGGCGCCCACGGTGACGCCGGCGCATTCGCGCTCCACCCCGCGCTGCTCGACGCGGCCCTGCACGCCACCGACTTCACCGGGGACGGAACCGCGGACGACGTCACCCGTCTGCCCTTCGCCTGGCACGGCGTGACGCTGTACGCCACCGGTGCGTCCGCCGTGCGGGTCCGTATCGCCGCCACCGGGACCGACTCCGTCCTGCTGCATCTGGCCGACAGCACGGGCGCACCCGTGGCCGTCGTCGACGGCTATCTTGTGCGTGCCGTCGACACCGCGCGGCTCGCCGCCGCCACGCGCACCGACACCCTGAAGCGCATCAACTGGGTGGAGACGAGCGCTGGTTCACACGCCGACGTACAGAACTGGGCGATCGCCGGAGCGGACCCGCTGGGGCTGGCCGACACCCTCGGCGTTCCCGTCCACCCCGGACTCACCGAGCTCGGCGATGCGGCCGACGGCGGCGCGACCGTGCCGGACGTCATCCTGATCACCCACCGTACGCAGGCCACGGCCACCCACGCGGACCCGCCGGCGGCCACGCGTACGGCCCTCGTCCAGCTCCTCGGCACCGTCAAGAGCTTCCTCACCGACGAGCGGTTCGCCGACTCGCGGCTGGTGCTGCTCACTCAGGGCGCCGTCGCCGCCACGGATGACGACACCCCGCCCGCCCTCGACACCGCCCCCTTGTGGGGTCTGGTGCGGGCTGCTGAGGCGGAGAACCCCGGCCGGTTCGTGCTGGTGGACCGAGACGGTGCCGATGCGTCGGCTGCCGTGCTGTCTGCGGCGCTGGGGACGGGTGAGCCTGAGCTGGCGTTGCGTGGTGGTTCGGTGTTGGTGCCGCG
>NZ_JBEXPD010000025.1:0-40093 GCF_040611875.1 Streptomyces sp. NPDC006516
GAGGCTACGTGCCGCACATGTACACCACGCATCCCCGCTGGTCAGCCACAACAAGACAGCTAGACCTCAGGTAAAACGGACGAGGCACACCGAACCGCTGGTGATCTTGGTCGTCCGTGGGCGGCGATCCACGACAACCAGCGGATCCCGGCGGACTTCCGGCTCTACCTCACCGCGACCCCGCGGATCCTCGCCGCTCCCCGGCCGCAGAAGGGCACGGACGGCCACGAGGCGGAGATCGCGACCATGGCCGACGACCCGGAGGGGACGTACGGCGCTTGGATCGCGGAGCTGGGGCTCTCGGAGGCGATCGAGCGGGAGATCCTCGCCGGATTCGAGATCGACGTCCTGGAGATCCGCGACCCCTCCCCCGTCCTCGGGGAGTCGCAGGAGGCACGGCGCGGCCGACGCCTGGCGCTCCTGCAGACCGCGCTCCTGGAGCACGCCGCCGCGCACAACCTCCGTACGGTCATGACCTTCCACCAGAAGGTCGAGGAAGCCGCCGCGTTCGCTGACAAGCTGCCCGAGACGGCGGCTGAGCTGTACCTCAACGACGCCTCCGATGAGGACCTGGCGAAGGCGGACAAGCTGCCGAAGTCGTCGATCGACGCGGAGTTCTACGAGCTGGAGGCCGGCCGCCACGTACCCCCGGACCGGGTGTGGTCGGCGTGGCTGTGTGGCGACCACCTCGTCAGCGAGCGGCGCGAGGTCCTGCGGCAGTTCGCCAACGGCATCGACGCCACCGGGCGCCGGGTCCACCGCGCCTTCCTCGCCTCGGTTCGCGTGCTCGGGGAGGGCGTCGACATCACCGGCGAGCGGGGCGTCGACTCGATCTGCTTCGCGGACACCCGCGGCTCACAGGTGGAGATCGTGCAGAACATCGGCCGCGCGCTCAGGTTGAACCGCGACGGCTCCATGAAGGTCGCCAGGATCATCGTGCCGGTCTTCCTGGAGCCGAACGAGGACCCGACCGACATGGTCGCCAGCGCCAGCTTCCGCCCGCTCGTAGCGGTCCTCCAGGGCCTGCGCTCGCATGATGAGCGTCTGGTCGAGCAGCTCGCCTCGCGGGCGCTCACGAGCGGCAAGCGCAAAATGCACATCCAGCGGGACGACGACGGACGGATCGTCGGGGCCGGCGGTGAGGGTGACGGCGAGGACCAGGAGGACGACGACACGCAGGCCGCCGCCGAAGCGGCCCTGCTCCACTTCTCCAGTCCGCGCGACGCCGCGACGATCGCGGCGTTCCTGCGGACCCGGGTCTACCGGCCGGAATCGCTGGTGTGGCTGGAGGGATACCAGGCCCTGATCCGCTGGCGGAAGGAGAACGAGATCTCCGGCGTCCACGCCGTGCCCTACGACGTCGAGGTCGAAGTGGGGGTCACGAAGTCGTTTCCGCTTGGCCGATGGGTGCATCAGCAGAGAAAGGCGCTGCGGGCGGGTGAGCTGGAGGAGCGGCGCAAGGTACTGCTGGACGCCCCCGAGGCCAGCATGCTCTGGGAGCCGGGCGAGGAAGCGTGGGAGAGCAAGCTCGCCGCGCTCCGGTCCTACCGGCGGGCCATGGGGCACCTCGCTCCCCGTCAGGACGCGGTGTGGGGCGAGGGCGAGGCGATGGTGCCCATCGGGCAGCACCTCGCCAACCTGCGCCGCAACGGCGGCCTCGGGAAGGACCCGAAGCGGGCCGCCGCACGCGCGGAGCAGCTGGCGGAGATTGATCCAGACTGGAACTGCCCGTGGCCGCTGAACTGGCAGCGCCACTACCGCGTCCTCGCCGACCTCGTCGACGCCGACGGCGTGCTGCCCCACATCGCCCCGGGCGTCATCTTCGAAGGCGATGACGTGGGCAAGTGGCGTTGGCGGCAACAGGAGCCGGGCACCTGGGCGCAGCTCCTGCCCGAGCAGCAGGAGCGGCTGGCGAAGCTGGGCGTACAGGGCGCCACCCTCCCCATGACGGCCGCCGCCCCGGCGGAACTCCGTCCGGCTCTGGCCGCAGCCCTCAAGGGGCCGAAGAAGCCAGGGAGCAAGGCCGAGGCGGCGTTCCAGCGCGGCCTGGCAGCCCTGGCGCAGTGGGTGGACAAGGAGGGACAGCGGCCGGTCCCGCGCAGCGCGGTCGTTGAGGTCGCGGTCGACGGCGAGGCGGAGCCGGTACCCGTCAAGCTCGGCGTATGGATCTCGAACACCAAATCGAGAAGGGACCGGCTGAACCCCGACCAGCTCGCCGCACTGCGGGAGCTGGGCGTGCAGTGGGCGTAGCGGAGCACGCGCGGGTTGGGTGAGACGGAGGATGGTGCTGCGCCGGACACTCTAGGATGGGCCGACTGGGGTTGGGGATAGAAGCGCCAGACGTCCTTGGTAGAGGTTACGAGCTCGCGAAGGGGCATCGGCGCGGAAGTTGGAGCAGTCGCGCAGTGCACCTGATCAGCTTTAACGTGAGTGGTTTTCGATCTTTGACTGAAGTCTCAGACATCCCAGTCCGAAAACCCACGATCCTCGCCGGACACAACGACGGGGGTAAGAGCGCGCTGCTGGACGCCCTTGCCTTCCTGCTCGGCAAGCATGCGCTGGCAGAGGACGACCGCACCTACCTGACCATCGACGGGGACGAAGTCTCGGCGCCGCTTCGGTGTGAGGAGAGCATCGTCGAAGGTGTGTTCACCCTGGACATCTGGGAGCAGGAGCAGTTCGATCTCCCCGAACGGATTCGGCTACGTCGCTGCTGCGGGGAAGACCTCATTTCTCGTCTAGAGGTGTGGCAGCCCATTCCGGCTGATGAGCGGCTGCGTGACCTGTCTCCGCACCTCGTACCCGCGTTGAAGGAGCTGGTGAAGGAGTTCGGGCTTTCGCCCGGCTCGATGCGCAAGCCGGACCTGGAGCAGGCTCTGCGCAGGTACGGGCGTAATCACGCCGGATCGGACGGCTGGGTGACTGCGCCGACCGCTCTTGACAAGCGCATGCCGCGATACCTTCCGTTCGATGGCAAGATGGCCAAGCCAGATGAGGCCGTCAAGACCGTGTTGGTCGGCCGGTTCCAGAGCTACATGGCTGATCCAGACCTCAAGGGCAGGCTCAGCGCCATCGAGGACTAGGTCCAGGACCGGTTGCGCATCGACGCCAAGTCCTTGTGTGAGCACATCGAGATGCGGTGCCCAGACCTGCAGAAGGTCTCCGTAGACCCCGACGTCTCTTTCCAGCAGGGGTTCAAGGCTGCGCCACTGCGTGTCGCACGCCGTGCCGGCGAAGTGGTGGGGCTGGATCGCACCGGGCTGGGCAGCAACCGTCGCATTTCGCTGGCCATCTGGGAGTGGACGAGCGAACTGCTGGCCGAAGAGCAGGGCACCGCCCCCGCGACGAGCACATGTGACGAGGCTCCTGAACCGCCGCCAGTGCAGACGATCGTGGTGTACGACGAGCCAGACACTCACCTCGACTACACCCATCAGCGCAAGATCATGCAACTGATCCGGACACAGAGCAAGATCCCCAACGTCAGCGTGTTGGTGGCCACCCACTCAATGAACCTCATCGACGGTGTCGACATCTCCGACGTGGTGCACCTGAAACTGGAAGACCACCGAACGGTGGTGGAACGGCTCGGCACAGGACTTCTCCACGACGCCATCGACGAGCACCTGGGGAAGATCGCAGCCACAGTCGGACTACGGAACTCGGTACTGCTGCACGAACGCTGTTTCCTTGCCGTGGAAGGCGAGACCGAGCAGCGTGCCTTCCCACTGTTGTTCCGGTTGTGCGAGGGGCTGTCACTGCAGGCAGCCGGCATCGCCCTGTGGGCCTGTTTCAACAACGAGGGCGCCCTGCATCTGGCCCGATACTTGGTCAAGCAGGGGCGCACGATCATGCTGGTTGTGGATGCCGACAGCCGCAATGTGAGCAAAGGCATTTTCAAGACGCCCAAGCTCACCCAGTTCTTCGGCACGGAATCTCGCCGCAACGTGACCTTCCTTGGCGAACCCGATGATGCGCAGCAGGAGAAGTTCAACGAACTCGAAGAGCTGTTCGGGGACGATGTATGGGCCCGTGTCGCCAACAAGGTCTGGGCCAGAGCCGGTGCGCCTTGGCAGCCTGCAGATTTCACTGCCCTCCGAGGTGAGGGCAAGTTCAGCGGAGCAGTCCAGGAAATGCTCCAGGAACAGAGCGAGAGCGGTCCTGGAGGAAAGCCTGACATGATGTACGAGCTGTCCATGGCCTTGGACGACCCGGATGATGTGCCGGAGCAGCTACGACGCGTCTTCCAGCGGCTCAGGGAGCTAGCGTCCTGAGCCGCCCTTGCGTGGCCTGACCGCCGCCGGCGCCGGATGGGCGCTGGCGGCGGCGAGCCCGCATTCGCTCCTTGCGTTGTTCGAGCGTCGGAGGAGCCCATTCGTGCCATCCCACCGGCGGCTTCCATCTCTGCATGTGCTCACGCTCATCAATTCCACACCAGCGGCAACCGCTGGGTGCAGGTATACGCAGGTCAGACCCCTCAGTGGACATTGCCACTCCTTCCCCTGACCACATTCTGCCCGCCACCACTGACATCACCCCGCCGCCCGAGGCACCCTGCCCACAGGCGCACCGTAGTGGGCGAACCGACGGTTATGTGAGCTCCACTTTGTGCCTCTTCCCCGTCTGTTGCGAGTCGGGAGCTCTCGAAGGCTTCCTGATGCACGAGCCGGTGCGGCGTGGTCTCGGAAACACGGCTGAGTCGTAGGAAGATCAGCAGGAGCCACGCGATGAGCGCTGCCTGTAGTCCGAGCGTGGCCTTGTCATGTTCGGACTACGCACCAGTCGGACTGGCTGGCTCCTGGCGACCACTCCCCCTAGATGTCGTCGAAGCTAGGCTGGCTCCACGGCTGGGCGGGGGGTGAATCCTGGGCACCGAGGATCTGGGTGATCTTCTCGGCTTCGTCGTTTGAGAGTCCGGAGAGCAGGCGCGTCGTCGTACCGAGGAGGGCATCCAGTGGCACCTGGGTACGTGCGCCGCGGGCGCTGGCGATCCCGGTGGCGAACATGCACTGGAGGGTCTCGCCGGAGGGGATGCGGGCTTCGGCTTCGATGACTCCCTCGGCCTGACCCAGCGCGTCGCTGATGCCGTCGAGTCGGATGTCGTGGGAGATGTCGTCGCCGGGTCCGCCGTAGCCGACGTGGCGGTCCGTCACGACCATGCGCAGAGAGGTCAGCGGGATACCGAAGCGGTCGGCCCTGTTCCTCACTTCGTCGAGGCGGGGCAGGTCGTGTTCCTGACCGGACGGAAGCTGGCGCTGGGACTGGGCGACCAGCACATGGAAGCGCGGGGTCTGCAGGATCAGCTGGCCGGCCTTCACTGTCCAGCGCCACGGGCTGATGTCCGCGTCTGCCACGCCGGGCACGATCATGCAGACGCGGCTGGTCCAGAGCCGGATCGCCTCACGCATGAGGTACTGGAGATTGCCGGTGCCTGCAGCTGGGGTGCGCAGCAAGGTGGGGAGGCTGATCATGCGGACGACCCGGTTCCAGAACGCTGTATCGGTGATGTCCTCGGATTCCAGCAGGTACATCAGGGCTGTCTCGTCGAGATGGCCGACGCCTCGCTGAGGTGCGGGGAAGCTGGCGAGCGTGGATCCGCCGCCCTGCCAGAGCGCGGCGAGGAAGGCTGACATCCGGTCGGCGACGTCGGTGGTCATGCGTGCGGTGAGGGCGTCGACAGCATCGCGGGTGGGAACGCGTTCTCCCGCGCGGGCGGCTTCCGCTCCCTGGACGACTGTGTTCAGGAATGCTTCGGTGGCAGGTCTGTCGAGGGTGCCGCGGCCGCCCTCGAGGACGGAGCGGGACACCAGCTGAGGGATGCCGGGAGAGTCGTCGGCCGGCTGGAGTGCGCCGAGCGCGGAAGTGTCGAGGAGGAGCGACGTGGATAGCGGGGAGAGGTCTCCTCGTTGCCGTGTGGAGGACAGTTGACCGAGCGCGAGAAGCACCGGCCGGTCGGCACGGGGAAGGCGTTGCAGGTCGTCCTCAAGTTCGCGCTGGTCCGATGTGGTGCGCAGGTAGATGAACCGGCAGGGTGTACGGGCTCTGCCGGGCCATTCCAGGACCATGTCGGGGACGTGGGTGTGGTTGAAGAATTCAGTTTTGGTGACGGTGGCGCCGGGGTCCATGCGGCGTAGGTGCCGGGCGACGATGGGCGTGGATCTTCCCTGGCGCGGGCGGCGGTACTCCGGGCAGGTCGTGGGCCGTCGAGGCCGCGACGACCTGATGCCACACGGCGGCCTCGGCGACCGAAGCGCGCTGGAGTGGATTGACTTGCACTGATGTGGGCAAAGTGATGGCTTTCGTGGTCGGGTCGGTCGTAATTCGCGATGGCGTGAGGGCGTACTCTCGTCGGTCGAGGCACCGCAGCGGAGGGCGCTTGGAGGGGGCTGGGGCAACCCGGTTCAGGCGACCAGCTCTGACCGTGCCATCGCGTTCGCGTTCTTTCAGGCGGCGTCGCGCACGAGCGCCCGGTCGATGTCGACACGGGCTGCTGTGGCGCGGTAGTTGGTGAGCACGTTGAGAGCGACATGTGCGATGACCTCGACGATCTGCCCGTCGGACAGGCCGGCGCACCGGGCCGCAGACAGCTGTTCGTGTCGGCAACGGTTCCGCGGTCACGGACCATCACGGCGGCCAGATCCAGGACAGCGGCGGCCCAGGGGCCATCAGCCTCGCCTCGGCGCGCGGGTGGCCTCGGCCGCACTCAGCCCGGCCATCTTGGTCCCGCGGAACGCATGCACCGGCAGGCAGTAGCCGGACCCGTTCTCCTGCGCCACCAGATCGGTGTCGCCGTCAACGGCTGTTCGCGGATGCCTCTTTCGAGGTGGTGACTGCACCTGGATCGGTGGAACGTTTCGGCGCCGCGGAGCCTTCCGCGGGCTTGGACCTCGCCAGCCACAGGCCGGTGAACACGGCGGTGGCCAAAGTGACGGTGCCGGCAGCCACGAAGGCGGTGTTGAGGCCGGTCTCGAAGGAGGCGCCGCCGGACTGCCGGGTGCGGACGATGGCTCCGAGTACCGCCACGCCGAGCACCGCGCCGATCTGCCGCGTGGTGCTGCTGATGCCAGAGGCGAGGCCGCCTTCCTGCGGGCTGACTGCTTGGATGGCGGCTCCCGTGAGGGGGGACATGGTCAGGGCGAAGCCGATGCCGACGACTCCCAGCCGCCACCAGACGTTCCCGTAGCCGGTGTCGGCGTGCACCATACCGAGCGCCAGGAGTCCCAGGCCGGCCAGGGCCAGGCCGGTGGTAACCACGATTCGGAAGCCGTACCGGGCGGCGAGCCGGCCCGCGTACGGGCTGACAATCACCATGGCGAGGGACAGGGGCAGGGTCTGCAGGCCGGCGCGCAGGAGCGAGCTGCCCTGGACGTACACGAAGAACTGGGAGAAGAAGAACGACGAACCCATGAGCGCGAACCCCACAGTGACCATGGCGGTGTTGGACACGGTGAACAGGCGCTGCCGGAACAGCCGCAGCGGCAGCATCGGAGCGGAACGACGCGCTTCGACGGCGGCGAAGGCGGCAAGGAGGATCACCGCGGCGGTGAAGCTGCCCAGGATCACCGGCGACGTCCAGCCGCGGGCACCACCCTCGATCAGCCCGTAGGTCAGCGCCCCCACCCCCAGAACGGACAGCACCGTCCCCGGGATATCGATCGCGGGGGCGCTCGGATTGCGGGCCTCTTCAAGGCTGCGCAGACCGACCAGCAGAAGGACCACGCCGATGGGCAGATTGACCAGGAAGATGGCGGGCCAGCCGAAGGCCTCTGTCAGCACGCCGCCGGCCACGGGGCCCGCGGCCAGACCGATTCCGCTGAATCCGGCCCACAGCCCGATCGCCTTGACTCGTTCTTGCGGCACGGGATAGGCGGCGGCGAGCAGGGCGAGCGAGGCAGGGCTCAGCGCCGCGGCCCCGATGCCCTGGAGCACCCGGCCGGCGACCAGCCAGCCGACCGAGGGCGCGAGGCTGCACAGCACGGACGCGGTGGTGAACACCGCCACGCCGGTCAGGTACACCCGCTTGCGGCCGAACCGGTCGGCGAAGACACCGCCGGACAGCAGCAGCATGGCGACCAGCAGTACGTACGCGTCGACGATCCACTGCAGACCGGTCAGCTGAGTGTGCAGCCGGTGCTGCATGTCGGGCAGCGCTGCTCCGACAATCGTGTTGTCGAGCAGGACCATGAATTGGCCTAGGCAGGTCACCGTGAGCAGCACGGCCCGGTTTGATCGACTGCCTGCGGTCGCACGTGATGCAGCCATGGGATCCCCCTGAATCGTTCGTAGCGCCCGGTCACGGTCGACGCGGGTGGCGACATACTGAGCGCCCTAAAGCAGTCGACGACTGCGTTAGAGGACTATAGGGAAAATCGTCTCGCAAACGCAAGTAGTGACTGCGTTAAGGTGGGGGACATGAACGAACGACAGCGAGCCCGGCGGCCCGGCGGGCGCAGCGCCCGCGTCGGCGCGCAGGTGCACCAGGCCGTCACCGACCTGATCAGTGAGCGCGGCTACGGCAACTTCACCGTCGGCGATGTCGCAGCCCGCGCAGGCGTGGCCGACAGCAGCATCTACCGCCGGTGGGGCAGCCTGGAAACCCTGCTCACCGAAGTGGCGCTCACCCGCCTCAACGCGCAGTCGCCGATGCCCGACACCGGGAGCCTCGCCGGCGACCTGCGCACTTACGCGGCCCAGGTGGCCCGCGAGATCACCGGACCCGACGGTCCGGCGGTGCTGCACCTGGCCGTCGCGCTGTCGAGCAGCGGTCAGGAGGGCCTGCGGGCTGGAGACGAACTCCGCGCCGAACGCACCCGGCAACTGCAGTCCATGCTCGATCGCGCCCGCGACCGCGGCGAGCCCGCACTCCACGCGCTCGACGTGCTGGACCACATCTTGGCCCCGATGTACATCCGTGTCTTGTTCGGCATGGTCCCGCTCACCCCGGACTACATCGACGGGCTGGTCGACCGAATGCTGTGACCTCACGCCGGTCCCCGGGACCAGCCCTCGGACACGGTGCCAAGGCTCCGTGCTCGCCGACACCCGCCCGGCCAGCTCAGGCATCCGTCCCTTGGCTGGCTCACGCGGCCTGGCTGAATCCGTCGGTCCGCGGGCCGTCGCCGCGGATCGGGGTGAAGTCGACGTCCAGGTGCGGGGCGTAGGCGTCGGGTTCGTCGGCGAGCTCGTGGTGGAGTACTCGCCGAAGCGGCGGATGCGCTCGGCCAAGTACGGCGAGACCTGCGCCAGTCCTCCGGGTCGACCTTCTCTCCTTCGTCCTGCAACTGGCGGACGATCTCGGCGATGTCGTGAGCAAGAACGCTGTCACCAGCCGCAAACGACGAGTGTCACGTGCGGCGACGCGCGGCGGGGTCGCGTTCCGCGACGTGACGGGCGACCGCGTCCACTCCGGGACGGGCGTATCGCTCCAGGGAACGGACCGAGGAGTGGCGGGAGCGGGCCAGCAGCATTGGGGTTGAGGTACCGTCCTCGGCGTCGTGTGTCAGGGCACTGTGGCGCAGCCGGTGGAGTGTCCAGCCGTCCAGGTTCTCGATGTCCTCAGGTGCGGCGAGGGGGTTGGCCAGCAACCGGGGGTTCTCCTCGAAGATCTCTTCGGTCCGGCGGTAGGAGAGCCGGGCCCGGCCGGTCTCGGGGCACACGTCCAATGTCGGCGTCCCGGCAGGAGCCTTGCGGTCGGTGAGGAACAGCGGGCCGCGGGTACGGCGGGCGATGAGGCGAGGCAGAAGTTGGGCGGTGCCGGACTGCCAGTGGATCCACTCCGTGGCCCCGCCCTTCGCGGTGATTTTCCCGCGTTTGTCCTGTGGGTATAGGTCTTCCACGTTCAGGCACAGCACCTCGTCGGCCCGTGCGGCGGACTCGTAGAGCATCTTCCAGCACGTCTTCTCCCGCAGGGCGACGTCCAGGCGCCACAGGGCGGTGATCTGGTTCTCGGTGAGGGCCTTGGTGCGGTCGGGCGGTGCCGGCCGCCGTTCGATGCCGATCGTCGGGTCGCAGTCGATCCAGCCCTGGCGCTGCCACCAGCTGATCGCCTTGCGAGTGCCGCTGTCCGCCCCGCCCGCGTCGTACACCGCGGCGGTCGAGCGCTACCTCACCGGCGCGGGCATCGCGAAGTCCTCCGCGCGGATCTACCGAATCTCGCTGACGACATGGGGATGGATGCTCGCCGGCGGACCCGCGCCGACCGGACCCGCCCATGGACCTCACCGCCCGCCACCCGCGCACCAGGGAACTGCTGTTCACCGTGAAGTTCATGGTCCAGACCCTCGCCGCCGCCGGCGAACTCCAACGCGACCTCCAGCGCGAGCTGACGTACGACGGACTGCGCGCCGCCGAGGCCAAGGGCAACAAGGGCGGACGCCGCCCCGCCGTCGCGGTCGACAAGGCCGACACGGTCCACGCCGCCTACCTGGAGGGCCGCTCGATCGCCGCCCTCGCCCGCGACCACGGCGTCAGTCGCGGCGCGATCCGCACGGCCGTCGCCGACCTCCTGCCCGACCGCACCGCCGCCGCCGCCGCCGCCGCCGAAGACGTTCCGGCGCCGGAGCTGCCGGTCACCCTCGACATGCCGGGCAAGGTCGCCGACTTCCTCCGCACCGCCGAGCTGGACCCCGCCGAGCGGGCCGCGCTCGACCAGGGGGTGACCGTACGGCACGGCCAGGGCTACACCCTGCCCGTCACCACCGCACCCTCCGTGCACCGCCAGTTCCTCGCCCGCTGCCAGCCGCTCGACGGCGGCCACCGCCACCCCGCGATCCCTGCCCAGCGCAAGGCCCGCCGCGAGTACGAGAACAGGGTCAGCACGCTCACACTCGGACCGTGATCACCGGCTTAGCGTTAACCGCTGTACCGATGTTCCAAGTAGCCGCAATTTCATCGAATGCAACACTGCGGCTGGATCGCACACCGACGGCAGCTTGACGGTTCTGTGCTGTTCAGCGGCTTGCATGAGCCCGCCGAAGGGACTTGCCGAGCCGCCTAAGAAGTCATCTCAATTGGCTGAGTAGGCTGCTGGTCATGGTGGGTTCGTTGAACGTCTGCTTCTCTCGCGAAAGCGCCGCCGCACGCCCTCGCCGGCCAGGGCGCGAGTCATCTCCAGCCGATTCCCGCCTGAGCTTGTACGTCATCTTCAAGAGGCGTGAATGGCTGTAGCGCCCCACCGGGAGATCGCGGCCTACGGGTCCTGTCGTGCGTGCCGGGCCCTGGCGGACGCCGATCGCACCCAGCCGGGGCCCGGGGCCGCGTCGAAGTCCTCGGTGAAACGGTAGATGCCGCGCACGCCCGTGTACGCGGCTATCAGGGCCAGGATCCATGCCAACGCGTCGGGTCCCGGTCCGCGTTCGGCCACGAGGAGAGCGAGCAGCGTCACCGCGGCCATGGCCAGCGCGGAAAGGTGCGCGGCGGGGCGGTACTGGGAGGTGCGCGGGGCCAGGCGGACGCGGCGGGCTGCGGTGGGTTGCGCATGCTCCGGTGCGTACGCCGACTCCGCGGCGTGGCGATCCGTCACTCCCCAGACGACGTACCCGTTGTCCGTGACCAAGGCCGCGCCCATCGCCTCTGTCGGATCGCCCCAAGACCCGCCGGCCGCGGCCCAGCAGAGCCAGCCCTCCCGGCCCTCAAGGGCGATGCCCGGTTCCAGATCGAGCCAGCGGAACGCCGTGTTCTTCTCGTCCGCGGTCCGCAGCGCGAAGGTCCGGTCGTCGGCCGTGAGCGACAGCCGACGCGCCAGCCAGGTCACGGTGCCCTCGCCGTCCCACTGTGCCTTGCCCACCCGGACGCGGCGGGCCGCAACCGTACCGGCGGCGGCATCCCGGCGCAGCTCGGACGGGCCCGCGTGAGGGCCGCCGCCGGCGAACAGGCTGACCACCCACAGGCGCAGCAGGTACAGAGACACGAACCCGGCGACGACGGTGATCAGGTTCATGGCAGGTGCCAGCGGGCCGGCGTGGGCGCCTATCGTGCGGGCCACGACGAGCGGGAGGGCGGACAGCATCAGACCGGGCACGAGCGTCGCCCGCACCCTGCGTCGGCGTGGTAGCCGGGCGGGTACGGCCGCGCGGCCGGGCTCCGCCGACAACGGCGGAAGGATCAGCGGAGGGGCCAGAAACGCGCCGACCCACCAGAGGGCGGTCAGGAGTGCGGTCAAGGCCGCGTACCGAACCACCAGGTCGCTCCCGACGCCCGATTCGGGCGTCGGGAAGAGCAGACCGAGGGTGGTGAGTGCCCCCGCCGCCAGCGCCGCCGTCCCTGTCACCCGGCACCACCAGGTCGCGCGCCGCGGCAGCGCCGTACGGTCGTCGTTCATGGGCCCCCCAGGGCAGCCCAGCTGAAGGCGCGGCACGGTTCCTGCCCCCGGCGAACTGCCTCTCGCCTGTGTTCGATCCGGCGACAGCTTACGCCTGGATCCGTTGGCGAGTCTGCGGTAGCAGATGAGGGTGCAGGCGATGCTGGTGAAGGCGAGGAAGTGGTCGGCCTTGCGTTCGTAGCGGCGGTGGAGGCGGCGGCATCCGGCGAGCCAGGACATGGTGCGTTCCACGGTCCACCGGTGGCGGCCCAGTCGTTGAGAGGACTCCACTCCCTTGCGGGCGATGCGGTGGGTGATGCCGCGGTCGCGCAAACCATCGCCGCAGGTGGGCGTAGTCGTAGCCCTTGTCGGCGTGGAGTTTGCCGGGCTTGCGCCGTCGCCGGCCGCGGCGCGAGCGGACCGGCGGAATGCCCTTCACGAGCGGGATCATGGCCTGGCTGTCGTGCAGGTTGGCTCCGGAAATGCCGACGGATATGGGCAGACCCGACCGTCCCGTGATCAGGTGGATCTTCGAGCCGTACTTGCCCCGATCGACAGGATTCGGACCTGTCAGGTCCCCCTTTTGCGGGCACGCATGTTCACCGAGTCGATCGCGCACCGCGACCAGTCCAGCTCGCCACGAGCACCGAGTTCGTCGAGGACCAGACGGTGGAGCCTGGCCCACATCCTGGCCTTCGACCACTCCGAGAACCGCCGGTGAGCCGTCGCCCCGGACGGGCCGAACGACGCCGAAGGCAACTGCTGCCAGGTACAACCCGAGGTGGCCACGAAGATGATCGCCGCCAGCACCTCACGGTCGCCGTGCCGACGCCGACCACCGCCCTGAGGCCGCGACGGCGCCTCCGGCACCACAGGCTGGAACAACTCCCACAACTCATCCGGCACCAGCCGCTCAACAATCCCCGCCATGACTCACAGAATACCGAGTCAACCAAATGAGATGGCTTCTTAAGAGGGGAGTTGAGGAGAGGGGAGCGGCCCCCGAGAGTAGGGGATCGAGGAACATCAAAGTCAAAACGTGCGCACGGCCACGTGTTCAGGACCGAGAATCGGTGCTACGCACACCAGGAAGGCACCGCCGTGATGGACAACCTGCTCTTTGATGAGCCCATCGGCTCGATAGCCCTCAGCCCCCGGGACGACAGCCTGCTCCTCCTCAAGGCCCTCGGCACCCACACGCTCCAACTCACGTTGGACGTCCACACGCCGAAGGCACCGGAGGCGGGTCGCGTGCTGATTCTGGAGACCAGCCTCCAGGCCCCCCACACCCACGGCATGCCCATCGTCCTGGCCGCCTCGAACGCCACCCTCGCCTTCCGGCCCGACCAGCGCACCGACCACCGATTCACCTACACATTGACGAGCGCTCAGCTGCGCGCACTGGAAGAGAACCGCTCCGGCGACCTGCGCCTGGAGATCGCTGTTCGCGCGGTGCTCCCTCAGACCGCCGCCGGCCTCTACCCCGGAAGTATGGACATTCGGCTCTATCTCACCGTCGCCGAGAGCCGCTGGAAGCAGCAGCTCGAAGGCCTCGGCCCCTCCCTCGCCGTCGAGATGTCCGTGCCCTTCCCCGCAACCGACGAGCCCCGCCGAGAGGCCGTCCAGTACCTGCTCAGCGCCCAGAGCCGTGCTCGAAGTGCGGACGTCGACGGCGCACTCCTCGATGTCCGCCGGGCCCTGGAATACATCCGGGAGAACAGCGGATGGCCCCAGCCCTCCTCCAAGAAGCAGCCCGACCAGTTCACCAAGGAGGAGCGCTGGGCCGCGACCGGCAAGGCGCTGGAGCGGCAGGCGAGCGACGCCCTGCACAAGGACGCCATCACCAAGACGTTCACCTACACGCGCGAGGAGGCGGAAACGATGATTGCTGCGACGGCCGCCCTGCTCCGCCTGCTCTGAGCTGGACCCCGCTGCACGGGCTCGGACGCGAAGGGAACTGAGACCCGCCCAGACCACGGCGTGAGGGTGCACGAGGCACGCCCTGTTCGCGGCCTTGGGGCACAGCGGTGCAGCGGTTGTCGGCGACAACGATCTTGATGTGAAGGGCTCCGGTGAAACCGGTCCGCCGGAGCCCTTCGTATTCGTATGGTCTCGCCGTTGGTCAATGCCGGGGCCGCCAGAGAGCGAAGACACCGCCGTCGTCGCCGCCGAGCCGGAGGGCACGGATGCGGGGTCTCGCCCGGGGCGTGTGGTCCAGCAGAAGGTGGCCAGGCCGCGGTCGCTTCGTAGGCCGTGTCCTCGTACGGCTACACGCCACCTGGCGGTAGCCGTACGAGAACCGGGCCCTGAGTCCCGTGGGTTCAAGGCAACCGAAGGTCCTTCAGCCTGAAGTCACGGGTCCACCGGTCTGTTTCAGGCCGGTGGACCCGTGGGTTCGGTTGGAACACGGGGATGTTGTGTAAGCCGAAGAGCTTCGGACGTGACATCGGCGTCGACCTGCGCCTGCGTTCTGTCGCCGTATTCGAGGACGTCGTAGTCGTCGTCCAGGTTGGAGAGTCGTTCGACCAGAGGCAGCTCGTGCCCGAAGCGCTGATGGATCCTGAAGGCCAGCTCGCGTGGCGTCAGTTCGCCGGCCAGCATCCGGGCGGCAAGTGCTCGCGCCGCGGCTTCCTGTCCGGCAACGCTGCCCGCTGGGTGGAAGGTGAGGCCCAGTTCGTCGAGTGCCGGGGGAAGGAGGTCGGGGACGTCGTAGTCCGCCTCCGCGCGCGTGCACGCGGCCAGGATCCGTAGGGCAGGACTGTCGAGGCCGGCAACGAGTGCATCACAGGCAGCGGTGACGACGTCGGTTGCGCGGATCTCGCCCATGCTCCAGAGAACGGCGCGGTCCTGAAGCTCGCGGGCGGCTGATTCGGTCGACGGCATGGGGCCATGATCTCGTCATGGGGTTAAGCAGGTCGAGCGAGTTTCACTGCGATGCCTGCTCGGCAGGTTCGCTCAGAAGCGCCCGTGCTGAGTCCGCGTAGCGGATGGCGGTCTTCTCGTCGATGCCGAAGACGAGTGGGGGTCGGCGCCGTGGGTGAGGGCCTCTTCCAGCTGGCGGTCAACGCGGAGCCGTTCCAGGGTGGCGGTGAGGTTGCGGGTGGCCCGGGTGGTCCAGAGCTTGCCGGCCGGGCCGAGTTCGACGGCGGTCTTCTGGGTGATCAGCAGGTGGGGGTTGGCCGTGTTCGGCCAGCGGCTGTGTCGGTGGCCGAGCCAGTCCAGGACAGCATGACGGGTGAGGTCGTCGAGCGGGCGGACGTGGCCGCCGACGGTGATGCGCCGGTTGCCCAGGTCGACGTCCACCAACTGCATGGTGCGGATCATCCTCGGCCGTGCCGCGTGAACGGCGGCCAGGGCGACGATGAGCCGGACGTCCGGGGTGCTGGCTGCGGCGATGGCCTCGTCGATGTCCGCCTGGACGAGGGCTTGGAGGACGCCGCCGGTCTGCCGAGGGACACGGATGCGGATCGTGGGATTGCGGAAGATCTGGCCGTCCTTATTCGCGTGCTGGAACAGTGACCGCAGGGCAACGATCCGGCTCTCGCGCTGCTTTCCGGTAGCGGCGTCCCAAACCGCGATGATGTCCTCCCGGGTGACCTCTCGCAGGTGGTCGTAGCGGCTGGACCACTCCAGCAGCACCGGCTGGATTTCCCCAGGTAGGCCCATGCCGTATGCCGGGAGCGAGGCTCAGACCGGGGGCCACCGTCGAGGAGGTGCGAACCCAGGCTTCGACGGCGCGGTGACGTGCCCGCGGATGGTGCCGTCCGCCAGCCCTGCCGAAGCCCGCGCGAGGACGAATCCGGCGAGCACGTCGTCTCGAACTGCTCCAGTTCCTCCGCCGAGACCGGATCGTGGAACTCGCGCAGATTGCATACGGCTGCCAGCGCCAACCCGAGCCTTCGGAGCTTGGGCTCGGTGTTGGGCAGGCGCTTGTCGAACGCCTTCGTTCCGGCCGGAGTGACGGCGGTGGCGTGGTGTTCGCCCTTGCCGACGTCCAGGCCGAGGAAGACGTCGATGCCGCCGGTGTCGATCACGTGCAGGCCCCTCCATCACGATTTCGTCCGGCCTTGCCTCGGCACCGAGCTGCCACATCCACGTTACGGAGAGCTCTTCCGGCTCGGGTGAAGCCGGTGCTCAAGCCCCTCATCAGCGGTCCGTCGATGCCTTCGGGCCCGGTGACACCACCACCCGGATCATGAACAACAAGGGGGAAGTCATGCCGGACCCGAAGACCGGGAGCCCCATTGCGGAGCCACGAAAAAGGTAACCGGGGGGGCGACTTCCGTGGCGAGGAGTTCAATTGGAATCGTGTCAACCTGGTCCAGTATGGCCCGGTAGCGTAACGTCTCCGGCTGTCCGCCCCGGCCGAGCAGCCAGCCGGGTAGGTCCAGGTTCGGCACACGTTGTCCTCTCATCCGCTGCCCGGGCAGCGCCCGGCACGCCGGGCCTCAGGGCTCCGGTGTTTCGTGCTTGGGCCTGAAGTGCTTTCCCTGCACGGATCCGGGCGCGGGGATGCGGCGGCTTCCTGGGAAGATGCTGCCTGACTCAGGATGTTGTCGAGCCACCATTCGTCACCGTGGCCCCCTACTGGCACTGCGGCACTGACGATGAGGGGGTCGTTTTCCCGCTTCCGGGGGTGAGCGCCGACCGGAAGAGGCGGAGGTTGCCCTGCCCTCTCCCAGCCGCTGGTGGCGCGGGAGCTCCGTCAGTTGGTGAGTGACTTCAGAACGGCTTCGGCCGTGGCCGTGCTCGACTGCGGGTTCTGGCCGGTGACCAGGTTGCCGTCGACCACCACGGTGTTGCTCCACGCATCGCCGGTCTGCAGCACCCCGCCCTTGTCCCGCAGCTGGGTCTCGACGAAGAAGGGCGTGTTCTCGCCGAGTCCGCCCTGGCGCTCCTCCTCGTCGGTGAAGGAGGTCAGCGCCCGGCCGGCGAAAGTGAAGTCGCCGTCCTTGGAGGTCGCACTGAGCAGGCCGGCGACACCGTGGCAGAGGGCGGCCACCGTGGTGCCCTGCGCGTTGGCCTGGTTCAGCAGGCGGCCGAGGTCGGCGTCGTGGGCGAGGTCGGCCATCGGGGCATGACCACCGGGGATGTAGATCGCGTCGTAGTTCGCGGCCTGGACCGCGGACAGGGCGAGCGGTGCGGCGAGTTCTTCCTCGATCTCCGCCAGATAGACCTGGAACTTCGCGGCGTCCGCGGCAGGGACACCGCCCTGCTCGCTGAGGCTCAGGGCATCGACGGTGGGGCTGACCCCGGCCGGGGTGGCGATGTCCACCTTTGCGCCAGCAGCCTTCAGGACCTGGTGCGAGGCGGCAACCTCCTCGGCCCAGTAGCCCGTGGGGTGGGTGGAGCCGTCGGCCAGCTTCAAGCTAGTGGCGGCGGAGAGGACCATCAGGATCTTCGACATGGGTGTGCCTGGCCTTGTCTGTAGAGGCAACGGAAGAATGTCGTACGGTGCGCGCCAACCCGTTCGGGGCGGCTCAAGCAGCAACACCAGCATTCATCATCATTCTTCCGATCGCACACCTTGCGTCATAAGCATTCTTATGACCTTGGGACGGGTGCTGGAAGGTCGAGGTGGGCCGTCAAGCGCTGACTGCCGCAAGGAGTTCGTCCCGGGTCGGCCCCGGTTCTCCGTAAGGGGGCCCGGTGCGATGGTGAGCGATTCGCCTGGCCAGTTCGGCATCGGGCAGCTGTGTTCCGGGCTCGGCAAGGAGTGAGGCGCCAGCGGCGTAGAGGCGCAGCAGGTGCGGGTCCTTGAACTTGGCAGTGTCCAGTGCTCTTTTGAAGTGCCAGGTCCGGTCGTCGGTGTCGTAGGTGCTGGGAGGTGTCCCTGTTGCCGCCTCGATCTCGGCCAGGCGGTGGCGGTCCCAGTCGGCCAGAGCACGCTGTACCGGCCCGAGCGTGCTTTCAGTGGTCTCAGCGAACGACAGGGCGAGTTCTTCCGGATCGTCGGTGGCGGCCGTGCGCAGCAGGTCACGCAGCAGGGCGGCGTGTACGGCGCCCATGGACAGGCCGAGTCCGAACAGGGGGTTGGTCGTTCCCCATGCGTCTCCGATGCTCAGTATTCCGGTGGCGACGGGGGTGCTCTCGGTCACGAATCGCCGGTGTCTGGTCTCCATGCCGGACATGGCCAGAATCTCCGTGATGGGTTCGCCGTGTTCGGCCCAGTGGGCTACGTCGGGTAGCAGTTTCACCGTGCGGTGCCACGCGTCCGGTCGGCTCAGTTTGCGCAGGGCCCGGTCCCGGCTGGAGATCCCGACCGACAGGGACCAGGTGCCGGCATCTCCCAGAGAGGCAATGCTTGACACAGAGGGGTAGTGGGCACTGGGGGCTGGCGGAAGTTCCGGCAGTGAGCCGTCGGTGGTGCGGAAGTAGCGGGTATATGCCAGGAAGCCGTCCTCGGCCCGTTCTTCGAAAGGGCCTGGTGCGCCGAGGTTTCGCAGCATTCTGCCCGCAGGGGAATTGCGTCCTCCGGCGTCGATCACCAGATCGCCGTGGACGGCTTCACCGCTGGCGGTGAGGACACCGGTGACGTGAGGGCGCCGTGCCACGCGCTCGGTTCCGGGCAGCAGCGCGGTGACTGCTGTGCCCCGACGCACCTGGAGTCTTTCGGTGCGGCGGGCTGCGGAGTCGAGCGCCGCCTCCAGCAGCGGGCGGCGAGCGGTCATCATGGCGAATCTGTCGTCGCCCGGGCGCCATCTGCCGATTTCGCCGAGTCTGCGTGCGCCGTCCAGGAGGTTGGTGTGCACACCGCCCAGTGCTGCCAGCTCTGTGACGGCGTCCGGCATTTCGGCGGTCAGGGTCCTGAGCACGGCCGGCAACAACAAGTGGGGGTGGCGGAACTGGTTGACTCCGGGCCGGTGCCACCGCTGCCACACCTCTTCCCTGTCCCCTGTGGGTGGCGGCGCCTCGTCGCGTTCCAGCACGGTGACCCGGTGTCCGTCGCGAGCCAGCATCACCGCGGCCATCAGGCCTATCGGCCCGGCTCCCATCACGACAACGTTCTTCATTACTTCTCCTGGTAGCGAGAGGGACATGCACCAGGTTGGTTGTGATCGTTGCTCGCTTTCCAGACCGGTTCGGTGCCCGGCACGGCCAGGTGGTGTTCACTCAGGTTCGCTCGGCCGGTTCGACGCCGTACATCTCCTGGTGCCAGAGCGCGTCGCCGAGCCGGGTGATCCCCTCGGTCAGATGCCGGCGAAAAGTACTGAAGGGCAGTCCAAGGCGGGCGGCGGTCCCTTGCTGGGTGGGCCTGTTCCTGCTCAGGTAGGTCGCCACGAGTACGCGGTGGCATTTCTCACCGCCGCGCTGGTGGCGCAGGCTCTCCAAGGCCTGCTCCAGGACCTGCCGCAAGGACAGCCCCTGCCCGGCCACCAGGCGGCTGTGGCACAACGGGTTCTTCGCCAGTTCGTCGGCTTGGGTCAGAGCCCGCAGCGCGTCTTTGAGTGCGGTGTCGAACTCCGGGCGGGAGAGTACCGCGAACACCTCACTCCGGTCGCTGTCGCGTGACTGCGGCGCCTTGGCCGGTGCCCCGGGTATGCGGGCCAGCATCAGGCGCGTCTTCTGCTCCGCCCAGGCCCATACCGGCTGCGCCCTCCAGTCGGTGGCGAACAGCGCGTAGTCGATCTGTCCGACGCGCGGTCTTTCCGGGAGCGGCTGCAGGCCGAGACTGGTGAGGTAGGGCGTCCAGAACTCGGCTGACCGGACCATGATGTACGTCCAGGTGAGCCTGTTGTCCGCGCGCGCCACCTCGGCCAGAGCACGCCATTGGTGAAGGTCTTCCACCGGAGAGATCTTGGGGTACTCCGGCGACGTCACCGAGAAGCGGGAGATCGCCAGGTGCTCCCCGCCACGCAGCGCGGCGTTCGCCAGCGTGTGCCGCCAGGCGGCCGCGACCACGGGGTCGGTGTCGGCGCCCGAGGGTTCGGTCAGCCGCAGCCAGGCGGAGAAGCCGACGACGCGGTCGTCCTGCGTGGTGCGGCACACCCGGAAGGCCTCCGGCTGCCGGCTGAGCCAGTGGCTGGCCATGGCGGCCGACTCGGATCCCTCGACGAGGGCCGCCAGATCCAGTACCGCCGCATGATCGGCCGGCTCGCACGCCGTGAGCCGAACCTCGCCCTCGCGCCAGCTGTTGTAGGCCGACATGTGCCGGTCGTCGCGGTAGAGGTACATGAAGGCGCCCACCGCGGGAAGAGTGCCGCTTTCGGACGAGAGGCGGATCTGGTCGAAGAGGTGTCTGCTGATGCGGCTGTGCAGCTCGGCATACCCTTCCGGGTCCCGCCAGCGCAGGTCGGCCTCCAGTGTCTGGCGGACCACGTCGTGCGGGAACAGTCCCTGCTGGGCGGACTCGATGAACGGCAGGTCCCGCAGCCAGGCGAATATCGGCGCGGCGTCGTCGGCGAGTACGGCACGCAGCAGGGACTCGGTGGTCATGTAGGCCCGGGCGCACACCTCCAAGGCGCGCCGATGAAGGGGTGAGGGCAACTCTCCGACCAGCTGGGCCAGCAGGGTTCCGATCACGTCGCGGCCGGGTTCCCACCCCGTGGCCCCCTCATCCTTGGCCGCCACCGCGGCGGCCAGAGCCAGGGCCAGGGGGTGCCCGCCGGTGAATGTCAGCAGCGCGGTCCGCGTCGCACGCGGAACTCCCTGTCCCTCCAGAAATGCGGCGGCTTCGTCGGGAGCGAGGTTGCGCAGCGCTATGGTGCGCAGCAGCGTCGACCATCCCGGGTCGGAGGACCAGGCGGGGTCGGGGGCATGGCGTCCGGCGATGACGACGACCGTGCCCTCGGGCAGCTGCGGCAGGAATCTGTCGCGCAGCCATCCTTCGAGGGCCTGGCACCGCTCGAAGGTGTCGATGAGCAGCACGGATCGCTCGTCGGTGAGGACGGGGGCGGCTTCCTTCCCGAATGCCTCGGGGGTGGGCTGGGTGATCCGGGCGTCGACTTCCAGGACGTCGCGTCCGGCGTTCCTGGCCTCGGCGGCGAAGCGGCGCATCAGCATGGACTTGCCGATTCCTCCGGGGCCGTGCACGTAGAGCACCGAAGGGGCGCCCTGGCTGCCGGCCAGCGCGGCGCGGAACACCGCGAGCTCGGCCGTCCGGCCGGTGAACGCGCGGTCCCTGGCCTGCTGCACACGACTGCCTACGAGGAGCGGTCCGTCGTCGGTCATTCGGGTACCTCTTCGCCTGAACGGGTAAGGGTGCACGCTGCAGTGGCCCGGTATCCGCCCGCACGGCATCAAGGTGCCGTGGGGGCGTCGGGGCTGAGGCAACGTGCGCCCGCCCATGATCCCATCGGGGTGACGGCCGGTGACTGCCTGGTGGGAGCGTGCCCGCGACCGGCCGTTGGAAGCTCCCCGGAAAAGGTGCCGCCCGCCGGGTGTTCGGCCTCTTTCCTCGCGACGCCCGACCATGGCGCTGGAAAAACGAGGGCGCCGGTTTCGCCGGCAGCCGGCTCGGCGCCGGCGACGTGGAAGGAGCATGCCTTCGGCCCTCACCTGGTGGGAGCGCGGGTGAGCGCGAATGAGCAGTCGGTGGGCACGCGGATGAACACGGGCCCGCCCTACGCTCCCTACCGGCATCGGATGTGACGGTGCTGTCGTCGGCCCGCGTACTGCGCGGGCCTCTGGCACGTGGGAACAGTGAGGGTGACATGCACAAGGCACGTATCGCGGCAGGTCTCGGGGCAGCCGCGGCTCTTCTTCTGGGGGGAAGCCCTGCGCACGCGGTGACATGGGACAGCGGGATCCACGCCTGGCAGAACGACTACACCGGCAAGTGCCTCAGCGGCAGCGGCCGCACGGTGGCCCAGGAGACCTGCGGTCTTCCGGTCAGCGGGGGCGCTCGGTCCACCGACTGGACTTACTCCGACATCGCCAATGCCGAGAAGGACTCTGTCCTGGTCCGCAACAAGCTGACGGGGCTGTGTCTGGACACCAACGGCACCGACGTCTACCTCTCCGGGTGCACGACCGCCGACCCGGGCCAGCACTGGGGCTTCAACGACTGCGAGCGGGTGCTCGGCAGCCACCTGACCAGTCGCATGCTGACCGGGTGGAAGACCGGAGGCGTCTCCATGGCCAACCCCGCGGATGTCGACGACGACGCGAAGAGTGCCTGGCACCGCCTGGGCAAGGAGGGCTGCGGGGGCTGAACCGGCCGACTGCACCACCTGCGCCCAGGAGCCGGGCGCGAGGACAAGATTGAGGGCTTCGACCACCGGTGAACCGGCCGTGGGCCCGGCCGTGGGACCGGCCGATCCGTTGCTCGTCCCCGTGCTCGCTTCTGCCTCGCCGGACTGTCGACGGTATGCGCACCTCACAGGTCACCCCGTGCCCCCCGCAGTCCTGCTCGGCTTTGCCCGAGCAGGACTGCGGCGCGCCGTGTTGCCGGCCGTCGAGTTCGCACAGGCGGAGTTCGGCCGTCCTCCCGGCCCTTTGGCGTCTGCGCAGCCGCCGGGGCAGGCCCACGGGGTCCAGCACGCTGCAGTGCGACCGCCCGACGGAACCTGCGGGTCGAACGGCGGGATCATGCTGGGGTACTAGCCGGTGACGATGACGGGACCGTAGTCGGAAAGGTTGGTGATGTTCATCTGGGCGAGGGTTGTGGCCGGGGTCGAACTGCCGGGCATGTAAACCCGGTCCAGCGTGACCCCGGTGATCACAGCACTCGGCTGGCCGTTGATCCGGGCCGCGGTTGTGCCGGCGTCACGGATCCGCGCGTTGGTCACGGTGACTCCGGTGATCGGGCCCACGCCCACGGTGTTGCCCGTCCAGAGGGCGAGCCAGGTGCGGTTGCCGTCGTTGCTGTAACTCAGCCGTTCCACGTCGATGTCCTCGAAACGGATCCGGGAGGCCGTGCCCGAGCCGTACTTGTGGTGGACGCCGATGCCGACGGCGGCGTCGTAGACGACCGCGCGGCGGAACGTCACCGCGTCCTGGTCCTGGAGGACGCCCTGGCCGACCTTGAGCCCGTAGCAGAACGTCCACGACATGGTGTCCTCGAAGGTCACGCCGGAGAGCGGCCTGGGGTCACCGGGCACGCTGCGGAACAGATCCACGGTGCTGTCCCAGGTCTTGGTGCTGAACGGATCGTCGTGCCCGATACCGATCGCGTTGCTGACGAGCACGCCCGACGACTCCATGACGTCGATGCCGTCGTTCTCGCCCATGCCGAAGCGATTGAAGATCTTCATGTTGCTGAAGGTCATGTTCGACGAGCGGGTCGGCATGACGGCCCAACTGCTCGACTCGCGGAACGTGACCCCGTCCACGCTGAACCCGTCCGTGTAGATGGGGGTGAGCAGGTTGACGCCGAGGTTGCCGGGTCGCAGCGTCGCCGCTCCGTTGCCGTCGATGACTCCGCGACCGTGGATCGAGATGTTGCTCGACGAGTAGCGGGTCGAGATGAACCACGTCATGTCGCGGTCCTGCGACTCCTTGTGCCAGTGCACGGCGTAGTGGGCGCGCTCGCCCGTGTAGCGCAGTACGGCGCCCTGCTCCAGGTAGAGCGCCACGTCGCTGCGCAGGTACAGATTGCCCAGGTCGTAGACACCGGGCGGCACGTAGACGGTGCCCTGGCCGCCATGGGCGGAACCCCATGCGGCGGCGTCGTCCAGTGCTTTCTGGAACGGGGTGGTGGCGTAGCCGTTGCCCGGATCCACGGAGTACGGAGCGTTGCGGACGTTGAAGATGCCCGTCCCGGCGGCCGGAGGCCGGTTGCTCTCGCCCGGGTCGATCGCTATGACGAGATCCGGACGGCCGTCGACCTTGACGATCAGATAGGCGTCGTCGTGCACCGTGAAGGTCAAGGTGGGGCCGCTGACGGAGCCGGTGATCCCGAGGTTCCGCGGACTGATGGTGTACGAGCCGATGTTCGTGTTGTTGATCTTCGTGACCGCCAGGACGGCGTCACCGTCGCCCATCGCGAACTGTGCGGTGTCGTAGCTCTGGTAGCCGTTGTACCCGGCGTTCCTCTGCACCGGCACCTCGCGGCCGTTGACGGTCAGCCGGTAGTCGGCCGACAAGGGGTAGATCGACTGGACCGGATAGATGGACGTGTTGGCGACCGCGGCGGAGGCGGCCTGCGGTACGAGGAGAACGGCCGCCATGGCGAGGACGAGGGAACAGATCGCGAGCAGGCGGGAAACAGGGGCCGGGCGTTGCGGACGGGGAGATCTCAGGTTCACGTCGAGCCTCGTTCCTGTGGAGGCGTCCGGGGACGGCCTGGTGGTGTGTCGCGGCGGACCCGCACGGCGACGAGCGGGAGGGGGACACCGATGGCGCGGCGGAGATGAAGGGCTGCCGGACCACGGGGCGCGTGGCTCCGGCCGTGTCCCCCGAGGCCGCACGTCGGCGGCCGTCACGGGGAAGACGTCTCGATCTCGGATCGTGCGCCGCCGGCGCCGCGTGTCTCATGGGTGCTATCACGTCGTGAATCGATTCACGACGTGGGGGGAGGTTAGTGCGGGCGTTACGGCGACGTCAATGCCTTGTTACGCGCCGACTTCGGCGGCGGGGAGCGAGGACGCCCGGACCACCAGCTCCGGCTCGAAGCGCCCCTCCGTGTTCCGCTCGCTCTCCAGCCCGAGCAGGATGCGGACGGCGCTGGCCCCGAGGGCGGCGGACGGATGACGAATGGTCGTGAGCGGCACGATGGCGAAGTCGGCGAACTCGATGTCGTCGTAGCCGACCAGCGAGAGGTCCTCGGGCACATGGACCCCGCCCATGATCAGCCGGTGCAGCAGGCCCAGCGCCAGCAGGTCGTTGCCCGCCACGATGCCGTCGGGGATCTCCGTCGTCGGGCGCCCGAGCAGCGTGCGCGCGACCTCCTCGCCCACCTTCGCGGTCTGCACCCGGGTACGGATGATCTCCAGCTCGGCCGGATCCGGCGACTCCGCGACCGCCCGCTCGACCCCCGCCAGCCGCAGGTCCACCTGAGGGTGCGCGCCGCCGACGAAGAGCAGACGCCGCCGTCCCTGGGCGAGCAGATGGGAGGCCGCGAGGTGGCCGCCTCGCTCGTTGTTGCCCGAGATCGCCGGGTAGTTGTGCCGACCGGGCACGGAGCCGACGAGGACGAAGGGCGTCCCGCGGTCCCGTAGCCCGATCAGCTCCGTGGGTACGTCACCGACGGGGGCGGCGACGATCCCGCTCACCTGCTGGGACTCGAAGAAGTTGACGTAGGCCCGCTCGCGGGTGGCGCTCTCGTCGCTGTTGGCGACCAGGACGAAACGGCCGTGCGCCGCGGCCTCGGCCTCCGCGCCGGCGGCGATCTCCGCGTAGACCGGGTTGCCCATGCTGGAGACCATCAGTCCGAGTGCGAGGCTGTGGCCGACCCGCAGCCGCCGTGCGGCTTCGTTGCCCACGTAGCCGAGTTCGTCGGCCGCCGCGAGCACCCGCGTGCGCAGGTCCGGCGAGACCCGGTTCGGCTGGGTGAAGGTGTACGAGACGGTGGCCCGGGAGACTCCGGCCCGCCTCGCCACGTCGCCGACCGTGACGGCGGAGGCGCCGGCCTTCCTGGGCGCGGATCCAGAGGTCATCGGGCTCCTCCCGGCAGTGATCGTCGGGCTCCTCCCGGCGTGGTGGCGCGAGCCAGGCTAGCGCACTCGTGAATGGATTCATGCGGCTGAATTCCGGCCCAGGACACACCATTGACACCCCCTCGGCCGCGTCGTAATCTGCCCGACATGTTGTGAATCGATTCACGGATCCACGTGAATCTTGGCTGAAAGCACTCCCGCTTCTCACGTCCGGCCGGACCGCCTCCCCGCGGCCGGCGAACGCGATCACCGCACCCGCGACAGGAGTCCACACGTGGCAGTGCACTACTCCACGAAGGCATCGCCCGACCTGCGCGCGCCGGTCTCCCCTCCGCCTCGTGGCGAGAGGGGGAAAGCCCGCCGCGGCGTCGGGGTCCGCGCTCCCTGGTGGTTCCTGCTGCCGGCGATCGCGATCTACTTGTTCGTCGTCGTCGTGCCGAGCGCCCGCGGCGCGCTGTTCTCCTTCACCGACTGGAACGGCCTGCGCGCCGACTGGTCGCTCGTCGGACTGGACAACTACGTCGCCGTCTTCTCGGACCGCACCGCACAGGACGCGCTGGTCAACACCCTGGTCCTGGCGGTGGTGGCCATGGTTGTGCAGAACGTCGTCGGTCTGCTGCTGGCCCTCGGCGTGAACAGCATGGTCAAGAGCCGCTACGTGCTCCGGGTGGTCTTCTTCGCCCCGGTGGTGCTGACACCGCTGGTGGCCGGCTACGTGTGGAGCTTCCTGCTCTCGCCCAACGGCGCGATCAACGAGGCGCTCCGGGCCGTCGGACTGGGCGGCCTGGCGCACGACTGGCTGGGCGATCCGGAAACCGCGCTGTACGCCATCGTCCTGGAGATCGTCTGGCAGTTCGCCGGCTACTCCATGGTGATCTACCTGGCCGGGCTGCAGGCGATACCCGCCGAGCTCCTGGAGGCGGCGACGATCGACGGGGCCGGGCCGTGGGACAAGTTCCGCCGCGTCGTGCTGCCGCTGCTCAACAGCGCGATCGTGATCAACGTGATTCTCACCCTGATCGGTGGGCTCAAGCAGTTCGACCAGGTCATGGCAATGACCGGCGGAGGACCCGGCACGGCGAGCGAGACGATCTCGACGGCCATCTACAAGAGCGCCTTCACCACAGGGGACTTCCCCTACTCGATCGCACTTGCCGTCGTCATGACCATGGTCATCGCGGTGCTGGCAGCTGTCCAGTTCCGCCTCTCGCAGAGGAAGGCCTCCTGATGCACGCGCGCTACACCTGGCGGACCCTGCTGCGCGAAGTGAGCCTGATCCTGCTCGCGCTGCTGTTCCTCATGCCGATCGTCGGCCTGCTCAACGTGTCACTGAAGCCGCAGAACAGTCAGAGCAGCACCCTGAGCTTCGCTTTCCCGCCCACCTTCGACAACTACGAGGCGGCCTGGACCCAGGCCGCTCTCGGCCCGGCGCTGGCCAACAGCTTCCTCATCACGGCCGTCAGCGTCGTCCTGATCGTCGCCTTCGCGGCGATGGCCGCCTACCCACTGGCCCGCGTGAGCCGAGGCTGGTCCCGGTACACGTTCTTCTTCGTCATCGGCGGCCTGCTCCTTCCCGCCCAGCTGGCACTGCTTCCGCTGTACGCCACCATGCGTGACCTCGGCCTGCTCGGCTCCTTGTGGTCGGTGATCCTGATCAACGTCGGGCAGCAGATGCCGTTCTCCGTCTTCCTCTACACGATGTTCCTCCGCGAGATGCCGCTCGACTACGAGGAGGCCGCCCTGCTCGACGGGTGCGGCCCGCTGCGGTCCTTCACGACCGTGGTCTTCCCACTGCTGCGTCCGGTCACCGGCACCGTGGTGATCCTCAACGCGGTCGGTATCTGGAACGAGTTCTTCACTCCGCTGCTGTACCTGGGAGGCAGCGGCAACACCACCGCACCGGTGGCCATCTACGGGTTCGTCGGCCAGTTCATGTCGCAGTGGCCGCTCATCTTCGCCGGTCTGGTGATCAGCGTGATCCCCATCCTGGTCCTCTACTTCGCGCTCCAGAAGCACATCATCAAGGGCTTCGCCGGCGGGCTCAAAGGCTAGTCGTGCCCCGACTCAACGAAATTCAACGGAGGTTCTCATGAGATCGACCAGAGCGTTCGCGTCCGTATGTCTCCTCGCCTTGACCGCCGGGGGTTGCTCAACCTCAGGAGACGACGGCAGCACGACGGGGCAGGTGCTCACCTTGGCCGCCGCGGGTCAAGGCCCGGCCGAGGCTGCGGTCAAGGCCTTCGAGAAGGCCAACCCCGGGGTGGAGGTGAGGACGACGTACGCCCAGGACGATGCCTCCTACCAGCAGCAACTGCGGACTCAGCTGTCCTCGGGGACTGCGCCGGATGTGTTCCGCATGTGGCCGGGCGGTGGCAGCACCATGGCCGTACGCGACCTCGCCGAGGACGGCATGACGATGGACCTTTCCGGCGAGAGCTGGGCGCCGGGCATGAGCGCCGACCTCAAGGCAGTCACCAGCGACTCGAAGGGCAAGGTCAGGGCCGTGCCCGTGACGGTCGGCGCCATCGGCGCGATCTGGAACGACCAGGCGCTGGCCAAGAGCGGCCTTGAGAAGCCCACCACGTGGAGCGAGGTACTGGCCTTCTGCAAGGATGCCAAAGCCAAGGACGTCGTGCCGTTCGCGCTCGGCCTCAAATCCTCCTGGGTCGCCCAGTTGCTGCCGTACTCCCTGGCCTCCTCTCTCGTCTACGGTCCCGACCCCGACTTCACCCAGAAGCAGAAGGACGGCAAAGCCACCTTCGCGAAGTCGGCATGGAAGGAGGCCGTCGGCAAACAGCTGGAGATGCGGGACGCGGGCTGTTTCAACGACAGTCCCAACGGTGTCGGATACGACGAGCAGATGCAGATGCTCGGCCAGGGCAAGGCCCTGGGCGCCGTGCACGTGATCTCCGCAGTGGAGTCGGCGCGCACGTCCGCACCTCAGGGCACCACGTTCTCCATGACTGCGTTCCCTGCGACCGACCAGGCGGACAGTACCTACCTGCCGGTGTCGGTCGGGATCACGTACGGGGTCAACGCCAAGGCCAAGAACCCGGCCCTGGCCAAGAAGTTCATGGCTTTCCTCGCCTCGCCGGAGGGACAGAACCTGTACGCGACCGAGTCCGGAAGCAGTCCCGCGCTCTCCAGCCCCTCCTTCAAGCCCGACGCGTTGCAGCAGCCGGTACTCAAGGCGCTCGAGACGCAGAAGTCCACTCTCTACCCCGACCAGTCCTGGCCGAACGCGAAGGTCCAGCAGGAACACCTGACCTCGACCCAAGAGCTGTTCAACAAAACGATCAACGTGGCGACATTGCTCGACCGCATGGACGAGGCGTTCGGCGAGACCAGGTGACCGACGTGACAGTTACCGCAGACCCGACCGTGTCCGCGCAGGAGGCGTGCCTGTGGATCACGCCCAAGATCTTTGACGACCTGCTCGACCCGGCACCCGGCGTGGCTGCGTTCTTCGACCACCACGCCGACTGGATGGACGGCCGGCCGGTCACGGTGGTCTTCTGCGCGGGCAACGGCGACCACATACTGAACTACGAGGGCCGCCAGGCGTGGGACGACCGCTTCGACTGGGCCCGCTACAACTGCTTCGCGCTCGCGCCCGGCGGTCCGTCCGCCAGTGCGAGGGCGCACAACCGGGACTGGCTGGCCCGCGTGCGCGACGGGGGTGAGCGCTCGGCCAACCCGTACTCGGCCGGGCCGATGTTCACCCTCTCCGAACAGCCGATGGACTACCGCACGCTGGCCGCGGTCTATGCGGCTGTTCGCGCGGAGGCCTCGCGACGCGAGCTCGCGGTGAAGCTGCTGGAGTACCTCGAGCCCGGGCCCGAGTTCTGCCACAGCGAGTGGAAGACGGTGCGGCATCCGGAAGTGGCCGTCGGCACCGCCGACGCCGGCGGGCACATGGTGCCCGGCGTGATCGATGTGACGGCCGCGCTTCACGCCGACGACCGGCCCTACGCGGCTTTCCCTCAAGGGATACCCGACGGGCTGGGGGCCGGGGACTTCGTCGCCGACCAGACGGCTGCGTTCGTCGCCGACTTCGGCCTGGACGGCGTCATGCTTGGCAACCAGTTCGGCCTGGTCGGCTTCTGGCATCCGGACAACGCCCCGCCACCCACGAAAGAGCGGACCGCCGGGATCGAACGGTTCTTCCTACGCCTGCGCAAGGCCATGGGGAACCGGCAGGTCTACTGGATGGACACCTACTGGCGAGCCGAGGTGGAACGGTCGGCCTGGGGCATGACCGACGCCGCCTATCATTCGCTCGACGCCATCCTGGTCAGCACCTTTGCCGTACTGGTGGAACGCACCGAGATCGTGCCCAACCTGCTGAGCAAGGCCGCGCTCGACGGACCGCGGCTGTTGCTCGGACTTGATTTCGTCGACCCCTGGTACTGGTACCGCACCTACCTCGACGACCGGCGTACCTACTGCTACCAACGGGAGGTGCTGGCCGCACACGCCGGCGCGGTGGGTGGCGTCTGCTTCTTCGCCAACGACACCTTCGGCCACTTCGTACCGGAGCCCGAGTTGTCCATGACCCTGGAGGTGGTCAGGAAGGCCGAAGGCCGCTGACGTCGCCATCCGGCACCGGGAAGGACGTCGTCCTGGTCCGCCATACGTTGACAGGGCTGTGTCTGGGCACGGTCTCTGCCGGGTGCACGCCTGCTGCCCCCGGTTCGCGCCGGGACCTCAACGCTTGTGAGCGGAGCCCTTGGCGACGTCCTGTTGGTGCTGCGGACCGGTGTCGCATGGCGGGACGTTCCGTCGGAGACCGTGGGCTGCTCCGGCGTAACGGCCTGGCGTCGGCTGCGGGCCTGGACCGAGGCCGGCGTCTGGCCACCACTGCACACTGCCTTGTCGACCGAGCTTCGCCATGCCGACCTGCTGGACATGGATGACTGTGCTGTGGGCGGCTCGCATGTCCGGGCCCTCAACGGGGGGATCACGTCGGCCCCTCACCCGTCGACCGCGCCCGATCCGGCTCCGAGCGCCATCTGATCTGACGTCGAACGGGGCTACGGCAGCCTCACGGCCTCGTCAATCGCGTTCAGAGCATGGACGTAACCGAGCACGACGTCTCTTCGCAGGACGGCATTCTGAAACGACAGTCATTCCTCCAGCGGGGTCAGCACCACGCGCCATGCGGCCGCACGGATGTCGTCGAGAAGCGGGCCGCCCTCGTCGTCGCGGGTGTCACCGGTCATCGTGGCGTCCGGTCCGGCGGGGTGGTGGGGGTGTGCGTCGGAGGCGACGCACATCTCGTCGGGGTCGGTCAGCAGCAGGAGGTCCGCGCACAGCTCCAGGACGTCCGCCGAAGTGCGGGCGACGACAGCGGGCGGGTGGGCGTACGCGCGGCGCAGGCGGTACGCGGCCGCTTGCCACTCTTCGTCGCTCTCGGCATGCGCTGCGCAGGGTGCCTGGGCGTGGAAGTGAAGGAGGCGCTGGACGCACCTGCCGGTGCGCGCCTCAGTGAGGATGTGGACGGCCGCGCTCACGCCGCCGGAGTCCTCGGGGCGACGGCCGGTCGACGCTGTCGCGCCGTACTCCTCGGTCTGCGGAGCCGTCGGGCGAGGCGGGCGCTGGTGGTGCATGACGTCTCCTGTAACGCGGTGACACGAGGGGGGGCGTGTCCGGTGGGCCTGGCCCGGTCGTTGACCCCGTCGACGACCAGCGAAGTCCCGGACTGTTTCCATACAAGCCGAAGGGAGCACCAATCGGGCGGTTCCCTTTACTCATCGGCTGCTCATTGCTGCTCACTGCCACTGCCGGCTCCCGGAACCGTGTCCCACCTGCTGTTAACGCTGTCGCAGCCCTCTGCCGTCTCGCAACCGTGGTGAGGGCCCGGTCGGTGGCATACGCCGGGCGCGGCGTGGACGACAGCGCACCCGGGTGGGAACTTTCGGTCCTGTGTCTGCAGCGGTGAGGGGCAGGGGTCACACAGCGGGCAGTCTTGCTTCCAGGAGCTGTTCGGCGAGCTCGGTCATGTGGTCGCCGGGGGCGGTGGTCCCCATGGCGGCCGCCAGGACTTGGGCGCCGTCGAGGATGACCAGCAGCTTTCCGGCGGTGTCCTCGGGGTGGGTGTCGCCGGCTTCCCGCAGCTGCTCGCACAGCCACTCCTGCACTTCCCTCTTGTGGGCGACGGCCGCCGCATGGGCGGGATGGTCCGCCTGGGGAAACTCGTTGGTGATGTTGAGAGTGGCGCAGCCGCGGTAGCCGGGTCGGGTCATGTCCTGGCGGGTGAGGTCGAACAGGGCTTTGATGCGTGCGCGCGGGGTGGGCGCGTCGGCGGCCATCTGGCGCAGGTGCTGCCACCAGTCGTTGTTCCGGGTGACGAGGTAGGCGGTGACCAGGTCGTCCTTGGTGGCGAACTGGCGGTAGAGGGTGGCGTTGGCGACCTCTGCGCTGCTGATCACCAGGTCCATTCCGACCGCGCGGACTCCGCGGGCGTAGAAGAGGTCGCCTGCGACCTTCAGGATGTGCAGCCGTGTCTCTTCTGCGGAGCGTCGCACCACGGGTCCTCCTCGGGTCGGATGAGAGATGAAGCCTCTCCCCAGTATGAGACGGAACGTTCTCTGCAACAAATTCGATGCGGGAGAACGGTCCGCCCCTGCGTCCGCGAAGTGACCCCAAAGCCAGGGGCTTGGTCTGTGCACGGGCCGGCGGAAGGACGTCACATGGGCCGGCTTCGCCCGAGCGGTGCCTTGACCACAGCTCGGGCGCGGTGCGGGTCCGGGAGCGGCGACTGGGCGCCGGGCGGTGCAGTGGGCGACCGGGATCGTCCGGCGGAGGCAGGCAAGAGGCCGCTTCCGATCACCAGCGGGGCAGCGTGGCGTCGTAGTCGGGCACGACGCGGCGCATGTATCCGGTGTCGTCACGGCGCCGACGGCCGGAACGCAGGTAGGCCTGGTGCAGTCGGGCCAGGACGTCCTCGTCGAGCTCGACGCCCAAGCCGGGTCCGGTGGGCACGGGCACGCTTCCCTCGATGATGCGCACGGCTCCCGGACGGATCACATCGTCTGCGGCGTTCCAGGGGTAGTGCGTGTCGCACGCGTAGGTGAGCTCGGGCACGGACGCGGCCAGGTGCACCATCGCGGCGAGGCTGATGCCCAGGTGAGAGTTGGAATGCATCGACAGGCCGATACCGAAGGCCTGGCACAGCAGAGCGAGGTCGCGGCTGCGCCTCAGGCCGCCCCACAGGTGGTGATCGAGCAGGAGGATCTGGATAGCACCCTGTTCCACGGCGGGGCGGATGTGGGACAGGTTCGAGACGACCATGTTCGTGGCGAGCGGGATCTCGGTGGACCGGGCGACCTGGGCCATGCCTTCGATGCCGGGGGCCGGGTCCTCGAGGTACTCCAGGACATCGACCAGTTCCCGGGCTGCGTGCTGGGAGGTGGCCACGCCCCATGCGGCGTTCGGATCGATACGCAGCGGCAGGCCGGGAAAGGCCTGCGCCAGCGCTTTGACAGCGGCGATCTCGTCGGCGGGCGGGAAGACGCCGCCTTTGAGTTTCAGCGAGCCGAACCCGTACACGTCGATCATGCGGCGTGCCTGCGTGACGATCCCGTCGGGGTCGAGGGCGGGCCCCCATGCGTCGGAGCGGGCGGGCCGGCCGTCCAGAGCCGGGTGCTCCGCCCACTTGTAGAAGAGGTAGGCGCTGAACGGCACCGCTTCGCGTACGGCGCCACCCAGGAGGTCGCTCACCGGTCGGCCGACCAGTTTGCCTTGGGCGTCCAGTGCCGCGACTTCCAGCGGGGCCCATGCCGAGTCGCGCTCCTCGACCCGAGTGGTGGCGTTTCCCAGGGCCCGGTGGACCGCTTGGCGCGCCGCGGTGGTGGCGAAGACGTCCTGGCCCTTCATGGCCTGAGCCGCGGTCAGGAGCCGGCTGGTCTCCGCCTCACCTCCGGGGCACTCACCCAGGCCCACGATTCCGTTCTCCAGTCTGAGCTGCACGACGCAGCGCAGGACCAGGGGTTCGTGGACGCCGGCGCTGTTCAGCAGCGGAGGGTCCTCGAAGGCGATCGGAGTGACTACGACGTCAACGATCTTCATGAACTCTCCAGGGTGTGGCACATCGAGACGTAAGACAACGTTGTCCGGCGTGGACAGGGCCGAAGAGGGGACGGATCCCGCCGCCGTTCACATACATGACATTTGTTCAGATGCCTGAAACTTATGGGGGATACGTTAGGAACGATTCGTTCCTGCCGTCAAGAGGCCTGGAGCGCCGGGCAGTGGTGGGAGTGCCTGCCCGGGCCCGCCTGGTCGTCCAGGCTCCGGCACAGGTGGCGGTCAATGGGCGAACAGGGCGACCGGCTCGGAGGATCACCTGCCGGATGCGGGCACTTCACCCGGCCGGGCGTCTGCCTCGGCGACTTCGAGGATGCCCATCATGCCGAGGTCCTCGTGCGCGGCGATGTGGCAGTGGTAGACGGTGCGGCCCCCGTCCCCTCGGAAGGGGACGGCGAGGCGGACGGTGGTGCCCGCGGGGATGTTGACGGTGTCGCGCCAGGCGCGGAAGGGTTCCGCCTTGCCGTCCCGGGCGAGTACCTGAACGGCGTAGCTGTGGAGGTGGAAGGGGTGGTCCATGGTGTGGGTGTTCTCCACCTCCCAGATCTCCAGGGTTCCCTGGGCGGCGCGCAGGTCGACGCGGTCGTGGGCGAAGGTACGGCCGTCGATGGTGTAGGAGCCGTCGCCGGCCCCGTCCAGGACGAGGCGCCGGGTGCGGACGGCGGTGGAGAGGTCGATCTTCTCCACGGGCAGCAGCGAGGTGGGAAGTTCCAAGGCGCTGAGGTCTGCGGGTATGTCGATGCCGGCCATCGGGCGGTCGGGGGTGCGCTGTCCGCCGGGGCCGTAGACGGAGTACGGCAGGGCGCGCAGGGTCAGGCGGCCGGGTGTGGTGGTCTCCACGAGGAGCTCGGCACGTTCGCCGGGTGCGAGGAGTATCTCGGTGAGCGGTACGGGCCGTTGGAGCAGTCCGCTGTCGGTGGCGATGAGGTGGGCGGTGGTGCGCTTGTCGTCGCGGGTGAGGGCCAGCAGCAGGTGGTCGCCGGCGGTGGCGTTCAGGAGTCTCAGGCGTGTCCGCCCGGAGCGAGCGGTGATGACCGGCCGGGTGGCGCCGTTGACGGTGATCTCCCGGCCGGTGCGGGTGAACATCAGCAGGCGGTCGTCGGCGTCCCGCAGTGCGGGTTGGTCGTCGAGGGGGCCGGTGACGACGACGGGTCCTGCGAGGCCGGCCAGGAGCTGTCGTTCGACGTCGCCATGGGCGTGGGGGTGGTACCAGTAGGTGCCGGCAGATCCCGGGGGGAGGGTGAACTCGCGGACGTCGGAATCGCCGGGAGCGAGGTGGGTCAGGGGGGCGTCGGTGGCGGGCGGCATGGGGACGCCGTGCAGGTGCAGGCTGGAGGGGGCGTCGAGGTCATTACGGAAGGTCAGCCGTATCCGGTCGCCTTCGCGCAGGCGCAGCAGCGGTCCGGGTCCGGGTCCGGTGCTGTTGTAGGCCAGCCGCCCGTTCTCTGCGCTGCCGGCGGTGAGGATGGCGGTCGTGGTTCCGGGCTTGCCCGCGGGGGTGCTGAGGTCGAGTTCGGGGAGCTCGGGCAGGGGCGGTCCGTCGGGGAGGGTTTCTGCGGAGGTGAGGGATCGGGCGAGGGGGATGAGGGCGCCCGCTGTGGCAACGACGCTTCCCACGATCAGTGAGCGCCGCGACAGCTCAGCCATGGTGGTCGTGGGTGTCGAAGGACGCGGCGGCGTCGGTGGCCGAGGGGCTTGGAGCAGTCATGGTGTCCTGGCCGGTGATGACGAGCTGTCCCTTCATGCCGTCGGCCTGGTGGCTGCCGACGGAGCAGTGCATGGCGTACCGGCCGGGGGGTGCCTGGACGACGACGGTGCGGGTGCGACCGCTGGGGACCTCGATGTCGATGCCGAGCTTCTCGACGGCGAAGGCGTGGGCGTCGTCGGTGTCGTTGGTGAAGGTGAAGGCGACCGGCTGTCCGGGGGCGGCGCGCAGGATGGAGGGCTCGAAGCGGTAGTTGACCATGTCGACGGTCGGCAGGGTGGCGATCTGCTCGGCGGTGAGTGAGCCGGTGTCGTCGCTCTGGGGGGAGCTGAGGACGACGCCCGCGCTCAGTGCGAGGGCGGCGGTCAGGGCGAGGCCGCCGGTGACGGCAGGGGTGTGGCGCTTGAGGAGCGTAGCGGCTATCGGCCCGGACACCGCGCCGGCTGCGGCGAGTTCGAGTAGGGCGGCGGCGAAGTACAGGACGTCCCCCGGCCGGGTCAGGTCGAAGGAGAGGCCGACCAGGCGAGTGGCGATGACCGCGACGACGGCGAGGAGGGAGGCGATGGGCGCCCAGCGCACGCGCCGCCAGACCAGGATGGCAGCGGTGAGGGGCAGAACGGCCAGTGCAGCCATGCCCGGGTTCGGCTGGCCTCCCAGGACCAGGTGGGCGAGGAGCTCGCAGAACGCCAGGGTCAGCAGCCCGGCGGTTCCCAGGCGTTCGGGGAGTGTCAGCGGTCGGGTGGCGAGGGGAGCGGGGGCAGTGGTGGTCATCGTCAGTGGGCCTTCCGAGATGGGTTGTGCGCAGGATTGGCGTCGGGGTGGGTGGTGCGGGGGCATGTGGGTGAGTGAGTAGCGGCCGGGGGGAGGCGCATGGGCGTGACGGCCACGCGCCTCCCGGTCCGGCCGGATCGTGCCGGGGTTCAGCTCCGGTTCTCCGCGGTGGTCTTCAGGACGTCCAGCCATGCCTGGAGTGATTCCTCAAGAGCGAGGTGCATGGCCTGCGGGGCTGCTTCGACGGGGGCGCCGGCCCAGGACTCTCGGGTGCTCACCTGCACGCCCTCGGCGGTCTCCTCGAACTCCCAGACGTGGATGCCGGTGATGCCGTGGGCGGGGCCGCCCCAGACGATGCGGCGCATCGGGGTCAGCTCGGCGACGGTGGACCGGATGTCGAGGCCGGCTGTCGTCCAGTCGAAGAAGGCGCCGGGGGCGAGGGGCCCGTGCAGGACCGCGGTGTCGATGCCTTCGTTCCATGCCGGCCAGGAGGCGATTTCGGTGTGCAGGCGCCAGATCGTCTCCAGCGGGGCGTGCACCGTCTGGTGCAGTTCGACGACGACGGGTGCGGTGCGGTCGATGTCCATCATGTTCGTTCTCCAGGAAAAAAGGGCGACTGGTGGGTCGGGGTGAGTGGTTGAGGAAGTGCGGTTGCGGCCTGGCAGGCGATTCAGGAACTGCCGGGGAGAGCCGTCGCTGCCGTGGCGGCACGGTTGCGGGCATGTAGCAGGTGGATGCCGGCTCCGATTGCGGCGAGCAGCGTGATGAGGGCTGCGGCGACGAGGGCGCGGCGGTAGCCGTAGGCCAGGGTGGCCAGTTCGGGGGTGGCCCGGCCAGCGGCGGGGGCGGCGAGGACGGTGAGGATTGCCAGGCCCAGGGCGCCGCCGATCTGCCGGGAGGTGTTGATCAGGCCGCCTGCGACTCCGGCGTGCCGGGGCTCGGCCTCGGACACGCCCAGAGCGGTCAGGGGGACGAAGGCCAGGCCCAGTCCGGTCCCGATCAGCACCGAGGGGCCGAGCAGGTCGGGCAGGAAGGCTCCGTCGACCGGGATCCGGGCGAGCCAGAGCAGACCGGCCGCCAGCGCGAGGAAGCCTGGCAGGAGCGTGCCCCGCAGCCGCCCCGCGCCCCAGGACGCGGCCATGAGGGCTGCGGCCAGTGGCAGTTGGGTCAGGCCCGCTTCGAGGGGCGAGTAGCCCAGGATCTTCTGCTGGTAGAGGGGGAGGAAGAAGAAGGTGGCGACCCATACCGCTCCGAGAAGCAGCATCAGGAGATTGCCGGTGACGACGGAGCGGTTGCGCATCAGCTTCGGCGGCAGCAGGGGGTCTTTCATACGTCGCTCGATGGGCATCAGCGCCGAGAGCAGCAGCATGCCGGCTGCCGGGAGGACGAAGTCGGGCAGCGGGGTCGCTCCCTTGGCGCCGAGTCCGTAGACGAGGAGGGTGAGGCCGGCAGTGACGGTGAGTGCGCCGGGCACGTCGAGGCGGGCGGTGCGCTTGCGTTCGCTCCGGGCCAGGAGGAGGGGGACGGCAGCGAGGCCGGGGAGGGCAAGGAGGGCGCTGAGGGCGAAGATGGCCCACCAGCCCAGAGTGCTGGTGAGCGCGCCGCTGAGCAGGACTCCGGCGGCTCCGCCCGCTGCTGAGGCCGCTCCCCAGATACCCAGGGCCTTGCCGCGGCCGGGGCCCGGCGGCCAGTGGGCCAGCAGGATCGCGAGGCTGGCCGGGGAGAGCAGGGCCGCGCCGATTCCCTGGACTGCCCGAGCTGCGATGAGCGGCCCGGCGCTGGTGGGGATGCTCGCGGCGAGGGAGCCGACGGCGAAGACGAGGAGGCCGGTCAGGAATGCGGTGCGGTGGCCGAGGAGGTCGGTGAGGCGGCCGCCGAGGGGCAGCAGGGCCCCGAAGGCGATGAGGTAGGCGTTGACGATCCAAGCCAGGCCGGCCGGCGTCAGGTGGAGGTCCTGGCCGATGGCGGGAAGGGCGACGTTCACGATGGAGGTGTTGAGCACGACGAGGAACTGCGCACCGGCCAGGAGGGGAAGGAGAAGGGCCGGGCGAAGGGAGCGGGGTGGGGTGGCGGGGGTGGACATGATGCCTTTCGGGATGTTGTCCGGGATGGGGCACCGCTGTGGTGTGGGGTGGTGCACGGCACGGTGGGCGGCCCCTGGATGACGGCGGGGTCGTCGCTGCGGCATGCGGACGGCCTGGCGGCCGAGATGGGCGCTGCGGCGGACTCCAGAGGACTGGTCCGGTTCCGGTCGGCTTCGAGCGACCGGTCGTCGGGTGCCTGGGGTTGCGCGAGGGGCACGTCGGGTCGCTGCCGAGTGGCTTCGTCAGGGGTGTGGAGGGCGGCCGCGCCGCCGGCAAGGGCCGGGGACTGTGGCTGCGCCTGTCGTTCAGGGGCGCTGGTCGCTCGTGGTCTTGGGCTTGGAGGGGCGCTTCTCGGCCTGCTGCTTGAGGTTGTGCAGCCAGTGGTCCAGTGAGTCGTCCAGGGCCCCTTGGAGGTAGGCGGTGTTGGCGGTGACGGGCTCTCCCGTCCAGGACTCCTCGGTGTGGACGTGGACACCGTTCTTGGCCTGGGTGAAGGTCCATACGTGGACTGCGGTGATGCCCTGCGCCGGTCCGCCCCAGACGATGCGGCGCTTGGGCTGTACCTGCTTCACCGTCGAGGTGATGTTCTCCAGGCCCTCGGTGGACCAGATCCATGAGGAGCCCGGGCGCAGCTTTCCGGGGGTCTGCTTGACCGCGGAGCTGACGTTCGGCTGCCAGGCCGGCCAGTTCTCGACATCGGTCTGGATGCTCCAGATCCGGTCCAGCGGGGCGTGGATGACGATGTCGTCCCGGGTGATGACGGGGGCTGTCTCATCGATCCCTATGGGCGCGGATCCTGTGCCCCCGAAGGCCAGGGGGAGCGCGGCAAGGAGTGCGGTGATGGTGGTCAGCATGACGGGTTCCTTCAGATGATTGGGAAGATGACACCGATACAACAGAAGAGTGTGGTTAACCACTCATTATCGGATCGGCCTGGACTCTATTGCATGACGCGCACGAACTGAGCAAAACCGGCTCGGCAGCGGGGGCGGCTCTTGACGCCTGCCCGCCTTCCGGCATGTGAGTAGTCAACCACTCCTTCTTGTTCGGCGTCAACTGCCACTTCACCGCTCCACCTCGCCGCGGCGCGAGCCCATGCCGCCGACGGGTGCTGCTGCGGCATTCGGCAGCTTCCGGTCCGGCGCCCGGCTCCTCCACCCCGAGGGCGGCGGGGCCGGACCGGAACAGTGGGCATCGCCTCCCGGCGGAGGGACGGCGGCCGACCGAGGAACCATGGGGCCCCAAGGCCTACGCCGACGAGCGCGCCTCGGCGGACGGGGGGCGAGGGCATGTACGTCGCGGAATCGGCACGGGCTGCCCTGAGGGTGCTCGTGACGGGCCGGGCAGCAACCGGGCGGAGGTTACCGCTGCGGACCTGGAGACGGACTGCGCAGCATGGGGCCTCTTCGCGGCGGGACGGCTCGGTGACCACTCCCCCGTTCGGCGGCGCGATCGGCCCCGGGCGCCGCCCTCCTGGAGGAGCCGGGGGACGCATCGGTCACCCGGTCTGTCCGGAGTCCGAGTCTGTGATCCAGCGCCCTTCGGCGGAGTCGTGCACGTACGCCGGCCTCCCCCTGGTCCCGCTCGTGCGGAAAGGCTTCCCGCCGTC
>NZ_JBEXPD010000026.1:0-27595 GCF_040611875.1 Streptomyces sp. NPDC006516
TACTGCAGGGGGGACCCTGTGGGAGAGTAGGACGCCGCCGAACAATTATTCCGGGAAAGCCCCGTGCCCTTGTGGCACGGGGCTTTTCTGCGTTCTGAGCGTCTAGTGTCGAACCATGCGCTACGAACTGGTCATCTTCGACAACGACGGCGTGCTCGTCGACAGTGAGCCGATCTCCAACACCATCCTGGCCGGCTACCTCACGGAGCTCGGTCACCCCACCTCGTACGACGAGTCGCTCCGCGACTACATGGGGGCAGCCATCCACCGGGTCCACGATCTGGTGGAGGAGCGGACAGGCCAGAAGCTGCCCGCGGACTTCGACGAGGAGCTGCACAGGCGGACCCTCGGAGCGTTCCAGCAGGAGCAGCTGGCCGTCGTGGACGGGGTCGAGGAACTGCTCGGGGAGCTCGTCGCCGACGGGGTGGCGTACTGCGTCGCCTCGTCCGGAAGCCACCAGAAGATCGCGGCCGGACACCGCAACGCCGGCCTCGACCAGTGGTTCGAGGAGGAGTGGATCTTCAGCTCCGAGGACGTGGGGCGGGGGAAGCCGGCACCGGACCTGTTCCTCCACGCCGCCGAACGGATGGGTGTCGCCCCGGAGAGGTGTGTCGTCATCGAGGACAGCCCGCTCGGCGTCGAAGCGGCCCGGGCCGCCGGGATGGACGTGTACGGCTTCACCTCGATGATGCCGGCGGACCGGCTCGTCGGGGTCACCGGGCACTTCTCCGACATGTCGCAGCTCCCCAAACTTCTCGCCTGATCGATCTACCCAGCGGTAGATCCGGGCTCTACGCTCGCGGCCATGACGGATGCGCGGCTGCGGTACGGCAGAGCTTCTCTCGCCCTCAGCTTCCTGGTGCAGGGGGTGACCTTCGCTCTGCTCGTGACGCGCATCCCGGCCATCCAGGACCGGTACGGGATATCCGACGGGCTGCTGCCCGCCTTCCTGGCCGCGGTGCCCGTCCTGGCAGGAGTCGCCAGTGTGGCCACCGAGAAGGTGGTCACACGGGTACGGCCCGGTGTCGTGCTCCGGTGGGCGCAGCCCGTCGTGATGCTGGCCCTGCTCGGGGCGGGGGCCGGCAGCGAGGTGTGGCAGGTGGCGGTCGCACTGGGTGTCTTCGGTCTGGCGGTAGGCGCACTGGACGCCTCGATGAACATGATGGGCGTCAACCTCCAGCGCGCGTACGGGCGCAGCATCATGCTGGGCTTCCACGCCGCGTACAGCCTGGGTGGGATCGCCGGGGCGTCGATGGCCTGGGCCGGGGCGCACTGGGACCTTTCGCTGCTGGTGTCCTATCTGCCGGCGGTGGTCGTCCTGCTGCCCGCGGCGCTGCTCGGGAGCCGTTGGTACGCGGAGGGGAAGGCCGTCGACGGGAAGCCGGTGGCCGAGCCGGGCCAGGGCGCGTCCGTGCCGTTCAGGATGCTGCTGCCGCTCTGCCTGGTGATGGCGTTCGCGTACATCGGGGACTCGACGGTCTCCAACTGGAGCGCGAAGTACCTCCAGGACGTGCTGGGCGGGTCCGAGCAGCTGGCGACCGTCCCGTACAACGTCTACATGGTGACCACGCTGCTCGGGCGGGCCGTCGGTGACCTCGGGGTGCGGCGGTTCGGGGCGGTGGCCGTGGTGCGGGGCGGGAGTGTGCTGGCCGCCGTGGGGTTCGCGGTGGTGGCGGTCGCGCCGGGGGCCTGGTGGGGGATGCTCGGTTTCACGCTGCTGGGGCTGGGGCTCTGTGTCATCGTGCCGCAGACCTTCGCGGCCGCGGGCCGGATGTTCCCCGGGGCGAGCGACGCGGCGGTGGCCCGGCTGAACGTCTTCAACTATGTGGGCTTCCTGGTGGGATCCCCGCTGGTGGGGACGCTCGGGGACGCGTGGAGCTACCGCGGAGCCATGCTCGTGCCCATGGTGCTGGTGCTCGCGACGCTCGTGTATGCCCGGTCGTTCGGTGCGGAGCCCGCCCGATACGGTGTCGGGCATGAGCGGGCGCGCGCGGCTGATGTGGGATGACGCAGTAACGGGATACGACTTCGGGTCCAGCCATCCCATGGACCCGGTGAGACTCGCCCTGACGATGGGGCTGGTGCGGGCGTTCGGGCTGGACGGCGAGGTGGACGTCCGGTCGGCGAAGCCCGCGGGTGACTCCACGCTGAGGCTGGTGCACCGTGAGGACTACGTGGCCGCTGTGCGTGCCGCGTCCGCTGACCCCGGCTCCGCCGATCAGGCGTACGGGCTCGGGACCGTCGACGACCCCGCCTTCGCCGGGATGCACGAGGCGTCCGCCCTCATCGCGGGACTCTCGGTGGGGGCCGCGGAGGCGGTGTGGCGCGGGGAGAGCGCGCATGCGGTGAATTTCACCGGTGGGCTGCACCACGCGATGCCCGGAGCCGCCTCGGGGTTCTGTGTGTACAACGATCCGGCGCTCGCCATCGCCCGGCTGCTGGAGCTGGGCGCGGAGCGGGTGGCGTACATCGACGTGGACGTCCATCACGGGGACGGGGTCCAGGCGGCGTTCTGGGAGGACCCCCGGGTGCTGACGGTTTCGCTGCACGAGCACCCGCGCACCTTGTTCCCGCAGACCGGCTGGCCCGAGGAGACCGGTGCCGGTGCGGGCGAGGGTGGTGCGGTGAACGTGGCGCTGCCCGCGGGGACGGGGGACGCGGGCTGGCTGCGGGCGTTCCACGCGGTGGTGCCCGAGCTCCTGGCGGACTTCCGGCCGCAGGTGCTCGTGACCCAGCACGGTGCCGACACGCACTTCGAGGATCCGCTGGCCCATCTCGCGGTGTCGCTGGACGCGCAGCGCGCGGTGATGACGGCCTGTCATGAGCTGGCCCATTCCTGTACGGAGGAGGGGCGGTGGGTGGCGCTCGGCGGGGGCGGCTACGCGGTGGTGGACGTCGTGCCCAGGTCCTGGACCCATCTCGTCGGGATCGCCGCGCACGCCCCGGTGGACCCGGAGTCGGTGATCCCGTCGTCGTGGCGGGACGAGGTCTACGCCCGTACGCGGCAGTTGGGGCCGGCGCGGATGACGGACGGCCGTACACCGTCGTGGAAGCCGTGGGAGGACGGCTACGACCCGGCTGACCGGCTGGACCAGGCCGTGCTGGCGACGAGGCGGTCGGCGTTCCCGCTGCGGGGGCTGCTCACCTGAGGGGGTTTACGCCAACGGTGGTGCCCTCGCCGGTTTCCGCCCGGGGGAGTCCCCGGTAGGGGAGCATCGGGAGGGTGTTGAGCACCGGAGCGCTGCGCGCTCATCTGCTGGCGGCCCGGCTGGCCGGGCCCGTGGCCACCCCCCGGGAGACCAGTCTGCGGAGTTATCGGCTCTTCGCGGCGAGAGATCCCCGGGTCCTGCTCGGACTCGATCCGGAACGGGCGTGGGGGGAGCGTGACCTGCTGCGGCTGATGGCCGACAAGTGCGGGGTGTCGGACGATCCTGAGCACGTGTCAGGCCCGGACGTGATCGATCCCGAACGGACGCTCGCGGCGCTCGACGCGTTCGCGCGGCGCCTCGCGCGGGCTGCGGACAGACGGGCTCCGGTGTTGTTCGGTACCGGGCATCCGCACAGGCTGCTGGGGTTCTACGCCGGGCTGGCAGACGCTTTGTCGGCGGCAGGGTGCCCCGTGCTCACCCCTGCGCAGGGGCGATGTGTCGACATAACGACCCGGTTCGGCGTACGCACGTACAACCTCGACTACGTACAGGGCGTCGCGCTGGTGCGCGAACCGGGCGTGCGGGCCGCCGGGAGTGCCACCGGCGCACACACCCACTCGCCGCTGCCGGTCCGGGCCGTGCTGGAGGGCGTCGTGGACAGCTGCGGAGTACTGCCGGAGCTCGTGGTGGGGGATCACGGCTGGGTCTGCGGAGCAGGTCAGCTGGGCATCGAGGCCATCGGGCTGGCGGACACGGATGACCCCGCGCTGTTCGTGGGCGAGGCGGAGGGGCGGGTGTCCGTGGCCGTTCCACTTGATGACGCCGTGCGGTCCGACTACTACCGCCCTCTTACTCGGTATGTACTCAATCGGGCGTGTCTGTCACAGTAGGCGCCCGATCGGCTCACCTCTTCCCCACTCGCATCACCCGCCCCTAATCTGGGGAGTGAGCGCACAGCGACGAAGAGTCACCGGAGGGGAAGCCGGTGCGCGTCTCGTGCGGAAGGTACAGGTGGGTCATGGCTGCTGGCAGCGAGAGGCCTCTCAACGAGGTCAAGTTTCTGACCGTGGCGGAAGTCGCCTCGGTCATGAGGGTGTCGAAGATGACGGTGTACCGCCTGGTGCACAGCGGTCATCTGCCCGCGATCAGGGTGGGAAGGTCCTTCCGGGTCCCGGAGCAAGCGGTTCACGAGTATCTCCGAGAGTCCTTCGTGGGGGTGGAGTCAGCCTGAGGTTGCCCTCGGATTACGTCCCTCACGCCGTGGCGGGTAGGCTAGGCCGACGTAGGTCGTGTGGGCCCAGACGCCCCGCACCAGTGAAGAAGAAGTGAGCGAGGGTAGTCGTGGGCTCTGTTATCAAGAAGCGGCGCAAGCGGATGGCCAAGAAGAAGCACCGCAAGCTGCTCAAGCGCACGCGCGTTCAGCGTCGCAACAAGAAGTAAGCGAACGCAGTTCGTGAGTCCGAGGCCTTCCCGCCGTTCAGGTGGGAGGGCCTCGGTGCGTTTCCGGGGGCGGTTTTCCGGGTCCGTGCTAGGGGGGCATGAGGTGTGCGTTCGGTGGTATTCCCGCCATCGGTTCGGTAAAGCCCGCCTGGGGTCATCACAGGGCAACATCCACCGACTACCGTGACGGCAGGGGAAGACCCCGTTCGGTGATCGATCGACGGAAGGCGCTGGTCTTGGGGAAGATCGTGCTCGTCACAGGCGCGGCCCGGCAGCTCGGAGGCCGCTTCGTGCGGCGTGTCCAGCGCGATCCCGGGGTGAAACGGGTGATCGCCGTGGACGCGGTGGCGCCCGGCCATCAGCTGGGTGACGCCGAATTCGTCCTGGCGGACATCCGGCAGTCGGCGATCACCAGGGTCCTCGCCGAGCACTCCGTGGACACGGTCGTCCACCTGGACGTCTCGGCGAAGGCGAGCGGCGCGGGCGGCCGGACGACGGTCAAGGAGACCAACGTCATCGGCACGATGCAGCTGCTCGGTGCCTGCCAGAAGTCCCCGACCGTGCAGCGGCTCGTGGTCAAGTCCAGCACGAACGTGTACGGCTCGGCCCCTCGTGACCCCGCGGTCTTCACCGAGACGACGACGCCGAAGGCCCTGCCCAGCGGCGGCTTCGCCAAGGATGCGGTGGAGGTCGAGGGATACGTACGCGGATTCGCGCGCCGCAGGCCGGACGTGGCCGTGTGTGTGCTGAGGTTCGCCAACATCCTGGGCCCGTCGCCGGACTCGCCGCTCGCCGACTATCTGGCGCTGCCGGTCCTGCCGACGGTCTTCGGCTACGACCCCCGGTTGCAGTTCGTCCACGAGGACGACGTCGTCGACGTACTGGAGATCGCCGCCCGCGAGCCCCGGCGCGGCACCCTGAACAGCGGCACGTTCAACATCGCAGGCGACGGGGTGCTGCTGCTCTCCCAATGTGCGCGGAGGCTGGGGCGGCCGACCGTGCCGGTGCTGCTGCCGGCCGTCACCTGGGTGGGCTCGGCGCTGCGCACGGTCGGCATGACCGACTTCTCGCCGGAGCAGATCCGGCTGCTCACCCACGGCCGGGTGGTCTCGACGGTGCAGATGCGCGAGACCCTGGGGTTCCGGCCGAAGTTCACCACCGCCCAGACGTTCGCGGAGTTCGCGCGGAGCCGGGGCCCGGGGCTGCTGCCTCCCGAGCGGGTGAGCAGGGCGGTCGGCAGACTGGCCGAGCTGCCGCTCGGCGTGGAGCGGGCCGGTACGACACATTCGACGCACGGCGCCAGGTAGAGGAGCGCGACCGACGATGGCGGACGCCAAGGTCATTCCCTTCGACGACGACCGTTCTCGCGCGGGCGCGGGGCGGCGCAGAGGTGCGCTGCCCGGCGCCGGCCGGGTCCAGGCGCCCTCGGGAGCCGGTCCGGCGCCCGTGAGCGCCCTGCCGGGCGGCCAGGTGCCGGACGGGACGGCCGCGGACCCCTCACCCGAGGGCCAGGGCGGCCAGGAGAGCCAGGAGGCCGCCAGGAGCAGCTGGGACCGGCGCGTCGCGGGCGGGCTCGCTTTCCTGCGGCGGCGGCTCACGGGCGACTACGAGGTCGACGAGTTCGGTTACGACGAGGAGCTGACCGACCAGGTCCTCATGTCGGTGCTGAGGCCGCTCGCCGACACGTACTTCCGGGTCGAGGTGAAGGGCATCGAGAACATCCCGTCCGACGGCGGGGCCCTCGTCGTGGCCAACCACTCCGGGACGCTGCCGCTGGACGGGCTGATGCTCCAGGTCGCGGTGCACGACAACCACCCGGCGGACCGGCATCTGCGGCTGCTCGCGGCCGATCTGGTGTTCATGCTCCCGGTGGTCAACGAGCTGGCCAGGAAGGCCGGTCACACGCTGGCGTGCGCGGAGGACGCGGAGCGCCTGCTGCTGGCCGGTGAGGTCGTGGGAGTGATGCCGGAGGGCTTCAAGGGCCTCGGGAAGCCGTTCGGCGAGAGGTACAAGCTGCAGCGCTTCGGGCGGGGCGGCTTCGTGTCGACGGCGTTGCGGGCAGGGGTGCCGATCGTGCCGTGTTCGATCGTGGGCGCCGAGGAGATCTACCCGATGATCGGCAACTCCAGGACGCTGGCGCGGATCCTGGGGGTGCCGTATTTCCCGGTCACGCCGACGTTCCCCTGGCTCGGGCCGCTGGGGATGCTGCCGTTGCCGACGAAGTGGACCATCCAGTTCGGGGAGCCGATCCCCACGGACGGTTATCCGCCGGAGGCGGCCGAGGATCCGATGCTCATGTTCAACCTGACGGACCAGGTGCGGGAGCAGATCCAGCACACGCTCTACAAGCTGCTGGTGCAGCGCCGGTCGGTCTTCTTCTGACGGCCTGGACAGCTCTACGAGGCGGCGGCGGCACGGGTGAGGGGCGGCCCCGCGCCGGGCCGCCCCTCGCGCACGACGCGTACTTACGGCTCGATGTCCTCACCGTCGATGCCCAGGCCGGGCAGCAGGCCCGGGAGCAGCGGCGGCAGGGTGACGTCGGGTGCCGGAGACGAGCCCGACGTGCCACTCGGGGACGACGGGGTGGTGCGGTCCGTCGGGATGTCGTCCAGCAGACCGTCCGACCCGCCGAGCAGGCCGTCGGGGGAACTGCTGCCGGAGGCGGAGGGCTTGGGCGCGCTGGTGGACGCGCTGCCGTCGGGGGCCGCGGAGGTCGACGGCGCGGTGCGACCGGGGGCCGAGGAGCCGCCTTCGTCCTGCGGGGAGCGGGACGTGGGTGTGTCCTGCCCGGTGCCCGGGGTGCGGGGCAGCAGGGACTTCAGGGGGGCGACTTCCTGGTCCATGGCGTCGAAGACGGAGCTGACCTTCTCGCCGATGTCGTCGAGCTGGACGGGCAGCCGGTCGCGCAGGCTGCTCCAGGTCGCGCGGTGGGAGCGCGAGAAGGAGTCCAGTGTCTGGATGGGACCGATGGAGCCGTCGCGCTGGTAGGCGCTGTGGAGCAGGCGGTGGCCCTCGGTGGCGTCGTGCGTCATGCCGTTGAGCGTGCGCCTGACCTCGCCGATCGACTCGTGGTCGAGCTCGCCCGAGCGGGCGCGCTCCATCAGCCGGCGGGCCTCGCCCAGGCGGGTCGACGCGTGGTCGAGGTAGGCCTCGCCCCGGGCGGCGTCGCCGTCGGCCATGGTGAGGCTGATGTCCTCCATGCCGCGTTTGAGCGGGTAGAGGGAGTCACCTGGCAGGGCGTCGGAACTGGCAGCGGCCACACCGCCGAATGCTCCCGCGGCCACACCGACCGTGAGCCCGCCCGCGGTGAGGCCCTTCGCCCAGCGGGAGCGTGGGCGCAGCCTCCGGATCGGGGAGGCGCGGTGCGCTCCCCTGCTCCGCTGTTCGGGCACCGAAGGGCCCGTGGACGCACCGCCTTCGGCGAACATGGTCTCCATGGCCGCGAGGAGCTGGGCTCGCTGCACCACTTTGACCTCGGGATCGAATTCCGGCTCGGGTAGCGCACCGAGGCCGTTCGCCAGGGCCAACAGCTCTCCGTGGTCGGCCGGTTGGGCCGGTTCCTCGGGCTGTACGGCCGCCGCACCCTGGGGGGACTGCTCCTCCAGGGCCTGGGCGAAGGCGTTCGCCCGCCGGTGTGCCGAAACGTTTGCGATCACTGGCGGCACCTCCTCTCGTCATGACGGTCGACTCCCCTGAGGGTTCGGAAGGTTGCCCACCGGAGACGTTTCCACACGATCGAGCGAGTGGAAACGGTCAGGTGTGGCGACAGGGGGCCTGCATCCGGCACAACGAGTGGCGCGGCAGTTGGGTTACGGACGAAAGATGATCCGATCGGTGTGTCACGAACACGTCACGGATGGTGACGTCAGCGGGCGTCGTCCGGCAGAAGTCGTGCGAGTGTCCGCACGGCTCGGTACTGCAAGGTTTTGATCGCACCCTCGTTCTTCCCCATGACGCGGGCGGTCTCGGCGACCGAGAGGCCCTGGAGGAACCGGAGGGTGACGCACTCCTGCTGCTGCGGGTTGAGGCGGCGTACGGCTTGCAGCAGAGCGGCGTTGGAGAGGGACTCCAGGACGGAGTCCTCCGGGCTCCGCGCGACTTCGTTGGCGTCGAGCATTTCGCCGGTGGTCACTTCCAGTCGGAACCGACTGGATTTGAAGTGGTCGGCGACCAGATTCCGAGCGATCGTGACCAGCCAGGCACCGAAGTCGCGGCCCTGCCAGGTGAAGGTGGAGATACGGCGGAGTGCGCGCAGGAACGTCTCGCTGGTGAGGTCCTCCGCTGTCGCCTTGCCTCCCACGCGGTAGTAGATGTACCGGTACACGGTGTCGCTGTACTGGTCGTACAGGCGGCCGAAGGCCTCGGCCTCACCGGCCTGCGCGCGCTCGACGAGATCCATCATGCGCGCGCTGTCGCTGTCGGCCGTGGGCCGGCGGACGGGAGCCGACGACGCGGCGGTCGCGGCTCCGCGGGTGCTGCGTCTTCCGACGGCCGCGCTGCGTTCGGCCAGCGCGTAGCAAGGGCCGGCAGGTGCAGGGGTGGCGAATTGGGGGACGGCGTACGCGGTGGGGACGAAGCCGCGCAAGTGGTCGAGGACCGTTGCGCGCAGCGTAGCCAGGCCCGAGGTGTCAACCCCGACGTGTGGGTACACGGGACTCCCAGAGGCAGAGCTTCCATCACGTGCAGTTCGAAAACCGTCACTCGTGGTAGCGAGTGGCGGGCTCCTTGTGCGTCTGAGGAGAATAACGCTTCGTACAGGCCGTGCTACACCCAGTTGCTCAAATCATCGATTACGTCGCTTCCGTAACCTCTAAGTGACGGTTCAAGCGACACATCGTGACCGGTAATTGATCGAATCGCTTCGGTATCTGCCTGCGGCGACGACGGGTTGTGGTCGGCCGCACGCAACGCGACTGGCCGGAGCGATGGGGGTGCGCACGCGCCACCGGCTCCCGATTGGCCGTACGACTCCGGGCGCGCCGCGCGGCCCCTCGTCCCCGTGGGCCTTGATCGACGGGTGCGGGGGCGCCAGGAAGCGCGGGAGGGCGCGCGGGAGGTGGGGTGAATTCAGCGGCGGCGGCGGTGCAGCGCCACGGCGGCCGCCGTGCCGCCGGCCAGGGCGCCGACGCCCGCGGCGGCCGGGATGCCGACCTTGGCCGCCTTGCGGCCGGTGCGGTAGTCGCGCAGCCGCCAGTCCCGTGCGCGGGCGTACTTGCGCAGTTTGGTGTCCGGGTTGATCGCGTACGGGTGGCCGACCAGGGACAGCATCGGGATGTCGTTGTGCGAGTCGCTGTACGCGGCGCAGCGCTCGAGGTCGAGGCCCTCGGCCGACGCCAGCGCGCGGACCGCCTCGGCCTTCGCGGGCCCGTGCAGGGGCTCGCCGACCAGGCGGCCGGTGTAGACGCCGTCGACGGATTCGGCGACCGTGCCCAGGGCGCCCGTGAGGCCCAGGCGGCGCGCGATGATCGTGGCGGTCTCCACCGGGGCCGCGGTGACCAGCCAGACCTTCTGGCCCGCGTCGAGATGCGCCTGGGCGAGGGCGCGGGTGCCGGGCCAGATGCGGTCGGCCATGTACTCGTCGTAGATCTCCTCGCCGATGGACATCAGCTCGGACACGCGGTGGCCCTTGACGATGGACAGGGCGCTGTCGCGGGCGTCCTGCATGTGTTCGGGGTCCTCGACGCCGGCCAGCCTGAACCAGGCCTGCTGCCAGGCGAACCGGGTGAGCTCGCGGCGCTGGAAGAACTTCCGCTTGTACAGGCCCCGGCCGAAATGGAAGATCGCGGCGCCCTGCATGACGGTGTTGTCGAGGTCGAAGAAGGCGGCTGCCCGCTCGTCCCCGGCCACCGGGAAGGCGGGCTCCCGCTCCTCTTCGAGGGCGGCCGGAACATCCTCGGGCCCGGCGGCGAGCGCCGACTTCCGCGCTGCCTCGGCTGCGGCCTCGCCTGCGAGCACGCTGCGTGCCGTGGCGGGGCGCCTGCGGGGTGTGAGCCATCCAAGAGCGGCCATGTCGTGAGCATAGCCATTCTGTTCTGCAGTTCCCGACCCGGCGGGATGCGGCGGTGTGAACTCTCCGGGGCCAGGGTGTTGATCGGGTGAAGCAGTGTCCTCCGAGGGGCTCTGCGGGGAGCGGACCGAGGCGCAGAATGAGGGTATGAGTCCTCTGCTGCGCCGAACGAAGAAGAATCCCGCGGACCGGGTGGTGACCCTCGTGGGAAAGCCCGGGTGTCACCTCTGCGACGACGCGCGGCAGGTGGTGAGCGCGGTCTGCGAGGAGACCGGCGCGGCCTGGGTGGAGCGGGACATCACGCGGGACGAGGAGCTGTACAAGGAGTACTGGGAGCAGATCCCGGTGGTTCTGATCGACGGCGAACAGCACACCTTCTGGAAGGTCGACCCCGCGAGGCTGCGCACGGCGCTGGGAACGTGAGGGGGCTCGGTGGGCGAAAAGACGGTTACCATCATGGGCGTTTTGAGTGGTCTCGGGGGCATGGACATGAGGAGTGTGTACCGCCTTGCCCCCTTCGGGCCCGCAACGGGCTGATGTCGTCCCTAGTTCCGGGACCACGCTGGGAATATGCGTGACCCCGGTCACTTTGACCAGACAAAACGGACACAATCTTTGTGCACGCGTTCACAAAGACATAGCCTGCTGTCGACGGGGCGGTCATAGGACATACGGCCGCCTGCAGCCCCGCTCATCCCGCAGGAGCACCGTGGCAACTGGCCGAACTCACCGACCGGCGACCCGTAGCCGAGGAATTCCCGAGGCCACCGTCGCCCGGCTTCCGCTGTATCTCCGCGCACTGACGGCGCTCTCCGAGCGCTCGGTTCCCACGGTCTCGTCCGAGGAACTCGCCGCGGCGGCGGGGGTCAACTCCGCCAAGCTGCGCAAGGACTTCAGCTATCTGGGGTCCTACGGCACGCGTGGTGTCGGGTACGACGTCGAGTACCTCGTCTACCAGATCTCCCGTGAGCTCGGACTCACCCAGGACTGGCCCGTCGCGATCGTCGGCATCGGTAACCTCGGCGCCGCGCTCGCCAACTACGGCGGGTTCGCCTCCCGTGGCTTCCGGGTCGCCGCGCTGATCGACGCCGACCCCGCCATGGCGGGTACGCCCGTGGCCGGGATCGCCGTGCAGCACACCGATGACCTGGACCGGATCATCAGCGAGAACGGTGTGTCCATCGGCGTCATCACCACCCCGCCCGGCGCGGCCCAGCAGGTCTGCGACCGGCTCGTCGCGGCCGGTGTGACCTCCATCCTGAACTTCGCGCCGACGGTGCTCTCCGTGCCCGACGGTGTCGACGTGCGCAAGGTCGATCTCTCGATCGAGCTCCAGATCCTCGCCTTCCACGAGCAGCGCAAGGCCGGCGAGGAGGCCGCCGCCGACGGCAGGGCCGTCGTCGAGGCCGACGAGGAAGAGGCGCCGCCGATGCGCGCCACCCCCTCCGGCCGGAAGGGACCTGACGGGGACATGCCCGCCGTGATGCCGGCATGAGTCTTCTCGTCGTAGGACTGAGCCACCGCAGCGCTCCCGTCTCCGTGCTGGAGCGGGCGTCGCTGGCTGCCGAGGCCCAGGTCAAGCTGCTCCAGGACACCCTCGCCGCGGAACCCGCGACCGAGGCCGCCGTCCTGGCCACCTGCAACCGCATCGAGCTGTACGCGGACGTGGACAAGTTCCACGCGGGTGTCGCCGAGCTGTCCACCCTTCTCGCGCAGCACAGCGGCGTGGGTCTGGACGAGCTCACTCCTTATCTTTATGTGCACTACGAGGACCGCGCCGTCCACCACCTCTTCTCGGTGGCGTGCGGGCTGGACTCGATGGTCGTGGGCGAGGGCCAGATCCTCGGCCAGATCAAGGACGCGCTCGCGCGGGGGCAGGAGCTCCACACGGCGGGCCGCCTCCTGAACGACCTCTTCCAGCAGGCCCTGCGGGTCGGTAAGCGTGCCCACAGCGAGACCGGGATCGATCGCGCCGGGCAGTCGCTCGTCACGTTCGGTCTGGAGCAGCTCGCGGACGGCACCGAGGTCACCGAGTGGGCGGCCGGCAAGCGCGCCCTGGTGATAGGGGCGGGCTCGATGTCCTCGCTCGCCGCGGCCACCCTGGCCCGTGCGGGTGTCGAGGAGATCGTCGTCGCCAACCGGACCCGGGCCCGTGCCGACCGGCTCGTGGAGATCCTCGGCCAGGCCGGGGTTCCGGCCGCCCGTGCCGTGGAGATGGCCGAGGTCCCGGACGAACTGACACGTGCCGACGTGGTCGTCTCGTGTACCGGGGCGACGGGCCTCGTCCTGACGGCCGCGGCCGTCGCCGAAGCCCTCGGAGCCGCGTACGACAGCGCGGCCCAGGCCCCCGAGGCCCCGGCCGCGCGGGCGGCCGACGACATGGACCAGCACGCCGCCTGGGTGGAGAACGGTTCCGCCGCCGCGCAGGACCGGGCAGTGCGGCCGGTGCCGCCGAGCCCGGCCGCCGGCCCCGTGCGGCTGTACCTGCTGGACCTCGCGATGCCGCGCGACATCGACGGAGCGGCCCACCGCGTCGCCGGTGTGCGCCTCGTCGACATCGAGTCGCTCGCCGAGGCGTCCGCGGACGCCCCGATGGCCGCCGATGTGGACCAGGTGCGCACCATGGTCGCCGAGGAGGTCGCGGCCTTCGGGGCCGCCCAGCGCGCCGCCCACATCACCCCGACCGTCGTCGCCCTGCGCACCATGGCCGCCGATGTGGTGGCCGGCGAGATCGCGCGGCTCGACGGGCGCCTCCCCGACCTGGACGAGAAGCAGCGCGCCGAGATCATGCAGACCGTGCGCCGCGTCGTCGACAAGCTCCTGCACGCGCCCACCGTGCGGGTCAAGCAGCTCGCGAGCGAGCCCGGCGGCGCCGGGTACGCCGATGCTCTGCGTGAACTCTTCGACCTCGACCCGCAGACGGTGGCCGCCGTCTCACGGGCAGACCTGAACGACCCGAATAGAGGGCGGTCATGACCGACAACTCACCCCTGGGCGGGGAGACCACCACACCCCTCCGGCTAGGCACCCGGCGCAGCAAGCTCGCCATGGCGCAGTCCGGCATGGTCGCTGACGCGGTCCGTCAGGTGACCGGGCGTGCCGTCGAGCTCGTCGAGATCACCACGTACGGAGACATCTCCCGGGAGCACCTGGCGCAGATCGGCGGGACCGGGGTGTTCGTCGCGGCCCTGCGCGAGGCGCTGCTGAGCGGTGAGGTGGACTTCGCCGTCCACTCGCTCAAGGACCTGCCGACCACGCAGCCGGAGGGACTCGTCCTGGCCGCGGTGCCGGTCCGCGAGGATCCCCGCGACGCGCTGGTGGCGAGGGACGGGCTGACCTTCGAGCAGCTGCCGCCCGGTGCCCGCGTCGGCACGGGTTCACCGCGCCGCATGGCACAGCTCAACGCGTACGCCCGCTCGCACGGCCTCGAGATAGAGACCGTCGCCATCCGCGGCAACGTCGACACGCGTATCGGATTCGTACGAAGCGGGGAGCTGGACGCGGTGGTACTCGCCGCCGCCGGGCTCAGCCGCCTCGGACGCACGGACGAGGTCACCGGTTTCCTGCCGGTCGACACCGTCCTGCCCGCTCCCGGCCAGGGAGCACTGGCGATCGAATGCGCTGAAAGCAGCGCGGACCTCGCCGCAGCTCTCGCCGAGCTCGACGACCCGTACACCCGGGTCGCCGTGACCGCCGAGCGCGCCCTGCTCAACGCCCTGGAGGCCGGCTGTTCCGCACCTGTGGGTGCGCTGGCCGATCTCCTGGCCGACGGGCAGGTTGTCAACGAACTGCGCCTGCGCGGTGTCGTCGGTTCCACCGACGGCACTTCCCTGGTGCAGCTGTCCATCACCGGTCCCGTCCCCACGTCGCACGACGACGCGGCGGCCCTCGGTCGCGAGCTCGCGGCCGAGATGCTCGCCAAGGGTGCGGCCGGTCTTATGGGGGAGCGAGCACTTTGAGCCCCACCGGCCCTGTCGTATCCGACTTCCCTGTCCTGTCCTCAGGGCATGTCACCTTCCTCGGCGCCGGTCCCGGCGACCCTGGGCTGCTGACACTTCGCGCCGTCGAGGCGCTTGCGAGCGCGGACGTCCTTGTCGCGGAACCCGAGGTTCTCGACGTCGTCCGCTGCCATGCGCGGGCAGGGGTAAGCACGCCTGAGCTGGCGGTTGTTGACATGGCGTCAACGCCCGCCGGAGTACCCGTTCTCAGGGATGCCGCCAATCTTGTCATGGAGGCAGCGAAGGGCGGCAGGCGGGTCGTCCGTGCCGTCACCGGGGACCCCGGTCTGGACGGCAACACGGGTGCCGAGATGCTGGCCTGTGCCGCCGCGGGCGTGCCTTTCGAGGTCGTGCCCGGCATCGCGAACGCCGTCGGCGTGCCCGCCTACGCCGGTGTGCCGCTGCGCGACGCGCAGGGAGCGGACGTGCGGTTCGTCGACGCGCGTACCGCTTCGGACCGCTGCTGGTCCGAGGTCGGCGCGAGTGACGCGACGGCCGTGGTGTCGGCGTCGCTCGACTCGGTGGCCGCGGCGGCCGGCGAGCTGGTCTCGGCGGGCCGCAAGCCCGACACCCCGCTCACCGTCACGATCGCGGGGACGACGACCCGCCAGCGCACCTGGACGGCGACGCTCGGGACGATCGCCCAGGTCCTGAAGCAGGCCAAGGTTCTTCCCTCGCCCGAGGGGCACCTGCCCGTCATAGCCGTGGTCGGGGAGCGCAGCTCCGCCGCCCAGCGCGACCAGCTCGCGTGGTTCGAGTCCAAGCCGCTGTTCGGCTGGAAGGTGCTCGTGCCGCGTACGAAGGAGCAGGCGGCGTCGCTCTCCGACCAACTGCGTTCCTACGGTGCCGTGCCGCACGAGGTCCCGACGATCGCCGTCGAGCCGCCGCGTACGCCCCAGCAGATGGAGCGGGCGGTCAAGGGCCTGGTCACCGGGCGGTACGAGTGGATCGCCTTCACCTCGGTGAACGCGGTGAAGGCCGTACGGGAGAAGTTCGAGGAGTACGGGCTGGACGCCCGTGCCTTCGCCGGGATCAAGGTCGCGGCCGTCGGCGAGCAGACCGCCGCCGCGCTCGTCGACTTCGGTGTGAAGCCTGACCTGGTGCCCTCCGGTGAGCAGTCGGCCGCGGGTCTGCTGGAGGACTGGCCGCCGTACGACCCGGTCTTCGACCCGATCGACCGGGTGTTCCTGCCGCGCGCCGACATCGCCACGGAGACGCTGGTGGCCGGTCTCATCGAGCTGGGCTGGGAGGTCGACGACGTCACCGCGTACCGCACGGTCCGCGCATCGCCGCCGCCGGCGGACACCCGTGAGGCGATCAAGGGCGGCGGCTTCGACGCGGTGCTCTTCACGTCGTCCTCGACCGTCCGCAACCTGGTCGGTATCGCGGGCAAGCCGCACAACGTGACCGTGATCGCGTGCATCGGTCCCGCGACGGCGAAGACCGCGGAGGAGCACGGCCTGCGGGTCGACGTCCTCTCCCCGGAGCCGTCGGTCCACAAGCTGGCGCAGGCGCTGGCGGACTTCGGCGCGCAGCGCCGGGACGCGGCCAAGGAGGCCGGTGACCCGGTGACCCGGCCGAGCGAGCGGCGCCCGGGCGCGCGGCGTCGCAGGTCGACGACCTGATCCGGCTGACAGCGGATTGGGCCCGGTCGTTTCCTCGGGGGAAGCGGCCGGGCCCTTCGCGTACCCGGGCCCTTCGCGTACCCGGGCCCTTCGCGTACCCGGGCCCTTCGCGTACCCGCGCGTGGCCGGTCCCGGGGCTCTTCGGCCTCAGACCGGCTTGCGCCACACGGAGATGTGTCCTCCGGAGTCCTGCGTGAACGGTGTCCCCTTCCAGTCGGCGACCCGGCGTTCCAGCTGGAGCCCGGCGATCCTCGCCATGAGGTCGAGTTCCGCCGGCCAGGCGTACCGCTGGCGGCAGCTGCCCCGGCGGTAGCCGCCGTCTTCCTCGCGGGTGAAGTGGTGCGAGACGAGGAGCTGCCCGACCAGGTCGAAGGTGTCGAAGCCGAGGTGCCGCTCGGAAACGTCGAACGGCACCGCGGTCTGCGTCGGGGGCAGGAGCCGCAGCGGTGGAACACCGAGCTCGACGACGAACCGGCCGCCGGGTTCCAGGTGGCGCGCGGCGTTGCGGAAGCACTCGACCTGCTCGTCCTGGGTGAGCAGGTTCCCGATGGTGTTGTAGACGACGTAGACCAGCGAGAACGTGCCGGGAACGACTGTCGTGGCCATGTCCCCGATGGTGACCGGGAGCCGGTCCTCGTCGATCTTGCGTCGTAGTACGGCTGCCATGTGCTCGGAGAGTTCGATGCCGGTCACGGGTACACCGCGTGCACGGAGCGGGACGCCGACGCGGCCGGTCCCGATGGCGAACTCCAGGGCCCGCCCGTCACCGGCGAGTTCGGAGAGGAAGTCGAGGGTCGGTCCGAGGAAGGCGGCGGTGGATCTCGGCGCCTCCTCGGTGTCGTAGCGGTCGGCGGTCGCGTGGTCCCACAGTTCGCTGCTCGTCACGGGCGGGCACTCTGCCGGGTTCCGGGGGGCCTGTCGACGCAATTACCTTCCGTCGCCTTGCCAGGACGGTCCGGGGGTGTCGGCCCGTGCCCTGCTTTTTCCGGCCCGGCTGTCGGTAAACCGGTGATGTGTGCGGGTCTAGTCTCGAAGGATGACCGATTACGGAAACTTCCCCGGCTCGCGGCCCCGCCGGCTGCGGACGACCCCCGTCATGCGGCGCATGGTCGCCGAGACCCGGCTCGACCCGGCGAACCTGATCCTGCCCGCGTTCGTACGCGAGGGCATCGACGCCCCGGTCGCCATCTCGGCCATGCCGGGTGTCCAGCAGCACACCCTGGACACGCTGCGGAAGGCGGCCGTCGACGCCGTCGCGGCAGGTGTCTCGGGGATCATGCTCTTCGGCGTCCCGCTGGACGAGAAGAAGGACGCCCGGGGCACGGCGGGGACCGACCCGGACGGCATCCTCCAGGTCGGCCTGCGGGCGGTGCGGGAAGAGGTCGGGGACGACCTGGTGATCATGTCCGACCTCTGTCTGGACGAGTACACCGACCACGGCCACTGCGGGGTGCTGACCGAGGACGGCCGCGTCGACAACGACGCCACGCTGGAGCGGTACGCCGAGATGGCGCAGGTCCAGGCCGACGCGGGCGCCCATGTGGTGGGCCCCAGCGGCATGATGGACGGCCAGGTCGGCGTGATCCGGGACGCGCTGGACCAGACCGGGTACGAGGACGTGTCGATCCTCGCCTACACCGCGAAGTACTCCTCCGCCTTCTACGGTCCGTTCCGTGAGGCGGTGGGCTCCTCGCTCCGGGGCGACCGCAAGACCTACCAGCAGGACCCGGCGAACATCCGCGAGTCACTGCGCGAGCTGGCGCTGGACCTGGAGGAGGGCGCCGACATGGTCATGGTCAAGCCCGCCGGTCCCTACCTGGACATCCTCGCCAAGGTCGCCGACGCGGTGGACGTGCCGGTCGCGGCGTACCAGATCAGCGGTGAGTACGCGATGATCGAGGCCGCCGCCGAGAAGGGCTGGATCGACCGGGACGCGGCGATCCTGGAGAGCCTGACGGGCATCCGTCGCGCGGGCGCGCGGATGATCCTGACGTACTGGGCGACGGAGGTCGCGCAGAAGCTCGGGCGCTGACGTTCTGCGCAGGTCCTGGAGGCGGGTCACGACAGGTCGTGGCCCGCTTCTGGCTGTCAGGAGGCGTGGGCGTGAAGCCGGTGCTCGAAGCTCGGGGTTCGGGCGCCGAGCTTCGGGAGGGGCGCGTTCACTCTCCCGGGGGACGTTTCGGGGAGCGCGGGCCCGAAGCTTGAGCTTCGGGACTCGGGCGGCGAGATACGGGCTTCGGGATTCGAGCGTCTTCTTTACCCGGTAGGGAGAAGAGGGTTCGGGTAAACCTCCCCCACCTCCCTGACCCGTCACGGCCAGCAAGTATGACTAATCGTGACCGACTTGCAGCGGAGTGTGTCGACTGCTTACGGTGCGGAAACAGAACGACCCCGACGCGGTGCTGACAACACCAGGCCGGGGTCTCACCGCAAGATCGAAAAAGGCGATCCCGTGGCTATCCAGCACCTTAGCTCCGCCCTGAGCACTCCCACCTCCTCGCGCCCGTATCCGATGGCCAGTCCCGGCTACGGCAAGCGATCCGCGCCGGACCAACAGCCCCGTCGCGCGGACGACTTCATGCTGCTGCCGCTGCGTGAGCGGAACATCGCCGGGTTCATCGACCAGCTTCCCGACGGCGCGGCGATGGACGTCAAGGGCCTGGCCAAGCAGCTGCCGCTCTACGGTCAGCAGGCGGTCGGTACGGCCCTCAAAGCCCTGTCCGTCGCCGGGTATCTGCGTCGTGTGCGCTGCCTGGTGACCAGCGAGGGTGGTCAAGTGCGCTGGGTCTTCCGCACGTTCTGGTCCCGCACCGCGCGCGACAACGAGTGGTGGGGTGCGCTGATGGCTGCCGAGGTCCAGCGGGTGGCCGTGCCCGAGCCTGTGGTGACCGTTGCCGCTGCGGCCCCCGTGGTGCCGGAGCAGAGGACGCCGGAAGCGGAGCCGGTCGCAGAGGGGCCCTCGCCTGCGTACGCGGCCCTGGCGCAAGTCGGCCGTGCTGATGCCCGGCTGGCGCTCTCCGCCGCCGACTGCGCGGTCCTGGAGCCGCTGGCCGCCGAGTGGTTCGCGCGCGGTGTGGATGCCGACTACCTCGTGCAGGCTCTCGTCGCCGGGCTTCCCGCCCAGGTCGACTCGCCGGTCGGATTCGTCCGCCGCCGTCTCACGGACAAGATCCCGCCCCAGGTGTCCGCCACCCCGGCGCCGCCCGCACCTGGCACGCCGGTCCGGCGGGTGATGATGGAGTGCACCAAGTGCGGGGTACCCGGTCGGGCCGAGGCCCTTCCTGACGGCCTCTGCCGCGCCTGTCGCCAGCCGGAGGAGGGGGCGCCGGAGCTTCCCGCCGAACTGCCCGCCGACCGGGACGTGCGTACCTACGTCGCCGAGCTTCGCGATCTGCTCAAAGCCCCCTGAACGCCTGCTCGTCCGGTCAGCTCCCGGCCGCGAACGCGGCGAAGGCCGACCAGGCGGTGGGGGCGACGGTGAAGGTGGGGCCCTCGGGGTCCTTGGAGTCGCGGACGTGGATGGCGGTGGGGTGCGTGGCGACTTCGATGCAGGCGCCGCCCTGCTCGCTGCTGTAGCTCGACTTGCGCCAGTCGTAAGCGACTTCGAGGCACTCGCCGCCGTCGCTGCCGCTGTAGCTGGACTTGAACCACTCAAGTTGGGTGCTCATCGCTCTCCTAGCAGCTGGTCCAGCAGGCCCTTCGTACCCTCGATGTCGAGAGCCTGCGTCCGCAGCATCGCATACCTCTGAGAGAGGATGCTGACCTCGTCCGGATCGGCGATCACCTGGCTGCCGCGCTGTGTCTCCGTGTACGCGAGGTGCTGGTAATCCGGTGTTTCGAGCAGGATGAAGGGCCCGTCGAGAGCGGCATGTGATCGACGGCTGAGCGGGATGACCTGCAACGCGACGCCTGGTAGTTCAGCGCAACCACGTAGATGGCGCAGCGTCTCCTCGTGCACCTCCGGCCCGCCGAGCTGGGCGGTCACGATGGCTTCGGAGAGCACGAAGCTGATGGTGGGAGGTGTCTTCCGGTGCAGCAGCTCCTGACGTTGCAGCCGGGTTGCGACCAGGCCGCTGATCTCCTCTTCGCTGAAGGCCGGAACCCTGCTGGTGAAGACGGCTCGGGCGTAGCTCTCCGTCTGCAGCAGGCCAGGCAGGACCTGATTTGCGAAGAAGGACAGGACGAACGCCTCCCGCTCCAGGTCCATGTACTGCTCCGCCCACGCCGGGATCAGGTCCACCTCCGGCATGTTGTCCACCGCCGTCTCCAGCGCCCCCTTCGTGTCCAGCAGTGCGTCCAGGCGCCGGGCCAGGTCGGGGAGCAGGGTGCGGCGGCCCTGTTCGATGGAGGCGATCGTCTCCAGCTGTACGGAGGCCCGGTCCGCGAGCTGGGCCTGGGTCAGGTCCGCCGCGACGCGGAAGAGGCCGACCAGTTTGCCGACGAGCTTCATGGCCGACGCGTTCCTGCGCTGCCGTTTCCTGGGGTGCATACGGTTCGGACTCCCCGCCCTGGTGCGTGCTTCACGCATCGGCGACCCGTACAAGAAATCTGTACGCCTTCACCGCATGTCGCATCCTAGACGCAGAGAGTGACTGATTCGGCCCGCTCAGGACACCAGGCCCCGGCGGTAGGCGTAGACGACTGCCTGCACCCGGTCGCGGAGCCCGAGTTTGGTCAGGATGCGTGAGACGAAGGTCTTGACCGTCTCCCGGCTGATCACGAGGGACGCGGCGATCTCGTTGTTGGAGAGGCCGTCCGCGATGAGGCGCAGGACCTCCAGTTCGCGTGGCGTCAGGGGGATGTCGGGGCCGTTGCCGTCCGTTGGCCGGATTCGGGCGGCGTACCTCCCCACGAGTTGGCGGGTGACGTCCGGGTCCAAGAGTGCGGCGCCCGCTGCCACGGTGCGGATGCCGTGGAGCAGCCGGTCCGGCGGGGCGTCCTTGAGGAGGAACCCGCTCGCGCCGGCGCGCAGCGCCTCGTAGACGTACTCGTCCAGGTTGAACGTCGTCACCACGAGCACCTTGACGGGGTGGGGCACTCCGGCGCCGGCCAGCAGACGGGTGGCCTCGATGCCGTCGAGCACCGGCATGCGGATGTCCATGACCACGACGTCCGGACGCAGTCTCTCTGCGAGGTCGACCGCCGTCCGGCCGTCCCCGCACTCGCCTGCGACCTCCAGGTCGGGCTGCGCGTCGATGATCGTCGCCAGGCCGGTGCGGATCAGTACCTGGTCGTCGCAGATCAGGACACGGATCGGCTCGGTCACGAGGGGCTCCCGGCGGGTATGCGGACCCGGACGAGGAAGCCGCCGTCCGGCTGCGGGCCCGCGCTGAAGTCGCCGCCCAGCACGTCGACGCGCTCGCGGAGACCGGCCAGGCCCCGCCCGCTTCCGCCGGTGGGTGCGGCTTTCGAGCTGGAGCCGTCCGTGCTGACCTCCACGGAGATCTCCTTCTCGCTGTGGCGCACCCTGACCGAAGTGGCGCTGCCGTGAGCGTACTTGAGGGCGTTCGTCAGGGACTCCTGCACCACCCGGTAGGCGACGAGGTCGGCACTTCCGGTCGATTCGGCGGGTGCGCCCTCCTCCGTGAACTCCACGGGCTGCCCCGCCCGCCGCGTCTGTTCGACGAGGGTGAGGAGCCTGCCGACGGGCGGTGGTGTGGCCTGGGGGCCGTGGTCGGGGTTGAGCAGGTCGAGCAGGTGCCGCAGGTCGGTGATGGCCCGCCGGCCGGTGTCGGTGACGGCCGTCAGGCTCTGGTCGAGGCGGTCGGGTGCGGCGGTGAGATAGCGTGCCGCCTCGGCCTGTACGACCATCGCCGTCACGTGGTGGGTCACGACGTCGTGGAGTTCGCGGGCGATGCGCGCCCGTTCGGCGGTGCGGGTGTCCTCGGCGACGCGGCGGCGGCGTTCGGCCTCCACGGCCCGGGTGTTGCGCAGCCACACCCCGACGCCCCAGGCGAGTGCCACGGCCAGGTAGAACGTCACGAACTCGCTCGGTGGCTCCCCTGGGCCGAGCCGGTGGAGCGCGACCGCCAGCGGGACGTACGCGGCGGAGAGGACGATCGCGGTGGCCCGCCGGTGGTGCTCGACGAGGGACGCCACGCTGATCAGGGCGATGGGCAGCGCGGTGCCCGCGAGCGTGTGGTAGCCGCGGAGCTGGTCGAGGGCGAAGCCGAGCGACACCACGGCGAAGCACATGACGGGCCATCGCCTGCGTCCGGCGAGCGGGAGGGCCTGGAGGGCGATCGCCACGACGGCCAGGGTGTCGAAGGGGCGGTCCGGCAGACCGCCGAGCTCCGTACCGTTGTTGCGGAACCCCGGCAGGAACGACGCGGCGAGGAGCAGTAGTGCCAGCGGGGCGTACCAGAGCGCGGCGTCCGGCCGGCGCCACCGTTCCAGGATCCGCGGGAGTCCGGTCATCGGGGGAGTGTAGTGGCGGCGGCTGCCTTGTCGGCGCGGCGGCGGCGGGGCACCAGGTTGCCGCGCCGGTGGGCCAGCCACAGGAACGCGGAGGTGATCAGGGCTCCGAACACCACCGAGTACACGCTTCCTTCCGGGCCGAAGGCGCCGCCGGTGACCCATGCCGGGCCCGACGTGACGGTGTCCAGCAGCCCCTGCGGGGTGTCGTTGCCGGAGACCTCGGTGCTGAAGATGCCGGCCGCCGCGTAGTTCCAGCCGAAGTGCAGGCCGATCGGCAACCACAGGGTGCGGGTCGCGGCGTAGGCGGCGGCGAGCATCCCGCCGGCCTCGATCGCGATGGCGATGGCGCCCCAGAGGTCGGCGTTCGGGTTCAGCAGGTGTGCGGCGCCGAACAGCACCGCGGTCAGGGTCAGCGCGATCCAGGTGCCGACGCGTTCCTCGATGATCCGGAACAGGACCCCGCGGAACAGCACTTCCTCGGTCACGGCCGCGGCGGCCATGAAGCCGGCCAGCCCGACGGCGCCGGCGGGGGAACCCAGGCCGTTGATCTCGTAGTGCGCGTTGACGTAGATGTTCGTGATGACGGCGCCGAACATGGCGAGGCCGATCAGCAGCCCTCGGCCGAACGCCGCCTCGGCACCCTTGCGGGCCACCTCGGTGGGCGGGCGGTGTTCCGTCCTGCGCACCACCCATCTGTAGACGAGTACGGCGGCCACGGAGGTCAGGAGGCCCAGCACGAGCTGGAGCCACGGGCTGTCCTCGACGGCGCCGACGGTCAGACCGCCGATCATGGTGACGAGCGCGACGGCCAGCAGTTGCCATATGAATCTCACGAACACTCCTTCACCGGAGCCGGGGCCAGGTGCCGCGGCGCCTCGAACGCTACGGATCCGGCGGTCCGCGATCGTCACCTCACGGTGGACACCTGCGCGTAGCTCGCGTGGGGGACAGACATGCGGGAGTGATCAATTCGGTTGAGGGCGTTCCCGGCTACGGGGAAGATCGCCCGCATGTTCTCACGCAGGAATCGCCGCCCCACGTCCCCCGAACTGGCCGCCGCACGCGAGTGCCTCGACCGAGGTGACGTCCCGGGCGCCTTGCGTGAGCTGAGGCAGGCTTCCTCGGCGCCGCTGGGAGAGGTCGCGGACGTGGTCGGGCGGGCTGCCGGGGCAGCGGGGTTCGACGACCTGCGGAAGGCCGCGACGGCGCTGGCCGCCCACCCCGACCGGGCGCGTCCGCTCTACGACTACGGCTACGCGTGCGTGGAGCGCGGTGTCTCCTACCTGGCGATACCCGCGCTCCGGGAGGCGCTGCGCCTGGCCCCGGGGTCCGCCGGCCTGCTGCGCGAACTGGTCTCGGCGTACGAGGACGAGGGCCGGCACCGGGACGCGGTCGACGCCCTGCTCGCACACGAGGGAGGGCTCGCCGACTGGCCCGACCGCTATCTCCTGGTCTTCAACGCCGTCCTGGCCGGTGACCTGGAACTGGCTCGCCGTCAGCATGCCCGCCTGTCCGCTCCCGCCGACGACACCTGGCTCGGTGCGCGTGACCGGCAGAACCGTGTGCTGGAGCGTTCCTCGGTCGTGGGGCGGGTGAGCCCGCTGGACCACTCCGATCTCCGCGGCTGGCAGTACGTCATGGGCGGCACCGTGCTCGGCACACTGTCCCCGTTCGGCTTCGACGCGGGCATGGCGGGCCGGTACGCCTATCTCCAGGACTCCCACGAGCGCTGTCTGTACGGGCTGTTGCGGCTGAAGTCCGTGGTCGCCGCCGCCGGGGTGCGTCCTCGGTCGGTGTCCCTGCTGCCGGACCGTGGGAGCAGGATCCTGGGTCTTGCCGCCGCCGAGGTGCTGGGCCTTCCGGCGGAACCCTTCGAGGCCGGCCGCGAGGACACCGTGGTGATCGCCTACGACCTCGCCGGGACGGCACGCGCCGCCGGCGGGCCCGAGGTGATCGGGCAGCTCTTCGAACGCGCGCCGGGGCAGGTCCTGCACGAGCACGCCTCCTGCTGGACCGACCCGCCCGCCGTCACCGCAGACAGTGTCACGTTGCTCCACCAGTCGGCCGTGGCGCCGTGGGAGGCCGGCCTTCGCCAGGGCGCCGACGGTGAGGTGGAGCGCGGGGAGCCCGACCGGCGGCCGGAGGCGGCGATCGCCGCCGAGATCGTGGGAGCCGATCCGGCACCGGAGGCGGGGGACGGGGAGACGCCCGCCGACCCTGCCGAGAAGCTCACGGACTTCGTCTCCGCCGTGGCCGGTACCTGGCTCAGGGGTGACCGGGCCCGGCTGCGTTCCTCCGGACCGGTGACCAGCTCACGGTTCCTCTGACGGGCGCCGTCGGGGTCGGTCAGTCCCACCAGAACGTCCACACCTCCTGTCCCAGCAGGTGCGTTTCGGCGTACACGCGCAGCCCGTGGGGCGGCTCACGGTCGATGTTGTCCGGGCAGAAGGCGAAGTGCTCGGCGGCCAGGGCGTACGCCTCCGTCCCGGTGGTCGGCGGCCGTCCGACGGACACCTTCATGGTGTCGAAGCCGAGCGCGACGACCCTGATGTCGTACCGGTCCTCCCAGGAGCGCAGTACCGCGCAGAGGCGGGCCACGTCGTTCTCGTGGTTGAGCGGCCCCGACCAGCCGATCGAGGCGGGGATGTCGGCGCTGCGCCGGGCGGGGACGAGTGCGGGCCGTGCGGTCTCCGCGATCATGTCGGCTATCTCGGCGGCCAGTTCGTCCGGGGTCTCGGGGGTGCTCCCGGCCGGGGCCGGGGCCAGTCCGGGCCACTCGGCGTGCTCGCTCCCCAACTCGTCGCAGGCGTAGGCATCCCAGGCCTCGGCGAGGACGTCCTCGGCGTCGTGGTCACCTGGGTAGGTGGTGTCGGCCGGGCTGAGCTGCCAGTGCTGGGGGCCCTCGTCGCGCGGGCCGCCTTCGAGCAGGACCGGGAGCAGGCCGAGAGGGCGGCCCGTGGCCCGCAGCCGGGACCAGTCGCCCGGCTGCGCCGGCTCGTCGGCGTACCAGAGGAGAGGTTCGTGCCACGGCCCGTCCGCCGTGGTGGTCAGGAGTGTGCCCGCCGGGAGTTCGAGCCGGGGCAGCTGGTTCGGGAGGGTGGCCATGAAGATCAGCCTAGGATCCGGCACTGACAACGCTGGTCCGGCCGTGGTGCGATGCCGTTCCCGCACCGGGCGTCGTTCCGCAGGTGCGGCCCCTCAGCCCTGTTCGGCGAGGCGCTTGAGGGTGACCAGGTCGGCCGCCACCGCGGCCTCGTCGCGCCGGAAGTCGTCGGCGCTCATGTCCGGCCGGCGGCGCAGGGTGAACACGACCTCGCACCCGTCTCCGTCGGCGATCACCCGCAGCGGGTTGTAGACGGTTTCGCCCGAAGGGAGGGTGACGTGGTGGTCGAGCACGCCGAGGTCGTTCCTGGGCGCGAAATCGACCACGACCCGCCCCATGGGCGAGTCGGCGATCCACCGTCCGTCGGTCTCCTCGATCGACTTCCCGAGGCCCGCGGCCCATTCGGGCAGGTGGGACGGGTCCGAGGCGTAGGCGTAGACCTCCTCGGCGGGGCGCTCGATGTGGATGCTGATGTGGCGGGATTCGCCGGCGTGAGTGGTCATGGAGCTGACGCTACCGAGTCGCCGGTGCGCCGTCTTGGACGGATCGGACGCGGAGCCCGTGCTGCCCCTGTTCGTGGTCAGGGCCAGTCGACGAGTGCCATGAACGCGAGGAACGTGACCACGACGACAGCGGGCGCGGCCGTGGCCAGGAGTGCCCGTTTCGCGTCCTGCCGTCGTTGCCAGGGCAGGGCCCAGCTCGCCACGAGGACGATCAGGGACAGCACGAGACCGGTGCTGAGCACGGCCCAGGCCGTGTCGAAGGAATCGGTGAAGCGGTCTGCCTGTGGACCGTTGCAGGAGTCACAGGCCATGGGGGACAGGCCCCCGTACAGCAGCGCGAGACCCGCCGCGGGCAGCGTGAGGAGTGTGGAGATCAGGGGCGCGATCCAGGCGTGCGGGGCGCGGGGGCTGAGCGGGTCGTCCGACATGTGTACGAGTCAACTCGGGCGGATGGCGCCGCACATGAGCGGTCGTACTCAGTCCTGGTCCGGTCCCCAGCCGTGAGGGGACCCGCCGCGCCGCCCGGCATACCGAAGGGCGGCGTACGACCGGCTCGGTGCCGGTGTACGCCGCCCTGGGGGGAGCGGGTGGGGCGGTCGGCGGGGGGTGGCCCGCGCGGTCATGCCGGTTACTTCGGGTCGCTGTTGAACTGGGCCTTGGACCAGCGATAGCCGAGAAGGGTGAGGCCGAGGCACCAGACGAGGGCGATCCACCAGTTGTCGCCGATCTCCGTGCCGAGGAGCAGGCCGCGGAGGGTTTCGATGGCGGGGGTGAAGGGCTGGTACTCGGCGATCGGCTGGAACCAGCCCGGCATGGAGTCCAGCGGGACGAAGGCGCTGGAGATGAGGGGCAGCAGGATCAGCGGCATGGCGTTGTTGCTGGCGGCTTCGGCGTTGGGGCTGCCGAGGCCCATGCCGACCGCGATCCAGGTGAAGGCCAGTGCGAAGAGGGCGAGGAGGCCGAAGGCCGCCAGCCACTCCACGACGGTGGCGTCCGTGGAGCGGAAGCCCATGGCGACACCGATGGCACCGACGAGGACCACGCTGATGATCGTCTGGAGCACGCTGCCGACGACGTGTCCGAAGAGGATGGAGCTCCGGTGGATGGCCATGGTGCGGAAGCGGGCGATGATGCCTTCGCTCATGTCGGTGGAGACCGAGACGGCGGTGCCGATCGTCGTGGAGCCGATGGTCATCAGCAGGATGCCGGGGACGATGTAGGCGATGTACTCGTCGCGCCCCGCGCCGCCGCTCATGGTGTCGCCGAAGATGTAGACGAAGAGCAGCAGGAGCATGACCGGGGTGAGCAGCAGGTTCAGGGTGAGCGAGGGGTAGCGCCGGGCGTGCAGGAGGT
>NZ_JBEXPD010000027.1:0-22731 GCF_040611875.1 Streptomyces sp. NPDC006516
CCGGATGAGCGGCAGGCACACCCACGCGATCACCCGGGATGAGGCGCTGCGCCTGCCGGCCGAGGACTCCGGGCGGGCGTGTCAGCAGTGCCGGCGGACACCGATCTCGGGGTGCTGTGACCGCGGGCCGGGTACACGCTGGGGGGATGGAGCATCCGCCGATAGTCGTGCACAGGCCGTCGCCGAGCGGCGGCCGGCGCGTCACGATGCGCGGCAGGATCGTTGCCCTGGCGTACTCCGATCACGACCTGAACGTATTCCTGGCGGACGCCGGGCTGCTGGATCCCGATCTGCTGCTCGATGACCCAAATGGGTGGAGTGGCGGGGTGGCCGCGCCCACCATTGGGGCGCAACGTAGGTCGTCAGGCGCACTGCAAAGCCGCATATGCGCTCGCAAGGAAGGCCCCGCGGGCCTGTGATACTGCGCGCTGCGCTGCGACCATCCGCGCGCGAATAGCCGGGGGAGGCGGTGAAGCTGGCGCCGTGCGCCCCTTCCTGTCCCTGTTGGCCGAGTCGGACGCGCTGGGCGCTGCCCCGTCCGAGAGGCGCATCTTGAAGGCGGTGCGCCGCGAAGCGCGCGGGTTCGCGGAATCCTGGAGGGTCCAACCGCTGAACCCGCGTGTCGTCGCCGGTGGTTGTCCACGGTGCGATGAGCGCGGCGGCCACCTATTCCCGGGTCGGCGCCGTCTGTTCTGCCTGCCAGATGGTGGTGTGGTCGGCGTTGCCGCGGGTCTGGACGTCGACGCGGGCGTCGTCGACCATGGCCGTCGACTCCCCGTGCGCGGTGTTGGCCCGGCGGGCAACCCTGGGGCTCGCCAGTACCAGCACCACGGGAGGCCGCTCTCCGGTGACATCTTCCTGGCATTCTCCATGGCCAACGCGGGTGCGCTGACCAATAGGTTCTCGGCGGACGACGGCAGCGCTCCGTACGAGTCGATGCGCTTCGTGCCGTTGGGCCGGAGGGACCCCTTCTACGGCGCGCTCGTCGAGTCAGTGGAGGAGGCGGTCCACAACGTGTTCACGGGCGCGCACTCGATGACCGGCCGGGCCGGCCACCACGCCCCCCACTGCCGCTGGGCCAGGTGTCCGACCTGCTGGCAGTGGGGGGCGCGGTGCCGTAGCGCGGGACCGGCGGCGGCGCCGTCCTAGCGGGCGGTGGGCTCGGGCGCCGGGCGCTCGAGCGGCGTCCTTCGGATTCCGGTGATGACCCAGGTGCCGCCCTGCTTGGCCAGGTTCACCGTGCGGTGCTCGGTGTACGGGGTTCCCACCGCTAGGCCGCCCTTTTTGAGGTACGCGGGGTCTCCCGCGGTGAACTCGAAGACGGTGTCCATCTCGGCTTTGGCGGTCCTGCGGTCCCGGTCGACGGTCGAGCGGTACCAGGCGACTTTCTGCTGTCGCGTGGCGAGAGCGTTGTCCCGGAAGAGCGCGGTCACTTTCGTGCCGTAACTCTGAGCGTCGAGGGCCTTTCTGAACTCGGTGCCGTAAAAGGCGAACTCGCTCTTCACGCTCTCCGAGACCGACGCGCTGCTGCGGTCGTCGACCGTGCCCGAGTGGAGCACGACGGTCCTGCGGATCGCAGTGACGTCGGGATCGTCGTCCGCCAGGGTCTCGATGGTCTCGCCTTCGGCGTCGATGAGCGTCCACAGGGAGCGGTTCTCCGGGCCGGTGGGCGGTCCGGCTTGCCGCGCAGCGGGTGAGGGGGCCGGGTCCGGAGCGGTGGTCCCGGAATCGCAGCCGCTGAAGAGCAGCACGGCGAGCGTGGGCAGGGCGAAGCGGGTGGCGAGGCGGCGTGCGCGCATGGGCGGAGCTCCTGGGTGGGTGGCGCGCCCCGGTGGCAGGGGCGCGCCGTGGGTGTCAGCGGTGGCTCATGACGCCGGTTCGGCCGTCCACTGGCTGGTCCAGTAGCCGGCCGGCACGTTGCCTTGCTCGATGAATCCGGTCAGGCCCTCGGTGTGCGCGTAGCCACCGGAGGCGCGGTTCTTCAGGCGCAGGTGACCCGCTTCGGGCTCTTCCGTCCAGTCGGCTTCGGGCGCGTTTGAGGCCGCTGTGCCGTAGTGGACGTAGCTGTCGGAGGCGGATGTCCGGAGGTAATCGCCTGTCCACCGGTTACGGAAGCGGGTGTAGCCGGTCGGTGTGGTCTCCGGCGCCCACTGGGAGCTCCAGGCGGTGGCGGGCAGGGTGCCGTACTCGGCCTTCCCGGCCTTGTTCTCGATGTGCAGGTACTGTGAGGTCTGGCGGTTCTTCAGCCGCGTGTACCCGTTGTTGCCGTACCCGCCGTCCTTCTTCCACACGCGCAGGTAGTCCACGCTCCAGGACTTGGGCCAGACGTCGTTGTGCTGTCCGGAGCCGGCGTCCGTGTAGATGCCCATGATCATGCCCATTGGCATGTTCGGGGCGTCGTTGATGGTCTTGTACAGCTGGTTGTCGTAGTAGAAGTTGAGCTGGGTGGGCGTCCAGTCCATCCCGTAGACGTGGTACTCCTCGGTGGGCTCGCCACTGGGCACCGGGTCCTCGTGCAACGTCCAGGAGCCGAGGAAGTTCGGGTCGCCCCAGCCGTACGCGGCGATCCGCCAGGTGTCCGGCTTGCTGAAGAACGTTTCGATCATGTCGATCTCGGCGTTGGCCGACGCGCTGCTTGTGTCTTTCGTGCCGACCAGCCACAGGGCCTGGTGGCCACCGCCGCCGACGTCGGAGAGCTTGGCGCGGGTCTCGACGTAGCCGTACTGGGTGGAGTAGCCGTTGAAGTCGGGCTCGTGGTGGTCGTTGGGCATCGCATAGTTGAACCGGTGCCACCAGTCCTTGTTGTAGGTCTGGATGCTGGAGATCTTCACCGTGCTGTCGTAGGCGGGGTTCCAGGCCGGGGTGTCCTGGTCGATGCGCTCGGTGAGCACTCCGTTTGCGACGGTGTACCGCGCTTTGGCCTTCTCGCGGTCGGACGTCCAGTGGGGGAGGTAGTACGGCAGCCACTTGTTTGTGTTCAGGGAGCTGCCGTTGAACTCCTCCTGGAAGTCCAGGGTGTAGCCCGGCTTGTCCGTCGGGTTGGCGGGGAAGTCGGCGGCCGATGCGGCCGGGGCGGCGGCCAGTGTGCCCAGCGCCCCGAGGGTGGCGGCCAGCACTCCCAGGAGAGGGGTGCGCAGACGGCGGTGTCTCAACTTGACTCCTTCGGAACAGAGTTGAGGAGGCCCTGGCTGCCGCGGTGACGGCAGGGCGACGCAGCCGACATGGCCGACACAGCCGGGCACTTCCAAAAGAAAGTTTCCTGCGTAATGTGCCGTCAGGTATGCCTGCTGTCAACAGCTGCGTAGGCGTCAGATCGCTGCGTGCTCGGCCTCGAACAGCCATCCGCGCACCAGGTCCCGGGCGGCCTCCACGCCGCCCACGGCAACCGCGCCTGCGGTCAGTGCGCCGAGTGTGAGGGGCGGAACCTCGTAGCAGATGCCGGTGAGCTGCTCTCGCACCGCTTCCAGTACGGCGGGCCCGGACGCGGCCAGCGCGCCGCCGAGCACGATGAGCTGCGGGTCGACGGCGAGGACCATCGCGCCGATGCCGTCCGCCACCGCGCGGGCGTAGCTGTCGACCGTGGCCCGGGCAGCCGGATCGCCGTGCCGGGCGCGGGTGAACACCAGGTGGCCGGCCTCTCCAACGTCGGACAGGGCGGCACCGGAGCCGCCGCTGAGCTTGGCGGGGGTGTCCTCCCAGCCCAGGCTGGGGTGCTTGCCGATCTCGCCCGCCGCCCCCGTGCGCCCGGTGAACGGCTTGCCATTGACCAGGATTCCCACGCCGAGCCGGTTGTCCAGGTGGACGTACAGCACGTCGGAGGTGCCGCGGGCGGCACCGATCCGGTGCTCGGCCAGGACGGCCAGGTTGGTGTCCTTCATCGCGACGACAGGGCAGCGCAGCAGTTCGTGGAGCTGGTCGGCCAGGTGCACGCCCGACCACTGGTGGATGGCCACGCTCAGTCGCACGTACCCGCGCGCGTCCACGATCCCGGGTGTGCCGACGCCCGCCGCCCACAGGGGTGGGCCGTCCGCGGGAAGGTGCTCGCGCACCAGGTCGGCGGCTTCCCGCAGGCGTTCGTCGGGGTCGAGTGCGGCGAGAGTCGGGCGGTGGGCCTCGGCCAGCAGGGTCCCGCCGAGATCGGTGATCTGTACGGAGATGCCGTGGGAATCGATGTGGATGCCGGCGAGGCGTCCGGCGTCGAAGTCGAAGGCAAAGCGCTGCGCGGGCCGGCCGCCGGTGCGAGTCGCGTCCTGGCCGTCGAGGGCGAGCCGGCCGTCCGCCACGAGGGCGGTGACGATGCCGCGCACCGTGGGGCGGGAGAGCGCGGTGACCTGTGCGATGGCACTGGTCGTCAGTGGCGGTCCGTCGTACAGCAGTTGGAGGATCCGGCTGGTGTTGAGATGGCGCAGAGCGCTCTGGTCGCCGCCCGGCAGGACGTCCGAGTTCTTCATGTCCCCCACTCGCTGCGTACTTTTCCTGTCACGGATCGACATACCCGTTCTTACCTCTTGACGAGCGCGATCGCGTATCTCATCCTTCCGAAGGAAAGTTTCCTTCGGAACTCGCTGGCTGGCAACCTCGGCTCGACATCCTGCCACACCAGCGTTTCTTCCCCCATGTTCACAGGAGAGCAGCGTCGATGAGAATCAGCAGAGTTCTGGCAGGAGCCGTCCTGATGGCGTTGTGCGGGACCGCCTGCGCACCCGGCGCTTCGACGGATACGGCGGGAGCGGAGCCGTCCGGCCCGATCAGGAAAGGGCTGACCGGCGAGAAGGTCACGCTCAAGCTGGTATCCACGCCCGAGTCGGGAGCGGCGGTCAAGTCGGTCATCAAGGCCTTCGAGGCGAAGTACCCCCAGGTCACGATCGACTACGAGGACAACAACGTCGACGACTACAACAAAGCGCTGAACCTGTCGCTGGCCTCGGATCAGGCACCCGACATCGCCCTGCTCAACTCGGTCGGCACCACAGTCAAGGACGGCCTGGTCATCGACCTGTCCCGGTACGCGAAGGCGTACGACTGGGACAAGACGTACCCGAGCACGCAGCTCAACCAGTGGCGGGTCGCCGAGGACGGCAGCACGCTCGGCACCGGCGGCCTGTACGCGGCCCCCGCCGGCTTCTCCCTCGTGGGTGTCTACTACAACAAGGCGAAGGCCGCCAAGGCCGGGATCACCACTCCGCCGGCCACCCTGGAGGAGTTCGAGGCGGCCCTCGCCAAGGCGAAAAAGGCTGGTGAGCTTCCGCTCCAGCTCGGCAACCAACAGGGCCACGCCTCCTTCCCCCTCCAGCTCATCGGCCAGTCGGCGGACGGTGCCGAAAAGGCCGCGCAGTGGACCTTCGGCCAGAAGGGCGCCACCTTCGACACCCCGGGCAACCGCACCGCCGCCGACAAGCTCGCCGCCTGGAACAAAAAGGGCTACCTGCCGGGCAGCGCCAACGGCACCGATCTGCAGACAGCCGTCGACAAGTTCACCAAGGGCCAGGGCGTCTACTTCGTCGACGGCAACTGGGACGCCGAGAAGATCGGCGACAAACTGGGCAAGGACGCGGGCTTCATCGCCTTCCCCTCGCCGAAGGCCACCGCGATCGGCACTTCCGTCGCCTACGCCATCTCCTCGAAGAGCAAGAACGCGGACGCCGCAGCCTACTTCCTGGACTTCCTGCACTCGCCCGAGGCATCGGCCGCCGAGTTCAAGGCCGGCTTCATGCCCGCCGACCTCACCGCCGCCAAGCCGCAGGACGGCACCGTGATGAAGGACATCGTGGCGGCCTGGGGGAGGGTCAACGAGGACAACGGTCTCGTAGGCTTCAACAACAACGCCACCGCGACCATGAACGACAAGCTCACCGCCACCACCCAGGAACTCCTCGCGAACCGCACCGACACCGACGGCTTCGTCAAGGCGATCCAGGACGAGTGGTCCAAGACGCATGGCTGACACGCTCATGGGAACCGAGCGGTCCGCGGTTTCGTCCGAGCCCCGGCGCGGGGCGGTCACCTCACCGCGCCGCAAGGGCCGGTTCGTTCCGCTGCTCTACGTGGCCCCCGCTCTGGTCTTCTACGCACTCTTCGTCATCGCGCCCTGGCTGCACAGCTTCTGGATCTCGTTCTGGAACTGGAACGGCATCGGCGTCGCCACCTGGGCCGGGCTCTCCAACTACACCGCGGTGTTCGAAGAACCCGCCCTGCGCGCCGCCCTGACGCACGCCTTCGGATTCATCGTCTTCTACACGGTGGTCCCCGTCGTCCTCGGCCTGATCCTGGCCGCCGTGACCTCGGCCGTCCCGTGGCGGGCCATGCCGGTGATCCGCACCATCATCTTCCTCCCGCAGATCCTGCCGCTCGTCGCGGTGGGCGTCGTCTGGAAGTGGATCTACGGTGAGGACGGCCCGCTCAACCAGATGCTGCGCGCGGTCGGCCTCGGCTCCCTCGCCCGTGCCTGGCTGGGCGACTTCACGTACGCCTTCCCGGCCGTCGGCCTGATCGGCACCTGGGTCTCCACCGGACTGTGCTTCCTGCTTCTGCTGTCCGGCATCGGCAAGATCGAGCCGTCGCTCTACGAGGCGGCCCGGCTGGACGGCTGCGGCCGGCTGCGCGAGTTCTGGCACATCACCGTCCCGGGTCTCCGCAAGGAGATCGGCGTCGCCTGCAACGTCACCGTCATCTCGGCCCTCGCCGGCTTCGACATCGTGTACGTGATGACGGGCGGCGGGCCCGGCTACTCCACCATGGTCCCCGGCGTCCAGGTCTACCAGCTCGTCTTCACCGCCGGCCGGGTCGGCACCGCATGCGCCCTGGCCACGGTGCTCTCCCTCATCACCTGTGCCGCCATGTACGGCCTCAACAGGCTGTCGCGGGAGCGCTGACGCATGCCGCGCATCTCACTGGAGTCCTCCCGATGACCAAGCAACTGCCCAGGCTGGCACTCATCGTCGCCGCCGCAGCCGTCCTGTTCCCCTTCCTCGCCCTGTTCACCGCGGCACTCCAGCCGCAGAGCGACCTCTCGCCGGGCCTGTCCTGGCCGTCCGACCCGCAGTGGGGGAACTTCGCCACCGCGTGGACCACAGCCGGATTCGGCTCGCTGCTGAAGTCGAGCGCCATCATCGCGCTCGGCGTCGTACCCATCGCCCTCGTCCTCGCGACACTCGCCGGCTACGGCCTGGCCACAATGCAGCTGAAGGCCAAGGGACCGCTCTTCGCCCTGCTGATGCTCGGACTGGCCCTGCCGTACGAAGCCATCGTGATCCCCCTCTACTACGACCTGGACACGGTCGGCCTGCTGAACACCTACTGGGCCGTGATCCTGCCACTGGTCGGGCTGTTCATGCCCTTCGGTGTCTTCTGGATGCGTACGCACTTCGAGTCGCTGCCCAAGGAGCTGATGGAGGCCGCCGCCGTGGACGGCGCGAACAGCTGGCGCACCCTCACCCGCGTCCTGCTCCCGACCGCCGTACCCGCACTCACCACGCTCGGGCTCCTCTACTTCATGTGGGCGTGGAACCAGTTCCTGCTGGCCCTGGTGCTCATCCAGGACCCCATGATGCGCACGGCCCCATCCGGGCTGGGCAAGTTCGTCCAGCAGTACGGCAAGAACATCCCGCTGCTGTCCGCCGGCACCTTCATCGTGATCGCACCGATCGTGCTGATCTATCTCTTCTTCCAGCGCCACTTCATCAAGGGCATCCTTCAGGGTGCCGTCAAGTAAGGGATTTGATACGTGACCATCACCCTTGCGATCGTCGGAGCCGGAGCCCGGGGGGCTTCCTACGCACGCATCGCCGCCGCCCAAGGTGGAGCCGTCGTCACGGCGGTCGCCGACCCCGACCCCGTACGCCGGCAGACCCTCGCGGACGAGTTCGCACTGCCGCACGACCGGGTCTTCACCGACTGGGCGGAGCTCGCCTCCCGGCCGCGTCTCGCCGACGCGGCGATCATCGCCACGCCCGACCGCATGCACGCCGAACCGGCTGTTGCGCTGGCGGATCAGGGTTACGCGCTGCTGCTGGAGAAGCCGATGGCGCCGACAGAGGAGGAGGCCCGCCGCATCGTCGAGGCAGCCACCCGCAACGACATCCTTCTCGCGGTCTGCCACGTCCTGCGCTACACGCCCTACTCGGTCAAGCTGAAGCAGCTCATCGCCTCCGGACGGATCGGTGACGTCGTCAGCGTCGAACACCTCGAACCCGTCGGCTGGTGGCACCACGCGCACTCCTACGTACGCGGGAAGTGGGGCGTCGAGGCGGAGTCGTCGTCGATGCTGCTCGCCAAGTCCTGCCACGACATCGACTGGCTCGGCCATGTGGTGGGCAAGCCGGTGGAGCAGGTCTCCTCCTTCGGCAACCTCTTTCACTTCCGCCCGGAGAACAAGCCGGAAGGCGCTGGTGACCGCTGTGTCAGCTGCTCCGTCGAACGCAGCTGTGCCTATTCCGCTCCGCGCATCTACGAACGCTTCCTCGGCGACCCGGTCTTCGAGCAGTGGCCTCTCGGAGTGCTCACCGACGACGTGACGAGCGCCGGGCTCACGAAGGCACTCGAGGAGGGCCCCTACGGCGAGTGTGTCTACAACGGCCGCAACGACGTCGTGGACCACCAGGTGGTGAATCTCCAGTACGAGGGCGGTGCCACCGCCTCCTTCACCATGACCGCCTTCACCGGTCTCGACTTCCGCAAGACACGGGTGTTCGGCACCCACGGTTCGCTCGACGGCGACGGCCGAACGCTCACGCTCCACGACTTCCGCACCGACACCCGGGAGGTCTTCGACTTCGACCCCGAAGGCGGGGCATCGGCGGCGGACGGCCACGGCGGCGCGGACGACGAGCTCATCCGGGCGTTCCTCGCAGCGATCGCCGACGACGACCGCGAGCTGGTGAGCACAGGCCCGGACGAAGCCCTGCGCTCGCACCTGGTGGTCTGGGCCGCGGAACGCGCGCGGCACAGCAGCCAAGTGGTCCGTATGGCCTGACCCGCCCCGGCGTCGCAACGGCTCTGTCGAAGCGCAGGCCCTTCTCCGCCGACCGTCGTGCCAGCCAGCCCGCGATCTCGTCCACCACCGCGGCGTCGACGTGCCCCGGCCGGGTGTATTCAGCAGGACCTTCGCATCCCATTCGGCGAGGATGTCTTCGGCGCGGTGACGGTCGCGTGGCTGACCTGTGCCTCACGGGCGAGTTTTTCCTTGGTGAGTGCACCGTCGGTGTGCACGGGCGTGCCGGAGCAGCCGGGCCATGGCCGCTCTCAGCTTGTCGGCGGACGCTGCGGATACCGGCATCAGGCGCGGCCTTCCTCTTCGAGAGCGCGGGTGATGCGCTGGACGTCAGTGAGTCGAGTGAAGACAGCTTCCCGGCGCGGCGGTGACAGCCCCGGTTCCTTGGACCGGGCGGTCAGGTCGTCCTCTTCGGCGACCCAGTACGGTGCGTGGGCGCGGGTGATGGTGGAGTTGCGGCACTTGGCCGGCTGGCAGGCGCCGAGCAGCGGGGCCAGTCCACGTTGGGCTACGGGGGCGTCGAACATGCAGTGGTTGATGGTGCCCAGGTGCAGGTTGGGGAATTCATCCGCGAGCAAAGCCTCTTCGTCTCGCTCGTCGGCGATCTGTGCCCGAAGCTGCGGGTTGTTGTTGATGGTGTCGATGACCAGAGGAAGCAAGGCCGGTGACCGAGAACCGAAGCCGCACCCGCCCGGGCGCCGAGCCCGGCTCACTCCCGCTGATGAGGACACCCGCAGCGCCTCGTACGAGCAGAGGCTCTCGCCCGTGACGACTCCCGCGGGTCTGGTCCTCGTCGGCTCCGCGCCGCCCTCAGCTGTCGCCATCATGACTTCGTCGAGGGCCGTGTGCCGCGCGTCCTCATCAGCGGCGGCCGCTCCGGGCAGCCCCCGAATGCCATCAGCGTCAGCACAGCTGCCCCGGGCGTCTCACAGCCGGACGCAGTCTGCCCAAGCCGACCGTCCACGAGTGAGCACTTTTTGCCCGTACTGAGCACCAACCGGTCTGGAAAGTGAGTAACGATCACGGCGAGCCTGGTGATCGTCGCTCGTGACCAAGGGAAAGGTGTGATGGACGTAGTGGTGCTGGGAGCCGGGCCCGTCGGCCGGACGGCTGCGAGGACGCGGGTCCGTGACGGTCACCGGTTCACCGTGTTCCTGATGAAGCGTGAGGGCGCACAGCCGCCCCGGGTGAGCGGGGACAAGGTGGTGAGCGGGAGACACCGTTTGGGCGTCATCCACTCGCACCCGCCGCTGCCTGCGGTGCCCGGAACCCGCCGGTGGACTCCGGGCATCGCCGAACTGACCGCCGGGCGAGCGATGATCGCCGATCTCCTCGACGGCCCGCGGCGGTGGCCGACTCCTGGTACCCGCCCCGGCGACGAACGGTTCGCCATCATGACCGGCCGCCTCCCGGCATGTTGCGGTACCGCCGTCGCGGCGCTGCTCCTGAGCGACGAGGGTGCGCCGCGTCGCCCGCACGTCAAGGGAGGGCAGCGACGGTTACACGGCCCTGGTTCGCTCACGCGGCCGGCGCGGTCGGTTCCGGCGGCGGTGCGGCCGGCAGGCGAATGCCGCACATGAAGTTGCCCCCCAGGCAGATGGTCGTGACGAGAACTGCCTCTTGAAAGCGGACCGTGGGGGACTCCCCGGTCCAGACAGTGGAAAGCGCAGGAAAATGAAGCTACTCGGACTTGTCGGCAAGCCGATGAAAGCCGTCCGCCGCTCGCTGGTGTCGGCCACCATGGCAGGACTCGCCCTGGGACTGACGCCCGGGCCGGCGCAGGCGGCGGAGACCACCGTCACTGGCACCTACCAGAACAAGGCGACCGGCCTGTGTCTCGACAGCGACGCCACCGGCTGGGTCTACACGTCGATTTGCGACCCGAACAAGGGCAACCGTTACCAGCAGTGGGTCTTCACCTACACCGGACCTTGGGCGAACACCATGGTCAACGTCGCCACGAAGAACTGCCTGGTCATCGATGCCTTCGGCCGGTCCCTCGCCACGACGCGCTTCTCCTGCGGAAGCTCTGTCAACACCCGGTGGACGAAGGACGGCGATGCCCGCCGCAGTGCCGCGTTCCCCAACGTGTGTCTGGACAGCAACTGGTCCTACGAGGCCTACCCCCTGGCCTGCAACGGCGGTAACTACCAGAAGTGGCAGCTCAACGTGCTCTCCCGCACCTGAGCATCCGGCAGACGACAGAAGGCACGGCAATGAAGACACGTACATCCCACACCGGATCGAAGAAGACGGCCCGCCGACTGGTTCTGCCGGTTGTCACGGCAGGGCTCGCACTGAGCCTGATGCCCTCTCCGGCGCAGGCGGCGGACATCACCGTCACCGGCACCTATCAGAACAAGGCAACCGGGCTGTGCCTCGACGGCAACGCCAACGGCGAGATCTACACCTCGGTCTGCGACCCGAACAAGAAGAATCCCTACCAGCAGTGGGTGTTCGTCTACTCCGGCTCGCAGGCGAACAACATCCGCCAGGTCGCTACAGGTAACTGTCTGACCACGGCATGGAGTGGTGACCACGTCTTTTCCTCGCCACTCATCTGTGGATTCGACGATTACAGCCGGTGGATCAAGGATGGTGACTCCCGGCGTACGGCTGCCAGGCCCACGCGGTGCCTGGACAGCAACGCGGTCGGCGAGGTGTACACCCTGGCCTGCAACGGCGGTAACTATCAGAAGTGGCAGCTGAACGTGATCTCCCGCACCTGAGCCAGCACGGAGCGGTCGCCTCATCGTGAAGCCGGCACGGCTCCTCACGAAGGGCGGCCGCTCGTCCAAAGGTCCACCCGAGCGGCGCTTCCTGCCGCGCAGACTTCTGCTGTCGTGCACACACCGTGCGCCGCCCTGCGCCTGCCGCCCCGGCCGGGGAGCACCGCAAGTCTCCTGGGTGAGCAGGATCTCAACTCCTCGACGTCATCTCTCTCGCTCCGCAGCTGGCACCGCATGGACTGGCCCTCGACGCTGCCCGGCACCGTCTCTGCACCACGGTCGAAGAAGGCATCGCAAGAGGCGGAGCACTCGTCGCACTGGGCACTCTCACCCGCAGGCCGGCCCGGAGCATCGAGGTGGGGGCCGCCCGATGTGGCGGGGAACTGGCGGCAGAGCGTCGCGGTGGCCATCCGGGGTACCGAGGCCGTTCTCACTGACGGATTTGACAGTGAGAACGGTCCGTCTCAAGATGAGTGAGAACGGTCCGTCTCAAACAGTGTCGGGGCGGAACGACGGGCACATCGCCCGTCAACGAAATCAAGGGATGATCATGCAGATCGACTTCACCGGCCGCACCGCTCTGGTCACCGGCTCCACCATGGGCATCGGCCTCGCCACCGCCGAGGCGTTCGCCCGTGCCGGCGCCCGCACCGTCCTCAACGGCCGCGACGAGACCCGCCTCAAGACGGCCGCCGACACGATCCGCGAGCGTGTCCCCGGCGCCGACCTCGTCACCGTCGCCGCCGACGTCACCACCCCCGAAGGCGCCCAGGCCCTCCTGGAAGCCGTCCCCCAGGTCGACGTCCTCGTCAACAACACCGGCATCTTCGCCTCCACCCCCATCCTGGAGATCCAGGACGAAGAATGGCGTCACTTCTTCGACGTCAACGTCCTCAGCGGCGTTCGGCTCGCCCGCCAGTACATGCCCGGCATGATGGAACGCGGCTTCGGCCGCATCGTCTTCGTATCCAGCGAGACCGCCGTCGACACCCCCCTCGACATGGTCCACTACGGCGTCACCAAGACCGCGCTTCTCGCCGTCGCCGCAGGCTTGGCCAAGGCCGCCGCCGGCACCGGCGTCACCGTGAACTCCGTCCTCCCCGGCCCCACCCACACCGAGGGCATCGAGGAGTACATCACCAACCTCATTCCCGAGGCGGAGACCTTCGACCAGGCCCAGCGCCAGTTCATCGCCGACTTCCGCCCCACCTCGCTCCTCCAGCGCCTCATCCGGCCCTCCGAGGTCGCCGACCTCATCGTCTTCGCCAGCTCCGCACAGGCATCCGCCACCACCGGCGCAGCCCTCAAGGTCGAAGGCGGCACCCTCAACTCCCTCACTCCCTGACCCTCCCGGGAAAGAGACGCGGGCCACGCAACTCTGGTGGAGAGCCGACTGCGTGAACAGGGCGCGCTCGTGCAAACCGGCGCCGCCTCACGCGCCACCTTCGACAGGCAGACAGACAGACGGACTTGGTGCCCGGGGCGGGGTGGACGCCCCGGGCACCAGTCGTTTTGCCTGAGGGCAAGTCCATAAGACTTCTTATGGGGCGTTGTACGGCGAAGGGCTTCCGCCTCCGGGGAGATCGCTTCGGCGGGTCCTGCCCGTCTACCGGTGCGTGCTCAGCCGGCTCGCGTCTCGTGCAGCAGCGAGGAGGCTGCCGGTTGCCCGGTGCTCTCCCGCCGCCACAGCGCCTCGCCCAGCCGCTCGTGCGCGTGCTGGAGGTGGCGGCGATAGGTGCTGTAGGGCAGCCCGAGGCGTTCGGCGGCGGCCATCTGGGTGGGTACCCGATGGAAGTAGGTCGTGGCGATGACGCGGTGCAGTTTCGCTGCCCGCGGTTCCGAGCGCAGGTCGTCGACGACATCGGTGAGCAGATCGCGCAGCATCTCCACCGCGCGCTCCGCGCTGTAGCCAGGCTGGCTGGTCAGCATCGTGGTCTGCCGCAGCGGGTTGGCCGCGAGATCATCCTCCCGGTGCCAGTCGCGCAGCGCGGCTCGCACGGCGGTGGTGAAGTCTGCGCGCGCCAGCGTGGTGGCCGGAGCCGAGGTGGCAGGTGCCGGTCCTGTCCCGGTGAGCGCGCCGGGCTGGGTGCGCTCGAACCAGACCGACAGCGGTGTCTCACGCCAGTCGCAGGCGAACAGGGCGTAGGTGTACCCGTTGGGCCACGGCAGTTCAGAGATCCGGGTGTGGCCCAGATGGTGCATCAGCGGCTCCCACAGGTCGGGAAGCGGACTGATCATGAACGACCAGGCCAGTCCGTCGGAGCGGATCCAGTCCGTGCAGATCCGCAGCTGCATCAGGTGCTGCACCGGCGAGATCTCGCCGTAGGCGGGCGGGTAGACGAAGAATCGGGCCAGCATCAGGTGTTGGCCCGGGCGCATCGTGCTGGTTCGCTGCGTGTGCTCCCACGCCTGGGCGAGGATCGGGTCGATGGCCAGCTCATCGGCGCCGGGCCGAGTCACCCTCAGCCAGGTCATGAATGCGGCAGGCTCGCCGGTCACCGAGTCGCGGTAGATCCAGAAGGCCTCAGGCTGCTTCTTCAGCCAGAAGTCGGCGATCACCGCGGACTGCGGACCCTCGGCCTCGGTGACCAGGCGGTGGATGGCATCGTGGTCGCCCGGCCGGAGGGTGTCCTCGTGGAAGTCACCCTCCCGTCGCATCTGGAAGTACTCCCCCATCGGGCCGTAGCGCTTGAGGTAGGTCAGCTCGCGTATCGCGATCAGTGCCTCGTCCGCCGGTGCGGTGCGCGCCTGCTCGAGCAGGACGTGTCCCAGGCGGCGGTGCATCTCCTTGTACCCTTGCGGATCGCGCCAGCGTAGATCCGCATCGATAGCGTCGCTGACGAGGTCGTGCAGGAACATCCCCTGCCGGCCCCAGTCGGCGATGGGCAGGCGCCGCAGCCAGGTGAACATCTCCGCGCACTGCCCGGGCCCCACCATCGCGCGCAGCAGTCCTTCGGTGGTGGTCATCGCATGGGCCGCCACCTCCAGGGCGAGCCGGTGCACGGGGGAGGGGACGTCGCCGACCATCTGGGACAGCAGCCTGGTCAGCACGTCGGGCGTCGGAGCCCAGCTGGATTCTTCCCCGCTCTCCGCAATGCTCGCGGCCAGACTCAGCGCCAAAGGGTGGCCGCCGGCGAAACCAAGGACTTGTTCGCGCAGGGCCGGCGTCAGATCCCGCAGTTCCAGCAACTGCGAGGCCTCACCCGGGTCCAAGTCGCCCAGCGGCATGACAGCGAGCACCTCACGCCAAGCGAGATCCGCGCTCCAGGTGGAGCTTGGCCCCTCACGCCCGGCCAGCACCACCAGATTCCGCGTGGACAGGCCGGGCAGGAACCGGTCCCGCAGCCACCCCTCCAGCCCCTGGCAATGTTCGAACGCGTCGATGAGCAGCACCGCGTCCGGGTCCGCACCGGCCACTTCCGCCTCCAGACCTGCAGGGGAGGGATCGATCAGCCGGCCGTTCACCTCGACGACCGGCCTGCCTGCTGTCCGGCTCTCGTCGGCGAACCTGCGCAGCAACGTCGACTTCCCCACCCCGCCGGGACCGTGGACGTAGATGACCGCAGGTGCGTCCACGACGCCGGACAGAGCTTCCCGGAACATCGCGAGTTCCTCCGCCCTGCCCACGAAGGAGCGCTCACGTGCCCACCGCAGTCGCTCGGCCAGACTCTTCGCATCGCGTCTCATGGGCCGCAATATAGCCACCGGCCCAGGTCACTCTTATGACTGAAGAACGTGATAACTACTTTAGTTATAGCTGCTGGTGTGAGGGGCCCGGAAGGTCGGAAGGAGGCCCTCAAGCGTGCTTTGCTGTGCCTGTGGTGCATGAGAAACGCGGTGGCATGCCAAATCTCGACCTCCTGCTGACCTTCGTGGAGGTCTACCGGGCAGGGTCGCTCTCGGCTGCCTCGCAGCGCCTCGGATTCACCCAGCCGGCAGTAAGCGGCCAACTGGCCCGCCTGGAGGAACAGATCGGCGAACCGCTCTTCGTGCGCACCTCCCGAGGAGTGACGCCCACACCGCGGGCGGCAGCACTGGCTTCGCGTGTCAGCGGACACGTCGACGGGCTCCGCAAGGCACTGGGCTCGTCCGAGGAGCCCCTACTCGGAGGGACGGTCCGTATCGGGGCCGCCGCAGAGTTCATGACCTTGTGCGCCACCCCGGTACTCGCCGATCTGACCAGGCAGGGTGTTCAGGTGCACGCCGTGCTCGGCCTGGCCGACGACCTGCTGGCCGCACTGGCGGCCGACCGGTTGGACCTCGTCGTCTCCTCCGTACGCCCTACCCACGACGCCCTCCACGGGGAAGCCTTCGTGGACGAGCAGTTCCTGCTCGTCGCACCGCCCGACATGGCCCGCACTGTCGACCCCGAACGGCTACGGAACGAGCCCGTGGCGGCACTGGCACACCTTCCTCTGGTGGCGTACGCCGAGGAACTCCCCATCATCCGTCGCTACTGGCGCAGCGAGTTCGGACGCCGCCCGCCCAACCCGCTCGCGTTCGTCGTCTCGGATCTGCGCGCCGTTCTGGAAGCCGTGACAAGGGGCGCCGGCGTCTCTGTACTCCCGCGTTACATCGCCCTGCCCGCGCTGCAGTCCGGAAAGGTCCTCCAACTCCACGAGCCGGAGGCAGCCCCCTTGAACACCCTCTACCTCGCCGTCCGGCGGAGCGCGCCTCCGAACTCCGCCGTCACCGTCCTGCGGGAGGCACTGCGGCAGGCTGCCCGTCGGTGGGACATGCTGTGAGCCTCACACCCCCGCTCGCGAGCAAGACGCGCTGAGGCGCCTTTGCACCAGCCCCGGCTCCTCTCGGTCGCGGGCCTTGGGCTCCGCACAACGAGGCTCGCGGGGGGATGCTTCTGGGGCGCCGTAAGCGGGTCGCCGAGCAGCGGAACAACCAAGGGACGAGCACCCGGGCACGATCGCGGCCCGGCCGCGAGTGAGGGGGTCCTTTCAGCCGCTGCCCGCAAGATTCTTACTGCGGATCCGTCACCCGATCGGTGGCCAACGTGAAGAAGCTCAGTGACGACGCTGATGGCGCGTGAGGAAGTCCACCAGGGCACTCCCGTACAACGGGTCTCCTCGCTACCCTCCAGTTCGGCGGCGTCGAGGGCGCAGGTGAGGTTCCACGGCACGTCGGAGGTCTCGTACCGGCGTCCGGAAAGGACAGCTCCGAGCAGTGCTCACCCGACACGCCCATCGATCTGTCGCGGAGATGCCCCGCGGCGCCCATAGGGGCATCGCGGGGCATCCCCTGTCCGTGCGTCACACGCCGGAGGAGGGGACCTCCTTCAGGGCGTCGACGGCCTGGCGGACGATGACGGCTTCGGTGTACAGGACGGTGCCGGGCTTGATGAGTCCGGCGTCGCCCCCGTTGGGTCGGACCTGGATCGTGCGCTCGCCCAGGTAGGTGTACGTCGCGGGGTCGAAGACCCATTCCGTGCGGGCGCCGGAGGTCTCGTCCAGGCGGGCGACGGCGATGCCGTGGCGGCCGACGGCGTCGACGGCGTCCTTGACCTGGACGACGCCGGGGATGTCGGCGGCTGCCTTGAACAGGGCGGCGTTCAGCCCGGCCGGCGGCAGGGACTCGTTCAGCAGGTCGCCGATGGTGGTGAACGCTTCCTGGTCGGGGTTGTTGCCCTTGCCCTTGGTCTCCTTGTAGATCTTCTTCAGGAGGATGTCGGGGTCGGTCGGCAGGGTGGCGAGGTAGTCGTAGGTCGGCGCGTTGAGGTAGGCGGGTTCGCTCGTGCCCTTCTCGTTGGCGCGGTCGAGCTTCTCGCCGCTGGACGAGGTGACGGCCGGGTCGATGAGCCAGCCCTCGGTGCCGTCGGTGGAGTTCCAGACCTGACGGCGGTGGATGCCGTCGCTGGCCAGTGTGGTCTTGTCGTCGACCGTCTTCTCGTAGGTGGTGCCGACCTTGCTCTCGACGTACACGTACTGGCCTGCGCCGACCTTCACCTGCGGGGTCTTGGTCGCGGCCAGGGAGATCCGGTCCAGGAGCTGGGGGACGCCCGAGCTTGTCCCGGTGCCGACCGTCGCGGTGAGCGGCGGCCCGGCCACCGTCTGCGAACCGGTGTCGCCGCTGCCGGTGAGGGTGAGGACGCCCGCGGCGAGGAGGGCGAGCGAGCACGCGGCGGCGGGCAGGACGAACAGGGGGCGCAGGACTCTGCGGCGCGCCGGCACCGTGGTGGGGGGAACGGCCGGGGCGTCCTGGGTGTCCTGCTGGATGAAGGTCATGAGTTCTTCCTTGTGAAAGGCATGGCGGCCTGCGGGGAAGTCGGCTTCCTCGAGGGAGAGCAGGTGCTCGCTCTCGTGCCATTCGTCAGGCGCGGGACGGGAGTTGCCTGAACGGGATGGACGCATGTTCACCGGGTTCCTTCCTGTGCGGACCGGGCCGCGATCGTGCGGTCTCCTCTTACCTGCCGATTCGCCGGCGGTGGTTCCCGAATTTCGGTCACGAGTTGCGCGTCGGCGAGTTTCTTCAGCTTCTTGCGGGCCCGGGAGAGCCGGGAGCGCACCGTGCCCACCGGAACTCTGAGGACCTGTGCGGCGGCGGCGTAGTCCAGGCCCTGCCACAGGCACAGGCTCAGCACCTCCCGCTCGGTGCGCCGCAGTGCCGCGAGTGCCTGCGCGGTGGCGGCCAGGCGGTTGCGGTCGTCCAGGCGGCCCGCGACCTCGTCGGCGTGATCAGCCACTGCCATCTCACCGCCCGGACCGGCTGCATGGGCGGCGGCCGCGGCTGCGGCTTTGTAGCGTCGGTTGCTGCGTGACTGGGCGCGTACGAGGTTGGTGGCGATGCCCAGCAGCCACGGCCGCACGCTCCCGCCCTCCGCGTCCAGGCGCAGGCGCCCGCGCCAGGCTTCCATGAAGGTAGCCGACACGATGTCCTCGGCGGCCGCCCAGTCGGCGGTCAGCCGGTAGGCGTGGTTGTAGACGGTTTTTGCGTACTCGTCGAAGAGTTCCGCGAAGACTTGCGGATCCCCCGCTCGAATGCGCGCGCGCATGGTTGTGGTCACCTCAGTCAGCTGTCGTTCAATGGGGCGGAGTTCCAGAGATGTACGTCACACCCAAGGGCGCGCCGGGGCCCGTGGCATCGATGAGGGCGCCGGATCAGCACATGCTGCCCGCATGACAGGGCCCCTTCCTGCGCGGCGTCTGCCGGGCCGCGCAGGAAGGGGCGTGTCTGCCGGGCCCGGAGGCCGGTCGTAGCGATGAGGAGCTCGGTGTCGCGGATGCGGGCTGTTGCGCGCCTTACGGCACCAGGACGACCTTGCCGACCACCGTGCCGGATTCGGCCATCTGTACGGCCTTGGCGACGTCGGCGAGGGGGATGCGGGCGGCGACCTGGGGGGTGAGGCTGCCGTCGGCGAGGAGGGCGAAGACCTGGGTCAGGTCGGCGTGCAACTTGGCCCGGAAGGTATCAAGGCGGCGCCGACCGGCCCAGATGTTGTAGAAGTGGGCGCTCTTGCAGTTCGGAGCTGCGTTCCACAGCATCAGACGGGCGAACAGTTTGAGGACGGGGGCCTTCGACGAGCCCTGGACGTCCCGGGTGGAGGCCGTGCCGTAGGAGACGAGCGTGCCCTTGGGGGCGAGCAGACGGTAGGAGGTCACGATGCCCTCACCGCCCACGTGGTCGAAGACCGCGTCATACCCCTTGGGGGCCAGGGCGCGTAGCTGCTCGTGCAGGTCGGGGTCCCGGTAGTCGAGGGGGGTGGCGCCCAGCGTGCGGACGGCGTCGTGGTGCTTGGGCGATGCGGTGCCCACCACCGTGGCGCCGGCGATGCGGGCGAGCTGGACGAGGGTGGAGCCCACGCCGCCGTTCGCGCCCAGCACCAGGACGGTGTCACCGGCGCGGACCTTGGCCAGGCGGTGGAGCATCTGCCAGGCGGTGATGCCGTTGACCACGAAGGTCTCGGCGTCGGCGGAGTCCACCGCCTCGGGCACCTCGGTGAGGTCGCCGACGTCGACGCTGACGTGGCTGGCCCAGCCGCCGGTCTTGGTCAGTACCGCGAAGCGCCGCCCCAGCACACTTCCCGGCACGCCCTCGCCGACGTCGACGGCCCGCCCGATGAGGTCGTACCCGGGGACGAAGGGGAAGGGCGGCTGGTCGTAGTACTTGCCGCGCCGCATCTGCTGCTCGGCAAAGGAGACCCCGGCAGCCTCCATCGCCAGCACCACCTGCCCGGGGCCGGCGGGGCGGGCAGGCCTGGTGCGCACCTGGATGCCGTCCGGCTCGACGATGCCGGGCAGCACCGCCTCGGTGACGGTGGACGAAGCGGGCGGGAAGCCGGCGGCGGAAACGCGGGCGGGGGAGTCGTACATGGGATTGCTCCTCATTTCGGATGGGCCGGCGTCCGGCGACGGCGGCACGGTGGGGCATCGGCAGGGGGGAGTGGCCCGCAAGGGCCGGCAGCGGGGCGGCCGAGCCGACAGGTGGCCGGCCGCCCGGGCGGCGAGGGTCGGGAGGTGGTCTAGAGGGCGGAGTCGGGGATCCACGAGCCGTGGATCATCGCGGGCACCCGGCGGGGGAGGTGGATGGTGGCGACCGGGGGCACGGTGAGGTCGGAGGCGTCCAGGACGAGCATCTTGGAGGCGTCGGCGTTCAGGTCGCTCACGACCGTCAGGAGGTATCCCTCGTCCTCACCGGTGGTGCCGTCCGCCTGGACGAACACCGCTTCGCTGGGCAGCTGGCCGGTGCCGAAGGGCAGCATCTGCCGGGTACCGGCGGCACGGTCGTACTTCACCAGGGTGTGGTTGCCGATCCCGAGGTCGTCGGGGAAGGACAAGGCGTACTGGTAGCGGTGCTTGCTTCCGGTGAAGCTGTCGTTGATGGTGGGGAACTCCACCGTCAGGTCGTCGGTCTGCTGCTCACGGACGGTCCCTGCGGCGAGGTCGATGGTCCAGCGGCGGCTGCGGGAGCCGGAGTTCGGCTCGGCGCCGCGGTCGGGGGCGCCGACCCACCAGTTCCAGGAGCGCTGCCAGCCCTCGCGGCCCACCGTGGGGCCCTCGACGACGATCCGCCCGAAGGCGTCCTCGTAGGCGTTGGCGAAGTGCATGCCGTACCCCTGGCCGATCTCGAACCAGCGGATCTTCGCCGCACCCCCCGCACCGCGCGGCATGACGCCGATCCGCGAGGCCTGTGCGTCACTCCAGCCGTAGGGGATTCCGGAGTGCTCGGTGGGGTCGAAGGTGACCGAGCCCTCCAGGAAGAGCACATGGTGGGCGGTGATCGCGAAGTCGTGCTTGAGTGCGGCGCTCGCGCCTGGGACCTCCTGGCTGTCCAGCACCTGGCCGTCGGGAGAGGCGACGTGGTGGATCAGGTAGGGAGGGAAGGGGGAGGACGCGAAGAAGTGCAGTTCGCCGGTGGCTGGGTCCTCCTTGGGGTGGGCGGTCATGGCGGAGGTGAGCTTGCCGCCGAAGTCGTAGGCGCCCACCGTCTCCAGGTCGGCCGTCAGCTCGAAGGGCAGGGCCGCCTCCGACAGGGCCAGCAGCCGCCCGCCGTGCTCGATGACGTGCGTACCGGCCGTGCTGACCCGCAGGTCGGGGCCCCGGTCGGTCATGTACGGGGCGCCCTCCAGGGCGGGGGTGTGGACCCACCGGTTGCGGTACCACTCGGCGCGGCCCTCGTTCAGGCGGATGCCGTGCACCATGCCGCTGCCCTTGAACCAGTGGGAGGGTGTGATGCCGGGCTTGGGGTTGTGGCTGTTGCGGATCAGGCGGCCGGTCAGCTCCGGCGGCAGGGTCCCCTCCACAGTCAGTTCGGTCGCGGTGATCTCGTCGGTGACGGGGGAGTAGTGACCGGTCAGGTAGGGCTTGCTTGCCATGACGAACCTCAATCTCAGTAGGAAGAATCAACAATCAAGTGTGTGTGGTCAGACACTCACTATCGGGGCGAAAAAGAAGGCGACCGCAGGATCCGCAGATGCGCGGCCGCCTTCCTGGAGGCGGGTCAGTAGTGCATGATTCCCGCCGTCAGGGTGCGGGTCCAGGGCGCGGAGATCGCCTCGGCGTCGATGGAGACCAGCAGGTGGCAGAGCATGCCGACGGCGAAGAACTCCTGCACCTGCGCCTCGCTGCCGCCCGAGGCGCTGCGCACGTACTCGACGCTGCGGGCGTACCCCGCCCGCACCGCCTCCCGCACGGCCGGCTCGGAGACCGCGGCCGCTTGGGCGTGCAGCTGGACCAGCATCAGATCGTTGTCGCTGATCAGGCGGGCGTACGCGTCCCCCATGGAAGCGAGCACCGCCTCGGGGGAACTGCTCTCTGCTTCTGCTGCACCGTTCTCGAGGGCGGCGCGCACCCTCACGAAGCAGTGCTCGACGACCGCGGTGAAGAGAACTTCCTTGTTCGGGAAGAGGCGGTAGACGTAGGCCTGCGAGATACCCGCCGCCTTGGCCACCTCCGTGGTGGTGGTCCCGAAGTACCCCCGGGCCGCGAAAGCCCCGATGGCGGTACGCAGTACCGTCTCCCTGCGCTCTTCGGCTGTGGACAGTTGGCGTCGCTCCGTCTTCATGTGAGTACTCAATCACTCACTCTTTCTCGTGTCAAGCGTGCTCTGCGGGTGCCTGGCGAAGGCGCTGAGGTCAGGCCTCTGTCCGGCGCGTCGGGCGCAGGCCGTCAGCAGGCGCAGACCCGGGCGCAGTGGCCGGAAGCGCTCCCTCGCATACGGGGGGTGGACCTTCCTGTCGGCCGGGGTCCGGTCCCGGCGATGTGGGGCCCTCCACTCGCCCAAGGGGGGAGGGCCACCGTCCCGGGCGTCTAAAGAGACCATCTCATTTGGCGAGTCTGCGGTAGCAGATGAGGGTGCAGGCGATGCTGGTGAAGGCCAGGAAGTGGTCGCCGCCGGCGGAGCAGGTGTGCACGACAGCGGCGCGCCCGGGTTCCGGCCGCGCCGCTGTCGAGCTGTGGTCAGCCCTCGGGGGAGCCCCCGGGTCAGTGGAGCTTGTTGACGGCGGTCTTCGTCGTGGTGCGGAAGGCGGTCAGCGGGGCGTCCTCGAGGTCGCCCATCTGGCCC
>NZ_JBEXPD010000028.1:0-10712 GCF_040611875.1 Streptomyces sp. NPDC006516
CTGGTGGCGCGTCATCTGGTGGCTGAGCATGGTGTGCGCAGTCTGTTGCTGACGAGTCGTCGTGGTGCTGAGGCTCCGGGTGCGGTCGAGCTGGCCGCCGAGTTGCGGGAGTCGGGCGTTGTCGTCACGGTCGCTGCGTGTGACACGGGGGACAGGGACGCGCTCGGCGCGCTGCTCGCCGGCATCGACGCCGACCACCCTCTCACCGGCGTTGTGCACGCCGCGGCGGTGGCTGACAACGGACTCACCGGCACACTCACGGCCGAGCGACTGGACGCCGTGCTGCGGCCGAAGGCCGACGGTGCCTGGCACCTGCACGAGCTGACCCGCGACCTGGACCTGAAGCAGTTCGTGCTGTTCTCCTCCGCGGGCGGTCTGGTCCTCGCCGCGGGACAGGGAAACTATGCGGCGGCCAACGTGTTCCTGGACGCGCTCGCCGTCCACCGGAGGGCCGCCGGACTGCCCGCCACCTCCCTGGCGTTCGGCATGTGGGCCGTGGACACCGGCCTCGGCGGATCCCTCTCCGAGGCCGACCTCGACCGGATGAACCGGCTCGGCACTCCCGCCTTCGCCGTCGAGGAGGGGCTCGCCCTCTTCTCCGCCGCCCTCGGCACCGGACTCCCCGCTCTCGTACCGCTGCCCGTGGACACCGCCGCTCTCTCGGCCCGCTCCGGCGAGCTTCCCGCGCTCCTGCGGGACCTGGTGCACCGCCCCGGTCGTACCCCTCGCCGCGCCGCTGCCATGGGCGCGGCCGGGGCAGAGGCCCGGCTCGGCGGACTTCTCGTCGGCACGGCGGCCGAGCGCTCCCGAGCACTGCTCGAACTGGTCAGGGCCGAAGCCGCCACCGTGCTCGGCCACAGCGGAGCCGAAGGCGTCAGCCCGGACCGGGCGTTCAAGGACATGGGCTTCGACTCGCTCGCGGCTGTGGAGTTCCGCAACGCCCTCACCGGTGCCACCGGCGTACGGCTCCCGGCCACCCTGGTCTTCGACCACCCCAACTCCCGTGCGGTCGCCGACTTCATCGGCTCGCGGCTGGAGGGCGTCACGGCCCCTGCGGCACCGGCCGTGCGTACCGCCGTGCCCGCGGCAGCCGACGACCCGATCGCCATCGTCAGCATCAGCTGCCGCTTCCCCGGCAACGTCAGAAGCGCCGAGGACCTGTGGCAACTGGTCGCAGAAGGCCGCTCGGCCATCACCGGATTCCCCGCCGACCGTGGCTGGGACGCCGACGCCCTTTACGACCCCGAGCCCGGCACTCCCGGCAAGACCTACGCCCGTGACGGCGGGTTCCTGCACGACGCCGCAGACTTCGACCCCGAGTTCTTCGACATCATGCCGCGCGAGGCCCTGGCCATGGACCCCCAGCAGCGAGTGCTGCTCCAGGGGGCCTGGGAAGCCATCGAGCGCGCCGGGATCGCGCCGGACTCGCTGCGCGGCTCCCGGACCGGCGTCTACGTCGGCATCATGTACCACGACTACGGCTCCCGGGCCGGCACCGTGTCCGACGAACTGACGCCCTACCTCGGCAACGGCAGCGCCGGTTCCATAGCCTCCGGGCGCGTCTCCTACGCCCTGGGCCTGGAAGGCCCGGCCGTCACCGTGGACACCGCCTGCTCATCGTCCCTCGTTGCCCTGCACTCGGCGATCCAGGCCCTGCGGTCCGGTGACTGCGACATGGCACTGGCCGGCGGCGTCACCGTGATGCCCAACCCGGACATCTTCGTCGACTTCAGCCAGCAGCGCGGCCTGGCGGCCGACGGCCGCTGCAAGTCCTTCTCCGCAGGCGCGGACGGCACCGGCTGGTCCGAGGGACTCGGCCTGCTCCTGGTGGAGCGGCTGTCGGACGCCCGGCGGAACGGTCACCCGGTGCTGGCGGTGGTGCGCGGCTCGGCCGTCAACCAGGACGGTGCGAGCAACGGACTCACGGCCCCCAACGGCCCCTCCCAGCAGCGCGTCATCCAGCAGGCCCTGGCCTCCGCCGGCCTCACCACGACCGACGTCGACATGGTCGAGGGCCACGGCACCGGGACCCGCCTCGGGGACCCGATCGAGGCCCAGGCCCTGCTGGCCACGTACGGCCAGGAGCGCCCGGAGGGGCAGCCGCTGTGGCTGGGCTCCATCAAGTCCAACATCGGCCATGCCCAGGCCGCAGCCGGCGTCAGCGGCATCATCAAGGCCGTGATGGCACTGCGCCACGGCCAGATGCCCGCGACCCTGCACGTGGACCGCCCCTCGGACCAGGTGGACTGGTCGGAGGGCGCCGTGGAGCTGCTGACCGAGGCCCGTGTCTGGCCCGAGACCGGCCGCCCCCGCAGGGCCGCCGTCTCGTCCTTCGGGCTCAGCGGTACCAACGCCCACATCATCCTGGAGCAGGCGGCGGAGCCCTCCGGCCCGCAGGCCCCGGAGCGCCTCGCCGATCCGGCCACGGATGCCGTGCCCGTACCGCTCGCCCTGTCCGCGAGCAGCGCGACGTCGCTGGCCGCCCAGGCAGACCAGCTCCACACCCACCTGGCGGACAACCCCGAACTCGACCTGTACGACCTCGGGTTCTCCCTGGCCACCTCCCGTGCCGCGCTGGATCACCGCGCGGTGGTGCTGGCGGGGGACACGGAACAACTGAACGCCGCTTTGGCTGCGTTGAGGGACGGGCGCGAGAACTCCACCGTGGTTCAAGGCCTTGCGCGATCGGTCGGCGCACTGGCGTTCCTGTTCACGGGTCAGGGTGCGCAGCGGGTGGGGATGGGGCGTGAGCTCCATGCGTCCTTCCCGGTGTTTGCCGAGGCGTTGGACGCGGTGGTCGCGGAGCTGGACGGTCACCTGTCCGCGCCGCTGCGGGATGTGGTGTGGGGTGAGGATGCGGGGCTTCTCGAGCGGACGGAGTTCACTCAGTCGGCCCTCTTCGCGTTCGAGACAGCCCTGTTCCGGCTTCTGGAGTCCTGGGGTGTGCGCCCGGACTTCCTGGCCGGGCACTCGGTGGGTGAGCTGACTGCCGCGCACGTAGCGGGTGTTCTCTCGCTGGCGGATGCGGCACGGCTGGTGGCCGCGCGGGCCCGGCTGATGCAGGCCCTGCCGACTGGCGGCGCGATGGTCGCTGTCCGCGCATCGGAGGACGAGGTCCTTCCGTACCTGACCTCGGACGCGGTGAGCATTGCTGCGGTGAACGGTCCGGACGCGGTCGTCATCTCCGGCGCCGAGAACGAGGTCCTGGAGGTTGCCGCCCGCTTCGAGGCGGAGGGCCGTAAGACAAACCGCCTGCGGGTTTCGCACGCGTTCCACTCGCCGCTGATGGAGCCGATGCTCGACGAGTTCCGTACCGTCGCCGAGAGCGTGACGTTCGGCGAGGCCCGTATTCCGGTGGTCTCCAACCTCACCGGCGAGCTCGCGACCACCGATGGCCTGCGCACCCCCGAGTACTGGGTGCGCCATGTCCGTGAGGCCGTGCGCTTCGGCGATGGTGTGCGCGCGCTCTCGGCTGCCGGGGTGAGGGTGTTCCTGGAGGTCGGCCCCGACGCCGTCCTCACCGCGATGGCCCAGAACTCGGCGGCCGACGCGGTGTTCGTACCAGGCCTGCGCCGCAATCAGAGCGAGCCCGAGGCGCTGGTAACGGCGCTTGCGCGCCTGCACACCGTGGGCCATGTCCCGGACTGGGCCGCGTTCTACGCGCCCACCGGAGCCCGCCGCGTCGACCTGCCCACCTACGCCTTCGAGAAGCGGCACTTCTGGCTGGACGCCGCCGAGGCGCCCGCCGTGGATGCCGCCGGTCTCGGTCAGGTGGCCGCCGGGCACCCGCTGCTCACGTCCGTCGTGGTCTCGCCCGAGGGCGGCAGCGTGGTCCTCACCGGCCGCCTTTCGGTGACCACGCACCCGTGGATCGCCGACCACGACGTGCTGGGCACCGTGCTGCTGCCCGGCACCGGTTACGTCGAACTCGCGCTCCGCGCCGCCGAGGAGGTCGGCTGCGACCTGGTCGAGGAACTCGTCATCGAGGCGCTGATGCCCCTGCCGGAGAACGGTGACGGGGTCGCGGTGCAGGTGGTCGTCGGCGCGCCCGACGACGCGGACCGCCGCTCGCTGGCTGTCTACTCACGCGTCGAGGACGCTCCGCCGCAGGTGGAGTGGACCCGGCACGTCTCCGGATACCTGGCGGTCGAGAACCGTGAGCCGGTCACTCCCGAAGAGTTCGACGTCGGCCACGGGGTCTGGCCGCCGGCCGGTGCCGAGCCGGTCGACGTCAGCAACGTCTACGACTACCTGACCGCGCAGGGCTATCACTACGGTCCGATGTTCCGCGGCCTCAAGGCCGTCTGGCAGCGCGACAAGGAGGTCTTCGCGGAGGTCGCCCTCCCGGACTACGCACGGGACGAGGCCGCGCGGTACCGCATGCATCCCTCCCTGCTGGACGCGGCGCTCAGTGCGACGGACTTCCTCGGTGGCCGGAAGCCCCAGGACGTCGGTGCCTCCATGCTGCCGTTCTCCTGGTCCGGTGTGTCCCTGCACTCAGGCGGCGCCGCCTGCTTCCGCGTACGGATCAACTGGACGGGATCCGACGAGGCGGTCGGCTCCGACGCGGTGCGGCTGGAGCTCGCCGACGAGCACGGCACGCCCGTCGCGAGCGTCGAGTCCCTGGTGGTCCGGGCCGTCACGCCCGACCGGGTCTCGGCAGCCGCCGCGGCATCCACCGGAACCCGCCACCTGGAGTCGATGTTCCGGCTGGGCTGGAGCCAACTGCCGGTCGGCGCGCACTCCGACGCCACCGTGGGCGACTGGGCGGTCCTCGGTGAGGACGATCTCGGTCTCGCAGCCGACCTCGGCCTGGCTCCCGGTGCCCTGCCGGTCCATGCCGACCTTGCCGCGCTGCGCGCCGTCGTCGACGCCGGCACCAAGGCGCCCGAGCTGGTCCTCCACCGCTGCTCCGGCGCGGCGGAGGGCGACGACGTGGCCGAGCGCACCCACCGGACGGCGGCGGAAGTCCTCGGGCTCGTCCAGGACTGGCTGGCCGACCCCCGGTTCGCCGACTCGCGGCTCATGCTCCTCACCCACGGCGGTGTACTCACCGAGACCGAACCCTCCGAGGAAACGCCGAACGATCTCTCGCAAGCCCCCGTCTGGGGCCTGATCCGGTCCGCGCAGCAGGAACACCAGGACCGTCTGGTCCTGGTCGACCTGGACGGCTCGGACACCGCCCGCCGGACGCTGCCCGCCGTGGCTTCGCTCCGCGAGCCGGAAGCTGCGGTTCGCGGGAGCGAGGTGAAGGTGCCGCGACTGGCCCGGGTCTCCGCAGCCGAGGGAGACACCCCGCAGACGTGGGGTCCGACCGGCACGGTCCTGGTCACCGGTGGTCTCGGAGGCCTCGGAGCGGTGCTCGTCAGGCACCTGGTCAGCGCCCACGGCGTCCGCCACCTGGTGCTCACCGGCCGCCGTGGCGCCGAGTCACCCGGCGCTGCGGCACTGCGTGACGAACTCGGCGCGCTGGGTGCCGAGATCACCGTCGCGGCCTGCGACACGGCCGACCGAGACGCCGTGTCCGGCCTGCTCGCCGCGATTCCGGCGGACCAGCCGCTGACCGCGGTGGTGCACGCGGCCGGAGTGATGGACAACGCCCTGATCGACGCGCTGACCACCGAGCAGCTCGACGGGGTGTTCCGGCCCAAGGTCGACGCGGCCTGGCATCTGCACGAACTCACCCGGGACCTGCCGCTGAAGGCATTCGTCCTGTTCTCCTCGGTGTCCGGCCTGGCCATGGGGGCGGGCCAGGGCAACTACGCCGCGGCCAACCGCTTCCTGGACGCGCTCGCCGCCCACCGCAGGACCCAGGGGCTTCCGGCGGTCTCGCTGGCCTGGGGCCTGTGGGCCACCCGGACCGGTCTCGGCGGTGCCGGAGTCGACGAGGACCTAGAGGAACAGCGGATGGCGGCCATGGGCCTGCCCGCGCTCTCCTCGGCTGAGGCACTGGTCCTGTTCGACCAGTCGCTCGGCCTGACCGCACCGACCGTGGTGCCGCTGAGGATCGACGCCGCGGCGATGACCGCTTCCGGCTCCGTGCCGGCCGTCTTCCGCGAAGTCGTACAGCGCTCCACCGCGCGCACCGCCCGTCCGGCCGGCGGCAGTCAGGGAACCCGCGGCACCCAGCGTGCCCGGGGCTCCGCACCGGACACGCAGAGCACCCAGTCGCTCGAAGAGCGTCTCGCGGCACTGCCGGGACAGGAGCGCGACCGGGTCCTCCTGGACACCGTGCGCACCCACGTCGCGGCCGTCCGGCACGACGAACCGGACGCGATCGACGTCGAGAAGGGCTTCACCGAGCTGGGTCTGGACTCGCTCGCCGCGATCGAGCTGCGCAACCGTCTCAGCTCGGCGACCGGGCTGAGGCTCCCGGCCACGCTGATGTTCGACTACCCGAACCCGGTGACCCTGGCGAAGTTCCTCCTGGAGGAGCTCCTGCCCGGCATCGAAGCACTGGTGCCGCCCGCCTCCGCTCCGGCCGCGAACGGCACGGGCGGTGGTGCACAGGCGCCGGCCGTGTCCGGTGACGACGCCGAACTCCAGCGGCGGATCGGGACCCTCTCCATCGCCCGCCTCCGTGAGGCCGGACTGCTGGACACCCTGCTCCAGCTCTCGGCGGAGACCCCGGCACCCGGCAACGGGTCCGAGGAGTCCGGCAGCGACGGCGGCAGCACCCGCAGCGACGCGATCAAGAGCATGAACATCGAGGACCTGGTACGGGCCGCTCTCGGCACCGACAAGTCCTGACAGCATCCGGTCACCCAGCGAGAAACCAGGGACAATCACGTGGAAGCATCCGCTGAGCAGATCGTCGAAGCACTGCGCTCGTCCATGCTGGAGAACGAACGGCTGCGACAGCAGAACCAGCAGCTCACCGACCGTGCCGACGAACCCGTCGCCATCGTCGGCATGGCGTGCCGCTACCCCGGCGGCGTACGCACCCCGGAGGAGCTGTGGCGCCTCGTCCGCGACGGCAAGGATGCCGTCGCCGGCTTCCCCACGGACCGGGGCTGGAACCTCGACGCTCTGTACGACCCGGAGCCCGGCGTCGCAGGCAAGTCCATCGCCCGCGAGGGTGGCTTCCTCTACGACGCCGTGGACTTCGATCCCGAGTTCTTCGGGATCAGCCCCCGCGAGGCGCTGGGCATGGACCCGCAGCAGCGGATGCTTCTGGAGACCGCCTGGGAGGCCTTCGAGAGCGCGGGCATCGACCCGACCTCCGCCAAGGGCTCCGCGACCGGGGTCTACGCAGGCGTGATGTACCACGACTACGGGCCCGGCAGCAGCGACGGCAGCCTGGTCACGGGCCGGGTCGCCTACACCCTGGGGCTGGAGGGCCCGGCGGTCACCGTGGACACGGCGTGCTCCTCCTCGCTGGTCGCCCTGCACTGGGCCGCCCAGGCCCTCCGTAAGGGCGAGTGCACACTCGCCCTCGCCGGTGGCGTCACCGTGATGACGGAACCCGACATGTTCGTCTACTTCAGCGAACAGCGCGGCCTGGCGGCCGACGGCCGCTGCAAGTCCTTCTCGGCAGGCGCGGACGGCACCGGGTGCTCCGAGGGCGCCGCGCTCATCCTGCTGGAACGCCTCTCCGACGCCCGTGCAAACGGGCACCCGGTGCTCGCGGTGATCCGGGGCTCCGCCCTCAACCAGGACGGTGCCTCCAGCGGGCTCACCACCCCCAACGGCCCCTCCCAGCAGCGGGTCATCCGGCAGGCGCTGGCCGACGCAGGCCTGACCGCCGCCGACATCGACACCGTCGAGACCCACGGCACGGGCACCACCCTCGGAGACCCCATCGAGGCGCAGGCCCTGATGGCCACGTACGGCCGTGAGCGTGCCGCGGGCGGAGAGCCACTGCTCCTCGGCGCTCTGAAGTCCAACCTGGGGCACACCCAGGCCGCGGCCGGGGTCGGCGGCGTCATCAAGATGGTCCTGGCCATGCGAGAGGGCTTCCTGCCCGGCATCGTCCACCTGGACGAGCCCACCCCTCAGGTGGACTGGTCCGCGGGAGCCGTGGAACTGCTGACCGAAGCCCGGGAGTGGCCGGAGACCGGGCGCCCCCGGCGAGCCGCCGTCTCCTCCTTCGGTATCAGCGGTACGAACGCCCACGTCATCGTCGAACAGGCCCCCTCCGCCGACGAGGTCACAGCCGCCGGCGCCGACAGCCCGCGGCGTACCCCGTCGGTGATCCCCTGGGCGTTCTCCGCGAAGACCCCGCAGGCCCTCACGGCCCAGGCCGAACGGCTGCGTGGTCACCTCACGGCCCACCCCGAAGCCCGGGCCCTCGACGTCGCCCACTCCTTGGCGACGGGCCGAGCCACGCTCGAACACCGAGCGGTCCTCATCGGCGAGAACCGTGCCGAACTCGATGCCGCACTGGCCGACTTCGTTCAGGGGGAGACCCCTACCCCCCTGCGCCGCAAAGGTCGCACCGCCTTCTTGTTCACGGGTCAGGGTGCGCAGCGGGTGGGGATGGGGCGTGAGCTGTACGGCGCGTTCCCGGTGTTCGCCGAGGCGTTCGATGCGGTGGTCGCGGAGCTGGACGGTCACCTGGCGGGGTCGTTGCGGGATGTGGTGTGGGGTGAGGATGCGGGGGTTCTGGAGCGGACGGAGTTCACTCAGCCTGCGTTGTTCGCGTTCGAGACGGCGTTGTTCCGGTTGCTGGAGTCGTGGGGTGTGCGCCCGGACTTCTTGGCCGGTCATTCGGTGGGTGAGCTGACTGCCGCGCATGTGTCGGGTGTGCTGTCGCTGGCGGATGCGGCGCGGTTGGTGGCTGCGCGGGCGCGGTTGATGCAGGCGTTGCCGGCTGGTGGTGCGATGGTCGCTGTCCGGGCGTCGGAGGACGAGGTCCTTCCGTACCTGACGTCGGACGTGGTGAGTATCGCTGCGGTGAACGGTCCGGACGCGGTGGTCATCTCCGGCGCCGAGGACGAGGTCCTGGAGGTTGCGGCCCGGTTTGAGGCGGAGGGTCGTAAGACCAGCCGTCTGCGGGTTTCGCACGCGTTCCACTCACCCCTGATGGATCCCATCCTGGAGGTGTTCGGCCAGCTGGCCGCCACTCTCACCTACAACAGCCCGAACATCCCGGTCGTGTCGAACGTCACCGGGGAGCTCGCCACCGCCGCCGAACTCCGCGCGCCCGAGTACTGGGTGCGGCACGTGCGGCAGGCCGTGCGCTTCGCGGACGGTATCCACTGCCTTGAGTCCAAGAACGTCACGACGTTCCTCGAAATCGGTCCCGACACCGTACTGACAGCGCTCGCGCAGGACTGTGTCTCCGCAGGCGACGAGCAGCAGGACGCCGCCGCCCTGATCCCGACCCAGCGGCGTGACCGCTCCGAGGAACGCGAACTGCTGGCCGGGCTCGGCGCGGCACACCTGCGAGGTGTGCCCGTCGACTGGAGCGCATGCCTTCAGGACACCGGAGCCCGCCGTGTCGACCTGCCCACGTACGCCTTCCAGAGGCAGCGCTACTGGCAGGAGAGCTTCACCAACGCGGCGGCCAAGGGTGACGCTTCCGGTGCGGGGCAGACCGCCCTCGAGCACCCCTTGCTCCGAGCCGCCGTGAGCACGCCGGACGAGAGGGTGGTTCTGACGGGCCGCCTCTCCCTCAACTCCCACCCCTGGCTTGCCGACCACGGTGTGCTGGGGAATGTGCTGGTGCCGGGGACCGGGTTGGTGGAGCTGGCCCTGCGCGCGGGTGAGGAGGTCGGGTGTGGGCTGCTGGAGGAGCTGACTCTTCAGGCTCCCCTCGTGCTTCCTGAAACCAACGGGACGCAGGTCCAGGTCGTCGTCGATGCTCCGGCCGAGGACGGCGGGCGGCAGGTGGGCGTCCACTCGCGGCCTGAGGGCGACCCTGAGGCGCCCTGGACCCTCCACGCGGAGGGGACGCTGCGCCCGGACGCACCTGCCCCTGACTTCGATCTGGTGGCGTGGCCGCCGGCGGGTGCGGTGTCGGTGCCTGTGGCGGGTGCGTATGAGCGGCTGGCGGAGCAGGGGTATGGGTACGGCCCGGTGTTCCAGGGGCTGAAGGCTGTCTGGACGCGGGGTGAGGAGATCTTCGCCGAGGTCGCTCTTCCCCACGAGGCCCGTGACGATGCGGGCCGGTTCGGACTGCACCCCGCTCTGCTCGACGCCGCCCTGCACGCGGCGATGGTCACGGAGGCCCCTGCTGACGGCGCCCCGCACCTGCCGTTCTCGTGGGCGGGTGTGTCGCTGTTCGGGGCGGGTGCGTCGGTGGTGCGGGTGCGGATCGTGCGGGGTGGTGCGGGTCAGCTGGCGTTGGAGGTGGCTGATGGTGCGGGAGTTCCCGTGTTGTCGGTGGGGTCGTTGGTGGCGCGTGAGGTGTCTGCTGAGCAGTTGAGTACGGGTGGGCGTGGGGCTGCTGGCGGTTCGTTGCTGGCGGTTGAGTGGGGTGTGGTTGCTGGGGGTTCGGCGGCTGAGGCTGGTTCGTTCGTGTGGTGGGAGGACGTTGCGGGTGGTGGTGGGGTGGGCGCTGATGTGGTGGTGTTTGCCGTGCCTGAGGTGCCTGTCGATGTGTCTGTGGATGGCTCTGGGGTGGGAGTTCCGGGGGCGTTGCGGGGGGTTGTTGGTGGGGTTTTGGGTGTGGTGCAGGGGTGGTTGGCGGATGAGAGGTTCGCTGATGGCCGGTTGGTGATCGTCACGCGTGGTGCGGTGTCGGTTGATGGTGGTGGTGTGTCGGATCT
>NZ_JBEXPD010000029.1:0-7116 GCF_040611875.1 Streptomyces sp. NPDC006516
CAACGCCAGATCACAATCCCCCGACCGCAGAGACTGCACCGCCGAATGCAACGCCACCAACGACGACGAACACGCCGTGTCCACCGTCACCGCCGGCCCTTCGAGGCCGAAGACATAGGAGATGCGGCCCGAAGCGATGGCTCCTGTACCGCTGTTGGCGGCGTAGTCGTGGTACATCACACCCGCGAAGACACCCGTCCGAGAGCCCGCGAGCGTCGACGGAACGATGCCCGCACTCTCGAGCGCCTCCCATGACACCTCCAGCAGCAGCCGCTGCTGCGGGTCCATGATCAACGCCTCGTTCGGGCTGATCCCGAAGAAGTCCGGGTCGAACTCGGCAGCCCTGTGCAGGAAGCCGCCCTCACCCACGTAGCTCGTGTTCGGCCGCGTGCTGGTCGGGTCGAGAAGCGCGTCGACCCGCCAGCCGCGGTCGGTCGGGAAGGGCGTGATCCCGTCCCGACCCTCGACGACGAGGTTCCAGAGGTCCTCTGGGGACTCCACACCGCCCGGATAGCGGCAGGCCATGCCCACGATCACGATCGGATCGTCGTCCGTGGCCGTGCCCACACTGACGGTCCGCACGTCCTCCGTCACTCCGGAGAGTTCGCCCAGCAGGTAGCGGGCGAGTGAGAGCGGGTTCGGGTAGTCGAAGATCACGGTCGCCGGTAGCCGGAGGCCGGTTTCCTCGCCGAGGCTGTTACGGAGTTCGAGCGCTCCGAGTGAGTCGATTCCCAGATCACGGAATGCCCGATCGGCTTCGACCGCTTGGGCCCCGGAGTAGCCGAGGGCGACTGCGGCGCGTTCCTGGACGAGGCCGAGCAGCAGGTCCTTCCGCTCCTCCGCCGAGAGCCCGGCCAGTCGGCGCCGAAGCGTGTCCGAGCCCGCTCCGGCAGCCGCAGCACTACGCCGGGCCGTGGGCACCAGGGCGCGGAACAGACCGGGCAGTGCATCGCCCTGGGCCCGCAGTCCGGGCAGGTCGAGGGCGGTCGGCACGACGAGGGCACGGTCCACCGAAGGCGCGGCGTCGAAGAGCGCCAGGCCTTCGTCAGTGGTGAGAGGGGAGATGCCGCCTCGGGAGATCTTGGCACGGTCGGAGGTGTCCAGCTCACCGGCCATACCTCCGGCCAGCTCCCACAGCCCCCAGGCCAGCGACTGCGCAGGCAGCCCATGGGCACGACGCTGGACGGCGAGAGCGTCCAGGAAGGCGTTGGCCGCCGCATAGCTGCCCTGCCCGGGCGCACCGAGCAGTCCGGCGAAGGAGGAGAACAGGACGAAGGCCGCGAGCGGCTGCCCTGCGGTGAAGTGGTGGAGGTGCAACGCGGCATCCACCTTGGGACGGAGCACCGTGGTGACGCGCTCCGGGTTCAGGGAGGCCACGACACCGTCGTCGAGCACACCCGCCGCGTGCACCACACCGGTCAGCGTGACCTGCTTCAGGAGGGCAGCTACAGAGGCGCGGTCCGCCACGTCACAGGCCGCGATGGTCACTTCCGCCCCGAGTGCGGTGAGTTCGTCCCGGAGCCCGGCAGCGCCCGGGGCGTCCGGGCCCCGACGGCTGGTGAGCAGCAGGCTGCGTACACCGTGGTCCGCCACCAGGCGGCGGGCGACGAGGGCACCGATGCCTCCGGTGCCACCGGTCACGAGCACCGTGCCGTTCCCGAAGGCACCACCGTCGGCGACGGGTGGTGCGTCGGCGTCGGCCGGAACGCCGGCCGACGGTGAGGTCGCTACAACGGCCCGGCCGGTGTCCGCGGGGTCGGCCGTGGCCCGCGTCAGCCGTGGGGCGTGCAGCACGCCGTCGCGTATCGCGACGTTGTCTTCCCCCGCGGCGACGACGGCGGCGCTGATCGACTGGGGGTCCGCTGCGCCGTCCAGGTCAGCGAGGAGGATACGGCCCGGGTTCTCCATCTGCGCGGAACGGACCAGCCCCGCGACCGCGGCGCCGATGAGACCACCCAGTCCCAGTCCTGTGCCAGCGGCACCCTCCGAGGCAGTGGCGCCACTCGGCAGGTTCTCCGGCCCGGCGACGTCCACGGCTCCGCGGGTGACGACCAGCAGACGCGAGGCGTCGAACCGCCCGTCGGCATCAGCCAGCCATTGCTGAAGCACCGCCAGCACACGGTGCGTCGTCGTGTGAACAGCATCGACGGACTCGGCAGAGGGTATGGAACCGGCGAAGTCCGAGGACTCCTCGATGCTCCCGGATGCGGAGGCGTCCGGACGGCCTGCCTCGAGTACCACGATGTCCGGGACGGGTGCGCCGCGATCCAGCTCCTCCCAGGTCCCGATGGTCAGGGCTTGCGGCTCGATGGCCGACGGCAGCCTCACCCAGTCCAGTTGATAGAGCGAGTCATGGAACGTGGCTGCTGCCGCCGCCAGTTGTGCATCAGAGATACGGCGCAGAGCCAACGAGCCGACCGTGGCAACCGGCCGACCCTCGACATCGGTGCACTCGACACTCACCGCGACACTGCCGCCACCGGACTCGCCCGGGACGAGCCGCACGCGCAGCGACGCGGCGCCGGAGGCGTGCAGGGCCACCTTCGACCAGGTGAACGGCAGTGTCGGGCCCTGACCCACCGCATCCGTCAGGGCGACCGCGTGAAGCGCCGCGTCGAGGAGAGCGGGGTGGAGACCGAAGCGCTCCGCCTCGCTGCGGGCGTGCTCGGGAAGCGTGGCCTCGGCGTAGATCTCGCTGCCATGCCTCCAGGCCGCGGTGAGCCCTTGGAAGACCGGCCCGTACACCATGCCGGATTCGGCGAGCCCCTCGTACAGCCCCTCCAGATCCAGCGGTTCGGCACCGGACGGCGGCCACTCATGCAGGTCGGCCCCGCCGCCCGGAGCAGGGGCTGCGGCGGAGGACGCGAGTATCCCACTGGCGTGGCGCATCCACGGAGCATCGGCGTCCGCGTCACCGGCACGCGAGTAGACGCCCACCGAGCGATTTCCGTGGACGGCATCGGGAGCCCGGACGATCACCTGGACCTGCGCCGAACCGTGGGCGGGCAGGACCAGCGGTGCCTCGATCACCAGCTCATCGAGAACCGGCGAGCCGACCTGGTCCCCCGCACGGATGGCCAGCTCGACGAACCCGGTACCGGGGAAGAGCACCGACTCGCCGATCACATGATCGGCCAGCCAGGGGTGCGAACCGACGGAGAGCCGGCCGGTGAACACCGCGCCGTCGGCGTCGGCAAGCATCACCATGGCGCTGAGGAGGGGGTGCTCGGCCGCATGCAGACCGGCAGCGGCTGCACCTCCGGCTGCGCGGTCGGGCAGCCAGTAGTGCTGGCGCTGGAAGGCGTAGGTGGGCAGGTCGACGCGGCGGGCTCCGGTCGGCGCGTAGAAGGCGGCCCAGTCCGGGACATGGCCCACGGTGTGCAGCCGCGCGAGCGCCGTTACCAGCGCCTCGGGCTCGCTCTGATTGCGGCGCAGGCCCGGTACGAACACCGCGTCGGCCGCCGAGTTCTGGGCCATCGCGGTGAGGACGGCGTCGGGGCCGACCTCCAGGAACACAGAGACGCCGGCGGCCGACAGCGCACGCACACCATCGCCGAACCGCACAGCCTCACGGACGTGACGCACCCAGTACTCGGGCGTACGCAGATCTGCCGGGGTTGCCAGCTCGCCGGTGAGGTTGGAGACCACCGGAATACGGGCCTCGCCGAACGTCACACTCTGGGCGACGGTACGGAACTCGTTGAGCATCGGCTCCATCAGCGGCGAGTGGAACGCGTGCGAAACCCGCAGGCGACTGGTCTTACGACCCTCCGCCTCGAACCGGGCCGCAACCTCCAGCACGTCCGCTTCCGCGCCGGAGATGACCACCGCGTCCGGACCGTTCACCGCAGCAATGCTCACCGCGTCCGAGGTCAGGTACGGAAGCACCTCGTCCTCCGATGCGCGGACAGCGACCATCGCGCCGCCAGTCGGCAGGGCCTGCATCAGCCGGGCCCGCGCGGCGACCAGCCGTGCCGCATCCGCCAGCGACAGCACACCCGACACGTGCGCGGCCGTCAGCTCACCCACCGAGTGCCCAGCCAAGAAGTCCGGGCGCACACCCCACGACTCCAGCAACCGGAACAACGCAGTCTCGAACGCGAACAACGCCGGCTGCGTGAACTCCGTCCGCTCCAGAAGCCCCGCGTCCTCACCCCACACAACCTGACGCAGCGACGTGGGCAGGTGTCCGTCCAGCTCCGCGACCACCGCATCGAACGCCTCGGCGAACACCGGGAAGGACTCGTGGAGCTCACGCCCCATACCCACCCGCTGCGCACCCTGACCCGTGAAGAGGACGGCCAGAGCCCCGGCAGAACGAGAAGTCCCCCGCACCACACCGGGACCTTCGCGTCCTTCCGCCAACACACCCAAAGCAGCGATCAGCTCTTCGCGGTCGCGGCCGACCACCACGGCACGCTGATCCAGCACCGCACGCGAGGTCACGAGCGAGAAACCGACATCAACCGGACGTATGTCAGACGCGGCAACCCGGTCCAGCAGACTCCCCGCCTGCTCCTTCAACGCGTCCACGCCGGCGGCCGAGAGCACCCACGCATGCACCGGGAGCTCCAGAGCAGGAGCCGGGCCCTCCTCCGCCCCGTCACTCTCGGCGGGCTCCTCCTCCGGCGCCTGCTCGATGATCACGTGCGCGTTCGTGCCGCTGATCCCGAACGACGACACAGCCGCCCGCCGCGGACCATCCTTCTCGGGCCAGTCCCGGGCCTCCGTCAGCAGTTCCACCGCACCCGCGGACCAGTCCACCTTCGGCGATGGCTCCGCCACGTGCAGCGTCTTCGGCAGCACTCCGTGCTGCATCGCCTGGACCATCTTGATGAGTCCGGCGACACCCGCGGCGGCCTGGGCGTGACCGATGTTGGACTTGATGGAGCCCAGCCACAGCGGCCGGCCTTCCGCTCGGTCCTGGCCGTAGGTGGCCAGCAACGCCTGCGCCTCGATCGGGTCACCCAGCGTCGTACCGGTGCCGTGCGCTTCGACGGCATCGATGTCGGAGGGTGTGAGCCCGGCCGAGTTCAGGGCGTCCTGGATGACGCGTCGCTGGGCGGGACCGTTGGGTGCGGTCATGCCGTTGCTGGCGCCGTCCTGGTTCACAGCCGAGCCACGTACCACGGCGAGCACCGGGTGCCCGTTGCGGCGGGCGTCCGAGAGCCGCTCCACCAGGAGGACGCCTACGCCCTCGCCCCAGCCCGTACCGTTCGCGTCGGCGGCGAAGGCGCGGCAGCGGCCGTCCGGCGAGAGGCCGCGCTGCTCGCTGAAGTAGGCGAACACGTCCGGGGTGGACATCACGGTGACGCCCCCCGCGAGCGCGAGGGAGCACTCGCCGCGCCGCAGTGACTGGATCGCGAGGTGGAGCGCGACCAGCGAGGAGGAACAGGCCGTGTCGATCGAGACGGCCGGGCCCTCCAGGCCGAGGGTGTAGGCCACCCGGCCGGACACCAGGCTGCCGGCAGTCGTGACGCTCGCGTAGTCGTGGTAGACGACACCGGCGAACACGCCGGTTCGGCTTCCCTTGAGCGACGAAGGGTCGATCCCCGCGCGCTCGAGGCTTTCCCAGGAGGCTTCCAGCAGCAGCCGCTGCTGCGGATCCATGTCCTCGGCCTCGCGCGGGCTGATCTTGAACAGCTCCGGGTCGAACTCATCGGCGTCGTAGAGGAATCCGCCGGTCTTCGCGTAACTCTTGCCCGGCTTCCCCGGCTCCGGGTCGTAGATGTCGTCGACGTTCCAGCCACGGTTGGCCGGGAAGTCGGCGATGGCGTCCGTACCTGCCGCTACCAGGTCCCACAGATCCTCGGGGGACCCTGCGCCGCCGGGGAAACGGCAGCTCATGGCGACGATGGCGATCGGCTCGTGTTCCCTGGTCTCGGCCTCCCGCAGCTTGCGGCGGACCTGGCGCAGGTCAGTGGTGGCTCGCCGGAGGTATTCCCGGAGCTTGGCGTCGTTCTCCATCGTCGTCATACCCAATCTCGGAGGAAGTTCATATGAGGACTGCGAAGAGCTCTCAGGAATGACCCAGTTCGTTGTCGAGCAGGTCGAACAGCTCGTCGTCGGATGCGGTGCTGAGATCCGGCTCGTCCTCGGCCGTCGCCGCATCGGGCTGGGCCGCGTTCCAGCGGCGCAGCAGGGTTTCCAGACGCGCCGTGATCTGAGCGCGCCCACCGTCCACGAGCGAGGCGGCAGCAAGAGCGGCCTCGAGGCGCTCGACCTCGCTGATCAGCTGCTGGGACCCGTCGGCATCGCGGGGGGCCAGCAACTCCTGTATCTGTACGGCCACATCGCGGGCGGTCGGGTGGTCGAACACCAGGGTCGAGGGGAGCTCCAGCCCGGTGGCGATGTTGAGGCGGTTGCGGAATTCGACGGCTGTCAGGGAGTCGAAGCCGAATTCCTTGAAGGCGCGGTCGGCCTCGATGGCGTTGGCCGTGGCATGGCCCAGTACGCCGGCGACCTGCTCCCGCACCACGTCCAGGAGCAACCGCTCCCGCTCCTCCGGACCGAGACCGGACAGCCGTCCTGCGAGGGTCGCGCCTCCGCCGGCCTTGCCCCGGGAGGAGACGCGAGCCATGTGGCGGAGGAGGTACGGAACAGTGGCCGGCTGCGACCGCAACGCCACCAGATCCAACGGCAACGGCACCATCACCGCCCCACCCGCATCCGAACCCGCACTCATCGCGGCATCGAACAACTCCATACCCTCGACCGCACCCAACGCCGGGAAACCCTGCCGAGCCAACCGCTCCACATCACCGACCGACAACCGGTCAGCCATCCCACCCACACCGACCCACGGACCCCACACCAACGACCGGCCCGGCAGACCACCACCCACCCGCACCACAGCCAACGCATCCAAAAACGCATTCGCCGCCGCATAATTCGCCTGCCCCGGACCACCCAACAACCCAGCAACCGACGAAAACATCACAAACGCCGACAACTCCATCCCCGCCGTCAGCTCATGCAGATACCACGCCGCATCCGCCTTCGGCGCGAACACCCCATCCAACCGCTCCGGCGTCATCGCACCGATCACACCGTCATCCAGCACCCCCGCAACATGCACCACACCCGTCAGAACAACCCCGTCCAGCACCGCCGCCA
>NZ_JBEXPD010000030.1:0-5424 GCF_040611875.1 Streptomyces sp. NPDC006516
TTGTTCATGCGATGCGGCATGGTGTGTTGCCGAAGACGTTGCATGTGGATCGTCCGTCGGATCAGGTGGATTGGTCTGCGGGTGCGGTGGAGTTGTTGACGGAGGCGCGTGAGTGGCCTGTGACGGATGGTCCGCGGCGGGCTGCTGTGTCGTCGTTCGGGATCAGCGGTACAAACGCGCACGTGATCATCGAGCAGGCGCCGGAGGAGGAGCCCGCCCTGGGCGAGCGATCCGATGAGATCCCCCTGCATGCCTGGGCGCTCTCGGCCACGGGAGCGGACGCGTTGAAGGCGCAGGCGGCCCGCCTACGGGACCGGGTGGCCGGCACTGAGATACGCCTGGCGGATGCTGGTTTCTCGCTGGTGACCTCGCGTGCGGTGCTGGATCAGCGTGCCGTGGTGGTCGGCCGCGACCGCGAAGAACTGGTAGCTGCTTTGGGTGTGTTGGCGGAAGGACGCGAAGGTCCCGGTGTGGTGCGGGGGACTTCTCGTTCTGCCGGGGCTCTGGCCGTCCTCTTCACGGGTCAGGGTGCGCAGCGGGTGGGGATGGGGCGTGAGCTCCACGAGTCCTTCCCGGTGTTCGCCGAGGCGTTCGATGCGGTGGTCGCGGAGCTGGACGGACACCTGCCCACGTCGCTGCGTCAGGTTGTGTGGGGTGAGGACGCGGGGCTTCTGGAGCGGACGGAGTTCACTCAGCCGGCCCTCTTCGCGTTCGAGACAGCCCTGTTCCGGCTTCTGGAGTCCTGGGGTGTGCGCCCGGACTTCTTGGCCGGGCACTCGGTGGGTGAGCTGACTGCCGCGCACGTGTCGGGTGTGCTGTCGCTGGCGGATGCGGCACGGCTGGTGGCTGCCCGTGCGCGGTTGATGCAGGCGCTGCCGGCTGGTGGTGCGATGGTCGCTGTCCGGGCATCGGAGGACGAGGTCCTTCCGTACCTGACCTCGGACGTGGTGAGTATCGCGGCGGTGAACGGTCCGGACGCGGTGCTCATCTCCGGCGCTGAAGCGGACGTGCTGGAGGTTGCGGCCCGGTTCGAGGCGGAGGGTCGTAAGACGAGCCGCCTGCGGGTTTCGCACGCGTTCCACTCGCCGCTGATGGAGCCGATGCTCAACGAGTTCCGTACCGTCGCCGAGAGTGTGACGTTCGGCGAGGCCCGTATTCCGGTGGTCTCCAACGTCACCGGCGAGCTGGCAACCCCGGATGACCTGCGTACGCCCGAGTACTGGGTGCGCCATGTCCGTGAAGCGGTGCGTTTCGGTGACGGTGTGCGTGCGCTGTCGGCCGCTGGGGTGAGTGTGTTCCTGGAGGTGGGTCCCGATGCCGTACTCACCGCGATGGCCCAGAACTCGGCGGCCGACGCGGTGTTCGTACCGGGTCTCCGTCGCAACCAGAGCGAGCCCGAGGCGCTGGTAACGGCGCTCGCGCGGCTGCACACCGTGGGCCATGTCCCGGACTGGGCCGCGTTCTACGCGCCGACCGGAGCCCGCCGCGTCGACCTGCCCACCTACGCCTTCCAGCGCCAGCACTACTGGTCGCTCCCCACCCGCGCAGGGGGCGACCCCGAGTCGCTGGGGCTGGGGTCGGCGGGACATCCTTTGCTGGGGGCGGCCGTCGTACTGCCTGACGGGGGAGCGGTGTTCACCGGCCGGCTCTCCCTCACCACCCAGCCCTGGCTTGCCGATCACAACATCCTCGGCAGTGTGCTGGTGCCGGGGACGGGCCTGGTGGAACTGGCCCTGCGTGCGGGGGAGGAGGTCGAATGCGGACTGCTGGACGAGTTGACGCTTCAGTCACCGCTGGTGATGCCGGACTCCGGCGGGTTGCAGGTCCAGGTCGCGGTGGGCGCTGCCGCGGACGACGGTGCGCGTACGGTGCGAGTGCACTCCCGCGTGGAGGACGACCGGGGCGCCCCATGGACTCAGCATGCGGACGGAATCCTGCTGCCGCAGGCCCCCGCTCCCGGTTTTGACCTCACGGTGTGGCCCCCGCAGGACGCCGAGCCCGTATCCGTGGACGGTGCGTATGAGCGGCTGGCGGAGCAGGGGTATGGGTACGGCCCGGTGTTCCAGGGGCTCAAGGCTGTCTGGACGCGCGGTGAGGAGACCTTTGCCGAGGTGACCCTCCCCGAGGAGGCCCGCGCGGATGCCGCACGGTTCGGGTTCCACCCTGCCCTTCTCGACGCCGCCCTCCACGCCGTACTGCTCACCGGTTCGAGTGAGAGCAACGACGAGGACACCGGGCAGCAGGACGGGAAGACGATGCTGCCCTTCGCCTGGAGCGGTGTGGCCCTGCACGCCGTGGGAGCCGCCGACCTGCGCGTGCGGTTGGTGCAGCAGGGCAGCGTGTCCCTGATCGAAGTGGCGGACGGCGAAGGCGGGCCGGTCCTGTCGGTCCAGTCCCTGGCCGCCAGGGCTGTCGACCCCGACCAGCTGCGTGCGACGGACCCGGGTGCAGCCGATCCGCTGCACTGCCTGGACTGGACGGCGGAATTCGCGGTGCCGGCAGCTGCCGCGGCCCTGACGCCTTGGGCCGACGTGGTCGACCCGGCTGCCCCGACGGATGCGGACCACCCGCAGATCCTGGTGTTCACCTGCCCCACGACCTCCGTGGGCGAGGGGGCGGCTGACCACACGCGTGCTGTTCCGGCTGCGACGCACGAGGTCACGGCCAGTGTGCTCGAGGTGCTTCAGCGGTGGCTGACGGATGAGAGGCTTGCCGACGCGCGGCTGGTGATCGCCACACGAGGCGCGATTTCCGTTGAAGGCGAGCAGGTGACGGACATGGCCGCCTCCGCGGTCTGGGGGCTGGTCCGCGCCGCCCAGGCGGAGAATCCCGGCCGTATCGTCCTGGTCGACCTGGAAGGCCCTGCGGGTAATTCCGCTTTCTCCGCACCGGCCGAAGCGCTGTCGGGCGCGGTGCAGTTCGCCGTCGCTTCGGGAGAGTCCGAAGTAGCCCTGCGGGGCGGCCGGATACGCGTGCCCCGTCTGGTCCGTACGGTCTCCGAGGCTGTGGTCCCCGGTGACGCCGAGACTGTCGCCGAGGGCGGCCGGAAGCCGTTCGGGGCCGGCACGGTGCTTGTCACCGGCGGTACCGGGGGTCTCGGAGCGGTGGTGGCACGCCACCTCGTGGCCGTACATCAGGTGCGGCACCTGGCGCTCGTCAGCCGCCGGGGTGCTGACGCCCCCGGCGCGGCGGAACTGGCTGCGGAGCTGGAGGCCGCGGGCGCCCAGGTCACCCTTGCGGCCTGCGACGTCTCCGATCGGGAGGCGCTGGCCGCCCTGCTCAAGGCATTCGACGCCGAGCAGCCGCTGACCGCAGTGGTGCACGCGGCAGGTGTACTGGACGACGGCGTCCTCACCGGCCTGACGCCGGAACGTCTCTCCCGAGTGTTCGCGCCCAAGGCCGATGCGGCCTGGCACCTGCACGAGCTGACCGCCGGCCTGGACCTGACGGCGTTCGTCATGTTCTCCTCCGTCGCGGGTGCTCTCGGTAACCTCGGGCAGGCCAACTACGCGGCAGCCAACGCCTTCCTGGACGGCTTGGCCGCCCACCGGCGGGCGCAGGGCATGCCTGCGCAGTCCCTTGCCTGGGGACTGTGGGAACAGGACAGCGGAATGACCGGTCATCTCGCCGCCGACGACACCTCCCGCCTGGGTGTCTCCGCGCTGCCCACCGAGGCCGGGCTGGCCCTGCTCGACGCGGCTGTGGCCTCCGGTGCGCCGCAGCTCGTGGCGGCCCGCCTCGACCTGCCGGAGCTACGGCGTCGCCGGGACACGCTGTCGAACGTGTTCCACCGCCTGGTGGGCACTCCGCCCAGGCGTGCCGAGGCCGCCTCGGCGCGGAAGGAGGGTTCGGGCGATGAGCTGCGCCGTCGGCTCGCCGGGGCGGATGCGGAGGAACGACGTCAGGAGCTGCTCGCCCTCGTGCGATCGCAGGTGGCGAGGGTCCTGGGCCATGAACGTTCCGAAGCGGTCGACGTCAACCGGGGATTCATGGACGCCGGAATCGATTCGTTGATGGCACTGGAACTCCGCAACGGAATCGGGACGCTGCTCGGTCGCCGTCTGCCGGCGACCTTCGTCTTCGACTATCCGTCGGTATCCGCCGTGGTCGGCTATATGCTCGAGGAACTCTTCGGTGGAGAGACGGAGAACGGCACCGACCTGCTGGAGGCCGAACTCCGCAAACTGGAATCGATGATGGCCGGGGTCACCGCGGACGAGAACGGTCACGCCCGCATCGCCGACCTGCTGCGCGACATCGCCGCCGGCTGGTCGGGCAATTCCGTGGACGGCTCCGCATCGGAGGACGCCGGGGTCGACCTCGACTCGGTGACCGCCGACGAGCTTTTCGGCATTCTCGATTCCGAACTCGACGCCCGGAACTGAGGCATTCCTCCGGCTTCAGCTCTGCCGGGATTACCCGCGGCCCAGCGCACCCCTTGCCCTGGGCCGCCCCTCAACCCCTTCGGTGCCTCCCCCCGTACCGAAGGCGGCTGCGCGCCACCGTGTACCGAATCGCCTACCAGCTCAGGCGGCACACGTCCCCGGCCGCTCGGTGCCCCCCGCCGAGCCCCGGAGCGGACGTGGAGGTGCACGGTGGTGCGCCATTCCATGTCCCGCCCCGGTGGGATTGCGGGCCGTGCCCCTAGGGGCGGCTAGGGGTTGGCCGCCCCTCGGCGCACTCAGTACCGTCGCTATCGGTGAATCGGCTCTTATGACCGGATGCTTTCCCTGGCGGTGCTCGCTGCATTTCCCGGCATTCGAAATTTCTGAGCCAACGTGAACTCTTTCGGTCGTGGACCAATTCAGTGGGGTGACTGGTGAGCAGCGAGGAGAAACTTCTCGACTATCTCAAGCGAACGACTGCTGAGCTACGGGACGTCCGAAAGCGCCTCACGGACAAGGAACAGCACGACACCGAGCCGATCGCCATCGTGGGGATGGCCTGCCGCTATCCGGGAGGTGTGGAATCCCCCGAGGATCTGTGGCAAATGGCTGCGGAAGGCCGGGACGTGGTATCCGCATTCCCCCAGGACCGCGGCTGGGACACCGATCGTCTGTACGACCCCGAGCAGGGCAAGCCCGGGAAGACCTACACGAAGGACGGCGGATTCCTGCACGGGGCCGCCGGCTTCGACCCGGCCTTCTTCGGGATCAGCCCTCGGGAAGCTCACGACATGGACGCGCAGCAGCGGCTGCTGCTGGAGGTGTCGTGGGAGGCCATCGAGCGGGCGGGCATCGTTCCGTCGACGCTGGCGGGCTCGCGAACAGGTGTGTTCGCGGGTGTGATGTACCACGACTACACGGACGTCGGCGCGACCGGCTCCCTCGTGTCCGGGCGGGTGGCGTACACGCTGGGTCTCGAGGGGCCGGCGGTGACGATGGACACGGCGTGTTCGTCGTCGTTGGTGGCGTTGCATTCGGC
>NZ_JBEXPD010000031.1:0-5231 GCF_040611875.1 Streptomyces sp. NPDC006516
CGCGGCACCAACACCGAACCACCACGCAACGCCAGCTCAGGCTCACCCGTCCCCAGCGCCGCAGACAGCACGGCAGCCGACGCATCGGCACCGTCCCAGTCCACCAGCACGAACCGGCCAGGGTTCTCCGCCTCAGCAGCCCGCACCAGACCCCACAAGGGGGCCTGGGTCAGTGAGGCTGCGGCCTGGGGGTCGGTCACCCCGCCGGGCGGTGCGGTGGCCGCACCACGGGTGACCACGACCAGCTGGGACAAGGCGAAGCGCTCGTCCGCGAGCCATTGCTGGACGGTGGTGAGCAGCCAGTTGGCCGTGGAGCGGACCGCGTCCGGCAGCGCTTGGCCGTCGCTGAGGTCGGGCACCGGGCAGAGCACCTGTTCCGGCGCCGGGGTGCCGTCGTCCAGAGCGGCCTGAAGCGCCGTCAGGTCCGCGTATTCGGTGACCGCTCCGGCCGAAGGCGGAGTGGCGCCCAGGGAGGCCGGCACGGGTGCCGCGGTCGCCCCGTTCAGGGGCAGGCCGAGAGACAGTGGCTTCCAGTCGATGCGACGGAGCGCGTCGGACCGCCCACCGGAGCCGTCCAGCTGGGCGGCGGAGACCGGCAGCGAGACGAGCGACTCGACGGTCGCCACAGGGCGTCCGGAGGCGTCGGCCACCCGGAGAGCCGAGAGTTCGTCGCCGCGCAGTCGGCGCAGGTGGACGCGCAGTTCGGTGGCTCCGGAAGCGTGGAGAGTGACGCCGTTCCAGGAGAACGGCAGCAAGGTGGCGCCGTCCGCACCGCCCTGCTCGTCCAGCAGGTCGGCGTGCATCGCCGCGTCCAGCAGCGCGGGGTGCAGACCGAAGCGGCCGGCTTCGGCACCCGCGCCCTCGGGCAGCGTGACCTCTGCGTAGACGTCGTCGCCGTCGCGCCAGGCGGCCTTCAGCCCCTGGAAGACCGGACCGTAGCCGTAGCCGCGTCCGACGAGGCGCTCGTATGCACCCTCCACGGGTATCGGCTCGGCGCCGGGCGGCGGCCACTGCACCAGGTCGAAGTCCGGCACGGCAGGCGCGGCAGTGAGCACACCGGTGGCGTGCAACGTCCACTCGTGGGGTGCCGCCCCCTCCGGTCGGGAGTGGACGGTGACGGTACGGGCGCCCGCGAGGTCGTCCGTGTCCGCACCCGCGGCACTGCCCGTCCCGCCGACAGTGACGCGCAGGTCGGTGGCGCCGCGGCGCGGAATGATCAGCGGGGCCTGGAGAGTGAGCTCGTCGACACGGCCGTAGCCGAGCTCGTCACCGGCGCGTACGGCCAGTTCGACGAAGCCCGTCCCGGGGAGCAGGAGGCTTCCGAGCACCTCGTGGTCGGCCAGCCAGGGATGCGTAGCGGCGGCAAGGCGACCGGTGAGGATCACACCGTCGGAGTCCGGCACGACCACCGCGGCACTGAGCAGCGGGTGGCTCACCGGTTCCAGCCCCGCGCCCCCGACGCCCGCCGCCGTGCTGACGGTGGCGTTCAGCCAGTAGCGCTTGCGCTGGAAGGCGTACGTGGGAAGGTCGACAACCCCGGAAACCGGGCCGTAGGCGGCGAACAGGGCCTCCCAGTCGAGCCGGGCGCCGTGGGCGGTGGCACGGCCGAGACCGAGGAACAGCTCCCGGGCTTCGGGGCGTTCGCGACGGACCAGCGAGGTGAAGACCGCGGCATCGTCAGCATCATTCGCATCGCTGAGGGCGTTCTGCGCCATCGCGGTGAGCACGGCGTCAGGGCCGACCTCCAGGAACACGGAGACCCCAGCGGCCGACAGCGCACGCACACCATCGCCGAAGCGCACCGCCTCACGGACATGGCGCACCCAGTACTCGGGGGTGCGCAGGTCGTCTGCGGCCGACAGCTCGCCGGTGAGGTTGGAGACCACCGGAATACGGGCCTCGCCGAACGTCACACTCTGGGCGACGGTACGGAACTCGTTGAGCATCGGCTCCATCAGCGGCGAGTGGAACGCGTGCGAAACCCGCAGGCGGCTCGTCTTACGACCCTCCGCCTCGAACCGGGCCGCAACCTCCAGCACGTCCGCTTCCGCGCCGGAGATGACCACCGCGTCCGGACCGTTCACCGCAGCGATACTCACACCGTCCGAGGTCAGATACGGAAGGACCTCGTCCTCCGACGCCCGCACAGCGACCATCGCACCACCATCCGGCAGCGCCTGCATCAACCGCGCCCGCGCAGCCACCAACCGCGCCGCATCCGCCAGCGACAGCACACCCGACACATGCGCAGCCGTCAGCTCACCCACCGAATGCCCGGCCAAGAAGTCCGGGCGCACACCCCACGACTCCAGCAACCGGAACAACGCCGTCTCGAACGCGAACAACGCCGGCTGAGTGAACTCCGTCCGCTCCAGAACCCCCGCATCCTCACCCCACACCACATCCCGCAACGGTGTGGGCAGGTGACCGTCCAGCTCCGCGACCACCGCATCAAAGGCCTCGGCGAACACCGGGAAGGACACATGAAGCTCACGCCCCATCCCCACCCGCTGCGCACCCTGACCCGTGAACAAGAACGCCGTCTTACCCGCGCGCACAGCGCCCACGGCAACACCACTCGTGCCCCCCGCCGCAAGCGTCCGCAGCCCCTCGGCCAGCTCGGCCTTGGTGCCGCCCACGACCACAGCTCGGTGGTCCAGGGCGGCGCGGCCTGTGGCGAGGGTGCGGCCGGCGGGGGCGAGCTCGTCGTCCCGCAGCCCGTCGAGGTGCCTGAGCAGGCGTTTTGCCTGGGCGCTCAGGGCCTGCGGGGATGTGCCGGAGAGGGTCCAGGGCAGGACGGGCGGTGCGGAGGCGGTCGTCGTGGCGGGGGCCGGTGCGGCGCTGAGCGGCGCCTGTTCGACGATCACGTGGGCGTTGGTGCCGCTGATGCCGAAGGACGAGACGGCGGCACGTCGGAGACGCCCTGTCACCGGCCACTCGCGCGCCTCGGTCAGCAGCTCCACGGCGCCTTCCGACCAGTCCACCTCGTCGGAGGGCCGGTCGACGTGGAGGGTCTTGGGCAGCTGGCCGTGGCGCATGGCCATGACCATCTTGATGATTCCGGCGACGCCCGCTGCTGCCTGGGTGTGGCCCACGTTGGACTTGACGGAGCCCAGCCACAGCGGCTCGGCGTCGTCCGGGCGCTCCTGCCCGTAGACGGCCAGGAGCGACTGTGCCTCGATCGGGTCGCCGAGCGTGGTGCCGGTTCCGTGGCCGTCCACCGCGTCGATCTCGGACGGGGTGAGCCGGGCGTCGTGCAGGGCACGCTGGATGACGCGCTGCTGGGAGGGGCCGTTGGGGGCCGTGAGTCCGTTGCTCGCACCGTCCTGGTTGACGGCCGAGCCGCGCACCACCGCCAGCACCGGGTGACCGTTGCGCCGGGCGTCCGACAGCCGCTCCAGGAGCAGGAGGCCCGCGCCTTCGCCCCAGCCGGTTCCGTCAGCCGCGGCCGAGAAGGACTTGCAGCGGCCGTCGGATGCGAGCCCGCGCTGCCGGTTCATGTCGATGAAGGTGTCGGGGGTCGACATCACGGTGACGCCGCCGGCCAGGGCGAGGGAGCACTCGCCGCGGCGCAGCCCCTGGAGGGCCCAGTGCAGGGCGACGAGGGAGGAGGAGCAGGCGGTGTCCACGGTGACGGCCGGGCCTTCGAGGCCCAGGGCGTAGGCGACACGGCCGGACACGACACTCGCGAGGCCGCCGTTGCCGAGGTATCCCGCGACGTCCTCGGGGACGTCGGTGAGGCGGGTGCTCCAGTCGTGGTACATGACGCCGGCGAAGACGCCGGTGTCCGAGCCCCGCTTGCTGTGCGGATCGATGCCCGCCCGTTCGAAGGCCTCCCAGGCCGTCTCCAGCAGCAGTCGCTGCTGGGGGTCCATGGCCTGGGCCTCGCGGGGGCTGATCCCGAAGAACTCGGGATCGAAGTCCGCCGCGTCATACAGGAATCCGCCCTCGCGGGTGGAGGACTTCCCGGACGTGCCGGGCTCGGGGTCGTACAGGCCGTCGATGTCCCAGCCACGGTCGTCGGGGAAGAAGGAGACCCCGTCGCGGCCCTCGGAGACGAGGCTCCAGAGCTCTTCCGGTGAAGTGACTCCACCGGGGAAGCGGCAGGCCATGCTGACGATGGCGATCGGCTCGTCGGCGGGGGTACGGGGCGCGACCGGGGCCTTGGGGGCAGCGGTTTCGACGGCGAGCAGCTTGCTGCTGATGTGTTCGGCGAGACCGCGCGGTGTGGGGTAGTCGAAGATCAGGGTGGCCGGCAGGCGCAGGCCCGTGGCGGAGTTGAGGCGGTTACGGAGTTCGACGGCGCCAAGGGAGTCGAAGCCGATGTCGCTGAACGCGCGCTGCGGGCTGATCGCGTCGGCGTCGCTGTGGCGGAGTACGCCCGCGACGTGGGTACGGACGAGGCCGAGCACCGCATCGGCGCGGTCGGGGGCGGGGAGCGTCGCCAGGTGCTGGGCGAGGGTCTGCTCGACGGGGACGGCGCCGGGCCCGCTGTCGGCCGGCGTACGGCGGGCGGGGGTGCGGACGAGGCCTCGGAGTACGGCGGGGAGGGAGTCTCCCCTGCGCTGGAGCGCCCTCGTGTCGATGCGTACGGGCACCACGGAGACGGCGGTCCCGTCGCTCACCGCGGTGTCGAGCAGCGCGAGGTTCTCCTCCGCGCTCAGAGGGGTGAGGCCGAGGTCGGCGATGCGCTGGACGGAGGCGTGGTCGAGGCCGGCGCCCATGCCGTGGTCTCCGGTCCACAGGCCCCAGTTGAGCGCGGTCGCGGGCAGCCCGGCGGCGCTCCGGTGGACGGCGAGCGCGTCCAGGAACACGTTGGCCGCCGCGTAGTTGCCCTGTCCCGCGGCGTCGAGGAACGCGGCGGTCGACGAGAACAGCACGAATTGCTTCAGGTCCAGGGCGCGGGTCAGTTCGTGCAGGTGCCAGGCGCCGTCGGCCTTCGGTCGCAGCACGGCGTCCAGTCGCTCGGCCGTGAGGGACTCGGTGAGACCGTCGTCGAGGAGCGCGGCGAGGTGGACGACGCCGGTGAGGGGGTGGTCGGCGTCGATGCCGGCGAGCAGCGCGCCGAGCGCGTCCCTGTCCCCCGTGTCACACGCAGCGACCGTGACGACAACACCCGACTCCCGCAACTCGGCAGCCAGCTCGACCGCACCCGGAGCCTCAGCACCACGACGACTCGTCAGCAACAGACTGCGCACACCATGCTCAGCCACCAGATGACGCGCCACCAG
>NZ_JBEXPD010000032.1:0-5215 GCF_040611875.1 Streptomyces sp. NPDC006516
GACCGCTTCTGGTTCATGTGGGACGACCTGGTCCGCGGCGCCATCGGCGCCGTCGTCCTCGTCGACACCCGCCGCCTCGCCGACTGCTTCCCCGCCGTCGACTACTTCGAGAACAGCGGCCTCCCCTTCGTCATCGCCCTCAACGGCTTCGACGGACACCAGCCCTACACCCCCGACGAAGTACGCGAAGCACTCCAGATCGGCCCCGACGCCCCGATCATCACGACGGACGCCCGGCACCGCGCGGACGCCAAGAGCGGTCTGATCACGCTGGTCGAGCACGCGCTGATGGCCCGGCTGAAGTAGCCGCGAAGCGGTAGTGATCTACGGGACTTGTCGTAGTCACGCGGGGGCGGCCTGTGTCCTTTGACACGCTCCGCCCCCGCGTTCATAACATTTCGACAGAGAATTGCGGTCCCGTCGATACCCGACGCGCACGGCCGGTACCACTGCGCTCACCTGAGCCTCGCCTTTTGGCGGGGCTCGCTCTTTATGCCCGTTTTATCGTGAGCCCGCGCCGCTCCGAATCGCGCATTCCGACTGTTTGGAACGCGACCGGTCCGCATGCTGCAATGCCTCGAACTACCCAGTAGTACGGCCCCTGAACGATAATCCGGCACAACGTAGGTGCCGACGCCGAGAGGTTGTTGGTCGAGTGAGGCGAAGCAACGAGGGCTCCCCGGCCCAGCCGGAGCGGGGCAACTTCACCCCTCCGCCGCGCGCTGCGGTGTCGCCTGCGGACACGTCGTCCGAGGCGGAACCGGCCAGTGGCAGCACCAGTCGGCTGTCACCGCGCAACTGGCGGGTGCCCACCCGGCTGAACGCGATCCTCCTGATCCCCGCGCTGGTCGGCCTGGTCATGGGCGGCTTCCAGGTGAAGGGGTCGGTCGACACCTGGAACGAGGCCCAGGACGCGGAGAAGACCGCTCTGGTCGTGCGCGCCGCCGCGGCCTACGGACAGGCGCTGCTGAATGAGCGTGACCTCACCGCACAGCCGCTGCTGTCCAACAAGCGCACCGCCTCCGAGGTGGAGCAGGTCCGCGCCACCACCGACGAAGCCGCCGCGGAGTTCGACGCCGCCGTGCAGAACATGCCGGACAAGGAGGGCCTGGACCGCCGCCTGAAGCTGTTCAAGGTGGAGGAGCCTCTGCTCCCCGAGCTCCGCAAGGCCGCCTACGCCGAGGCGATGGACCCGGTGAAGACCGAAGAGGGCTACACCAAGGTCCAGCACTCGCTGATGGAGTTCTCCAACGAGCTCGGCCTGGGCACCGGCAACATCACCAGCTACGGCCGGACCGTGTACGCGATCGAGCTGTCCAAGGCCGCCGCATCGCTTCAGCGCTCCATAGGCATGCACCTCCTGGTGCGGCCGAGCCAGGAGCAGCGCAAGTTCAACGGCCAGGTGACGGCGTTCAGCTCGTACAACTACCTGGAGCAGATCGCCCTCGGCGAGTTCGTCTCCGGCGGTACGGAGGCCGACGCCGCGCGGCTCAAGGAAGTCATGGCCGACAAGGCCGCCGAGGGGGCCGAGCAGCTGAAGGCCGCCAAGGAGCAGGCCACCGCCGCCGGGCAGCCCTTCGTGGAGCCGCCCAGCGTCGACGGCTCGGTCTTCGACGGCATGGCCCAGCAGATCGGTCAGGGCAGGACCCCGGCCCAGCTGAAGGCGAAGGGCATCACCCCCGAGACCTGGATGGCCGCGGCCACCGCGAAGTTCGACGGCTACACCACGGTCGAGAACGAGCTCGTGGACAAGGCCGTGACCGAGGCCGCCGAGATCTCGACGGACGCGCGCAACGACGCCATCCTCAACGCCGCGATCGTGATCGTCTCGCTGCTCGCCGCCTTCATCATCGCCGGGCTCATGGCCCGCCAGATGAGCCGCTCGATGCGCCAGCTGCGTACCGCGGCGTTCGGCATCGCAGAGCAGCGGCTCCCGATGCTGGTCGACCAGCTGTCGCGGACCGAGCCTGGCCGGGTGGACACCCGGGTCCAGCCGATCCCGATCAACAGCCAGGACGAGATCGGCGAGGTCGCCCGCGCCTTCGACCAGGTGCACCGCGAGGCCGTCCGGCTCGCCGCCGAGCAGGCCATGCTGCGGGGCAACGTCAACGCGATCTTCACCAACCTGTCGCGCCGTAACCAGTCGCTCATCGAGGGCCAGCTGACCCTCATCACCGACCTGGAGAACAACGAGGCCGACCCGGACCAGCTGGAGAGCCTCTTCAAGCTGGACCACCTGGCCACGCGTATGCGCCGTAACGGCGAGAACCTCCTCGTCCTCGCGGGCGAGGAGCCCGGCCGCCGCTGGAACCAGCCGGTGCCGCTGGTCGACGTCCTGCGGGCCGCCTCCTCCGAGGTGGAGTCCTACGAGCGCATCGAGCTCACCGGCGTACCGGAGAGCGAGATCCACGGCCAGGCCGTGACCGACCTCGTGCACCTGCTGGCCGAGCTGCTGGAGAACGCCACCACCTTCTCCTCGCCGCAGACCAAGGTCCGGGTCACCGCGACCCGGCTGCCCGACGGCCGCGTCATGGTCGAGATCCACGACAAGGGCATCGGCCTCACCGCCGAGGACTTCGCGGACATCAACCACAAGCTCGCGAACCCCCCGACCGTGGACGCCGCGGTGTCCCAGCGCATGGGTCTCTTCGTGGTCGGCCGGCTGGCCGACCGGCACGGCATCCGGGTCCAGCTCCGCCCTTCGGGCGAGCAGGCCGGCACCACGTCCCTGGTCATGCTGCCGGACGCCATCACCCACGGTGGCGGTGGCGAGACGGTCCAGGAGAGCGACTTCACGGTCTCCTCGATCATCCCGGAGCAGCAGCAGTCGCAGGCCTTCGAGCCGGTCTCCCAGCAGGCCCCGATGCGCACGGCGGCGGAGCTCGGGTTCGACGACTCCCGGTACGAGATGCCGGCGGCGGACTCCCCGCAGCTGGACCCGGTCAACCGCTCGCTGATGCGTGAGGAGCGGCGGGCCGCCCTGGAGGCACAGGCCGGCGGTGAGCGTCCCGCGTTCCAGGACAACGGCGCCGGGCAGCAGGGGGCCTTCGCCCAGGAGCAGTTCACGCAGCAGCAGTACGCCCCTGAGCAGTACGCCCAGGACCAGCAGCAGTACGCCCCCGAGCAGTACACCCAGGAGCAGCAGCAGTACGCACAGCCCGGTCACGAGGGCGGCTACGAGCCGTACGCAGCCACCGGGAACGGCTACCAGGAGCCGCAGCAGAACGGTTATGCGGAAGCGGCATACGGCGCTCCGGATGCTCGGCAGGAGCAGTACGCCGACCCGTTCGCGCAGCAGGGCGACCCCTCCCACCAGGGCGACTGGGCAGGTCAGGACTCTTACCAGGGGGCCTTCGAGCCACAGGGGCAGCCGGTAGCGGAATCTGTTCCGAGCGCTCCCGCCGAGGCGCAGGAGCGCGTAGGCTTCGACCGTCCGGGGCCCACCCCCAATCCCGGTCACGACCTGACCGACGCGGGGCTCCCGCGCCGCGGCGCCGGCCAGCAGCACTGGCAGCCCACCGGTCGCGGAAACGATCAGCCTGCCGCCCCCGTGCAGCGGCAGCGGTCGCAGCCGGAACAGCCTCAGGCACAGCAGCAGTCGCAGCCCGCGGACGGGGAGAGCCCCGCCGACTGGCGCTCGGCGAACGACGAGCGCTGGGAGCGGGCCGAGAAGCTGCGGGACCCCAAGGCGGGTGGAATCACCCCGTCGGGGCTCCCCCGGCGCGTGCCCAAGGCCAACCTGGTCGAGGGGACGGCGGAGCAGACCCAGCAGGGTGGCCCACAGGTCTCCCGCGCTCCGGAGGACGTGCGGGGCAGGTTGAGCAACCTGCGCCGTGGTGTCCTGCGGGGACGTACCGCGGGGTCGGACACAAGTAATACCTACAACCAGGAGCGTTAGTGTGAGCCCGATGAGCCAGGCGGCGCAGAATCTGAACTGGTTGATCACCAACTTCGTGGACAACACCCCCGGGGTGTCGCACACGGTGGTGGTCTCCGCCGACGGACTCCTGCTGGCGATGTCCGAAGGTTTCCCGCGGGACCGCGCCGATCAGCTGGCGGCTGTCGCCTCCGGTCTGACGTCGCTCACCGCGGGTGCCTCCCGGATCTTCGAAGGCGGCGCCGTGAATCAGACCGTTGTGGAGATGGAGCGAGGATTCCTCTTCATCATGTCCATCTCTGACGGGTCCTCACTTGCCGTCCTCGCCCACCCGGACGCCGACATCGGCCTGGTTGGGTACGAAATGGCACTTCTCGTGGACCGTGCGGGAAGTGTTCTGACCCCGGATCTCCGCGCCGAACTCCAGGGAAGTCTTCTTAACTAATAGACAGACAGTGCGTTTCTCGTCACCGCGCCATAAGGTGCGGTGGCGCGGCACCACTGGGATGGCGACCGGCAGTCGGAGGAGGAAACGTGGCAGCACCCACAGGCGGACACCCGTACGAGGGCGGTCAGCGGGTCCCGGGTGAGCAGGGTGACAACCGTTTCGACGCCCCCTCCACGCCCGGCAGAATGAGCTCGCAGGAGCCTTATCAGCCGTATCAGCCTTACCAGCAGCCCCAGCAGGGTGCGCAGGGCGGCGACTGGCAGCAGCAGCCCCAGCAGCCCGGCCACGGGTGGCAGCAGCAACAGCCGTATCAGCAGCCTCAGTACCAGCAGCCGCAGCACGAACAGCAGCCGCCGCAGCGGTACGAGGCGCCGCCGTCGCGCATCCAGCCGGTCCAGCGGCAGGCTCCGGCGCCCGCCAAGCCCGCGGCGCACAACCCGCTGGTCCGTCCCTACGCCATGACCGGCGGCCGGACCAGGCCGCGCTACCAGCTCGCCATCGAGGCCCTGGTCAGCACCACGGCCGATCCCGCCAGGCTGCAAGGGCAGTTGCCCGAGCACCAGCGGATCTGCCGGCTCTGCATCGAGATCAAGTCGGTCGCCGAGGTTTCGGCCCTTCTCTCGATCCCGCTCGGCGTTGCCCGGATCCTCGTCGCCGACCTGGCCGAGGCCGGACTCGTCGCTATCCATCAGCCCGGCGGCGACGAGGCCGCCGGCGGCCAGCCAGATGTGACACTGCTCGAAAGGGTGCTCAGTGGACTTCGCAAGCTCTAGCGGCGGAGCGGCCCGCTCCACTACCTCGGCGAAGATCGTGGTGGCAGGGGGCTTCGGCGTGGGTAAGACCACGTTTGTCGGTGCCGTCTCGGAGATCAATCCGCTGCGCACCGAAGC
>NZ_JBEXPD010000033.1:0-4862 GCF_040611875.1 Streptomyces sp. NPDC006516
AGATCCGACACACCACCACCATCAACCGACACCGCACCACGCGTGACGATCACCAACCGGCCATCAGCGAACCTCTCATCCGCCAACCACCCCTGAACCACACCCAAAACCCCACCAACAACCCCCCGCAACGCCCCCGGAACACCCACCCCAGAGCCATCCACAGGCGACTCAGCAGCGAACACCACCACATCAGCGCCCACCACCCCACCACCCGCAACGTCCTCCCACCACACGAACGAACCAGCCTCAGCCGCCGAACCCCCAGCAACCACACCCCACTCAACCGCCAGCAGGGAATCGGCCGTGGAAGCCTTGGTCCGCAGTTGCTTCACGTCCAGTGCGCGAGTGGTGAGCGATGCCGCCGAGAGCACAGGTGAGCCGGCGATGTCGGTGACATGCATCGCACAACCGGAATCGTCGCGCACCAGGCGAACGCGGAGCTCTTCCGCCCCTGTGGCATACAGGGCCACCCTGCTCCACTCGGACGGCGTCCGCGGCGTGCTGCCCATCTCAGCCTTGCCCATCAGAAGGGCAGCCTGCAGACCGCCCTCCAGAAGAGCGGGGTGCAGCCCTGGCCGATCGGCGTCCTCTTGGGCTTGCTCCGGTACGGCGACCTCGGCGAAGATCTCCTCTCCCCGCGTCCAGACGGCCTTCAGCCCTCGAAGCCCGGGCCCGTAGCCGTACCCCTGGTCCTCCAGCCGCTCGTACACCGTTTCGACAGGCACCGACACCGCGCCCGCCGGCGGCCACACCACCAGATCGAAGTCGGGTGCGGGTGCCTGCGATATCAGCGTCCCTTCCACGTGTACCGTCCACGTCGCATCCGGATCACCCTCCGCACGGGAGTGCACGGCAATGCTGCGTCGACCGGTCGAGGCCTCGGCCGCGCCGACCGCCACCTGGAGCTGCACGGCGGCAGTCTCGGGAACGACCAACGGGGCCCGCAGCGTCAGCTGCTCCAGCAGCGCGCACCCGACCTCGTCACCCGTACGAAGCGCCAGCTCCACCCAGGTGCTCCCCGGAAGGAGCACACTGCCGAGGATGTTGTGTTCGGCCAGCCAGGGATGGGAGTTGAGGGAGAGCCGGCCGGTGAAGACGACTCCTCCGTCCGGCAATGTCACCGCCGCACCCAGCAGCGGGTGCCCCGCCTCGCCGAGACCCAGCGATTCCGGATCACCCCCGGCGACTGCGGGCAGCGACCAGTAGCTCTCGCGCTGGAAGGCGTAGGTGGGCAGGTCGACGCGGCGGGCTCCGGTCGGCGCGTAGAACGCGGCCCAGTCCGGGACATGGCCCACGGTGTGCAGCCGGGCAAGCGCCGTTACCAGCGCCTCGGGCTCGCTCTGGTTGCGACGGAGGCCCGGGACGAACACCGCGTCGGCCGCCGAGTTCTGGGCCATGGCGGTGAGGACGGCGTCGGGGCCGACCTCCAGGAACACGGAGACCCCGGCGGCCGACAGCGCGCGCACACCATCGCCGAAGCGCACGGCCTCACGGACGTGGCGCACCCAGTACTCAGGCGTACGTAGATCATCGGTGGTCGCGAGTTCGCCGGTGAGGTTGGAGACCACCGGAATACGGGCCTCGCCGAACGTCACACTCTCGGCGACGGTACGGAACTCAGCCAGCATCGGCTCCATCAGAGGCGAGTGGAACGCGTGCGAAACCCGCAGACGATTGGTCTTACGACCCTCCGCCTCGAAACGCGCCGCAACCTCCAGCACGTCCGCTTCCGCGCCGGAGATGACCACCGCGTCCGGACCGTTCACCGCAGCGATACTCACCACGTCCGAGGTCAGGTACGGAAGGACCTCGTCCTCCGACGCCCGGACAGCGACCATCGCACCACCAGCCGGCAGCGCCTGCATCAACCGCGCACGGGCAGCCACCAGCCGTGCCGCATCCGCCAGCGACAGGACACCCGACACGTGCGCGGCAGTCAGCTCACCCACCGAATGACCGGCCAGGAAGTCCGGGCGCACACCCCAGGACTCCAGCAACCGGAACAGGGCTGTCTCGAACGCGAAGAGGGCCGGCTGCGTGAACTCCGTCCGCTCCAGCACCCCCGCATCCTCACCCCACACAACCTGACGCAACGACGTGGGCAGGTGACCGTCCAGCTCCGCGACCACCGCGTCGAACGCCTCGGCGAACACCGGGAACGCGCCGTACAGCTCACGCCCCATCCCCACCCGCTGCGCACCCTGCCCAGTGAACAAGAACGCGGTCCTACCCGCGCGCACAGCACCTACGACAACGCCACTGGTGCCACCCGCCGCAAGCGCCCGCAGCGCCTCGACCAGCTGCTCCCGCGTCCCGCCCACCACAGCAGCCCGATGCTCGAAAACCGCACGCGACGTCACCAACGAGAAGCCGACATCCACCGGCCGCACCTCGGACCCGGCCACCCGGTCCAGCAGACGCGCGGCCTGCTCACGCAACGCCTCCGGACTACGACCCGACACCACCCACGGCACCACCGGACCATCCACCACCGGCCCACCAACAGCCGGCAGCTCCTCCACCACCTGCTCCAACACCACATGCGCGTTCGTACCGCTGATCCCGAACGACGACACAGCAGCCCGCCGCGGACCCTCCGTCACAGGCCACTCACGCGCCTCCGCCAACAACTCCACCGCACCCGCAGACCAATCCACCTGATCCGACGGACGATCCACATGCAACGTCTTCGGCAACAAACCATGCCGCATGGCCTGCACCGCCTTGATCACCTGGCTCACGCCGGCGGCGGCCTGGGTGTGGCCCATGTTGGACTTGATGGAGCCCAGCCACAGCGGCCGGCCTTCGGGCCGCTCCTGGCCGTACGTCGCCAGCAATGCCTGCGCCTCGATCGGATCACCCAACGTCGTACCCGTACCGTGCGCCTCCACCAGATCCACATCGGCGCCGGTCAGACCCGCATTCGCCAGGGCCTGCCGAATGACGCGTACCTGCGACGGACCGTTCGGGGCCGAGAATCCGTTGCTCGCCCCGTCCTGATTCAGTGCCGAACCCCGTACCACCGCAACCACCGGATGCCCGAGACGCCGCGCATCCGACAGCCGCTCCACCAGCAGCATCCCCGCACCCTCGCCCCACGCCGTCCCATCCGCACCAGCAGCGAACGACTTCGCACGCCCGTCCGCAGCCAACCCACGCTGCTCACTGAAGTGGACGAACATCTGGGGCGTGGTCATGACGGTGACGCCACCGGCGAGTGCCAGGTCGCAGTCGCCGGAACGCAGTGACTGGATTGCCGAGTGCAGGGCGACCAATGAAGAGGAGCAGGCGGTGTCGACCGTCACGGCCGGGCCCTCGAGGCCCAGCGTGTAGGCGATGCGGCCGGAGACCAGGCTGCCACCGGCGCTGACGCCGGCGTAGTCGTGGTACATCAGTCCGGCGAAGACACCGGTGCGCGATCCCTTGAGCGTGCCAGGATCGATTCCGGCCCGCTCGATGGCCTCCCAGGACACCTCCAACAGCAGCCGCTGCTGCGGATCCATCTCGTACGCTTCCCGAGGGCTGATCCCGAAGAAACCGGGGTCGAACTCTCCTGCTTCGTGCAGGAATCCGCCGTCCCTGGTGTACGTCTTCCCGAGCTTCCCGGGCTCCGGGTCGTACAGCCGTCCGGTGTCCCAGCCACGGTTGTCGGGGAAGGCCGACACGACGTCGCGGCCCTCGGCGACGACATCCCACAGGTCCTCGGGCGATGCCACACCGCCCGGATAGCGACACGCCATCGCGACGATCACGATCGGATCGTCATCCAGCACCGTCGGGCGCGGGACGGCGGAACCCGTCGTCTTCGTGCCGCTGCTCCCTGTCAGCTGGGTGTCGACGAATGCCGCCACCGACCGTGCACTGGGGTAGTCGAAGACCAAGGTCGCCGGCAGCCGCAGGCCAGTGGCAGCGTTGACGCGGTTGCGGAGCTCGATGGCCGTGAGCGAATCGAAGCCCAGATCCTTGAAGGCACGGTCCGCTTCCACGGCCTCGACCGTGGCATGGCCGAGCACGCCGGCGACCTGGTCCCGCACCACGTCCAGCAACAGTCGAGTGCGCTCCTCGGGAGGCAGACCCGACAGTCGCGCAGCCAGACCGGATGAAAGACCCTGGTCGCCGGCCGCACGCCGGACAGGAACACGTACGAGCCCCCGCAGCAGTGGAGGCAGTCCCTCTCCGCGTCGGCGCAGCACGGCCTGGTCCAGGGGCAACGGCACCACGAGGGGAGCATCCGCGGCCAGACCGGCGTCGAACAGCTCCAGGCCCTGCTCCACGCTGAGGGCGGGGAAGCCCTGGCGGGCCATGTGCTCAGCGGCCTCATCGGCCTGGTCATTCATCCCGGTGTCGACGTTCCAGAGACCGAACGCCATGGACACCGCTGCAAGACCCTGTGCCCGACGACTGGTCGCCAGTCCGTCCAGGAAGGAATTCGCCGCAGCGTAGTTCGCCTGCCCCGCAGCCAGCACGAGCCCGCCGGCAGAGGAGAACATCACGAATGCCGAGAGGTTCATCTCCGCGGTCAGCTCATGCAGATACCACGCCGCATCCGCCTTCGGCGCGAACACCCCGTCCAACCGCTCCGGCGTCATCGCACCGATCACACCGTCGTCCAGCACCCCCGCGACATGCACGACACCCGACAGGCCGACACCGTCCAAGACCGCTGCCAGCGCAGCACGGTCCGCGACATCACAGCCCGCCACCGAAACCGACGCCCCAGCCGCCTCCAACTCCGCGACCAGACCCCCAGCCCCCGGGGCCCCGAGCCCCCGACGACTCACCAGCAACAGATCCCGAACCCCATGCACCGCCACCAGATGCCGGGCCACCAACGCACCCAACCCACCCGTACCACCCGT
>NZ_JBEXPD010000034.1:0-3923 GCF_040611875.1 Streptomyces sp. NPDC006516
CCGTACTCATACCCCTGCTCAGCCAACCGCTCATACGCACCCACAACAGACACAGGCTCAGCACCAACCGGCGGCCACACCCCCAAATCGAAATCCGGAGCAGTAACGGAAGCCTGCGGCAACAGCACCCCTTCGGCGTGCTGCGTCCACGGCACATCCCGGTCACCCTCCACACGGGAGTGCACACTCACTCCGCGCGCACGGTCATCCCCCGGAGCCCCGACCACGACCTGGACCTGCAACGCCTCGGTGTCGGGCAGGGTCAAGGGCGCCTGGAGGGTCAGCTCCTCCAGCAGGCCGTACCCGACCTCCTCCCCCGCACGCAAGGCCAGCTCCACCAACCCCGTCCCCGGCACCAGCACACTCCCCAGCACACTGTGATCAGCAAGCCAGGGCTGCGCGCCCAGAGAGAGCCGGCCGGTGAAGACCACTCCCCCATCAGGCAGACCAACAGCCGCGCTCAGGACAGGGTGATCGGTCGAGACCTGCCCAAGGGATTCCGGGTTGGATTCCGTCGTTTCAGGAAGCAGCCAGTAGTGCTGGTGCTGGAAGGCGTAGGTGGGCAGGTCGACGCGGCGGGCTCCGGTCGGCGCGTAGAACGCGGCCCAGTCCGGGACATGGCCCACGGTGTGCAGCCGCGCGAGCGCCGTTACCAGCGCCTCGGGCTCGCTCTGATTGCGGCGCAGGCCCGGTACGAACACCGCGTCGGCCGCCGAGTTCTGGGCCATCGCGGTGAGTACGGCATCGGGACCCACCTCCAGGAACACAGAGACACCGGCGGCCGACAGCGCACGCACACCATCGCCGAACCGCACAGCCTCACGGACGTGACGCACCCAGTACTCGGGCGTACGCAGATCCGCCGGGGTTGCCAGCTCGCCGGTGAGGTTGGAGACCACCGGAATACGGGCCTCGCCGAACGTCACACTCTGGGCGACGGTACGGAATTCGTTGAGCATCGGCTCCATCAGCGGCGAGTGGAACGCGTGCGAAACCCGCAGGCGACTGGTCTTACGACCCTCCGCCTCGAACCGGGCCGCAACCTCCAGCACGTCCGCTTCCGCGCCGGAGATGACCACCGCGTCCGGACCGTTCACCGCAGCGATACTCACCACGTCCGACGTCAGGTACGGAAGGACCTCGTCCTCCGATGCCCGGACAGCGACCATCGCACCACCAGCCGGCAGCGCCTGCATCAACCGCGCACGGGCAGCCACCAGCCGTGCCGCATCCGCCAGCGACAGGACACCCGCTACGTGCGCGGCAGTCAGCTCACCCACCGAGTGCCCGGCCAGGAAGTCCGGGCGCACACCCCAGGACTCCAGAAGCCGGAACAGGGCTGTCTCGAACGCGAAGAGGGCCGGCTGAGTGAACTCCGTCCGCTCGAGAAGCCCCGCGTCCTCACCCCACACAACCTGACGCAGCGATCCCGAGAGGTGTCCGTCCAGCTCTGCGACCACCGCGTCGAACGCCTCGGCGAACACCGGGAAGGACTCGTGCAGCTCACGCCCCATCCCCACCCGCTGCGCACCCTGACCCGGGAACAAGAACGCCGTCTTCGGCCTGGACCTGGCCGCGCCACGAAGCACCGAACCATCCCGCCGGTCACCAGCAAGCGCCCGCAGCCCCTCGACCAGTTGCTCCCGCGTCCCGCCCACCACAGCAGCCCGGTGCTCGAACACCGCACGCGAGGTCGCCAGCGAGAAGCCGACATCCACCGGACGTATCTCGGATTCACTCACCACCTGCGTCAGCAGACGCGCCGCCTGTGCCTTCAACGCCTCCGCTCCCGTGGCCGAGAGCACCCACGCATGCACCGGGAGCTCGAGGGCAGAAGCTGGAACCTTCTCCTCCCCGTCACTCTTGGCGGGCTCCTCGGCCAGCGCCTGCTCGATGATCACGTGCGCGTTCGTACCGCTGATCCCGAACGACGACACAGCAGCCCGCCGCGGACCCTCGGTCACAGGCCAGTCCCGGGCCTCCGTCAGCAACTCCACCGCGCCCGCAGACCAATCCACCTGATCCGACGGACGATCCACATGCAACGTCTTCGGCAACACACCATGCCGCATCGCATGAACAACCTTGATGATCCCCGCCACACCCGCCGCAGCCTGCGTATGACCCATGTTCGACTTCACCGAACCCAGCCACAACGGCCGACCCTCAGGCCGATCCTGCCCATACGTCGCCAACAACGCCTGCGCCTCGATCGGATCACCCAACGTCGTACCCGTACCGTGCGCCTCCACCAGATCCACATCAGCACCGGTCAGACCCGCATTCGCGAGCGCCTGCCGAATGACGCGCATCTGCGACGGCCCGTTCGGAGCGGTGAAGCCGTTGCTCGCACCGTCCTGGTTGATCGCGGAGCCGCGTACCACCGCGAGCACCGGGTGGCCGTTGCGCCGCGCATCGGAGAGACGCTCCACCACCAGGACGCCGACGCCCTCGCCCCAGCCCGTGCCATCGGCCGCCGCCGCGAACGACTTGCACCGACCGTCCGCAGCCAGGCCGCGCTGACGGCTGAACTCCACGAACGTCTCCGGCGTCGCCATCACCGTCACGCCACCCACCAACGCCAGCGAACTGTCCCCCGACCGCAGAGACTGCACCGCCGAATGCAACGCCACCAACGACGACGAACACGCCGTGTCCATCGTCACCGCCGGCCCCTCGAGACCCAGCGTGTACGCCACCCGCCCGGACACCATCGAGCCGGTCGAGCTGCTGTACGGGTAGTCGTGATACATGACACCGGCGAAGACGCCTGTCCGACTCCCCCGCAGGGTGCCCGGGTCGATCGCGGCCCGTTCGAGCGCTTCCCACGACACTTCCAGCAGCAGCCGCCGGTGCGGATCCATGACGAGCGCCTCGTTCGGACCGATCCCGAAGAAGGCCGAGTCGAAACCGCCGGCGCCATGGAGGAAGCCGCCTTCGCGGGTGTACACCTTTCCTTCGGCGCCCGGCTCGGGGTCGTACAGCTGCCCGGTGTCCCAGCCACGGTCCTCCGGGAAGGCGCCCACCACATCCCGGCCCTCGGCGGCCATCTGCCAGAGGTCCTCGGCTGACTCCACGCCACCCGGATAGCGGCACGCCATGCCCACGATGGCGATCGGCTCATGCAGGGTCGACGAAAGCTTGCTGTTCTGGCCGCGAAGCCGCTCGACCTCCTTGAGTGACGCCCGCAGTGCGTCAACCAGCCGTGCGTCTGAAGTCGTCATCTCAACTACCTGCTTCCGCGGTCGGGCCGTCCAGTTCGAACTCGTCGAGTGCCATGCTGATCAGGCTCTCGGCGTCCAGCTCATCAATCGATCCGCCGACGTCGCCCTCGTCGCCATCCCCAGCGGGTGCCTGCACTCCGCCCAGTTCCAGGAGGCTGCGCATCAGCCCGGCATCCCGGATCCTGTTGATGGGGATGGTCTGCAGAATGCGGCGGACCTGCTCGTCCTCGTCGACCTGGTCCGGGCCCGCGGAGTCGGGGGCCAGTTCCGTGAGCAGGTGGGCCGTCAGCACCTCTGGGCTCGGGTAGTCGAAGATCAGCGTCGGTGGCAGTCGGAGTCCGGTGACCACGTTGAGTTGATTGCGGAACTCCACGGCGCTGAGAGAGTCGAACCCGAGCTCTTGGAAGGCACGTTCAGGATGAATGGCCTCAGGCCCCGAGTGCCCGAGCACGGCCGCCGCCTCGGCGCGGACCACTTCCAGCACCAGTTCGGCACGTGCATCCGAGTCCAGACCGGCCAGCCGTTCCGCGAGGGCCGGGCCGGACTTGCTGACGGTCTCGCGCCTTTTCCGTCCGGTGGTGCTGCCCTGGGAGAGCACTCGGAAGAGTTCGGGGAGGTTGTCGGGGGCCTGGCGGAGGGTGGGCAGGTCGAGCTGGATGGGAACGAGAGCCGGATCATCCAGACCCATCGCGGTGTCGA
>NZ_JBEXPD010000035.1:0-2496 GCF_040611875.1 Streptomyces sp. NPDC006516
GTCGTGACTGCGTGCCTTTTGAAGAATGAGCCTGCGAGTTTGCGGTGTGTTGCGAGGTTAACCCGTGTGGGGAAGCCGTAGCGAAAGCGAGTCCGAATAGGGCGATTTAGTAGCGCGCTCAAGACCCGAAGCGGAGTGATCTAGCCATGGGCAGGTTGAAGCGGAGGTAAGACTTCGTGGAGGACCGAACCCACCAGGGTTGAAAACCTGGGGGATGACCTGTGGTTAGGGGTGAAAGGCCAATCAAACTCCGTGATAGCTGGTTCTCCCCGAAATGCATTTAGGTGCAGCGTCGTGTGTTTCTTGCCGGAGGTAGAGCACTGGATAGGCGATGGGCCCTACCGGGTTACTGACCTTAGCCAAACTCCGAATGCCGGTAAGTGAGAGCACGGCAGTGAGACTGTGGGGGATAAGCTCCATGGTCGAGAGGGAAACAGCCCAGAGCATCGACTAAGGCCCCTAAGCGTACGCTAAGTGGGAAAGGATGTGGAGTCGCAGAGACAACCAGGAGGTTGGCTTAGAAGCAGCCACCCTTGAAAGAGTGCGTAATAGCTCACTGGTCAAGTGATTCCGCGCCGACAATGTAGCGGGGCTCAAGCGTACCGCCGAAGTCGTGTCATTCCAGCACATACCCCCAACGGGGGCTGGGATGGGTAGGGGAGCGTCGTGTGCCGGGTGAAGCAGCCGCGGAAGCGAGTTGTGGACGGTTCACGAGTGAGAATGCAGGCATGAGTAGCGATACACACGTGAGAAACGTGTGCGCCGATTGACTAAGGGTTCCTGGGTCAAGCTGATCTGCCCAGGGTAAGTCGGGACCTAAGGCGAGGCCGACAGGCGTAGTCGATGGACAACCGGTTGATATTCCGGTACCCGCTTTGAAACGCCCAATACTGAATCAGGCGATGCTAAGTCCGTGAAGCCGGCCCGATCTCTTCGGAGTTGAGGGTAGTGGTGGAGCCGACGAACCAGACTTGTATTAGGTAAGCGATGGGGTGACGCAGGAAGGTAGTCCAGCCCGGGCGGTGGTTGTCCCGGGGTAAGGGTGTAGGACGCACGGTAGGCAAATCCGTCGTGCATATAGTCTGAGACCTGATGCCGAGCCGATTGTGGTGAAGTGGATGATCCTATGCTGTCGAGAAAAGCCTCTAGCGAGTTTCATGGCGGCCCGTACCCTAAACCGACTCAGGTAGTCAGGTAGAGAATACCGAGGCGTTCGGGTGAACTATGGTTAAGGAACTCGGCAAAATGCCCCCGTAACTTCGGGAGAAGGGGGGCCATCACTGGTGATCCGATTTACTCGGTGAGCTGGGGGTGGCCGCAGAGACCAGCGAGAAGCGACTGTTTACTAAAAACACAGGTCCGTGCGAAGCCGTAAGGCGATGTATACGGACTGACGCCTGCCCGGTGCTGGAACGTTAAGGGGACCGGTTAGCTGACTTTCGGGTCGGCGAAGCTGAGAACTTAAGCGCCAGTAAACGGCGGTGGTAACTATAACCATCCTAAGGTAGCGAAATTCCTTGTCGGGTAAGTTCCGACCTGCACGAATGGCGTAACGACTTCTCGACTGTCTCAACCATAGGCCCGGTGAAATTGCACTACGAGTAAAGATGCTCGTTTCGCGCAGCAGGACGGAAAGACCCCGGGACCTTTACTATAGTTTGATATTGGTGTTCGGTTCGGCTTGTGTAGGATAGGTGGGAGACTTTGAAGCAGCCACGCCAGTGGTTGTGGAGTCGCCGTTGAAATACCACTCTGGTCGTGCTGGATGTCTAACCTGGGTCCGTGATCCGGATCAGGGACAGTGTCTGATGGGTAGTTTAACTGGGGCGGTTGCCTCCTAAAGAGTAACGGAGGCGCCCAAAGGTTCCCTCAGCCTGGTTGGCAATCAGGTGTTGAGTGTAAGTGCACAAGGGAGCTTGACTGTGAGACCGACGGGTCGAGCAGGGACGAAAGTCGGGACTAGTGATCCGGCAGTGGCTTGTGGAAGCGCTGTCGCTCAACGGATAAAAGGTACCCCGGGGATAACAGGCTGATCTTCCCCAAGAGTCCATATCGACGGGATGGTTTGGCACCTCGATGTCGGCTCGTCGCATCCTGGGGCTGGAGTCGGTCCCAAGGGTTGGGCTGTTCGCCCATTAAAGCGGTACGCGAGCTGGGTTTAGAACGTCGTGAGACAGTTCGGTCCCTATCCGCTGTGCGCGTAGGAATATTGAGAAGGGCTGTCCCTAGTACGAGAGGACCGGGACGGACGAACCTCTGGTGTGCCAGTTGTCCTGCCAAGGGCATGGCTGGTTGGCTACGTTCGGAAAGGATAACCGCTGAAAGCATCTAAGCGGGAAGCCTGCTTCGAGATGAGTATTCCCACCACCTTGAGTGGTTAAGGCTCCCAGTAGACGACTGGGTTGATAGGCCAGATGTGGAAGCCCGGTAACGGGTGGAGCTGACTGGTACTAATAGGCCGAGGGCTTGTCCTCAGTTGCTCGCGTCCACTGTGTT
>NZ_JBEXPD010000036.1:0-1759 GCF_040611875.1 Streptomyces sp. NPDC006516
CGGTGTTCGCCGAGGCGTTCGACGCGGTGGTCGCGGAGCTGGACGGTCACCTGCCCACGTCGTTGCGTCAGGTTGTGTGGGGTGAGGATGCGGGGCTTCTGGAGCGGACGGAGTTCACTCAGCCGGCCCTCTTCGCGTTCGAGACGGCGTTGTTCCGGTTGCTGGAGTCGTGGGGTGTGCGCCCGGACTTCTTGGCCGGTCATTCGGTGGGTGAGCTGACTGCCGCGCATGTGTCGGGTGTGCTGTCGCTGGCGGATGCGGCGCGGTTGGTGGCTGCGCGGGCGCGGTTGATGCAGGCGTTGCCGGCTGGTGGTGCGATGGTCGCTGTCCGGGCGTCGGAGGACGAGGTCCTTCCGTACCTGACGTCGGACGTGGTGAGTATCGCGGCGGTGAACGGTCCGGACGCGGTGGTCATCTCCGGCGCCGAGGACGAGGTCCTGGAGGTTGCGGCCCGGTTTGAGGCGGAGGGTCGTAAGACCAGCCGCCTGCGGGTTTCGCACGCGTTCCACTCGCCGCTGATGGAGCCGATGCTCGACGAGTTCCGTACCGTCGCCCAGAGTGTGACGTTCGGCGAGGCCCGTATTCCGGTGGTCTCCAACCTCACCGGCGAGCTCGCGACCACCGATGGCCTGCGTACGCCTGAGTACTGGGTGCGCCATGTCCGTGAGGCGGTGCGCTTCGGTGACGGTGTGCGTGCGCTCTCGGCTGCCGGGGTGAGGGTGTTCCTGGAGGTCGGCCCCGAAGCGGTGCTCACCGCCATGGCACAAAACGCCGTCGCAGACGACGCAGGCGACGATGCGGTGTTCGTGCCGGGTCTCCGTCGTCAGCAGAGTGAGTCCGAGGCGCTGGTCACGGCGCTTGCGCGCCTGCACACGGTCGGCCGTGTCCCGGACTGGGCCGCGTTCTACGCGCCCACCGGAGCCCGCCGCGTCGACCTGCCCACCTACGCCTTCCAGCGCCAGAACTACTGGTCGTTCCCCGCGGTCTCCGGGGGCGATCCGGAGTCGCTGGGCCTGGTGACGGCTGACCACCCTGTTCTGGGCGCGGCTGTCGGTCTGCCCGATGGGGGAGTGGTCTTCACCGGCCGGCTCTCCCTCAGCGCCCAGCCCTGGCTTGCCGATCACAGCGTGCTGGGGAGTGTGCTGATGCCGGGTACGGGCCTGGTGGAGCTGGCTCTGCGTGCGGGTGAGGAGGTCGGGTGTGGGCTGCTGGAGGAGCTGACGCTTCAGGCACCCTTGACCCTGCCCGACACCGAGGCGTTGCAGGTCCAGGTCGTGGTCGGGGTGGCTGCGGATGACGGTGCGCGTGCCGTGAGTGTGCACTCCCGTGTGGAGGGCGACCGGGAGATCCCCTGGACACTGCATGCTGAGGGTGCCCTGCTGCCGCAGGCACCCGCACCCGATTTCGATCTGGGGGCGTGGCCGCCGGCGGGTGCGGTGTCGGTGCCTGTGGCGGGTGCGTATGAGCGGCTGGCGGAGCAGGGGTATGGGTACGGCCCGGTGTTCCGGGGGCTGAAGGCTGTCTGGACGCGGGGTGAGGAGATCTTCGCCGAGGTCGCTCTTCCCGACGAGGCCCGTGATGATGCGGGCCGGTTCGGACTGCACCCCGCTCTGCTCGACGCCGCTCTTCACTCCGTCCTTCTCACCGGCGAGGGCGAGACCGTACTGCCGTTCTCGTGGGCGGGTGTGTCGCTGTTCGGGGCGGGTGCGTCGGTGGTGCGGGTGCGGATCGTGCGGGGTGGTGCGGGTCAGCTGGCGTT
>NZ_JBEXPD010000037.1:0-1657 GCF_040611875.1 Streptomyces sp. NPDC006516
CCGTACTCATACCCCTGCTCAGCCAACCGCTCATACGCACCCACAACAGACACAGGCTCAGCACCAACCGGCGGCCACACCCCCAAATCGAAATCGGGTGCGGGTGCCTGCGGCAGAAGGACCCCCTCAGCGTGCAGCGTCCACGAGGCGTCTTGGTCGTCCTCCACACGGGAGTGCACACTCACCGCTCGCGCACCGTCATCCGCGCCGGCCCCGACCACGACCTGGACCTGCAACCCGGTGCTGTCAGGCAGCACCAGGGGCGCCTGGAGGGTCAGCTCCTCCAGCAGGCCGTACCCGACCTCCTCACCCGCACGCAACGCCAGCTCCACCAACCCCGTCCCCGGCACCAGCACACTCCCCAGCACACTGTGATCAGCAAGCCAGGGCTGGGTGGCGAGAGAGAGCCTGCCCGTCATCACGAGGCCACCGGAATCCGGAAGCACGACAGCGGCTCGCAACAGCGGGTGATCAACCGTGCCGAGACCAGCGGACTCCAGCGAACCACCGCTCCCAGCCCATGCGTTCGCCCAGTAGTCGACCGTGTCGAGCCAGTAGCTCTCGTGCTGGAAGGCGTAGGTGGGCAGGTCGACGCGGCGGGCTCCGGTGGGCGCGTAGTACGCGGCCCAGTCCGGGACATGGCCCACGGTGTGCAGCCGGGCAAGCGCCGTTACCAGCGCCTCGGGCTCGCTCTGGTTGCGACGGAGGCCCGGGACGAACACCGCGTCGGCCGCCGAGTTCTGGGCCATGGCGGTGAGGACGGCGTCGGGGCCGACCTCCAGGAACACGGAGACCCCGGCGGCCGACAGCGCGCGCACACCATCGCCGAAGCGCACGGCCTCACGGACGTGGCGCACCCAGTACTCAGGGGTACGTAGATCGTCGGCGGTCGCGAGTTCGCCGGTGAGGTTGGAGACCACCGGAATACGGGCCTCGCCGAACGTCACACTCTCGGCGACGGTACGGAACTCGTCGAGCATCGGCTCCATCAGCGGCGAGTGGAAGGCGTGCGAGACTCGCAGGCGACTGGTCTTACGGCCCTCCGCCTCGAAGCGGGCGGCAACCTCCAGGACCTCGTTCTCGGCGCCGGAGATGACCACCGCGTCCGGACCGTTCACCGCCGCGATACTCACCCCGTCCGACGTCAGGTACGGAAGGACCTCGTCCTCCGATGCGCGGACAGCGACCATCGCACCACCAGTCGGCAGGGCCTGCATCAGCCGCGCCCGCGCAGCCACCAGCCGCGCCGCATCCGCCAGCGACAGCACACCCGACACATGCGCAGCCGTCAGCTCACCCACCGAATGCCCGGCCAAGAAGTCCGGGCGCACACCCCACGACTCCAGCAACCGGAACAACGCCGTCTCGAACGCGAACAACGCCGGCTGCGTGAACTCCGTCCGCTCCAGAACCCCCGCATCCTCACCCCACACCACATCCCGCAACGACCCCGCCAGGTGACCGTCCAGCTCCGCGACCACCGCGTCAAACGCCTCGGCAAACACCGGGAACGCGCCGTACAGCTCACGCCCCATCCCCACCCGCTGCGCACCCTGACCCGTGAACAAGAACGCCGTCTTCGGCCTGGACCTGGCCGCGCCACGAAGCACCGAACCATCCCGCCGGTCACCAGCAAGCGCCCGCAGCCCCTCGACCA
>NZ_JBEXPD010000039.1:0-1422 GCF_040611875.1 Streptomyces sp. NPDC006516
AACAACCCACACTGCTTCGCCCGGAAAACCACCTGAAGACTCAAAATCGAATCCCCACCCAAGGCGAAGAAATCGTCATGCACACCCACCGGACGGCTCGTCCCGAGGGTGTCCTGCCAGATCTGCGCCAGCCGCTCCTCGACGTCGTTCCGGGGAGCCACGAACTCCCCGGCAGGTGAGGCGTGTTCCTCCCAGGGCAGTGCCGCCAGGGCAGCCGTGTCGACCTTGCCGTTCGGCGTCAGCGGCAGAGCGTCGAGCAGGACGAAGACACCCGGGACCATGTAGGCGGGCAGCCGCTCCCCGAGGTAGGACTTCAGGTCCCCGGGCGTCACCTTCCCGTCGGAGACGACGTACGCCACCAGGCGGCGGGCCGACCGTTCCCCCCGCACCAGCACCGTGGCGCCGCGCACCGCGGGGTGCTGCGTCAGCGCGGTCTCGATCTCGCCGGGTTCCACCCGGAAGCCGCGGATCTTCACCTGGTCGTCGACCCGGCCGAGCACCTCGATGTCACCGCCGGGCATCAGGCGCACCAGGTCACCGGTCTTGTAGAGCCGGCCTCCCGAGCCGAACGGATCGGCGACGAACGCCTCGGCCGTCAGCTCCGGCCGCCCCAGATACCCCCGGGCCAGCCCCGCCCCACCGATGTAGAGCTCACCCGCGACACCGGCCGGCACCGGCTGGAGGGAGCGGTCCAGCACGACCACCCGGGTGTTGTCGAGCGCCCGGCCGATCGGCAGGACCTCAGGCGTCGGGTCCTGCGGCTCCATCCGGTAACAGGTGGCGAACGTCGTGGTCTCCGTGGGGCCGTAGACGTCCACCACGACCAGTTCGGGACATGCCGCGCGTACGTGCCGCACCGCGTCCGCCCGTACGGGCTCGCCTCCGGTCCACAGCTCACGCAGACCCTCCGCGCAGCCGGGGTCCTCCTCCGCGAAGAGGTGGAAGAGAGCTGTCGTCATGAACACCGCGGTGATCCCGTGCGCCGCTGTCAGCTCCCGGAGCGACTCGGAGGTCAGGGCCGCCCCCTGGGGCAGGGCCACCGCCCGGCCGCCGGAGAGGAGCGGCGCCCAGAGCTCGTAGGTCGAGGCGTCGAAGGCCTGCGGCGAGTGCATCAGCACGCACTCGTGACCTCGTGCGAACCGGCTGTCCAGAGCGAGCGCCGTGACGTCGGCGTGGGTGACGGCCACCCCCTTCGGGCGGCCGGTGGACCCGGAGGTGTACATCACGTAGGCCAGGTCGTCGCAGGTCCCGTCCGAATCCGGCGCCGTGTCCGGACAGCTCTCCAGCTCCGCCCACACATCCTCCAGCACCACCACCGGCACACCCACGGGCACCACCCCCGCCACCGACCGGCCCGCCAGCACCACACCCAGCCCCGCGTCCTCCACCATGTACGCCAACCGCTCACCCGGATACGCCGGA
>NZ_JBEXPD010000040.1:0-1382 GCF_040611875.1 Streptomyces sp. NPDC006516
ACGCCCCGCAGTGGCGGATGCTCCTGGCCCGCGTCGCCGACGACCGCCACGAGCTGGTCTGGTCCGCGCACCACACCATCCTGGACGGCTGGAGCCTCGGACTCGTCCTGCGCGACGTGACCGAGTGGTACGGCGCCCTCACCTCGGGGCGGAGCCTGGAGCGGACGCCCGCGCGGCCTTACCGTGACTATGTCTCCTGGCTCCAGGAACAGGACCTCGAACAGGCCGAACGGTACTGGCGCGACACCCTGCACGGTGTCGAGGGAGCGGTCCCGCTCTCCATCGAGAGGTACACGCCTGCGGCGGCCCCCGGCACCGCCGGCCACGCCGAGACGGACGTGCTCTTCGGGGCCCAGGAGACCGCACAGCTGCACGCGCTGGCCGCGGCCAACCGGCTCACCCTCAACACCTTGCTCCAGGGCTGCTGGGCCCTGCTGCTCGGCCGTTACACCGAGGCCGACGACATCGTGTTCGGCACCGTGGTCTCCGGGCGCCCGGCCGACGTGGCAGGCGTCGAGGGCACGGTCGGTCTCTTCATCAACACGCTCCCGCTCCGGGTGGGGCTGCCTGCGGACAGCACCGTCGTCGACTGGCTCCAGGACCTCCAGCAGCAGAACCTGAGCATGCGCCAGTACGAGTACAGCCCTCTGGGCAAGGTCCAGCAATGGAGCGGTCTGCCGGCCGGTGTACCACTCTTCGACAGCCTTTTCGTCTTCGAGAACTACCCGGTGGAGAAGGAGGCCGGTGCCCTGCGCATCGCCCTCACCCGCTCCGAGGAACGCGTCAACTACGCCATCGGGCTGGTGGCGAGTGTTCCCGAGGACCGGCTCCGCATCACCGTGCAGTACGACACCGCGCGCTTCGAACGCGACGCCGTCGAGCGAATGACCGGCCACCTTCGCGGCATCTGCGGCCAGATCGCCCAGAACCCGCAGATGCGCCTGAGCGGCATCACCGTCCTCACGGACGAGGAGAGGCGACAGGTGCTCCATCAGAGCGAACAGGCCCCGACCGCAGACGACTTCGACCTGTCGGCCTATGCGGCAGGGATCAGCGACGACGCTGAGCGCGCGCTCCTGGAACAACTCGTGGCAGAGGTCCGGTCGCTGTCGCAGAGCGATCTCCAGGACCGGATTCAGACCGCTTCACCGGCTACCGAGACGAGTGACGATCATGAGTGAACTGCTTCCTCAGCTTGAGAACCTCTCGGCCGAGCAGCAGGCGATGCTGCGTCTCAGGCTGCGGCAGATCAAGGATCAGGCATCGCGTCCCGAGCCCATGCACGCTCTGTTCTCGGAGCGGGCTCGTGCGTTTCCGGATCGGGTTGCGGTGGTGTTCGGTGATGTGGAGTTGAGTTACGGGGCGTTGGAGCGGTGGTCGAA
>NZ_JBEXPD010000041.1:0-1304 GCF_040611875.1 Streptomyces sp. NPDC006516
AACAACCCACACTGCTTCGCCCGGAAAACCACCTGAAGACTCAAAATCGAATCCCCACCCAAGGCGAAGAAATCGTCATGCACACCCACCGGACGACCGGTGTGCAGCACCTCCTGCCAGATCTCCGCGAGAGTGTTCTCCACCTCGTTGCGGGGAGCCACGAACTCCTGGCCGGAGGAGAGGTACTCCTCCCACGGCAGCGCGGCCAGGGCCCGGCGGTCGACCTTGCCGTTCGGCGTCAGCGGCAGAGCGTCGAGGGGGATGTGGACGCCTGGGACCATGTGCGCGGGCAGCCGCTCCCCGAGGAACGACTTCAGGTCCTCCGGAGCCACGGGAGCGCCGGACACGACGTACGCCACCAGCCGTTTCGCGGTGGGGTCCCCCTGGGCAAGGACCGCGGCCGCGCGCACCGCCGGGTGCTGGGACAGGACGTCCTCGATCTCTCCCAGTTCGACGCGGAAGCCGCGGATCTTCACCTGGTCGTCGACCCGGCCGAGGAATTCGATGTTCCCGTCGGGCAGGAAGCGAGCACGGTCTCCGGTCTTGTAGAGCCGGCTGCCGGCCGTGTCGTCGAAGGGGTTGGCGATGAACGCCTCGGCCGTCAGCTCCGGCCGCCCCAGATACCCCCGGGCCAGCCCCGCCCCACCGATGTAGAGCTCACCCGCCACGCCGGCCGGCTGGAGCCGGAGCCGGGAGTCGAGCACGTACAGCCGCGCCCCGTCGATGGGGCGGCCGATGTGGACACGCTCCAGTTCGGCACCGTAGCGGGCGACGCTGACCGCGACGGTGGCCTCGGAGGGGCCGTATCCGTTGAAGAAGGCCCGGCCGGGGGCCCAGGTCCGTACGAGGTCGAGGGGGCACGCCTCTCCGCCGACCGAGACGCAGCGCAGCTGCGGCAAAGACTCCTCGGGAAGGGTGGCGAGGGCGGCGGGCGTGAGGTTGATGTTCTCGACGGCCTGCTCGACGAGGAAGTCGGCGAGTTCGGAGCCCATCATCTTCAGCTCGGGGGGCGGCAGCACCAGGGTGCCGCCCGACAGCAGGGCGGCGCAGAGCTCCCACACCGATATGTCGAAGCTCAGCGACGTGCCCTGAAGCACCCGCTGGGGGGTGTCCAGCCCGTAGTTCGTGTGCTGCCACCGGGCGATGTCACGGATGCCCCGGTGAGAGACCTGGACTCCCTTGGGCCGGCCGGTGGATCCGGACGTGTAGATCACGTAGGCCAGGTCGTCGCAGGTCCCGTCCGAATCCGGCGCCGTGTCCGGACAGCTCTCCAGCTCCGCCCACACATCCTCCAGCACCACCAC
>NZ_JBEXPD010000042.1:0-1159 GCF_040611875.1 Streptomyces sp. NPDC006516
CCGCCTTCAGCCCCTCACCCACACCACCCACCGAAGGAACCGGCAACATCACCGGCGAAATCGTCGTGAACCACCCCACCGTCCGCGACACATCAAGATCGTCGAACAACTCCTCACGACCATGACCCTCGACATCCACCCGCACCCGATCCACACCCGACCACGCACCCACCGCAGCCGCCACACCAGCCAACAACACATCATTCACCCGCGTGTCGAACACCGCCGGCACATCACGCAACAACGCCCGCGTCTCCTCCACCCCCAGCACCACACCACACACCCGGCTCCCACCCACGGTGTTACCGCCCACGGTGCCAGCACCCACACGATCCAACGGCACACCACCCACCGGCTCCACCTGCCCGAGCCAGTAACCCACCTCCCCCGACGTCACACCACCACGCGCCTCCACACCCAACCGCGCCGTCCAGTCCCGCCACGCACTCGACTTCGCAGGCAACACCGGATCCAACCCCGACCCCACCCGGCCCACCAACGCCCGCAAATCCTCCAGAACAATCCGCCACGACACCACATCAACCACCAGATGATGCGCCACCAACAACACACGATCCGGCAACCCACCACCCCAACCCGTGAACACCACCACCCGAAACACATCACCCCCACCCAGACTCAAACCACCCTGAACCCGACCCGCCACCTCCACCACAAAAGCCTCACGCCCACCCACCCCACACGACGAAACATCAACCACCTCACACGGCACCACATCAGGCACCCCACCCAACTCAGCCCGCCACACACCCCCCTCACACACGAACCGCGCCCGCAAACCGTCATGCTGAACCAGCAGACACCGCACCACCCGCTCCCACACACCCACCGACAACCCAGCATCCACCTCCACCAACACCGACTGATTCACATGACCCACAACCGAAAAACCCTGACCGAAGAACCAACGCTGAACCGGCGACAACTCCACCGGCCCCACCACCACACCCTGCTCCGCAACCACCCCCGACACATCACGCCGCTCCACCACACCCGCAAGACCAGCAACCGTCGGAACCTCGAACAACTGCTTCACCGAGAAAAACAACCCACACTGCTTCGCCCGGAAAACCACCTGAAGACTCAAAATCGAATCCCCACCCAAGGCGAAGAAATCGTCATGCACACCCACCGGACG
>NZ_JBEXPD010000043.1:0-1018 GCF_040611875.1 Streptomyces sp. NPDC006516
CAACGCCAGATCACAATCCCCCGACCGCAGAGACTGCACCGCCGAATGCAACGCCACCAACGACGACGAACACGCCGTGTCCACCGTCACCGCCGACCCCTCAAGACCCAGCGTGTAGGCGATGCGGCCGGAGACCAGGCTGCCTTCGTTGGCGCCTGCCGCGTAGTCGTGGTACATCACACCCGCGTACACGCTCGTCCGTGAACCCGCCAGCGTCGACGGAACGATGCCCGCCCGCTCGATGGCCTCCCACGACACCTCCAGCAGCAGCCGCTGCTGGGGATCCATCTCGTACGCCTCCCGAGGACTGATCCCGAAGAAGTCGGCGTCGAACCGGGCCGCGTCGTGCAGGAATCCACCCATGCGCGTGTACGACTTCCCCGGCGTACCCGGCTCGGGATCGTACAGCCGTCCGGTGTCCCAGCCACGGTCCTCCGGGAAGGACGAGACCGCGTCGCGGCCCTCGGCCACGACGTCCCACAGACCTTCGGGCGACTCCGCACCGCCGGGGTAGCGGCAGGCCATTCCCACGATCACGATCGGATCGTCGTCCGCGATCGCCTGACGTACGACCACGCCGCCTGCCGACTCCGCCCCGCTCTCGGACAACTCGCCGTCGAGGTAGGCGGACACAGCTCGCGCACTCGGGTAGTCGAACACCAGCGTCGCAGGAAGCCGCAGGCCCGTTGCGACGTTGAGGCGATTGCGGAGCTCGACCGACGTGAGGGAGTCGAAGCCCAGCTCCTTGAAGGCGCGGTCGGCCTCGATGGCGTTGGCCGTGGCATGGCCCAGTACGCCGGCGACCTGCTCCCGCACCACCTCCAGGAGCAACCGCTCCCGCTCCTCCGGACCGAGACCGGACAGCCGGGCCGTCAAGACGCCCGAGGAGGTGCCGGAGCGCACCACCTTGCGCACGGCGGGCACCATGTGGCGGAGGAGGTACGGAACAGTGGCCGGCTGCGACCGCAACGCCACCAGATCCAACGGCAACGGCACCATCACCGCCCCACCCGCATCC